>CAWGQH010000014.1:0-398994 GCA_963824735.1 uncultured Chloroflexia bacterium
CCGAGGACGACGCTTCCGGTCCGCGCCGGGCAGCCCGACCGGCAGCCGTCCGGCGTTGCGCACCACGTCACCCGCGTGGCGGCTTGGTCCCGCCCGAGGATGAGTTGCGATCGATCGCCGTCGATCTCTTGGGGCCGAATGAGACAGACGAGCTTCCCGCAGTGTGTGCCGAGTGGGTGGCAGCCACGACTCAGAAAGCGATATCGGGTGTCTGCGATGCGGCACTTGATGGGCTTGTCCAGGCCCTCGACACGCTCCTCGTCGACGTCCCGCCCGACGTGGCGCGTCGCCTCGACGAGGCCAGGATCCGGCACGACGCCGGATACACCTGACCAAGGAGGGACCGTGTCATAACCGTTTCGAACGTCCGCCTCCAACGTGCATACGACGAACCCGGACCGGATGACGGACGCCGCGTACTCGTGGACCGCGTCTGGCCGCGCGGAAGGTCGAAGGCGCACCTTCGGCTTGACGCGTGGGAACGAGACCTCGGCCGAGCACCGAGCTTCGCCAATCGTTCGGCCATGACCCGGAGCGCTGGCGGGAGTTTCAGGCGCGGTACCACCTTGAGCTGGCACAACCTGAACAAGCCCAGACGCTGGACGACTCGCTGCCGCGGCTCGCCTGGGCCCGGTCACCCTCGTCTATGGTGCTCGCGATCGCGATCACAACCAGGCCGCAGGTTTCGCTGACGAAATCGAGCGTCGGCTTGCATCGGCGCCGAAGGGCGAGCAGTAGGGGAGGCGCCAGTAGACGCGCCTATCGCGAGGCTGCACTTGCGGTAACACGGTGGATCTCCTGATTTCCGTCTCGCACAGGTCCAAGCAAGCCGCGAGCGCGAGTGCGTCACGACAGCGCGGCGACCTCCAACATGCATGCGGATCCCTCGGGAGCGAAGGAGGCGGTTGACTCGAGAAGCGGCGTTCGGCCCGTAGGTCGTCAGGCCGGCGCCGACCACGGTTCACTCGCGCGCGCGTTACGCGTGTACGAGCGCAGGGTCGCCCCACGGGATCGGCTCGGCGCGACCGTGCGTCGTCCTAGGGCGGAGCGATGAGTCGGTAGCCGAGGCCACGTTCGGTCTGGATGTAGCGTGGGGAGTCCGATGAGTCGCCGAGCTCGTCGCGGAGCCGACGGATGTAGACGCGGATGTAGTCGACCTCGTCGACATACTCGCGTCCCCAGACCTTGGCCAGAAGCGTGCGGCGCTCGAGGACATGGCCCGCGTTTTGCACGAGGTGGTAGAGGAGCTTGTACTCGGTCGGGGTCAGGCTAAGCGCGCTGCCGTCGAGGGCTCACTTTTCGCGAAGTCGACCTCGAGATCCCCGGACTTGAAGGATGGGACACGACTGGCGGGAGCTGGCATCTCAAGCGCCGCAGGACCGCCTTGACCCTCGCCATCAACTCGGGATGGTGGAAGGGCTTGGTGACGTAGTCGTCAGCTCCGAGCTCAAGACCCTTGACCTTGTCCATCGCGTCATCCCGTGCCGTGAGCATGACGACCGGGACGTCCGAGAAGCTCAATTTGCCGAAGCACCTCATACCCGTCGATGCCCGGCAAGCCCACATCAAGCAAAACGATGACGGGACGTTCCCGCTCGACAATGTCCAGGGCGGCCTCGCCCTCGCCGGCCCCGAGGACATCGACGTCGCGCCACTCAGCATGAATCCGAGACGGACCGACTCGACCACATCGGGTTCGTCGTCGACAACGAGGACCGCATCACGCCTCTGAGGCGGAACGGCCGCCGGAGCGACCAGGGTGAACGTGTTCCGCGACCGGCCGGCTCCGGACTTCGATCGAGCCGCCATGCGCCTGGGCGATCGCGAGAGCTCTTGGGAGTCCGAGCCCAACGCCTCCTGTGGACTGTTCGGGTCATGACGCCCAAGAATAATCGCTCGAACAGATGTGCCTGGTCCGCAGCGGAGATACCTGTTGTCTGTTAGCTACTAACGCATCATTACGCGCCGGGACGGAGAGGGTCGCATCACGGTGCGACTCAAGCCGTCCCACGGACGGCATGATCCGCTGGTCGGTGACGGACGACGGACCGGGTATCTCCGCTGCGGACCAGGCACATCTGTTCGAGCGATTCTTCGTTGGGCGACATGACCCGAACAGCCCTCAGGAAGGCGTTGGGCTCGGACTCCCAAGAGCTCTCGCGATCGCCCAGGCGCATGGCGGCTCGATCGAAGTCCGGAGCCGGCCGGGTCGCGGAAGCACGTTCACCCTGGTCGTTCCGGCGGCCGGACCACCTCAGGAGGCGTGATGCGGATCCTCGTTGTCGACGACGAACCCGATGTGGTCGAGTCGGTCCGTCTCGGATTCATGCTGCAGTGGCGCGACGTCGATGTCCTCGGGGCCGGCGAGGGCGAGGCCGCCCTGGACATTGTCGAGCGGGAACGTCCCGACATCGTTTTGCTTGATGTGGGCTTGCCGGGCATCGATGGGTATCGAGGTGCTTCGGCAGATTCGGGCGTTCTCGGACGTCCCGGTCGTCATGCTCACGGCACGCGATGACGCGATGGACAAGGTCAAGGGTCTTGAGCTCGGAGCTGACGACTACGTCACCAAGCCCTTCAACCATCTCGAGTTGATGGCGAGGGTCAAGGCGGTCCTGCGGCGCCTGGAGATGCCAGCTCCCGCCAGTCGTGTCCCATCCTTCAAGTCCGGGGATCTCGAGGTCGACTTCGCGAAGCAGGAGGCGCGACTCGACGGCACGCGGCTTGACCTGACCCCGACCGAGTACAAGCTCCTCTATCACCTCGTGCGAAACGCGGGCCATATCCTCGAGCACGGCACGCTTCTGGCCAAGGTCTGGGGACGCGAGTATGTCGACGAGGTCGACTACATCCGCGTCTACATCCGTCGGCTCCGCGACAAGCTCGGCGACTCATCGGACTCCCCACGCTACATCCAGACCGAACGTGGCCTCGGCTACCAATTCATCGCTCCGCCCTAGGACTAACGCACGGTCGCGCCGAGCCGATCCCGTCGGACGACCCTGCGCTCGTACACGCGTACGAGCGTGCGTGTGAACCGTGGATCGGCGCCGGCCTGACGACCGACGGGGCCGAGGGCCGCTTCGCGGGTCGACCGCCTCCTTCGCTCTCGAGGTATCCGTATGCATGGTGGAGGTCGCCGCGCCGTCGGTGATGCACTCGCGCTCGCGGCTTGCTGGGACCTGAGGCGAGACGGAAATCAGAAGATCCACTCGCGTAACCGCAAGTGCAGCCTCGCGATAGGCGCCCGCTGGCGCCGTCCCTACTGCTCGCGCTTGGGCGTCGATGCAAGCCGCCGCTCGATCTCGTCGGCGATGACCTGGGCCTGGTTGTGCTCGCGATCGCGGGCCCCATAGACGAGGGTGACCGGGCCCAGGCGAGCCGCGGCAGCGAGTCCGTCCAGCGTCTGCGCGTGTTCAGGTTGTGCCAGCTCCAGGTGGTACCGCGCCTGAAACTCCCGCCAGCGCTCCGGGTCATGGCCGAACCATTGGCGGAGCTCGGTGCTCGGGCCGAGGTCTCGTTCCCACGCGTCGAGCCGAAGGTGCTCCTTCGACCTTCCGCGCGGCCAGACGCGGTCCACGAGTACGCGGCGTCCGTCATTCGGTCCCGGTTCGTCGTATGCACGTTGGAGGCGGACATTCGAAACGGTCATGACACGGTCTCCTGGTCAGGTGTATCCGGCGTCGTGCCGGATCCTGGCCTCGTCGAGTCGACGCGCGACGTCGGGCGGGACGTCGACGAGGAGCGAGTCGAGGGCCCGGACAAGCCCATCAAGTGCCGCATCGCAGATACCCGATATCGCTTTCTGGGTCGTCGCTGCGACCCACTCGGCACATTGTTCAGGAAGCTCGTCTGTCTCATTCGGCCCCAAGAGATCGACGGCGATCGATCGCAACTCATCCTCGAGGCGGTTCCAGGCCGCAACGCGGGAGACGTGGCGCGCAATACCAGACGGCCGCCGATCGGGCTGCCCCGAGCGAATCAGAAGCGTCGTCCTCGGATGCTGGTCCATCGACGCCGTCCTCACCACGGACCGTTCCCGCGTTGACGGATCAGGCGGCCGAGGGTCACGTCGGCCGCCAACGCGGATACGAAGAAGACAACAAAGCCCGCTGCCATCGCGCTTGGACTGGGCACTCCCGCCGAATTCGAGGAGGCCAGCGCCCAGGATCGCTGCGAAGGCGCCCCCGACCATCGGGAGCGAGGAGAGCCTTCTGGCGACGTAGTCCATCGGATTTGCTGGTGGAGACAGTGACGGGTAGGCCGGACGGTGCTGTTCATGTCTACATCGTCAGGGGCGAGGCCGAATGACTCGAGGAACTCACGTGAATGGATCGTGAACGATGGTGGCCGCATACCTGGAAACACTATCGGCAGTCGAACCGGCCGCACGGCGAGCGCCGGCGACATCCATCGCGCCACTGCAGGCGTCGGCTGCCTCGATCGGGCAAGTCCCTCGCGAATCGAGCTCGGCCTGATCCGAGAGCGTCGTGCGCTCCTCGATCCGGACGGCGCTCATTCATGCCCTGTTGATTCGTGTTCGTCCGGATGTTTCCGCAAGCCTTCCATGCTCGATGCCTAGTGACAAGGAGGGATTTGGTGTCCGGCGAGCGTGTAGACGGTCCCGACGAAGGGAGTGCGAAAGCAGTTCTCGTTGACGAAGACGGGCCTCACGCCTCGCCCGCCCTGCGCCTGCAGATCCTCACGACCGAGCACTGGAGTCTGCTCTCGACCCGGTCGCTGTCCTGGAACGAGTCATTCAGCCGCGGGTCGATGTTCCTGTCGGTGTTGTCCGGCGCAGTGGTTGCTCTTGCCCTCGTCGCCCAGGCCACCGCGTTCGGCGATGGGTTCGTGACGTTCGCGCTTCTGATCCTGCCTGTCGTCCTGTTTGTTGGAGTTGTGTCATTCGCGCGGCTTGTCGCCATCAACCGTGAAGACGTGGGTTGGGTGGTTGGCATGAACATGCTGCGCCACGCCTACCTGGAGATGGCGCCCGAGCTTCGGGACTACTTCATCACCGGGTCAAACGACGATGAACCAGGCGTCATGGCCACGTACGGCGCGACCCCCGGTCCGGGCAGCCTCGCCCATGTATTCGTCACGACCCCCGGAATGCTTGCGGTCATCAATGGCGTGGTCGCAGGGATCCTCGCTGGCATCGTCGCTCTGCGGCTCGGATCGTTGATGCTGGTCGCGGTCGCACTGGGTGTAGCCGGTGCGCTCCTCACTTGTGCGCTGCTCGTCGTCCACCAATACCGCGGTGTGGTCAAGCCGCGCGGACGGCGCCCAGCTCAATTCCCGCGAGACGGGTCTCTCAACTAAGCGACAAGCACCGAGGCGCTCGATCGGGCTGGCCACCAAGTCGACCTCAGTCGGCCGAGGACGTACTCGCAGGGTGTCCATCTCGATCGATCTCTTCGTCGCCAAGGTCTTCGTCGACGGTCCCGCATTTGGCAACGAGTGACCGCCTGACGCCTGGTGGTGATGCTCGCCCGGGCGCTCGCATCTCATCACGCGTGCGCGCCGCCGATATTCACGCGCCGTTCACCGCGATTTCTTCCGCGGTACAGGCGTGGCTCCTAGCGTCACGGACGTGCCGATGGAAAGCCATCGGCCACCCACCCGAACGGAGAGCCAATGCCCGCAATCGCTGCCATCCGACGTGTATCGAGTGTGGCCCGTCAACTCCCGATCGGATCGCAGATCGGATTGGCCGTCATGGTCTTGGAATTCGCGGCAGACCTGCTCGCCCACCTGGACCCAGCGCTCGATCACGACCAGGCGGAGCGATGACGGGCTCGCAGCTTTCCGCGCACCTGGTGGTCTTCGTCGGCATGACCTTCGTGCTCATCGGCGTCGTCGTCGACGGCGTCCGCTCAGGTCGCCGTCATGGCGAGACCGCAACTCAAGGGAGGCACCTCGATGCCATTCGGTGACTTCGTCAACCAGATCCCCGCGCTGGGCTTTTTGGCCATCCACGCGACGGCGTTCCTCATCGGCGCGTACTTCGCCTGGCGCTCATTCGGTGCCGGAGCGAGCCTGCTCGGGTGGGGTTTCAGCCTGTTCGCGCTGGCCGAGCTCAGCTACATGACCTACCACCTCGATTGGACGGTCTTCCTGTTCGCTCACACGATCAGCGAAGTCCTCGATCTCGTGGCATTCATCCTCATCTTCGCCTGGGCAGCACGAAGATTGACAGCCGACGCTGCGGCTGGGCGCTGACGACCATGACTTCTCCTCCGCGCGAGTGCCGGGTATCCCCTCCGCCCGGCACTCGCAATCCTCTTCGCGGTGCTCATCGCAGCCGCGTGTCAGGCCGCCGCAGCCCGCCGCTCCAGTGGCCACGGACCAGGTCGACCTGCCCAGGTCGTACAAGTTCGCGCCCGAGGACATCACCGTCCCGGTCGGCACCACGGTCACCTGGACGAACAACGACAATTTCACCCATTCAGTGCGCCTGCTGGACGGCGGCGAGGTCCAGATGATGAAACCGGGCGAGAGCGTCACCCACGCATTTACCGGAGCCGGACTGTTCCGCTACGACTGCTCGCTGCATCCCAAGGACATGCAGGGCAGCGTCCTGGTCGAAGCAACTCGGAGTGAGGAAGTCGTGGCATCATGAGCGCCATTGACTCCAAGTTGTCGGACGAAGGAAAACACCTCGGAGGTCGAAGTCATGTTGGTTCGGATCGGAACGGCGACAGACGTCGCAGACGGTGAGATGCGTGTCTTCGTTGTTGACGGGACGAAGGTCAACGTCTCGAATTCTAGCGGACACCTTTACGCGATTGACGACACCTGCACACATATGGGCTGCTCGCTGGCGAATGGCGACCTCGAGGGAACCACCGTGACCTGCGCTTGTCATGGCAGCCAGTTCGACGTGACCTCAGGCGCCGTGCTCCGGCGGTCGCCGCAAACCAGCGATCCGCAGATTCCCTTTGTGTGTACCGCTGGGGGAACGCCGGAGGACGTTCCAACCTGCCTTCCCGAGGTGATGACTCGGCCGCTCAGACGTCCGTTCGGTGCGGACTTCGGGCATCGTCGCCTTCGCTGACAACCGGGACAGTTGACAGGACGGGGCTCGATTGATCAGGATCCGCGTGATACGTCGATAGCAGTGCTCCGTGCGTTGACCTGCCTTGACCAAGCGAGCACGTTCGACTATTGCCTGTGAATTCGACGGCTGCATGACGTTCACCGAGCGTTCATGCCAATTCGGTCGGTCCTTCAAGTCTTGCGGCCAACTTTTGGACGACGTAGCGATCGACGGGGCCAACCCCGCGACGCTCGGGCACATCGACTGAAGCAGACATCAAGGGACCGACCATGAAGATCTTCCTGGACACCGCTGGGATCGACGAGATCCGCACGGCCGCCCGCTGGGGCGTGCTGGACGGGGTGACCACCAACCCCTCGCTCTTCGCCAAGGTCGGCGGCAGCTACGACGACGTCCTCAGGGAGATCTGCCAGATCACGCCCGGGCCGGTGAGCGCCGAGGTCGTCGCTGACGACGTCGAGGGCATGCTCCGCGAGGGCCGCCACTTCGCAAAGCTGGCGCCGAACATCTTCGTCAAGGTCCCGATGAGCGAGGAGGGCCTCGAGGCGATCGCCCGGTTGGCCGAAGAGGGGATCAAGACCAACTGCACGCTGATCTTCAGCGCCAACCAGGGACTGCTGGCGGCCAAGGCTGGAGCCTCGCTGCTGTCGCCGTTCGTCGGTCGTCTCGATGACATCAACCAGGACGGCATGGATGTCGTCCGCGAGCTCGTCGCGATCGTCGAGACCTACGACCTCGACACGGAGGTGCTCGCCGCATCGATTCGCAGTCCGCGCCACATGACTGAGGCCGCGCTGGCCGGCGCCCACATCGCGACGGTGCCGCTCAAGGTCCTGGCGCAGATGATCCACCACCCGCTCACGGACAAGGGCATCGTCCAGTTCCGTCGGGACTGGGAAGCGGCGCAGGCGCGCGGGTCAGGCCGAGGCCGAAGGCTGCCGAGCGAGGCCTCCCGTGCCTACGGCTGTTCACGAACCGGCGCGTAGCGTGAGACCGAGGCTTCGGATCCACGTCTCGATCAACATGGCAGGAGCGAATCAGATAATGACAGTTCGCGTAGGAATCAATGGCTTCGGGCGGATCGGCCGCCAGTCGCTCCGGGCACTCATCGAGCGCACGCCGGACGTCGAGGTGGTCGCGGTCAACGACCTCGTCGACGCCGAGATGAACGCGCTCCTGTTCAAGCACGACTCCACCTACGGGGCCTATCCCGGCACGGTCGACCACACGGACGACGCGCTGATCGTCGACGGTCGCGAGATCAAGGTGTTCAAGGAATCCGATCCGGCGGCGTTGCCGTGGGGCGACCTCGGCGTCGACATCGTCCTCGAGTCGACCGGCAAGTTCCGCGACCCGGGCAAGTCACAGGCGCACCTCGACGCTGGCGCGAAGAAGGTGATCATCAGCGCCCCGGCCAGCGGCGCCGACTTCACGGTCGTCATCGGCGTCAACGAGGATCGCTACGACCCGGAGCGCCACCACATCATCAGCAACGCCTCGTGCACGACGAACTGCCTCGTCCCGGCGGTCAAGGTCGTCCACGACCTCGTCACGATCGAGCGCGGCCTGATGAACACCGTCCACTCGTACACGACGTCGCAGCGCCTGCTCGACACGGCCCACAAGGACCCGCGCCGGGCTCGCGCGGCGGCCCAGAACATCGTCCCGACGACGAGCGGCGCGACGCGCAGCCTGGGCGTCGTCATGCCCGAGCTCGAGGGCAAGTTCAACGGCTTCAGCCTGCGCGTTCCGACACCGACGGTCAGCGTCGTCGACTTCACGGCCGACGTCGGCCGATCGACCTCGGTCGAGGAGCTCAACGCGGCGTTCCGCGCGGCCGAGGCCGGTCCGATGAAGGGCATCCTCGGCGTCAGCGACGAGCCGCTCGTGTCGTCTGACTTCCGCGGCGACAGCCGCTCGTCGATCATCGACTCCTCGATGACGATGGTGATCGGCGGAACGCTGATCAAGGTCATCGCCTGGTACGACAACGAGTGGGGCTTCAGCTGCCGCGTCGCCGACCTCATCGGCCTGGTCGCCGCCCGGTTGCCCGTCGCCAGCCATGCGTGAGCCTGGCGACGCGGAGTCACCGACGACCGAACACGCGCTATCTGTCTCGGTATGACCGACTGATGACTCCCGACTCCGACCCGGAACGACGCCCGCCGCGAGAGCGGTTCTCGCGGCACCGAGCACGTCTTCGACCTGCGCGAGATCGCCGCCGGGCTGCGCGACGAAGGCACCCCCGTCCGCGACGGGCATCGCCAGATGACGATCTTCCACAAGCCGCCGCTCTCGCTCGTCGTCTTCGACTTCGAGGCGGGCGGGCGGTTGGCGGACCATCGTGCTGAGGCGCACGTGACGATCCTGGCCCTGTCCGGCTTGCTCGAGGTGTCGACTCCGACGCAGACGCACCGCCTGCCCGCGGGATCTCTGCTCGTGCTGGATCCCGAGGTCATTCACGATGTGTATGCGCCCGAAACGAGCCAGATGCTCCTGGCCGTGGCGCTCATCGCCAGGGGCGGTGCGTCGAGACCGTAGAGGGCACAGCGGCCGCGCTCGCGGTGTTCACCCGCCGTTCATGCGTGTCATCGGGCTAGTTCACGGCGCAGCCGTACGGTCGTTGTGACCCTCATGCAGATGCATCGGCGGCTACGGAGCCCATGACATGACAATCGCACAACGACCAGCCATCGCCGAGCATTCGGCTGAGACGATCAGGACCGGTCCGTTGGGGACCGGCATACGCAACTGTCGCTTGGCCCACCTTCGAGGCTGCCCTCGTGGGTCGCGAACTTGTCGCTGAGCGGACGATGGCGTTCCGCTTCGCCATGCCCGCGCGACTGGACATATCGCGCGGGCCAGTTCGTTGACATCACCCTGCTCGATCCGCCGGAGACGGACGCCGAGGGCAACACGCGCGGTTTCTCGATCTCCAGTGCACCGAGCGAGCAGGTGATCATGATCACGACGCGCCTGCGTGACACGGCCTTCAAGCGGGTCCTGCAGGCGATGCCGCTCGGCACCGCCGTGAAGATCGAAGGTCCGTTCGGGGATCTCCGCCTGCACAACGCCGCCCGGCCGGCCGTCGTGCTCACCGGGGGCATCGGTATCACCCCGTTCCGGAGCATCTTGCTCGAGATGATCCGCACCGGCGGCCTGCGGTACCGGGTCGTCGTCTTCTACGCCAATCGTCGACCTCAGGACGCCGCCTTCCTCGACGAGCTCCGCGAACTCGCTGCGCAGGACCCGAACCTCACTTTGGTTCCGACGATGTCAGGGCTGGACCCTGCGGACGCGTGGGCGGGCGAGCAAGGCCACATCGATGCCTCGATGCTCGGACGTCACCTCGACGGCGTGACCGACGCCATCTACTACCTGACGGGCCCACCCGGAATGGTCCAGGGGCTCCGGACGATGCTCCTCGACGCGGGCGTCGACGAAGACGACATCCGGACCGAGGAATTCACCGGCTATTGAAGGGATCACGGGATGAGACTCGACCGACACGAACTACCTGAAGCGTCGAGGGCGATGAGCCAGCTCGAGCGTGTCGTCGAGGCCGGGCTGGTCGATCGTCAGGCGCCAAGGACCGTCGACGGCGCGAAGGCGATCGAGCGCATCCAGAACTTCGCCGTCAGTTGGGCGAAAGCCAAGCCGCCGACGAGGGCAGCGCTGATCCAGTCGGTCTATGAGGAAGTCGTCGTTCGGGGCGAGGAGTTCGTTACGGTCCGCCTCACGCCCGAGGCATATGCCCACGGTCTCGCGCTCGCTCTCCCGCGGGAGGTCGTGGTGCCCGCCCTTCCCACCTGGGGCGACCTCGGCGCGGATCAAATATGGCATTGGCGCGCCCGACAGGATTCGAACCTGCGACCTTCGGCTCCGGAGGCCGACGCTCTATCCACTGAGCTACAGGCGCGAGACGCCGATCATACCGCTCATGCACGGAACGACACTCTGCTCCTGGTTTGGATGTCCGTGTCTGCCACACCGGGCCGATGAGTCGCCGTTCTGCCGATGGTCTAACCATCGTCGACCTGAAGCGAAGGAGCGAAGACCATGAAGCTGATCGCAACGATGATGCTCAGCGTGGACGGTGTGTACCAGGGCCCCGGAGGCCCCGATGAGGACCGGCGCGGCGGGTTCGACCGCGGCGGTTGGATCGCACCCTATGGCGACGAGGAGTCCGGTCGCTTCATCACCTCCATGTTCGAGCGCGCGGACGCGTTGCTGCTCGGACGCAAGACCTGGCAGATCTTCGAGGGGTACTGGCCGCACCACGACAAGGGCGATCCGGTCTCCCACGGCATCAACGTCCTGCCCAAGTACGTGCCCTCGACCACGCTCAAGGATCCGGGCTGGAACACCCACGTCATCGACGGCGACGTCGAGGCGGCGGTGCGCGAGCTCAAACAGAAGCCCGGACGCGAGCTCCAGGTCCATGGCAGCGGCGACCTGCTGCGCTGGCTGCTCGAGCGCGACCTCGTCGACGAGCTCAACCTGCGGATCGCCCCCGTCGTGGTGGGCGATGGGCTGCGGCTCTTCCCGGAGCGCGGCCAGACGCACAACCTGGAATTGGTCGAATCGCTCTCGACGCCGTCCGGCGTGATGCTGCAGACCTATCGACCGGCCGGGCGGGCGACCTTCGGCACCGCCGGGGAGTGACGAGGCGCGGACCCCGTCTCGTTCCGGAGGTCCCGCATAAACGTCACTGTGGTCCCGCTATCCTGTCGCCCCATGCCGCCGAAACGAACATGACCGACGCGTTCAGCCGCCTGACCTGATGCGAACGCTGACCCGCCAGGAGGCGGCCGAACGGGCCGGCCTGATCGCAGTCGAGGCATACGACGTCGAGCTCGACTTCACGTTCGGAGCGACGACCTTTCGCTCGACGACAAGGCTCCGCTTCGGCTGCCGGCAACCCGGAGAAGCGACGTTCGTGGAGTTCCTGGCGTCAGGAAGGCCTTCGATGCGGCTCAACGGCCACGTCCTGGACGACGGGGCATACGACGGCGAGCGCATCAAGCTTCGGGAACTCGATGCGATCAACGAGCTCGTCGTCGAAGCGGACTGCGAGTACACGGATACAGGCGAGGGCATCCACCGCTTCGTCGATCCGGAAGACGGCGAAACGTACCTGTACAGCAATGCCTTCCTGTACGAAGCGCAGCGGATCTTCGCCTGCTTCGACCAGCCCGACCTCAAGGCGACATTCTCGCTCAGTGTCATCGCGCCGGTCGGCTGGACAGTCCTGTCCAACGGGGCGGGATCCGAGACGGCGCGTGGTCGTTGGGCGTTCGAGCCGACGCCGCGGCTGTCGACGTACATCATCGCGATCTGCGCGGGACCATACGAATTGTTTGGGAATGTCTACGACGGCATCCCGCTTGCGGTGCATTGCCGGCGGTCGATGGCGCGGTACGTCGAGGCCGACGACATGCTCGGCGACGCGCAGGTGGCACTCGCCTTCTATCGGGATTTGTTCGGCCGGCAGTATCCCTTCTCGAAGTGCGACCTCGTGTTCGTTCCGGAGATGCGAGGGGCCATGGAGAACGCTGCTTGCATCACGTTCGGCGACGACGACTTCATCTTCCGATCGCCGGTCACCGACGTCCGGCGGCGCGACCGGACCGACGTCATCGCCCATGAGCTCGCGCACATGTGGTTCGGCGACCTGGTCACGATGCGCTGGTGGGACGATCTGTGGCTGAACGAGTCGTTCGCCTCGTACCTGGCCGCGCTGACCCTCGCTGAGGCGACCCGCCATCGAACAGCCTGGACGGCCTTCATCCTGGGGGACAAGGCCTGGGGCTACTGGGCGGACCAGCTGCCAACGACCCACCCGATTTCGGCCGACGTCCCCGACGCGATTGCGACGATGCTCAACCTGGACGGTATCTCGTACTCGAAGGGCGCAGGTGCACTGAAACAGCTCGTCGCGTGGGTCGGATTCGAACCATTCAAGCGTGGGCTGCGCGCCTACATCGCCGCGCATGCCTGGTCGAACACGACGATGGATGACCTCATGGCGGCACTCGAGGCGGCCAGCGGCCGCGACCTCCGGCTGTGGACTCACGAGTGGCTTCAGACGGCCGGGCTGGCGACGCTCGCCCCGGTCGTGTCGACCGACGGGGACGGTCGGCTCGCAGGGCTCGCGATCGAACAGTCGGCGCCGGCCGACCAACCCACGCTCCGCTCGCACCGAGTGGCGATCGGGCTGTACGACCGGATCGACGGTCGGACAGTTCGAAGAGATCGGATCGAGATCGACATCGCGGGTGCCCGAACCCCCGTGGCTGCCGACGGGATTGGCCTCGCCCCGGACCTGCTCGTGGTCAACGACGACGATCTGACCTGGGCAAAGACCCGCCTCGACGATCGAACGCTGGCTTCGGTGCTCGATGGGGCGATCGACGGCGTGGAGGCGACGCTCACTCGAGCCGTGCTGTGGACCGCGCTCCGGGAGATGACCGTCGACGCGGTCGTCCCGGTGGCGGACTACCTGCAAGCCGTCATGGCAGCGATGGGTAGGGAGCCTGACATCACGATCCTCGATGACCTCCAGCGTCGCGCCCTCACCACGATCAACCGCCTGGGCGATCAGACCAAGCGCGACCATCGCCTCCGCGACCTGGCGGGACGGAGCCTTGATTGGCTCGCCGCAGCGGGATCGGCGAGCGATCACCAGCTGGCACACGCCCGGACGGTGGTCCGAAGCGCAATCGATGACGGCCAGTTGGCGATCGTTCGCGGTTGGCTGGAAGGTCGAGGCATCCCGGACGGGCTCGTCATCGGGCCGGATCTCCGCTGGGAGATCGTCGCTCGACTGGCTGTCCTCGGCCGGATCGAGTCGGGAGCGATCGATCGGGAGCTGGAAGCGGATCCAACGTCGGCCGGCGCCGAAGCTGCGGCGCGGGCGCGATCGAGCTTGCCAACGAACGCCTCGAAAGCGGCCGCGTGGACCACGGTCCTCGGTTCCGACCCGCCGTCCGCCGGCATCCTCGGCGCGATGGTTGCCGCATTCTGGCAGCCCGAGCAGGTCGAGCTGTGCCGCCCGTACCTCGATCGCTACGTGCCGGAAGTCGCCGAGCGCTGGCGCGATTCGCAGCACGTGGCGCGGACTCTCGCTCGCGGCCTCTTCCCATACGTCCTCGTGGAGCCATCGGCGCTGGAACTGGTCCGGCAGGCGGCCGACGACATGACCCTCGATCCGTCATTTCGGCGCCTCCTCACGGAGGGTGCGTCGGATATGGAGCGAGCCCTGCGAACCCGAGCCCTCGACACGCGCTAGGCGAGGTTCGAGCTCGATCCGGATGCCCGCTCCGCCTCGATCTTCAGGTCGGCGGCGTAGCGCTCGAAGATCGGGCCGAAGTCGGGGAGCCTGCCGCCGATCATCGGCAGCATCAGCCCTGAGAACACCTCGGTCATCCGAAACGCGGTCTCGAGCCCATCCTCGCTCGGCGTCAACGAGTAGGTTCGAACGCCCAGGAACATGACCGAGTTGCCTTCGCGCCACTCCATCTCGCGGTTCGGCTCGAAGCGCGTGACCTTGGGCTTGAACGTTCGCTCAGGCGCTTCGGGCACCTGCATTGCCACTGTCGAGCCGAGCTCGATCGGCCCCTCGACGCTGGTCAGGGTGGAGTTCCAGCGCGTCATGTCGTCGGCATCGGTGAGGATCGCCCAGACCCTCTCAACAGGTGCCTGGATCTCAACCGCCACGGAACATTCGCGACGGAACGTGCTCCGCGACTGCCGAGCCTGGATCTGCTCGCCGCTGTTCATTCGCATTGAAGGATACCCGCCGGCCACGGTGGGTTAGGCTCCCCTGGGAGTGCTGCGGTCATACCCGGCCGCAGGTGCTCGGCCCGATACCCTGCGAGCGTCAAGCTGGCTTCTGGGCGACAAGGATCGTGAATCGGCTGAAGGTCGTCTCGTCCGCCAGATCAAGCCCAACGTGCGCGCACCGAGCCCGCAGTTCGGCGGCCGTGTCGATCGCGATTGCCCCATGTCAGCTCGAACCACTGCGCAACCGCCGAGAAGCGGCTGGGCATCGTGCGCATGGCGCGCATCTGTTTCGGGGTAGGCCTCGTCGAAGATGACGAGCGATCCGCCGGGTGCCAGCGCTCGGGCGGCCGAAGCGAGAACCCGGTCCTTCAGCTCGGGCAGGATCTCGTGAACCACGAGGAACATCGTGATGACGTCGTAGCGGCCGTCATCGGTCAGGCCCTCGGGACCGAGGAGTCGCGCTGAGCAACGTTCGGTCAGACCGTGTTGGACGATCCGCTCCTGGGCAAGCTCGATGGACCTCGGTTCGATGTCCGCGCCGTCGACGCGGCTTGTCGGATAGCGCTGCGCGAGCTCGACGATCGCCCATCCGGCTCCGCATCCCAGGTCGAGCACCCGCGCGCCGGCGGCCAGTCGGGCGTCCAGGTCCGGGAGGCGAGGCAGCACCAGGTCCACGAACATCCGAGGCAGCGATCTGAGGCTGTCGGCGACCTCGCCGATGAAGTCGTCGCTGTGGTCCTGGTAGGGCACGACCCGCCCTCGTCGCAGCCGATCCGCGAGGTCCGGGTAGTCCTCGCTGCCGAGCGTCAGGTGAACCTTGGCGGCTCGCCCGAGGTAGAAGGTCGACGCGGGGTCGCCGAGGATGGTGTCCATGTGTGCTGCCATGCGCCACCCGTCGCCCTCGCGCTCGAGTAGCTCGAATGCGAACGCGGTCCGGCACAAGACATCGGTGTAGTGGACGTTCGTTCCGAGCGAGTCGGCGAGCGATGCCGAGGTGATGCCTGGCTCGGCGGCGATCCGCTCCCAGACCCCGACCTCGCGCGCGACCTCGATGAGGTTCGTCATGTGGTAGCCCGCGATGAGGTCGTAGAGGCGGGAAACTTGTTCGGCAAGGGACGGGCCGGCTTCGGCTGTGTTCGGCGAGGCGGTCAATTCGTGGTCCCCGTTGATTCCCTCGTGCAGCTATGATCGTACGTGCTGAGCTGAGCACATGTGGGCGTAAGGGTCGCGCGCATACTCGTGCCAGCCCCGATGCCGGGAGGACCCCGTCACAAGAGCATTGGACGGTGCGACAGACCGTGTTGATCGTCGACGATCATGGCGACTTTCGGGCTGCGGCGCGTGAGCTGCTGGAAGCGGACGGCTACGAGGTGATCGGAGAGGCAGCCGATGGCGCCGGAGCCCTCCACAAGGTCAATGAGCTCCGCCCGGCCATCGTCCTGCTGGACATCCAGCTGCCGGACAGCGATGGCTTCGAGGTGGCCGCGCGCCTCGCGTCCAGGCCATCGCCGCCCATCGTTGTATTGATCTCGAGCCGCGATGCGCGTGCGTACGGCGATCGGGTGGCGCGCGCGAACGCCCGCGGTTTCATCTCGAAGGTGCAGCTGTCCGGCGCCTCGCTCGCGGAGGTCGTCGGCTGACACACTCGATGCCGCGCGGCGCGTACCTGCTGCTGCCGATCGGCATCGCCTTTGGCATCTGGTCGGAGTGGGTCGCCTACGGACCGTATCAGCCCCGCGTCTGGCTCCCGGACCTGCTGGCGGGCATGACGATCCTGTGTGCCGGCATAGTGGCCTGGGCGCGGCGCCCTTCCAGCAGAGTCGGACCGCTACTTGCCATTACGGCCTTGTGTTGGTTCGCGGGAAATCTGGCGAGACCGCTCCTGACCGCGGCGTGGCCGACCGTCCTCGTCGCACCTGCGCTCGCGGAGGCCCTCCTGGCATCCCATCGGGCGCCTTTGGCACATGCTCTCATCGGCTTTCCGACCGGCTGGCTGGCGACATCAGTGGAGCGTGTTGGAGTTGGGGTTGCCTACGCCAGCGTGGTCCTGTCGATCTGGTCGTTCGGGTCCGGTGCGCTGATCATCGCGGCGGTCGCGGCTACCGCGACCTTCGTCGCGTACGGGCGGTCAAGCGGGAGGCGGCGCAGGGCGAAGCTCCTCGCCCTCCAGGTGGCGTCTGCCTTGGCCGTCGCGGTGGCAGGGGGCCTAGCCCTCCGCTATGTCCTCGGAGCTGAGCCGGCACTTCTGCTTTACGAACTGGCAGTCGGTGGGTCGGCCGTCCTCCTCGCTGCTGGTCTCGCTCGCCCTGAGACCGAGGACGCGAAAGTCGCCGATATCGTCGTCGAGCTAGGTGAGGTCCGGTCCGGCACGTTGCGCGATGCCCTGGCCGGCATCCTGGGTGACGGGAGCCTGGAGATCGCCTATCGGGTCGCGACGGCCGACGCCTACGTCAACGCGTCGGGGCAGCCGGTCGACCTTCACGAGCCGTCCCAGGGACGCGCGATCACGCGCATCGAGCGCGACGGCGACGTGGTCGCGGTGCTCGTCCACGATCCGTCGGTGCTGGACGACCCCGCCCTGGTCGACGCCGTGGCGTCGGCGACACGCCTTGCGTCCCGGAACGCCGAGCTCCAGGCGGAGATCCGGAGCCAGGTGGCCGAGCTCCATGCCTCCCGCCGACGCCTCCTGGGCGCCGGCGACGCGGAGCGGCTACGACTTGCACAACGCCTGAGCGATGGCGCGGTGCGCCGGCTGGACGAGCTGTTCGGTTCGCTCTCCCCGACCGGACCGATGGTCAATGGCTCGCTCGAAAGCGGTGAGCGGCTGATCCATGCCCGCGCGCACGCCGCGAGGACCGTCAACGAGCTTCGCGATCTGGGTCGCGGGCTCCATCCGGCGGAGCTGCGCGAAGGCGGCCTCGCGCCGGCGATCCGCGGACTCGTCGAGCACAGCCCGGTGTCGGTCATCCTCAGCATCTCCGATGCCAGGTTCCCGTCGGAGATCGAGGCCGGAGTCTATTTCCTGTGTGCAGAGGGACTGGCCAATGCGTCCAAGCACGCCTCGGCGTCGACGGTCGAGGTGTTCGTACGTCGGGCCGATGCTGCGATCATGTGGAGCTGCGCGACGACGGCATTGGCGGGGCCGACCTCGATCGTGGCAGCGGCCTACGCGGGCTGGCGGATCGGATCGAGGCACTTGGAGGGCGCTTGACGGTGGAAAGTCCGACAGGGGGCGGGACCACCCTGATCGCCGTTCTGCCGCTGGGTGACGTGGCCTGAAAGTCAAGGCTCATCGCCGATGCGAATGTAGGGCTTGCCGGCCCACATCGCCTGGGCAAGCGCGTCGTTGCGGCGTTCGACATTGGTAAAGCGGAGCTCGCCTCCAGACAGGTTCCAATCCGCAGAGATCAGCGGCTCGAACGTGGCGCCGTCGGGGAATAGGCAACCGGCCGTGAGCCGCAGGCCGCGGATGGTGTAGGTCCCGGTGCACGTCGAGTCATCTCGATCGAGGTGATGGCTGAACACCGCGTCCTTGAACGTCAGGGTGAAGATGCCGCCGTTCCAGAACGCCTCGTTGGGGTTGATGCCCTTTGTCACGAGGTAGGCTTCGCTGATATCAGCGCGATAGGCCCCATTGAGGACGGATGGATAGTCGGCGGGCAGGAGCGACGCGGACGGTTCGGCGGTTGCCCTTGCGAGTGAGCCGCACGACTCGGGCACGTATGCCGGTTGTTCGCGCGGCGCCTCAACGATGCCGCGGATCTCGCCGATGAGCCGCTTCGTCAGCGCATCTTCCTCGAGTTCCGCGTACACGGGCGCCGCTGCGGCGACGATCTCAGCGACGTCGCTCGCCTTGGCGAGGACGAGGATCCCGCCACCCAGGCAGTGCGTTGAGACGGCAGTGTCCTCGCGTTCGCGATGCTGGGCCACCCACTCCGACGTGGCGGCAGCGGCATCCAGTACGAGGCGCCGTTCTTCGTCTGTCAAGCGCGCGAAGGCCGGGCTGCCGGCGACCAGCATCTGGATCTTCGGAAAGAACGTGATGTTGCCAGTCACCACGCCCGGACGGTTGATGTTGGCAATGGTCCGGATCCCGGACTCCGCAGCATCGTCATCTTCACGAGCGTCACCGAGGTCATGTGGATTGCACCGAGCGCCTGCAACAGGTCGAACGATGCTTTCGAGACCGGCGCAAGGATCGAGAGGTCATCGAAGTCGGACAGCGTCAGGATCGGCTGACCGAAGCTGTACGGATGCCGGAGGCCTTCCGGCCAGAGCGCCAGACCCTCGTAGCCCTGCGACGGGAGGCCGGACATGAGGTCGTCGCGGATGGCGCTCGACACCACCGCGTCCATTGCCTCGTCGTCGGTCACCAGGAAGGCGCCTGGAGCGCCTGGAGGCTCGTGACTCCGAGCTCGTCGAACGCGCGAGTTGGGACGAGGCCCAGGTCCAGGTCGCCCGCATGGACCAGCTCGGCAATCCGCTGGTCAAACCGAACCACGCCCTCGCCTGCCGCGCGGTGCTTGATCTCGATCGTCAACAGGCCGGCGGAGATCCGGTCCAGCTCGGCAGCGAAGTGCTCGATATAGTCGGCGCCCGCATCGCCAGGAGTGCCGTCCCACCCGAGCGTCAAGACCGTCGCGGCACGACCTCCGGCCTTGTCGCCGGCACTGATGGGTTGGTTCGAGCTGTCACCGCCCGCGCCACACGCGCTCACGAGGAGCGCGATGAGCAGCAATTGGGCGGCGGTTCTCCGGAGGGTGCGTTCCATGATCCATCTCCTCGCGTGACGGAAGGTCCTGCGGCTCGACCGTAGGAGGAGCGGATCACCGGCGCATCAGTGGCCGCACGACATCGTGGGCCACGCCGTTGGTGTTGTCCACGATAAGTCGACCGGACGGGGGTGCCACACTCCGTGCGTGGCGACGCGTTGGGCGGTGTTGCGCGATGGCATTCGTCGGTTCGCGCTGCCCGCGATCGGGATCGCCAACGTCGTCGCGGTCGGCTGGCTGCCAATCCGCCTGACGGATGCTCCCTTCACCCACCCTTCGACGTCGGGGGCCGCGGCCGCGGCGGCGCGACCGCCGGCATCGCGCTGCTCGCCAGCGGTCTCCTCGCCACCGCGCTTCGAGCGACGAACGCGCTCGGATCGCTTGCGATCCTCGCCAGCGTCGCCTGGTTCGCTCCGGATTGGATCGGCTGGCCGAATGCAGCGCCATTGGTCCGAGGCACGGCAATGATCGTGGCGCGCTGCTGGCGCCGATCATCCTCCACCTGGTCGCGGCTGCGAGTGGCGCGCTCCGCGGGTCGACCATACGAGCACTCGTCGCTGCCGCGTATGTCGTGACGATCGCCCTGAGTCTGGCGCGCGCCGCCGTCCGGGACCCGATCCGCGACCTCGACTGTTTCGAGCCGCCTCGCAACTGCTCGGAGAACGTCTTCCTCCTGTGGGCGAACGAGGATCTGGCCCGCCAGCTCGACCTGGCGCAGATCGGGGTGGCAATCGCGATCAGTTTGGGCTTGGCGGTCATGGCGGCCTGGCGGCTGCTCGGCGGGACCCGTCCCGCCCGGCGATCGCACGGGCCGCTGCTCGTCTTCGGCGCCGTCGTCGGCGTGGCCGATACCACGTACATCGTCCTGCTTGCAGCGGACCACCTCCAGACCGCCGCCGAACCCAGCCTGGGCGCGGCGTTCATGGTCCAAGCAGGCGCGATAACCGCCCTCGCGATCACGCTGGGTTGGCAGGTGGCGCGCGCGCGCAGCATCGGTGTTTCGGTCGCCCGACTGGCGACCGACATCGGCGCGGCACCGCACCGGGCGGCCTTGAACGTGCACTCGCGCTGGCGCTCGGCGACCCCGATCTCGCCGTCGCGTATCGGCTGCCCACAACCGACTCCTTCGTCGATGCCACGGGGATGCCAGCCCCGGGTGCGTCGCGCGGCCGGGGCGGGTCGCAACGCCGATCACGCGCGACGGTCAGAAAATCGCCGTTGTCCTTCACGACCCCGGCCTGGTCGACCCCGAAGATCTGAAGAGGACGATCGGATCGGCGGCACGTCTGGCGGTCGACAATGAGCGTCTTCGCGCCGAGGTCCTGGCCCAGGTACGCGCGATCGCTGAATTGCGCACGCGAATCGTCGAGCGGGAAGACGCCGCGCGACGGCACGTCGAGCGGGACCTTCACGATGGTGCGCAGCAGCGATTGCTCGCAATCTCTTACGAGCTCCGGCTGGGCCGCGCGGCCGCGACGCGCGAAGGAAACGATGACCGTGCCGCCTCGTTCGAGCGCCTTATCGGGGGGACGGAAGCCGTGCTGGAGGACCTGACGCGAGCTCGCGCACGGGATCTTCCCGGCGGTCCTCGTGGAGGCTGGTCTGGGCCCCGCGCTCGCCGATCTTGCCGATCGCGCCACCCTACCGGTCGAGATCACCGGCGACACGGGCGGGCGGTGCCTGGCGGCCAGCGAGAGCGCAGCGTACGCGGTGATCGACGAGGTCGTTCGGTCCGCGGCCGGCCGCGGAGCCACGCACGTGAGAGTGGAGTTGGAGCGGCAGAATGGGCGTCTCACAGCCCGGATCGTCGACGACGGTGTTGGCGCGAATCCGATCTCTGACCACCTGGCCGATCGAGCGGGCGCTGCGCGCGGGCGACTGACGGCCGAGACCGACGCCGCTCGCCAATCGGTTCAACTGGAGGTCCCATGCGCGTAGTCGTCGCTGAGGACGTCATGCTCACCCGGGAGGGAATTGTGCGCCTCCTCGGCGACGCCGGCATCGAGGTCGCCGGCGCGGCGGAGGATGCCGACGGCTTGCTTCGACTCGTCCACGAGCATCGCCCGGACGTTGCGATCACCGACATACGGATGCCTCCCACACACACCGACGAAGGCCTCGCTGCGGCGACTCGGATCCGGGCGGAATTCCCTGCGACAGGCGTGCTCGTGCTATCGCAGTACGCCGAGCTCAGCTACGCCATGCGCCTCCTCGAGGATCACCCCGAGGCCCTCGGCTACCTGCTCAAGGAGCGCGTATTCGACGTCGCGGTGCTGGTCGATGCGCTTCGTCGGATCGCAGACCACGAGACGGTGATCGACCCCACGATCGTCGCCCGATTGCTTGGTCGAAGGCGCCGCCACGACCCGCTGGCGTCGCTGACGGAGCGTGAGCGCGAGGTCCTCGCCCTGGTTGCAGAGGGACTTTCGAACGGTGCCATCGCCGGCCGCCTGTTCGTGACCGAACGGACCGTCGAGGCGCACATCAGTCAGATCTTCGGCAAGCTCGGGCTCGAGGCGTCGTCGACCGTCCATCGTCGGGTGCTCGCCGTGCTCGCGTTCCTGCGCCCCGCCTGACACCTCCTCCTGTTGCCAGCACGGACGCCAAGGGCTTGTGGTTCACGTGCCGTCCACGTGGCTCACGCTCGTCGACGCGCCCAACGTCCGGGTAGTCCCGGTCCTCGGGCAACCAGTAGCAGGAGTCCACGACATGCCTACTGTTTTCAGGCGGAGCGCATCCCGTTCCATCCGCTCGCTGGTCGCGGTTGCCGTTGTCGCCGCGGGCATGCTCGCGGCCTCGCCAGTCAGCGCGGCCGGACCCGAACGATTTGGGCCCAACACGTACGACTTCACCTTCATCGGCTTCAACTGCGACGGCTTCGACATCGAGATCGCCGGAGGCGGCACGGATCGTGTGACCGTCTTCTTCAACGCTTCGGGTGATGTGAACCGGATCGTCTACTACGGCCGCTTTCCGCACGATGTGTTGACCAACACGGTGACTGGTCGTTCGATCGTCGTTCGGGGAGAGTTCCAGGAGTTCATCGAGCCAATCCCTGGCTCGGACAATTTCACGAAAACGATCGTCGGGCACCGCTACATGGTCAACGAGCCGGGCTCGGGCGTGACCATCCGCGACGTGGGCAGGATCTCGTATGCCGAGGTGGAGCAGCTTCACGTCACGTTCCAGGCCGGCAAGCATGACCTGGCCCTCGACGAGGCGTTGTGGGGGACATTCTGCGGAGCGCTTGACTAAACGAGCACTAGGCTCACGAAACCTGCGGCCCTGCGTTCCATCGTGAACGCAGGGTCGTTCGGCGCCGTTCCGTTCCGAACTTGGCTATTGACATTAGCCATGAAGGCTATATAGTGTAGCCAATCACCTCCAATTCGACGGATGGGAGAACCAGATGACCGCAACGACCATGGCCCTGTCGGCCACCACGCCATCCTCCACGACCGCCCCACTGTCTGGCATGACCACCGGTGCGGTGCGGACCTGGCTTCGCCTTGAGGGCCTCGCTGCATTCGGCATTGGGTTGGCGCTGTTCGGCGCCAGCGGTGGCAACTGGCTGCTCCTGGTGCCCCTGCTCCTGCTGCCGGATGTCTCCGCTGCCGGCTTCCTCGCCAGCCCGCGGATCGGCACGTTCACCTACAACCTGGTTCACAACTGGGTGCCCGGGATCGTGACGCTGGGGATCGGGGTGTGGCTCGCCTCACCGCCGGTCATCCTCGCGGCGGCCATCCTCATCGCCCACGTCGGGATGGATCGAGCCGTCGGCTACGGCCTCAAGCTGCCGAGCTCGTTCCATGACACGCATCTCGGCCGGATGGGGCGAACAAAGGCGTGAGCCCCGCTCGGGCCCGCACCTCGTACGACGACATCGTGGCCGCCGGTCGAGAGATCCTCGAGGCCGGCGGCCTCGACGCGGTCACGATGCTCGCCGTCGCCGAGCGGGTCGGCGTTCGGGCTCCGTCGCTGTACAAGCGGTTCGCCGATCGGGGAGCGCTCATCGCCGCGATCGGAGCCGCTGCACTCAAGGACCTCGCCGACGAGCTCGAGCCCTTCGCCCGGGATCCGGATCCGACGGCCGGTCTTCTCGGGATCGCGAACGCCTTTCGAGCGTTCGCGCAGCGCCACCCGCGCTCGTACGAGCTCCTCTTCATGAACTTGCCTGCGGGATCTCGCCCACCCACTGAGCTGACCGCGGCGTCGTCCGAGCCGTTGATGCACGTGACCGAGCGGCTCGTCGGATCGGAACGCGCCCTCGAGGCCGCACGCCTGGTGACCGCGTTTGCGCACGGCTTCGTGTCGATGGAGATCACCGGCGCATTTCGCCTCGGTGGTGACGTCGACGAGGCCTATCGATACGGGGTTGGTGTCCTCCTGGACGCTTTGACCGCGACACGGGGTACAGACAGAGCGGCCGAGTAGGCCGCTCCGTCCATTCGTGACGCACCATCGCCCGTCGCGCTAGTTCACCGCGACATGGATCACGTCTTCCAGGGCTGGATCGACCGACACGTCATCTGACCCGTCGACATCGAGCACGAGTGTGTCGAGCTCGGGATCCGCGTGAGTGACCCGCACGGTGGCGGCAAGTCCGCTGACTTGGGCCGTGGCACCGACCGCCGTGGCCGAGATGGTGTCATCGCCGTTCGTGCCCACGACGGTGACCGTGTCCGCGGCTAGATCCGAGGCCGATCCGCCCAGCGTGGCGGCGAGGTCGATGTCGACGCGACGAAGGTCGGTCCCTGCGACGTCACCGACCGTGATTGCGTCGGTCCCGCCGAGGGCGCGGACATCAATGACTTCGACGTCGTCGAGATCCATCACGATGGTGCCCTGGACGCGCGTGAACCGGACGCGGCCGCCGTTGGCGTTGGCCGCCATCGCCTCGTTGCCGGGAGCCCCGTTGAACGCCATCGTGTCCGTGCCGGCACCGCCTTCGAAACGGTCGGACCCATCGCCCGGATCCCAGATAAAGACGTCGTCACCCTTGCCCATGAACGCGGTGTCCGCACCGCCGTTGCCGTCCGCAACGTCGTTGCCCCGGCCGCCGTCGAACGTCTCGGCGCCGCTCCCACCCAGGAGCGTATCGTCGCCATTCCCGCCGGCAATAGTGGTCGCCTTCGTGGTCGTGAAGGCGCCGTTGGCCTCGTCGATCCGGATGACGTCGTTCCCGTTCCTCGCGTTCACGGCAATCGCGCGAAACGTCGTGACATCGAAGGAGTGCTCCGCCGAACCGTCGTCCCCGACGTCGATGAGGAGCTGACCGGCGTCGAGCGGGCTGAGGCGGAGGGCGATTCGTTCCGATCTGGACGCGCCGGTGATCATCGAGGGTCCCGTCAACGACCCCGGCGGCGAGAGCCGGCGCGGCCGCCCTCGCGACTCCGGCACCGGCCAGGAGCATCAGCACGAGTGCCCCTGTCAAGGCCCCCACCCCGGCACCGATCAGCGCCCGCTTCGCTGCTCCATCGCGAGCACGTGTTGTGGTTCCAACCATTGTCGATCTCCTGTCCGGGCCACCTCAACCGGCCAGCTAATCGACTTGGCGCTTCAGCGGGATGACCGTGCCCGTGCCATACGGAGGCGACGGCGGTTCCGGTTTCCGGAGCCACCTGTCAATTCGCCGACAAGGAGTCCGAGGCGGCGCGCCCTCAGTCAGGGCGGGCAATCACTCGGGTAGCTCGAGGCCGGCCAGGAGCTTCCGCAGAAGCCCTTCCATCGAAGCGAGTTCGGTCGCGTCGAAGCGTGCCAGCAGCTGCTGATCGCTCAGGGTCACGGCGCGGACGGCGGCGTCCACGGCTTCGAGGCCTTCATCGGTGAGCTCGACAATGACGCCGCGACGGTCATTCGGATCGGGCAACCGTCGAACGAGGCCGCGTCGCTCGAGTCGGTCGGTGCGGCTCGTGACGCCGGCGGACGACATCATCAGCCCACGCCCAGGCGGCTGGGGGAGAGGTGATGGGGCGGTCCGGCGATGCGCAGTGCACTGAGCATCCCGACCTCGCCCCGACTCAGGCCGAACTGGCCGAAGACCTCCTCCTGGCGCCGAGCGAGCAGGGGCCCGATCCGGCTGAGGCGACCAGTCACCTGCAGCGGATTCATCTCGAGTTCCGGCAGCGCCGCTGCCCAGCCTCCGATGACGCGATCCGTGAGGTCTTCAGTCATGCCGCGCATGGTACCTCAAAAAACGTCTTGACGTGAGTATCTCACGTGCGAAATACTTACACCAAAGTTAGCAGTCGAGAACTCGATGACGGCACCGGCAGCGTTCCAGGCCAGCGAAGCGACCGACGTGTCCCTGCTCGAGCGGGTCGCCGAAGGATCCGCGGACGCGCTCGCCTCGTTGTATGACCGCCACGCTGGCGCCGTCTATTCGATCGCTGCGCGGACGACTGGCGACGCTACGGTCGCATCCGACGTCGTCCAGGAGACCTTCCTGGCACTCTGGGACCGAGCGGAGTTGTTCGATCCCACGCGCGGGTCCCTGCGGGGATGGCTGTTCGCGATCGCCCGCAATCGGGCGATCGATCAGGTCCGGCACGCCAGCCGCCACGGCCGGGCGCTTGCGTTCTCCACGCTGGCAACCACCGAAAGCGACGACAGCTCGCTCGCGGAATGGCTCACGAAC
Organism: uncultured Chloroflexia bacterium; assembly: GCA_963824735.1. GTDB lineage: Bacteria > Chloroflexota > Limnocylindria > Limnocylindrales > CSP1-4 > DASTYU01. The sequence goes on from CAWGQH010000014.1 coordinate 26,255, forward strand.
TCGAGTGCACCGATTGCAATGGGTGTTCCCGATCCAGGCCCCGAAGCCACAGTGGTCGGCCGTGAGACCCGGGGATCGATGGCCGAGGCGATCGCATCTCTCGATCCGCTCGAGCGCTCGGTCATCACGCTCGCCTATGGATCGCACCTCTCGCAGGTCGAAATAGCAGCCCGATTGGGCTGGCCGCTCGGCACGGTGAAGACGAGGACCCGGCGTGCGCTTCGGCATCTCCGTGAGCGAATGGTCCGGCCAACGACCGGTGCGGACGGGATGACAGTCGTTGCCACGACCGCAATCGAAACGACCGCCTGCGGTGCCTGAAGCAGGTCCCGCCCCGGCGCGCCTCAGATCACGATCTCGTCGGAGGCGTCCTGGCGGGCACCCACCGAGACGGGTTCGCCCTCGATTTCTCCGACGGACTCGCCGGGACGTGTGCGCGTGCGGCGCATGTTGATCTCGATGACGTCGTGGGCGAGGAAGAGCTCGAGCGCCCAGTCGAGCGCGACGCGGATGCGCCGCTCGAGGCTGGGGAGCTGGAGCAGGTAGTAGGACCGCCACATGAACCAGGCGATGAAGCCGGACACCTTGATGCCCCGGACCTCGCCAACCCCCCGGAACCGGCCGAGCGACACGAGCATGCCCTGCTGGCTGTAGTCGAACCGGCTCGGTAGCCGTCCGTCCAGCACCGCCAGGACGTTGCGCGCCGCGTGGGGACCTTCTCGGACCGCGTGCTGGGCCGTCGCCGGCCATGGCCGGCCGGTCCCCGGGTCCATGATCGATGCGCAATCACCCAGCGCCCACACCCGTTCGAGCCCGGGCACGGCGAACGTCGCGTCCGGCAGAACCCAGCCCCGCGCGTCGAGCGCGCCATCGACTCCCGCAAGTCCGGCCAGGGCCGGGTTCGGTGCGTTGCCAACCGTGCTGATCACGGTCGCGGTCGCGATGACCTTGCCGTCATCGAGCTCAACCAGATCGGGTTCGACGCGGACCAGGCGCCGGCCGAGGACCACTCGAACCCCGGCCTGCACCAGCTTCTTCGTCGCGTACCGGGCGAGGCGATCGCCGAACTCCGGCAGGACGTACGTCCGGCTGTGGACGAGCACGACATTCGGTTTCGGGAGGCTGGCGAAGGTCCGATGCGCGGTCCGCAGCAGGTCCTCGAGCTCGGCGGCCACCTCCACGCCGGTCGAGCCGCCGCCGACGACGACGAACGTGAGGAGCGCGTCGCGGCGGGCCGAGTCGGGCTCGTTGGCCGCTTCCTCGAGCTGGGCCAGGGCGCGGTTGCGGAGGTAGAAGGCGTCGCCGAGGGTCCGCACGCCGATCGCGTGCTCGGCCATGCCGGGAACCGCCCGGAAGTCGGTAACGCTCCCGAGCGCGATCACGAGCGCGTCGTATGCGACGCTGAAGACCTCGCCGCTCTGCCGGCGGCGCACCGACACGCGTTTGTGGACGGGGTCGATCTCGTCGACGTAGCCGACCTCCACCTCGACCCCGTGCAGCAACCGCCGCAGCGGCACGACCACATGGGTGGTCTCGATCGCGCCCGAGATGATGTCCGCGAGGAGCGGCTGAAAGACGAAGTAGTTGTCGCGGTTGATCAGGGTGACCGAGACGCCGTCGTCGCGCGGCGAGGCTGCCAGCCGGTGCTCCCGACGCAGCTGCTTCGACAGTTCCCGGGCGGTCGACACGCCGGCGAACCCGCCCCCGAGAACGACGATGCGCTCGCTCATCTCGGGCCCTAGGATGCCACCGATCCGGCTCGTGGCGGCCCCAGCTATCTCAGGGCATGGCGTCCGGCAAGGACCAGTGCTACCCGGATCGGCACCCCGGCCAGGAGGAACGGCAGGGCGAATCCGGCTCCGAGGACGAACGCGGCCGGAGTCGTCGCGAGCCCCAGGGCGGCGCCCCGACGACGACCCTGCCACAGCGACAAGCCCGCCAGCACGTCCAGGGCGCACACCCCGACCAGAGCCCAGCCGAGCGCTGTGAACTGCTCCTGGGTCAGGTCCTCGAACGGGCCTCCAGCGAGCGAGCGGAAGCCAAACGGCGTCATCGGCAGCTCGCCTTCGCGACCGAGGTATGCGAGCGAGACCGCGGTTCCGATCCCGAAGCCGAGGCCGAGCGCGACGTACATGACGGCCGCGGCACGGATCGCGGGCGACGCTCGTACGACGGCAGACTCTGTCACTCGGTGACCGCCGTTCCCGACTCTACCGATCTGGCTCGAGCGGTGCCGCGACGACCTGGCTCAGGAGGACACCGGGTCGGGCTCAGGAGCGTAGAACGTGTTGGTGTTCGCCACGCCCCGCGCCACGGCTTCCGGGTCGGCGCCGAAGGCTCGGTTCGCTTCGCCCCAGGCCGCGCTGCATCGCCTGTAGAACTCGCGTCCTTCATCGGATACCGCCCAGGCCATGGGATCACCCACCGAGCCGCCCCGGAGATGGAGCGCCAGGCCAAGCACACCCCCGTCCCAGCCGACGCCAACCGCGCCCGGGCCGTACTCGGCCCACATCTCCTCGGGCACGATGGCGGTGTGTTCGAGCACGACGCGTCGTCTTCTGGTCACCGGCCGGAGCGAGCAGCAACTCGACCTCCGACACGTCGGCCGGACTGGAAACCACGCCGTATACCCACGTGACCTTCAGCCGGTTCGGACGGGCGCATTCGACGATCTCGCCCCCGGCGTTGCCCTCGAACTGGTAGTTGCCACCGAGGCGGTAGTCGCCGCTGATCGGCAGGAACCAGCGGCCGATCCGCTCGGGGTTCGTCAGGGCATCCCAGACGTCATCGATGGGGGCGTCGTAGGTGCGCTGCAGCCGGACCTGGCGCCCCTCGCCGGCCGCGGTTCGGCCGGCGCGGACCTCGCGCTGGACCGCGTCGATCTCTCGAACGATATCGATCATGGGGTGGTCTCCTTCTGACTGTCGGAGGCGGCGGCGGCCTTGAGGCGGCGGTCGCGCTTGCCCCGGGCGAGCTCTGTCTCGAGCGAGTCCAGACGCTGACCCCAGAACGCCCGGAAGTGGGCGAGCCAGTCATCGAGCTCGCGGAACGGCGCGGCGTCGACGGCGTAGAGCCGACGGGTGCCCTCGGGTCGGACGTTCGCGAACCCGCTGTCCCGCAGGACCTTGAGGTGTTGCGACACGGCCGGCTGCGAGATCCCGAACTCGGCCTGGACGACGGCGGTGATGGCCCCCGAGGTCAGCTCGCCATCCGCGAGCAGTTCGAGGATCCGCCGCCGGACCGGGTCTCCGAGGACGTCGAACGCGTGCATGCGGAGATAATACAAGTATGAGCTTATATAAGTCAACCGCCAGCATAGATCAGTGTCGACCTCGCGTGGTGGCGACGTCGGCCTCGTTGCCAGCAGCGTCTGCAAGCGTCCACCAAGCCGGCGCGAAGTCGTCGCGAACCAGGCGTCCGCCGGCTGCGAGCGCCGCCGCCACTCGAGCTTCGGCCTGGTCGTGCGGCACCCAGACCGCAACGTGGATCGCACCGCCGCCATCGGTCCGTGGCTCGTCCATCTGCTCGAACCAGAGTGAGGGGTTGCGGTCGCGCGGGTCGACCAGGTCCTCGTCCGGGCTGTCCGGCCGCGGATCGTAGCCCAGGATGGCTCGCCAGAACGGCATCACCGCGGCAGGATCCGGGGCTCCCGGGATCAGGAGCGTGGTCTGCGCCGCGGATGGGTCGGCGGTCAGTCCCAGCTCCCGCGCCGTGGCCGAGATCTGACGAGCGACCCGCACGTCGCGCTCGGTCATCCCGCGGTATTCGGGTTCCTGCGTGATCAGGCGGACGGTCACCCCGTCGAGCCGCACATCCACGGCCGGCGGGTGATCGTCGATGCCGGCGAGCTTTCCGATCGCCTCGACGAACGTGGCCCCCGCTGCGAAGGACCCGGTGGGGTAGAAGATGCAGGCACCCTCACCGAGAACCCTCCAGTCGTCGGTGCCGCCTGCCGCCTCGAACTGCTCCGCCGTGATGAAGTCGGTCATGCCTGAACCTCGTGATCGTGCGATGCATCCCGGATGATGCGCTCGCTACCTGACAGGCTTCGACGTGAATTTGGACGGTACCGTCATCGACATGGAAGCAGTGACAGCTGCGTACCGCTCGAACCGAGGATGCGCCGGCGATCGCCCGAATCTGGCACGCGGGCTGGCGCGACGGCCACCTCGGGAACGTGCCCGAAGCCCTCCTCGTGTTCCGCGACGAAGCCTCGTTCGTCCGGCGCGCCGCCGAGCGGATCGCGGACACGACGGTTGCCGTGGTGAGCGGCGAGGTGCGTCGGGTTCACGATGGTCGTCGCCGACGAGCTCGAGCAGATCTACGTCGCGTCCTCACACCGCGGCCGTGGGGTGGCCGACGCACTGATCGCTGACGCCGAACGCCGGATCAAGGCGGCCGGCCACGGTCGCGCGTGGCTGGCGGTCGTGCCGGGCAACGCTCGTGCCCGGCGGTTCTACGAGCGCCGTGGATGGACCGACGAGGGACGGTTCGAGTACCCAGCCGAGACAGGGAGCGAGCCGGTCCAGGTTCCCGCCCAGCGCTACGTCAAGACGATGTAAGGACCTCGCGCAGCCTCGCGGCGAATTCGTCCGGCTTGCCGGTCTGGCCGTATTCGCCGCCGAGGAACCCGCCGTGATCGCTCGGGAAGGTGACAAGCGTCGTTCCGAGTCGCTCGGCAACGGCTTCCGCGCCGCGATGCGCCATCTCGCCCTCGGACTCCTCACCGGCGGCCAGGACGATCCGGGTCGACGCAGCACGCAGCGCATCGAAGTCCGGTTCGTACGACGTGCAGGTGATGATGTTCTGGCCGAGCATGACGTCGGTCCGGTTGCCGTCATCCTCCGCCGGCATGCCGAACATCTGCGGGTCCGGCCCGGGCTGCGTGCCGATGTCGTCGGGGAACTCGCCCTTGTGGGCGACGACGGCGATGAAGTGGGCCATGCCCGCGCCCCAGCCGTTCTGCTGGTAGGAGTCGCTGATCGCGCGGACGGCCGCCTTCGCGTTCTCCGAATCGGGCAGGATCGCGGCGAGCGGCGGCTCGTGGGCCACGAGGATGCGAACGTCCTCGGGATGCGTTCGCGACGAGCGCCAGGGCATTCACCGCGCCACCGCTGGTGGCGAAGAGGTCGACCGGCCCACCGACCTCCCCGATGATCCGATGGAGGTCGTCGGCGTGCTGCTCCGGCGTCGACTCGCTCGACGGATCCGCCTTCGTGCTGCGCTCGGCGCCGCGCGGGTCGTACGTCAGGAGCGTCCGGTCGGTGAAATGCTTCGACAGCGTGCCGAACCCCGCGGCGCCCATCGGCGATCCGATCAACATGAGGACCGGCTCAGCGCTGGCCTCGCTTCTGTGGACGTCGTACGTCAACACGGCGCCCGGGACATCCAGGGTGTGGGTCGTCGCCTCGATCTGGGTCGTCGCCTCGGTCACGGTCCGGTCCTCCGATGGGTCAGGTTCGATTGTCTACCCTCCTGACTGCGTCCAGGGATGGAACTCATCGTTCGCTGCATGGAATTGCGAGGAGGTCGATCAGCCGGGCGCGGATCCGGGGCGCACCAGCCCGGACTCGTAGGCCAGCACCACCAGCTGGGCGCGGTCGCGCAGGTCGAGCTTGAGCAACAGGTGCGAGACGTGCGTCTTGATCGTCGGCTCGGCGAGGACGAGGCGTTCCGCGATCTCCCGGTTCGACAGCCCTTCGGCAACGAGCGCGAGGACCTCGAGCTCCCGCTCCGTCAGCTGAGCCAGGACCGCGCCGGTCCCGTCCGCGGGCGAGGGCAGCCGCGCAAAGCGGTCGAGCAGCCGACGGGTGACCGATGGCGCGATCAACGCGTCGCCGGCGGCCACGATGCGGATGGCGGCGACGAAGTCGGCCGGCGTGACGTCCTTGAGCAGGAACCCGCTCGCACCGGCGCGAAGCGCATCCATGACGTGCTCATCCGTGTCGAACGTCGTGAGCACCAGGATGCGCGGCCCGCGGGACTCGCCGTCCGTGCCGGCGAGTCGTCGCGTCGCCTCCACTCCGTCCATGACCGGCATCCGGATGTCCATGACGATCACGTCGGGTCGCGTCCGCGCGGCCGAGGCGATGGCATCGTGACCGTTGGCGGCCTCCCCCACGACCTCGATGTCCTCCTCGCCGGTCAGCACCATGCGAAAGCCGGTGCGCACCAGCTCCTGGTCGTCGACGAGCAGCACACGGATGCTCATTGCGCCGGCGCGGCCTCGATCGGCAGGCTGGCCACCACCCGAAAGCCGCCCGTCGTCGGCTGGGCGACGAGCGTCCCGCGCAGCATGGCGACACGCTCGCGCATGCCGACGAGGCCACGGCCCTCGTGGTCGGGTTCGACGGCAGGCCGCGGACCGAGTCCGCGCTCGTCGTCGATCGAGATGACGAGCAGGCCGGGCTCGAACGCCACGACCACGTGCGCGCGTCCACCCTGTGCGTGCTTGAGTGAGTTCGTGAGCGCTTCCTGGACGATGCGGTATGCCGACAGCTCGAGACCCGGGTCGAGGCTTCGCCGCTCGCCTTCCACGGACAGCTCGACGGGCAGTCCGGCCAACCGAACCTGCGTCACGAGGTCGTCCAGGCGATCCAGGCCGGGCATCGGCTCCTGCGTCTCCGCCTTGCCAAGGACTCCGAGCATTCGCCGCATGTCGCTCAGCGCCAGCCGTCCGGTCGTCGCGATCGACTCGAGCGCCGACCGCGCATCGCCTGGGCGCGTCGCGATGGCGCTCAGGCCGCCACCCGCCTGGATCACCATCACGCTCACGTGGTGCGCGATCACGTCGTGGAGCTCCCGGGCGATTCGCTCCCGTTCCTCGAGTACGGCCCGCCGGGTTCGTTCCTCGCGCTCCCGGTCCACGAGCCGTGCCTGCTCCACGAGATTCTCCGCGTACAGCCGTCGTATCCGCGCTGCATCGCCGACGAGCCACGACACGAACAGGATCAGGTCCGTCTGGATCAGGCTCTGGAGGGCATCGGGACCGCCCTGGCCGATGAACAGCACCGCAATCATCGTGGCCGTCAATGCTGTGAGGCCCAGCGATGTCGGTCGGTCGAGGCGCTCGCCGATCGTATAGGTGGCGACGAGGATGCCCAGCCCGACCTCGTTGGGCGCTCCCTGCGGGATGACTGCGATGTGGACGATTGTTGCGGTGAGCACCACGAGCATCACGATCAGCGGGTAGCGGCGGCGCCACACGAGGGGGAGACTCTCGAGGAGCAGCAGGACGACCCCCAGCCCGCCGGCGGTCGCCACGTTCGCCAATCCCGTGAAGAAGGGCAGGAACGACAGAGCGCCCAGTCCGAGGGCGATTGCCACGTCGACCGGATGCACCTCGGCGCTCAACGCCCGAAGCACTCGTGTCATGCCGGGACGATACCGCCCGCCCCCAGGCCCCAGCGTCCATCCATGGGATGAGGAGCGGCGCGACCCGGGTATCGGGCGAGCCAGCCAGATTCATCCCTCCAGCGGTGTGGCATTCGAGCCGTCAGGCGGACGACGTTGGCCGGGCCAGACGCGAGGCTGTGGAAGGCACCTCGGTCACAGGACCGGCGGCCGAAATAGCCCAAAAGGACACGACAAAGATGCGCTCCATCGCCCGACGACACCCACTTGCCGTCTTCCTCGCCATCGCCTACGGGGCCAGCGCGGCGATCTTCGCCCTGCCGCTGCTGTCCCTTGCCGGCATCGGGGTCATCAACCTCGATCTGCCCGGCGTTGCCCCGTTCGTCCTCCTGGACACCTTCGCACTGGCCGGCGCGGCATTCGTTGCGACCGCCCTTGCCGATGGTCGGAGTGGCGTCCGTGAGCTGCGACGCCGGGTCTTCAACTTCCGGGTCAACCCCGGCTGGTATGCGCTCGCCATGCTCCTCCTGCCGGTCACGGCGATGGCCACGGCGGTCGCCGTCGGGGGCGTCGACGTGCTCGGGGCGATCGTCGGGGATCCGGTGTCGGTTCTCGCGACCATCGTCGTGGGCTCGCTCCTTGCATTCGCCCTCGTCAACCTCTGGGAGGAGGCGGCCTGGACCGGCTTCGCCCTCGAGCGGCTCCAGCCCCGGTTGGGACCGATCGGTGCCAGCGTCGTGACGACCTGGCTCCAGGCGCTCGTCCACGTGCCGCTGGTGTTCATCGTTGGCGGTGTGACCGTGGGTCGGGTGCCGGCCGAGCAGATCCCGTTCTATCTGGTGGCGCTGTTCGTGCTGCCGATCCCGGTCCGCATCGCGCTGACGTGGCTGTACAACAGCAGCGGGCGAAGCGTGCCAATCGTCGGCCTGGCGCATGCCGGGCTCGGCGTCGCAACCGGAGTCGCACTGATCCCGGCGGTCGCTCCGGCGGTCGACCCGGTCTGGGTCTACGCTGGCTTCGCGGCCGTGGCCGCGGTGATCCTCGTCGCGACCCGCGGCCGGCTTGGCTACGAGGAGGCAGGTCGGTCGATCCGGACCGGCGGTGAGGTCGCCGTCGCGGCCTGACCGATCGCGCTCGGCTCGCCGAGCCAGCAAACCTGCACTTGGGCCGGGTGGTCTTGTACCACCCGGCCGATTTCCGTGTGCGATCCGACGTTCGATTCCGGACGAAGGGGAGGTGGGAAGATGACGCGACGTGACGTTCGATCTGTACGCCTGGAAGTCCCCGCGCGACATCGATGCCGACGGCGCGGCCGCGCTGGTTCAGCGCTGGCATGACGAGGGCGCGGATCCCGCGGCAAGCCCCTTCGAACCGAGCGAGGACGTGGGCTGGTTCCACCGCGAGCTGACCAGGGACGAGCCAGAGCTCGAGGTCGTGTCGGACGCGGTCCCGAGCTCCAGCACGCGCCCGGTCTGGCTGGCGACTGATCGGGCGCCGCCTGCGCGACTCGTGGCCATCCGCCTCGCGCCGGATACGACCCGTGAAGCGGTGAACGACATCCTCAGCCTCGTGGTGAAGTACGACCTCGTCCTGTTCGACGCTCGAGAGCGCCGGGTCCACCTGCCGCTGGACGAGATGGCTGCCTACGCGAGCGCCACGTTCTGGCCGGGCGGCGCCGTCCAGGCCGCGGTGGCGGGCGGGTTCGGCCTGGTGCTCGCGATCGTCGGATGGTTCCTTCGCATCCACATCGTGGGCTGGATCCTGATCATCGTCGGCGGGTTCCTGTTCGTGATGGCCGTGTTCACGTTCGTCCACGAGGGCCGCGCGGCGCTGCGGGCGCGTGGCTCCCGCGGCAACGCGCCGCCTGGCTGAGCACAGAAACAACGCCGCCGGGTGGGCCCCCAGACCTACCCGGCGACGTTCACGTATTCGAGATGATGAGCATCGCGCCGTGCCGTGCGCTTTCTCGATCGGCGAACGTCCACCCAGGGCATGGACAAATGACGATGCCGCGGTCCCAGACTGGACGCTTGCCGACCGCAACCGCGCGTCGCGGCCTGCCGAGCGACTACGAGGTGCTGACCGCGATCGTCCGCGAGCTTCCCCGACGCCTAGGTTCGGGTTGGCCAGAGCTCGCCGATCACCTTCCCGTCGCGCAGCTCCAGGACGCGGTCGGCGAGGTCGATCAGGGCCGGATCGTGGGTGGCCACGAGCGCGGTCGTGCCCTCGGTCCGGATGATCGAGCGGATCAGCGCCATGATGTCGCGCCCCGTGTGCGAATCGAGCTGACCGGTCGGCTCGTCGGCGAGCAGGAGGCGCGGCCGGTTGGCGAGCGCCCGCGCGATCGCGACCCGCTGCTGCTCGCCGCCCGACAGCTCGTGCGGCCGGTGGTCGGTGCGGCCGGCGAGCCCGACGAGCTCGAGCAGCTCGGCGACCCGCGCCTCGCGGGCGCGCGGATCGGCGGCCACGAGGCGCAGCGGGATCTCGACGTTCTCCGCGGCGGACAGGATCGGCAACAGGCCGAAGGCCTGGAAGATGAACCCGATCGTCCGCCGCCGGAACGCGACCAGGTCGCGCTCGGCCATCTCCGACACCGGAAGGCCCGTGACCTGGACGCTGCCGCTCGTCGGCCGGTCGAGGGTGCCGATCAGCGACAGCAGCGTGGTCTTGCCGGAGCCCGACCTGCCCCGGATGGCAGACCAGCTCGCCGGGCTCGACGCGGAACGTGATGCCGTCGACGGCACGGATCGTCACGGTCCCGGTGCTGAACTCGCGGACGAGGTCGACGACCTCGACGACGGGGCCTTCCTCGCCCGAAGTCCACTCCGACGAGCGCGCCGTCGCCGTCACGTGGCCTCGCCTTCGCCCGGCCCGTGCCCGTTCTCGGAGCCTGCGCCGTCGGGCCAGATCTCGATGTGGTCGTCCTCGAGCACGAGCCGGACCCGCTGCCTGAGGCCGAGCTCCTCGACGTGCGCTCGGGGGAGCTGCAGCCGCCCGACCCGGTCGAGCACGGCGTACTCCTCGGCGATCACGTGATGGTGGCCGGCCTCGCTGACCGCTCGCCGGCGGAGCGTCTCGGTGCTCGTCCGCCCGTCGCGGATCGCCACCGTTCGGCTCACCTGCTCGGAGACGAGCGGGTCGTGGGTGACGACCACGATCGTGAGCCCCAGCAGGCGGTTGACGGTGCGGAGCAGCTCGAACACGTCGTGCGCGGTGTTCGTGTCGAGCTCGCCGGTCGGCTCGTCGGCGAGCAGCAGGGCCGGCTCGTTGGCGAGGGCGACGGCGATCGCCACCCGCTGCTGCTCGCCACCGGACAGCTGCGCCGGCCGGTGGTCTCCCCGGTCGGTCAGCCCGACGAGGTCGAGCAGCCACGCCGTTCGCGCCGTCCGGTCGCCCCGCGGGACGCCCTCGAGCAGCATCGGCAGCTCGACGTTCTCCCTGGCGGACAGGTAGGGGAGCAGGTTGCGTGCGGTCTGCTGCCAGACGAAGCCGAGCACCTGGCGCCGGTAGCGGGTGCGTTCGGCGCTGCCCATCTCGCCGACCCGGTGGCCGGCGACGATGACGCGCCCGGCGGACGGGACGTCGAGGCCGCCGAGGATGCTCAGCAGCGTGCTCTTGCCGCTGCCCGACGCACCGACGATGGCGATGAACTCACCGGGCTCGACGGTCAGGTCGAGGCCCTGCAGCGCGACGACCTCGAGATCGGCGACCTTGAAGATCTTCACGACGCCGTCGCACTGGATCAGCGGGCCGGCCGGGATCGGCGCCCGCTGGCCGGGACGCTGCGGGCTGACCGGCTCGTCGCGAACCACGGGCTCGTCGGAGCCGACGCGGGTCATCCTCGCCGGTCGGACCGGGAGATCGATGATCTCGGGCTTGCCGTAGTCGTCGCGATCGGTCACGGCCTCAGGCCTCCCCGGCGCGCAGCGCCTCGGTCGGCGACGCGCGCCGCGCGACCCACGCGCTGATGGCGATCGCGATGGCGACGACGAGGATGAGCGATCCGGCGACGAGCGCGATCGCCGCCCAGTCGACGTGGATCCGGAACGGAACCTCCGGGCCGACGAACGCGCCAAGACCGAGACTCGACTCGAGCAGCGCAGCCACGGCGATCCCGATCAGGATGCCGGGAACGAGCGCGACCAGGACCGGAGTTCCGTGCTCCAGGATCGTGACGCCGAGCGACTGGCGGCTGCTCAACCCCAGCGTCCGGAGGAACGCCGTGTCCCTGGTGCGACGCGACGATGACAGGACGAGCGCGGCAACGACGGCGAGCAGCGTGTAGGCACCTGCGATCACGAGTGCCACGCGGAACGCGTCGGCGACGACCGCGATCAACGGCGCCTCGCGGAGACCCGCGTACCAGGCGTGCCGCGAGACGACGGCGTTCGAGGCGACGGCTTCGTCGACCCCCGCCGAGATCCCGGCGGCCGCGGCCGGACCGCCGCGGACGAACAGGACGTTGGGCGCAGGCGGTCGCTCGAGCGCTGCCTGCAGCGCGGTCCAGGACGTGACGACGAAGGGCGTCCCCGGTAGGGATGCCCGGGAACGATCGACGGACCTCGGTGGCCGCAAGGGTCACATCCTGGCCCGCGACCTGGACGGGGAACACGGTGCCTCGTGCGAGCGGCTGGCTGCCGACGGGCGGCACAGCGGACACGATCGCGGGGATCGGCTCGTCGGGCGTGCCGAGCGCGGGCGTGTCGGAGGTCCCGCTCAGGAGCAGCGCCGGCGGCCAATCCGGGTCGGCCGGGCTGCCGGCCGTCACCGCCTGGTACGCGGCAGGATCGACGGCGAGCAGGCGGATCTCGTCGGGATGGTTCGGCCGGTCCTCGAACACGGCACTCGTGTCGAGGAACCCCGGCGCGGTCGCTTCGACGCCGTCGCTGCCGAGGAGGGCGAGTCCGGCCACGTTCCCGCCGTCACGCGCCTCCACGCGGTAATCGGCGCCGACGCCGGCCCACGAGGCCTCGTACTGGCCGTGATCGATGCTGGCCATGAGCACCGCTGCGAACGACCCGAAGGCCGCGGTGAGCATCAGAACGAGGAGCGGCAGCGTGCTGAACGATCCCCGCCGGGCCACGCTGCGCAGGCCGAGCACGGGGACGAGGTCCCGGCGCCTCGCCGCGAGCCATCCGAAGGCGCGGATCGGCCAGCGGGTAGAGGCGGATCGCGATGATCGCGGCCGCCACGCCGGCCAGGATCGGAACCGCGGCGAGGAACGGATCGAACCGCACGATCTGGTCACCGTCGGTCGCCCCGATCGTGAGGCCGCGCTGCTGCAGCAGGACGATCCCCGCGATCGCCAGGCCGACCGCGGTCGCCTCGAGCACGATGCGGCGTGGTGACGTGCGCAGCCCCACAGGTTCGTCGCGAGCCGTTCGCGGCTGCTGGCGGCGGGCGATGGGCCAGGTCGCGGCGAGGAGCACGAGGACCGCGCCGACCCCGGTCGCGAGCGCGAGCACCGGCGACAACGAGCTGCCCCGCCCGGGCACGAGCGCAACGGCGAGCGCGTAGCCGGCGAGCGCCCCGATGCCCGCCAGGACGACCGCTTCCCACAGCTCGGCGCCGAGGAGCAGGCCGCCCGACGCTCCGCGTTCGCGGGCGAGCACGAGGTTCGCGCGCCGGCGCGCGACGAGGAGGACCGCGGTCATCGCGAACGCGCCCGCCGCGAGCAGGATCGGGCCGGTGGCCGCCACCGAGAGGACCGCTTCCGAGGCCGCCCGCTCGGCCTCGTAGCGCTCGAGGAGGGCGATCAGGCCACTGCGCAGCGCCACGCGCTCCTGGTCGGTCGTGCCACCCGGGCTGCGGGCGAACTGGGTCGCCGTGCGGCGGAGGTCGGGCATCAGCGCATCGAGCCGGCCCGCGTCGAGGCGCGTCTCGTCGAGGAAGTAGCGCCAGTCGAAGCGCACCGGCAGGCCGGATGCGGCGACGTCCGCGAACGCGTCCGGCGCGATCAGTGCCGTGGCGAATGCGAGCGGCGATTCGATGCTTCCCCGCAGGCTCGATCTCGTTGAGCCGGTTGTCGGCGTACCAGATCTCGGCGCGCGGATCATCGATCGCGAAGATGCCGGTCACCTCGAACCGGGCCGTCAACGGCTGATCCGGGGTGCCCGGGACGAGCGGGTCGGTCGGGTCGACGGAGCCGACGAGCTCGTCGCCGACGGCCACGCCGATCGCGGCCGCGGTCGCCTCCGAGACGGCGATCTCGACGAGGGGCGGAGTCTCGGGCGGGCGGCTCGCCGGTGTCCGGGCCGAACACGAACGAGGCCGTCGGGAAGCTCCTCGCCGGTCGCCTCCGGAGCGCGTCCGTCGACAACCGGATGGCGTCGTCGATGCCGTCCTGGTGGCGCATCGAGATGAACGTCGGGAAGCTTGGGCGGGTCCTCGATGGCGAAGCGCGCGGTCGTCGCCAGCAGCGATCGACGACTCGACCAGCGACCCGAGGGATCTCGGGGAAACGGGCGAGGTACTGCTCGCCGAGCCGGTCGACGACGGCGAGCGGATCGTCGAACGACGGAACGACGAACTCGCGGGACAGCTCGACGTTGCGGGCGACCGGTGAGGCGCCATCGAGCTCCGTCTGCAGACCCTCGTCGGCGACGAGGTTGAACACGCGCGGCGCGCCCGCGAACAGCGCGCTCGTCACGCCGACGAGCAGCAGGATCAGCAGGGCAACACCCATTTCCGAACGGAGCCGGCGGAGGAGGAAGGCTGCGGCCCAGACCGAACGCACGGCTAGTCCTCGCCCATCCGCAGCACGCTGCCGAGCCCGCTCCGGCGCATCACGCGGGTGAGCACGAACAGCGTGGCGACCAGCGCCACCGCGCTGACGACCTCGAGGGCGACGATGGCCGGCCACGGGATCTCGACGACGACCGGCGGGAACGGCACCGCCGCCTGCTGGGTGACCGTGACGAAGGGCAGCACGACCCAGCCGATGAGCAGCCCGAGCAACGTCCCGGCGACCAGCGACACGAACACGAGGCTCCCGTTCTCGAGCCACAGCCAGCCCGACAGCTGGTCCGGCGACAGGCCGAGCGCGCGGAGCAGCGCGAACTCCGTCCGGCGCTGGCGGGCGGAAACGGCGGCGCTCACGACCAGGCCGATCACGGCGAACAGCGCGGCGACGACGAAGCCGAGCGACAGCGCCCCGATCATCGCCAGCGCCAGCGGGTCGGCGCTCAATTGCTCGAAGGTCTCGGCGCGGCTCAGCACCGTGGCGCCACGCAGCGGCCCGCTGCCGCGATCGGCGAGGACGCCGGCAAGTGCGGCGTCGTCGACGTCCAGCCACCACTCCACCGGGAAGCCGGCTCCGCGGTTGGACTGGAACCGAAGGAGGCTCAGGGTCGCCACGTCGACGACGGCGGCCGGCTGCAGCGGGTCGGTGGTGGGGAACGCCTCGAGGACGCCGGCGATCTCGATGGACCGCGGCTCGCCGTCGATGGGGATCGTCAGCTGGTCGCCCACCGCCGAGCCGGTCGCCTCGAGGAACTGCCGGTTCACGACTGCCGGCAGGACCACCGCTCCCAGCCCGAACACCGAGCTCGGCAGGAAGCTCACCGTGATGCCGCGTCCGAAGCGGTCGACGCCGGGCAGCGACCCGAACGCCCTGGTCCGCGTCGTCTCCGTCGCCCCCGAAGGTCATCCCGAGATCCGTCGGCCAGCTCGGGCGGAACGACGGCGAGCGGGGCGCCGGTGCCCTGCGACCACGCCGAGCTGCCAGGTTCCGGCAGCGTCCGTATCGGCCGGCTGCCAGTCGTCGCCTTCGCGCGTCGGGCTGGTCGACACGCTGTCGATCGCGATCGTCCCGGCCGTCGCCTCGGTCAGTGACGGCAGGCTGACGACGACCTCGAGGCCGAGCACCTCGACCGGGTCACGGAGCGTGGCGCCGGCCTCTTCGGCTGCGGCCCGCACGCGATCGGAAGTCGGCGTGAGCGGGACGACGAGGTCCTGGGGTCCGTTCTCCAGCGGGACCGGATCAGCCACGAAGCGGTGGACCAGGCCGCGTGCGTCGCGGACGGTCACCATCGGGGCGAGCGTCGATCCCTCCAGCTCCGACAGGTCCACGGGCTCGCGGGTCGGCTCGCCGGTCTCGGGATCCGTGACGATCCTCGTGAGCTCGTCGATCCGGACGTTGGTCGCCAGCCGGATCCGCTGCGAGCCATCGGGGAGCGACGCGAGCGGCAGGTCCGGACGTGCTTCCGCCAGCGGCGCGAACAGCGTCCCGAGGTCGGTCGCGGTCTGGTCGCCACGAAGCGAGACGAGGCCCGGCGCGGTGGCCGGATCGAGCGCCAGCAGCTCCCCGTTGTCGGCGGTGGTGGTGACGCGGACGCTGTGCCGCTCGACCGGCGTGGCCCCGTCGACGCCGTCGATCGCGGCGAAGGCCGTATCGAGCGTCGCGGGCGGGAGCCCGCTCGGCCCGCGGACGGGCACGACCCGCAGGTCCGCGCCGACCCGGAAGTCGGCCTGGTCGGCCTGCGACTGGGTCCACGTCGAGGTGTACGAGACGGCGAACACGCCCATCGACATCGCGAGCATCAGCAGGAGCGCCGCGCGCGTGTAGCGCAGCGGCCGCCGGGCGAGCTGACGCGAGCCCAGCGAGCCGACCAGCCTGCGACCGCGCGACGTCACCCGCTCCGCGGCCGACGCGAGCAGAGGAATGACGCGCAACGCGACGACGCTGCCCGCCAGCAGCCCGATCGCGGGCGCGGCGACGAGGAGCGGGTCGACCCCGAGCTGGCCCTGGACCGTTCGCGTCAGCGGGGCGCCGTACAGCCGAAGCTGCCAGAGCCCGACGGCGGTCAGGGCGATCAGGGCGATGTCGAGACCGAGGCGCTGGCCGAGTGGCCGCGTCTCCTCTCGGGCGCGGCCCGCGCGCTCCGCGGCATACGAGCGTGCTGCGAAGACCGCGGGCAGCACGAGCAGCGCCGCGCACCCGATCGCCGCCGCGCCCGCGGCGAGGTAGGCATCGGCTCCGACCACCGGATCGATCGAGAGCCCGACACCGGCAAGGGGGCCGGCGACGTTGAACAGCCGCAGGGCGGCGGCGGCCAGCCACGGCCCAAGCAGGGCCGCAGGGAGGACCACGAGCAGGGCCTCGGCCAGCGCGAGCCCGCCGACCTGCAGGGGCCCGGCCCCGCGCGAACGCATGAGCGCGGTGTCGAGCCGGCGGTGATCGACGATCAGGTCGGCCGTCAACGCGATCGCATAGGCGGCAAGGACCGCAAGCTGGGCCATCAGCAGGAGGACACCCGTACGGCTGACGAGGAGCGACTGGTCTGCCTCCTCGAGGATCTGTGGGAGCCCGCTCTCCACCGACGCGAAACTGCCAGGCAGCGCCTCGAGGACCGCCGCCGGCAGGCGCTCGACCCGGGCCGACAGCCGATCGAGGTTGTCCACGCCAAGGTCAGCGATGTGCGGGGAGGCGTGCCAGGTCAGCCGGGCGGTGCCGTCGACGACCCGGCCGAGCAGCTCGTCCGGCGTGACAAGGAATGGCCCGAAGTTGCGGTACTGCTCGCTCTCCACGAGGCCGTCGGTCAGGCTCGGGTCGCCCCACCAGAACCGCTCGGTCGGATCGGTGGGTCGGTAGATGCCCGCCACGACGGCGTCGATGACGCGGTCGTCGCCGACGCGACTCGCGAGCGCGACGGGCTCGCCGACCTCGAGCCCGAGTGCGTCGGCCGCGGGAGCCACGACGGCGAGCTGGATCGGATCGTCGGGGGACGCGGTCTCGGGCCAGGCCCCGTCGAGCAGCTCCGCGTGCTCCTCCACGCCTCCGAGGGAGCCGAGGGTCGCGAGGTCGCGGATCTCGTCAGGGTCCTGGCCGGGCAACGTGAAGCTGTCGGAGATGCCGAGCGCAATGACGTCGAGCCCGATCGGACCGAACGCCGTTCCGAGAGCGTCACGGACGGCGGCGTCGGCGGCGCCCACGGCGGTCGGATCGACCCTTGCGATCACCTCGACGCCCGCGTCGGCGACCGGCGCCGATTCGAGCTGGCGGTGCAGGCCGGCGACCGACACCGCGCTCGAGTAGATCGGGCCTGCGGCGAGCAAGGTGCCGGCGAGGAGCGCGATGAGACCGGCTGCAGCGACGATGGGCCAGTCGGCCCGCGTCCGGTGCAGGCTGACCCGCCACGCAGCAACGAGCGATTGCACGATGCGCGGTTCTCCCTGGGATGGCGCCCTACCGTACATCAAGCTGCCGACGAGACGCCGCGGACCCCTCGCCTGGTTCCGGGGCCGCGCAACGATCGGCGGTCATGCACGGTTCCGGGAGGAGAATGGACGCCAGATGACGCGCGACGACAGCACCACCCCGGACGAACATCGCACGGACTGGATCGCTCTCGGGGCGGCCCTCGTGACGGTCGTGCTGTGGGCGTCGGCGTTCGTCGGGATCCGTGCCGTTGCCACCGACCTCTCGCCGGGCTCGCTCGCCCTGGGCCGGCTCCTCATCGGGACGCTTGCGCTCGGGCTGGTCGTGCTGATCAGGCGACCGCAGCGTCCGAGCCGCCGGTCGCTGCCCTTCATCGTCGCGTCGGGGGTCCTCTGGTTCGCCCTCTACAACGTGGTGCTGAACGCCGGCGAGCGATACGTCGACGCGGGCACGGCCGCGATGCTCGTCAACGTCGGCCCGATCCTCATCGCGATCCTCGGCGGTCTCTTCCTCGCCGAGGGTTTCCCGCCGCGCCTGATCTACGGCTCGCTCGTGGCATTCGCCGGCGCGACGGTGATCGGTCTCGCGACGTCCTCGGGGGCGGCCGGGCCTGACGCAGGACTCGGCATCGTCTTCTGCCTCGTCGCTGCCGTTGCGTACGCCGTCGGGGTCGTGCTCCAGAAGCCTGCCGTGCGCGACACTCCCGCGCTGATGGTCACCTGGCTCGCGTGCCTCGTTGGGGCAGTCGTACTCGTACCGTTCGCGCCCTCAGTTGGTCGGCGAGGTCGGGACCGCGACGCCCGAATCGCTGGCGTGGCTCGTGTACCTCGGCGTCTTCCCGACTGCCATCGCGTTCACGACGTGGGCGTTCGCCCTCAACCGCACGACGGCCGGCCGCCTCGGATCGACGACCTACCTGGTCCCGGCGATCGCCATCGTCATGGGCTGGTTCGTGCTCGGGGAGATCCCGCCGATCGCAGCCCTCGTCGGTGGCGCCATCGCCATCGGCGGCGTGGTCATCGCCCGCTCGCGGCCCGCCCGACCCGCAGCCGCTCCGCAGACGGCCCCGGCACCGCGCTGACAGCGCTCTTCCGAGACTCCAGACTCCCCGACATGGGGTCGATGCCGCAGGCAGGGGACGGAACCATGGAAGCGGTCGGCAGACGCAAGCGAATCGGGCTCGTTGCCCACGACAACAAGAAGCGCGACCTGATCGAGTGGTCGCGCTACAACCGGATCCTGCTCGAGGGCCACGATCTCGTGGCCACCGGCACGACCGGCACCCTGCTCGAGGACGCGCTCGGGGTCGGGATCGAGAAGCTCCAGTCGGGACCGCTGGGTGGCGACCAGCAGCTCGGCGCGCTGATTTCCGAAGGCGACATCGACCTGCTCGTGTTCTTCTGGGACCCGCTCGAGCCCCAGCCGCACGATCCGGATGTGAGGGCACTGTTGCGGATCGCGGTCGTCTGGAACATCCCGATCGCCTGCAATCGAGCGTCGGCCGACTTCATGATCTCGTCGCCGCTGATGACAAGCGATTACGTCCGGACGGTGCCGGACTACGGGACGTACCTCAGCCGCGAGCTGGAGTAAGCACTTCGCGGGAGATAGAATAGGAGCGGCTCCCGAAGGAGCCGCTCCGTTGCTGTCCCGGTGAAAACACCCGCCGAAGCGGGAGCTTCTGCCACGCGCCAAGGGCATCTATCACGTCGGCTGCACCGACTACCCTGACCCTACCTACCCATGACCTTGCCGCTGGGGCAGCCTGGCTGACTTAACAGCACCTATATCCTACGACGCTGGTGGCAGTTTTCCAAGGGTTTTGGCGTACACCTTGATGTAAATTCCTTAACCTTGCTTGCGCCCATCCATGAGGACGCCCTGAACTGCGGCGCCGGATCAGTCCTCCGAGATGGTCACCGAGCTCATCGCGACCGGGTCGTCCGGCAGGTCCTTGCCATCGCGCGGGGCACCGACGATCTGGTCGACGACGTCCATTCCCTTGGTGACCTGGCCGAACAGGGTGTAGCTCTTCGGCAGCCGGCCGGTCAGGTTCTGGTGGATGATGAAGAACTGGCTGCCGTTCGTGTTCGGCCCGGCATTCGCCATCGCCACGGCTCCGCGCTCGTACTCGCCCTTGACCGGCTCGTCCTCGAACGTGTAGCCCGGGCCACCGGTGCCGACGCGTCCGCGCTGGAGCGAGGACTTCTTGCCGAACTGGCCGTCACCACCCTGCGCGACGAAGCCCGGGATCACGCGATGGAAGACGACGTCGTCGTAGTAGCCCTTGTTCGCGAGATCGACGAAGTTCTGACTGGCCTTCGGGGCGTCGGTGGTGAACAGCTCGATCTCGATGTCGCCGAGCTCGGTGGCGATGGTCGCACGGGTCATGGTTGGGCCTCCTGTGGTTACGGGTTGGCGACGGTGACGCGGTTCATCGTGACGGGCTCGAGGGCCTGTCCCGCCTGACCGCCGGTGCTCGGTCCCGCCGCGATCTCGTCGGCAATCTCCATGCCGGAGGTCACGCGGCCGAACACCGAGTAGTCCGGCGGCAGCCCCGCATCGCCAAGCACGATGAAGAACTGGCTGCCGTTCGTGTCGCGGCCGGCGTTCGCCATGGCGACGACGCCGCGCTCGTAGGGGACCGCAACCGGGTCGTTCGGGAACTCATAGCCCGGTCCACCGGAGCCGGTTCCGGTCGGGTCGCCTCCCTGGATGACGAAGCCCGGGAGGATCCGGTGGAAGACGATCCCGTCGTAGAAGCCGCATTCGGCCAGCGCCACGAAGTTTCCAGCAGCGAGGGGACCGAGGTCGGCCTCAACCTCGATGACGATGTCGCCCTGGTCGGTCTCGATCGTCACCTCACGCGTCTCGCCGGCTGGCAGCGGCTCGGGCGGCGCCGTCGGGCAGCTGCCCTCCGCCGCCGGCGACGCGGCCACGGGCGAGCCCGGTGCAGCAGGCGAGCCAGGAGCCACGGACTCCGGGGCAACCGACGCGGGCGCCACGGATTCGGCGGCGGGCGGCGTCGATGCCCCGCCGCTCGATGAGCACGCCGCAACGGCGACTGCCAGCGCGAGGGCGGCGACGGGCGCCATGGCGCGGCGGATGCGGGTCGTGGTCATGCTGCGGCCTCCAGGGCTGCGGGATAGTCGATCGCTCCGGACAGGAGGGCCTCGCCGAGGATCACGCCGGCGACACCGCTGTCGCGGACGCGCCGGAGGCCGGCGAGATCGCTGACCCCCCCGGCGACGAGGAAGTCCGCATCGTACGACCGAACGAGCGAAGCCGTCCGCGTGGCGTCCGGTTCCGAGCCGCCATGGGTCAAGACGAACCGGGTCACGCCATGCCCGACCAGCTCACCGACGAGCGCCTCGAGCGTCGGTGGCGGCCCGGGCCGGCGCCACGGGAATGCCGCGAACCGGTCCGGCCGTGGATCGAGACCCACCGCCAGCCAGTCGCCCGCCACGGCGAGGCAGGCGCGCAGGTCGTCGGGGCGGTCGACGATGCCCATCGCCAGCACGACCCTCGTTGCGCCGGCTGCGAACGCGAGGCGGATCTGGTCCGGCCCGTCCACGCCCCCCGCGACCTGCAACGGAACGGCCACCTTCGACGCGATGGCGCCGACCGCGTCGAGGTTGCCCGGGACGCCGGTCCGCGCGCCCTCGAAGTCGACGAGGTGGACGAGCGGCGCGCCCATGGCCACGAACCGCTCGGCGATTCGTTCCGGTCGGTCGGTCGGGGCACCGATGCCTGCTGCGGCGCCCGGCCAGTACACGACCCGGGAGCGGCCGCGTTCGAGGTCGATCGCGGGGATGACCTGCACGCCGATCAGGCGCCGGCGGCCAGCAGCCGTCGATGGAAGCTGATCGGGATGGAGCCGTTGCGCAGGAGCGTGTCGTGGAAGTCGCGCAGGCTGAAGCGATCGCCCAGGCGCCGCTGCTCATCCGCCCGCAGGTCGAGCAGCATGGTCCGCCCGAGCAGGTACGACATCGGGTAGGTCGGGCGGAACGAGTACCACTGCACCTCGGCCCGCGCATTCGGCTCCTCGAAGCTGGTGTGCTCGACGAGGAACCGCGCCGCCTCCTCCATCGAGACCTCACCGCGGTGCATGCGCACGTCGAGGATGATCCGGCACGCCCGCCAGATGGCGTCCGTGTGGAGGACCAGGCGGAAGCGCGGATCGTCATCGAAGCCGTGCTCGCGCATCATCAGCTCGGTGTACATGCCCCAGCCCTCGACGAATTCCGGCGCGTTGGCGAGCAGCCGCGTCAGCGATGGGTGGCGCGACGCGACCGTCAGCTGGAGGTGATGGCCGGGATATGCCTCGTGGATGCTGGTGTTGCTGATCGAGGCGTAGTTGTGCTCGCGCATGGCGCCGGCGTTGTCGCCCACCGAAGGCGTCACGACGTAGATCCCGGTCTGCTTCCGATCGAACTTCGCCGGCTCGAAGTAGGCCGCGAAGGGGATCACGTTGTGCAGGTAGGCAGGCGTCTCGATCACGTCGATCGACTCGCCCTCCGGGATCGACACGAGATCGCGATCGATCAGGTGCTGGCGGGCTCGCAGCATCGAATCGCGGTACGACTCGAGCGCGCCCCGGAACGTGCCGGGATGGTCGGACTTCACGAGATCGACGACGGTCGGCTCGTCGGCGCCCGGATCGATCTCACGCGCCGTCGCCGCCCGCGCGGCCTTCTCCTCGGCGAGAGTCTTCAGGCCGAGCTCGAGGATCGTGTCCGAATCGAGGCCGTCGAATGCGCGATGGGCGATGAACTCGTCGTGCAGCTCTCGCCCGACGGCCCAGTCGTCGGTGCCGCCGGCGAGCGAATCGAGCAGCGCGCCGCGGTATTCGGCCACGGCGATCTTGGCCCCCTCGACCGCCCGTTCCAGGCGGCGTCGGTCGTGGTCCCCGAGGGCGCCGTCACCGGCGACGACGATCTCGTCGAAGAACTCGGGCATCTCCGCTGCGGACTCGATCTCGATCTTCTGCCACGGCCGGACCTGCGGGACGCGGGCCCGGGTGCGCGCCTGGTCCAGGTAGGTCGGCACGGCTTCGAGGCGACCGGCGATCGCGATCAACCGCTCGGGCAACGGGGCGTGATCGCGCGCGAACAGCAGGAACAGCCCGTCGCCGAGCAGGTCCATTGCCGTCGAGCGACGCTCCCAGGTCCGGATCTCCTCGGCTTCGAACGTCGATTGACGGACGTTGTGGATCTCCAGCTCGCGCTCGAAGCGGGCGCTCCGGGACAGCTGCTCCGGATCCAGCGACTCGATCATCGCCAGGTGCGCCTTGTCCGCCTCGACCTCGCTCAGCAGCGCATCCACCCCAGCGTCGCCGAGCTCGTCATCGTGCTCGTGGATGCCGATCGAGGTCGCGAGGATCGGGTTGTCACGGAGCAGGCGCTCGAAGCGGGCCTCGACGAGGTCGTACAGCGCCTCGTCGAGCCGTCCGGCCGGGCCGTCACTCCCGGGCCGGGTCAACTCCGGGTAGACCGGTGGGCGCGAATCCGTCACGAGTTCCTCCTGGAGGGCCGGGCCTCGGTGGCGCGGCCGGCTGGTTCGGGCAGTGCCGGCGGGACGGGCCGGCGGCTCAGGCGCGGACGGCGACCGGGTGGGAACCGGCCGGAGCGGTCTCGGCAAGCGCCGCCTCGACCGCTTCGAGCGCCGTGTCGATGTCATCGGCGCCGATCCCGTCGTGCGTCACCGCGCGAACCTGTCCGTAGGGATACTCCACCATCAGCACGTCCCGTGCGCGGAGCGCGTCCAGGAAGGCGGCCCGGTCGCGCTCCACCTTGAACACCACGAAGTTGGTGCGCACGCGCGCGGGATCGAGGCGCCCGGGTTCGGGCTGGGCGATCCCTCCCGGTGACACGATCCCGTCGAGGGCTGCCATGCCCTGGGCCAGGCGCCGCGCGTTGGCGTGGTCCTCGGCCAGGCGCTCGATCATGCCCTCGGGGCCGTCGCGCAGCGCGATGAGCCCTGCCGCCGCGAGGATGCCCACCTGGCGCATCCCGCCACCGACCAGCTTGCGCGCGCGCCGCGCCCGCCAGATAAATGCGCGGTCGCCGACGACGACCGATCCGACCGGGCAACCGAGCCCCTTGCTGAGGCAGAACGTCACCGAGTCCGCCGGGCCGGCGAGATCCGTGGCACGCACGCCCAGTGCCACGACCGCGTCCCAGAAGCGCGCCCCGTCGACGTGCAGCGGGACGCCGTGCCGGTGCGCGACGTCGGCGATCGCCCGCGTGTACTCGGGGGTCAGCGGCTGGCCCATCGATTGGGCGTGGGTGTTCTCGATCGTGACCATGCCGCTGATCGGTTCGTGCTCATCGGACGGATCGCGGAAGGCGGCCTCGACCTCGTCGAGGTCCAGCGTCCCGTCGGGCCGGTCGTCGAGGGCACGGATGCTCGTCCCGACGATCACCGCGTGGCCGGCCGCCTCGTTGCGGGTCAGGTGGTGGTCCTTGCCGGCGATCGTCTCCTGGCCGCGGCCGAGATGGGCGAGCTGGGCGACGATGTTGCCCATCGACCCCGAGGCCACGAACAGTCCGGCCTCCTTGCCGAGCAGCTCCGCGGCGCGTGCCTCGAGGGCAATGACCGTCGGGTCGTCGCCGAATACGTCGTCGCCGACTTCGGCCTCCGACATCGCGCGGCGCATGGCCGGACTGGGCTTCGTGACGGTGTCGCTGCGGAGGTCGATCACGGGCATGAATGCCGAGTATAGGCGAGGGATTTCTCTGACAACGAAGGTCGCCTCTGGTATGCTCCGCCCTCGCCGCAAGGACCCGTGGTGTAGCGGCCCAACATGCCAGCCTGTCACGCTGGAGATCGCCGGTTCGAATCCGGTCGGGTCCGCCACTCCCCAGCATCTATCCACGCCCCGTCCGCCCGCCCGGACGGGGCGTTCTCTTGCCCTCTGTCACAATCCGCGCGGTGAAACGCCTCCCTCTGGTTCTCGTCGTCGGCCTCGTCGCGCTCGCGATCGCCGTTCCCGTCAGCGGCGCACTGCTCGGGTTCGGAGTGTCGCCGAGTGCCGCTCCACCTGCCGCGAGCGACGTGGCCGCTGGTTCGCCCCCACCTCCGACCGAGACCGCATCGCCGGGGGAACCGGCGGAGCCGACGGATAGCCAGGCACCGAGCGAGCCAGCGGCGACGCCGGAGCCGACGCCGGTCCTTGCCGACATCGCGATCGTGCCGGTCGCCCAATTCCGCTCGACCCGGACGGCGACGGACCGCGAGGAGGTCGAGGCCGTGCTGGCGGGACGGAGCACGCGCTACCAGGCGCTCGAGCTTGTCGAGGCCGACGCCGACGCGATCCTCGCCGCGCTCGAGCTGGAGCCGCCCGCCGCGTCCCGCCACCTGATCCTGGCCAAGGACGCGAAGACGCTCCAGCGCCACCTGGCGAAGAACCGCAAGCGCCTCGGACTCCTCCGGGCGGAGCAGGTCGGGCCGGGGGTGCGAGCGCTCGCGTGGGGCAAGCGGACGTTGTTCGGCGTCGACCGCATCACGGACCCCGGGGAGTGGCGGCTGACCGCCCGCCTCGAGGACACCGACGGAGATGGCCGCGATGGCTTCGACCCTTCCGCGACCTGGACGATGTTCGCCGGCGGCGACGTCCTGCTGGACCGCGGCGTGCACCAGACGATCTCGATTCGCGGCAAGGGCGAGGACTTCCCGTTCGACGGGGGGTTCGCCGCGATCACCGGCCACACCTGTTGCTCCGGGTTCGGCCATCCCGTGCCCACCATGCGCCGCACCCGCGACAGGGGTGCGATGCGCGATCTCATGAAGAGCGCCGACGTGGCGATCGCGAACTTCGAGAACCCGGCCCCGAACACGTTCCGCTGGCACACCAGCGGCGTCGTGTTCTCGGCCGACCGGCGCAACCTGCAGGGGCTCGTGCGGGCCGGCCTCGACTACGTGTCGATCGCCAACAACCACATCGGGGACGCCGGTCGCAACGGCGTGCTCCAGACGATCCGCAACCTCGACCGTGTCGGGCTGGCCCATTCGGGCGCAGGCAAGGACCTCAAGGCGGCCCGCAAGCCGGCGATCATCGAGACGAACGGGGCCAAGGTCGCAGTCCTTGGCTACGACGCGATCGCCCGCTACTACCACGCGGGGAAGGGCCGAACCGGGAGCGCCCCGCTCACGCGCAAGAACGTGAAGGAGGACGTTGCGGCGGCTCGCGAGGCGGGAGCCGACGTCGTGATCGTCTTCCCGCACTGGGGCGTCGAGTACAGCGCGCGGCCGTTCACCGGGCAGCAGCGGCTGGCCCGCCAGATCATCGATGCCGGGGCCGACATGGTCATCGGCAACCATGCCCACTGGGCCGGGGCGATGGAGGTCTACAAGGGCAAGCCGATCTGGTACGCGCTCGGCAACTTCGTGTTCGACCAGACCTGGTCAGAGCCGACGATGGAGGGCATCACGCTCGAGCTGACGTTCCGCGGCGACAAGCTCGTCCAGGCCAAGATGCGGCCGCACATCATCCTCGACAAGGCCCAGCCGAACTTCCTCGACGAGCGCGGCGACGGCAAGATCGTGATGGGCCAGGTGTACGAGGCGTCGAAGGGCATCCTGCCCTGGTAGCACGCGTTCGGCGCGGACGTGATGGCCAAATATCAGTCCCCGTGATGCGTGGCCGAGCCCTGACCCTCGAAAGACCGCCCAGAGTCGCGGCCAGCCATCACCCCGGCTGATACGCTGGCCACCAAGTAACGCTTCCGGGAGCCCCTGGTTCGGACTCTCATCACCTCGGCTGATATATGGCCGAGAACCGTCGCGGGCGGGACGACTCAGGTGATCCCCGCGAACAGGTCGTCTTCGGGCGGCACGGTCTCGACCCGCGACTCGCGCAGGACGTACGCCTCCTTCGACCACAGCTCGCGCCATCCGTCGAGGCCGAACGCGACCATCGGGAAGTCAGCCGCGATCTGCGTCCTGTGCTCGGCCAGGGCCGCCCACTTCTGCTCGAGCGGCCCGCCGGAGATGTCGATCCACGCGGTGATCGCCTCGTCGGGCACGAGCATCTTCGCCGCCTCGGCCTCCATCTCGGCCAGCTGCTCCGGTGTGGCGTCTTCGGGTGGTGCCCACGGGTTCGGCTGGCCGGTGCGCTCGTAGAACTCGCGCATCGATTCGAAGAACGACGCGGGGTATGCCTGTTCGTAGAGCTTCGACGGCTGCCACGGAGCGACGCCGCCGTCCGCCTCGCCCGGGCCGGTCCCGCCGTGCTCCGGGGCAAGCTGCTCCGGGTACCAGGCCGGGTCGCCGGCCCGCGGGAAGGCCCGGATCGCCACGTCGTGGACCCGGATGTGGTCGGGGTGGCCGTAGCCGCCGTACTCGTTGTACGTCGTCACGACATCCGGCTGGTAGCGGCGCATCAGCCACACCAGCCGGCCGGCAGCCTCGTCGAGGTCGGCGCGCCAGAACGAGCGCGGATCGTGGTTCCCGGCGCGGCCCATCATGTCCGAGTCGCGGTAGCCGAGGTTCTCCCACTCGGTCACGCCGAGATGGCCCATGGCCCGCTCGAGCTCCACGGCGCGCAGCTCGCCCAGGCGGCGATGGTTGTCCGGCGTGTCGAGCTCAGGGACGACGATCTCGCCCAGCTCGCCGCGTGTCCCGGTGACGAGCACGACCCGGCGACCCGCGGCGACGGCCTTCGCCATCGTGCCGCCGCAGCCGATCGTCTCGTCGTCGGGATGGGCGTGGATGCTCATGAGGGTCGGGACGTGGGTGGCCGCGTGGTCGATCGTCATCTGGGCGATGCTAGCGTGACCGTCCGGATCGCTCCGCGAGGCGTCGTCATTCGAATGTCACCGAGTTGCGGAATCCTATCTCGGCGCCCTGGCTGCTTCCGCCAGTCGTGCAACCCGAGGCGAACATGACCGACCGGCTGCGCCGCTCCGCTCTCCTCGTCGCGATCGGCCTCGCGGTAGTTGCCTGCAGCAGCGCCGGGGGGAGCGCCTCGACTGCGAGCGCACCGCCAGCGTCACCGGAGGCATCCACGCCGACGCCGGTCGGACAGGCCCCGACAGGCTCCCCGACCGCCACGCCGTCTGTGCCAGTGACCACGGCACCGACCATCGCAGCGCCCGTGATCGACGCGGCGTGGGCGCAGACCGAGTTGACCGATGCTGCGACCGGCCAGCCGTTCCGCATCGCCGATCTCGCGGGCAAGACCGTCATAGTCGAGCCGATGGCGATCTGGTGCGTCAATTGCCTCGCTCAACAGGGTGACGTGTACAGCGCGCTGGGCGAGCTGGATCCTGAGGGGGTCGCGTACGTCCTCCTCGATGTCGACCCGAACGAGACCGAGGCTGCGCTCGCGGACTACCGAACGCAGAACGGTTTCACTGGCACCTACGCGATCGCCGGTCGCGAGACCGCCCGGGCGCTCGCAGAGGACTTCGGTGATCAGGTCCTCAACCCGCCATCGACGCCAATGATCCTGATTGGGACGGACGGCCGCGTCACGTTCACGGAGTTCGGGCACAAGTCACCGGAGACGATCCTCCAGCTCGCCCGCGACCACGGCGCCTGACGAGCCCGGAGCCACACTCCAGCCGATGGAAGGTCTGTGGCTGTCGTTCTCGCTGGGCCTTGCGAGCGCTGCCAGCCCGTGCCTGCTGCCGCTCTACCCGAGCTTCCTCGCGTACTTGACGGCCAACACACAGAACCTCGAGGGCCGGCGGGGAACGGGGTTCCTTGGCTTGCTGATTCTGTTTGGCGTGCTCACGACGATGCTCGTGGTCGCCATCGTGCTGGTCGCCGTCGCGGTCCCGATCGGCTTCGTGCTCGGCTACGCGATCCCGATCGTCGACGGGGTGCTGATCGTCCTTGGGCTGCTCCTCCTCGCCGGACGCAATCCCTTCGAGCGGCTGCCAGGAATCGGGTTACCGATCGTCAGTAACCCGTTCGCGCAGGCGTACCTCTACGGGCTCATGCTCGGCCCCCTCGCACTACCCTGCGCAGGAGCGTTCGTCCTGGCGCTCATCGCCTATTCCGTCGGGCTGGTCGAGACGCTCCCTCGGATCGCCACCTTCATCGCCTACGGACTCGGGTTCGGGTTGCCCCTGGTCCTCCTGTCGCTGCTCGCCGGCGCCCGTCGCGAGCAGATCGTCCGATACATCACCGTCCACCATCGCGCGATCGAGATCGTGGGCGGCCTCCTGCTGGTGGGCGTCGGACTCTGGGACCTCGCCCTGAACTTCGACAATCTCCGGCGCACATTCGGGTTCTGACGGCGCGCTACGATCCGCCGGATGGCACCGCCGCCCGGAACGCAGGGTCCCCTCACCGGCCTCGTCGTGGCCGACTGCTCGACGATCCTTGCCGGCCCGCTGTGCACGATGCTCCTCGCCGACCTCGGAGCGGACGTCGTCAAGGTGGAGCCGCCCGAGGGCGACGCGACCCGCACCTGGGGGCCGCCGTGGGTCGGTTCCGAGGAGGCGGGCACTCGAACAGCCGCCTACTTCCTGGCGGTGAACCGCAACAAGCGCAGCGTGCGCGTCGACCTGCGCACGGAACCCGGCAAGGACATCCTGCGGCGCCTGCTCGGGCGTGCCGACGTCGTCATCGAGAACTTCCGCGTCGGCGGCTTCGCGCGGCTCGGGTTCGATGAGGTCGAGCTGCGGCGGATCAACCCGCGACTCGTCCACCTGGCCATCTCGGGCTATGGGACGCAGGGCCCCGACGCCGAGCGGCCCGGCTACGACGCAGTCGTGCAGGCGACCGGCGGGCTCATGTCGATCACCGGGGCGCCCGAACGCGACGGCGGCGAGCCGACCAAGGTCGGCGTTGCGATCAGCGACGTCGTGAGCGGGCTGTTCGGGACGATCGCGGTGCTCGCCGCGCTGCTGGAGCGCGGGCAGTCCGGTCCGGCTGCGCCCGACGGGGAACGGCCGGGCCAGCGGATCGACGTGTCGCTCCTCGCCTCGACCCTGGCGGTGCTGGTGAACCAGGCGCAGAACGCGTTCGTCACCGGGGCCGCTCCCGGGCGGCACGGCAACGCGCACCCGAACATCGTTCCGTACGAGGCGTTCGAGACCGCCGATGGGCGGCTCGTCGTGTCCGTCGGATCCGAGCGCATCTGGGTGCGGTTCTGCGAGGCGCTGGGCGTCCCGGCGCTCGCCGCCGACCCGCGCTTCGCCTCGAACGGCGAGCGGGTCGTCAATCGCGACGTCCTGCGGCCGCTGCTCGCCGAGCGCCTCCGGACGAGGGCCAGCGCCGAATGGCAGGCCGCGCTCGAGGCGGCGGAGGTTCCCTGCGGCCCGATCCTCGACGTCGCCGAAGCGTTTGCCGCGCCGCAGGCACAGGCCCTGGGCATGGACGTCCAGGTCGAGCACCCCGTGCTCGGCGCGCTCCACCAGGTCGGGTTTCCGTTCGTCTTCGAGCGGACGCCGCCCTCGATCCGCTCTGCGCCACCGCTCCTCGGCGAGCACACCGATGCGGTCCTCGCGGAGCTGGGCTACGCAGCCGGACGACGTCGCTCGCCTGCGGTCCGCGGGCGTGGTGTAGCTACAGCTCCTGGCGACCGAACGACCAGGCCGACAGCGCCACGGCAGGCGGCGATCAGGACGACGGTCGAAACGATGGGCAGGCCGAGGTTGGACCAGCCGAGGTCAGCGACGGTCGCGGTGTTCGCCGCGAGCTCCGTGGCCGGACCAAGGAG
This sequence comes from uncultured Chloroflexia bacterium, assembly GCA_963824735.1. Classification (GTDB taxonomy): domain Bacteria; phylum Chloroflexota; class Limnocylindria; order Limnocylindrales; family CSP1-4; genus DASTYU01. Next base: position 56,440 of record CAWGQH010000014.1, read on the forward strand.
CCCGCCGGGCGTCAGCTTGCTCACCTGTGGGATCGCCGCGACGATCCCGAGCCCCAGCAAGCGCCACGAACCCGATCCCGCCCGCCGCCAGCGTGGAGCCGGTCACGACGCTGCCGAGGAACGTGATCGTCGCGAACGCGAGCAGCCACAGCGTGACGAGGATCGCCAGCCAGACCCAGCCGACGACCGGCAGCGGCTCGAACAGGAGCGCGGTGTAGATCCAGCCGGCGACGACGGCGACGAGGGTGCACCCGCCAAGAACCGCGGCGAGGGCGGCGAGCTTCGCGCCGAGGAACGCCCTCCGGCTGACCGGCTTGGTGAGGATGAACGCGGCCGTTCCCCGGTCCTTCTCCGAGGCGACCAGGCCCATCGCCAGCAGGATCGCGGTCAGGGCGCCGAACTGGGCGAGGTTCTTGACGAGCTGGTCGACCGCGTCGGTGGCCGTCGGCGTCGGGATCTCGATGACGCCAAGCTGCTCGCCGCCCGCCAGCTCGATGATCTCGGGCAGGTAGCGCGCCAGCACCGGCGAGCTGAGGCCGACGAACAGGAACAGGCCCGCCACGACCGGGAGGCGGAACGTGCGGATCGACTCCAGCAGCTCCTTGCGCAGCAGGACCCCGAAGGCCGTGCTCATGCCGCCGACTCGGCCGATCCCCGGCCGACCAGGCGGAGGAACACGTCCTCGAGGTCGGGACGGACCCGCTCGAACGAGGCGAGCCGGACGTCGGCCGCGACGACCGCGCGCAGCAGCTCCCGCGAAGCGGCCTCCTCGTCGGTCACGCCGACGGTCATGCCCACCCCGTCCACGTCGACGCGATCCACCCACGGGACGGACCGCAGGGCAGTCGCCAGCCGGGCAAGCCCCGCATCCTCCCCGGGTTCGGGCACCAGCCGGTAGAGCGGCAGCGCGTAGCGGGCCAGCAACTGGTCGAGCGGCGCCTCGGTGACGAGCCGGCCGTGGTCGAGGATTCCCACCCGGTCGCAGATCCGCTCGATGTCGGTCAGGACGTGGGTCGAGAAGATGACCGTGGCGGTCTCGCGCAGCTCGGCGATGAGCGCGAGGACGTCGCGGCGACCCTCCGGGTCGAGCGAGCTGACCGGCTCGTCGAGGACGAGGAGCCGCGGCCGGTCGACGAGGGCCTGGGCGATCCCGAGCCGCTGGCGCATCCCGCCCGAGTACCCGCCGATCCGCCGGTTCGCCGCGTCGGACAGCCCGACCCGCTCGAGCACCTCGGCCGCGCGCTCGCGCGCGTCGCTCGGGGAGCGGCCGTGCAGCCGCGCGACCATCTCGACCAGCTCGCGGCCGCGCATCCAGCCGTAGTAGCGCGGGTCCTGGTCGAGCACGCCGATGCCGAGCCTCCGGTCCGGCCGGGCGGGATCGATCCGGCCGTCGTCGATGACGACCGTGCCGCGGCTCGGGCGGGCGAGTCCGACGAGCAGCCGCAGCGTCGTGGTCTTGCCGGCCCCGTTCGGCCCGAGCAGACCGAACACCGAACCCGCCGGCACGTCGAGATTCAGCCCGTCGAGCGCGAGGACGCCGTTGGCCCCGCCGTAGCGCTTCGTGAGGTCGCGGATCGTGACCGGCGCGCCGCCGGCAGGAGGAGCGTCCATCGCGACCGTCACTCCGGCTCGCGGCCGGCGAGGAAGTACAGGATCGGGCCGATCGTCGCCACGAAGATGATGATCAGCGCCCACACGACCTTGCTGTCCCCGCGCACGCGCCGGTTCGGCCGCGTCAGGTCGTACAGGGCGGCCACCAGCAGGACGACCTGCAGGATGATCAACGGCAGCAGGACCGCGACGAGCGTGCCGGTGTCCATGGCTCCCGAGTTTCCGCCACGCACGCAAGTCCGCGCCCGTGCCAATGGTCACGATCGTCGCGAGACGGCGGATTCAGACGAACCTGCTAGCGTGAGCGCCGCACATGACCTTCCGCCGCGTCTTCCTGCTGCCCGCCATCCTCCTCGCCGTGCTCCTTGCCGCCTGCGGCGACTCGACCGCGGAGGCACTGCCTCGCCTGGACGATCCGAAGGAGATCCTCGAGGAGGCGCTGCGGACCACCGCCGAGCTCGAGTTCGTCCACGCGCGCCTCGAGGCCGCCCAGGAGGTCACCGGCGAATCGCAGCGCTACACGCTCGAAGGTGACCTGAACGTCGCGCAACGCGAGTTCCATGCCGCCGTCGACCTGGCAGGCGGGATGGGCTTGCCGCAACGTACCGAGATCCTCCTCGCCGGCACCGACATCTTCACGCGCGGGCAGGATGCCGCCCCGGGCGGGACGGGCGACGACCGCTGGCAGCGCATCCCGATCGATGCGGGCAGCGACCCGCGGAGCGGTATCCCGGCCACGCCGGCCATCGCGGTCGCCCTCAGGGCGCTGCTCAGTGACCCGGGCTTGACCGCGAAGCTCGAGGGGATGAAGACGTGTGGCGACAGCCAGTGCTACCACGTGACGCTGACCATCGCCCCCGACCTCACCTGGCGAGCCATCAACGGCGCCCTCCTCGGCGCGCCACCCGGCGGGGAGCTCGGGCCTGTCGACCCGGCAGTTCCGGAGATCACGCTCGACGTGCTGGTCGACGAGGCCACGCGGCGTCTCATGTCGCTGAGCACATCGATCGCCATCGACAACCAGTCGGTCGACCTGAGTGCGACGCTCAGCAATCACGACGTCGAGTTCGCCCTCGTCCCGCCGCCACCCGAGCAGGTCGTCGAGTTCAACGGCGGCGGCGGCGCCACCCCGGCGCCGATGGCACCCGGCGTCATCCTCGACGAGGTCGGCAACGAGCTCGAGCCTGCGCCCACGGCGCCCTAGCCGATCCAGACGCGTGCAGCGGTGCACGCGTGTCGCCGGGAGGGGCCCGGGGCGACTGCTAGACTCGCCCCCGATCTGCCCGAGCCCACCCTGGAGGCCCCTTCGATGACGGATGACCGCGAGCGCTGGGCGCTGATTCTCGGCGCCTCCAGCGGGATGGGCGAAGCCACCGCGCTCGCGCTCGCGCGCGCCGGCTACAGGATCTGTGGCATCCACCTCGACTTCCGTGCCGGCCTGCAGCACGTCGACGAGGTCAAGGCCGGGATCGAGGCGGCCGGCAGCGAGGCCATCTACATCAACATGAACGCCGCCGACGACGAGAAGCGTGCGTCGGCGCTGGCGACGCTTCGCGAGCGGTTCGACCGCTCCGAGGCGGAGGGCAGACACCCCTACGTGCGCGTCGTCATGCACTCGCTCGCATTCGGCTCGCTCGTCCCGTTCATCAGCGACGACCCCAAGGCCGCGGTCGACCGCAAGAAGATGGAGATGACCCAGGACGTGATGGCCAACAGCCTCGTCTACTGGGTCCAGGACCTGTATCGCGGCGGGTTCCTCGAGCGCGGCTCGAAGGTCTACGCGATGACCTCGGAAGGCTCCGCGCGGGTCGTGCCGTCCTACGGCGTCGTGTCGTCGGCGAAGGCCGCCCTCGAATCCCACGTCCGCCAGCTCGCCATGGAGCTGGCCCGGCTCGACACGGGCATCGCGATCAACGCGCTCCAGGCCGGCGTGACCGACACGCCCGCGCTGCGCAAGATCCCCGAGGCCGCGCGGATGGTCGAGATCACCCTGGCCCGCAACGCCCACGGCCGGCTGACGACGACGGAGGACGTGGCCGATGCCATCGTCACGCTCTCCTCGACCGACTCCGACTGGGTGAGCGGCAACATCATCCGCGCCGACGGCGCGGAGTTCGTCACCGGCTGACGAGGGTTCCGGCCTCGGGCTCGGGCAGCCAGTAGTCGCCGCCCGCCAGATCGGCGGGGAGCAGCCAGCCCTCGGACACCGCCAGCTCCGCCGCGGCAGCCAGGAGCGTGTCGCTGCCGCGACCGTGGGGCTCCCGGCGGCGGATCAGCGACCACGGGTAGAGCGGGACCGGATCGACGAGCGCCCGCACGACCCCACCCGGGACCTCCACGTGGTCCACGGCGGTCAGGATCGGGAGGCCCTGGCGGACGAGGTGGTAGCCCTGCTCCTCGAGCCCGATCGCCGGCACGTGGGGCGGCGTCGACCGGGCACCGGTGAGCGCGAGGAACTGGCGCACGAGGTCGGCCCATTCGAGCGCACGCGTGTCCGCCGGGTTGGCATCCACGACCTGCCCGCGCAACGCGGCCAGCGGCACGGCGGGCAGGGCCGCGAGCGGGTGGTCGGCCGGGAGCAGCACCGCCAGCGGTTCCAACCGGATCAGCCGCACCTCGAGGTCGTCGATCGGACGCTGGTCGACCCACGCCGCGCGCCCGAGGACGACGTCCACCTCGCCGAGCCGCAGGCGATCGAGCGCGCTGCCGACGCCACCACCGTAGCGGCCGCGGAACTCGACGTCCGGGATGTCGGCCCGTGCCCGATCGAGGATCCGAGGCCCCGTCAGGCGCCCTTCGCTGAGCAGGTCGACGACCACCGGGTGCTGGCCCGGCGCGCGCATCTCGAGCCAGATCCGATCGTGGAGCGCGACCAGCTCGCGCGCCGGCCCGAGCAGCCGCTCGCCGTCCGCCGTGAGCGTCACGCGGCGCGTGGTTCGCGTGAACAGCGGGCGCCCGATCCGCCGCTCCAGCTTCCGGATGTCCCGGCTGAGGGCCTGCTGGGCAACGAACAGCCGCGTTGCCGCGGTCGTGAAGTGGAGGTCCTCGGCGACCGCGACGAAATACCGGAGCAACCGGATGTCGAGTTCGCCGCCGACCGGAGGAGTGTCCTCATTCACGCAGCGTGGATGTTAATGCCCGGATGCCAGGTGTTGGACGCGGCGGCAGTCCGCGACCAAGGTGGTGCCACGACCACGAACCCAAAGGAGACACCACCAATGTTCGATCCCGGAGCCCTTGGAACCTTGCTGATCGGCCTCGAAGCGGTGCGCTCGGAGCAGTCCGAACCGACCCCGCCGGCTGGCCACGACATCGAATCGACGGTCGGTCCGTGCCGCCCTCGCCGCCATGCTGCACAACCTCGCCGACCGCCTCGAGCGGCCAACCACCCAGGCAGCGCCGGGCTGACCCGGGCGCTCGCCGATCAGCCCTCGCCGGCCACCCAGGCCGTCTTCGATCGGGCTGCCGGTGTCATCGCCAGCAACCCTGACGCATCGACCCACCAGGCCGCGATGCCTCGGGTGCGTGCCTCTGCGGCGATGGCGCCGGAACCGGCGAGGAACAGCACTTTCGACCAGACCTCGGCCCAGGCAGGGTCGTGCCCCGCCACCGTCACCGAGAGGAGCCCACTTCCACCGGGCTCGCCCGTCGCGGGATCGAGCAGGTGATGGACGTCCCGGCCGTCGATCCGCCACTGGTTGATCCGCATCGACGATGTCGCCACCGCGTCGCTCCCGGCGCGGCAGGCGATGGCCGCGAGGTGACCGGCGCCGCCGGCCGGATCTTCGATCCCGGCCACCCACGACTCGGCATCCGGGGGCCGTCCGCGCGACACGAGGTCGCCGCCGGCTTCAAGCAGAAACGTCGCGCAGCCGTTGCGCTCGAGTCGTGCCGCCGCCCAGCGCAGGGTCAAGCCCTTGCCGATCCCGCCGAGATCGATCCGGTCATCCACGACCAGGGCGGTACGCCCCACGTGGCGCACGGTCGGACCCGACGGTTCGGCGCGACCAGCGGGCACCGGTTCCACGTCGAGCGGCGCTCCGCGATAGCCCAGCCGGTCAAGGTCGTCGAGAACCCGTGGATCGAACCGCCCTTCCGTGACACGACGCGCCCGCTCGGCAGCGACAAGGGCAATTCGGAGCCGCCTTGACAGCACGATTGCCTGACCTGAGCCGGCCCGTCGGTTGAGGCGCGTGAGCTCGCTGGAATCGCGGAAGCGCGACAGTGCCGTTTCGGCTGCCTCGAATTCATCGATGACGAGCTGCCAGGCGTCCGCACCGCCCGTCTCGTCGGGCAGGTCCGGCACGGTGAGCCGCAGTGGCGAGCCCATGGCCCGCCCCTCGTACGTGCGGAGCGGGGGCCAGGCGACTGCCGCCTCCCCCGTCATCCCCCCGACGCCCCGGTGGTGGCGTGGACCACCGTCCTCGTCACCTGGACCGTCGCCGGCCGGGTCAGGCGCGGCATGCTGACGCCCGCCGGCAGTGCTGCCGCCCGGCCATTCACCTCGGCGACGGCCTCGCCGAGCACGCCCACCGAGCCGTTGAGCGCGTCGAGGTCGGCCGTGAGTCGGTCATACGAGTCGAGGAGGACTCCGTAGCGATCGGCGTGCCCTCGAAGGACCGATTCCAGCCGGGCGTTCCCGGCGGCGATATCCTCGATCGCACGGACCGTCGGCTCCCGTCGCGCCGTCGTCGCGGCGTCCGCCTGGGCCTGAAGGGTCGCGACGGTACCGAGCGCAATCGCGTACAGGGCACCGGAAGTGCCGACGAGCGCGGCGAGGCGCGCCGGCCCTCTCCGCTCAGTCATCGTCGTGCTCCTCTTCATCCTCGTGGTCCTCGTCCTCGTGTTCGCCGCCGCCGCTCGCGCTGGCGGTCTGCGTGGTCGCGACGGTCGTCACGGTCACGGCCGGCTGCCTGGCGAGCGCGGCACGGGCCGCCCGGATGGACTTCTCCAGGGACCTGAGCTTCTTCTTGGCGGCGACGAGATCCTTCGACAGCTCGCCAGCGTGGTCCGCGTCTTCCGCGATCTGCGCACCGGCCGCATCGAGGGCCGCGTTGAGCTCCACCGACTGCGACATCAGACGATTGAGCTCCGACGACAACTGTGCCGAATGCGAGCGCTCGGCATCGAGCTGCGCCTGGAGCGTCTCGACCGAGACCGGAGCTACTTCGAGCGGCGCCGCGCTGGCGGTCCAGGCGGCAGCAACCCTGATGGCGAGGAGTCCAAGGGCGACAACGAGGATGACGGCGACGAGGGTAGTCGAGCGCCGAACGACGATGGCGGTGCGGGTCATCGTGATGCGACCTCCGAGTGCAGGCCGGGCGCCGCGCGGCGCTGGCGGACGATCCAGTAGCGATAAACGGCGGCCAGCAGGACGACCAGCCCGGTCGAGATGTAGAGCGGCTCGAGTGCCCCGCTGTCCGAGCCGGCCAGGACTCCGTGAGCCCATGCCAGAGCGAGCACGACCAGCGCGAGTCGGTGCAGGACCAGCCACATGCCGCGCGGGAGCAACCGTGTGTAGCGGGCGGTCAGCGTGGTCACGAGGAACGCGTAGAGCGCGAGCGTGCCGATCGCGACCGGGACGTTGCGGTACTCGGACAGTCCCGGGATGAGCGCGCCGCCAAGGCCCACACGAGCGTACGGATCGAGCACGATCGCCACGACATGCGCGCCGACGAACGCGGCGATGAAGACCCAGAGCTGGTCATGCCAGGGGAAGAGGACCTTCGACAGCTTCCACGTCGACTTGTTCGTGGGATGGCTCAGAAGCAGGCCCAGGGTCACCTGGAACGTGAGCAACAGGTACGCCACGATGCCCGCCGACCTGGCAGCCAGCCACAGCCGGAGCTGCGCCTGGCGGTCGGTCCCCGCCGGCACGATCTGGTCGGTCGCGTAGACCAGGACAAGCCCGATCAGCGCTGCAAGCACGGCGACGGTGCGGATTGTCAAGCGTCCGCCGCCCGCCGCTTGTCCCGTTCGCGGGACGCCGCCCGATGCGGCGGCAATCGGTCGAATTTGCATCGATGCCTCCGAAGCGCGGGACGCCCTTGCTTCAGTGAGACACGGGATGCCCGAAAGGTTTCAGGCCTCGCGGACTACGGTGCGGGCGCCTCCGGCGCACTGCGGCGTCGACGTGCCAGCAGGCGGGTTCGCGGCGACACGGCCAGGACCAGCAGGAAGACGGCGGTCTGGACGAGGACGATCGTCGCCCCGCTCGCCACGTCCAGCCAGAACGACAGGTACAGGCCGGCGACCGAGCTGGCCACGGCGAGCACGATCGCGAGCGCCATCAACGAGCCGAAGCGGACCGTCAGCAGCTGGGCGGCCGCCGCCGGCGTGACCAGCATCGCAACGACCAGGATGATCCCGACCGCCTGCAGGCTGATCACGATCGTCAGCGCCACCAGCGCGAGGAACAGGTACTCGAGCCAGGCGACGCGCAGGCCCGAAGCCGCGGCGCCCTGCGGGTCGAACGTCGCGTACAGCAGCTCCTTCCAGAACACGCCGACGATCAGCAGCACGACGCCGCCCAGGGCAGTGAGCGCGATCAGGTCGCTCAGGTCGATCGACAGCAGGTAGCCGAACAGGAAGCTGAACAGGTCGGCGACGTACCCTCGATCGTGCTGTACAGGAACACGCCGAACGCGAACGTCCCCGCGAACAGCACCCCGATCGCGGTGTCGGCGCGGATGCGCGCCCGGCGCGTCACGTAGCCGATCGCGAGGGCTGTCGCGACCGCCGCGACCGCGGCCCCCAGGTAGAACGGGATCGCCAGCAGGTACGCCGCCACGACGCCGGGGAACGACGCGTGCGCGACCGCGTCGCCGATGAACGCGATCCCGCGCAGCACGACGAACGTGCCGACCACCGCGCACACGGTGCCGACCACGACCGCGGCGAGCAGGGCGCGGACGAAGAAGTCGTAGCCGAGCGGATCGAGCAGCGCGTCGATCATCGGCGGCCGTCCTCGTGGAAGTGCGGCTCGCGACCGGAGGCCTGGTCGTGGTGGTGGGCGTCGTCGAGCACCACCGCCTGGCCGCCGAGGACCAGCAGGTGCCCGCCGTATGTCGCGGCGAGCACGTTCGGATCGAGCACGAGGCTGGCCGGGCCATGGGCGACGATCCGGCGGTTCACGGTCGCCACCTTCTGGAAGCGCTGTGCGGCGCAGGCGAGGTCGTGCGTCGTGGCGATGACCGTCTTGCCGCGGCGGGCTTCGGCCTCGAGGAGGTCCATGAGCTCCTCCTGCGTCGTCGGGTCGACCCCGGTCACGGGCTCGTCGAGCAGGTAGAGGTCGGGGTCCGCGGCGAGCGCACGGGCGAGGAACACGCGCCGCCGCTGGCCGCCCGACAGCTGACCGATCTGCACGCCGCGGTGCTCGGCCATCCCGACCTGCTCGAGCGCCCTGCTGACGGCCGCGCGATCCTCCTGCCCGGGGCGGCGCAGCGGCCCGAGCGCGGGATAGCGACCCATCATCACGACGTCGCCGACCGTCACCGGGAACGCCCAGTCGACGAGCTCGGCCTGCGGCACGTAGGCGATCCGGCGTGCCTGCCGTCCGGGCGGTTCGCCGAGGACCTCGATCCGGCCCGCCCATGGCTGCAGCAGCCCGGCCATCAGCTTGAGGAGCGTGCTCTTGCCGGCGCCGTTCGGACCGACGATCGCGAGGAGCGTGCCGGGTTCGACGGCGAGGTCCACCGTTTCGAGTGCGGCGCGCTGGTCGTAGCCGGCCGTGACGCCCGTGAGCCACACCGAGGCGTGCGATCGCGCGTGCTCGGGATCGGCGACGGCACGGTCCTCCAGCGACGGCAGCTGCCGCTCGTCCGGATGGCGGTGGGGGTGCTCGTGCGGGTCGAACGGAGCGGTCATGGCTGGAGCGCTTCCGCGACGCGTTCCACGTCCCAGCGGATCATCCCCTCGTACGTGTCGGCGGGCGGCCCACCGAGCGAGTCGGTGTAGAGGTCCGTCACCACCGCGATGCCCGCCTCGTCGGCGATCGTCTCGGCGAGCTGCGGATTGAACTGCGCCTCGCCGAACAGGGCCGTCGCTCCGGACGCCCGGATCCCGTCGATGAGGTCGGCGATCTCGCCGGCGCTCGGATCCTGCCCCGGGGCGTCGATCACCGTCCCGACGATCTCGAGGCCGTACGCCTCGGCGAAGTAGGGGAAGGCGTCGTGGAAGGAGACGACCTTCCGGCGCTCCGCCGGGATCGCCCCGATCTGCTGGCGTGCCGAGTCGTCCAGGGCGGCCAGGCGCTCGCCGTAGGACGTGGCGCCGGCCTCATACACGCTCGCGTGCGCGGGGTCGACGGCGGCAAGCTGCTCGCCGATCCGCTCCACGTACGCGATGGCGTTGCCGACGTCCATCCAGAGGTGCGGGTTGACAGTCCCGGCGTGGCCGTCGCCGAGCGCGACGATTGGCGCCCGCGAGCCGCTGTCGCGGGCAAGGTCTGCCACCCAGTCGTCGAGTCCGAGCCCGTTCGTGACAACCAGGTCCGCATCGGCGACGCGGGCGATGTCGGCCGGCGTCGGATCGAAGGTGTGGACCTCCCCACCGGGCGGCACGAGGCTCGTGGCGTTCACCTGTGACCCGCCGACCTGGCGGACGAGGTCGGCGAGAACGGTCGTGGTGACCACCACGTCGATGGCATCCGGCGCGGGCGTCGGCCCCCGCGATCCGCCCGCAGCGTCGTCCGCGGCTGAGCAGCCCGCCACCACGATCCCGGCGATCAGGACAGCCGAGGTCCAGCGAGTGATATCGAGTCTCAACGCTGGGCGTGGGATTCGCATGACGCCCGCCTCGTCCTCAGGCGCTGTGGCGGAGTGGCGTCGGTTCGGCGGCCTGGCAGGCGGGGCACAGGCCGAAGAGCTCGAGGCGGTGCTCGTCCACGCGGTAGCCAGTCCGCCGCGCGACCTCGTTCACGACGGTCCGCAGGCCCTCATCGGCGATGTCGGCGACGCGGCCGCAGCGGGAGCAGACGACGTGATGGTGGTGCAGCGGCTCGCAGACGACGTACGCGTGCTCGCGCGTCGGGAGGTCGATGCGTTCGATCGAGCCCAGTTCGGCGAGCACCTCGAGGGAGCGGAAGACCGTTGCTCGTCCAAGCCCAAGCCGGCGCGCTCGTGCATGGGCGACGAGATCGGCCGCCGTGAAGTGGCCCTCGTGCTCGGCGATCAACGCGGCGACGGCGCGCCTCGGTTCGGTGAGCCGGTAGCCGGCGCGTTCGAAGGAGGCGGTGATCGTCGCAGGGTCGAGCATGCTCGAAGCCTACCAGCGGAGCCCTTCATGTCGAGACTGTGTCTCAATCGAGGGGGCCTGCGTGCTGGTGCGCCCGGGCTGGATGTCACATCCGAATCGGGCGGTCCGGCCCTCGGCGGCAGGCGGCTGCGAGCCGAACCTGATCCCGGGCGTACTGCGCCTCGTCGTCGAGCGCTCCGCGCTCGCGTCCTTCGACCAGCAGGAGCCGCCGCCGTGAGCACCCCGTCTACTCCGCACCTGTCGCGGCGGGAGCGTCGCGCCCTGGAGCGCCGATCCACCGCTTCGCGCCCGCGCCCGGGACCGACGACCGTGCCTCGTTCGGTCTGGCGCTCGCCGCTCGTGATCGTCACTGCAGCCGCCTTCCTGCTGATGGCGGGCGTCCTCGCGGTCCTGATCGCCACCTCGAGTTCGGGCGGCGCGCCGGCGACGATCTCGATCGTCCAACCGCCGGCGACCGGCATCAACGAGTACGCGGACGGCGAGGCCATCGGGCCCGCGGACGCCCCGGTCGTGCTCGAGGTCTACGCCGACTACCAGTGCCCGTGGTGCGGGAGGTTCGCCCGCGAGACGCTGCCCGGCCTCGTGCGGACGTATGTCGCCGCGGGCCAGCTCCGGATCGAGGAACGGGCCATCGCCTTCCTCGGCACCGGTTCCCCCGACGAGTCGCTCGACGCCGCTGCGGCAGCCGCATGTGCCGCGCCCGCAGGCAAGTACTGGACGTTCGCCGACTACCTCGTCTGGAACCAGTCGGGCGAGAACGAACGGGGCCTTCAGCCGCGACCGCCTCGCCGCGATGGCGAAGCGGGTCGGTCTCGAACCGGACGCGTTCACGGCGTGCCTCGACGATCCCGCAGATCCGGGGGGCGATCGAGGCGCGGACGGCGCAAGCCTTCGCCGCAGGCATCCAGTCGACGCCCACATTCGTGATCAATGGTGAGCAGGTGACGGTCAACTCGTACGCTGAGCTCGGCCCGCTCATCCAGGCGGAGATCGACGCTGCGACCGCCTCGTGAGCATCCTGACGCAGCGCGTCCCGGCGCGGCCGATCCTCGGGATCCACCCCGGGCTCATCCTCGCTGCGCTCGACGTCACGGGCCTGCTGATCGCGACGTACCTGGCGGTCGTCGGAGGTGGGCGGCGGTGTGCCGTCGTGCGGCCCGCTCAAGGGCTGCGAGGAGGTGGCACTCAGCGAATACAGCCGGATCGGCGGCGTGCCGGTCGCCGTCTTCGGGGTCATCCTGTCGCTGGTGCTGCTGACCTGTGCGCTCGCGTGGTGGCGCACCGATCTCTACGGCTTGCTGCTGGCCCACTACGGCCTGTCGCTCGCCGGCGTCCTGTTCGAGGTGTACTTCCTCTACCTGCAGGTGAACGTGATCAGGGCCGTCTGTGTGTGGTGCACCGCATACGGCCTGTCGCTGATCCTGCGCTTCGTGATCGCGTTCGTGATCTGGATCCGTCAACCGCCGCCGGACGGAGCGACGCGGATCGCCTGAGGCGCGCGGCGGCCGGTTGCCACCGCGGCAGGCCCCCTCCTCGGGGGCCTGCGCGGGTGACCGGGGAGCGGCCTGGGGGTGCCGCTCCCATCAGTTGAGCGGGTCGCCGTCGCCGGCCTGGAAGAGGCCGAGCGCGCCACGCCCAACGAAGTTGAATGCGTGCGTGACCATCGGGTACAGGCCGTCTTCGGCGGTCGTGAACTCGACCATCGCGCCCTGAGCGGGGGCGAGGTCCACGGCCTGGGCGCCCCAGTTGCCCTCGTTGCCCTTCTTGAGCCAGACACCTTCCTTGATCACCGTGTCGAAGATCGTGCCGACGACGTGGTAGGAGCTGTCGATCGACGGTCCGGCGTTCAGCACGAAGACCCGGACCGACTCGCCGGTGCCGACCTGGATCGGCGCGTCGACGTACTGGTTGGCGACGCCGTTGAAGAGGACGAAGTCGGGAGCGGGCGCCGCGGCCATGGCCTTGTTGAGGTCGGCGGGCTGACCCTGCTCGCCGAGGTACCACTCGGACTGGACGATCGCGAACTCGTTGTCGACGGGCGGCAGGCCTTCCTCGGGCTCGACGATGACCATGCCGTACATGCCGTTGGCGATGTGGTGGAGGGCCGGGCTGGTGCCGCAGTGGTACATCCACACGCCGGCGTAGTCCGCGGTCCACTCGTAGATCTTCTCCTCGCCCGGCGTCGATCGAGGTCATCTCGTCGTTCCAGGCGACCTGGCTCGAGTGGAAGTCGAGCGAGTGCGACAGTCTGGCTGTCGGCTGGCGTTCGTCAGGTTGACGCGGATCGTGTCGCCGACCTTGACCCGCATCACCGGGCCCGGCACCGTGTCGCCGAACGTCCACACCTTCTGGACGAAGCCCTCGGCGACGGTCATCTCCCGCTCGGTCGATGACCAGGTCGATGTCGTGGACCGTCGCCCTCGAGGCAGCGTTGGCGCGGTCGGATCGTAGGTGACCGGCTGTCGGGGCGTTCGGGTCGGCCGCGACGGCGGTCTCGGCCGTCGGGCCGCCGTGGTCGTCGCCTCGGCCGCGGGCGCCTCGCTGGGGGCCGCGCCGCCCTCGACGCTGACCGCGCCCGTCATGCCGGCCTGCTCATGGCCCGGGATCGAGCAGATGAACGTGAGACCCTCGGCCGGGACTTCGACGTCGACTGTCGCCGTCTCCCCGCCGTTGGCCGTGGCCGACCTCGCCGCCGGGGAAGGTGATGTCGTGGGGGATGCTCCCGGTGTTCGTCAGCTGCGACCTCGTAGCTGCCGGGCGCCGGGACGGTCAGCTGGGCGGGCTCGAAGCCGAGGTCGAAAGCAGTGATCTCGAGCGTGCCACCGGCCGCGGCCGCTGCCGGGGCGGCGGATCGCCCGCTGCCGGGGCGGCGGTTGCCGAGGCGACCTGCTCGCCGCCGTCGCCGTTCGGGGCATAGGTCCAGGTCGGTGCCTTCGCTGAGCTGCATCCGGCGAGGAGCGCCGCGACGACCAGGAACATGACGGGGAGGAGGTATCGGGAACGCATGTGATGAGGACCTCGGTGGTTGGAAGAACTCGTACTAAACCAGTACGAGAATGCACCGAGGACACGCCGCGGGGATGTGCCATTCGGCCCTTTTTGGTCAGGACCGGGCGCAGGGCGTCAGTCGGCGAGCTTCAGGTCGGCCAGGCGCGCCGTCGAGAGCCGGTCGAGCATCGCGGTCCGGGCGTCGGTGAAGACGCCATGGACCGCGCAGGTCCCGTCCTTGCCGCACGGGCCGCCGCGGAGGACGCACCTCCGCTGGCCGTCGTCGGGTTCAACCGCCTGGATCACCTCGAGCAGCGAGATCGACGCCGCCGGCCGGGCGAGCCGGTAGCCGCCGGTCCGACCCAGGTGCCCCTCGACGAGCCCGGATCGGACGAGGTCGGTCATCACGCGCGGCAGGAACCGCTCGGGGATGTCCATCGCGGCACTGATGCGCGCGACGCTGAGCCACCCGTTGCCGTCGTGGGCGGCGAGCGAGAGCATGGCCCGGACGGCATAGTCGCCGCGCCGCGTCAGTTCGAGGCGCATGGCCGCAGTATTACCCGGATCGGCCGCAAGGCCTTCGAGCGGGCCGCTGGTCCGCGGTCAGCGTCCGGCCAGGACCCCGGCGTAGCCGGTCAGCTCGACATAGCCCTCTCCGCCGAGCGTCGCGTCGCCTCGGGTTGCGCGGACGTCCTGCGACCCCTCCCAGTAGATGACGCCGGTCGTCGCACGCGTGTCGAGCTCCTGGTCGGCGACGCTCGGTTCGAGCTCGATCTCGAGTTCCTCGCCCGGAACGCTCACCCGCCAGCCGGCCGGGTACGTCGCTCCGGTCCGCGGGCTCGTCCATTCGTCCGTGACTTCCACCACGAACGCATCGGGTGGCAGGTGCCGGCTCCGCCCGTCGGCGTCGACGAGCGTGCCGTACACCAGCGGGTAACTGCCATCCGCGTCGCGCACGAGCGACAGCGTGAGATCCGTGCCGTCATCGAGATTGACCGCGAACCAGTCCCAGCCGCCACCGCCAACCGAGATGAAGTCGCCCCACTGGTGGTCGAACCACGCAGTCCCCTCGACATCGAGCGTCCGCTCGGCGATGACGAGCGAGCCCGACGCGGTCATCGCGGTGCGCGAGTAGTAGTACGAGCCGCCTGCCGGCCCGAAGTCGATCCAGCCGTCCGTGTCGTGGAGCGCGGGCTGCTTCGTCGCGGCGAGGTCGAGCTGGAGGGTCAGGCCGTCGAGGTTGGCTGCTTTCGCTTCGGCGGCCGAGAGGGTCGCGGCGAGTCGGTCGGTGCCGTCCGCGCCGGCCATGGTCCACGGCGGCTGCTTGAACGTCTCCGGTCGTTCGGGATCCGCCCCGACGATCGCGAGATCGAAGCCGGTGGGCTCGCCGCTGTCGTCGACGGGCGAATCGTCGACCTGCGGGCCGATCTCGGCGCGCTGGGCGTAATGGAACGTGTCGGCCGTCTCATCGGTCAGCGCGAGGTGCGACGCCCACGACACCGGGAAGCCGCCACGCTCGGCGCGGAAGATGACGTACTCGAAACCCCACCGGCCACCGTCGTCATCGCGCAGGTGTCCGGTGTAGTACCACCACTCGGTGAGGCGGTCGTGCGGGCCGTCGTCCCGTGGCAGCTCCACGGGGAGTGGATCCGCGACGGCGATCGGTGGTTCGGTCGGCGCCAGCGCGATTGGCTGCTGGGCCGGCGGGTTGGCGAGGATGGGACCGGAGCAGGCTACGACCAGCAGGAGCGTCGCCACGACGAGCAGGCGTCGGCGCCGCCCTCATCGGAGCGCCGCCTCGATCTCGGCCTCGGATGCGGGCAGCCGTGAGCCGACGATGCGTTCGAGGCGGGCCGGCATCCACCAGTTCCACTTTCCGAGCAATTTCATCGTGGCCGGCACGAGCAGCGCGCGGACCACGGTCGCGTCGAGGGCGACCGCCACGGCCACGCCGATGCCGAGCGCCTTGATGAGCACGATGTCGGCGAACGCGAACGACGAAGCGACGACGACCACGATCAGCGCCGCCGACGAGACGATCCGGCCGCTCCGCTCGAGGCCACGGGCGACGGCCTCGGCGTTGTCGCCGGTCCGGTCCCAGACCTCCTTCATGCGCGACAGCAGGAACACCTCGTAGTCCATCGACAGCCCGAACAGGACGCAGAAGAGGATCACCGGCTGGGTAGTCTCGACGAACCCGAGCGGCTCGAACCCGAGCGGCGCCGACAGGTTGCCGTCCTGGAAGATCCACACGAGCGCCCCGAACGACGCCACGATCGACAACGTGTTCATGGCCAGCGCCTTGAGCGGCAGGATCACCGAGCGCAGGAGCATGAACAGCACCGCGTAGGTCGTGACGAGGATGAACAGCGCGGTCCGCGGGAAGTCCGCGCTCACCCGGCTCACGACGTCGTCGACGTCGGCGGCGCCGCCACCGACGAGCACCGTCATGCCGGCCGGTGGCGCCAGAGCGGATCCATCTCGCCGGAGGTCGGCGACGAGCGCCCGAGCCTCCGCGCGGTTCGGGCCATATGGCGTATACAGCGTAAACGTCGTCAGATCGTCCTTGGTCGTCGCGGCGAGCGCCTCCTGGACGAACCGGTCGCGCGGACCCTTCGGGTCTCCGTACAGCAGCTGGTACTGCTGCAGGGTCAGCCGAGGGTCGACGTCGACGAGGCCGGTCACGCGGCGGACGCGCTCATCCGACGCGATCCGTCGCGAGTAGTCGTAGAGCTCGGCGAGGTTGGCGGGGCTCGTCGCCGGGCCATCCGTCCGGATCGCGAGCGCGAGCGGCGCGAACTCGCCTTCGCCGAACTCGCGGCGCAGGAGATCGAACGAGGCCCGGGACGGGACATCGGCCGGCAGGATCGCCGCGTCCGGGGCGTTGAAGCGGACGTGGAGGAACGGGGCGCCGAGCAGGAGCAGCAACGCGAGCGTCGGGATCAGCACGGCGACCGGGCGGCGCATGACCGCGCGGGCGAGGGCCGCCCAGCGCCCGTCCGTGGGCGCGCCGACCGCCACCCGACGGATCGCGAATCGGTCGATCCGGGTGCCGACGATCGCCAGCAAGGCGGGCATGAGGGTCAGCGCCGCGGAGACCGCAAGACCCACGACGATCGCGCCGGCGATCCCGACCGAGCGCAGGATCATGAACTCGAACAGGACGAGCCCGAGCAGGCCGAGCAGCACCGTCAGGCCGGAGAAGAACACCGCCCTCCCCGCCGTCGCGACCGTCGCCCGGACCGCATCCGGCACGTCCTCCTCCCGGCCGCCGCGCGCGGCCAGCTCCTCGCGGAAGCGGCTCGTCATGAGCAGCGAGTAGTCGACGCCGAGCCCCAATCCCAGCAGCGTCGCGAGATTGAGCACGAACACGCTCATCGGCATGAACGACGCGACCACGAAGATCGCGGCGAGCGCGACCAGCACGGCCGCCCCGCCGACCGCGAGCGGGACGCCGGCCGCCACGAGCGAGCCGAACACCAGGAGCAGGGCGATCGCCGCGAGCGGCAGCGAGATCACCTCGCTTCGACGCAGGTCCTCTTCCGAGACGCGCTGGACATCGCCGTAGAACGCCGGTCCGCCGGCCAGCGCCACCTCCAGCCCGGGTGCCGACCCGAGCCGTTCCTCGAGGATCGGGACGGCGTCCGGGGAGTCGTCGGGCGGCAGGTCGAGCAGCACGACGTCGTATGCGGTGTGGCCGTCGTCCGACACCTGGCGTGGTGCGACCACGTGCGACAGGACGCCGGCGACGTGGGGAGCGTCGGGGATGTCGCGCATGGCCTGCGCCGCGGCGAGCTCGAAGGCCGGCGTGCCCGCCTCGAGCGTGTCGCTGTGGAAGACCACGACGAGGGCCGACGGCGGCACCCCGAGCTCCTTCTCGAGGAGGGCCTTCGCGCGCGCCGATTCGAGATCGTCGAGGATGAACCCACCGGCCGACAGGACGCTCGGCGCCCGTGGCGCGAACGGCAGCGCGGCGAGCAGGACGAGGGCCCACGCGCCGACGACCCACCACCTGCGGCGCACGACGAACCGGCCCAGTCGATCGAAGAGGGTCACCCCGTCAGCGTACCCGCGAGTCGCGGATCGGGCCGGTGCCATCTGCTAGCATCAGCCCGTCCATCCGACCCCTCGCATCGAGGCCCGCGGTGCAGCTCTTCACGATCATCTTCGCGCGGCCGATCGAGTTCGGCATCTCGATCGGGATCACGCTGCTCATGATCGTGATCTTCCTGAAGGCCGCGATGTCGGCCGAGCGGCGCGAGAACTGGGTCCGCCGCATCACGGGTCCGAACGGCAAGTTCGTGTTCGGCTTCCTGTTCCTGGTGTGGGCGGTCGTGTTCGGGATCGGCCTTCAGCTCGTGCCCCACATCGGCGCGAACTCGCCCTACGGCGGCATCGGCCTGATCGCCATGTTCACGGGCTTCTTCATCATGATGGGCTTCCTCTGGTCGGTGATCGGGGAGTAGCGGGCCCGAGCGGCCAACCCATCGCGGCCTGATTACCAGGCGTAATCGGAATCGCACGAGCTCGCACGCCCGTGACAGCGTCGATTGCCAGGGCTGCAATCACAACGATCGATGCGGACTACCAACGCCAGGTGCATGGGTGGGAGCGCCCCCTCAACCACCGCATTCCTCACAGGTCTATCGAACGGCATTTCGTGCCGGCGAAGGCCCGCTATGGCCGTTCCCATGCACCGTGGGTATGCGCACGCCGATATCGAGCCGCCATCGCCTCAATTGAGGCCGATTTCCTGCCAGCAGGCCGTTTGGTAGACCTGCTGTGCATGCCGCGTGCCCGGACCTCCGTCCGGTGGACCCGGACCAACTGCCACGCTATGATCCCGTGACCATGCAGACTGCATAGGATTTATGCGTCTGGCAGCCGGAACGGGAGACGATCGAACGAGTGGACGCCCAGGAGATCAAGGCGGCGGTCGCGCACCAGGACGCCGCGCGCGCCGCAGCAGAGACCCCGTTCGTCAACCGGCGTGACCCGGCGAAGGCACTCGGCCCTGATGGCCGCCCGGCGGTCAGCCGGCGCGCCCCGACCTTCGAAGACGTCCCCGACGAGAAGTGGAACGACTGGCGCTGGCAGCTCAGCAACCGCGTCAACGACCTCGAGGAGATCGAGGGGATCCTCAACCTGACCGACGAGGAGCGCGCCGGCCTCTCCGCGCCGGACAAGTTCCGGGTCGACATCACGCCGTACTTCATCAGCCTGATCGACCCTGACGACCCGGACGACCCGATCCGCCGCCAGGTCATCCCGCTCGGGCGCGAGCAGCAGGCGTTCACCGCGATGATGGAGGACTCGCTCGCCGAGGACCGCCACTCCCCGGTGCCCGGCCTCGTCCACCGCTACCCGGACCGCGTCCTGATGCTCGTCACGACCCAGTGCGCGAGCTACTGCCGCTACTGCACGCGGAGCCGGATCGTCGGCGACCCGACCCAGAACTTCAACCGCAAGGACCACGAGGCGCAGCTCGACTACCTGCGCCGGACGCCGCAGGTCCGCGACGTCCTGATCTCCGGCGGTGACGGCCTGACGCTGGCCCCGAAGCTCTTCGAGTCGATCCTCCGCGGGCTGCGCGAGATCCCGCACATCGAGATCGTCCGGATCGGCTCGCGCGTGCCGGTCTTCCTGCCCCAGCGGATCGACGACGAGCTGTGCGAGATGCTCGAGAAGTACCACCCGCTGTGGATCAACCTCCACTTCAACCACGCCAACGAGATCACGCCCGAGGTGTCGCGCGCCGTCGACCGGCTGACGAAGGCCGGCCTGCCGGTGGGCAACCAGTCGGTGCTCCTGGCCGGCGTCAACGACTGCGTGAACATCCAGCGCGACCTCGTCCACAAGCTGGTCGAGAACCGGATCCGGCCGTACTACCTCTACCAGTGCGACCTGGTCGAGGGCTCGGGCCACTTCCGGACGCCGGTCGGCAAGGGGCTCGAGATCATCGAGGGCCTGCGCGGGCACACCTCCGGCTACGCGGTTCCGACCTACGTCATCGACGCGCCCGGCGGCGGCGGCAAGATCCCGGTCATGCCGAACTACCTGATCAGCTACTCCGACCACAAGGTCGTGCTGCGCAACTACGAGGGCTACATCACGACCTACGAGGAGCCGCTCGAGTACAAGTCGCACGACAAGGCGACCTGCGCGTCGTGCCAGCACACCCGCCCAGAGCCGGGCCAGTCAGGCGTCCACGGCCTGCTCCAGGGCGAGCAGATGTGGATCGAGCCGCGCGGGTTCGAAGACGTCCACACGCGCGGCAACACGGAGCAGCACCGCCTGCAGGATCCGTCGAAGTGGGTGCCGTTCGGGGTCGGCGCGATCGAAGGCCAGGCGCAACCCCCGCTGCGCGTGCTCCAGGCCGGCGAGGTGGCCCAGGACGAGGCGGCTCCGGAGGAGCCATCCGAGTACGGCCCGGGCGAGGAGCCGCGACCGCGCGAGGGCGAGCCGACGGCCTCGGCGCACGGAGAACTGCTCTAGGCGCAGCGAGGGGCTACGCGGCACGTTCGCAACACTTCGGCCCGGCAACCGTCATTCCGGGAGAAACCACTCGGAGGGGCCGTCCAATGCAGTTGATCCTCGATCGCATCGCCGGCTGGGAGGCGGCCGGCCTCATCGACCCGAGCACGGCGTTACGCCTGCGCTCGGACGAGGAGGAGCGGCCGCAGCCCGAATTGCCCGCAGCGGTCGACGAGACAACCGTCACGGAACGCCGCGGCGGACCGTCGGCCATTGCCCAGATCGTCGGGCCCGGGGTCACGATCGTCGAGATGTTCGCCTACCTCGGCGGGGCGTTCCTTCTCGGCGCGCTGGACCTGTTCATTGCAGAGTCGGCCGGCTTCGATGCCGATGGCGGCGTCGGCCTTGCCATCGGGTACGGGCTTGTCGCGGTCGCATTGATCGCGATCGGCAGGTTCATGGCGCAGGGGGATGCCCGCGAGCGCCGAGCGGCCGGGGTGCTCTTCGCGGTCGCCGTGGCCCACGTCGCGACAGCCGGCTACGCCCTCACCACGGCGTTTGACCTGGACTTCCAGGTCGCCGGCGTGATCGTCGCCGCCTGGGCAGCGGTCGTTGCGGTCGGCCTGCGGCTCTATCTCCCGGCGCTCACGACGCAGTTCACGCTGCTCGCGAGCCTGACCGGTCTCGCGGCCGCGCTGCTGAGCCTGATCGAGCACACGGTCGTGCCCGAAACGGTCTTCACGGACTCCGGTGCGGTCGTTCCGAGTGGCGGGCCGAACCCGCTACTCATCCTCCTCGCCTCGGCGGCGTGGTGGCTTGGGTTCGCGGCCCTCCTCGGCATCCTCGGGCTGATCGAAGCCCGCAGCAGCGACGACCCGGCCACCGGTCGGCGCGCGGCAATGACCCGGCTCTGGGCGGGGATCGCTGCCGTCGGCGGCCTCGCGATGGCCGTCACCCAGTCGGCCTACGACCCGCAGACCGGCGAATGGGGCCGAGTCCTCGAGCCCTGGATCGGCGATCTCGCGCTGGTCGTGCTCGCGCTGATCCTCGTGGAGCGAGCCTTCCGGCGGGGCGCGAACACGTTCGTCTACGCGGCCGCGCTCGCCCTGATCATCGCCTTGACGGACTTCAACTTCAGCTACCTGAGCGACAGCACCGAAGTGGGGCTGCTCATCGAGGGGTTGATCCTGCTGGGCGCCGGGTTCGCGGTGAGCAAGCTCCGTCGGCGGATCGGCGGCGACGAGACGCCCGTGGAGACCGCCACGCTTCCGACGCCGGCCTGACCGGCCACCTGGCGTACGCTTCGCCCCGTGGCGAAGCGCAGCAAGCGCCCGAGCGGCGCGCAGACGATCGGTGGGATTCTCGCGGGGTTCGACGGCCAGGTGTTCCGGACGACCCCGCCGCCGCACGAGCTGGTACGGAAAGGCGATCGCCTGCCGTCGATCCCGGCCGGCGACGGTGGCACGCTGATCGTCGACCTGCCTGACGACGCCCAACCGCCCGCCCCCGAGCCGAACTCCGCCGACTAGGCTGAACCAGGCTCCGACCGTGCGTTCCCGATTCTTCTACGGGTGGGTCGTCGTCGCGGTCGCGGCCACCGTCGTCCTCGTGACGGCCGGCGTCCGGGCGGCGCCCGGAGCGTTCCTCCTGTCGATGACCGACGAACCCGGCTGGTCGACCGCCTCGGTGTCGTTCGCCGCCGCCGCGGGCCTCGTGCTGTACGGACTCGCCGGCCCGCTGTCGGGCTCGTTGATGGGGCGCCTCGGGGTCAAGCGCGTCGTGGTCGTCAGTCTCGTGGTCACCGGCGTCGCGCTGCTCGTGTCGAGCGTCGTCACCGAGATCTGGCAGCTCACGCTGTCGTTCGGCCTGCTCGCGGGCATCGGCACGGGGCTGGTGGCGAGCGTCCTCGGCCCGACCGTCGCCACGCGCTGGTTCGTCCACAACCGCGGGCTCGTCAACGGGATCTTCGGCGCCAGCAGCTCGGCGGGACAACTGGTGTTCATCCCGGTCCTCACCGTGCTCGCGATCGCATTCGACTGGCGAGTCACGGCGATCGCGTTGGCGGTCCTCGCGTTCATCCTCGTGGCGCCCGTCCTCGTCCTCGTCCGCAACGACCCCTCCGAGGTCGGCGAGCGGCCGCTCGGCGCGCCCGATGGACCGGTCCGGCCGCCGCCACCTCCCGACGCCGGGATCATGCGCCGTGCAACTCGCACCTCCGATTTCTGGTTCCTCGCCGGGACGTTCTTCGTCTGCGGCGCGACGTCGAACGGGCTCGTCGGCCAGCACTTCATCCCGCACGCCGTCGAGCATGGCTTCACCCAGTCGGCGGCGGCATCCGCGCTCGCGGTGATGGGCGTGTTCAACTTCATCGGGACGATCGCAAGCGGCTGGCTCACCGACCGCTACGACCCACGCAAGCTCCTGCTGATCTACTACGGGTTCCGGGGCATCAGCCTGCTGTTCCTCCCGTTCGTGCACGACACGATGACCATCGCCGCGTTCGCGATCCTGTTCGGGCTTGACTACATCGCGACCGTCCCGCCGACCGTTGCCCTGGCCGCGGACCGCTTCGGCGCCCACAACGTCGGGGTCGTGTACGGCTGGATCTTTGCCGCGCACATGCTCGGCGCGGCGATCGCGGCGTGGGTCGCCGGGGTCGTCCGCGAGAGCGTCGGCGACTACGCGATCGCGTTCGTCGCCGCGGGCTGGATCGCGATCGTCGCCGGCTTCGCCGCGCTGATGATCCGAAGGCGCGAGCCGGCTTCAGCCGCTCTGCAGGCGGCCTGACCGGTCAGTCCGCCTCGACGAGCTCCAGCGCCCGCTCGAGCTGCGCGTCCACGGTGGACGCCACCTTCGCCGGTGCGACGTCCCGCAGGTCGACGGGGAGCGTCGGCAGCGCTTCGGTCGCCCTGGCCACCGCGACGTCCGGCTCGATGCCCTCGTGCCAGATGCGCCGCCCGTCCGGGGTCAGCCACTCGACGGTCCCGATGCGCAGCGCCGAACCGTCCTCGAGCGCGTACTCGCCGAGGACCGTGCCGGTGCCGAACGTGACCGCGCCGACGACCTTGGCACGGTCGTTGTCCTGGAGGGCGCCCGCCACGATCTCGGACGAGGACGCGCTGCCCTCGTCGACCAGCACGATCAGCGGCAGGTCGGTCCACGCGCCGTCGGGGGAGACCGGCGTGGCCTTCTCTTCGCCCTCGGCGTTGCGCTCGACGTAGACGGTGCCCGACGAAAGGAACTGGCTCGCGGTGCCGACGGCCTCGCCGACGTAGCCGCCGGGGTTGCCGCGGAGGTCGAGGACCAGCCGGTCAGCGCCCTCCTTGCGCAGCTCGCGGAGCGCCGCCTGGACATCCTCGGCCACGCGGTGCGAGAACTGCTCGATCCGGAGCAGGCCGGTGGTCGTGCCCGGGATCATCGTCGAGGACACGGCGTCGATCTCGACCTCGCCGCGCACGATCTCCAGGGTCCTCGGCGTGCCGTCCTCGCCCGTACGGACCGTGAGCTCGACGGCGGTTCCCGATTCGCCGCGGATCCGCTCGATGACGTCGTCGAGCGAGCTGCCGGCGGCAGGGACGCCGTCGACCTCGAGGATGACGTCCCCGGTGCGGAGGCCCGCCTTGTCCGCGGGGCTGTCGTGGAACACGGTCACCACGCGCGGCTCGTCGCTGTCGGTGTTGTCGAGCTGGACGCCGATCCCCACGTACGACCCGGACAGGGCGTCGTTGCGCGAGGTGCGTTCCTCCGGGGTCATGAAGTCGGTGTGGCCGGTGTCGCCGACGGCGCCGGCCAGGCCGTCGATCGCGCCATACGCGAGCTCACGGTCGTCGAGCGTGTCGCGGCCGACGTACTTCTCGTGGAGCAGGTCCCACGCCTCGCGGACCAGGCCGAAGTCGTCGACGCCGTCGTCGGTCGGGCCGGCCGCGGCATCCGGGCTGGCGGCCGGTGCTCCGGAGCTGGCGGCAAACGGCTCGAGACGGCCGACACCGACCCCCGCGACAAAGGTGACGGCAATGAGGATGCCGGTCGCCGGGCCGCGAAGGCGGGGCATCCGCCGTCGCTTCGCGGGCGCAGGAGGGGGAGGGGTGGGCACGACGGGTTCGGGGGCGTGTTCGTTCGGCAACATGGCTTGCCAAGCATGCCGGGTGCGGGTTGCCCGGGGGTTGCGGCCGGATGAAGGTTCGTTCGCTCGACCTCCAACCGGCGGAGTGGTACAGTCGCCAATCCCTAGTGGTTCACTCGGAGTTGATGTGCCCGTGCCCGACACCGCCACCGGGACCATCGGCCTTGGCCCGCTGCGGCCCGCGCCGCCTGGTCTGCCCGACCCGTCGATCCGCCCGCCGGTCGAGGCCGAGGCCGGCGACCCGTTCACGGCCGTTCGCGTGATCGATCTGCTGGCGCGCATCGAACGCGGCCGGCCCATCCGCCTCGCCGACATCGCCGACCGGCTCAACGCCACGTACCTCGACTGGCTCTTCCCGGTCGACGCGATCCTCGCCGTGGCGGTGCAGCTCCAGGCGAACTGGATGGCCGACTACCGCAACAGCTCGGGCGTCGTGCTCGAGGACGGCCCGCATGGCCCGACCCTGACACTCGAGGACTCGAGCCGCGTCGATCCGTGGATCGTTCGCCAGGCACAACGTGAAGCCGAGTCCTGTCGTCGGCGGCTCGCCGAGTTCAGCCGCCGGGATCACCCGTCGGCCGATGGCTGAGCCGCGAACCCGACCCGTAAAGGGACTTCGCCGCTGAAAGCAAGGGGAGCCAGCCCCGGATTCGGACAGATGTCCCGATCCCGACCAGCAAGGTCACCCGTAACGTCAACCCGTCATCCAAATCGGAAGGAGGACCATCCATGGGTCATCACGATTACGCGAACCCGAGCGCCCTGGTCGAAGCCGACTGGGCCCAGGAGCACCTCAGCGATCCGAGCGTCCGCTTCGTCGAGGTCGACGTCGACACCACCGCCTACGAGCAGAGCCACCTGCGCGGCGCGGTCGGCTGGAACTGGACGAGCCAGCTCGCCGATGGGGTCCGTCGCGACATCGCGACGAAGGAGGACCTGGGCGAGCTCCTGTCGCAGAGCGGGATCAGCCCGGACACGACGATCGTGCTGTACGGCGACAACAACAACTGGTTTGCCGCCTGGGCGTACTGGCAGCTGAAGCTGTTCGGGCTGCGCGACGTGCGCATCCTCAACGGCGGCCGCAAGTACTGGCTGGACAACGGCCTGCCGGTGACGACGGACGTCCCCGACTATCAGCCGACCGGCATCCAGCTCGGCGACCCGGACTTCAGCCTGCGCGCGTTCCGTGACGACGTCCTGCCGCGGATCGGTGACTCGACGCTGGCGCTCGTCGACGTGCGCAGCCCGGCCGAGTTCAACGGCGAGGTCATCGCCCCGCCCGGCATGAGCGAGACCGCGCAGCGTGCGGGGCACATCCCCGGCGCGGCGTCGATCCCGTGGGCGCAGACCGTCCGCGAGGACGGCACGTTCAAGAGCCGCGAGGAGCTCGCCACGCTCTACGAGGGCAAGGGCATCACGGCCGACAAGGACATCATCGCCTACTGCCGGATCGGCGAGCGGTCGAGCCACTCGTGGTTCGTCCTCCACGAGCTGCTCGGCTACCAGCGTGTCCGGAACTACGACGGCAGCTGGACCGAGTACGGCAGCCTGGTCGGCGTGCCGATCGAGAACCCGGCGCTGCAGCAGGTCGCGGCGGGCGTCGCTTCCTGAGGCTTCCGCGCAGGTCCTGGCCCGCTACCGCCCTCGGGCGTAGCGGGCCATCGCGTCGGCGAGCAGGTCATGCGGCAGCGCGTGCGCCGTGTGGCCGTCGCGACCGGTCATCGTCTCGGCAGCGACCAGCGCGTTGATGACCGCCTCCTCCGTCGACTCCACGGTGGCCATGAAAAGCGGGTCGATGTAGTCGTCGTCGAGCATCGTGACCGCGACCGCCGGTTCCGCGCCATGGTTCGCGGTGAGCTGGTTGCCGGTCGCGAAGCACAGGAAGAGCTCGCCGCTCGTATGGCCCCCGATCGAGCCGGCCCGCGCCAGCCCCAGGCCGGCTCGCTGGGCCAGGCGCTGACATTGATGCGGCAGCAGCGGCGCGTCGGTCGCGACGACGACGATGATCGATCCCGAGCCGGGGGTCGGTCGCCGGTCGCCGTACCGTCCGCCCGGACTGGCGTGGCGCTTCTCCCCGTAGGCGCTCGGGACGACGTCGTCATTGATGACCTCGCCGACCGGCACCCCGTCGACACGAAGCCACTCGCGATAGCCGAAATTCGTCTGGACGAGGGCGCCGACAGTGAACCCGCCGTCGCGTTCCTCGATCACCCGTGACGCGCTCCCGATCCCGCCCTTGAACTCGAACGAGATCGCGCCCGTGCCGCCACCGACGTTGCCTTCGGCGACGGGACCGGCGGTCGCCGCGTCCAGCGCAGCCCGAACGTGTTCGGCGCGGACGTGGAAGCCGTTGATGTCGTTCATGTCGCCGTCGAAGATCTCGCCGACCACCGGCAGGAACCACCACGTCTCGTCGAGACCCTCCGTCTCGAGCGAGGCGCCGATCAGCGCATCGTGGACGACGCCGACGCTGTGGGTGTTGGTGAGACCGATCGACCCGCCGAGCTGGCCCGCCTCCCGGATCCATTCGAGCCCGGTCATCTCGCCGTTCCCGTTCAGGCTGTGGGAGCCGGCGAAGAAGCGCGTGGACGGATCGGGGCCGGGCACGATCACCGTCACGCCCGTGCGGATCGGCCCCTCGCCGACCCGCAGCGGACCCTCGCCCTCGATGAGCGTCGTGTGCCCGACGGTCACACCCGCAACGTCGGTGATGGCGTTGTTGGGTCCGGGCGTCCCGCGCCCGATCGCGATGCCGAGGTCCCTCGCTCGCATCCGGGCATCGTACCGGCGGCCCGTCACCGCGGACCGGCCGTATCATCCGGCGGTGACCCAGCCCAACATCCGGTCTGCCACGCCGGCATCGCCCCGCATCCGAGCCCGCCGCCTCCCGGCGTCCATCGCCGCGGCACGACCGATCGATGTTGTCGAAGCGTTCGGCGACCTGCCCGGGATCTGCCTGCTCGAAAGCGCGCGCCCGGGACGCAATGCGCGGTGGACCTACTTCACGGCCGACCCGGTGGCCGTCCTGGAGTCGCCTGCCGCGGGATCGGACCCGTTCGCCGTAGCGCGCCGCCTCGTCGCCCGGCTCGACGCGTCGCCACTCCCCGCCGAATCCCCGCCGTTCGCCGGCGGGCTCGTCGGCTTCCTCGGGTACGACCTCGGCCATGCCTTCGAGCGGCTGCCGTCGCTTGCGGTCGACGACCAGGAGCTGCCGCCGCTGCGGCTCGCGCTGCACGACTGGGTCGTGGCGTGGGATCGCCGGTCGGGGACGGCCTGGCTCTGTGGCCGGGCGCTGGACGGCGACGAGCGCCGGCTGGCCCGTCGCCTCGACGAGGTCCATGCGCGCCTGACCGAGCCGCGACGTCCCGTCGTCTCGGCCGACGCCGAACTCGCCGACACGCACACCGACACCGACGAGCCCCTCCGCTTCGTGTCGGGCCTCGACCGGGCCGCCTACGAGGCGGGCGTCGACGTCATTCGGGCGCGCATCGCCGCCGGCGAGATCTACCAGGCGAACCTCACCCGGCGGCTCGAGACGCCGTTCGACGGCCGGCCGTGGGAACGCTACCGCCACCTGCGGACCGGCGACCCGTCGCTCTTCTCGGCGTACCTCGACCTCGGTCCGAGCCCGCTGACCGGGCGGCCCCGTGCGCTGCTGTCCGCCTCGCCCGAGCCGTTCCTGTCCGTCGATCGGAAGGGCGTCGTGACGACCGACCCGATCAAGGGCACGCGGCCGCGGGGTCGCGATCGGGCGACCGACCGCGCGCTCGCGTGCGAGCTGCTCGCGAGCGCCAAGGATCGCGCCGAGAACGTGATGATCGTGGACGTCCTGCGCAACGACCTCGGTCGCGTCTGCCGTCCGGGCAGCGTCCGGGTCCCGCGCCTGTGCCGGCTCGAGCGGACGGTCGCCGTGCAGCACCTCGTGTCGACGGTGACCGGCGTCCTCGCCGACGGCAACGACGCCTTCGACCTCCTCGCCGCGTCGTTCCCCGGCGGGTCCATCACCGGCGCGCCAAAGATCCGGGCGATGGAGATCCTCGAAGGCCTGGAGCCGGTGCGACGCGGCCCGTACACGGGCGCGCTCGGCTGGATCGGCCCCGACGGCGCGATGCAGACCTCGATCCTGATCCGGACGTTCGTGGCCGACGGCCGGCGGCTCACGCTGCACGTCGGGGGCGGCATCACGTGGGGCAGCGAGCCGGCCGCGGAATGGGCCGAGACCGTCGCGAAGGCACGCGGCCCGCTCGAGGCCGTCGGAGGCGTCGAAGTCCCCGCCTGAGGCCGCGACCCTATCATCGAGTGATGCAGCCAGGACATGTGTGGGTTGACGGCGAGGTGCTGCCCGGCGACGGGCCACATCTGTCCGTCTTCGATCGAGGCTTCCAGCTCGGCGATGCCGTGTTCGAGACGCTCCGCGCGCGGGCCGGCCGCGTGACCGAGCTCGACGAGCACGTCGCGCGGCTCAGGCGCTCCGCCAACGGGCTGGGGATCGAGCTGCCGGCCGACATCGCGGATCGTGTGGCGCGCGGGATCCGTGACCTCCTGGCCGCCGACGCGCTCGACAAGCCCGATGGCGATGCCTCGATCCGGATCACGGTGTCCCGCGGGGTCTACCACGGACGCGGCCTCCTGCCACCCGAGGTGCGCACGGCACCGACGATCGCGATCCAGGCGTGGCCGGTCGTGCCGCCGCCGGCGGGCCATCTCGAGCAGGGAATTCATCTCGCGTCCTCGTCGGTCCGCCGCGATCCGCAGAACCCGCTGGCCATGCTCAAGACGACGTCCCGTGCCGACTACGTCTACGCTCGACTCGAGGCGCGGCGCGCCGGCGCTGACGACGCGCTGTTCCTGACGATCGACGGGCTCCTCTCCGAGGCGACCAGCGCCAACATCTTCCTCGTCCGTCACGCCCCGAACGGCGAGGCCGAGCTGGCAACGCCGGCGCTCGATTGCGCGATCCTGCCCGGCACCACGCGCTCGTGGCTGCTCGGCTGGGCCGAGCGGGTGGGCCTCCGGCCGGTGGAGGCGTGGCTGACGCCGCGCGACCTGGCTGCCGCCGACGAGGCGTTCGTGTCGTCGAGCGTGGCCGGGATCCTGCCGGTGACGCGCTTCGACGGACGTGAGATCGGCAGCGGACGGCCCGGACCGTGGACCCGCCGCGCCCGCGAGGACCGCGAGGCCTTCATTCGCGACGGGGTGCCGGCATGACCCGCGACGAGCTCATCGCCCGGACCCGGCAGTTGATCGACGAGGGTGACCGGCTGGCGGCCGACCCGTCCCTCGGCGCCCTCCAGGTCTGGCTGCAGCTGTCCGACGACCTGCTGTCGACGGCGTGGGGGAGCATGGACCGCTACCACCTCGCGTGGCTGCTCGTCGGGAAGCCGAAGGGCACGATCCGGGGTCGCGAGATGACCGCCGAGGAGGAGGCGGCCTACGTCCGTGAGGTCGCGGAGCAGAAGACGGCCGCGCTGCGCATGAGCCTCGACGCGGTGGAGCGGCAGGGCATGCCGTTCCTCGGCGAGACCGGCGGCGTGGGACACGGCCCGGCCGCCGCGACGACCACCGGGCCGCCCGTCAGGCCGGAGCTGCCCCAGGACCCGTCGCTCGCCGAGCGCCTGGCCGACGCCCGCCGCCAGGCCGAAGAGCACCTCGACCACGATGCGCCGCGCGCCCCACGTCCCGAGCGCATGCAGCGGTGACGGCGGAACGGCGCGTCCCGGCGGTCGGCGGAACGCGGACGGTCCCCGAGCCGGATCCGATCGCGAGTGACTATCTGCTCCTCGGCCTGCGCCTCGACCAGCACGTCCCTGGCCTGATCGACGCGTACTACGGCCCTGCGTCGCTCAAGGCGCAGGTCGAGCTCGAACCGAAGCGCTCGCCGGCGGCGCTGCGTGACGATGCCGCATCGCTTCGCGCGCGCGTGGCCGAGGAGATCGACGCCCCCGATCGGCGGACGTGGCTCACGGCACAGCTCGTGGCGCTCGAAGCGCAGGCCGGCACGCTCGCCGGCGATCCGCTTCCGTACGTCGAGCACGTCGCCCGGGCATTCGACTTCACCCCCCAGCGCATTCCTGACGAGGCGCTCGAGGCCGCCGCTCAACGGATTGACGAGCTGCTCCCCGGCGACCAGGACCTGATCTCCCGCATCGACGCCTGGGACGCGAGCCTGGAGATCCCCGAGGATCGCAGGTCCGCGGTCATGGACTGGCTGCTGGACCGGTTCCAGGCCCGCTCCGCCGAGCTGTTCGGCCTCCCGCCGGGCGAACGCCTGCACGTCTCCTTCGTGCGCAACCAGCCGTGGTCCGCCTACAACTGGTACGACGGCGGGCTCCGGTCGCGGGTCGACGTCAACACGGATCTTCCGACGCACCTGCCGGGGTTTGCCCATACCGTCGCCCACGAGGCGTATCCGGGACACCACCTCGAGCACGCCTGGAAGGAAGCCGACCTCGTCGAACGCGGCCGGGTCGAGTGCAGCCTGCTGCTGATCAACACGCCCGAATGCTTCATCAGCGAGGGTCTTGCCGACCTGGGGTTCGAGTTCGCCTCGCCGCCTGCGGAGCGCCCGGCCCTGCTCGACGAGGTGTTCGAGCTGGCGGGGATCCCGCAGGGTGCCGGCGCGGAGCGACGCCGGGAGGTGGCCGCGCGGGCGGCCGCACTGATGGGACCGCGAGAGACGTTGCGGACGTCACGCGTCAACGCGGCGCTGATGCTCCACGCCGATGGTGCTCCGCGAGCGGAGGTTCTGGACTACCTGGCGTCCGCCGGCCGCTATCCGCGGGCCATCGCGGAGAAACGGCTCGAGTTTCTCGAGCACCCCCTGTGGCGGACGTACATCTTCGTCTACAGCGAGGGTGAGGCACTCCTGCGGCGCTGGGTGGACTCGGTTCCGGAACGGGATCGCCCCGGGCGCTTCGCCCGTCTCCTCCACGAGCAACTGACGCCCGGGACGATCCGCTCCGACCTTCGGGACTAGGTCGTCACGGGCTTCCCGCTGGGGGCCGCGTCGTCCTCGACGGCCACCGGCTCGCGGCGCTGCCCGAGCCACGCCATCGCGAAGCCTGCCAGCGCCCCGCCGAGCACCGCCAGCGCCACCACGCCGAGCACAGGGATCTCGTTCGGTGCCGAAGCCGCCGCGCCCGAGGCCAGCTCGTCGCGTTGCTGCGTCAGCGTCTCAACCTCGGCCCGCAGGGTCGTCGCCTGCTCCTCGAGCCCACCGAGGTCGCGTTCGAGCCGATCGATCCGCGGGAGCAGCTCGTTGCGCAGCGAAGCCGCCACGTCGGTCTTGGCGCGTTCGATCGCCGCGAAACCCGCCGTCATCTCCATGACCGGAGCCGAGCCGTCGGCTTCGAGCACGATCCCGGTGACGGGCTGCGTCTCGACCATCAGGTCGCGCAACTGGACGCCATAGCTCCAGCTGCCCGCGCTGGGGAACGCGAACCGCGCCACGAAGTGGCCGGCGGGGCCGCTCGGCTCGGCCGGTACGTCGAACGTCTCGCCGGTGATGGTGTTGGTGAGGCGCAGGGTTGGATCCTCGAAGCCGGCCGGCGTCTCGCCGTGCTGGAGGACCGTGAAGCCGTACTCGATGTCCTCGCCGGCGCGCGGCTCGGGCGGGGAGGCGTCGTCGGCGGCGATCGTGGCCCAGCCGCCGGCCAGCACCGCGGTCGCACCGAGCGTCAGGAGCAGGGTCGCGGCAGCAGCCGCGCGCAGGATCCGGGTCGTCATGGTGGTGTCCTCCAATCGAGCGTCGACGGACCAACTACACCGCGACGGCCGCGGCGGTTCCCGGAGGGCTAGGCGCGCTGGCCATCCAGGACGCGGATGAGCAGGACGCGGTCCTCGCCGTCACCGTCGTAGTGGGGGTGGGCGGGGACGCCGTAGATCGGCTTGGTGCCCGGTCCGTCATCGGCCCGGAACCCGAGGTGCCGATGGAAATCGATCGACACGCGATTGCCGGCCCACGTGATCGCATGGACCTCGCGGGCCCCGGCCGCCCGCGCATCGCTGAAGAACTGCTCGTACAGCGCCCGGCCGATCCCGCGTCGCCGGTGGTTCGGGTTCGTCGCGACCATGTGCGCGTACGCGATCTCGGGATGGTCCGGGCTGATGAACCCCACGAGGAACCCGGCCAGCTGGCCGCGCTCGTCCTCGGCGATCCACGAGGTGCCGCTGAAGTGGCCGAACCAGAGGCGCGGCAGCAGCGCCCGCATCCTGCGGCCGCCCCACCACTCGTCCACGAGGTCGACGACCTGCGCATGGTCGGCTTCGGTGGGCCGACGGAACTGGAGCGCGCTCATCGGGCGGCCAGCCACGCGGCCGCGGTCGCGAACAGGAACTGGAGCGGGACGAGCAACTCGAACGTCTCCGCGAGGTAGTCGACCGGGCCGAGCACGCCGCCCTCGTACCGGGCGAACAGCCACAGCCCGAGCTGCCCGGCGAGGACGGCGGCGGCAGCGAGCCCGACCGCCAGCGCGCGTCGCCGCGACGGCGCCACTGCGTCGAGCCCTCCGGCCCGCACGGCGACGGCGATCGCCCAACCGCCGAGGCCGGCGACCGCGATCAGTCCGGCCGTGATCAACAGGATCCCGCCGAGCACCGTGATCGCCGCGGCGAGGACCAACCCCGTCAACGCACCGAAGGCGATCGCGCGCCCGAGCGACCCGCGGGCTTCCGCCTGATCGCCGTCGACCGCCGATGCCGCCGGCGCCGCGGTGCGATAGCGGTCCGAGGGAGGCCGTGCCAGGCGGCGCTCGCCGCCGTCCTGGCGCTCGGGTGCGGTTCCGCCCGGGGTCGTCATCCGAGGCATCGTACGCGTGCTGCTCCTGGCCCACGATCCCGGCTACACTCGCGGTCGTGAGCCATCCAAGCCTCGGTCGCCAACCGCCCGACCTGACCGCCGGCTTCCCCGACGCGGCCGAACGCCTCCGGACGTCCGGCGGGCGCATCGCCGCACGGGCGCTCGACATCGCGCTGGCGGATCGGAAGGGCATGCGCGAACGCTACGACGAGCTCGGCCTGCGCAGGCTGCTGCGCGACGCCGAGCTGCTGGTCGATCGCCTGGCCCTGTCCGTCGCCGCGAACGACGCGTACTTCCTGCGCGAGTACGCGGTCTGGACGGACATCGTCTACCGCCGCCGGCGCGTCCCGATGGATGACCTCGTCGCGTTGTGCGAGGGGATCCGCACCGCGTCGGCGAGCGTGCTGTCGACGGCGGAGCAGGCGGCCGCGAACAAGGCGCTCGACGAGGCCATCGAGGTCTACCGCTGGTCGCGCCGCCTCGCCGGCGACGCGCGCAAGAAGAACGCGTTCCTGCAGTTCCTCTACAAGGGCGGCTGAGCGTGACGATCAAGTGGGTCAAGGTGGATCCGCTCGTCATGAACGGCGAGCCGTTCTGCTACGGCTCGCGCCTCACGGTGCGCCAGCTGCTGGAGCTGCGCTCGAACGGCTACGGCCTGACGGAGCTGCTCAAGGACCACCCGGAACTGCGCGTCGTCGGGATCGCGGCCGCCTTCACGTTCGCTGCCAACCACCCGGAGCGCTACGCGGAATTCATCGAGGCCGACGGATCGCTGGCCGGCCCCGGCTACAGCTGAGGTGGAGGCCGCGCGCCTGCCCGAGCAGTACCGCCTGCCGGGGATCGTGATCAAGCCGCGCGTACCGGCGGCCACCTGATCAAATCCGAGTCCGGCGCAAGGGTTTCCGGCCGTTCGGTGCTACCCTCAGCGACATGACCGATCAGCAGACGACCACCGCCGACGCCGCCCCGCCCGCCTTCGACACTGAGCGACGGGCCACGGAGCTGGCGATCCTCGACGCCCTCCGTTCGGTCGTCGACCCGGAGATCGGGATGAACGTCGTCGAGCTGGCCCTGATCAAGCAGATCATCCTCGGGACGGACGAGACCGAGATCAAGATGATCCTGACCACGCCGTTCTGCCCGTATGCCGGGTCGATGATCGCCCAGGTCAAGGAGCAGGTCGAGTCGGTCGTCGAGCACGACGTCAAGGTGACCCTGCTGGCCGAGCGCTGGGATCCGCGCGACGCCGGCCTCATGTGGTGAGCGCCCGGTGACCGACGCGTCGCGGCGCGCGAGTCCCGGCTTCGACTCGGCCGTCGCGACCGGCAAGGGCGACGACGGCACGACCGGCCTCCTCTACGGCGGGGAGCGGATCGCCAAGGACGACCCGCGGGCCGAGGCCTACGGCACGATCGACGAGGCCGTGGCCGCCCTCGGGCTCGCCCGCGCCGAGCTTGGCCTCAAGCAGGAGCTCGACGTGGTGCCGCCGGGGCTGGCCGGGATCGCCGACCTCGTCCTGCGCCTCCAGCGCGAGCTGTTCGTCGTCGGTGCAGAGCTCGCCACAAACCCACAGGCATGGGACCGCCTGCAGGACGGCACGACGCGGGTCTCGGCGGACATGGTCGAGGGGATCGACGCGCTCCTGCGGGACCTCGAAGCACACGTCGAGATGCCGCGCGAGTTCATCGTCCCGGGCGAGTCGCGCACCAGCGCGGCCATCGAGCTCGCGCGGACCATCCTCCGCCGCGCGGAGCGGCGCGCCGTGGCGCTCAGGCGCGACGGCATTGGTTCCGGGACCCCATCTGGTACCGTATCTGAACCGGCTCGCCGATCTGCTGTGGGTCCTTGCCAGGGCCGTCGAGCAGGCAGAGTCCCGGCGAGCGCCGCCCTCACGACCGGTGAAGCGGCGCAACTCGGAGGAGAACTAGGAACACGATGGGCCCGAACCAGAATCCCCTGGTCCCGAACCAGAACCCGTTGACCCCGAACCAGAGTCCCTACGCCACGCCATCGACGCCGTCGAACCTCGGCGTGCGTCCGGCCGCCCAGCTCTCGGCAGCGTTCCTCACCCAGGCATTTGCCTGGATGTTCGTCGGACTGCTGCTGACCGCCGGCGTCGCCTATGTCGTCCAGAGCAACCCGCGCCTGCTCGAGTTCGCCGGCGAGTGGACGTTCCTGCTGATCATCGCCCAGCTCGGCCTGGTCTTCGCGATCGCGGGGGCCATCAGCCGGATCAGTGCCACGGTCGCCCTCGGCCTGTTCTTCGTGTACGCCGCTTCGGTCGGCCTGACGATCGGGCTGATCGTCAGCTACTACACGACGGCCTCGGTCGCCACGGCATTCCTGTCCGCGTCGGCCATGTTCGGAGCGGCCGCCATCTACGGAGCCGTGACCAAGCGCTCGCTGGCCGGGCTCGGCGGGATCCTGTTCATGGGCCTGATCGGGCTCATCGTCGCCTCGGTGATCAACATCTTCATCGGCGGCGAGCAGCTCAGCTTCATCATCTCGCTCGTCGGCGTCGTGCTCTTCACGGCACTCACGGCGTACGACGTCCAGCGCATCCAGCGGGGCGACATCGCAGCCGGTGTCGGGTCGATGGAGAAGGCCGCGGTCATCGGCGCGCTCTCCCTGTACCTCGACTTCATCAACCTGTTCCTGTTCTTCCTTCGCCTCTTCGGCTCGCGCGACTAGCGCGGACCTGTTCCCGCGAACCCGACGGCGGCCCTCCGGGGCCGCCGTTCTGCATTCCCGACGGTGTAACAGTCCGAGGGGCCGTGCGTCATCCGAATGGATGAAGCGGCACGCGTCGTTGCATGGCACAGTTCGCGCGGGGACAACCACCGGAGCCGGCGCGCCGTCACATCGTTCGCGCTGCCGCACCGCACCTATCACTGGAGGAAGGCGAGATGCCTGACAATTCCACCCCCCGATCCCGTCGTGCCCTGCTTGCGGCCGCCGCGGGAGGGGCAGCGGCCCTGGCCGCACAAGCGGCCCTGCCACTTACCGCCATGGCGGCTGATCCGAACGACGTCGTGCTTGGGGCCGCCAACGCATCGACGGCGACCACCTCGATCGCCAATTCGACAAACGGCAGCGACGCCTTTGCCGCGACGTCTAATGGGCTTGGCATCGGTGTGTCCGCCACCAGCGGCGGGTCCGCCGGTGTCAAGGGCATCAGCATCGACGGAACCAGCGCTGCCACCGCGGACCTCACCTCGTACACCGGCGTGTACGGCTGGTCGCCCGCGTTCCCCGACAGCACCGGCGTGGGGACCGGCGTGTGGGGTGACAGCGAGGACTTCGGTGTCTACGGCAGCGGCTCGGTCGGCGTGTACGGCTGGGGCAGCGTCGGCGTCATCGCCGAGTCGGACAGCACGTCAAGCCCGGCCCTCATCGCCTACGGCGCCACGGAGAGCAGCCCGGCGCTCGAGGTCAACGGCAAGATGAAGTTCAACCGGGCGGGTCGCAAGACGATCGGCGCGGGCAAGTCGACCCTTGTCGTCACGATGGCCGGCGTCACGACCACGAGCAAGGTCCTCGCGGTCCTCAACAGCAACCGCTCGAGTCGCTACGTCCGGGCGGTGGTTCCGTCGACCGGCAAGTTCACGATCTACCTGAACTCGTCGGTCAGCTCGTCCACCTACGTCGCCTACTTCGTGTACGACTGAGATGGACGACACGAAGCTCACAGCGATGCGCGCTGCCGCGGCCGCACGAGGCGCCCGAGGCATCGAGCGCGCCTCGACGGCCCCCGTAGAGAACGTCCTCAGGGCCGGCAGCTCGCGACGCGGCGATCGGTCGAACCGCAGCATCCGCTCGGTTGAGGCAGTGCTGCGCAAGGGCGGTCGCTCCGGTGCGCACCGGAAGCTGGACGCCGTAGCGGAGTAAGCCGGGACCGGCATTCGGGCCCGCTGGACGCCGGGAGCTGCGAGGCTCCCGGCGTTTCGATTCCGCCCGTCAGACTCCCAGGATCGCCTTCGCGATGAGGAAATAGATCACGAGGCCGCTGGTGTCGACGATCGTCGTGATGAACGGCGCGGACAGCACGGCCGGGTCGAGGCCGAGGCGGCCCGCGAGCAGCGGCAGCAACGAGCCGACGGTCGAGGCGAACGTGCAGATCGTGGCCACGGAGAGCGACACGACCGCGCCCATCTGCGTTCCGAAGAGGAGCGACACGGGGACGAATGCGATCAGGCCCAGCCCGACGCCGAGCATCAGGCCGACGCGCGCTTCGCGGAGGACGACCCGCGGCAGGTCCTCGAAGCGGACTTCGCCGACGGCCAGCGCGCGCACGACGGTGGTCGCCGACTGCGCCCCGGTGTTGCCGCCCGTGCCGATGAGCAGCGGGATGAACAGCGACAGCGTCACGACCGTCTCGAGCGCCAGCTGGAAGTAGTCGAGCACGCTGACCGTCAGGCTGGCCGCGACGATGAGCAGGAGCAGCCACACGATCCGCGTCCGGGCCAGGCGGAACACCGACACGGAGAAGTACGGCCGTCCGACCGGCTCCGAACCGCCGGACCGGGCGATGTCCTCGGTCTCCTCCTCCTCGAGGACCTCGATCGCGTCGTCGACGGTGACGATGCCGACGAGCCGGTTCTCGGTGTCGACGATCGGCAGCGCGAGCAGGTCGGCCTCGCCGATGAGGCGGGCCACGACCTCCTGGTCGTCGTCGACCCGCGCCGAGTAGACCTCGGCCTCGGTCTCCATGAGGTCGCCGATCCGCTGGTCGGGCTCCGCCATCACCACGTCGCGCAGCCCGATCGCACCGATCAGGTGGCGCTGGTCGTCGGTGACCGGCAGGGCGTAGACGGTCTCGGCGCTGCTCCCCGCCTGGCGCACCTTGTCGAGCGCCTGCTCGGCGCTCATGCCGGCCCGCAGGCTGACGTACTCCGGCGACATGATCCGGCCGGCCGTGTCCTCGGGGTAGCCGAGCAACGTGGCGGTGAGCACGCGCTCCCAGGGGCTCAGCCCGGCCAGGAGACGGCGTGCGACCTTGGCCGGCATCTCGTCGACGAGTCGTGCCCGGTCGTCGGGGTCCATCGCCTCGAACAGCTGGACGACGCGCTCGTCCCGCAGGCTGTCGAGCAACGCCTGCTGGTCGGCCGGGTCGAGCGCCTCGAAGACCTCGATGGCGCGGTCCTTCGCGAGCAGCCGGAAGGGAACGGCGCGCTGCTCGGGATCGAGGCGCGCCAGCTCTTCGGCGATCTCGACCGTGTTCAGTTCGTTGAGCCGGTCGTTCAGGCGCTCGATGTCGCCGCTCTCGACGAGCTCCTCAAGGGTCGGCATGGGACTGTTCCGTCGGCAGCGGCGCCAGGCGCCGGGGAGGGATGCCGCGCGGGCGGCCCCGCGAATGATAGGCGGCGCGGCGCCCGTCAGGTCAGCGTGCGGGTGCCGGCGCCACGTTCTGGTTGCGGCGGAACACGTTGTCGGGGTCGTACTCCCGCTTGAGCTCGGCCAGCCGGTCGTAGGTGGGACCGAAGCTGTCGCGGATCATTGAGGTTCCTTCCTCGAGCATGCCCGGGAAGTTGAGGTAGGTGCCGCCGGTCGCCTCGGATGCCACGGACGCGAGGACGTCTCGGGCCCACGCAATGTTGGCGTCGTCGTCGGCCGGATGCTCCCAGTTGGCCTCGGGGCTCAGGAGGTAGCCGGGATCGCGCGGCCCGAACCCGGTCGCCTCCGCCGGCACGGCGCTCATCTGCCCGCCGTTCAGCCACAGGTCGATCGTCGAGTGGCCCGACGGGGCGGCCTCCATCCGGCCGACGAGCGCGTCGATCGCGGCGTCGCTCAGCGCCGGCAGCCGCGTGGACTTCCAGTAGTAGCGATGGCCGGCCGGATAGTCGGCGTCGAAGACGGTCTGTGCCTCGATGTAGGGCATCGTCCCGCTGAAGTCCACGAGCGGTGTTCCCAGCTCGCGGAGCGGCCGGAGCGCGGTCATCCCCTGGTCCGGCGGGCCCGCGAACATGCCGAGGACCGCCGCGAACGGGGCGCCGTGGAGCGACGTGTCGAAGGCGTCGAGCGGCGGGATGTGCCCGAGCACCGCGATCGTGCTGATGTCGCCGGCCGGGTCCGCGGCCACGAACTGCTCGTGCCCGCGCAGCACGTCGTGCGCGGCCGCGAGCGGGTAGAGGACGTTCGCGAAGGCCACCTCCGGCCCGATCGGGTGGAGGCGGAACTCGAAGGTCGTCACGACCCCGAAGTTCCCGCCGCCGCCACGCAGGCCCCACAGCAGCTCGGGTCGCTGGGTTGCGCTCGTCCAGACGATGCGCCCGTCGGCGAGCACCACCTCGGCGCCGATCATGTTGTCGGCGCTCAGCCCGTGCCGGCGTCGCAGCCAGCCCATGCCGCCGCCGAGCGTGAGGCCACCGATCCCGGTATCGCTGACGACGCCGCCCGGCGTCGCGAGTCCGAACGGTTGGGTGGCCGCGTCGAGCTGGCCCCAGGTGACGCCGCCACCGACCGTGGCGGTGCGGCGGATCGGATCGACCTCGATCCCGTGGATCGAGGACAGGTCGATGACGAGGCCGTCGTCGACGTTCGCGAGGCCGGCGACATTGTGGCCGCCCCCGCGAACGGCGATGGGCAGGTTGCGCTCGCGCGCGAAGCGGATCGCCGTGGCCACGTCGATGGCGGTGCTGGGGCGGACGATCAGCGCCGGGCGGGGATCGATCATGCCGTTCCAGATACGGCGGGCCTGGTCGTACTCGGGGTCGGCCGGCTCCGTGACGGTGCCGGTGATGAGCGCGCGCAGCGCTCCGGCCGCATCGCCTGCGGTCGGTGTGAAGGTCATGGTGTGGGGGCTTCCTCTCTGAGGGTGAAACGGGACGACGGCCGGCCGGATACAGGCGGGGCCGTCCATTGAACTTCGGGCGAGTAACGCATGTCCATGGACAAACGCCAATCACAAAAGTGACAAACGCAGCCAGTCTGTGCCGGAAGACGCGCTTCAAGCCTTGCGGTTCCGAAATCGGACAGCGAGGGAAGTCAGTGTCGCCTGCCCGCGGATTCCGAAATCGGACTCCGAAATCGGCATGGTCGGCCGGAGCGGACTGACTTCGCCAACCGTCCGAAATCGGACGCGGCGAGCCCACCAGCCCAGGCTCGATTGACGCTCCAGCCTGGCGCCCGTAGACTCAATCCCGACGAAATGACTCGGAATTCCACGCTCCTCCCCACGCATCGGCCTGCCTTCCACGGAAGCGGCGCCCTCGCCTTCTCGACCAAGGGCGAGTACGGCGTCCGGCTCATGGTCCAGCTCGGCCGGCACTACGGCAGCGGCCCGGCGTCGCTCGCCGAGATCGCCGCCGAAGAGGACCTCCCGCGGGCCTATCTCGAGCAGCTCGTGACGAGCCTCCGGGATGCCGGGCTCGTAGTCAGCACGCGCGGTGCGCGTGGCGGCTACGAATTGTCGCGACCACCGATCGAGATCGGGATGGGCCAGGTCCTGCGCGCCCTCGAGGGCCCGATCGCGCCGATGTTCTGCGCATCGGACGACCCCGAGCACGCCCTGATCTGCGATCGCTCGTCGCGCTGCACGGTGAACCTGCTCTGGGTCCGTGTCCGCGACGCAGTGACGAACGCGGTCGATTCGATGACCCTGGCCGATCTCGTGCCGCTCCCCGGCACGCCGGCCGTGACGACCCCCGCACTGACTGGAGCCGTGACCCCCTCGTGACCGAACAAGAACTCGTCATCCGCGGCCTGCGCGTCGCGCCAGTCGGCGACCCCACCAATGAGATCCTGCAGGGCATCGACCTCGCCGTCGGCAAGGGCCAGGTCCACGCGATCATGGGCCCGAACGGTTCGGGCAAGACGACCCTCGCCTACGCATTGATGGGTCACCCCGCCTACAAGGTGACCGGCGGCGAGATCTCGTTCAAGGGCCGCGACGTCCTCGCGCTGTCACCCGACAAGCGGTCGCGCCTCGGGCTCTTCCTCGCCTTCCAGTACCCGACCGCGATCCCCGGCCTGAGCGTCGCGTCGTTCATCCGTTCGGCGCTCAACGCCAAGCTCCAGGGCGTCGACAAGACGACCGACGTCGACCCGACCGACCCGATGCG
This sequence comes from uncultured Chloroflexia bacterium, assembly GCA_963824735.1. Lineage (GTDB taxonomy): Bacteria > Chloroflexota > Limnocylindria > Limnocylindrales > CSP1-4 > DASTYU01. Next base: position 97,748 of record CAWGQH010000014.1, read on the forward strand.
TGGCGGCATCTCGATGCGCGACTTCCGCACGAAGATGCGCGAGAAGATGGCCCTCCTGCGCATGGACGAGGGCTTCGCCAGCCGCTACGTCAACGAGGGCTTCTCGGGCGGTGAGAAGAAGCGCCTCGAGATGCTCCAGCTGGCCATGCTCGAACCCGAGATCGCGATCCTCGACGAGACCGATTCGGGCCTCGACATCGACGCCCTGCGGATCGTCGCCGAGGGCGTCAACGCGATGCTCAGTCCAGACATCGGCGTGCTCCTGATCACGCACTACCAGCGGCTGCTCAACTACATCACGCCCGACGTCGTCCACGTCCTCGCCCAGGGCCGGATCGTGAAGAGCGGCGGCAAGGAGCTGGCGCTCGAGCTCGAGGAGTTCGGCTACGGGCCGATCCTGCGCGAGGCCGGCCTGTCCATCGACGCGCCGGACGAGGCGCTTCACGTGCCGCAGTCCCCCGACGAGGAGCCGGTCGAAGTGGGCGGCCCGGCCGGCGGCCGCGGATGACGCTGACCTCGGAGCCGGCGAAGGCGATCGACCCGCAGGTGCTGCGGGCCGACTTCCCGATCCTGCGCACGACGGTCCACGGCAAGCCGCTGATCTACCTCGACTCGGCGTCGACGAGCCAGAAGCCGCAGGTCGTCATCGACGCCGTCGACGAGTTCTACCGCGAGTACAACGCGAACGTGCATCGCGGGATCTACGAGATCGGCGAGCGCTCGACCGCCGCCTACGAGAAAGCGCGCGCGCAGATCGCCCGGTTCATCGGCGCGTCGGACGCGCACGAGGTCGTCTTCACGCGCAACGCCACCGAGGCGATCAACCTCGTGGCCTATTCATGGGGCCGCAAGTCGATCGGCCGCGGCGACGTGATCGTGCTCACCGAGATGGAGCACCACGCGAACCTCGTTCCGTGGCAGCTCCTCGTCCAGGAGAAGGACGGCGATCTCGAGTTCATCCCGATCACCGACGACGGCGTGCTGCGCCTCGACGTGTTCGAGGTGCTGCTCAGGCTCAAGCCGAAGCTCGTCGCGTTCACCCATGTCAGCAACACGCTCGGCACGATCAACCCGGTCGAGGAGCTGACGCGGATGGCCCACGACGCCGGGGCGCTCGTCCTCATCGACGGGGCGCAGGCCGTCCCCCACGTGCCGGTGGACGTCGAGGCGATCGGGGCCGACTTCTACGCGTTCTCCGGCCACAAGATGCTTGCCCCGACCGGCTCGGGCGTCCTGTGGGCGCGCCGCGAGCTGCTCGAGTCGATGCCGCCGTTCCTGGCGGGCGGCGAGATGATCCGCGAGGTCCACCTCCGCCGGTCCGAATGGAACGACATTCCGTGGAAGTTCGAGGCGGGCACGCCGGACGTGGCCGCGGCCATCGGCCTGGGTGCTGCTGCGGACTATCTTCGCGGCCTCGGCATGGACTCGGTCCGCGAGCACGAGCGCGAGCTCGTTGGGTACGCGCTCGAGACGCTGGCCCGCGACGTGCCCGGCATCGAGCTGTACGGTCCGCCCGCCGATCAGCGCGGCGGTGTCGTGCCGTTCAACCTGCCCGGGATCCATCCCCACGACGTGGCCCAGGTGCTCGACCGGTTCGGCATCGCTGTCCGTGCCGGACACCACTGCACGATGCCGCTCCACGAGCGGCTCGATCTCGCCGCCACGGCGCGCGCGAGCTTCAACGTGTACTCGACACGCGAGGACATCGACGCGCTGACGAACGGACTCAAGGAAGTCCAGCGCGTCTTCGACGTCTAGGTTCCGGCGAGCTGCTCCACGAGCGGCGCCAGCTGGGCGAGCTCGGGCTCGTCGTGCCAGCCGACGAGATACGAGTTGATGCCCCAGCGATCGCGCGAGCGGCGCAGCTTGTCGACCAGGCTCGGGATCGTGCCGATCATCGAGTAGGGCGACTCGATGATGTCGTCCGGTTCGATCTCCAGCCCCGTCGTCGCGCGATAGGCATCGGCGACGCGTTGGGCTGCCGCGCGGGCGTTCGGCGTGATCGAGATCGGCCCGACGAGCCGCAGCACGCTCAGGTCGAGCTGCTCGAACCGGGGCCCGGCCTCGTCGCGCACCCAGTCGACCCGCGTATCCATGCGCCGCGGCCACGCGTCGTGCAGTGACTCGCGGTCCTGGCGCAGATCGACCCCGACGATGTCGCCCTCGCGGGCGGCGATCCGGAGGACGCGTTCCTTCGTGCCGCCGACAATGAACGGCGGGTGCGGTCGCTGGACGGGCTTCGGCTGGCCGTCCAGGTCGCTGATCGTGTAGTGGCGGCCCGCGAAGCTGAACGGCCCGTCGGCGAACAGCCCGCGGAGGATGGCGATCGCCTCGGTCATCCGCTCGATGCGCACGCCGGGCGGGTCGAACTGCATGCCGATCGCCTTGTACTCGGGTTCGTTCCAGCCCGCCCCGATCCCGACGTCGAGCCGGCCGTCACTGATGACATCGAGCGTCGCGAGATCCTGGGCGACGACGGCTGGGTGGCGCAGGTCGTTGTTCAGCACGAGCGGGCAGACGCGGAGTCGTTCGGTCGCGACCGCGGCGGCAGTAAGCATCGGGATCGCCGCAAGCTGCGGCTCCAGGTGGTCGTGGATGCAGAGATGCGTGTAGCCGATGGATTCGACCGTGCGGGCATGCTCGACGAGCGTCGCCCCATCGACGACCTGGCGGAGTCCGGCGATCAGCTGGAACGGGCGTGGCATGCGCACACGGTAGCCGGTTCGCGACTGCCGGTCCTAGCCCGGGACGAGACCCCGCCACGTGTCGAGCGCCCAGTGCCAGTCCTCGGCGTCGTCGAACGTGATCCGCACGACGGCGCCCGAACCGCGGACGGCCATGAAGCCTTCGACGACGCCGATCTCGACGCCCGAGCTCGAGTCGGTCATCAGCCGGGCGCGGCCGAGGAGCGGACCGGCGCGATGCATGAGGGCCTTCGACCCGAGGTTGCCCGCGACCTGATCGAGGAAGTCCTGGGCGCCCATCGGACCCGATGGCGTTCCGGTCGCCGTCGCCGCCAGCGTGATCGTCCGTCCCGCCCCGCCGACCCACAGCTCGTCCTCGGTGCGGACCTCGGCGAAGGAACCCGGCACCTCGAGCACCCAGCCGCCGTGGGTAAGGACGACCGGGGCGCGCCGGTAGCCGATGAGGGTCGATGGCGCCAGCATGGTCTTGGCGCGGTCGATCATCTGCCCGGCCATGTGGTCGTACAGGCCGCGGACTCGAGCCAGCTCCCGCCAGGCATGCCACGGGTAGGGGAGGCCCGGTTCGAGCGGGAAGGCCTTGCTGAGCAGCCGGTGGACCTCGTCGATGAGCTCGGCCTCGCCCTGCACCGCGGGGGCGCGCCAGCGAACGTCGAGCCACATCAGGCACAGCGCCCGGTTCAACAGGTAGCGCCCGTCGGTCGCGTCCGCCCACCACGGGGTGACATCGACGGCCACGCGGGGATCCGCGATGGCCGCCTCGAGCCATGCGGCGTCGCGGGGACCAAGCGCCGTGGCAATCGCACCATCGAACGTGTAGCGGGTACCCACCGGCAGCCCGAGTTGCGGTGCGGGCCGACCGGCAGCGGCCGCCTTGTGGGCCCTGACCAGCCTTGGCCCGAGCCACGTCAGGTACGCCTGCTCGACCACGGGCCGCTCGCCGAACGTGACGTCGAGCGGGTCGGCACGCGACCACGCGATCGATTGCTCGAGCCCCAGGCGCTCGAGGACGCGGCCGACAAAGCGGTGGTAGCCCGGCCCGGCGGTGACGGTCTCGGCGACGACGTCGACGCGGCCGTTGTCCCACGCGAGCATGCGCAGGTCCGGCGCGGCGGGGTGGAGGGCGACGGTCAGCTGCGCCTGGTCATTGCCCGTGGGCCGCACGTGCGTCCGCCGCACGGCATCCGGATACTCGACCAGCAGCCATGCCTCGACATCCGCGAGCAGCTGCTCTCCCGAGGGCTGGCGCAGGATCAGCCCCCGACGAGAAGCCTGGCCCGTGGCGCGGGCAATGAGCTGACGATCGAGTAGGGAAGCCACCGGTCGGCCGACGATACCGGCGCACCGCCGAGCGCGGGCACGTCGCTTGGTACCGCGGGGGAGGCCCAGTGGTACCGGCTCGTCGAGGCCCAGGTTTCGGCCAAATATCAGCCGTGGTGATTGAAGGTCAAGAGTTTGGCCACAGAGCGAGGCTCGGAGTGGTCGCTTAGTGGCCAAATCAGCGCCAGAGCGAGTATCTGGCCGGTAACTGGGCGTGCTGGGTGACCAGACCTCTGACTTTCATTACGTGGGCGAAATTTGGCCAGGTTCTGGCGCCAGCGCGCGCTGGCCGCCGCGTTGCCGGCGGTCCCTCGCCATATCCGACCCCAGTAGTCGGAATTCAGGTGGCGCGCTACACTCAGCGGAGCCATGGACGACCTGTATCGCGACTACATCCTCGAGCACTACCGGCGGCCCCACAACTTCGGGGTCATCGACAATCCCGACGCGTCCTACGAGGGCGCCAACCCGCTGTGCGGCGACCGGATCACGCTGATGCTCGGCGTGAAGGACGGGATCGTGGACCGCGTCGCGTTCACGGGCCGCGGCTGCGCGATCAGCCAGGCCAGCGCCTCGTTGCTGACCGACGAGATCAAGGGCAAGCCGGTGGCCGAGGTGGCCGCGTTCGGTGCCGACGATCTGCTTGACCTGCTCGGGATCGAGATCAGCCCGGCCCGCCTGAAGTGCGCGATGCTCAGCCACGACAGCCTCCAGCACACGCTGACCGACCTCGGCGTGGCGGAGCAGCAGGCGACCGCATGACCACCTGCCCGCCGACCCGGATCGAGCGCCGCTGCAGGTGTAACCCGCCGGCCTGATCGCCGGCTCTCCCGGTCGCACCGCCGACCCCCTTTCGCCCTGGCGCCATCGAAACGCCAGCCCGTCGACCCGTTTGGAGTCCCCACCCACATGCCAAAGTCATACGGCGACCTCCTCCGCGAGGCCCGCGCGACGATCCGCGAAGTGACGCCCCAGGAAGTCGAAGCACTCCCCGGGGGCAGCGTCACGCTCGTCGACGTCCGCGAGGCCTCCGAGTGGGAGCAGGGCCACCTGCCCGGGGCCGTGCATATCAGCAAGAGCTATGTCGAGCAGCAGATCGAGGCCGCCGTGCCCGATCGCGATTCCGAGGTGATCCTGTACTGCGCCGGCGGCGTCCGCTCGCTGTTCGCAGCCCAGACCCTCGAGCAGATGGGCTATACGAACGTCGCCTCGATGTCCGGCGGGTTCCAGCAGTGGAAGGGCGCCGGTCTGCCGTGGGAGGCGCCGACCGTCCTGACCGCCGAGCAGAAGCAGCGCTACAGCCGGCACCTGCTCATCCCCGAGGTCGGGGCCGACGGCCAGGCAAAGCTCCTCGACTCGAAGGTCCTGCTCATCGGCGCGGGCGGGCTCGGCTCGCCGGCGTCGCTGTACCTCGCGGCGGCAGGCGTCGGGACAATCGGCATCGTCGACTTCGACGTCGTCGATCTGTCGAACCTCCAGCGCCAGGTCGTGCATACCAGCGATCGGGTCGGGGAGCGCAAGGTCGAATCGGCGCGCAAGACGATCAACGCCCTGAACCCCGACGTGACCGTCGTGGCGCACGAGGAGATGCTCGTCGCCGAGAACGTCGAGCGGATCATCCACGGCTACGACGTGATCCTCGACGGGACCGACACGTTCGAGACGCGCTACATCCTCAACGACGCTGCGGTTGCGGCCGGCATCCCGGTCGTTCACGCGTCGGTCTTCCGCTTCGAGGGCCAGCTCACGACGTTCATCCCGTACGAGGGGCCGTGCTATCGCTGCCTCTACCCGACGCCGCCCCCGCCGGAGCTCGCTCCGGGTTGCTCGGTGGCGGGCGTGCTCGGGGTCGTGCCCGGGATCATGGGCCTGCTCCAGGCCAACGAGGTGCTCAAGGTTCTGCTCGGGCTCGGCGAGACGCTCGCCGGCCGGCTGCTCCTGTTCGACGCGCTCGAGTCAACGTTCACCGAACTGAAGCTCCGCCGCGACCCGAACTGCCCGGTCTGCTCGACCGAAGCCGTGGAGGCGCGCCGGCTCGGCCGGCCGCTCACGATGGCCGGCGCCGCGGACGCGCCGTTCCTGCTCGGTGGCTCGTTCACCGCGCTGCCAGCCGACGACGACTCGGTCCCTGCCAAGGTGGACGCGTGAGCACGGTCTTCATCCCGACCGTGCTCCGCCCGAACGTGGGTGGCGCCAAGCGGCTCGACCTCGCCGGCGACACGATCCGTGGCGTCGTCGACGAGCTGGTGATGCGCCATCCCGCCATCAAGCAGCAGCTGCTCACCGACCAGGGCGATCTCAACCGGTTCGTCAACGTGTACGTGAACGGCCAGGACGTCCGGTATCTCCAGGGCCTCGACACGCCGGTCACGCCGTCCGACGAAGTGCGGCTGCTCCCGGCGATGGCCGGCGGATGAGGGTGGCCCTTCCGAAGGAACTCCGGCGCGAGGCGCTGCACCCGGCGGCGCACGACCATTTCCACGCGCACGAGAGCCTGGCCCGCCACGGCGGCCGCTATGCCGACGTGCTCGAGGCGATCGGGCACACGCCACTCGTCGAGATCCCGCGCATGTCGCCCAACCCGGACGTGCGCATCCTCGCGAAGCTCGAGATGGTGAACCCGACCGGCTCGGTCAAGGATCGCGTCGCGAAATACCTGATCGAGGACCTCGAGGACCGCGGCCTCCTGCGCGAGGACTCGATCATCCTCGAGCCGACGTCGGGCAACACCGGCATCGCGCTGGCGATGATCGGCCGGCGCAAGGGCTATCGCGTGGCGCTCGTCATGCCCGACAACGTGACGAACGAGCGCCGCCAGATGGCCGCACTGTTCGGCGCCGAGGTCATCGACTCGCCGGGCCACCTCGGGTCCAACGGCGCGATCGACCTCGCCAAGCACCTCGTCGCGAAGGACGAGCGGTTCGTGATGCCGTACCAGTACGGCAATCCCGCCAACACCCGGGCGCACTACGAGACGACCGGGCCCGAGGTCCTCGCCGACTGCCCGGAGATCGACGTGTTCGTCGCCGGAATGGGGACGTCGGGCACCCTGATGGGCGTGTCGCGCTACCTGCGTGAGCGGAAGCCGGGCGTGCGAGTCGTGGCCGCCGAGCCACTCCCCGGGGAGCAGGTGCAGGGACTGCGCTCGCTCGAGGAAGGCTTCATCCCGGAGATCTTCGAGCCCGCCATGCTCGATGCGAAGTACCTCGTCTCGAACCGCGACTCGATCGCGGCGCTGCGCGACCTCGTCTTCAAGGAGGGGATCTTCGGCGGCCCGTCGTGCGGGGCGGTGCTGGTGGCCGCGGCCCGCGAGGCGATGACGATGACGTCCGGCACGGTGGTCGCGCTGCTCCCGGACGGTGGCTGGAAGTACCTGTCGGCGGGCACGTTCTCGGCGAACCTCGACGAGATGGACGAGGCGCTCGAGGGCGGCGTCAACTGGTGGTGAGGGGCGGCGGTCGCCGCCGTCGTTCCGAAATCGGACGCTTGGCAAGATCACTTCCATCCAGCGCGCGATTCCGAAATCGGATTCCGAAATCGGAAGGCAGGTGGTGGGGGGTGTCTCGTCGCCGCCCATCCGATCTCGGAAGCGCCACGCCTGGCGGCGGGCGATGACCGAACACCCAGGACCCGAATCGGTCGAGCTGCCGGCGGCCATCCGTACCGCGCTGATCGACCACGCCAGGGCCGAATACCCGAACGAGATGTGCGGCGTCATCGTCGGTGACGGGGACGCGGCAACCGGCGGCCGCGCACTCCGTTGGGAGCCCGCCCGCAACGCCGAGGCGTCGCCCATGCGCTACGTCGTGCACCCAGAGGACCTGCTCCGCCTGACGATCGAGACCGACGACGCCGACGAGGTGTTCTGGGCGATCGCCCATTCGCACGTTCGCTCGCCTGCCGTGCCCTCACCGACGGATATCGGCGCGGCGCAGTACCCGGACGCGCTGTACATCCTGGTCTCGTTGAGCGAGGACGACGTCCGCGCATGGCGGATCGTCGACGGGACGAGCCACGAGGTGGCGATCACGGACTGAGCGCTGCGGCCCGACGCGGAGCACCAGCGTTGCGTATCCTCCGCCGCGAGGAGGGCACACGGATGGACGACAACATCTACCGGGCCATCGTCTACACGCACATCCTGGCCGCCATGGCGTGGGTCGGCGGGGCGTTCTTCATCCAGCTGCTGGGTATCAGGACGGCGCGGTCGACGGATCCGCAGGATCTGCCCAAGCTCGGACGGCAGATCGAGTGGTTCGGCATGCGCTATTTCCTGCCGGTTTCGATCGTCACGTTCGCGGCGGGCGTCATCCTGGTCAGCCAGCGCTGGCAGTTCAGCCAGCTGTGGATCTCGCTGGCGATGCTGTTCTGGCTGGTGTCGGTGATCATCGGCGCGCTGTACATCGGGCCGCGCTCGAAGAAGGTCGCCGAGATGTTCGAAGCGCAGGGACCGACGTCCTCGGAGGCACGCGCCGCGTCGGCACGCCTGTTCATGGTGTCGCGGATCGACCTCGTCTTGTTCTTCGTGATCGTCGGGCTCATGGTGTGGAAGCCGGGCGGCGGCTGATACCTGACTCCGCGGCGTCCCGGTGAGGGACCGCCGCGGGACCGTCGCCGCCCTCGTCGGCGGCATCGCCGCGCTGGTCATCGGCATCGTCGCCGCCTCGAACGAGGCGTTCCTCGAGGCGATCGTGTCGCCACCCGCGTTCGTCCGCGCGGTGCTCATCGCGCTGAGCGTCGTCGGTGGCGTCGCCCTCCTGGCTGCCGCGGCCGCGGGGATCTCCGCGGCAGGCGATTCCGACAACCCTGAGCGCGACCTGCCGGGCATGATCCGCGGCGTCCGCCTGATCTTCCTCGCGGTCGCCGCGTTCGCGGCCGCGGCCGGCTGGGCCCTCGCGCACCCGTTGCCGCTCGTCGTCGCGCTCGTCATCGCCGCGATCGACGTCATCGAGACGTCGTTCCTGCTGCTGGTCGTCACGGTCCGCGGCGACCACGCTTGACGGCCACATAGCGGCGGCCTACGGTCGGGTCACGCCGGAGGGGATGGAGGTTCTCGATGACCCGCTCCAGCTGCGCTTCGAGCACTGCTCGCATTCCTGGCCGGCGTCGCTTTCGTCGGCGCTGTCGCCGTTGTCGACCAGTCATTCCAGGACCGGATGAGCGACGTCCCCGCAGGCCGCCCGTGGTGGACCGCCGGCGGCGGAACAGGACGAGGGCGAGGACGAGAACGAGGAGAAGGAAGAGCAGGCCGAGAAGCTCGAGCGGAGACTCGAGGCGCTCGAGGCGGCCGAACAACGAGGCGAGGTCGGACAGAGCCGGCCCGCGGCTGCCGGGCCTCCGTCAGCGGGTTGGGCCGGCGAGACGCCCTTCGACCCGACGGCCGACGACTGGGAGCCTGCGATCGCGGCAGATCCGTCGGCGCCGTGGGTCTATGCGCTCGTCACCCGCTACGGCGCGGGCAAGCCGTGCAAGGGCAACTGCCCGACGCCGTATACCGCCCTGCGGATCAGCAGCGACGGCGGAGCGACGTGGGGACCGTCGAAGCCCCTGTGTGCCTGCAAGGGCGGTGGCCAGTTCGACCCGATCATCGAGGTCGTCCCGCGGACCGGCAGCGTCTACGCGCTGTACATGAACGGCTTCAACGTGGTCTTCGTGAAGTCGACCGATCACGGCGCGACGTGGTCCGCTCCGGTCAAGACGTACGGCAACGTCAGCTGGAACGACAAGCCGGTCATCGCCGTCAGCGATGACGGGCGGGATGTCTACGCGACGTTCAACGGGCCGACCGGCGGCGATCCGTGGCTGGCGCAGTCGCACGACTTCGGGGCGACGTGGACGCAGACGAAGCTCGTGAACAGCGACCGGTACTACTTTGCGTTCGACGCGGACGTCGCGCCCGACGGCACGGCGTATCTCTCGCAGTCGAGCCTCCTGTATGGCGGCGGTGGCAACAAGGGGACTCCGCCAAGCGGGACGATCGACCACCACGTCTTCGTGTCAACAGACCGCGGAGCGACGTGGACCGACCGGAACGTGGCGCAGGTCCAACCAGGACTGGCCTGCACGGCGGCGGGCTGCTCCCCCGACTTCTACCTCGGCCACAGCGCCCTGTCGGCCGACGCCGGCGGCGCCCTCTCCCTGCTGTACGACGGAGCGTCCACTGCCGGCGGGCAGCAAACCATTGTCGCCCGGCGCTCCACCGACCGGGGCGCGACCTGGACCGCGCCGGTGACGCTCTCGAAGGCGGGCGAGATGGCGACGAGCCCGGCGGTCGAATCGCGGGGCAGCGGCGACGTGCGGGCGTGGTGGATGGAGACGAACGGCGGCAACGTCGACGCATGGAACGTCTGGTATCGCCGTTCGACCGACGGGGGCGTGACGTGGGCGTCGCCGGTGAAGCTGTCCGACGCCACGGCAGGTGCCGCGTACAAGACCCCGGCCGGCTTCCTCGAGATCTACGGTGACTACGGGGAGGTGGCGATCAACAGCGCGGGCAAGACCGTCGCGATCTGGGGCGAGGGCGCCAGCTTTGACGGTCCCGGGGGCGCCTGGTTCAACCGGGAGCAGTAGCCGGTTCGCCGAGCGCGGCCCGCACCTGGTCCCAGGTCGGCAGCCCGGCCTGTGCGCCCGGGACGAGCGTCGACAGGGCGGCCGCGACATTGGCCGCGCGAAGCGCCTCGGGCACGCTCGCGTTGGCCGCGCGGAGCAGCGCGAAGCATGCGACGAACGCGTCGCCGGCCCCGGTCGTGTCAACCGGCGTGACCGGGTAGGCCGGCGCACGGATCACCTCGCCGGACCGGTCGACTGCCAGTGAGCCGCCCTCGCCGAGCGTCACCACCACGAGGTTCGGGCCTCGCTGGAGAAGGGCATGCGCCGCACGCTCGGGATGGTTGGGCACGCCCGAGAGCAGCGAAGCTTCGACCTCATTGACGACGAGGACATCGGCCAAGCGGAGCAGGTCGCCGGGGATCGTACGGGTGGGGGCCGCGTTGAGGACGCGCAGGGTCCGTCCGCTCGTGGCGACCCGGAACGCCTCGTCGACCGCCTCGAGTGGCACCTCGAGCTGGGCGACGAGCAGGTCCGCGGCTTCGATGCGCGGTGCCGCGGCGCGGACGATCGCCGGCGTGCACGCGCCGTTGGCGCCCGGCGTCACGACGATCGTGTTCTCGCCGCGCGCGTCGAGGGTGATCGCGGCGAGCCCGGTCGGTCGGTCCGGATCCACGTGGAGACCGGCCAGGTCGATGCCGGCCGATGCGACGGCGCCCGCCGCGGCCCGCCCATCGTCGTCGTTCCCCACCGCGCCGATCAACGACGTCGCGGCCCCGAGGCGCGCCAGCGCGACCGCCTGGTTGGCGCCCTTGCCGCCGATCGCCCGGCTCGTGCCGCTCCCGAGCACCGTCTCGCCGCGTGCCGGCAGCTGGTCGACGTGGAGGAACAGGTCGACGTTGACGCTGCCGACGACGAATGCACGCATGGGACGCGGCGACGGACCAGGCATCCTCACCGGCGGATCATCACAGATTGCGGGCCGCGCCACCGACACCGAATGGCAATCGGAACGTGACGAATGGATGCTGTTCGGGCGACCCGGGGAGGCACAGGATGCGCGCGTTGCCCGTCTCGCGCGGGCCCTGCGGTGCGTGTCGTGCAGTGAGGCAAGCCGTCGGGAAAGCTCGCGCGGGGCGGGCCGCCACGTTCTCAGTCGAGCAGTCGGCGGGTCGCCTCCGCGATGACCAGGTCCTCGCGGGCGGCGACGCGCAGGACGGCCGGACCTGCTCCGCGGGACGTCAGGACGGCATCCTCCTCCGAATCGCCGAGCGACGTGGGCAGGCCCAGGACCCCCAGCCGGCCGACGATCCGCGCGCGGACCGGCGCCGCGTGCTCCCCGATCCCGCCGGTGAACACGAGGGCGTCGAGGCGCGGGAGCGCGGTGGCCGCCGCCGCGATCCATTCCGCGGCGCGTCGCACGAACAGCTCGATCGCCAGCGCGGCGCCCTCGTCGCCCCCCGTCTCGCGCTCGAGCAGCTCGCGCATGTCGGCGCTGCCGGCGACGCCGAGGAGGCCGGATTCGTGTTCGAGACCTTCGTCCAGCTCGTCGGGCGTGACGCCGGCATGCAGCAGGCGGACGAGGATCCCCGGGTCGACGGAGCCCGAGCGGGTCCCCATCATCAGGCCCTCGAGCGGGGTCATGCCCATCGACGTCCAGGCCGAGCGACCGGCGTCGACGGCCGTCACCGAGCAGCCGCTGCCGAGGTGCGCGACGACGAGCGCGAGGTCGTCGGACGGTGTCTCGAGCAGCTCGGCAGCTCGTCCCGTGGCCCATTCGACCGACAGCCCGTGGAAGCCGAACCGGCGCAGGCCGTGCCGCTCGGTCCACGCGGCGGGCAGCGGGTAGGTGAACGCCGGCGGCTGGCAGCGTCGCGTGGAATGCCGTGTCGAAGGCGGCCGCCTCGGGTACCCCGGGGAGTGCCACCAGCGCCGCGCGGATCGTCTCGACCGCGACCGGGTTGTGGAGCGGGGCGAGGTCGGCGAGCCCATCGAGCTCATCGAGCACCTCGTCGTCGATGAGCGTCGGGGCCGTGAACCGCGTCCCGCCGTGGACCACGCGGTGACCGATCGCCTCGATCGAGCCAACGGGGATGCCCTCGACCACGAGACGCTCGAGGAGGGCTTCGAAGTCGGCATCGCGCCCCTCGGCCCGGGTCGCGTCGGCACCCCATTCGAGCGTGGTCGCGAACAGGGCATCCCGGCTGTCGCCATCCAGCACGCTCGCCTTGAGCGTGCTCGAGCCGGCGTTCAGGACGAGAACGCGCATCGGGCGGCGAACCGTGCCGTCAGTCCCGCTGCCAGCGCCAGGAGGTGATGTCCTCCGAGTCGTGGCCGTGCCCGACGATGAACTGGCGGTGCTCCTCCATCAGGAGCAGGTAGCGGTCCACCGCCCGGGCCCCTTCGTGCGTCTCCGCCCGTCCGCTGCGCCGGATCGCCTCGATCGCCAGCTGGTAGCGGCTCGCGCCGTTGCGGATCAGCATGTCGAAGGGCGTGGTGGTGATGCCCTCCTCGACGTAGCCGCGGACATGGAAGCGGGTCGGGTTCGCGCGCGCCGAGATCAGCTGGTGGATCGCCGACGGGTAGCCGTGGAAGCTGAACACGACCGGCTTGTCGGCCGTGAACAGCGCGTTGAACGGCTCGGTCTCGAGCGCGTGCGGGTGCGACCTCCGCGACTCGAGGCGCATCAGGTCCATCACGTTGACCATCCGCACGCGCAGGTCGGGCACGTCGGCGGCCAGCAGGTCGATCGCGGCGAGGATCTCGTTCGTCGGCATCATGCCGGCCGCGGCCATCACGACGTCGGGGTCGATCCCCTCGTCGGTCGACGCCCAGCGCCAGATCGAGGCGCCCGCGTCGGCATGGGCCTTGGCCTCGTCCATCGACAGCCACTGCGGCAAGGGCTGCTTCGTGGCGATCACCAGGTTGATGTAGCCGGTGGAGCGCAGGCAGCGGGCGACGGTCTCGGCGAGCGTGTTCGAGTCGGGCGGCAGCGTGATCCGCAGGACCGTGCCCTTCTTCGTGAGCAGGCTGTTGATGAAGCCCGGGTTCTGGTGCGAGTAGCCGTTGTGGTCCTGGCGCCACGCGTCCGACGTGAGCAGGATGTTGAGCGACCCGAGCGGCAGCCGCCACGGGATCTCGTTCGACACCTTGAGCCACTTGGCGTACTGCGCGATCTGCGAGTCGACGATCTGGATGAACGCCTCGTAGCACGGGAACAGGGCGTGCCGGCCGGTCTTGAGGTAGCCCTCGAGGAAGCCCTCGCAGAGGTGCTCGGCGAGGACCTCGACGACCCGCCCGTCGGGCGTGAAGCGGCTGTCGGCCTCGTCTGACCAGAGGTGCGCGCGCCCGGTCACCTCGAGCACCGCCCCGAGCTTGTTCGATTCGAGCTCGTCCGGGCAGAAGATCCGGAAGTTGCGGTCATCCTCGGTGCGCCGCATCACCTCGCGCAGGTAGGCCCCGACCTGGTCGAGCGCGCCGGCGTCCGACGCGCCGGGCTGGTCGACCGGGACGGCCACGATCGACGCGTCGGGCAGATCCATCGGCCGCCGCACCCGTCCGCCGATCGCATCGTCGACCATGCCCAGCCGCAGGTCGCCCTTCGGCACGAACTCCTGGATGTCGGGGGCCGGGCTGCCGTCGATCTCGAACAGCTCCTCGGGCTTGTACGAGCGCAGCCACGCCTCGACGATCGCGAGGTGGTCCGGGTTCGTCTTGAGGTCGCCGGCAGGCACCTGGTGGGCACGGAACGAGCCTTCGACCTTCTTGCCGTCGACCTCCTTCGGCCCGGTCCAGCCCTTCGGCGTCCGCAGGACGATCATCGGCCACGCCGGCTTCAACTCCGTGGTGCCCGAGCGGGCCTGGCCCTGGATCCGGCCGATCAGCTCCCAGGCCTCGTCGAGCGCCGCGGCCATCCGGGCGTCGACGCCATCGTCGTCACCCGAGACCACGAGCGGGGTCCAGCCGAGGCCGCGGTAGAGCGTGAGCAGCTCGTCGTCGCTCATCGTCCCGGCGATCGTGGCGGAGCTGATCTTGTAGCCGTTGACGTCGAGGATCGGCAGGACGGCACCGCCGGTCCGCGGGTCGAGGAAGCGGTTGCTGTTCCAGGAGCCGGCCGTCGGTCCGGTCTCGGCCTCGCCGTCGCCGACGATGCACGCCACCAGCAGGTCCGGGTTGTCCATCGCCGCCCCGAACGAGGTCGCCAGCGCATAGCCGAGCTCGCCGCCCTCGTGGATCGTGCCCGGCGTGCCCGGCGTCAGGTGGCTCGGGAAGCCGCCCGGCCAGGAGAACGAACGGACGAAGCGCTCGACGCCGGCCGCGTCGCGCGTCATGTCCGGGTAGAACTCCTCGAGCGACCCGTCGAGGTAGTGGTTGGCAAGGTTCGCCGCGGCGCCGTGGCCCGGACCCGTCACCAGCAGGACGCGCGCCTGGCGCTCGTTCACGAGCCGGTCGAGGTGGGCGTAGACGAGGTTGATCGCGGGCGCCGCGCCCCAGTGCCCGAGCAGGCGCGGCTTGATGTCGTCGGCACTGAGCGGCTCGCGCAGCAGCGCGTTCGACTTCAGGTAGACCTGGGCGGCCGCGAGGAAATTCGTCGCGCGCCGGTAGCGGCGGATGATCGCGTACGGGTCGCCGGTCTCGAGCGCCTCGCGAGCAGCCGCGGCGGCGGTGGAAGGCTGGACGGTTGGGGTGGTCATCGGGGCGTCTCCTGGAGGTCGCGTCGTACCCGTGTTCCGCGGTTCCACCCTAGCCCATCCCGCTGTGGCCGTCACAGGGGCGTACGACCCTCGAGTGGGTCAGACGTCCCTCCCCGCCATCTGCTCAATCAGCGCTTCGGCGTTGGTCGGCGGGGCCACCGTCTCACGGACGACCAGCACGGAGCACGGCGCATGCAGCAGCACGTTGCGCGCCACGCTTCCCAGGAGCAGTCGTTTGAGTCCGGTGTTCCCGCGAGTGCCGAGTACCAGCAGCCCTGTCCGGTTCGCCTTCGTATACGCAACGATTTCGTGGGCCGGTTCGCCGGCGCGGACGACAGGGTTCGCCCGGTGGCCGAGCTGCTCGAACCGGGCGACAGCCGCAGACGCAACAGCGCGCGCCTCCCGATTGGCTTCGCCAATGCCCTCCCGATAGAGCTCCATCGTCTCGTTGTAGAGGGCCGGGGAGGCCGCGGTCTCGAAGGGGAGAACGGTGTCGGTGACCGTGAGCACCGTGATCGGGGCATCGGGCGGAAGGCTCAGGCCTTCGAGGACGGTCGCCGCGACCCGTGCGCTCGGCGACCCGTCGTCGGCGAAGACGATGGGGCTGGTCTCCGAGGATCGCGCCACCAGCACCGCGCAGGGAGCGTGGTCCACGACCTCTGCGGAGACCGAGCCGAGCACCATCGTTTCGATCGTCCCGTGGCCGCGGCTTCCCACCACGATCAAATCCGCCCGTAAGGCACGCGCCTCCCGGAGGATCAGGCTGGCCGGGCGGCCGCGGAACAGGAACCGCTCGATCATGGCATCGGGATGGGCCAGGCTGAGGCTGCGCTCCGCGTCGGCGAGCGCCACGGCGTGAACCCGGGCGTCAGGATCGCGGTAGCGGTCCTCCTCTGGCTCGTGCGCGGTCTCGGGCGTCCAGCTGGCCGCGATGTTTGCGCCGCGTGGGGCGACGCTCACTATTCGGATCGTCGTGCCCGCCGGCACCGGCATGGCCGAGACCAGATCTCGAGCTCGTTCGGCAGACTGGGACCCATCGGTCGCAAGCAGGATTCGCATCTGAAGGCCTCCTTCGGGCGCCCTCATCGTCGCGCATGCCCGGCGCCTCGCAACGTGACGAAGGGCCCGATTCCACGCACCTTGCGGCCCCTCAATTCCTCGAACCCCGCCGGGTGTCAGCCCCGTCCGGCCAGATCCCGCAGCAATGCCTCAGCGTCGGCCGGGACGAGCGGCAGGCCCATCGCCGCGGCGACACGCGCCGCAGGCGGCGGGCGCAGGCCGGTCGACGCGAGCAGCTCGAGATGTGCCGGCGCAAACACGCTCGACGGTGGCCCGTCCGCCACGACCTCGCCCTGGCGCATCACGACGATCCGCTCGAAATGTGCGGCTGCGAACTCCATGTCGTGGGTGATGGCGACGATCGACTTGCCGGCCGCCTGCAAGGCGTCGATGATCCGGCCCACCCGTGCGACGCCCGGTGCGTCCTGGCCCGTCGTCGGCTCGTCGAGCACGACCGCGGCGGGATCGGCCGCCAGCACCGAGGCAAGCCCGACGAGCTTCCTGGTGGACAGGTCCAGGTCGTAGGGGTTCGTGGCGCGCACCGCGTCCAGCCCACAGAGCTCGATGGCCTGCCCGACGAGACGAGTCACCGTCTCGAGAGGCAGACCCATCCGCCGCGGCCCGAAGCCGACCTCCCGTTCGACGCTCCGCTCGAAGAGCTGGTCGTCCGGGCTCTGGAAGACAAACCCGACGCGCTCCGCCAGGCGGTTGATCGGCTCCGCAGCGGTGTCCTCGCCTCCGAGCAGGACACGACCGGCAGTCGGTCGCAGCAGGCCGTTGAGATGCTTCACGAGCGTGGTCTTGCCTGACCCGTTCTGACCGACGATCGCGACGGTCTCGGTCGGCTCGATCCGGAGCGACACCGAGCGCAGCGCCTCGACGCCGCTCGGGTAGCTGAATCGGACCTCTTCCAGCGCGATCGCCACCGGCTGACGGTCCCGGACCGGCGTCCACTCGAGAGCGGCTGGCGGGGAGTCGGAGCCGTCCAGCGGCCACGGCCCGCGACGCGCAGCCAGCGCCGCCGCCACGAACGACTCGTCGAACGCCCGCGCCGGATCGGCCCCGGCAGCTTCCGCGAGCCGGACCAGCGTCGGAGGCTGGAGCCCGTCGGGGAGTCCGCCCGTGCCGAGCGCCCTGCCCGGAATGTCGAACGCCGCCAACCGGCCTGTCTCCAGGACGGCCACGCGGTCCATGGTCCGCAACACGGCCGGGTCGTGTTCGGTGCACAGCACCCCGGCCCCGTCCCGTGCCAGCTCGGCCAGCAGGTCGGCGATCGCCTCGCTGCCGGCCGGATCGAGCTGCGCGGTCGGTTCGTCCAGCACCACCACGCCCGTGCCCATCGCGACGATGCTCGCAATGGCAACACGCTGCTGCTCGCCACCGGACAGGGCGAACGGCTCGCGCTCCGCGAGGTGCGCGATCCCGAGCCGCGCGAGGACCGCGTCGATCCGGGCGTCCATCTCCGACCGCGGCACCGCGAGGTTCTCCAGCCCGAAAGCGAGCTCCTCGCGAACAGTCAGCTTCGAGGCGGAGAGCTGGTTGGCGGGAGTGGCGAAGACGATTCCGACCCGCCCGAGGAGGTCCTTCGACGCCGGCCGTCACGAGGTCCGTGTCGCCGAGCATCGCGCGGCCCTCGACCTTCGCGCGCACGACCCGCGGGATGAAGCCCGCCGCAAGCAGCGCGAGCGTCGACTTGCCCGCGCCGGTCCGCCCGGCGACGCCGATCCGCGTGCCAGGAGCAATGGAGACACTGACGCCGTCGAGCGCGTCGGCGCGTGCAGCCGGGTAGCGCACCCGCACGTTCTCGAGCGTGACGTTGTCGGTCATCCGGGGAGCACGCCGGCCAGGGCCACGACGACGACCGCGACCATCGCCGCGATCAGCGCGAAGCGTGCCACCCGGTCCATGGGCGGGTCCGCCACGACCCGGTAGGCCGTGCGGTCGGGCCGCGCGCCGAAGCCGCGCGCCTCGAGCGCGAACGTCCGCTCGCGCACGTCGATCAGCGAGCCGAGCAGCACCGGCCCGACCAGCGGCAACAGGGCCCGGATCCGCGTCCCGATCGAGCCGGTCACGGGCAGTCCGCGAGCCTGTTGCGCCTCGAGGATCGAACCGGCCCGCGCCTGGAGTCGAGGGACCATCTGGACCGCGGACAGCACGACGAACGCGATCCGGTGGCTCGCGCCCCGGGCAATGAGGGACTCGAGCAGGTCGTCGGCGAGCGTCGAAAGGAGGAACGTCACCGAGGCGAGGAACGCGACCAGGACGCGCCCGGCCGAGATCAGCCCGAACGTCAGCCCTTCGCGAGTGATCCCGAACGGGCCGATCCCGACGATCTCGTCGGTGGCGCCGGGGAAGAGGAACGCGTTGACGACGAGGATCGACAGGAGCAGGACGGCCGGGATGCGCATCGCGCGGACCAGGTTGGACAGGATCCCCGCCGACCAGGCAATCAACACCACGACGAAGATCAGGATCGGCAGGACCCACGGCGGCAGCAGGAACGCGGCCAGCAGCACCCAGCCGAGCGCGAGCAGTTTCGTCAGCGGGTTCCGCCGATGGAGCCAGCTGTCGCCGGGCAGGTAGTAACCGGTCGCCGCGGGCATCCTGTGCTGCAGGCCGTCAGCCGGCCGAGGCGTTTACGGCGAGCATCACGCGCTGACTGCTGCCTCGCCGCGGCTGAACATCGTGCGAACCGTGATCGGGAGCGCCCCGAGGATGAAGAAGACGATCGTGTAGCTGATCGTCTTGTCGAGCGGGTCGCTCGTCAGGCCCTGCGCGAAGACCGACTGGAATACGCCCAGCCCGAGCGCTCGGTAGGCCGACACGAGGATGTCCGTCCCGGTTCCGGTAACACCGCCGAACACGCCGGCGGCGATCGGCGCCGAGATCACGGCCGCGACGATGCCCGTGGT
This sequence comes from uncultured Chloroflexia bacterium, assembly GCA_963824735.1. Classification (GTDB taxonomy): domain Bacteria; phylum Chloroflexota; class Limnocylindria; order Limnocylindrales; family CSP1-4; genus DASTYU01. Next base: position 116,981 of record CAWGQH010000014.1, read on the forward strand.
GATCCCGCCGACCCACACCGGGAACAGGCGGGCATTCTCGCCGCGCCGCGCCCATGTCCAGGCCAGGAACCCGACGACCGCCGCGAAGACGAGCACGATGATGAGGCCGAGTGGATCCTGGATCGCGAGCCCGGTCAGGTTCGCGCCGCCGAGGAAGCCGTCGGGCGTGCCTTCGTCGGTCAGGCCGTCGATGCCGGAGAAATAGCCGTTCGGTGCGAAGAGCAGGCGGAGGAACGCGAACAGCAGCGCGAACGCGCTGATGGCAGTTGCCGCGGACAGGTAGGGATGGATCCGCGAATCGTTCGGCTCGAAGGCGAACACGCTGCGTCCGGTGAGCCACGCCACGGCCACGCCGATCGCGACGATGAGCAGGCCGAGAGTCACGAACCGCGTCTGCGAGCCAAGGTCCTCGAAGTCGAACGTGAGCCCGATCGTCTGCTGGATCACGAGCATTGCGATCGCGGCCGCGCCGATCCCGGCGGCCAGCGCGAGGAAGCGACCCACTCGTTCGTCGTCCGTCCGCAGGCGGAAGACCCCCTGACTTGCCCAGAAGCCGGCCATGAGGCCGATCACGCCGGCGACCGGGGCGAAGAACGCGATCGTCGGGCCGGCGCCGCCGGGTACCGGCAGGATCGACCAGATCAGGTTCGACAGCAGGCCGGTCAGGGCGCCGGCCCACGGCCCGGCAAGCACGCCGACGAGCACGGTCCCGATCGAGTCGAGGTAGATCGGCACGCGCAGTGCGACCGCGATCGCGCCGACGGCGATGTTGATCGCGATCGCCACGGGCATGAGCGACAACGTGGACGTCTCAAGGTCACGCGAGCGGCGGCCGATGATGGCGACAAGGACCACGCCGACGATGACCGCGATCAGGTAGATGACCTGGACCGTGGGGATGCAGCCCTCGGTCTGCCCTTCGCCACAGACCTGCAGCCAGCTCAAGCTGTCCATCAATTCCCTCCTCGGGGCATCGGCTGCTGGGGCATGCCGAATGCCGGGCCCGAATCCTCCCGCGCTAGCGTGCCACGTTCGCCCGGCTCGCCGCTAGCCCACCGACGCGCTCGACGAACCGGTCGAGGAACTCAGCCGCATCGCCCTCGACCGCGACGTCGACGTTCGGCGGCCTGCCCCACACCCGGCGCCAGTCGGTGACGGTCTCGCCGGCGGTCAGGGTGCCGGCCAGCTCCACGTCCACGGTCAGTGCCTCGGTCCGGACGAGGCTCCGGTCGAGGGTTGCGGCGACCGCGAACGGGTCGTGCACGAACGCGCCGTAGAACCCGTCGTAGCGGCTGTGGAACTCCATGTAGAAACGGAGCGCGTCGGCGAGGAAGCGGACGACCGGGTTCGAGGCCACCGAACCGTCGCGCTCGTCGGCCGACTCGTCCGCCTCGCTCCCGGCACGCTGGGCGAGCGCCGTCATGTGTTCCGGGGTGAACCTGGCCTTCTCGGTCACGTCGAGCCCAAGCGCAAGCGGGCGCGGCACGTCGTCGCCAGTCGCCGACCAGGCGTCGAACGAACGCTTCGCGGCCTCGGGATCGCAGTGGATGTTCCATTCGGTCGTGGGCGCGGTGTTGCCGGGAATGCGGTACGCGCCACCCATCAGCACCCACGAGCGCAGCAGCCGCGGCAGGTTCGGCTCGCGGTCGAGCGCGATGGCCAGGTTCGTCAGCGGACCGAGCGTGACGAGGGTCACCTCCCCGGGGCGGGCCCGCGCCGTCTCGACGATGACGTCGGCGCCGTGCCGCTCCGAGACCGGGCGCCGCGGCGGCGGCAGCTCCGCGTAGCCGATCCCGCGCGGCCCGTGGGTCTCGGGTGTCGTCTCCAGGGTGCGGACCAGCGGCACCTCGCGCCCGAGCGCCACCTCGATGTCGTCGCGTCCGGCGAGCTCGAGCACGGCCAGGGTGTTCTCGACGACCTGCTTCGCCTCGACGTTGCCCGAGCAGCACGTCACGGCGAGCAGCTCTGCCTCGGGCGAGGCGCAGGCGTACAGCAGGGCCAGACTGTCGTCGATGCCGGTGTCGACGTCGAGGAGGAGGGGAGCACGCGGTGTCACGGCGCGGAATCGTAGCGGATGCCGGTGGTATCCTCGCGGCCGGGCGGCCCACCGCGACGCACCAGGTCGCCCAGGGAGGGTTGGACGGCGGCCCATGCGCGTCCCACGACGGTCGATTCCGTTCCTCGTCGCTGCCCTGACGATCCTCGTGCTTGCCGCTGCCGTGCCCGGCGCGTTCGCCGCGGACCCGAAGGTGCCGATGATCGTCGTACTCGAGAAGGGTGCCGACGTCGACGCCGCCGTCACGCGCGGGAAACGCGAGCATGCCGTCAAGCCAACCAACGTCTTCAAGCACGCGGCGCGTGGCTACGCCGCGAATCTGAGCCGCGGACAGGCCAAGGCGATCGACCGCGACCCTGGCGTGGACGCGGTCGTCCCGGACGCGGTCGTGGAGTTGGCGGCCCAGGTCACGCCGGCCGGAGTGCGCCGGGTGGGGGCGACGCGGTCGCCGCTAACGCACATCGACACGAATGACCTGGCCTCGCACCGCGCGAACGTCGACGTGGCGATCATCGACACCGGGATCCAGCCCGACCATCCCGACCTGCGTGTCGTGGGCGGCTACGACTGCACTCGCCCCGGCACGAGGACGGAACGATCCAGGTCCTCGCGCTGGCGCGACGGCCACGGCCACGGCACGCATGTCGCGGGGATCGTTGGCGCGCTCGACAACGACCGGGGCGTCGTCGGGGTCGCGCCCGGGGCGCGCCTGTGGTCGGTCCGCGTGTTCGATGCCACCGGCTTCAGCCGGATCTCGTGGATCACCTGCGGGATCGACTGGATCACGTCCAAGCGCACGTCGAGCGGCAAGCCGCAGATCGAGGTGGCCAACATGAGCCTCCGCGACGACGGTCTCGACGACGGCAACTGCGGCTACTCGAACGCGGACATCGAGCACCGCGCGATCTGCCGGTCGGTGGATCGCGGGACGACCTATGTTGTCGCCGCCGGCAACGACCGCAACTTGGCGGGCAACTGGCGGCCCGCGTCGTACAACGAGGTGATCACGGTCTCGGCGATGGCCGACTACGACGGGAGGCCGGGCGGTCTCGCCGGCGCGCCGTGCATCGCCTTCGGAAAGCGCGACAGCGATGACACGTACGCCGACTTCAGCAACTACGGCCGCGACGTCGACATCGCGGCACCCGGGGTGTGCGTCCGGTCGACGTGGCCGGGCAGCACCTACGCGACGATCTCGGGCACGTCGATGGCCACGCCGCACGTCGCCGGTGGGGCAGCGCTGTATCTGATGGCCCATCCGGGTGCGCCGCCGGACGAGGTGCGCTCGGCGCTGCGTGCTGCAGGCCTGTTCGACTGGAAGACCAGCACGGACCGCGACAGCACCATCGATCCGCTGCTCGACGTCTCGTCGTTCGGCGGCGGTGAAGGGCTCCGCCTCCGCTCGTCGACGACGTCCCTTCGCATCCGCGCCGGCGGCGCGGCTGCGAAGGTCCGCTTCCGGTTGACCCGTCTCGACGGGCAAACCGGGGACGTCACGATGTCGATCGCCGGGCGTCCACCAGAAGTCATCACGACGTTCACGAGGACGACGTTCGGCGGCCGATTCTTCGGCGAGGCGTCGGTCTACGTGCGAGCGGACCCGGAGGCGCCGGCAGCCGACAAGAACATCGCGATCGTCGCCTCCGCCGGGGACATCGAGGCGCGCCACACCATCCGCCTGAGGGTCGACCCCGCGCAGTGACCCAACCTACCTCGCCGCTCCTTCCGCCGGCAATGGTCGGCATTCTCGGCGGCGGTCAGCTGGGCCGCATGCTGGGGTTCGCGGCCCGTGCGATGGGCTACCGGATCGTCGTGCTCGACCCCGATCCCGAGTGTCCTGCCGCCGCGGTCGCGGACCGGGTCGTGGTCGGTGCCTACGACGACGCCGACGCGGCGCTCGAGCTCGCAGCGGACGCGGATGTCGTGACCTACGAGCTCGAGCACGTCGCGCTCGACGTCGTCCGCGCGATCATCAAGCGGACCCCGGTGCGCCCTGGGATCGAGCCACTGCGCGTCACGCAGGACCGGCTGGCAGAGCGCCGATTCGTGGAGCGGGCCGGGATCGCGGTCGCCCCGTGGCGGGCCGTTGCGACGACGGCGGCGCTGGCATCAGCCGCCTCGGACCTCGGCACGCCGCTCCGGCTCAAGGCGCCGACCGGCGGGTACGACGGCCGCAGCCAGGTCCGCGTCGCCGGGGCGGCGGACATCGAGATCCGCGATCGGTCGCTTCGGCCGACCGGAGGGCGTGCCGCTGCTCGCGGAGCGCGAGCTCGACTTCGAGGCGGAGCTGTCGGTGATCGTCGCGCGCGGCATGGACGGAAGACCCGCGATCTTCCCGCCTGCCCGAAATCTCCACGACGCGGGCATCCTCGTCGAGTCGGTCACGCCGGCCGACCTGCCGGCAGCGGCACTGCGTGAAGCCACCGCGATCGCGCTCAACCTCGCCGCGTCGATGGACCTGGTCGGGACGCTCACCGTCGAGCTGTTCCTGCTGCGCGACGGGTCGCTCGTCGTGAACGAGCTTGCGCCGCGGGTCCACAACAGCGGCCACTGGACGATCGAGGGCGCGGCGACGTCCCAGTTCGAGCAGCACGTTCGTGCGATCTGCGGCCTGCCCCTCGGCGCGGCCAATGCGCGCGGTCCGACGGCGATCGTCAACGTGCTCGGGACCGGCGAGGAGCGCGAGGCGCGCCTGCTGGGCGTCGCCGAGGCGCTCGCGGTGCCCGGCAGCCACCTCCACCTCTATGACAAGCGACGGGTCTTCGAGCGGCGCAAGATGGGCCACGTGACGGCTCTCGGAGCGACCCCGCTGGAGGCCCTCAACCGTGCCCGGACCGCGCGTTCGTGCCTGCGCTGGGCGGACGGCTCGTGAGCGTGCCGCGCGTCGGCGTGGTCGGTGGGAGCCGCTCGGACTTCCCGGTGCTCGAGGCCGCCGTCACGGTCCTCGACGAGCTCGGCGTTCCGTCGGAGCTGCGGGTTGTCTCGGCCCATCGGACCCCGGACCACCTGTTCCGCTACGCGGAGACGGCCGCGGAGCGCGGCATCCGGGTGATCATCGCGGGCGCCGGCGGGGCCGCCCACCTCCCCGGGATGCTCGCCGCGAAGACGACCCTGCCGGTGATCGGCGTCCCGATCCCGACCAAGCAGCTCGGCGGGCTGGACTCGCTGCTGTCGATCGTCCAGATGCCGAAGGGGATCCCGGTCGCGACCGTCGCCATCGGCAACGCCACGAACGCCGGGTTGCTCGCGGCCGCGATCCTCGCCGTGTCCGACGAAGACGCTGGGACAGCGACTGGCCGCCTGGCGTGAACGCCAGACGGCGGGCGTCCTCGACGACCCATCCAATGCGGCGCCACTGGCGCCGGAGGTCAGCTCCCGGTCACGGTGACTCCGCCGCCCAGCATCGGGCCGACCTCTCGCACGAAGCGGACGAGCGTCTCGTTGTCGTACGGGGCGGGCATGTCGAGGTAGATCTCGCGGAAGCCGAGCTCCACGTATGGCGCGAGCTTCTCGGTCAGACGCTTCGGGGTCCACGCCTGGCCGGGGCCTTCCCAGCCTCCGTTGTGCCGCCCGATCTCCTGGGCAACCCGTTTGGCCTCCGACTCCGAATCGCGCAGGACACTCGCCTCGGCACTGAAGACCCATCGGATGTCAGACGGGTCTCGGCCGACCTCGTCGCACCAACGGCGCAGCGTCTCGGCAGCATCGCGGACGACGTCGAGCTCTCCGAACGTGGCCCACATGTCTGCCGATCTGGCCACGGTGCGGAGCGTCCTGCGCTTGCCCTTGCCGCCAATGAGGATCGGCAGTCGCCTCTGAACCGGTCGGGGCAGATTCCGGACGGATCGATTGGTGTAGTGAGGTCCGCGGGCGCTCGCCTCGGTGCCGTCGAACATCGCCCGAACGAGCTCGACGGCCTCGTCGAGCCACTCCAGTCGCTCGCCCATCGATCGCCCGGCCTCGACGCCAAGGGCTTCGAACTCGGCGGTGTTCCAGCCGCCCCCGATCCCGAGGATGGCTCGGCCGTTGCTCATGTGATCGAGCGTCGTGACGATCTTCGCGAGCATGGCCGGGTTCCGCAGCGGGTTCGCCGTCACCATATGGCCGAGGGTGACGCGGGTCGTGACGCCGGCCCAACCGGCGAGCGTCAGATATCCCTCGAAGCTCGGTCCGTGGACGTCGCCGCGGATCGGATACGGATGGTCCCACGTCCAGAGCGCGTCGTAGCCAAGCTCGTCGACGCGCTGCCCGACCCGGAGGAGCGCGGCCCAATCCGTGTATTGCGGCCACGCCAGCACGCCAAGCCGGACCCTGTCCGCCATGGCGTCAGCTGCGGACCAGCTGGGATGCCGAGGATCGGAGCTGCACGCCAGGCGCCTCGGCGAGGTGGAGCGCGATGGGCTCCGTGTAGGCGAGGCGACCGAACCACATGACCTTCACCAGGGCCCAGTACGTTCCACCAGCGGTGTCGAACGGTGGCGAGACCTTGAAGTCGATCTCCAGCTCCTCACCAGCGCCAACCGCGAACCCCTGCGTCCACGGCTCGGTGAATCCCCAGGTCTCGTGCGGACTGAGAACCTGTGCCTCGCCGCGGATCTCGCTCTGCGCGCGGCTGCGCAGCCGCACGCGCAACGACGCCTGTTCCCCGGCGGTCAGCCTCAGATCCCGGCTGAGGACAAGCGCTTCCAGCTCTTGGTCTGGCGGGTCGTCCCCGGGCTCGGTGGCAGCTTGGCCGGCACGTCCGTCGATATCGGCAGTACGGAGCGCGCGCTCGATTGCGAACGTGAGCGGCGGCATGCTTGCCTGCCCGTCTGCAGATGGGCCCGCATCACCGCCCGTCGCCGTGAGATCGACCCGTACGACGTCCTCGTGGACCTGGCCGGCCTCATCGCCGATCTGGGCGGAGACGAAGTAGCGCCCCGACGGCGCGTCGGTCGCCGGCACGACCTGGGCTTCGAAGTCGAGGTGGGCGCCTGGCGCAAGTCGGTACGGTCGCTCCGCGGGCGAGACCTGCCAGTCGGGTGGGGAGACGATCGAAACGGTGCCGGCAACGGGCGCGTCCGTCCGCTCCGAAGCGACGATCACCCGTACGACGAAGGGACCGGGTCCCTCGAGCCGCCAGGGCCGGGCCTGCACGGTCAGCGGCTGGTAACCCATCGGCGCCGGACCCTTGTTGTGCAGCCAGTAGCCCGCGAAGAGCGGTTGTGCGGCCTCGCGTCCTGGCCCGAGCTCCGCGCCCGTGGGCGCCTCCGGCCTGATCGTGGGCTTGATCTGCACGGTCGCGATCTCGAATGGTTCGAGCTCGACATTGACGCTGCCGTCGACGACCGTCAACGATCGATGGCCCTCTTCCGCCACGTTCGTGATCGCGGCATCGCCGATGGGCCAGGCGCAGCTGATCCGAGCTGTGGTCGCCCTGCCCGCCGACTCGTACAGGCGCAGCACGAGCCCATTCGCGGGGTCGACGTCGGGCCCAGCCATCCGGGCGAGCGGGTTGCCGGCTGGCTTGACCGCGGTCAGGACGACCGAGGACGGCTCGACCAGGATGAGCCTGGCAGTCGCGGGCATCTCGCCCTGATGAGGGTCTGGCACTCGCACGATCAGCGGATTGTTGAATTCGTGCCCCGACCGCACCGTCTGCCCGGCTCGCCAGTCGCCGGCCGAGGATGTCAGCGCGTACTCAAAGGTGTGGCTCCAGTGCTGGAACTGGAAGTTCGATCCGTCGGGCAAGGAACGACGCGGTGGATCGATCCACACGCCGGCCGGCCAACCGCTGCATGACCGCAGCAGAGACAGGTAAAGGCTCCCGTCCGCGTCGACATTGAACCCGGGAAGGCCACGGTTCAGCACGGCGACCGTGTGGTTCTCGACTTTGCCCGTCACCTCGCCTAGGTCGCCCGGCTGCTCGACGACGACGACGCCGTCGGCCAGGTCGGCAATCAATGCCTCGACGGCCTGTGTGGTTCGCGTGGTGTCGCCGCCGGACACGACGAGGACCGGCAGGTCGCGGACGCCCCGCAGATCGGGGATCGGCTCGGGCCGTCGGCCGGACAGAACCTCGGCGGGCACCCACATCCGGGCCGAGCCTTCCTCGGACACCTGGCGATCGAGCTCGTCGGCGTATCGCGGACCGACGTCCTCGAGGAGCCGGTCGAGGAACGCGTTCTCGCCACGACGCCCGATCACCAGCCGGACATCCGGCAGGTTCGAGTCGATGTGGAGGACGCCGTATCGGCTGCCGTCGTGGCGCGTCACCGTCGAGGTGATGCCCTGGCGGACCAGCGCCACCACGAGATCGCGGACCGCACCGTCGTAGGCCACGTCATCGACGACGATCACTTCCGCAACGCCGATCGCCGTCGCCCGAGGCCGCTCCTTGGGCGACCCCGTCGCGCTCAGCTCGACGCGCGCGGTGACGCCAAGGCCGAACCAGTTGTAGGCCGGGTTGTCGAGCGTGAACGGGGCCAGTCCGACATCCACGTTCGGAAAGCCGAACGGCCGCGCAATGACGGCGTTCCCGACCTCGGAGACCGGGCGGCCACCTTCGACATCGATCGGGAACCGGACCCGGAACAGTCGGTCATGGCCCGCGAACTCGTCGAGGCGGGTCGTGAAATCGACCCGGTCAACCCCGTCCCAAAGGACGATCTCTTGCCGAAGGCTGCAACCCTCGATCTCGCCCTCGACGATGGCCCGCTGGCCTATGGCCGAATCCTCGACGACCACCTTGGCGGGATGCTCCGAAGATGACGACCACGTGCCAGATGGGGTGAGGTGCCACGGGCCTTCGCCGAAGATTGGGTGGTTCGGGTACTCGCGGTAGGCGATGACCTCGTTGGCGACGCGCCCGGGCCGGATGAGTTCCTTGCCGGCGCGCGTGTCGTACAGGCTCCGGATCGTGCCGCCGAAGCCTTTGTCGACCGCCAGCCGGAAGCCCTCGTTCGCGATGGCATCGCCATCGGTGGCTCGCCAGGACATCTCGTCCAGCGGCCTCGGGCTCGACAGCGCTCGGTACGTCCGGTAGCCGAGGGCAGGCACGTCACGCGCCAGGAAGGCGATCCTTGCCCGTGCCGGCGCACGATCGTTGCTGGGCTCCACGGCTTCCGCCACGAAGGCCACTGCGGACCCTGACTCGTCGTGGAGCTCGATGCCCAGTGCACCGTCGGTCAACTCGACCACGACCCTGGCGACATCGGTCCGGGGCCACGCCATCGGGTTGAACACGACGACCGGCCGACCCTCCCCCGCGGTGGAAACCCGTTCGGCGAGGTAGCCCAATGCTCCATCCAGGCTCGCCTTCCCGAGCTCGAGCGCCTCTCGCCACCCGCCGAGGAGGTCGAGGTAGACCTGGTCCGATTCGGAGCCGGTGATCCCGTCGTGGTGGGCGCCGAACAGCAGCTGGCGCCAGGCCTTGTCGATCGCCTGCGCCGGGAACCGCGCCCCGAGGAGCATCGCCAGCGAGGCGAATTTCTCGGCGGCGAGGAGCGTGTTCTCGGCGGCTCGTTGGGCCTGCTTGGTGTCGATGAACGACACGTCCTTGCCGGTGTAGACCGGGTTCATGTCCCGCGTCTGCGGTGCGAACGACCGACCGCTCGAAGCTCGCTCGTCGCGCACGGCGTCGAAGAACTCCCGCGGGATCGCGGCCAGGAACTTCGGCCAGACGTAGCGCCGAGCCCAGTCGCGGTGGATCGCTGTCAGCCATTTGTTCGGCGGCGAGTAGTCGGTCCCCACGGGCAACAGGACGTTCTTCGTTGCAGCCAGCGCCGCGAGATCGGTAAACAGGCGATGGACTTCGAGCTCGGCCTCCTCGAGCGTCGTCGCCGCATCCATCCACCAGCCTGCCGAGTAATGGTTGGCCTGGTACGACGTGAGCAGCCCTCGCCCGCTTGGGGCAACCCACTCGAACTCGCTTTCGAATTGCATCCGCGGCGTGTCGCCCGGCGCCAGCTTCTCGAAGCCGGTGCGTGCCGGCCCTCGTACCCAGTGTGGGCCCCACTCATGGAACGGCCCGCGGGCCCACGAGCTCGACGTCATGCCGGCGTCGGCCATGATCGCCGGGAATTGAGGAGCGTGGCCGAAGGCATCGAGCTGCCAAGCCGTTGCCGGAGCGCCGCCCAGGACGTCGCGCTGGTACGCGACACCGTAGATGGCGTTGCGGATCGTCGACTCGTCACTGGTCAGGTTGGTGTTCGGCTCGTTGTACGTGCCGCCCATGAACTCGAGTCGGTCCTCGGCGAGCAGCTGCCGGATGTAGGCGCGATCCTCGGGGAACACTGCCCAGTAGGGCTTGAGATAGTCGAGCTCGGCCAGAACGAACTTGTAATCGGGATCTCGCCGACAGGTCTCCAGATGGGCCTTGACCAGGGCCAGCCCCGGTTCCTGGAACGGCACGCGATACTGGATTGCCGTGCCCCACGTTTCGGTGTACGCCGCCTGGGTGTTCCACCAGACCGGGTCATAGTGGAAGTGCGAGATCATGAACATCCGCCAGCCGGGCTCGACGACGACGAACGAGAACGGTCGGCGGAGGGTCGCCGCACCGTTCTCGACGATGGCGGTCGCGTCTCGAACCTCCCCCGCAACGATCACACCGTCCACGATCACGCCAATCTCCAGCCCGACCTCGTCGCCGCGCCCGAGTGGCCCGACGATCAGTGGTTCGGGGGAGCGGAGCCGGTCGCCTTCCACTCGAACTCTCGCCGGTTCGCGGTCGTCCGGCTCGGGGGCGCCGCGCAGCCTGAGCCGCACGACCTGCCGCGCCGATTCCTCGGTCCCGACGAAGAGGTTGGTGCTCTCAGCGGCGACGATCTCCACGGTCCTCACCTCGGTCGGGTCGCCCCGGCCGGGACCGGGACGGTGTCACGCCAGGAATGGGTCGGCTCGTAGCCGAGCAGTGAGCGAGCCTTGTCGATCGCCAGAAGCGTGTCGTGCTCGCCCGTTCCGTCGCGGAGCGGGACCGACGGGAAGCATTCGGCGACGAGTTCCGAGTTCGGCCGGTCCATCACCGTGTCGGCGGCGGCAACGATGAAGACCTCCGCGCCCGTGGTGTCCGCCGTGACCGCCAGTCGGCACGCCTGAGCGACGTCGCGGGCATCGACGTAGCCCCAGGCGTTCCATTCGCCCCGATGCGGGTCGGACCAGTCGTCGGGGAACCGCTCGTATTCCGCAGGCTCACGAATGGCCGAGAAGCGAAGCCCGATGAATGGAATCCTGGTCCAGCGTGCAAACTGCCGAGCCATCTCCTCGCCAAGAACCTTGGACAGCGAGTAGGACGAATGTGGCCGGACTGGATGCGACTCGTCGATCGGCAGATAGTCGGGTTGCGGGTGGTGTCCGGGCGCGGCAACCGGATCGAGCAGGTTCCGAGCATGGCGCCAGCCGAACGGCAGGCCGAGAACCGTCTCGCTGGAGGCCCACACGACCCGCCCGACCTTGCAGACCTCGGCGGCGCTGAACACGTTATAGGTGCTTCTCACGTTGATGTCGAAGGTGCGTTCGATCGTCCGGATGCCGGGCGCAGGAATGGCCGCGAGATGGATGACGGCGTCAGCGCCCCGGAGGGCGCCCACCGTTTCGCCGAAGTCCGTCAGGTCTGCCCTCACCGAACGCAGCCGCCCATCGGCGGCCGGGACCACATCGATGTTGACGACATCGAAGTCGTGGTCGATGAGATCCGACATAACCGCGCGGCCGGCCTTCCCGCTTCCGCCTGTCACGACGATCCTGGTCATCGGTGGGCCGTCAGTGCCTGTGGCCCAACGAACCCTGGCCGGGATGGCCGGGATGCTCGAAGCCCGGAGCCAGGCGAGCGAGGGCGCGGCGACGGCCACTCAGCCACTCGTCGAACGCGACCAGCCGGGCAGCGCGAACGAGCTCCGCCTCGATCTCCCGACGCACCTCGCCGAACGGCAGCGTCGACTCCGCCATGACTTCCTCGACACGGGCGGTGTGCCAGCCGAGGTCGGTTTCGATCGGCCCGACGAGCGCCCCGACGTCCGCACCGAAGATCGCGTCCTCGAGGTCGCCGACCAGCTCGCCCCGCCGCATCGTCAGCGGAGCGACCTCGAGGAGATCGACGGCCCTTACGGCGGCCTCGCTCGAGCACGTGGCCAACCGTACCGTCCGCGTCGCCGGGCGCCGAAAGAGGTCATGGTTGCGCTCGAAGTAGCCACGGACCTCGGCCTCGCCCACGACGACGCCGTCCGTGACGAGCTCGACGAGGCGAGCGACGTCGCCCGCGGTCAAGGTCTTGGCGCTGCTCCCACTAACGCCGGCGCCTCGGGCCTCCTCCAACAGGATCGCCTCGTCGACCATCTCCCGCAGGATCCAGGCCCGAATGCCTGTGGCGCCGGTGTTGGCGGGCGGGATATGGCGTCCCCGGGGGCCCCGCGCAAGCTTGGCGATCCGGCGGTCGAGCTGCGCCGTCGAGATCGGCCGACCCGCCACGGAGGCAACGGTGTCGCTCAACCCTTGACTCCGCCCACCGAGACTCCCTCGACGAAGAACCGCTGTGTGAACAGGAAGATGATGACGACCGGCAAGACCACGAGGGTCGACGCGGCCATCAGGAGGTTGTAGGCAACGTCGTGCTCACTCGTGAAGAAGGCCAGCCCGACCGCCAATGGGTACTTCGACTGCTCGTGAAGATAGAGGAGTGGCAACAGGAACTCGTTCCACGCCGCGACCGCAGCGAAGATCAGGACGACCGCGATCGCCGGCGAAGTCAGCGGGAGGATCACGCGCCAGAAGGTCTGGAATTCGCTCGCCCCGTCGACCTTGGCGGCGTCCGACAGTTCGCGCGGGATGCCGAGCATGAACTGACGCAACAGGAAGATGTAGAACGGGTTGCCGAAGAACGCCGGGACGATCAGCGGCAGGAACGTGTTCACCCAGGAGTCTGAGCCCTGGATCCCGAACGCGGGCAGCCTGCCGAAGATGTCGAACAGGGCAACGAGGATGACGGGATAAGGCAGGAAGATCGTCGCGATGCAGAGATAGAAGACCTTGTCGCGCCCGGGCCACTCGATTCGGGAGAAGCCGTACGCGACGAGCGTGTTCGACAGCACGGCGCCGATCGTGATGCCCACCGTGAGGATCAACGAGTTGAGGGCGAAAACCCCGAACGGGATGAAGTTGATGGCATCGGGGAAGTTCTGCCAGACCCAGGTCTCGGGGATCAAGGTCGGCGGGAACCGGGCCCCTTCCTGGGGTGTCTTCACCGCACTGATGAACATCCAGTAGAACGGCGCCATGAATGCGATCAGGCCCACGATCAGGACGATCCGCGGCAGGATCCCGCGGGTCAGGAGACGACTGGCGTGGCGGCGGCGCCCCGGTACCGTGGTGGGGATCGGTGCCGTCGTGTCGGTCGTCGCCATCTACGAACGCTCCGACTCGTAGTAGACCCAGCCGCCCGCCCACTTGAAGACGGCCCAGGCGAGGAGAAGGCTGACGATGAACAGCACGACCGAAAGCGCGGCCGCATAGCCCATCTGGCCGAACTGGAAGGCCTGCCGGTACAGGAAATACACGAACATCAGCAGCGAGTTGTCGGGGCCGGCAGACCGTTCGCCGCCGCCGGTGAGGATGTACGCCGGAGTGAAGATCTGGAGCGCCAGGGACAGGCCGATGACGATGTCGAACAGGATCACCGGGGTCATGAGCGGCAGGGTGATGCTGAAGAACTTGCGGATGGCGCCCGCGCCATCGAGCGAGGCCGATTCGTACAGCTCCGCCGAGATGCCCTTGAGGCCGGCCAGGAAGATCAAGGCGTACTGGCCGGCGCCCAGCTGGGCGATCATGACCAGTGCGAGTTTCGTGTAGGCGGGATCCCCAAGCCAGTTGGGGCCTTGCAGCCCCACGGCGGACAGGACGTGGTTGACCAACCCGTATCCGGGGTTGAGCATCACGATGAAGATGAACGAGATCGCAAACACGGGCAGGATCGAGGGCAGATAGAACCCCGCCCGGTAGAACCCGATCTCTCTCATCTTCCGATTCATCGCCAGCGCGATGACCATCGCAACGACGACCCCGATCGGGACGGCAAGGAGCGTGTAGTAGAGGGTGTTGTAGACCGCTTTCCAGAACTGCGGATCGTCGGCCATCCGCTGATAGTTTTCGGGTCCGATGAAGATCGGATCACGCAGCCCCGAGTAACGCGTCAGGCTCAGGTAGAACGTGTACAGGATCGGAAAGACGCCGAGGGCCACGAAACCGAACAGCCACGGGCTGATGAACAACAGGCCGAGCCGAAGGTTGCGTCGCTCGATCGCTCCCAGGCGACGCAGGCCAAAGCGGCGGACAGCCGGCAGCGCGGCGCTGGGCTGACTCACGCGTTCCGGGTCCAGGGTGCGGGGACCGGGATCCGGTCCCCGCGTGAATCGATCGTTGAGGTGGTCAGCACCCGACCGTGTCGAGCTGTGGTTGCACCGAGTCCTGGGCCTCCTGCAGCGCCGCCATCGGCTCCGCGGTGTTGAGCTCCACCGAACCCTGTGCCTGGGTCAACGCATCCCAGTAGATCGCCCCGACCGCGAGCGGCGGTCGACTGTGGGCGACCCCGAGGAAGTCGAGGAACTGGGCATGCTGCTCGTCGTACAACGACGTGTCTGCGAGCAGGGCCTCGAGCGTCGGCATGTGGGCCGTGTCCTGCGTGTAGGTTGTCTGACCTTCGGTGCCGGCGATGTACTGCATGAACCGCCACGCCTGCTCGGGCACCTGCGAATCGGGGATCATGGCGACCGACCAGCCACCTGCCCATGTGGACGGCTCGTCACCATCGTTGGGAACCGGGATGTACGTGATGCCGTACTCGACGTCCGGCTTGTACTGTGCCATCTCGGCGATTCGCCAGTCACCGGTGACGACCATCGCCAGTTTTCCGGTGACAAATGCTTGCTGGCTGCCCGACGGGCTGGGAGGCACATTCGTGCTGGCCCAGCGGGTCAGCTTCTCAGGATCGCGCTGCTGCGCGAAGTCATAGAGGAACTGGAAGCCGGCCACGACGCCGGGGTCGGTCGGCGTCACCTTGCAGGCTGCCGTATCGGCGAAACTCCCGCCGAATGCGAAGCCCCAGGTGTAGTGCCAGCCCTGGTCGATCGCACCCGGCTGTCCGCCCGGACCCGGGCCTCCTGGGAGCCAGCCGAGGACGTCGTAGTTCCCATTGGCGTCCTCGGTGGTGACCGCGTCGGCGATCGCGAGGACTTCATCGATCGTCGCCGCGCCGTTGGCGATGTCGAGCACGGCAGGATCCTGACCGGCGGCCGTGATCAGATCCTTGTTGTAATAGAGCGCCCGGGCGTCGGTATCGAACGGCAGGGCGTAGGTCTTGCCTTGGAACTGTGTCTCGGCCCAGGCGAAGTCGAGGTAGTCGCCGGCCATCGCCGCGGCGTCGGGGAGCTCGGCCAGCACGCCTTCGTTCGCACGCTGCGGAACCGTGAAGCGGTCCACGAGGTAGACGTCTGGAGCCGCGCCTCCCCGGATTGCGGTCAGCAGCTTGGCGATGTCCGTCTCGCTGCCGGGCACGATCTCCATCGTTACGCAGACATCCGGGTTGGCGGCGTTGAAGTTGTCCACGATCTTCTGGAGGGTGTCCGAAGCGGGCGGGGTGTGCTCGGTCCAGAATTTGACCGCCGTCGCCCCGGACTGGCACGGCTCGCCCGCGACCGCGGACGTACCGGGACTCGCGCCCGGGGACGCGGCGCCGGCTGGGGATCCGGCGGCGGGCTGACCCGGGCTTGCCGCCGGGCTCTGTGTTGCGCCGCTGCACGCCACGGCCAGAACTGCGGCCGTCACGACCAGCACCGGGATGCGGCCGACAAACCGACTCATTGCTCCTCCTTCCGCTCCTCGGATCGGCGTTCGAGAAGGAGTCGCGGCCGCCTGCACATCGCGTGAGGCCTGTATTCGGCCGAATCTCTCGGAGTAGCTCTCAACCAGCGGCGAAAGCAGAATTCGGTCATCGCGTCGAAGGCGGATCGGCGGCGGGCGCTTCTCTCCAGCGGCGATCGTCCGAGCGAGAAACCCAAAAGGGTCCTTAAGCGGTGCTTGCCCCATAGGGTTGCACCAACGAAACAGGATGGAGCGCATTCCTGAACGGACCATCTCTCGATGCCGCTCCGACCTTTCGATTTCGAATCAACTGTCGCTCTCGCGCCAGCCACGCGCCTAGCCGATGGATCCGACGGCGGTGCCGACCGCCCGCAGGCGATCGTGCGCCCCGCCCATCCACGGGACGTCCGGCAGGTACCGCTTCGGCATCTTGGCGACGATCGTGTAGTTCGCGTCGACGACATTCGCGATCGGCGAGCGGGAGCCCTGCGTGACGAGCTGGTACGTGTCCATGGCGGACAGCCCTGTCTGGCTGGAGATCCAGGCGATCAGCTGGGTGTGGGCGATCCGGAAGGCGTCTTCGAGAGGTCGATAGGACCCGGCCACCATGATCGTGTCGTCGTCCTCCAGCCGCGGCCAATCACAGTAGGTTGCCTTGACGAGGTCAACCGTCAGCCGGCTGTTCATGGCGCCCTCGACGGCCACACCACAAACCTCCCCCTCGCCCATCGTGTAATGGCCGTCACCGATCGAGAAGAGCGCGCCCTCGACGTTGACGCCGAGATAGATCGTGGTTCCGGCGCGTGCCTCCGGCGTATCCATGTTGCCGCCGAACGCCTCGGGCACGAGCACGTTCCGGACCTCCCCTGCAGCGGGAGCGACGCCGATCGTGCCGAGGAAGGGCTGGAGTGGCAGCTTGACTGAATAGTCGGAATCGAGCGCTCGGTAGGTGACCTCCCCGGCTGATCGATCCACCGAGTACAGCCACGTCTTCTCGGGGAGAGCAGGCTGCAGCGTCGGAGTGAACTTCGTGCTCGTCAATGCGCCGAAGAGCGGAACGGTCGTCGAAACGGCCCAGTCGCGAGCAGGCTGGACATCGATGAGATGAATCGCGAGCGTGTCGCCGGGCTCCGCCCCGTCCACGTAGAACGGCCCCGTCTGAGGATTGATGTAGGGATACTCGATCGACCTGCTGGGAAGGTCGTTGCTGGACCTGATCCGCCCCGCAAAGGCATCCTCGGTGAACAGGTCGAGAACGTCACCGGGCTGGACATGCAGGACTGGCTCGTATCCACCGAACGTCCAGGCGAACTGATCCTCGGTCGGTACGAAGCGGGTCACGGTCGGCTGCGTAGTCACGACGTGCCTCCGTCGACATTGCTGGCTCCGACCATCCTACCGAGCGATGCCGAGATCGCAGCTCCGCATTGCGCGGCTAGACGAGCTCGGTCGGGGCGAGGTCGAGCTCGATGAGCCGGCCGTCGCGGGCCACGTCGAGCTGCACGCGGCGGCCGACGAGATCCCCGACGAGGAGCCGCTGGAGGTCGCCGACACCTTCGACCGCGCTGCCGTCGAGGCCGACGATCAGGTCGCCGGCGCGCACGCCGGCCGTCGCCGCGGGGCTGCGATCGAGGAGCTGCACGACCTCGAGTCCGCGGACACGGCCGAGGCTCGCGGCCAGCGTACCGGGCAACGCCTTGGTGCCGCCGACCACGCCGAGATACGCCCGCCGAACCCGGCCATCGCGCATCAGCGCCCCGAGGATCGGTCGAGTGGTGGCGTCGATCGGCACGGCCAGGCCGAGCCCGATCCCGGCGACGGCCGTGTTGATGCCCACGACACGAGCACGGGAGTCGGCCAGCGCTCCGCCCGAGTTGCCCGGGTTGAGCGCGGCGTCGGTCTGGATGACGTTCTCGACGAGGCGCGTGGCGCGCCCATCCCGCGTGCCCAGGGACCGGCCGAGCGCGCTGACGACACCTGCCGTGACCGAACCGCCGAAGCCGAGCGGGTTGCCGATCGCGACCACGAGCTGGCCGACCTTGAGCCGGCCGGCGTCGCCGAGCCGAGCGGCCGTCGTGTCACCTTCGGCCCGGACGACGGCGAGGTCCGAGAGCGGGTCACGGCCGACGACCCGGAACGGCTGCTCGGTTCCGTCGACGAACGTGGCACTCCCACGATCGACGCCGGCCACGACGTGCGCCGACGTGACGAGGTAGCCGTCGGGGGTGAAGGCGACCGCCGAGCCGGACCCGGCCGCGGACCAGCCGCCGCCCTGCCGGGAGACGCGAAGGCTCGAAACCGAGGGGATCAGCGCCTCGGCGACGGCCGAGACCGCCGCCGAGTACGCGTCGAGGATGCCGCTGTCGTCGACCTCGTCGGTGACGTCGAACGGCGCGTCGCGGGTTGGTTCAGCGATGGCCATGGGCTCAGGCCTCGCCGGTGGCCTCGCCACCGCCGACGCTCACGGTGCGCTCTTCCGTGCCGCGAACGACCTTCACCTCGAAGGTATCGCCCGCGCTGGCGAGCACCTCGACCAGCTCGTCGCCGTCGGTGATCGGCGTGCCCGCAGCCTCGACGATGAGGTCACCGGCCTGGATACCGGCACGGGCGGCCGGGCTGCCGTCCTCGACGTCACGGACCAGCAGGCCGTCGCGCTCCGGCAGGCCGACCGACCGCCGAAGGCGGCGTGCGACGTACGACGGGGCGACCGACACGCCGAGGCGCGCTCGCTTCGGTTCCTCGCCGCGACCGAGCGCATCCACCCGCTCGCGCAGCGCGCCGTCCGCCGGCAGGGCCAGGTAGAAGCCATCGCCGATCCGGTTGGTGTTGAGCCCGACGAGCCGCCCGTCGGCGTCCAGCAGGGCACCGCCCGACGAGCCCGGGGCGAGGGGAGCAGTGTGCTCGATGCTGCCGGCGATCCGCCGGCCGCCCGGTCCGCGGAACGCACGCTCGACCGCCGACACGGTCCCGAACGTGATGCGCGTGCCGGAACCGTTCGCGGCAGCGGCCCCGAACACCGCGGCACCGAGCTGGACGCCGTCGGCGGCGCCCCATTCGAGCGGTGTCGCGCCCTTGGTCTCGACGCCGATCACGGCCAGGTCGCCGTCGCCGTCGACCGCCTTGACGGTCCCGATCTCGCGACGCCCGTCGGCGAAGGTGACAGTCACCTCGCTGCCGCGCAGGTTGTGGGCATTGGTGAGGACGTCGCCGTCGCCGATGACGACGCCGGATCCGCGCTGGTGGCGGCCGATCGCGACGATCGACGGGCCGGCGCGCTCGGCAAGGGTTGCGATGGAGGACTGGAGCTCTTCGAGCAGGGTCATGGTGGCGCTGTCTCCGTGGTAACTTGTGACTTGCAATGTACTACCGACCATTCGGGAGCGCAATCCCCGTTCGGCAGCGCGCGTCGCCTACGATGGCGCCGATGCCGGAGAAGCCCGCTCCCTACGGAACGCCCGCGGATCCACGACCGCTGGAGGCCGCCCTCGACCGCGTCGGGGACCGCTGGAGCCTGCTGATCGTGGAGGCGCTGCTCGACCGTCCGCGGCGGTTCGGTGAGCTGACCGAGGCGCTGCCCGGAATCGCCCCGAACATCCTGTCCGACCGGCTGCGGCGCCTGGAGCGCGAGGGGATCGTTCGGGCGACGCCGTACCAGCAGCGGCCCGTGCGGATGGCGTACGCCCTGACGGCCGAGGCGCGCGATCTCGCGAGCGCCCTGCGGCTCCTCGCCGACTGGGGCGCGCGCCGCACCGGCGGCGCCGAGCCGATCCGCCACGAGCTGTGCGGCACGCCGCTCGAGGCGCACTGGTACTGCCAGACCTGTTCGGTCGTCGTCGACGAAGCCCAGGCCTCGGAGACGCGCGTCGTCTAAGGGGCCTCGTGGCCGGCCGGGCCATTCCGATTTCGTACGCCCATGCCGGAACCACCCCCTCCCACCTCGCTTCCGATTTCGGACTCCGATTTCGGATGGCATCGTGGAGGGGGTGTGCCTTCCACTAGCTTCCGATTTCGGACTCGGGGCCTTCGAGCGGCCCTCGGTACACTCCCCACGTGATGGATGACGAACGCTGGGAACCGGGGATGCCGGCCCTGGACCGTCAGGCCGTGCGCCAGCCGGTCCTGCCGCCCAGCCTCCAGGGCCTCCCACCGCGCTCCGTGCCGGAGACGAAGCCCACCCCGCTCCAGCCCTACTACGTCTACCTCTCGGTGGTCGTGCTGTTCTGCGGGGTCATCGCGATCACCGCGCTCGAGCTCGGCGCGCCGCTCGGCAGTCCACTCGTCAAGCTGTGTGCCCTCATCGGCCTGCCGCTCCTGGTCGCGACGACCGGGGACGCGACGCTCCGCATCTGGCGCTCGGCCTGGGCGTGGCTGCCGGTCGACCGCGGCAAAGGCCTGTTCCGCTTCGCGTGGGTGGGCGCGGCGCTCGTCGGGCTCTTCGCCCTGACGGCGGCGTCGCTCATCGTGATCCTCGCCTGAGCGGGCCGCGATGACCGGGAACCACGAGTTCGAACGGGGGCGCGACGGGCGCTCCACCGACATCGAGACCGGCGGAGGCACGCCCGGCTGGCTGGCCTCGCACCTCAACTACTGCTCGCGCTGCGGGTCGCGGCTCAGGTTCGGCGCCGTCGACGGCGAGCATCGCGAGCGGCTCATCTGCGACAACTGCGGTCACATCGTCTACGTCAACCCGCGCCTGGTCGTGACCACATTCCCGGTCACGGACGACGGGGAGCTCATGCTGCTCCGGCGGGGGATCGAGCCGGGCTACGGCACGTGGGCCCAGCCCGGCGGCTTCCTCGAGGTGGACGAGACCGTCAACCAGGCGGCGATCCGCGAGACCCTCGAGGAGACCGGCCTCATCATCGAGCCGACAGAGATCATCGGGCTGTACACGCGGCTCGAGGCGGCCGTCGTGACGATCGCGTTCGAGGCACGGATCGTCGGGGGCGTCCCGATGGTGACGCCCGAAGCGCTGGAAGTTCGGTCGTTCTCGCCGGCCGACATCCCGTGGGACGGGATCGCCTTTAGCACGACGCAGTGGGCGCTGCGCGACTGGCTCGCCCTCCGCCACCCGGACCTCACCGCGCCCGAAACAACGCACGCGACCTTCTGACCGGCCGGGCCCGGGCCCGGTGCTCGTGGAGCAACAAATCGCGTGAACCGGACCCGGTCACCCTACGCGTCTGGCCGTTCGGTGCGCACCGGGCACCGATTGCCCGGAATCCACAACGATCTGCCGATCGACCGCGCCCGAATCAGCCGATCTGTTGTCCTGGGAGCACCCCGACCGTAGCACCCCGTCCGGACCCGCTCAGCCCAGGTCGATGAAGATGCTCTTGGTCTCCGTGTAGAGGTCGAGCGCGTGCATCCCGAGCTCGCGGCCGATCCCCGACAGCTTGTAGCCGCCCATCGGCGCCTCGACGTGGACGGCCTCGTTCGAGTTGATGCTCAGCGTTCCGGAGCGGATGCCCTTCGCGGTCCGCAGCGCCCGCCCGATGTCGCGGCTCCAGACCGAGCCCGACAGGCCGTACGGCGTCGCGTTGGCCAGGCGGATCGCCTCGTCCTCGGTGTCGAAGGCGAGGACCGACACGACCGGACCGAAGATCTCCTCGCGCGCGACGCGCATCTCGGGCGCGACCGCGTCGAGGATGGTCGGCAGGTAGTAGGCGCCGTCCGCCAGCGCACCATCATCTGGTGCCCGGCCGCCGGTGACGACCGTGGCGCCTTCGGAGCGTGCCGAATCGACGTACTCGGTGACGCGCTCGCGCTGCTTGGTGCTCACCAGCGACCCGACCTGGGTCGCGTCCTCGGTCGGATCGCCGACGACGAGGGCCTCGGTCGCGGCCGTGAGCAGCTCGACGACCCGGTCGTGGACCGAGCGCTCGACGATGATCCGGCTGCGCGCCGTGCAGTCCTGGCCGCAGTTCCCGAACACCGCCGGTGCGGCCTCACGGGCGAACTTCTCGAGATCGGCGTCCGCGAAGACGACGTTCGGGCTCTTGCCGCCGAGCTCGAGGCTGATCTTCTTCACGTTCGAGGCGGCCAGCCGCATGATCTCCTGGCCCGTGATCGTCTCGCCCGTGAACGCCACCTTGCCGATGCCCTCGTGCGCGGCGATCGCCGCGCCTACCGTTCCGCCGGGACCCGTGACCACGTTGAGGACCCCCGGCGGGATGCCCGCCTCGAGGGCCAGCTCGCCCAGGCGGATGGCCGTGAGCGGGGAGGCGCTCGCCGGCTTGAGCACGACCGTGTTCCCGGCGGCGAGCGCCGGCCCGAGCTTCCACGAGGCCATGTACATCGGAAAGTTCCACGGGACGATCGCGCCGATCACGCCGATCGGCTCGCGGAGCGTGAGCTCGATCCCGGGCCGGCCGACGGGGATCGTCTCGCCGAAGACCTTGTTCGCGGCCCCGGCGTAGTAGTCGAGCACGAGGCTCACGCCGACCGCCTCGCCGCGCGAGTTGCTGATCGCCTTGCCGATGTTGCGGGTCTCGGTCTGCGCCAGCTCCTCGGTGTTCTGCTTGACCAGCGCGGCGAACTTCGCCAGCGTCCGCCCGCGCTTGCCGGCGGCCCAGTTCGCCCAGCCCTTGCGGTCCTCGAAGGCCTTGCTTGCCGCGTCGACCGCGCGGTCGACGTCCTCCTTGCCACCGAGCGGCGCCGTGCCGATGACCGATCCCGTGGCCGGATTCACCAGGTCGAACGTCTGACCGTCGGCGGCATCGACCGTCTCGCCGGCGATGATCATCTGGGCCCGGATCGGTGTTTCGGCAGCCGTATCCGGGGCACGCGATTCGGTGGTCATCGGCGGGTCCTCCGCGGTGTGGGCAGGAGTGGAAGGGTGGCCTCGATCATACGCCCGGCCGCCTCGGTCACCGGCCGTACGCGTCCCGGCGCAGGCCGGTGAGGATGCCGGTCAGCTCCGGCCCCGAAACGCCCATGCGCTGGAGCGCGTGGCGGGCCAGCTCGAACGCGGCCTCGGCCTCCGGGTCGGCGACGCGGCCCGCCCCGACACCCCGCAGCGCGTCGATCTCGCGCCGGCCACGCGCCCTCGACGCGACCGTCAGCCGCGGATTGATTCGAAGCGCCCGCTCGGTGGCCAGCCGTGCTGTCAGCGGATCGCCGATCGCCACGATCAGCACGCGTGCCCGGGCCAGCCCCGCTCGATCGAGGATATGCGGGTTCGCGGCATCGCCGAACATCGTCACGGCTCCGGTCCGGGCGACGTCCTCGAGCTTGCGCGGGTCCCGGTCGATCACCACGCAGCGGAACCCTCGATTGCGCACCGCCCGCACGACGACCCGCCCTACCCGGCCGCAGCCGAGCACCACGATCGACGGGCGACATTTCGTCATCGGTCGGCTCGAGCAAGCCTTCCGTTCGTGACGCCGGTCGCATGCCCGGGACCGGAACCGCCTCGGGCATCGGCTGGTCCATCCGCCGTTCGACCGCCGCGGCCAGGCGATCGGAGATCTGGGTCACGATCGGCGTCAACAGGATGCTGACGACGGCGGTGCCGAGGATGAGGTTGTAGACGTCGACGTCGATCAGCTCGAGCGCGAACGCGTCGCTGGCGATGATGAAGCTGAACTCGCCGACCTGGGCCATCGCGCCGCCGAGGAGGAGTGCCGACCGCATCGGCATCCCGAATCCCCGACCGAGGACGGCAATGACGGCGCCCTTGCCGGCGACCGCGATCACCACGAGGAGCGCCACGAGTGGCGCCGACGCGAGGAGCGCCTCGGGATCGACGAGCATCCCGACCGACACGAAGAACAGGACCGCGAACAGGTCCCGGAACGGGATGACCTCGGCGGCGGCCTGGTACGAGACGTCCGACTCCGAGACGACGATCCCGGCGACGAACGCGCCGAGCGCCAGCGACAGCCCGAACACCGCGCTCGAGACGAACGCGGTGAGGAGCGCGGTCGCGACGACGGCCAGCAGGAACAGCTCGCTCGAGCCCTGCCGCGACACCGTCCGCAGGATCCACGGCATGACCCGGGTCCCGACGACATAGGCGAGCGCGAGGAACAGCGCCGCCTTGCCCAGGGCGAGGAGGAGTGGACCGACCACGTCGCCGCCGGCGAGCGGTGGCAGCGCGACGATGAACGCGATCGTGACGAGGTCCTGGACGATCGCCCAGCCGATCGCCACGCGGCCGTGGAGCGCGTCGAGCTCGCCGCGGTCGAGCAGCGACTTGATGACGACGAGGGTCGACGAGATCGACAGGCACGCGCCGATGACGAGCGCGGCGCGCGTGTCGATGCCGACGGCAATCGGGAGCACCGTCCCGACGGCGAGGATGATGCCGACCTGCAGCAGCGCGCCGGGTATCACGATCCGCGCGACGGCGCGGAGCTCGCGGATCGTGAACTCGATGCCGAGCGCGAACAGGAGGAGGATGACGCCAAGGTCGGCGAGCTCGGTGATTGCCTCCGCATCGCCGACGAAGCCCGGCGTGAACGGCCCGATGACGATGCCCGCAACGAGGTAGCCGAGGATCGCCGGCTGCCCGAGTCGAACCGCGATGACGCCGAAGATCAGCGCCGCCGCGATGGCGACGCCCAGGTCGAGGATGAACCGGAGCTGGCCGGTCAGCTCGAGGTTCAGCTCCACGGTCGGCCCCGCGAGCAGGGCGGGCTTGGCACGCTGGGCAGGCTGGGCATGCGCGCATTATCGAGGGCGGCCGACGTCCCGAACGTGCGCGCGCGACGGTCGCCGCGCAGCGGACGCGGTGCATGGCCGGGTGAGCGAGGGCTGGTAGCCTGTCGATTCCGGGCCGCCGCGATCGTCTATGTCACGTCCCCGCCCCAGCGCCAAGGAGCTTCCGATGGCCGTCGCGTCGCCGCCGTTCAGCGGCTTCTCCCCCGATGCAATCCAGTTCCTCGCCGACCTCGCCGCGAACAACGACCGGGCCTGGTTCCAGCCGCGCAA
This sequence comes from uncultured Chloroflexia bacterium, assembly GCA_963824735.1. GTDB lineage: Bacteria > Chloroflexota > Limnocylindria > Limnocylindrales > CSP1-4 > DASTYU01. The sequence goes on from CAWGQH010000014.1 coordinate 141,801, forward strand.
GGCCGACTACGAGCGGCTCCTCAAGGAGCCGCTGGAGGCGCTCGTCGCCGCGCTCGCCGAGCGCTTCGAGGCGCGCGGCATCCCGCTCCAGGCGGACCCGAAGCGCTCGATCTTCCGGATCTACCGCGACACCCGCTTCAGCAAGGACAAGATCGCCGTACAAGACGAATGTCGGGGCGAGCTTCCCGTGGGTCGAAGGCGGCTCGCCGCACGAGGGCGCCCATTCGAACGGCGGGTACTTCCACTTCCAGCCCGGCGAGATGTACGCCGGCGGCGGCATGTGGATGGCCGAGAAGCCCACGCTCGACGCGTTCCGCAAGCAGATCGTCGACGATCCGGACCGCGTTCGCGCGGCCCTCACGGAGCCCGGGTTCGTGAAGGTCTTCGGCGAGGTGCGGACGCACGAATCGCTCAAGCGTGTGCCGCCCGGTCTGCCGGCCGATCACCCGATGGCCGACTACTTCCGCTGGAAGGACATCGTGTTCGGGCGCCGCCTGGCCGACGACGAGGTGCTCTCGCCGAAGCTCCCCGACACGATCGCCGACGGGTACGCGGCGGCGATGCCGGTGTTCCGCTTCCTCTCGACGCTCAGCGGCTAGGCCGCGCCGTTCTCCGCGTCGACGCCGGCGGCCACCGGCACGGGTTCGGTCTCCGGAGGTTCGGCCGCGGCGCGCTCGGCGGCCTCGGCGGCGATCACGGCCGCGCCGATGATCCCCGCGTCGTTGCGCAGCTGTGCCGCCACGACCTGCGGGCGGACGGTGAGCCGCGGGCCGAACTTGTCGAAGTTCTTGCTGACTCCGCCGCCGAGGATGAACAGGTCCGGCCAGATCAGCTCGTCGATCCGGATGAGGTGCTCGTCGAGGTCCTGCGGACCATGCCTTCCACGACAGGCCGCGTTCGGGCGCGCGCCGCCGAGGCAGAGCGCCGCTCGGCGGGCTTCCCGCCGATCTCCATCTGGCCGAACTCGGTGTTCGGGACGAGCTTGCCGTCGACGAACACCGCGGACCCGACGCCGGTCCCGAGCGTCAGCAGCACGACCACGCCCTTCCGGCCGGCGCCGATCCCGAAGCGCATCTCGGCGGTGCCCGCCGCGTCGGCGTCGTTGGCGATCGTGACCGGACGCTTGAGCGCCTTCGACAGCCGCTCGGTGATCGGGAAGTCGACCCACGTCGGATCGATGTTCGCCGCGGTCTTGAGCACGCCGCCGAGCACGACGCCCGGCAACCCGATCCCGACCGGGGCGTCGGCGGTGACGCCGGACGCAGCAACAAGTCGCTTGACCAGCCGGCCGATCGAGGCGCTGACAGCCTCGGGCGTGGAGGGCATCGGTGTCGGGACGCGCAGGCGTTCGGAGACGAACCGCCCGTCGTCGGCGTCGACGACCGCGGCCTTGATCCCGCTGCCCCCGACATCGACCCCGATCGCGATCCGTGGCTCAGCCATCGGTCAGCCTCCGAGCCCCCGAATACGTCCGCGCATTCTAGCGATCCGCCGAATTCGGAAACCACCGGCCCGACCCCTGCGACGGGTTCGACGGCGAAAACCGTGCGGCTGGCGGCCGGTGCGTTCCGGGTACTCGCGCTCGACCGCGTCCCGGAACGCGGCGACCGCGTCGCGCCGCACGAGGTTCACCGTGCAGCCACCGAACCCGGCCCCGGTCATCCGCGCCGCCACGACGCCCGGGGTCGCGGTCGCGATCTCGACCATGGCGTCGAGCTCCGGGGAGCTGACCTCGTACCGGTCGCGCAGCGAGGCGTGGCTCTCGGCGAACAGCCGGCCGACGGCGACGAGGTTGCCGGTCTCCAGCGCTTCGACCGTCCGCAGGACCCGCGTGTTCTCGCCGACGATGTGCTCGGCGCGCGCCAGCTCGACCGGCTTGAGGCGCGGGGCGTGCCGCGCGAGCATCTCCGCATCCACGTCGCGCAGCGACTCGACGCCTGGCTCGACCTCGGCGATCGCTGCGACCGCTGCCTCGCACTCCGCACGGCGCACGTTGTACTCGGAGGCCTCGAGCCGCCGCGGTGCGTTGGTGTCGCAGACGACGAGTACGTGCTCGCGGGTCGGCAGCGCGACCGGGCGGACGTCGAGCGAGCGGCAGTCGAGGAGGAGCGCCCGCCCCGGCCGTCCGAGTGCCACGGCGGCCTGGTCCATGATCCCGCACTGCACGCCGACGTGGTCGTTCTCGCCGCGCTGGCAGAGCCGGGCGAGCTGCATCCCGTCGATGCCGTGGGCCGCGAGGTTCGGCGGATCGAGCAAGGCCCAGGCCGACGCCAGCTCGAGCGCGGCCGACGACGACAGACCGGCCGAGATCGGGAGGTCGCTGGCGAGGACGCCGCGGAACCCGTGGAGCGGCAGCCCGGCGGACTGCAGCGACCAGGCCGTCGCGGCGACGTAGTCGATCCACCCACCGCTCCTCGGCGGGATCGCGTCGAGGGCGAACTCGCGGCGCTCACCGTCGGGCAGGGTGATCGCGACGTGTCGATCGGTCGTCGGGACGAACGCGAGGCGGATCTCGAGGCCGATCGCGGCCGGCAGCACGAACCCGAGGTTGTAGTCGGTGTGCTCGCCGATCAGGTTGACCCGGCCCGGCGCCCGGACCACGCGGATCGCGGCCGGATCGCCCGCCACGCTCGGTTCGTGGCGGCGCAGCCGCTCGGCGAGCGCCTCGACCTCGAGCGCGCCGAGGCTCACGGCACCGCCTCCAGCTTCGGCCGGGTCGTGCGGCGGCCGCTCGCGCAGCGTGGCCGCCGTCTCCTCGGGCAGCGTGTCGTTGATGAAGGCCCCGGCACCGGCCTCGGAGCCGGCGAGGTACTTGAGCTTCGTCGCGGTCCGGTTCGGCGGGTAGAACTCGATGTGCAGGTGGAACGCGTCGTGGTCGTCGCCGTCGGTCGGCCGCTGGTGGATGGCCATGATGTACGGCAGCGTCGTGTCGAAGAGGTTGTCGTACTTGCGGACCACCGTCAGCAGCATGCGCGCGAGACCGTCGACCTCGCCGCGGTCCAGCTCGTGGAGCCACCCGACGTGGCGCTCGCTCGTGAGGTGGACCTCGTACGGCCAGCGCGCGAAGAACGGGACCGTGGCGAGCCAGCCACCGCCGCGCGCCACGACCCGCCGGCCGTCGGCGAGCTCCTGGCGGTTGAGGTCGCACCACAGGCACCCGCCAGTCCGCTCGCGATGCGAGCGCGCGTTGGCGGTCTCGCGCTCGAGGATCGGCGGGATCGTCGGGTAGGCGTAGATCTGGCCGTGCGGGTGGTTGAGCGTGACCCCGATCTGCTCGCCGCGGTTCTCGAAGGCGTAGACGTAGGCGACCTCGTCCCGTGCGCCGAGGACCAGCGTCCGGTGCGCCCAGACCGCGACCAGCCGGCTGGACGTGCTCCACGGTCATCGAGCCGAGCTGACCGGCGTGCTCGGGCGTGTAGACGACGACCTCGCAGGCACCGAACGACGGCTCGACCGGCGTCAGGTCGGAGCCATCGACGGCCGGTTCCTCGGGGTCGGGCCGCAGCGACGGGAAGCGATTGTCGAAGACCGCGATCTCGAAGTCGGCGCGCGCGATCTCGGTCGGCGGCCCGCCCGGTTTCGTTGGGCACAGCGGGCAGGCGTCGGCGGCTGGCAGGAACGTCCGGTCCTGGCGATGCGTCGCGGTGATCACCCATTCGCCGAGGACCGGGTTCCAGCGGCGCTCAGACATCGGCTTCGTCGGGCTCGGCGGCCGGCCAACGGTAGTAATGGATCTTCCGGCCGTCGGGCAGCGCCTCGGTCTCGACCTCGAAGTCGTCGAATGAGATCGGGTCCTCGGCGCGCGTGGGCTCTCGAGGGTCGTTGTCAGGTTCGGTCATGGCGGCCGGACCATGATGCCCGGTCGGAGCCCATCAGGTCGCGAGCAGTGCCACCGCGTGATCCGCGGCGGCGACGATCGAATCGGGCAGGACCAGCGAGCCGGCGACCTCGGTCGCTGCGCCGCTCCCATGCACGCGCGACCGTCGGGGTGAGCCCCGCACGCGTGGCAGCCTCCTTGATCGTGTACATGGTTTGTCGAATGCTAGCACAGCGTGAACATTCGACAAGGGCTTGACAAGGAGCGTGCAGCTTCGTAGATTCGCCACGAACCTTGTACAGAGGTTGTACAAGACAGAAGGAGAACTCGATGCGCTACCTCAATGCCATCGCCCTGTTGCTCGTCATCGTCGGCGGGCTCAACTGGCTGCTGGTCGGCCTGTTCCAGTTCGACCTCGTCGCAGCTCTGACCGGCGCGCAATTCGGCGAGGTGAACCCCATCTCGGCGGCCATCTACGTGCTGGTCGGAATCAGCGCGATCGTCCTGCTGCCGGTGCTGGTCCGGTGGCTGACCACGACGCAGGAGGAGCCGCTCCATGCGTAGGCTCGCCGCGCTCGGCGCCGTCGGACTGCTCGCCCTCGCGGTTGCGGGGCCGGCGAGCGCCCGGACCCACGGGCCGTCCATCGTCGACACCGCGATCGCGGTGAACGCATCCACCGGCGAGTTCGATCACCTGATCGCCGCGGTCGTCCGGGCCGACCTGGTCGCAACCCTCGATGGCAACCGCCGGTTCACGGTCTTTGCGCCGACCGACGCCGCGTTCGAGGACCTCTTCGACACGCTCGGCGTCTCGGGCGTGAACGACATCCCGGTCGGCACGCTCCGGGCCGTGCTCCTGTACCACGTGGCGCACGGCGAGCGCTTCGCCGAGGACGTCGTTTCGAGCTCCCGGATCCGCACGGTCAGCAAGGGCTTCCTGTGGCCGTCGGTGAACGGCGGCGTGTACATCAACGATGCCCAGGTGATCGCTGCCGACATCGACGTGTCGAACGGCGTGATCCACGTCATCGACCGGGTCTTGCTCCCGGGCTGACGGCTCGCGCCGTCAGTAGAGCATCGTCGTCCCCGTCGGGAAGGCGAAGTCGAAGGTCGTCGGCTGGAGTACCGGATCGGGCTCCAGGTCGACGACTTCGGCGTCCCTGGTGATCTCGCCCGGCGATCGACTCGGTGAGGCGCACGATGATCCCGGTATCGCGATCGACGGCGATCCGGATCATGAAGTCGGGCCGGTCGGCGGCCAGCTCGGTCGTCCGCGGGTGCTGGCACGTCAGCCCGATCGTCTCGCGGCCGCGGACGACCTCGGCGCCGGTGACCTGGCACGCGCCGGTGGACAGCACGTTCTGGCAGTAGCCGGCGGGGTGGATGAACGTCTCGGGCAGGGTCTCCATCGGCAGCGCCGTGAGCGGCTCGTAGACCCTGGACGAGCCCGGGATGTCCGGGTCGTCGAGACCGCGCGGCCGGTTGCGGATCGGCCGCTGCGTCCCGAGCTTGTGGCGGCTGGCGTACGTCCGGACGATGTCGCCGTCGGCGATCCAGATCTCGTAGTCGCCGAGCGCCTTCTCCCCGGGCTGGGTGGTCAGCACCCGGGCGTGACCCGCGTGGCGCATCACCACCTCGGTCTGGGTCCGCTGCTCGCCGGCCGCTCCCCACGCCAGCTCCACGATCCGCATCCGGAGCGTCCCGAAGCGCAGCTCGGCATCGCGCATGAAGTCGAACAGCTCGCCTACCGAGGGGGTGCCCGGGTTCAGCGCGGGGACCTGCGGGGCGCGGCTCTCGTCGGCCGGGACGAGCTGGTTTGCCGCGCGATCCCAGAGATGGTGGGTCGAGGTCATCGCTCGCGATTGTATCGGGCGACTCCGACAACGTATCGTGGCCGCCGACCATGCCGACCCACCGTCACCTCCGGCGTGCCCTTGTCCTCCCGTTGGTCGCCGCCCTCGCGGCGTGCGCGCTCGTGCCCGCCGAACCCGTGACGGTCGTGGCCGAGAACATCGAATTCACGCCGAAGGTGATCCAGCTCCCTGCCGGACAGGGCTTCCACCTGACATTCGAGAATCGCGACGACGGCATCCCGCACGGACTCAGCCTCCAGACGCGCACGTCCGGCGTGGAGCCCGACGAGCTGTGGACGTCCGAGATCCAGATCGGTCCGACCCGGACCGAATACGACCTCCCGGCGCTGGCGGCCGGACCGTACCTGCTGATGTGTCCGGTGCATCCGAACATGCAGGTCGAGATCAACGCCGGCTGAGCTGCCGCGGTCAGTAGGGCTGGTTGGCGACCTGGGTGCCGGCGCGGTCGAAGCCGAGGATGCGCGTGGGCTGGGCCTCGCCCGGCCACCAGGCGGCGAACCGTCCGCCGCCCACCGAGGCGGTGATGTTCGTCCCGTCCGCCAGTGTGATCACCACGCCGCCGATCTCCGATCCGACGGCGCCGTGCAGGTAGGACGACGAGTCCACGCCGGAGGCGGACCCACCGGACGACGCAAGGATCTCGAGCGGACCCGGCTGGTTTGGGCCGGCTCCGGACGAAAAGCCGGAGCTGTCGACGGTGGGAGTCCCGTTCGGGTCGATCTTGACGAGGCACTCGGCGGTGTCTCCATCGGCTTCGCCATAGATGAGCATCAATCGGCCGCCCCGTAGATGAGCATGAAGCGGCCGCCTCCACGTCCATCGGCAAGGACCAGCTGCGGCTGAGCGTTGAACGCCTCGCGAAGGCTCACGGCGCACTCCTCCCCGACCGATCGAATCAACTCCTCGTCAAACGCCCGGTACGGTTCCGTCTGGTACGGCCCGAGCAGCTCCGTCGACGCCGGCGACCGGCAGGGTCGATTCGTCGCTCGGAACCGCCGCACGCGCCCAGCAGCAGACTCGCGACGAGGACCAGCGCCCCTTGACGGATCACTCGGCGGTCAGCCGCCGGCCGGTCCGCCACCGAGGCCCGGCTCGGTCATGGCGGCCGGGTCGAGCAGCCGGTCCACCTCGTCGGCGGCCATGCCCCGTTCGAGCGCCAGCTCCCGGATCGTCCGTCCCGTGCGGAACGCCTCCTTGGCCAGCTTCGCTGCCTCGTCGTAGCCGATCACCGGGGCGAGGGCCGTCGCCAGCATCAGCCCCTGCTCGACGAGCTGCGGTCCGCGTTCGGTGGCTTCGAGGCCCTCGATGGCGCGCGCGCTGAAGTTCTCGGAGGCGGCCGACAGCAGGGCGATCGACTCGAGCAGCGTCACCGCCGTCACCGGCAGCATCACGTTGAGCTCGAGGAACGAGCCGGTCTGGGCGAACGCGATGGTGGCGTCGTTGCCGACGACGCGGGCGACGACCATCGTCAGGCTCTCGACGATCACCGGGTTGACCTTGCCGGGCATGATGCTCGACCCGGGCTGGGTCTCCGGGAGTGCCAGTTCCGCGAGGCCGGCGCGCGGGCCCATCCCCATCAGCCGCACGTCCGAACCGATCTTCCACAGCGACAGCGCGATCGTGCGCAGCGCGCCGTGGGCCGCGATCGGCACATCGAGCGTGGCCTGGGCATGGAAGTGGTTCGGGGTCTCGCGGACGTCGAGGCCGGTCAGGCCGGCGAGGCGGGCACACGTCCGGAACGCGAACTCCGGGTGGGCATTGATGCCGGTCCCAACCGCCGTGCCGCCAAGCGGCACCGACAGCAGCTCGGCCTGGGCGGCGCGTGCCCGGCGGATCGATTCCTCGACCTGGCCGGCATAGCCGCGGAACTCCTGCCCGAGCCGGATCGGGGTGGCGTCCTGGAGGTGGGTCCGGCCGGTCTTGACCACCGGCCAGAAGGCCTGCTCGCGGGCGACGAGGGCGGTGTGGAGTCGTTCGAGGGCCGGGAGCAGCTGCTCCTCGATCGCGACTGCCGCCGAGAGCTGGAGCGCGGTCGGGATGACGTCGTTCGACGACTGGCAGCGGTTGACGTCGTCGTTCGGGTGGACGCGCCGGCCTTGGCCGAGGCGGTCCGTGGCGAGGTGGGCGACGACCTCGTTCATGTTCGTGTTGGTCGAGGTGCCCGAGCCGGTCTGGTAGACGTCGATCGGGAAGTGGTCGTCGTGGCGACCCTCGGCGACCTCGGCGGCGGCAGCGGAGATCGCCTCGGCAACCGGCCGCTCGAGGAGGCCGAGCTCGGCGTTCGTCTCGGCGGCGGCCTGCTTGATCTCGGCGAGCGCCCGCAGGAAGCGGCGCGGGAAGCGCTGTCCGGAGATCGGGAAGTTGAGGACGGCCCGCTGGGTCGAGGCGCCGTACAGCGCGTCGGCGGGGACCTCGAGCTCGCCCATGGAGTCCTTCTCGACGCGGGTGCGAGGCGTGTCGCTCATCGGGTCGATGCTACTCGCGCCACGATCTGCTCGACGTTTCCCGCGGATACCAACCCCCGTGGTCCTGGCGCCGAACCGAGCCCCATTCCGGCGCGGATACCACCCGGGGTGGTGGTAGGGCCCGATTTCGAGCGTTCTGGGCCGCCAGGTCCCACGTAACACTGCCCGGGTTGGTAATCGCGACAAACCACGGGCGTGGCCTCGCGGCCCAGCCGCGGCCGATTACGCCCAGTAATCGAATTCGCACGAACCCGCACGCCCGACGACTCAGACTGCGTTCTGAGCACGTGGGCCCGCACGGCTGTGCGATTTCGATGAGCCACAGTAATCACGGACGGCTGGCCGGCGGCCGAACCGCGTCGATGCATCATCTGCCGGGATGCCCACCATCCGTGCCAACGGCCTCGACATCGGCTACGACCTGCTCGGCGCGGGGCCGCCCCTCGTCATGCTCCACGGCAGCGGCTCCACCGGGAGCGCCGACTTTGCCGCCCAGCTGCCGATGTTCTCGAAGGCGTTCCTGGCGTACCTGCCCGATGCGCGCGGTCACGGGCGCACGCTCTGGGACGCCGCCGACGGCTTCACCTACGCGATGCTGGTCGACGACGTCCTGGCCTTCGTCGATGCTCTTGGGATCGAGACGTTCCATCTCCTCGGGTTCTCGATGGGCGCGATGACCGCGCTGCAGGTTGCCAGCCGCCAGCCCGACCGCATCCGGACGCTGGTCGTCATCGGCATCACGACGCAGCGCGAACCGCGCGCCAGCGTGGTGCGAAGGACCCTGGACCCCGACCGGATCGAGCGCGACCAACCGCGCTGGGCCGCGGACCTCGCCCGGCTCCACGACCCGGTCCAGGGCGAGGGCGCCTGGCGGCGCCTCCTGCCCGCGACCGCACAGGACGTCGCGGACCAGCCGCTGCTGACGCCGCGTGAGATCCACCGCATCGATGCGCCGGCCCTCGTGGTGGTCGGCGACCGCGATCCGGTCGTGCCCGTCGATCACGCCTGGGGGCTGCAGCGCCAGCTCGGCCAACGCGCGGCTGCTCGTCGTTCCGGACTGCGGTCACGACGTCGCCGCCAAGCGTCCCGGGATCCTGAACGAGGCGCTCGCCGGCTTCTACCGAGCCACCGAATCGGTCGCTGCCCAGCGAGCCGAACGCACTGGAGGAACTGCCGCATGACCACGCTCCTTGCGCTCTATCGCCGGCCCGAGGGCGGCGACGAGGCCCTCACCGAGTTCGAACGCCGTTACGCGACCGAACACCTCCCGCTCGTCGCCCAGACGCCCGGCCTCCGAAGCACGCGCATCCAGCGGGTCTCCCAAGCCCTCGGCACCGAAACCGAACTCGTCCTCATCACCGCCATGGACTTCGATGACCGCGCCGCCCTGGACGCCGGTCTTGCCTCGGACGCGATGCGTGCCGGCGGCCGCAACCTGCGCGAGATCGGCCCCAGGACTCGCCACGCTGCTGGTCCTCGAGGACGCTGACGACCTCGCAGCCGCTTCCGCGAGCGTGGATACTTGACGCCACGCCCGAGGAGCCCCGTGACCGACGAGCCGGTCGACACCGACGCCCCGACCCCCACCGCGACGACCCACCTGCACTCGTCCGCGCACGTTCGCGTCGAGCTGCCGGCACAGGGTCGCGACGGCGTCGCGCTGGTCACGATCGCGCGGCCCGAGGTGCTCAACGCGTTGAGCTTCGAGGTCGTCGGCGAGATCGCCGACGCATTCGAGGCCCTCGACGGCCATCCGGATTGCCGGGCCATCGTGCTCACCGGCGACGGGAGAGCGCGCGTTCGCGGCCGGGCGCCGACATCAAGGAGCTCGCCGTCCAGAACCCGACCGACCTGGCGCGCGTGGACCCGTTCACCCACTGGGACCGCATCCGTCGCATCCGGAAGCCGATCGTCGCCGCGGTTCGCGGCTTCGCCCTCGGCGGTGGCTGCGAGCTCGCGATGGCCTGCGACATCATCGTGGCCGGCGACGACGCGAAATTCGGCCAGCCCGAGATCAAGCTCGGCGTGATGCCCGGTGCCGGCGGAACCCAACGCCTGACCCGCGCGATCGGCAAGGCCCGCGCGATGGACCTCATCCTGACCGGCCGGACGATCGACGCCCAGCGAGGCGGAGGCAGCGGGCCTCGTGTCGCGGGTCGTGCCCGCCGCCGAAACCCTGACCCAGGCCCTCGACGTCGCCGCCGTCATCGCCTCGATGCCGCCGGTCGCCACGCTGGCGGCCAAGCGGTCCATCCTTCGCGCGGACGAGCTGCCGCTCGAGGCCGGGCTCGAATTCGAACGCCGTGACTTCTATCTTCTCTTCGCGAGCGAGGACCAGCGCGAGGGGATGGCCGCCTTCAGCGAGAAACGAACGCCGACCTGGAAGGGTCGCTGACGAGGAGGACGCGATGGAGCGGGATCCCTTCGAGCGGGACCAGGGGGGCAGCGACGTTGGCCGCGACGTCGAGCGCGACTACGGCGACGAGCCGCCGCCGGCGATCCGGGACGCGGCGCCGGACTACCTCGCGCCAATCGACGACACCGCGCCCGTCAGCGGCCATACCCCGCCGCCCGAGGGCGGCGCCTCGGTGGCCGACACGCCCGAGCACGACTGGGAGCATGCCAAGGGCCTCGTGTATCCAGCGTTCCGGCCTGTTGGAACCCAGGGCGAGCCGGTCACCGCGTTCGACCTGATGGCCGCCACGGCCGACGGCCGGAGCCACACCCAGCCGCTCATCGACGAGGGTCCGGCCGGGCTGCCGGTCGTGTACGCCCTCGACGCCGGCGCATTCGACGTGATCGTCAGCGGCGACCATCTCCGGACATGGGGGATCGGCCCGGCCGAGCTGCAGGACGCGGCCATGGGGAACCTCCTGAGGTGGTCCGCCTCGGCGCCATGGACCGACGAGATCTCCGGCGAGCGACGGCTCGTGAGCTCCGACACCGGCGACGGCTGGGATGCCGCCCGGATCCTGCTGCCCGACGTCGTCGACTACCTGACTCGCGAGCTCGGACCCCACGGGCGGATCCTCATCGGCTTGCCCGAGCGCCATCTGCTCGTTGCCGGTTCGCTGCGCCCGAACGACGACGAGTTTGCCGCGCTGTTCGCCGACTTCGTGCTCGAGACTTCGGGCGGCGCCGATGAGCCGGTCGACCGGCGGGTCTTCGAGCTCGCCGACGGGCGGCTCGTCGAGTTCGCGGGCATCGCGGCGCACTGACCGTGGCCGAGCCGGCGGCCCCGGCCTTCGCGACCCTCCGCTACGAGGTCGCCGACGCGATCGCGACGATCACGCTCGACCGGCCGGAGGCGCTCAATGCGCTGACCGTGGCTTCGAAGCAGGAGCTGCTCGCCGCGTTCGAACGGGTGGCGGGCGATCGGTCCGTCCGTGCGGTCGTGCTGACCGGCGCCGGCCGGGCGTTCTGCTCCGGCCAGGACCTCAAGGAGCGGCTCGAACCCGATGCGGCGCCACTCGACGTCGAGCTGCGCGAGCGCTACAACCCGATCATCCGCGCGATGCGTGCGCTCGACCGGCCGATCGTCGGGGCGATCAACGGGATCGCGGCAGGAGCCGGAGCGTCGCTGGCGTTCGCCTGCGACCTGCGGATCGCCGCCGAGGGCGCCTCGTTCCTGCTCGCGTTCGGGCGGGTCGGGCTGATCCCGGACAGCGGCGCGACCTGGCTGCTGCCGCGGCTCGTCGGGCCGGCCAAGGCCGCCGAGATGGCGCTGCTCACCGAACCGCTGAGCGCGGCCGATGCCGAGCGCTTCGGGCTCGTCATGCGGGTCGTGCCGGCGGATCAGTTGATGGACGAGGCGCGGGCGGTGGCGGTTCGGCTGGCCGGGCTCGCCCCCCGGGCGGTTGCGCTTACCAAGCGGGCGCTGGACGAGGCATGGAACAGCTCATTCGAGGAGGCGCTCGAAACCGAGGCGCGCCTCCAGGGCGAGGCCGGCTCGACGGCCGACCACGCGGAGGGAATCGCTGCCTTCCTCGATAAGCGGCCGCCTCGGTTCACCGGGGAGTAGCAGAACGCCCCCGGCATTTCTGCCGAGGGCGCCTGGTTCCCGAGGGCGTTGGCTAGTTACCGATGCCGCCGTCGGGCTCGACGGGGAAGACGACCTCGCCGCCAATGCCGCCATCCGGCTCTACGGGGAGGACGACCTCGCCGCCGATGCCGCCGTCGGGTTCGACTGGGATGGGCTTGGGCGAGCTGGCAGCGGCCAGGGCGTAGGACGCGACGAGTGCCAGGGCAACCAGCGCGAGGGCGATGCTGACGCGGATTGCGCGTCGGTCAAGGAAGGAGGGGAGGGACATGTTGGACGGGTTCCTTGTCTCGATTCAGTTGTCGGTAGTCGAACGTCGACTGTTCGCCCCAATGACGGCGCCCACCGTTGCTCGGTTCCGAGTCGGGGCTTGACACGCGCGACGGCCGGCGCACAGGATGCACCTAACGATCGTTAGTTAGGAGCGTCCCCTGGTCGAAACCACCCGGCGCCGCGCCATCGAGGATGCGGCCAGCGAGCTCTTCCGCAAGCAGGGATATGCGGCAACGAGCGTGCGCGACATCGCCCGCGTGCTCGACATCCGCGGCCCGAGCCTGTACGCCCACGTGGCCTCGAAGGAGGACGTGCTGTGGGCGATCGTCGACCGGGTCGCTTCACGCTTCGAGGCGGCTGCCGACGCGGCGACCGCCGAGGCCCCCGATCCTGACGACCTCCTCGCCGGCCTCGTTCGCGCCCATGTGCACGCGGTGACCGAGGACGTCGGCGAGGCGTCGGTGTTCATCCACGAGTGGCGCCACCTGTCCGAGGAGCGGCGGCAGGCCGTCCTCGAGCGCCGCGACGCCTACGAGGCGCGCTTCCGGGCGGCCATCGCCGACGGCATCGCTTCGGGCGCCTTCGCGCTGACCGATCCCTCGCTGGCGGCGACGTTCCTGCTGACCGCGCTCAACGGCATCCCCACCTGGTACCGGCCGACAGGCTCGGCGTCGCCCGCCCAGCTCGCCGACCTGTACGCGGACCTCGCGGTCCGCTCGCTCACGGAGGCGTCCCGATGACCGACCCGCTCGCGCTCGATCCCGTCCTGTCGCCGCAGGAACGCAGCCGGCTGCCGTTCAACGAGGACCATCGCTCGCACGACGAGCGGTTCGAGCTGTTCGAGCAGCACGTCACGTCGGGCGGCAAGGTCGAGGCCACCGACTGGATGCCCGACGAGTACCGGACCGCGGTGCTCCGCTTCGTCGAGATGCACGCGAACTCGGAGCTGATGGGCGTGCTCCCCGAGCGCGAGTGGATCATGCGCGCGCCGACGCTCCGCCGGAAGCTGGCGCTCACCGCGAAGGTCCAGGACGAGGTCGGCCACGCGCAGCTGCTGTACCGCGTGGCCGAGGACCTCGGCAAGCCGCGCGCGCAGATGGTCGAGGACCTGCTCGACGGCAAGACGAAGTTCCACAACGTCTTCCACTACCCGACGAAGTCGTGGGCGGACATCGGCGTCATCGCCTGGCTCGTGGACGCGGCCGCGATCGTCGCGCAGCAGGCGCTGCGCGATTCGAGCTACGCGCCGTATGCGCGGACGATGCGCAAGATCTGCTGGGAGGAGTCGGTCCACATCATGCACGGCCGCGACGTGGTCGTGACCATGGTCACCGGCACGCCCGAGCAGCGCGCGATGATCCAGGAGGCGCTCGACCGCTGGTGGGGGCCGCTGATGCAGATGCACGGGCCGCGCTCGCCGCGCGAGAAGGACCGCGACCTGTACTGGCGGATCAAGGCGAAGACGTCCGAGGAGCTGCGCCAGGAGTTCCTGTCGATCTACGTGCCGCGGCTGCTCGAGCTGGGCCTGACGCTCCCCGACCCGGAGTTGCGCCTTGACGAGGCCACGGACACGTGGCTGTACGGCGAGCCGGACTGGCAGGAGCTGCGAACGGTGGTCACGAACCACGGACCGATGTCCGAGGCACGGCTCGCGTTCCGCCGCGAGCACTGGGACGCGACGGCGTGGGTTCGCGAGACGGTCCTCGGTTCGCCGGCGGCGGCTGCCTGATGGCCGAGCCCGAGCTCCAGGCCTGGGAAGTCTTCCGCCAGGAGAAGGAAGGCGACGCGATGAAGCACGGCGGGTCGGTCATGGCGCCCGACGCCGAGCTCGCCGTCCACTACGCGCGCGAGCTGTTCGGGCGTCGCCAGGAGAGCATCCGGCTGTGGGTCGTCCGCCGCGACGACATCCACGACCTCAGCGACCCGGACCTGCTCCAGCCGCCGCTCGATCGCTCGTTCAAGAAGCCGGGCGGCTACGTGATGCGCGACAAGCTGGCCGCCGCCCGCGAACAGTCCGGGACCACGAAGCCGCGGGGGAATGCCGGGTGACCGGGGCCGCCACCGAACTCCTTCCGGCGACCCGCGACGCGCTGTCGTTGCTGCTCCTCGCCATGGCCGACGACGAGTTCGTCATCGGCTTCAGCGACTCCGAGTGGACCGGCATCGCGCCGATGCTCGAGGAGGACGTGGCGATGAGCTCGCTCGCCCAGGACGAGCTCGGCCATGCCCAGGCGCTGTACCGGCTGCTGGCCGAGGTGGTCGACGACGGCCGCGATGCCGACGCGATCGCCTACGACCGCCCGGTCGAGGGCTACTACCACGCCCGGCTGCTCGACCATCCGCGCGGCGACTGGGCCGACACGATCGCCCGCCGCTACCTGTACGACACCGCCGACGGGATCCGGCTGGATGCGCTGGCCGAGTCGTCGTACGCGCCGCTCCGCGAGCTGGTCGCCAAGATCCGGCGCGAGGAGCGCTATCACCGGATGCACGTTACGGCGTGGCTCGATCGGCTGGCCTCGGCGCCCGGCGAGCCCCGGGAGCGGTTGCTCGGCGGCGCTCGATCGCTTGGCGCCCGATGCCGCGACCGTGTTGTCGCCGCTGCCGAACGAGCTGAGCCTGGTGATGGCGGGGATCCTCGAGACCGGCGGGGAGGAGCTCGATGCCCGCTGGCGGGCGGAGATCGGCCTGGTGTTCGAACGCCTCGACCTGTCGATGCCGCTGCCCGTCGCCGACCCGATGACGGCCCGGACGAACCATTCGGACGCCTTCCGCTGGCTGTGGGGCGAGTTCACCTCGGTCCGCCGCGAGCAGCCAGGAGCGACGTGGTGACTGCGGTTGCGGCCCCCGTGGTGGACGAGGCGGTCGTTCGCGCGGCGCTGGCCGACGTGGCCGACCCGGAGATTCCCGCGATCTCGATCGTCGACCTCGGGATCGTCGAACGGGTCGAGGTGGCCGACGACGCGATCCGGGTCGACCTGCTGCCGACGTTCGTCGGCTGCCCCGCGCTCGACGCGATCGGTTCGGCGGTCGAGGAGCGGCTGGCCGGCTTCGGGCGCCCGGTCGAGGTGCGCTTCGGCTTCTCCGTCCCGTGGACGACCGACCGCATCACGGAACGGGGACGGCGGCAACTCACGAAGTCCGGCTTCGCACCGCCGGGCGACGACACGTGCCCCTACTGCGGCTCGGCGAACGTCCTGACCGACAACCTGTTCGGCCCGACCCAGTGCCGCTCGGTCCGCTACTGCCGGTCCTGCCGCCAGCCGTTCGAGGCGTTCAAGCTCATCTGACCGCTCCGGCCGGCGTGTGATGTCGACCTGGTCGACAGATTCCGGGGCCATGGTCGCGGATCGCGCCGATGTGTCGCCCACATCGACCGAGACGGACCGATTGGGGCCGGAACCCGATCGATCGCGTCGATCACATCGACCGAAACGACCGA
Source organism: uncultured Chloroflexia bacterium (assembly GCA_963824735.1). Lineage (GTDB taxonomy): Bacteria > Chloroflexota > Limnocylindria > Limnocylindrales > CSP1-4 > DASTYU01. The sequence goes on from CAWGQH010000014.1 coordinate 157,711, forward strand.
TCCGGGCACGTGCCCTCGAAAACTGTCGATGGGGCCGACATCGCGGGAGTGGACCGGCCAGGCCTGACCGGCCGCTGTCGTACCGTGAGGCCGTGCACGAGCCCCACGGAACGGACGACCTGGCCGGCGCCGTCATCGGCGTCGTGGGCGCCGGGACGATGGGCGCCGGGATCGCCCAGGTCGCGCTCGAAGCGGGCCACGAGGTCGTCCTCTACGACGTCGACGAAGCGGCACTCGAGACAGGGGTGGAGCGGGTCCGCGTCGGCCTTGGCCGGCGGGCCGCGAAGCTCGAGCTCGACGCGGATTCGATCGACGAGTGGGTCGACGGGCGACTTGCGAACCTGCGGACGGCGGTGACGCTCGACGCGGTCGCCGCGGCTGCCGACGTCGCCATCGAGGCGGCGATCGAGGACCTCGACCTCAAGCGGACGATCTTCGGCGCGCTCGACCGGGAGGCGCCGCCGGACGCGCTCCTGGCGACGAACACGAGCGCGTTGTCGGTGGCCGTCGATCGCCGTCGCGACCAGCCGGCCGGAGCACGTGCTCGGGCTCCATTTCTTCAACCCGGCCCCGTTGATGCCGCTGGTCGAGGTGGTTCGCGCGCCACAGACGGACGCCGATTCGGTGCAGCGAGCGGTCGCGCTGATGGAGCGCTGGGGCAAGACGCCGGTCGTGGCCGCGGACTCACCGGGGTTCATCGTCAATCGCGTCAACCGGCCGTTCACGCTCGAAGCGCTGGCGATGCTCGAAGCCGGGGTGGCGAGCATCCCGGAGATCGATGCCGCGGTTCGCTCGGCGGGCTATCCGATGGGCCCGTTCGAGCTGATGGACCTCACCGGCGTCGACGTCAGCCTGGCCGCGGCCCGCGGGATCCACGCGGGGTTCGAGGCCCGAGGCGACCCGCTGGCGGATCGGTTCCGGCCGTCGGTATTGCAGGAGCGCCAGGTCGAGGCGGAGCGGCTGGGACGCAAGACTGGCGCCGGCTTCTACACATACGACGGCCGGCGTGGCCGTCGAGTTGGCCGCCGACGACGCTCGACCCCAAGCTCCGCGACCGGATCGTCGAGCGGATCGAGCTCGCGATCGTCAACGAGGCGTACCGGGCTCGCGACGAGGGCGTTGCCGGGGAGGCCGACATCGATCGTGCCCTCCGGCTCGGGGCGGGGCATCCGGCCGGGCCGTTCGAGCGCTGGGCGGAGCGTGGCGGGGCGGCGGCCATCCGCGACCGGCTCGCCAACCATGGCGACCAGGGGCCGCGCTTCGTCCCGGCGCCGGGGTTGAACGACGGTCCCGTGTAGGATCGAGCCGTGAGTCGCGACTTCTCCCGGCCCCTCCGCGAAGCGTGGATCGTGTCCGCCGTGCGGACCCCCGTCGGCCGCTACGGCGGCGCGCTCGCCGCGGTCCGCCCCGACGACATGGCCGCCACCGTGCTGCGCGCGGTCGTCGAGCGCGCGCCGCTCGACCCGGCCCTCGTCGAGGACGTGATCCTCGGCTGCGCGAACCAGGCCGGCGAGGACAACCGCGACGTGGCCCGCATGGCGGTGCTGCTGGCCGGCTTCCCGGTCGAGGTGGGCGGGCTGACCGTCAACCGGCTGTGTGGCTCGGGGCTGCAGGCGATCAACTCGGCCGCGCACGCGATCGAGGTCGGCGACGGCGACGTGTTCATCGGCGGCGGCGTCGAATCGATGACGCGGGCGCCGTACGTCATGGCGAAGCCCGAATCGGCCTGGGATCGCGGCCCGCGCGAGCTGCAGGACACGACCCTCGGCTGGCGCTTCGTCAACCCGAAGCTCGCCGAGCACTACTACCCGTATTCGATGGGCGAGACCGCCGAGAACGTGGCGGAGCGATGGGGCGTGTCGCGCGAGCGGCAGGACGCGTTCGCGCTCGAGAGCCACGACCGGGCGGTCGCGGCGATCGAGGACGGGCGCTTCGACGGCCAGCTCGTCCCGGTCGAGGTGCCGCAGCGAAAGGGCGACCCGGTCGTCGTGGCGCGCGACGAGCATCCCCGGGCGGACACGACGCTCGAAGCACTCGCGAAGCTGCGCCCGGCGTTCGCGGCGGACGGCGGGTCGGTCACGGCCGGGAACGCATCGGGCATCAACGACGGTGCGTCGGCGGTCCTGCTCGTCGAGGCCGAACGCGCCCGCGAGCTCGGCCTGCACCCGATGGCCCGCGTCGTCTCGACGGCCGTGGCCGGGGTCGATCCATCGGTCATGGGCATCGGCCCGATCCCGGCGTCACGCAAGGCGCTCTCGCGGGCCGGCATCGGCGTCGAGGACCTCGACCTCATCGAGCTCAACGAGGCGTTCGCCTCGCAGTCGCTGGTCTGCATCGACGAGCTCGGGCTCGATCCGGCGAAGGTCAACGTGAACGGCGGGGCGATCGCACTCGGCCACCCGCTCGGGATGAGCGGCGGGCGCCTCGTCACGATGCTCGCCCACGAGCTGTGCCGGACCGGCGGGCGCTACGGCCTCGCGACGATGTGCATCGGGGTCGGGCAGGGGATCGCGACGGTCATCGAACGGATCGACGGTTAGGGGTCAGCGCGCGCACGACCGTTCCGAGGAGGACCAGCCCGACGCCGACGGCGACCAGCACGAGCGACTGGGTCACGAGGTCGGCGCTCAGCGCGTCGTAGGTCGCGCGGACGAGGTCTGGGCTGACCGGTGACTCGGCTGCGGCCGCCGTCTCGCCGCCGAACCACACCAGCCCGAGGCAGACCGCGCCCGCGACGGCAATCGCCATGCCCACGACGGCGAGCGCGCGTGCCCGGCGATGCGCGAGCACGATGACCAGGAGGGCGGTCGCGATCGCGACGAGCGGCAGGATCGTGGCCAGGCGGTCGACCGTCGGGAGCACGACGCCGGTCGCGGCAAATCCCGGGGACGAGGCGAGCTCGATGTCGACGGCGGCACCCTCCGGGATGCTGACGCCGAGCTGGCCGAAGCGCGGCTCGACGGCGTCGAGGGCGGCCCGCAGGAGGTCGGCGCCGTTGACGACGAGCGCGTCATCCTCGATCCGGACCGTGCTGTCGTCGTCGTCGAGGCCGATCAGCGTGTCGTGCGCGGCCTCGACGAGCCGCAGGCGCGCAGCCGCGATCCGGGGATGGTCGAGGGCCGCCTCGATGCGCGGCTCGAGGCCGCGGATGATCGCCGCGGCGGGAGCGTCCGGCGACTGGCCGGCGAGCGGGGCGAGGATCAGGCGGCTGCGCTCGTCGGCTGCGATGAGGGCGTCGAACATCGCCGCGGCCAGCTGCTCGGCGAGGTACTCGCGGGCTTCGGGCGAGTCGAGCGCACGGGTCGACGTGTCTCGCTGAAGGTCGCGCGATCCATGACGCTGCGGCTCGCCCAGGCCGACGTGTTGGCCGCGGCGACGGCCGGGATGAGGGCGAGCACGAGCAGCGCCGCCAGGAGGGATCGGAGCACCGGCGCAGTCTAGCCGGGCATCCGGCCGGGCCTTGTTTGGGGCGTGTTCGACCACGGTGTTTTGGGGGATTTCGACGCGCCACTTGTCGGAAACCGTTGCCGTGCGTACGATTGAGCCATACGTGAGCGTGCGTTGACGCGCTACCGTGCGCAGGACTCATCGACCTCCCAAGGAGGAACGCACCGACATGCTGGACCAGCAGCCGACCGTCGTCAGCCTGACCGAAGCCGCCGCGTCGAAGCTCCAAGAGCTGACGAAGGAAGAGACCAACCCGGACATCGGGCTGCGGGTCTACGTGTACAGCGGCGGCTGTTCGGGCTTCCGCTACGGGATGATGCTCGAGGACGCGCCGACGCCCGAGGACAACATCCTGAACGCGAACGGCATCAAGGTCTACGTCGACGGCCAGAGCATCGACCTGCTCCAGGGCAGCCAGATCGACTACGTCGACACGCTCATGGGCGCGGGCTTCACCGTGAACAACCCGAACGCGGTTGCGGCCTGCGGTTGCGGTTCGAGCTTCCGAACGGCTGAGGACGAGGGCACCGCCCGGAGCTGCGCGCACTGATCGCCCGCTCCCTGACACCGATCTGAACGAAACCCGTCGGTCTCACGACCGGCGGGTTTTTGATTCCGGTCGTAGATTCGCGGCGTCAATGGAACTGCCCCTCTTTCCGCTCCACGCGGTCCTGTGCCCCGGCATCGTGATGCCGCTCCACATCTTCGAGGACCGCTACCGGGCGCTCACCCGACACTGCATCGAGACGGGCTCGCCGTTCGGGATCGTGCTCATCCGCGAGGGCCTGGAGATCGGCGCCTCCCCGAGCCTGGCCGTGGCCGGCGTCGGGGCCGTGGCCGAGATCCGCGAGGCCAGCCGCTACGCCGACGGCCGCTACGACCTGCTCGTCGCGGGCACCGGCCGGTTCGCGCTCGAGGACGTCGACGTGGCGAGCGCCCCGTACCTCGTCGGGACCGTGACCGGGCTCGACGACGAGGTCGGCGACGAGGACACCGCCGAGAAGCTGTCGGCCGCGGCCGTGGCCCGCTTCGTCAAGTACCTCGAGCTGCTCCGCGCCCGCGAGGGCGAGGACGGCGACGTGCTCGACATCCGGGTAGAGCTCGAGACGCGCGACACCTCCCTCGGCGACATCGATGTGGACATCGAGGTGGAGCCGAGCAGCCGAGGAGCTCGAGGAGGTCGAACAGACGCTCGAGCCGCGCCTGCTGATCCCCGACGATCCGACCACGCTGTCGTACCTGCTGTCGGGGATCATGCAGGTCGAGCTGCCGCGCCGGCAGGCGCTGCTCGAGGCCGAGACGACCGTCGAACGGCTCGTCCATCTCCTCGCCCTGCTCGACCGCGAGATCCTGCTGCTTCGACGCCGTCTGCGCCTGTTCACCCCGGACCTGGGCTCGCGCGCCGGCTGACGCCCGGGAGACTCAGCGAGTTCTCAGCCCGGCTCCCGAGGATCGATGCGAGGCGATCCCACCGGGGGATCCCACGAGTCAAGGAGCAGGCATGTCCTGGTACGACGACCAGCCGGTCGTGACGCCGCCCGCGGCGCCAGAGCCGGCACCCACTCGTCCGCCCGCGCGCGGACTTCGCCGCGGCGCCATCGTTGCGGCGCTCGGAGCGCTGTTGCTCATCGGCGGCGGGGTGGCCGCGGTTTCGGCCGCGTCACCCGAACCGTCGACCGAGCCCTCGGTCGTGGAGCCGGATGCGACGACGCAGCCGGACGCCACGACCCAGCCGGACGGCGATGGCACCCATGACGGGCGCGACTGCCCGAACGAGGACGGCAGCGGTGGCACGGACGGCGGCTCGGATTCGAGCGACGACTCGAACTCGGACGCATCGGCCTCCGACGCCTAGGCGTTCTTCAGCGGCCTGCCTCGCGCAGGCCGCTGATCACGCCCGGACGACGCGCTCGAGGCCCAGCCAGCGGGCAAGGGCGTCGAGCTCACCATCGACGCCGGCTTTCGTCTTCGGTGCGAACGGCGCGTCCTCGTGGACGGCGTCGACCCGGAGCACTCCTTCTTCGCGGTCCGCGGTCGCATCCACCTTGCCGACGAGCGCATCCCCGTGGAGGACCGGCAACGCGAAGTAGCCCCAGCGCCGCTGCTCCTTCGGCTTGTACATCTCGAGCGTGTACTCGAAGTCGAACAGGTCCAGCGCGCGAGCCCGGTCGTGGCTCAGCCGATCGAACGGCGACAGGAGGGCCGTCCTTCCACGGAAGCCCTCGGCGGTCGCCTCCGGGTCCAGGCGCCAGGCGCCCTTCGTGCCTTCGACCGTCACCGGCACGCCCGCCTCGCCGACGAACTTCGGCCGCGCGATCCCGAGCGCGCGCAGCCAGCGCTCGTCGCGCCGCCGACGAGCCTCCTCGGCCGGGAGCGCCGTGACGCCCGCCGGGAACACCCGCTCGGGAAGATCCCAGAGGCGCTCGCGACCCCGGCGCGCCGAGACGGCAACCTCGCCCCGCCAGGCGAGCCCCTCGAGCATCTGTGTGACGTTGCGCTCGTGCGTCCAGCCGCCCGACCGCCACGAAGTCTCGCTCGTATCGGGGATCTCGCGCGACACGAGCGGTCCAGCGTCGCGGAGCCGGTCGAGGATTCGCCGGCGGAACCCGTCATTGGCGTCGAGGAACGCCCGCACGTCGCCGAAACGCGGCGGTGGCATCTCGGCCATCTCGGCGAGGAACAGCGGAAGGTCGGCCATCGGGCGGATCATCACGATTCGCCCTTCGACGACTGTGGGCTGGGCCTTGTGCTCGAACAGCGTCCGGTCGCGCTCGAGCGCGGTGGTGAGCTGCGCCGGATCGTACCTGTCCCCGAGACGACTCCAGGCGACATGGTCGGCTGCGGGCGCGATGGCCGCCGTCGGATCGACCTGGAGGAACGTCAGCCGATCGACGACGGTCGCCAGGTCAAGCGGCCGCTCCGCATCGAGCAGCTGCGCGCGAACCGCGATCCGGCGCGCCTCAGTTCGGGAGATCTGCCGCATGGGTCGATTCGTTGATTGCCAGCAGCGCGAGGGCGAGGACCCAGCCGAGGCCCGTGATGAGCGCGACGCGTTGCAGCAGGCCGCTGACGTCCGGGAACATGAGTTGACCTGAAGGTCCGCCGCCCGCGGCACCGAAGGATACGAACACGAGCACGGCGACGGCGAGTGATCCCACGGCCCAGCCTCTGGAGCCGCCGCGCCACGATCGCACGGCAAACGCCAGCGCGGCCGCGATGAGGCCGAAGATGAACAGAATCGCCCCGAGGACATGCGCGATGGACGCCGGCGTCACGTCGGTTGCCATGCCTTCGGGGGTGCCGGGCGGGTAGCCGAACAGCGGTTGCGTCGGGAAGATGCCGGCGAGGAGCAACCCGACGGCCGCGACCGCGATCGCCACCGGTGTCGCCACCCCTCCCGGTCCGTCCCGAAGCCATGACCGGACGCCGGCTGCGAAGACGAGGAGCAGCACACCCGTCACCAGGAAATTCACGGTCATGAGCAAGCCGCGATCACCGAGCGCGAGCAGGCTGACCTGGTGCCGCAGCGGGTCGTAGCCGGACCTGGTGGCGCCATCAACGAGATACACCGTCGTGAACACGATCGGGGCGACCACGCCGGCCCAGAGGAACGACACGGAGCTGCGCCGCATCGCGCTAGTCGGAGAAGCGCTCTTCCTTCCATGGGTCCGCGTCGTTGTTGTAGCCGTAGCGCTCCCAGAACCCGAGCTGGTCGTGGTCGAGGAACTCGAGGCCGCGGATCCACTTCGCGCTCTTCCAGAAGTAGCGCTTCGGGACGACCAGCCGGAGCGGATAGCCGTGCTCCGCTTCGAGTGGCTCGCCGCCGAACGTGTCCGCGAGGATCACGTCGTCGTCATCGAGCACCGACAGCGGCAGGTTCGCCGTGTAGCCCTGCTCGGCGTGTTCGACGACATGCGTGGCGTTCGGGCGGACCTGGGCCAGCTCGAGGATGGTCTGGATCGCCACGCCCTCCCAGTCCGTGTCGAGCTTCGACCAGCGGGTCACGCAGTGGATGTCCGTGTGGATCGTCTTGCGCGGCAGCTCCTTGAACTGCTGCCACGTCAGCGTGAACGGCGAATCCACCTCGCCCCACACGCGGAAATCCCACGTCGCAAGGTCGACCCGCGGCACCGAGCCGTAGTGGAGCACCGGGAACTTGTCGGTCTTGTACTGCCCGGGCGGGATCCGCTCGGCCATCGCTGGATCCATCTCACGGTCACCGAAAAGTCGTTCGAACATGCGTGTTTCCCTGGCGTGACAAGAGGCCCCCGTATCGTCCCACACACGCGTGTCGAATCGGTGACAAGACAGCGTGCGGTACGCTTCGACGCGTGACCGTGGAAGCCAACGAAGCGCCGACCGGGGCGTCGGCGCCCGAACCGACCAATTCGCGCACCCGTCCGCGCCTCATCATCGTGATGCCGGCCTACAACGCCGCGCGGACGCTCGAGCGGACGTACGCCGACATCCCGCACGACATGGTCTCGCGGATCATCCTCGTCGACGACGTGTCGCACGACGAGACCGTCGACGTGGCCCGCAAGCTCGGGCTCGACGTGATCATCCACCGCCAGAACCTGGGCTACGGCGGCAACCAGAAGACCTGCTACCGGGCGGCGCTGGCAGCCGGGGCGGACATCGTCGTCATGCTCCACCCGGACTACCAGTACGACGCCACGCGCATTCCCGGACCTGATCGCCCCGATCGTCGACGGGGAGCGCGACCTGATGCTCGGCAGCCGGTTCCTCGGCGACCCACTGGCCGGCGGCATGCCGGCCTGGAAGTACGCCGCGAACCGCTTCCTGACCGGCGTCGAGAACGTGGTCTTCGGGCTGCGCCTGTCCGAGTACCACACCGGGCTGCGCGCCTACAGCCGGCGCCTGCTGGAGACCGTCCCCTTCGAGCGCAACTCGGACGACTTCGTTTTCGACCAGGAGCTGATTGCGCAGGTGGTCGCGGCCGGCATGGCGGACCGGATCGGCGAGATCGCGGTGCCGACCCGTTACTTCGCGGAGGCCAGCTCGGTCGGGTTCCGGCGGAGCGTCGTGTACGGCCTCTCGACGATGGAGGTGGTCGGCCGCTACCTGCTCCACCGGCTTCGCCTCAAGCCGTCGCGCCAGCTCGTTCCGCGCCGCCGCGGACTGACCCCGACCGCCGCCAGAATCACGAACCCCCGGCGTAAGGCCGGGGGCTCGTGTGGTCGGAACCGAGGACGCCCTACGGGGCAGGGGCCGGTTGCGCCAGGTCGCTGATCTTGGTGAGGCCGTACTGGTCGGCCGTCGCCTGGGTGACGACGAAGCCGTTCTGGTCGGTGGCGTCGGAAGGGTTCAGCGCCGCGAGACCCCTTGGCTCCAGCGCCGCGCGCAGCGCGTCGCTCGTCGCCACGGGATCATTCGTCGCCTCGCCGGCGCCTTCGTTGACGAACTCGAGGGCCGTCGCCGCGTACTCGGCCAGCACGTCGATCTCACCTGACTCGAGGGCCGGGAAGACGATCTCGCGGTTGCCGAGCTGGAACTTGCGTTCGACCGTCGCGCCGTTCGACTCGAGCATCTGGGCGAAGATCTCGCCCAGGATCTCCTGCTCGTAGAAGTTGGTCGAGCCCACGGTGATGTCGCCTTCGAGCCCGGCGCTGACCGAGTCGAAGTTCTGCGCCGTGATCCACTCGGTCGGCCACCTCGGCCGACGGCCCGGGCGTCGACGGTGACCGCCTTGTTCAGGTTGGTGAGCTCCTCCTGGGTGAGGCGCTCCATCACCGTGTTGAGCAGGTCCGCGGCGGCCGGGTTCGCATCCAGGACCTCCTGACGAACCACTGGGATGATGTTGTCGGCGAGCTGGAGCTGCTTGTCGTCCTCGAGCAGGACGAAGCCGTTCGTGGCAATCGCCGGGTCGGAGGTGAACAGCAGACCGACGTCGACCTGGCCACCGGTCAGGGCCGTGACGGTCAGCGGGCCGCCCGCGTCAAGCGGGACGAACTCGGCGAACTCGAGGCCGTACGTTTCCGTCAACCCGAGGAGACAGAACGGGCGCTCCGGGCATTCCGGCGGGCCGCCGAGCTTGAGGGTCGTCGAGAGCGCGGGACCGGCCGGAGCGGATGGGGACTCGGCCGGAGCGGATGGGGACTCGGCCGCCGGTTCGCTTGGCGCGCTCGTTTCGGGCGGCGCACTGGCCGCCGACGGTGATGGGCTGCTCCCTCCCGACGAGCATGCACCGACGAGCAGTGCGAGCAACGTCGCCCCGAGAGCAACCGTGCGGAACGTCCGCATGGGTCCTCCTCTTGCACGCCTCGGGACGATCTAGGGCACGCCCCGTCAGGCAGGCCGGGAGTCTAGCAGCGATGCCCGCACAACCCTGTCAACAACCCCGTCAAGGATTCGTATCGTTTCAGTTCCCGCTCTCCTGCGGGTTGGGCATGTTGAGGATCTCGGCCTGGAGGTTCTCGGTTCGGGCCAGCCCGGGTGACACGAGCGCGCGCTCGAGGAACGTGAACGCGCGCTCGGTGAGCAGCGCGAGGCCGGCGACGAGGACCGCGCCGGCGACGAGCATGTCCTGCTGGCGCAGGGCGAACCCGTCGACGATGTAGCGGCCGAGCGCCCCGCCACCGACGAGCGCCGCGAGCGTGGCCGTGGCGACGACCTGGACGGCGGCGATCCGAACGCCGGCGATGATCACCGGGGCGGCGATCGGGCAGTTCGACCCGCCGCAGGAGCTGGGTCTCGCGCATGCCCATGGCGCGGCCCGCCTCGACCATGTCGCGGTCGACCTGGCGGAGGCCGACGTAGGTGTTGGTGAGGATCGGCGGGATCGCGAGCACGACCAGCGCCGGAAACGCGGCCGCGAAGCCGATCCCGAACCAGGTCACGAAGATGATCAGCAGGGCGTAGGACGGGATCGACCGGCCGAGGTTGGCGACGCTCACCGTCATGAACGCGCCCTTCCCGGTGTGCCCGATGGCGAGGCCCGCCGGGATGGCCACGAGGATGGCGGCGATGATCGCCACGGCCGAGAGCACGACGTGCTCCACGGTCCGGTTGGGGATGCCCGACGAGCCGCTCCAGTTCGCCGGGTCCGTGAACCACGCGACGACATTGCCGATCAGGTCCACGGCCGGGTCCTCACGTTTGCCGCCCGCCGAGCCCACGGCGTCGCGATCCGTCCGATGGTCACGACGACCAGGTCCAGGGAGACCGCGAGCAGCACGGTCATGATCGCGCCGACGTAGACCGCGGTCGTGTTCCGGAAGTTGAACCCGCGCAGCATCAGCTGCCCGAGGCCGCCCTCCCCGATCAGTGCGGTCACCATCACGAGCCCGACCGTGGTGACCGTCGCGACCCGCAGTCCGGCGATGATCAGCGGCACGGCAAGCGGGAGGTCGACCCCGAACAGGCGGCCTCGCCACGAGTAGCCCATGCCGTCGGCGGCCTCGGTGACGTCCCGCTCCACCGAATCAAGCCCGCCGACGATGCTCCGGATCAGGATCAGCAGCGTGTAGCCGATCAGCGCAATCTCGGCGGTGAGGACGGACAGGCCGGTGACCGGCACGAGGAACGCAAGCAGGGCCAGGCTCGGGATCGTGTAGATGACGCCCGAGACGCCCGACAGCGGGCCCGTAGAACCGCCGCTCGCGGTAGATCAACAGTGCGCAGCCGAAGCTGATCACGAACCCGACGCCGACCGCGATGACGGTCAGGATCAGGTGGTCGATCGTCGCGTCGACGATCTGCGGGATGTTGCTGCGGATCCAGTCCCAGTTCACACCGGCTCAGCCTCGGCGGCGCTGTCCTCGGTGGTGGCGGCGTCGCCGGCCTCGGCGGCCACGTCGGGAAGGGCGGCGAGGTCGTCCTCGGGCGGTTGCGGCTCGTCCGGGACCACATGATCGCCCTCGCGCATGACCTGGGCGATCATCTCGACGGTGACGATGCCGAGCACGCGTCCGTCGCGGTCGACGACGATGCCCGCCTGGACGTCCGCGTCGAGCAGCAGTGACAGCGCGTCCTTGAGGGTCGCCCGGCGATTGAGCAGCGGCGACATCGGCTCCGGGAGCTCCTCGGTGAGGGTGCCGTCCCGCGGGATGTCCTCCAGCGCGATCCAGCCGACGGGGCGGTCGCTGGTGTCGACGACCAGCAGGTGCTCCATCTCCTGCTCGAGCGCGTCCCGGCGGGCGGCGGCCGCGTCATCGCCCACCCGCGCCGTGGGCACGGTCCCGAGCGTGAGCTCGCCCACGCGTCGCAGCGACAGCCGCTTGAGCCCGCGGTCGGCACCCACGAAGCGAGCAACGAACTCCGACGCGGGGTTGGCGAGGATCTCGGCGGGCGCCGCGAACTGGGCGAGCTTGCCCCCCGCCTGCATCACCGCGACGAGGTCGCCCATCTTGATCGCCTCGTCGATGTCGTGGGTGACGAACAGGATCGTCTTCGCGAGGTCCTCCTGGAGGCGCAGGAACTCGTTCTGGAGCCGTTCGCGGACGATCGGATCGACGGCCCCGAAGGGCTCGTCCATGAGCATGATCGGCGGGTCCACCGCGAGGGCCCTCGCCACGCCGACGCGCTGGCGCTCGCCGCCACTCAGCTGCGATGGGTAGCGGTTGCGGTATTTCGTGGGATTGAGCCCGACGAGCGCGAGCAACTCATCGGCGCGCTGTCGCTGCCGGGTTTTCGTCCAGCCGAGCAGGCGCGTGACGGTCGCCACGTTCTCGCCGATCGTCTGGTGGGGGAAGAGCCCGGTCTGCTGGATGACGTAGCCGATCGAGCGGCGGAGGTCGATCACGTCTCGCTTCGCAATGTCCTCGCCGTCGATGAGGATCCGCCCCGAGGTCGGCTCGATCAGCCGGTTGACCATCTTGAGGCTGGTCGTCTTGCCGCAGCCCGACGGTCCGACCAGCACGCAGATCTTGCCGGCCGGCACCTGCAGCGAGAGGTCGTTGACGGCCCCGGGGATGTTCTTTGTGCCCGCGTCGTAGCGCTTCGTGACGCGGTCGAACTCGACGATCGAGGCGCGCGGCGGCTGATCGGCCATGGTCGTGGAACCGTACTGCATCAGTTTCGGAGTCGCCGGTCCACGTCCGGGTCCTGAGCCCGACGCTGCCGGCGTGAGCGGCAAGTTCGGCGCTTGCGGGACGCCAAGCGGTCGCGGACGCGCGCTTATCCCTCGGAATGCCCTCGGATGCCGGTGGGAGCGGCATTTCGGGGACCAAGCCCGGCCGGTTCAGGCTTGGGCCGGGATCTGGCCCAGAACTACCGCTCGGAGCGGTACACGCTGCTTCAAAGAGGTCCGGCCCAGCGAGAGCCTCGCGACTCAGCCGCGGTCCACCAGCGGCTTGACCTGTCCGATGAGCCGTTCGATGGACTCGATGTCGTACGGCGTGGGGTGCTCGGAGATGATCGTTTCGAAGCCCAGCTCGACGTACGGCGCGAGGCGCTCGGCGAGCTGCTCCGGGGTGCCGTTCCAGAACGTCACGTCGTGCTCGACGTTGGCCATCGGCGTCCGGTTGTGCTCCATCGTCGAGCGCCAGACGCGATCCGCCTCGGCCGGGCTGTCGCGGATCGTCGCCTTGATGCCGATCGTGAACGTGATCTCGCCGGGATCGCGCCCGACGTCCGAGCAGTGCTGCCTGAGCACCTCGATCTTGTGGCGCAGGAAGTCGACCGTGCCCATCGCGTTCCACATGTCGGCGTAGCGCGCGACCGAACGGAGCGTCTTCTTCTCGCCGGAGCCGCCGATCATGATCGGCAGGTGCGCGCTGGACCGGCGGCGGCAGGTGGCGCAGTTCCTTGAACGCGTAGTGGCCGCCGGGCTCGGACGTCACCGTCTCCCCGTCGAGCAGCTTCCGGATCGCACCCGTCGCCTCGTCCATCCAGTCGAGCCGCTGGCCGAACCCGGAGCCGAAGTCGATCCCGTGAGCGGTGTGCTCAAGCTCCATCCAGGCACCCCCGAGCCCGGCGATCGCGCGGCCGTCGCTGATGTGGTCGATCGTCGCGATCGTCTTGGCGACGATCCCCGGGTTGCGGAACGTGTTCGCGCCGACGAGCAGCCCGAGGCGGACGCGTTCGGTCTCGCGTGCCCACGCGGCCAGCAGCGAATAGCCCTCGAAGAAGTCCTGGTAGGGGTCGCCGAAGATCGCGTACAGGTGGTCCCACGCCCAGAGATGGTCGTACCCGAGCTGGTCGACCCGCTTCGCCACGTCGAGCAACTCGGGCCACGAGGCGGCCTGGCTGAACGGCAGGATTCCGTAGCGCGTGTCGGGCATGCGGGAGGGCCTCCGGGGCAGGGCGGACTGGGCATTTGGAGTCTACGGGAGCCACGGTTCGGGCGCCGTTCGCTGCCACCGGATGATCCCGCACATCAGGCTGGCGTCAGGCTCGGGTGGCGGTCGGGACGTTCACCGCGGCCGAACAGCCACGCTCCGCAGGCGCCCATTTCGCGCCTCCATTGCGGGTTGATGCCTCGATTCGTTCGGCGAGGGCGAACAGCTAGGGCAGCGTCGCGAGGTCCTGCTCGAGGATCTGGCGGTCCTCGGCGTCCGTGATCTTCGGCAGCTCGGCCACAGCCCGCGCCTTCCACTCGTCTCGCGCCGCCAGGTCGCCCGCAACGGCGCTCGCCCGGGCCATTGCCTCGTACGCCGAGCCCAGCTCCCAGTCCTCGCGCGCGTCGTTGGCCTCGTTGAGTTCGACGCAGCGGCGGGCGTGGTAGAGCGCCGGCTCGGCCCGGCCCAGGACGCAGTACACCCTGGACACCTGCCACTCCCCGCGCGACAGGTTGACCGGCTCGCCGACCTCGCCCCAGTGGTAGCGCGACGCGTGGGCCGCGTGGAGCATCTCGTCGTCCTGCTCCGGCGTCCGGTCGGGGTTCTCGAGGAGCGTCCACGTGTAGTTGAACAGCCCGACCGCCAGCGCGCGGCGCGTGTCATGGTCGAGTTCGGGGGCGACGGGTGGGCTGGTCACGATCGGGTCTCCCTTCGAGATTCGGGTGACGTGGTGAAGGACGCGCTGGAGGCGCAGTGTGCGGGCCTCGATCCGGGCGCGGTGGCGGTCGAGCCGGCGCTGGCGCTCGGCCGGGTCGTCGATCGCGAGGACCTCGCGGATCTCGTCGAGCGACATCTCCAGCTCGCGGAGCCGGGCGATCGCGCGCGCGGTCTCGAGCTGCTCGATCCGGTAGCGCCGGTAGCCGCTCGACCCGTCGATGTCGGCCGGCCGAAGCAGGTCGAGCTCGTCGTAGTGCCGGAGCGCGCCGACGCTCAGCCCGCTGAGCCGGGCGAAGTGTCCGATGGAGAGGAGGTCATCTGCCACGGCGCGATCGTGGACCCTCGGGTAGGTCGAGAGTCAAGGGGGCCAGGTCGCCCCGTGATTACGCTCATTCATCGAATTCGCACAGCCGTGCAGGCCCACGTGCCCAGAACGCGATCTGAGTCACCTGGCGTGCGGGTTCATGCGAATTCGATTACGCCCTGGTTATCGCCGGCCGCGCATGCGAAAGGTCTCAGGCGTTGTCGAGCTCGCGGTCGATCGCGCGGAGGATGAAGCGCGAGGCCTCGGCGCTCTTGCCGCCGAGCTTCTGGCCCTCGTCCTGCTCGAGGGCCACCATCAGGTCGGCCAGGTACTGGTCCATCGCCGGCGTGCGCTGCAGGTCGCCGGCCGCGAAGGCGCCCTCGAGCCGGTCGACCGCCGCGCGGGCATTCTCGACGGCGTGGCCCTTCGCGCCGATCAGCTCGCGGACGTCTGCCCGTGCAGCGTCGGCCGCGGCACCGGTGGAGCTCATCGCGTCGTGCCGGCGGTCGGGCGCCGGTCGCGCAACCCCTCGCTCAGCCCCTGGCGCAGTTCGTCGCGAATCCGCCGCCAGTCCGATTCGATCACGCTCATCGCGAGCTCATCCCACCAGCGGCCCTCGCGGTAGATCGACTCGCGTGCCCGCCCTTCGATCACGAAGCCGCAGCGCCGGTAGGCGCGGATGGCCCGTTCGTTGAACTCGAACACGTACAGCGCGATCCGGTGCAGCCCGAGCGTCTCGAACGCGTGGCGGAGCATCAGCCAGGTCGCCTCGGTGCCGTAGCCGTGGCCCCAGGCGTCCTTCTCGCCGATCGTGATGTGGTACAGGGCCGAGCCGTTGTCCGCGTCGAGCTGGCTGAACGCGCAGGTCCCGATCAGCAGGTTCGTCGCCTTCTCGTGGACGGCCATCGCGAGGGCCTCGTTCCCGAGCACCCGCGCGGCGAAAAAGCGCTCGATCTCGTCCGGTCGCATCGGGGCTTCCTGGTAGCGCGCGAGGCGGGCGATCTCGGGGTCGGCGTACCAGCGGTGGAACGCGGCCAGGTTTCCACTGACGTGGCGCCGCAGCACGACGCGCTCGCCTTCGAGGGCCTCGGGGAACCACGAACGGTGGACCATCCCGGCACGGTATACCATCCCCGCCATGCGCCGCTGGAGCGAGCTCGCGGACCGTCTTGCAGCGACGACACGAACGTCCGAGAAGACGGCACTGCTGGCGGAATATCTGCGCTCCCTGACCCCCGACGAGCTGCCGATCGCCGCCGTCTTCCTGACCGGCCGCCCGTTCGCCGAGGGCGATCCGCGTGCCATCGGGCTCGGCTGGTCCGCCGTCTCGGCGACCGTCGCGGAGCTGGCCGGCGTGCCACGCACCGCGCTCGGCGAGGCATATGACCGGTTCTCCGACCTCGGCCTGGCCGTCGCCGACGTGCTGGCCCGGGCCGGCCACAACCCGGCACCGGAAGGCTCGCCGTCACTCCCCGAGGTTGCCGCCACGTACGCGGCGATCGAACAGGTGTCCGGCCCGGCACGCAAGTCCGCCCTGTTCCGCGACCTGTTGGTCCGCTCGGACCCGACCACCGCCAAATACCTCGTCAAGATCCTGAGCGGCGAGCTGCGGATCGGTCTCCGCGAGGGACTCGTCGAGGCGGCGATCGCGAAGGCATTCGATCGCCCGCTGACCGACGTCAAGTGGGCCGGGATGCTGACCGGCGACGTCGGGGAGCTGGCGACGCTCGCCCGCGACGACCGGCTCGGGGCGGCCGAGATGGAGCTGTTCCGGCCGCTCAAGTTCATGCTCGCGTCCCCGGCCGAGGACGCGAACGAGATCCTGGCCCGTCTCGGCCCGGAGGTGTGGGTCGAGGACAAGTACGACGGCATCCGTGCCCAGCTCCACCGGCAGGGGGAAACGGTCCGCCTCTATTCGCGGGACCTCCACGACATCACGGGCCAGTTCCCGGAGGTGGCAGAGGCGGCCGTAAACCTCCCGTGGGACGGCATCCTCGACGGCGAGATCCTCGGCTGGAAGGACGGCCATGTCCTGCCGTTCATCGCCCTGCAGGCGCGCCTCGGGCGCAAGTCGCCGTCGGAGGCGATCCGCGCCGAGGTGCCGGTGATCTTCGTCGCCTTCGACGCGCTCGCGCTCGGGCCCGGGGATGGTGCGCCGGTCGAACCGCTGCTGCGGCTGCCGCTGACCGAGCGGCGTCGCCGGCTGGACGCCCTCGAACTGCCGCCCGCCACGGACGGCGGCCAGTTCGCCCGCTCCCACCTGGTCGCGGCCACCGACGTCGACACGCTCGAGGCCGCGTTCACCGAGGCGCGGGCTCGGCGCAACGAGGGCCTCATGGTCAAGGACCCCGACAGCGGCTACTCGCCCGGGCGCCGCGGCCTCGGCTGGTTGAAGATGAAGAAGGCCCTGGCCACGATCGATTGCGTGGTGGTCGGCGTTGAGGTCGGCCACGGCAAGCGCCACGGCGTCCTGTCCGACTACACGTTCGCGGTCCGCGACACCGAACGCGAGCGGCTGGTCACGATCGGCAAGGCGTACAGCGGGCTGACCGACGCGGAGATCGCCGAGATGACGCAATGGTTCGAAGCGCACACGATCGCGCGCTACGGGCGCTACCGCCAGGTCGAACCGCAGGTCGTCGTCGAGGTCGCGTTCGACGTGATCGTCCGCTCGAACCGCCACCAGTCGGGGTTCTCGCTGCGCTTCCCCCGGATCGCCGCCCTGCGACCCGACAAGTCCCCCGACGAGATCGACACCCTCGAGTCGGTGGAGGCCCTGTACAACGGCCTCCAGCACGGAGCGGAGTTCCTCGTCACGGCCGGCGCGCGGCCCGCCCTGGAACCACCGGCCTAGCCCATGAGTCAGGCTGTCCGGCGCCGCTCGCGGACGCTATGCTTCGGCGCATGTTGTCGGGAATCGGGGGCGAACTGCGCACGGTCACCCTCACGCTGTACACGGATACGCACATCGTCCGGGCCACGTACGCCACGCGGCAACGCCGGGTCACCGACATCCTCAACGAGCCCGACACGGACTTCATCGTCGTTCGAGACGCGGTCTTCGATGACTTCGGGACCACCACGTCACCGGTCCGAGCCGAATACGCGCAGCTCAATCTTGGGGCGGTGCTGTTCGCCGTCGCCGACGAAACGGTGGATGCGGTCCCCGAGCTGCGGACGCCGAAGGTGGCCGAGAAGGCGCTGATCTCGATCCCGCCGTTCAAGGCGGTCGGGAACATCCATCTGCTCCCGGAGCGGAATCTCCAGGAGTCGCTCGAGGAGCTCACCGGCCGCTTCCTGCCCGTGACCGACGCCGAGTACTGGTCGGACCGGGTCGGCGAAGCCCGCCAGCACGCGACGATGATCGCCGTCAACCACGCGCGCGCCCAGATCATGGCGCCGCACCGTGAGGCGGACCCGTGGGCCGGCCTGGATCGCGCCGGCGAAGTTTCGGCCGTGCCGCCGCCGGCATTCGCCGAGTCGGCGGCCGACACGATCCCTGTCGTCGGCGGCAACGCCAGGGCTGGCCTGACTCCGACTTCGAACGTTAACCCCGGAGCCGCTAGCGCTCCACCGGCAGATCGAGCCGGTTGCCCCATTCCGCCCAGCCGCCGTCGTAGACCGCCACGTCGTCGTGGCCGAGCAGGCTCAGGATGAACGCGAGCTTGGCCGCGGCCACGCCCGAGCCGTCGTAGCAGACGAGCCTCGGTCCGCGCGTCACGTTGGCCTTGTGGAGGATCGAGCGCAGCTCGTCCGCGTCGCGCAGACGCTGTGAACCGGGCTGGCTGGTCGCGCCGACCGGCACGTTCACGGCACCGGGAATGTGCCCGAGTCGCTTGGCATTGCCCTCGTGGCCGCGGTACTCGGCCGGAGCGCGGGCGTCGAGGATCTGGACGTCCGGGGAGCCCAGCAGGCGGCGGATGTCCGCGGTCGTGAGCCGCGTTGCGAGCTGGGCGCGCGGAGTGAATGTCGTCGCCGGCGCACGCGGCCGGGCGTTCGACACCGTGCGGTTCTCGGCCGCCCACGCCGGATACCCGCCGTCGAGCAGGCGGGCCGAATCGAAGCCGTAGGCGCGGAGGCTCCACCACACCCGGGACGCGAACAGGTTCTGGGTGTCGTCGTAGACGACGACCGTCGTGCCGTCACCAACCCCGGAGTGCGCCATCGCGTTCGCGACGCGGTCCGGGCCGGCCAGGAGGAGCACCTCGTCCTCCTCGGCGGGCTCGATCAGCTCGGACCGCCAGTCGAGGTACGCGGCGGCCGGGATGTGGCCCGCGGCGAACGTCGCCGGCCCGCTGCCGTCCGGCCGCCAGCGGACGTCCAGGATTCGGAGCTCGGGGCGGCTGAGGTTCTCGGCGAGCCAACTGGTGCTGACGAGCAGCTCGGGGCGGGTCAGCCCTGTCACGTCGACGGCATCCGGCAGGGGGAGTGACGGAGCATCGTCCGTATCATACGGCCGTGGTCGCTCCCTTCATGCCCGACGAAGAGAAGCTCGCCGCTGTGCGCGCCGCGCTGCCGGCGGTCGAAGCGGGGATCTACCTGAACGCGGGCTCCGTCGGGCCGATGCCGGCCGAGACGGCGAAGGCGATGGCCGACCTCGAGGCGTGGGAGCTGCGCACGGGTCGCGCGCACGTCGATTACTTCGAGGAGTTCCTCGCCCGGATGGACGAGGCGCGCGGCGCGACGGCCGCCGTTCTCGGTACGGACGTCGATGCCATCGCGCTCAACCACTCCACGACCGACGGGATGAACCAGGCGATCGCGGCACTTGACTGGCGACCCGGCGACCGGGCCGTGTCCTCCCAGCTCGAGCACGCTGGTGGGGTCGGGCCGCTCCACGCCGTCCATGCCCGCCTCGGCGTCGAGCTGACGTTGGTCGACGCCGGCACAGGCGACGACGACGACGCGACCCTCACCGCCTTCGATGCAGCCATCACGCCCGGCACCCGGCTCGTCGCGCTCGCCCACGTCTCGCCGATGACCGGGGCCATGCTGCCCGTGGCGCGGATCGCCGAGCTGGCCCACGCGCGCGGAGCACTGGTGGTCGTCGACGGCGCGCAGGCCGCGGGCGCGATCGCGGTCGACGTGCCCGCGACCGGCGCTGACTTCTATGCGATCCCGGCGCACAAGTGGCTGCTCGGCCCGGAAGGCATGGGCGCGCTCGCGGTCGCGCCGGGGATCGTCGAGCGCCTCTACCCCGGCGCGGCTGGCGCGTATTCGTTCGCGTCGTTCGACCCGCGTGGCGAGGTCGCGTTCTGGACGGATGCCCGCCGGTTCGACGGATCGGGCTTCCATCGCCCATCCGTCGTCGGCATGGCCCGCTCGATCGGCTGGCTGTCGATGTACGTCGGGCTGGACTGGATCCACGCCCGTGGGAGGACGCTCGCCCGCCGGACGGCCGCGCGGCTCGCCGCGATCCCGGGCGTGGACGTGATCACGCCGCCAGACCACATGGCGACGCTCGTGACATTCCGGATCGCGTCGTGGCCCGCTCGGACCGCGCTCGAAGAGCTCGGCGCACGCGTCTTCGCGATCGCGCGGCCGATCGATCACCTCGACGCGCTGCGGATCAGCGTCGGCTTCTGGGCGACCGACGCGGAGCTGGAGCGGTTCGCAGGGGCCGTCGAGCAGCTCGCGGCGCACACCCCCGAAACCATGCCGGCTCGCCGGGCGCTCACGGTTCTCGGTCAGGACGCATGAGCGCGGGCCCCGTCCGCCGCCGCTCGTGGGCCGAGGTGCGCTGGCGCCAGTTCCGCAACGCTCCCCGGCCGGTCGTCCGCGCCGTCGCTTCGAGCCTCACGGTTGCCGTCGTGCTCGCCGCCGCGTATCTCGCCTATGACGTCGCCCTGAGTCGCGGGGCCGTGCTGCCCGGTGGCGACCTTCGGGTGCTCGCGATCACCGTCTATGTCGTGCTCGTGCTCGTCATCGGGTCGCTGGTGACGTGGCTGATCGTGCCGCTGCCGAGCGGCTCCGCCGAGCGGGCGCGACGGACGCCGTGGAGCGCGGCGCTCGGGTTCTTCGCGGCCGTCCCGATCGCCTACCTCGTCATGGTGGCCGCCGTCCAGATTCTCCGGCCGCTGCTCGTCTGAGGCCGCCGCGAGCCCGCCCTTCCGTGCACGAAACGTGCGTGGGGCGGGGCGCGTTGTCACCGCCCAGTTCCGCCATACGTTGTGCTGCGTATTCCCATGCGGCGCGAAAACGGGTTACCCTGCCCGGGCTATTATCTCGGCGGCGGGTTTCAGCCCGCCCGGCAAAGGGGTCCCACTTGCCCGTGGCTGTCGACGAGCAGCACGTCGCGCTGCCAAAGCTGTACGGAGCGCCGGCCTATTCGCGGCCGTCGCGCCCCGTCGAGGTCACCGAGCGCCCGTTGGATCCGGACGACCTGCCGATCCAGGCGTTCCAGACCGACGAGGAGCGCGAGATCGCCGAGACGCTCGGCGGGCGTCCGTATGCGCCGGGCGGTGGCGCCTACGTCGAGACCAACGGGACGGCCAACCACCCGCAGGCGCGTCCTTTCAGCCTGCGCGCGATCGCCGGCCGGCTGCTCGGCGGGTAGTCGGACCCCTCATTCGATCGCCGCGCCGGAGATCGCGTTGTAGGATCGCGGCGGGGGAGTAGCTCAATGGTTAGAGCGGTGGGCTTATATCCCGCTGGTTCCAGGTTCGAGTCCTGGCTCCCCTACCACTCCGCCTGGGTGCGACCCCGGAGCATCGCCAACACCTGCGCTCGCCGCCCGTCGTTGAGGCTGCGCTGCACGGGCAGTGACCGCAACCACGGTTCGAGCTGTGACTCGCTGATCACGGCACAGGTCGGGGTTCGGGGCAGCGCGGGATCCCTCGTCACGACCGCGGCGTAGACGCGAACGACATAGTCGCGTTCGTCGTGGGCGAACCAGCGACGAACCCGCTCCGCGTCCCGAGCGGCGCGATCGAGCGGGCTCTCGATGCGGACCCAGCCCTGGTCGGACATCGCTTCCCAGTACGGTCCCTGGTGACGCGCCACCGAAGCGTCCGGGAGATCGCGGATGACGGCGGCCCCGAACTGCCCGACCACGAGCTTCGGGATCGGCCGGCCGTCGCCGACGTCAACGTTGAGGGCCATCACGGGCCCGTCGGAGTCATGGGCCGGCAGGATCACCGGGTTCGCGGCAGCGCCGGATCGAACATCGGCCAGCAGACCCGCAAGCCGTGCCGCCCCGACGCCGAGGAACACGGCCCCGAGGACGACGGCGGCGAACCAGGCAGCCGCGCTACTCGGGCCGGCCGAACCGCCGAACCGGCCGCTTGCAACGCGGTCGAAGTACGGCGTGAGCAGCGTGGCGAATTCGAAGGTGAGGCCGGCGACGATCAGGATCGTGCCGGCCGCGGCACCGATGACGAGGGAGGGGAGTCTGGACGTGGTGGGCGGGGCGGCGCCGATGATCTGCATGCCACCGATGTTCGGGGCGTGAGGTCCGTCGCGGCCATGAGCAATCCGGGTTGGGACACTCCGGCGACCGGCCCACGCACCACCCAGAACCCCACCCAACCGCCTGCGTGCGGTGCCGCGGCGCACCGTTGATTCCGTGACGGCGGGCACACGCCCTAACGCCGGTCGGGGCACCCGGACCGTGACCCCCGTACCATTGCCCGCCCGCGTCCCCGACCGCGATGCTCCGTCCCACGCCCGGGCCCAGCATCCCGGGCCGGAGGGATGTCGTGCTCGTGAACCGCCGGTGGGGGAGGCTTCTGGGTCGTCCTGCGATCCGTTCGGTCGCAGGCGTCCTGCTCGTCGTGCCCCTGCTGCTCGCGTTGGCGATGCCGGCGTACGGCGCCGCCGCGAAGAAGCTCAGTGATCCGAGCGTGAGCCCTGGTTCCGGCACGACGACGACGAAGATCACCTTCGAAGTCACCTATTCGCGACACATCCCGCCGGTCTTCGTCCGCGTGGTCATCGATGGCAAGAACCACGCGATGACACGCGTCGGCGGCGGCGACTGGTCCGGGAAGGACCAGTTCCGCTTCTCGGACACGCTCCCGAAGGGCACCCACGAGATCGTCTTCCAGGGTTCCGGCGTCAAGGACCTGCCTGCGGGTGCCGTCACGATCACGGCCGAGCCTGCGCCGACGCCCAAGCCGACTCCCAAGCCCACCCCGAAGCCGACCCCCAAGCCGACGCCGAAGCCGACACCCAAATCGACACCGAAGCCGACGCCCAAGCCGACTCCCAAGCCGACGCCGAAGCCCACAGTGGCGCCGAGGTCCGCGCCAAGCCCGACCCCTGAGCCCAGCCCGAGGCTTGACCCGCGCTCGGGGCCGACGCCGACACCCGAACCCACGCCAAGCCCGATGCCGATCGCGTCACCGAGTCCGACCCCGGAAGCGTCGCCCATTCCCACGCCGACCCCGATCATCACCGGCGCCCTGCCCGGCGCGGGCTCGTCCGACGGAACTGGTGGCGGCGGATCGGGTGGATCAGGCGGCTCAGGCGGATCGGGTGGTGGCTCGAGCCCGGTCACCCCGCCGGCCGAGGCCCCGGTCGGGTGGTCGCCGATGGGCAGCGTCGCGACCGCGCTCGGGCTCGGTGGCTGGCGCCCGCTGCCACCGCTTCAATTCGTGCCGACGCTCGTGACGACCACGACCTTCGCGGCTGGGATGATGGGCATGTCCATCTTCGCCAAGCGTCGCCGCGAGGAGGACGAGCTCGACGACAATGTCCTTGCCGCTCGTGCCGCTTCAGGCCTCGGGATGGACGAATCGGTGGCCGTCGCGGTGGCCGCCGCGATCGCCGCCGTGCCGGAGATCCCCGATGCCGAGGCCGGCATGCCGCGCTGGCGCAGGCCGTCGTTGCTGCAGGCGCGCAAGGCGGACCCGAGCCGTGACGGCGTCGAGGCCGCCCGCCTGACGTTCGACAACGGCCTCGTCGGGCCGATCGAGGGTCGCGAGCGGCACCTGATCAAGTACGACATCGTGACGCTGCTCGATGCGCCCGACGAGGTCCGTGGCAACGGAGTCGGCATCCTCGCCCAGGGTGACGAGATCCAGCTGCTCGAGAAGCGCGGCGTCTACTGGCTGGTCCTGTGCCCGGATGGCAGCCAGGGCTGGATCCACAAGATGACCGTCGGGGAGAACATCGGGAACGCGCCGCGGCACGATGGCGCGATGGCCACGATCCCGGCGGTCGCCGAGAGCTGGACGCTGGGCGAGGACGACATCGACGACGACGTCCTGAGCGCCTACCTCGCCGCGCGCCGGCGGGACTGAGCGGAGATCTCCTTGCGGAGCACCAGCAGATGCTGGTGCGCGATGTTCGGGACGAACGCACGGGGGTAGCCATAGGGACGTAGCCTGGTGCCCGCCTGGTACCAGATCAGGTCACCCTTCGGGACGAACCCGGCCGTGCTCGCGCGTGCCGCAAGATCGGCACCGGTGAACAGGTAGCGGCCGTCCTGGTAGGCGTCGCGCACGATGACGGTCGCGTAGCGCCCGTCGCGCAGGACGCGGTGGAGCTCGCCGAAGACGTCGCCCATCCGGTCGAGGAACGTCGCGTAATCCGGAGCGTTCGCGAGATCGCCGGGATGGTCGCTGACCATCGCGTAATCGGTGCGCCGGTTCGCGTGACGTTCCGCCAGCGGACCGCCGGCCATCGTGAGCGGCAGCTGGACGTTGTACGGCGGGTCGGTGGCGACGAAGTCCACGCTGCCCGACTCCAGGTCCGGCAACAACGCGAGCGCATCGCCGCAGCGCAATCGGATCCCGCTCGGGTCGAACGAGCGTGGGCCGCCTGGATCGGAGCTGCCGAGATCGGCGATCACTGGGCCGGCGCCGTCTCGTTCGCCGAGCAGGTCGCGCACGACCGTCTCATGGATCGCAACCCAGCGCGGATCGAGCTCGAAGCCGAGCGCCCGCCGCGGCCCGCGGGCGATCGCCGCCCCGAGCAGCGTCCCACCGACTCCCGCGAACGGGTCGAGGACGAGCTCGCCGGTTCGCGTGAAGAACTCGATGAGGCGCGCCATGAGGCGTGGCGGCTTGTTCGCACCGTGCGCCTTGCGGGCATCGTGGCCGAGCTCGGAGGGGTAGGCCGTGCTCCAGACCGACTTCGTGAAATAGAGCCATTCCTCCCCCGGCAGCTCGTTCAGCGTGTTGTCGGGGTGCGGCGCGCGACGACCGTCGGTCACGACGCCAGCCTACCGGAGCCGGCAGGTGCCTAGAATGGCCGACATGCCCGAAGGCATCGCGAGCGCGCGGTTCGTCGGGCGAGAGGCGGCGTTCACACGCCTCGCTACCGTCCTGGGGGGTGCAGCAGAAGGACGCGCGGGAACGCTTCTCGTCTCCGGCACGGCCGGAATTGGTGTCACGCGCTTTCTGAACGAAGCAGCCCGCCGGATCGGCGAACTTGCCGAACCGATGACCGTCCTGCGCGGCGCGGCCTCGCGTGGCCCCGACACGCCGTATGCACCCGTGCTCGAGGCGCTCCGCAGCGCGCTCGACGATCTGGACGACGAGACGCTCGGCCGGGTCACGGGCCCGGCCGCCGAGGAAGCGGTCCGCCTCATGCCGGAACTGGCCGAGCGCCTGGCCCCGCTGGGCGTGCTCCCCACGCGGCCCACCATGACGGTGCCCGAACGGCGTCAGGCCCGGACGCTCGAGGGGATCCTTGGGATCCTTGGTCGCCTGGGCGAGGAGCGGCCGGTGCTGCTCATCCTCGAAGACCTCCATCGCGCCGATGCCGCGACGCGGGCCCTGGCGACGTTCCTTGCCCGGATTGCCCGGAACCAGCGCCTGGCCCTCGTCCTCACCCACCGTCCGGACGAGGTCACGCGCGACCACCCGTGGTGGACGGACCGCGCGGTCATCGCCGGCGCCCCGCGCGCGGTCCCTGCGCTCGAGCTCGAGCCACTCCGCCGCGACGAGCTCGCGCGACTGATCGAGTCGATCGAGGGCAAGCGTGCCTCGGCGAGCGTCCTGCTGCTCGTCATCGAGCGATCCGGCGGCAACCCGCTCGCGGCCGAGGAGCTCCTGGCCGCGCGCCGCGAGCTGTCGTCGGTGTCGCCGTCCGGGTCGCTCCAGGAGCTGGTCACGGCTCGGCTCGCGATCCGCTCCCCGGAGTGCCGCCGCGTCCTGCGGCTGCTTGCCCCGGCCGCCGTCCCCCTCCGACCCTCAGAGCTGGCGGAGGCGGCGGCCACCTTCGAGGTTGGTTCGTCGAGCCTGCCGCCGCGTTCCACGAGCGCCCCGCGGCGTGCCGGGACGGTGCTCGACGCGGATCTGACGGCCGGGCTCGCCGAGGCGATCGAGCACGGGTTCCTCGTCGAAACCGACGAGCGGCTCGAGTTCCGCCACGAGCTCATCGCGCAGGCTGTCGAGGAGGACCTCCTCCCGTTCACGCGTGTCCGCTACCACGCCGCGATCGCGCCGGCCCTCGCCGACCGTCCTGCCGTGGCCGCCCACCACTGGAGCAAGGCGAATGACGGCGAGGCAGCCCGAACCGCCTACCTCGCAGCGGCGGCGGAGGCGTCGGCACTTAACGCGCCGACGGACGCGCTGGCCGCGATCGAGGAGGCGCTGAACTTCGCACCCGGCGCGAATGATGCGACGGAGCTGAAGGAGCAGGCCGCAGAGGCTGCGTTCGCGGCCGGCCGGGCGACCCGTGCGATCGCGTTTGCGGAGGCGGCCATCGCCGGGCTCGACGCCCGCCGCGACCGCGTCCGGCTCGGGCTGCTGCACGAGCGTCTCGGGCACTACCGCCGAGCGGCGGGGGACAACGAGGGGGCGATGGCGGCGAAACGGCGGGCAGTGGAGCTCGTCCCGCGCGAGCCGGCGCCGGAACGGGCGACGGTGCTGGCGGCGCTGGCACAGCTCCTGATGCTCGACGGCACGTTCTCCGACGCCGAACGTCATGCCCGCGAGGCGATCCGCATCGCCCGCGAGTGCTCCCCGCGCGCCGTCGTCCAGGAGGCGCATGCGACCATCACGCTCGCGGTCGCGATGGCCTGGGGGAGCACGCCCGAGGACGGCGTCCGGCTGCTCGAGGATGCGGGCCGGATGGCAGCCGAGGTCGGCGAGCTCGACGAGCGCTTCCGGGTCCACGCCAACCTCACCACCGTGCTCGACCTCCTGGGCCGCCGCGCGGATGCCGTCGAGGTCGCCTACCGGGGGATCGAGGAAGCCAAGGCGGCGGGTCTCGAAGCCGTGTACGGCAACTTCCTGCGGGTCAACGCCAGCGACTCCCTGTTCATCCTCGGTCGATGGGAGGAGGCACGGGCCTTCAGCGAGATCGCCCTCGAATGGCAGCCAGTCGGGATCCAATTCCTGATCTCGGTCGTGAACCTCGCGACCGTGGCCATCGAGATGTCGGCCGGCGAGGAGGCGGGCAGGCTCCTCGGGCAGACGCTGCTCGAGCTCGAAGCGGTGCGCGATTCGCAGCTCGCGGTCCCGTTCTATCTCGCCGCCGCCTCGTTCGCCGTGTGGCGTGGGGACTTCGCCGATGCCGGTCGCGTGGCGGGCCGCGGCTGGGAGCTGGTCCGCGTGACGGAGGACTGGGTGCTCACGGCGCGCATGGCCGCGACGGCGGCCGAGGTCCACGCCGCGGAGGCGGTCGATGCCCTCGAACGACGCGACCTGCCGGCGCTCGCGGCGGCCCGCTCGCGGGCCCCGGAGATCGTTGCCGAGGCCGAGCGCCTGGTCCAGAAGCACGGCGTCTCACCGACGATCGGCTCGCGCCAGATGGCGGACGCGTACCTGGCCACCGCCCGGGCGTTCTGCCTGCGCATCGACGATCGCGACGACCCCGACGCGTGGGCCGAGGTGGCCGATCGCTGGGGTCGCCTCGGTGCGCCGTACGAGGTTGCCCGCGCTCGGTGGCACGAGGCTGAGGCGCTCCTCGCCGAGACCGGGCGCCCCGGCCGCACGGCCGCGCGCCATCCGATCCTCGAGGCGACCGGCATCGCGCTCGAGCTCGGCGCCAGGCCGCTGCTCCGCCAGCTCCGCGAGCTCGCGCATCGGGCGATGATCCCGCTCCCCGACGAGGTCGAGACGGTCCTCGCGGACGGGGCCGTGCCGCACGCGGCGCACCCCGACCCTTCGCTCGTCGAATTGCTGGCGGCTCCCGAGGCGCAGCCCTCGGCCCTGATGCGCGGCATCGCGGGGGAGGCGCTCGGCGGCAGCGCCGCCTCGGACCGGCGGGACACCTTCGGGCTGAGCGCCCGGGAGCGGGAGGTCCTGCGCCTGCTCGCCCAGGGACGCACGAACCCGGAGATCGGGGAGCGCCTGTTCATCACCCGCAAGACCGTCGGCGTCCACGTCGGGAACATCCTTGCCAAGCTCGGCGTGTCGGGCCGCGTCGAGGCGGCGGCAGTGGCGATCCGCCTGGGGCTCACCGAGCGCAACTGACGCCACGAGACCCGGAGGGAGGTCTCCGGGTCTCATGGGTTCGCTGATGTCCGGCCGGATGGGCACCGCCGGACGCGACTGGGGGTTGGCGCAGGTTGTACCGGAACGCGGGGGACGTTTCCTGACGGCAAGCTGTGACGGGCGCGCCGGTTCGGGAGATGCAGTCTGGACCGGGACCGGTACCGGTTGCAATTCGGACCTTGGTACTACGGTCGCCTGCGGAACGAAGCAACGACGCATGATTTGGCGGCGAACGCTAGATTGAGCGGGTCGCCCGTTGCTGCGTCCCTCCACCGACCGAGGTGCCCACGACCCATGCGCCCTGCCGTCATCGCGGTGGCGATCGCCACTGTCACGCTCTGTCTCGCCGCCTGCTCGACCGAGGAAGCCGGCTGGACCTACGCGCCGCCTCCGAGCGAGGTGGCGGCCAGCGGCGCGCCGTCGGGCGAGCCCGGAAGCCCAGCACCGAGCGGCGAGGTGTCGCCGGCTCCGAGCGGGGCTCCATCGGCAGCGCCGAGCGGATCGGCGCCCGCGTCGGCTGCGCCGAGCGGATCGGCTGCTCCGAGCGGGTCGGCTGCGCCAAGCGGATCGGCGCCCGCATCCGCGGCCACGGGTGACGTCGTCACGGTGACGGCGACCAACATCGTGTGGGAGCAGGCCGACCTCGAGGTCCCGGCCGACACCCCGTTCACGCTGGAGCTCGTGAACAACGACGCATCGGTCCCGCACAACGTCGAGATCCGCGACCCGGCCGGCGCGCCCCTGTTTACTTCGGA
Source organism: uncultured Chloroflexia bacterium (assembly GCA_963824735.1). GTDB lineage: Bacteria > Chloroflexota > Limnocylindria > Limnocylindrales > CSP1-4 > DASTYU01. Next base: position 186,563 of record CAWGQH010000014.1, read on the forward strand.
CACGTTCCCTGGCGTCGAGACCCGCTCATTCGACGCACCCGCGCTCACAGCCGGGGCCTACCAGTTCGTGTGCACGGTGCACCCGAACATGATCGTTGACGTCAACGCGACCTGAGTCGGGGATGGCGCCGACGGGCGAGCAGCTGAGCTACAGCGACGCCTACGCGCGATCGATCGTCGCACGGGTCCGTGGCGTCGAGGCCGGCGAGCCGCCGCTGCTGATCCTCGACCGGACGGTCTTCTACCCGGGCGGTGGTGGCCAGCCGGCTGATCGGGGAACGCTCCTTCGGTCTGCCGACGGCCGGACCTGGACCGTCACCTCGGCGCGCAAGGTCGGCGGGGAGATCGGCCACGAGCTCGAAACCGCCGATGGCGAGCTCCCGGCCGAAGGTGACGAGGTCGAGGTCGACATCGACTGGGCGCGTCGGCTGATGCTGATGCGCACCCATACCGCACTGCACGCCCTGTGCGGCGTCGTCTGGCGCGACTACGGCGCCCAGGTCACCGGCGGGAACATGGAACCCGGCAGCGGCCGAATGGACTTCGAATTCGAGCGGATGGGTGGTGAGCTCGTCGGCGAGATCGAGGAGAAGGTCAACGCCGAGCTCACGGCCGAGCGCGACGTGCGGGTCAATGTCCTTCCCCGCGAGGAGGCGTTCGCGATCCCCGACCTGATCCGGACCAAGATCAACCTGCTGCCACCCGGGATCGAGACCGTGCGGACGATCGAGATCGTGGGCCTCGACCTGCAGGCGGACGGCGGCACGCACGTCGCCAACACGCGCGAGGTGGGCGGCATCCGCGTGACCGGCTACGAATCCAAGGGGCGCATCAACAAGCGCATCCGGATCGCGCTCACGGACGGGTAGGGCGGAGGACGCTCAGCGCACGGAAGCGATCAGCGCGATCGTGAGCGTGACGACCACATGGCGGACGCCGACCAGATCGGGAACACGTTCCCGAAGCACGGCCACGCCGTGCGCTGCCTGCATCGTTGCCATGGCCAGCTCGTGACGTCGATCGAGCTCGGCGTCGAGGGCTCCTGGATACAACTGGAACATCGTCTCGGGCTCCTTCAACTACCCGCTGACAATAGACCAGATATCGCTTGATGTCAAGATACTTGACGTTAAGCGTCACCACATCGTTAATCTCAAACTGAAGTTGGTTGACATCAAGATGTGCGTCCGATTACCCTCCGGGAACAATGGGCAGTGAGAAGGACGGACTCGACGCCGCGCTGGTCATCTGGGCGCGCGAGATCCCGGACCTCGACCCGCTGACCGAGGGGATCGTCGAGCGGATCGGCATCCTGTCCCACGCCCTGGAAGAGTCGCTCGAGCAGACGCTTGCCGAGTTCGAGCTCGACCGCCGGTCGTTCCACGTCCTTGGCCGCCTGCGCAGCTACGGCCGGCCGTACCAGCGCTCGGCAGGGATGCTCGCCAGTGACATGCGCCTGTCGACAGGCGCCATGACCAATCGGCTCGATCGGATGGAGGCCGCGGGTCTCATCCGCCGACTTCCCGACCCGAACGATCGCCGCGGCACGCTCATCGAGCCCACCGAGGCGGGCCATGCAGCCTGGGACAAGAGCGTCTCGACGCAGGCACGCCGCGAGGCGATGATCGCCTCGGTCCTCAGTCCTGCCGAGCGCGAGCGGCTGCACGGCCTGCTCCGGCAGCTGATGCGGGCCTTCCCCGACAAGGCCAGGAAGAACTTCCCGGGCGCATCCGAACCGGAGTAGTTCTCGGGCGCCATTGAACCATTCGGGGCGGCCTCGACTCATACACCGCGAACCGGCCCACTGAGGGGTCGACCAGAGGTGAGGGATGGAGCGAATCCTCGTCGAGCGAGCGATGCGCGGCGACGAAGCGGCGTTCGACGCCTTGATCGAACGCGTGGGCGACCACCTCCATTCGGTTGCGCGGCGGATCCTGCGTGACCCGTACCTGGCCGAGGACGCGACGCAGCGAGCACTGCTCGATGCGTGGCAGCACCTTCCCCGACTGAAGGATCCCGACCGGTTCGAGGCCTGGGCCTACCGGCTCCTCGTCAACGCCTGCAACGCTGAAGCACGCCGCGAACGACGTCACCGCGGCAACCTCCGGCTGCTGGCGACCGATGGACTGGCGGTGCCCGACTCGGCCTCCCGAATCGCCACACATCAAGAGCTCGACCACGCGTTCCGGCAGCTCGGCGTCGAGCACCGGACCGTGGTCGTGCTGATCCACTACGTCGGACTCTCGCATGCCGAGGCGGCCGAGGTCATCGGGGCGCCCGTTGGCACGGTCAAGTCGCGGCTGCACTACGCATTGAAATACCTGCGCGAAGCCATCGAGGCGGATGCGCGACTCGAAGGAAACGAGAGCCTGGCATGAAACACGACGAGGACTTCATCGCGCAGCTCGAGGACTACCTCGTGGAGTTCGATGGGGTCACGCCGCTTCCCGATCGCGTCAGGGATGCGATCCATGTCGAGCTCCCACGAACCCGACAGGCGCAAGCCCGTCCGGGCCTCATGAGGATGCAACCGATGTTGTCCACGATTTCGTCCCGCGCCCCGTTGGGCTGGCAGCTGCGGCGGTCGTCGTCGCAGTGGCTCTCGGCGCAATGTTCCTCAATCGCAGCAGCGACCAGACGGGTGTCGGGGTGGCCCCGGCTAGCGAGCCCGAGCCTCGGACGAGCCCCGGCTCGTCCGAGACACCAACCCCATCCCTTACAAACCTGCCGAATGCACCGCAGGAGTCGTGCCGAGGCATCAGCCAGCCCCGAATGCCTCAAGCCGGGTACATACGGATTGGGCAGCACGACGCTCTGGCCCGCCGTCGTCAGCCTCGAAGTGCCCGCTAGCTGGTGGTATTACGAGGAAGGAACCGGCTACGCCGGCGTCCTGGTGGATCGCCACCGGGACGTACCTAACGGATCGGGCTGGGGCGATCATGCTTCAACACGATCGGCTCGGTGTCCCTCGACCCTTGCGACGAGGCAGCCGGCATGCACGACGAGATGTCGACACGCCTGGAGAGTTGGCGGAGGTGATGGCGAGTTGGCCGGGCTTCGAGGCGACCGAGCCGGAACCGATCAGGAACGGGGACTACGACGGCGTGAGCTTGACGCTCACGTCCACGAAGACCACCGCCGACTGCCCATCGGCGGTCATCTGGACGACGCAGAACTCGTTCCCCATGGAGGCCTATCCGTTGGTGAATGAGGCAGGCAGGCCTCACTCGACCGAGTTCCAGATCTTCGAGATCGACGGCGATCTGCTCGTGATCAGGGCAACGAACTTCCCGGAAACCTCACCGCACGAAGAGGAGAACGGACATCCCCTTCGATCCTGTCCGGCACGCCGACGACCAGGTCGAGATGGCCGCCATCCTCGACTCGATCCAGCTGAGCGCGCCACCGCAGCCGTAACGCGCAGTTCCACCGACGCGGGCGCCGTTCATTGACGGGCGCCCGCGTCGAGCCCTGCTGTTCAGTACGGGGTGACCGCGGGTTCGTCGGTCGCCGTCGTGCCCATCCGGCGGGCGGCCGACTGGCCCCGGGCCGCGATCGGGACCGTGCCGACGGCGGCGCCCATCCCGAACCGCGGCATGTTGCCGTAGAGCGATTCCGCCGTTCCCGGCCCGACGCGGTACGTCTCGTGGAAGATCCCGACGTCGCCGTTGTCGCGGACGAGCCGGTTGAACTCCTGCCAGGCGGGCAGGTGCTCGTGGTCCTTCGAGCGGGCGAACCGCTGGAGGTCTTCGAACGAGCGCCAGTACTGGACGGCGAGGATCGTCCGTCCGGCCCAGAACGAGTGGACGCCGAGCAACCCGAGCGACGGATCGGCTGCGAGCTCGCGAAGCATGCGGGGCATCGCGCGGAAGGCCGGCAGCCACGAACGAACGCGGCGCAGCCGGTTGAAGCGCATGCCGATGAGGAAGACGACGACATCGTCGTCGACGGTGGCGGTCTGGCGCCCGTTGATGACTTCCGCCACGGTGGCCTCCTGGTGTCCTTGTGGGATCGATGTGAACGCTGTGCACTTTACAGGGTCATGTGAACGATGTCAACATCTGGGCGAGATGACCACCAACGCGCCTCCAAGGGCCTACCACCACGGCGACCTGCGGAACGCCCTGGTCATCGCTGCGACGGAGCTCGCGGCGCGAGACGGCCCGGATGGCGTCGTGCTCCGCGAGGCCGCCCGCCGGATCGGGGTGTCACCGAGCGCGGCCTACCGGCACTTCCCGAGCCGCGAAGGATTGCTCGCGGTCGTTGGATCGCAGGCGCGCCAGTCCCTGACCGGGCAGATGCTCGCGGCCATGGACGCGGTCCATGTACGGGACGCGCGCAAGCGGGCAGCGGGGCGCTTCCGTGCCTGCGGCCGCGAGTACATCCGGTTCGCGCTCGAGGAGCCTGGATTGTTCGCGGTCGCGTTCCGGCCGTTCCCGCCCGAGCTGTACGTGCTCGAGGAGCCCTCGCCGTACCACGTTCTGTCCGGGTCGCTGGATCAGCTCGATGCGACGGGGCTGCTGGCGGTGCCGCGGGCCGGTGCCGAGGAGTACGCGTGGATCGGCGTGCACGGGGCCGCGGTGCTGCTCGGAGGTGGCGCGATCGATCCGCGGGAGCGGGAGCGGGTCATCGAGGGAACCCTCGACATGGTCGCCCACGGTCTGCTGACCGCGTCCTGACACGGGCCCGCCCGACCGGCACGGTGGCCGATCTGGCACGCACCGAAGTCAGCCTGCCACGCCTCCCCCGGTTGGATCGAACGCGACCCAGTCATGGCCCGGGAGGTACACCTCGACCCACGCATGGGCGCGACTCATGCTGATCACCTCGACCGATGAGCCCACGGCGCGTTCGCCGGGCAGGAACCCGGATACGACTCTTGCCGGCACACCGAGGTTCCGCAGGACGACCGCCATCGTCGTCGCGTAGTGCTGGCAGAAGCCGCGCTTGGACATGGCGAAGCATTCGGGCGTTGACATCGTGCCGCACTCGACGTCGCGGACGTCGGTGTCGTAGCGATAGGTGTCGGAATGGAGCACCTCGACCAGGCGTTGCGCGACGTCGTACGGCGCCCTCGAATCGGCCGTGCGGATGACCTCGTCGCGGAGCGCACGCAGGTTGGGGCCGAACATGCCTGGCACTTCGGCCGTGTACAAGGCAACGACCTCAGCCGGGTAGTCCGTCCCCGCGGCGCGGAAGGCCGACTCAGTGGGCACATCGGGGCTGTCCGGGTCGTCGACGAGGGCCGTCACGGTGTATGGGCCACTTCCCTCGCGCTCGAGGGCCGCGAAGTAGCCGTCCCGGCCGACCGTTGTCAACCGGACATCACGATCGACGAAGAGCGGGGTGGCAGGGGACAACACCGCACGAGCTGTGAAGGCCTCCGGCCGGACAGTAAAGGTGACCTGTTTGAGCCCCGCTCCGTCGACAGCATCGGCCATGCCCTGGAGCACGGGCGTGCCGGGGGTTCGATTGACCGTGCGGGCCGTGCTCGAGCTCAGATTGTCGAGGCCGATCCGATCGTACGCGGCTCCCCGCCAGTAGTAGCGTCCGTCGTCGGTCGGGTCCCGCTCGATCGTGACCGCCGTGCTCGTGTCGGTGATCCACTGTCCGCCAATCGTCGCGATCACGGGTTGGGCTGGTGCGCCGAGCTCGCTGGTCCCAAGTCCGACGCTGACGGCGACGAGGACGATCGCCATGGCGCCCGCCGCGAAGACGATCGGCAGCGGCCGCGTCACGCGGGACCACCACGTCCGCGCGCTCGACGCCTGGGCCATCCGACGCGTGCGCTCGTACGTATCGGTCAGGACCTGGTCGGGGAGGCGGCGAGGGGCAGTCGCGATGAGCCAGCGGCGGATGCGCTCCTCGGCATATCGGTCGGTGATCATCGTGTGAGCCCCCCTGTCGTGGCGATTGGTGCTCGCTCATCCGCCTCGAGGGCAGCCCGCAGCGCTTCGACTGCGTAGTGGACCCTCGACTTCGCGGTTCCCACCGGAACGCCGAGCGCGTCGGCGACCTCGGGCATCGACAGGTCCATGTAGAAGTGCAGGACGATGGCGGCTCGGTGATGCGGCTTCAGCCGCTGGAAGCCTCGGTCGAGCTGATCGTGGTCATCGATCGCTTTGGCGTCATCGCCGGGCGCGGCGCCGGTCGGCAGAAGGGGTACCTCCGCTACCCGACGCATGCGGCGCCGGCCATGATCCGCACACGCGTTCACGATGAGCCGGTGCAGCCATGCGTCCCAGCGGTCCGGATCCCGCAGCACCGGCAGGCCGCGCCAGGCGCCGATCAGTGCATCCTGGACCGCGTCCTCCGCGTAGTGCGCGTCCCCCAGGACGAGTCGAGCGAAGCCGAACAGCCGATCGCCCGCCGCAGCGGTGAGGAGTTCGAACGCCTCATGGTCGCCGCGTTGTGCCGCCTCGACGAGATCGCGTTGCACCGCTCACTCCGTCTGCCGGGCCGACAGCCCTGTCGACACTACATGACGGCCACGTGCAGCGGACAGTTCAATAATTGCGGCGGGCGCACGCGGTGGCCCGTAGAGTTCCGACCATGACCGACGAGACGACGCCCGCCCTGGACGCGCTTGCCGCGGGCACTGTCCCGCACCGGGTCGTGCGCACGCGGCGAGCCGGCAGCGCCGAGGAGAGCGCCGAGCTGCAGGGCATCCCGCTCGGCGCGCTGCTGCGGACGATCGTCGTCCGGCGAGGCGACGACGACTACGTGTTCGTGCTCGTGCCCGCCGGCCGGCGGTTCGACTGGCCGCGCCTGCGCGCGCATCTCGGGGTCCGCCGGCTGACGCTGCCGGATGCCGACGAGGCCCGCACCGCGACCGGCTACGAGCGCTACACGATCACCCCGTTCGGCTCAACGCGGGCGTGGCCGGTGATCCTGGATGCCGCGGCGGCCGACCAGCCGGTCCTCGCCATCGGCGGCGGCGCGTTCGGGGTCAACGTCCACCTCGCCCCGGCCGACCTCGTCCGCGCGCTCGACGCCCAGGTCGTCGAGGTCAGCGAACCAGAGGCCTGAGCACGGCCGCACGGCCGCTATCCTTGCCCGGATGTCGGGCGATATCGCGCTCCAGTTCGATCTCTTCATCCGGATGGTCATCGCGGCCGCGCTGGGTGCCGCGGTCGGCTTCGAACGCGAGGCGCGCGATCAGCCGGCCGGCATCCGCACTCACATGCTGGTCTCGGTCGGATCGGCGACGTTCACGGTCCTCTCGATCTACGCCTTCGCAGGGCCGGGTGGCGACCAGGGGCGTGTGGCGGCACAGATCGTGTCCGGAATCGGTTTCCTCGGAGCGGGCGCGATCCTCAAGTACGGAGTCAACGTCCGCGGCTTGACGACCGCGGCAAGCCTGTGGGCCGTTGCTGCCGTCGGCATGGCCGCGGGTGCCGGGGCATGGGGCGTGGCGCTCGGCGCCACGGTCATCGTGATCGTGTCGCTGGGGCCGGCACGGTTCCTGGAGCGGCGACTGTTCGGACGATCTCGCAGCCGGCTGCAGGTCCAGGTAACGGCCACCGACTTGCAGGCGATGGGTCGCCTGATGCACGCGATCGACGAGGGACGGGATCATTTCCGCGAAGTCGGGAGTACGCGGTCCGAAAACGGGCTCCATCAGGTCGACCTGGAGATCCGCGCCAAGACCGGAGCGGATGCGGCTGCCTTCCTCGCCAAGCTCGACGCGCTCGAGGGCGTCGACGTGGCGGCCACGGGCCCCACCGAGGACTGACGGCGGCCGAACCTGCGGCTCAGTCGTCGAGGCGGAACGGTGGGTACTTGCCGGTCAGCAGCAGCGCGTACGCATACACGCGGTTGAACCAGCGGTAGAAGCCGCCAACCCAGCGCACGACCCAGTCGCCGGTCCGGCCGTTCACGAGGACCGGGATCCACGTGACCAACGTGACGAACGCGAAGACGATCCCGATGAAGAACAGCACGATCCAGTGCGGGATGAGGAGGATCGAGCGCACCAGGATCCCGACGAACGGGATGCCCCACAACCGGTTCTGCTGTTCGGTCTCGTCGAACGTCAGGTCGATGGTGTGCTCGCCACCGGGCCCGAACGGCGGGTACTTGCCGGTCATCAGCAGGACGTAGCCACCCACCCGCGTGGCGAGTCGCAGATAGCCACCGATGATCGCGTAGATGAACTCTGCCTGCCGGCCGTTGACGAGGATCGGGAGCCAGCTGAACAGCGTGACGAAGCCGATCGCGAGGCCAAGGATCAACAGCACGATCGCCTGCGGGATCACGAGGATCGCGCGGATGGCCAAACCCACGAATGGGATGCCCCACAGTCGGTTCTGGCCCTCGTCCGGCGCGACCGTGAGGTTGACCGGGTAACCGGACCCGCCCAGCGGAATGTCGGTGCCCGTCGAGACCGCCGCGGGCGGCGGGGGTGGAGTCCATGCGGTCGTCGGGGGCGGGGCGGCGGCCGGCTCGGTCGCCGGTGTGGGCGTGGGTTCCGGCTCGGCCGCCGTTGATTCGGCGGCGTCGGCCGCGGGCTCCGACTCGGCCGCAGGCTCGGAGTCGGACGATGGCTCCTCGGGCCGCGGCGTCGGGGTCAACCCTTCGTTATCGGACACGGGCCGCTCCTCGTTCCCCCGCCGATTGGGCGCGGCGGTTCCGGCCCCGAGTCTACCGCCCCGCAAATCGCCAGATAAGCATCGAGCAGTACAACGAGCGTGATGCAGAACGTCCGACTCGAGCGATTCGGAGCGTCCCTCCGCGCGGTGCGCATCGCGCTCGGACTCAGTCAGCGTGTGCTCGCCATGCGCATTGGACGATCGCAGTCCTACGTGTCACTGGTGGAGCGCGGCCGGATCGCTGGCTTCTCGGTTGCCGAGGCGGAAGCGATCTGTCGCGGCCTGGGCGCGACCCTCGTGTTCGGCATCGAGGCGCCGGTGCTCGTCGCAGGTCCGCGGCAGCGCGACGCCGCGCATGCCCGATGCGTTGCCTATGTCGCCCGGCGGCTGATCAGAGATGGCTGGATCGTCCGACGCGAAGTCCAGATCGGGACGCCGGGTCGTCCGGGCTGGATCGACGTCTTGGCGTACAACCCGCAGTCTCGCGTCCTGCTCTTGATCGAGGTGAAGACCGAGCTCGCCGATCTGGGCGGTCTCGAGCGCCAGCTCGCGTGGTACTCACGGGAAGCGCGCCGGGTCGTCCGGATGCTCGGCTGGCAACCGACCGAAGTCGCGCCTGTCGCACTCCTGCTCTCGACCGAAATCAATGACGATCGAATTCGGGAGAACGCCGCGGCGATTCGCCAGACGTTTCCTCGTCGCTGGCGAGACGTGACGGCGATCATCCAGGGTGCCGGGACCGGATCGCGTGGCTGGGCGATCGCGCTGATCGATCCGCGGTCGCGGGTTCGCGACTGGTGCCGCCCGACCGTCCTCGATGGGAGGCGCTCGGCAGCACCCTACCGGAGCATCGCGGACTTCCTGCGGGCGCTCCGATGAGCCCTGTTCATCGAATCCGTACGAACACGCGGGCCAATGAGCCCACGATGCAATGTGGGCAGGTGGGCGTGCACGTTCGTGCAAATCCGATTAGCCGGGTTAATCGAGGCGGCGAGTGACGCCTCGCGCCGTGCCGTGCCCGGACCTGCATGGGGCTGCCCCGGCCGGAGCGTCGCGCGGTCGGCTACAGCGCCTTGACCGCGGCCACCAGGTCGGCGAGCCCCTGCTTCGCGTCGGCGAACAGCATCCCGGTCTTGGGGTTGACGTACAGCTCGTTGTCGATGCCCGCGTAGCCGCGGCCCATCGAGCGCTTGATGACGATCACGTTCTTCGCCTTGTCGACGTCGAGGATCGGCATCCCGGACACCGGCGTGCCGGCCCGCCGCGCGGCCGGGTTCGTCACGTCGTTCGCGCCGACGACCAGGGCCACGTCCGCCCGCTCGAACTCCGGGTTGATGTCGTCCATCTCGCGGAGCTGCGGGTACGGCACGTTGGCCTCGGCGAGGAGCACGTTCATGTGGCCAGGCATGCGGCCGGCCACCGGGTGGATCGCGTACTTCACGTCCACCCCCTTCGACTCGAGGACGTCGGCCAGCTCGCGCACCGCGTGCTGGGCCTGGGCGACGGCCAGGCCGTAGCCGGGCACGACGATCACGGACGAGGCGTACGCCAGCTGGATCGCGGCATCGTCGACGCCGAGCTCGCGGACCGACCCGCCGGGACCGTCCTCGGCGACGGTCCCCTCGCCGCCGCCGAAGCCGCCGATCAGGATGTTGAGGACCGAGCGGTTCATCGCGTCGGCCATCAGCTTGGTCAGGATCGCGCCCGAGGCACCGACCAGCGCGCCGGCGATGATCAACACCGGGTTGTTGAGCACGAAGCCGGCCATCGCGACGGCCGTGCCCGTGAACGAGTTCAGCAGCGAGATGACAACGGGCATGTCGGCGCCACCGATCGGCAGCGTCATCGTCACGCCGAAGATCAGCGCTGCCGCGAGGATCACGGCGATGACCGGCACGCTCAGGTTGCCGGTCCACAGGTAGAGGGCGCCGCCGACCACGATCAGCGCCAGCGCGAGCGTCACCAGCTGTCCGCCGGGGATCCGGACCGGACGTGACGGCGTGATCGCGAGTCCCATCAGCTTGCCGGAGGCGATGAGCGAGCCGGTGAACGTGATCGAGCCGATGACGATGTCGAGGACCGTGGCAACGTTGACCATCAGACCCGGCGCGGCCGAGAGGCCGAGGTAGTCGTCGATCGCGATGAGCGCTGCCGCGCCGCCGCCGACCGCGTTGAACAGCGACACCAGCTGCGGCATCGCGGTCATCTTCACGCCACGGGCGGCGTACAGGCCGAGCCCGCCACCGAGTGCGATGCCGGCGATGATCACGAGCCAGCCCGCAGCGTTGATCGTGTCCGTGGCCTCGCCCTCGGGCACGACGGTCTCGGGGACGGCGATCAGCAGCACGGCGGTCGCGACGACCGCGACGAGCATGCCGCCGGCCGACAGCAGGTTGCCGTTGCGGGCCGTGGCCGGCGAGTTCATCCGGATCAGGCCGATGACGAAGGCGACGGCGCCGGCCAGCCATGCCAGCCGGACGAGGACTTCGATGACCGCTTCCACGCTACGCCTCCGCCTCGTCGGCCTTCGGGGCCGGCGCGGCAGGCTTGCGCTTGAACATCTGGAGCATCCGGTCGGTGACGACGTAGCCACCGACGACGTTCATCGATGCGAACGCAACGGCGACGAACGAGATCGCGTAGCTCAGCGGGTCATGGGCGCCGATCGCGATGATCATCGCGCCGACGAGCACGATGCCGTGGATCGCGTTCGCGCCCGACATCAGTGGCGTGTGGAGCGTCGCCGGCACCTTCGAGATGACCGCGAAGCCGCACAGGATCGCGAGGACGAAGATCGTGAAGTTCGTGAGCAGCAGCTCGACTTCAGGACTCATGCCTGGCCTCCGGCCGCGGCCGGCTGGAGCAGCTTCTGGACCGGCTCAGCAACGACCGCGCCGTCATGCGTGATCACGGTTGACTTCGTGACCTCCTCCTCCATGTCGAACACCAGCGCGCCGTCCTTCACGAAGTTGAGCAGCAGCGCCGAGATGTTCCGGGCGTAGAACTGCGACGAGCTGGCCGGCATCGAAGCCGGCAGGTTCTCCGGGGCGACGATCGTGACCCCGTTGTCGGTGACGGTCGTCTCGCCGGCCCGGCTCAGCTCGCAGTTGCCCCCGAGCGGCCCCGCCGCCATATCGACGATCACCGAGCCCGGCTTCATCTTCGAGACCGCCTCGGCGGTGACGAGGACCGGCGGCTTGCGACCAGGGACCTGGGCCGTCGTGATCACGACGTCCATCCCACCGATCACCTCGTTGAGCTCCGCCTGCTGGGCGGCGCGCTCCTCGGCCGTCAGCTCGCGGGCGTAGCCGCCCGCGCCCGTCGCGTCGATGGTGGTCTTGAGCTTGACGAACTTGGCGCCGAGGCTCTCCGCCTGCTCCGCGGTCTCCGGCCGGACGTCATATGCCGCCACCACCGCACCGAGCCGCCGGGCCGTGCCGATCGCCTGCAGACCCGCCACGCCGATGCCGAGGATCAGCACGTTGGCCGGCTTGGCCGTGCCCGCTGCCGTGGTGAGGAGCGGGAAGTAGCGGCCGTAGGCGTTGGCAGCAAGCAGGACCGCCTTGTAGCCACCGACATTCGCCTGCGAGCTCAGGGCATCCATCGTCTGCGCCCGGCTCAGCGTGCGCGGGATGGCGTCGAGGCTGATCGCGGTGACACCACCGTCCGCGAGCGTCTGCATGAGCCCGGGATCGAGCAGCGGCTGCAGCAGGCCGACAAGCACCTGGCCCTTGCGCAGGATCTTCGCCTCGGAGTCCGTCGGCTTCTGGACGCGCAGGATGACGTCGGACTGGGCATACAGCTCGGCCGTGGGGACGACCCGGGCACCGGCCTCGACGAACTGCTCGTCGGGGATCTGGGCACCGGAACCGGCAGCGGCTTCGACGAGGATCTCGAGCCCGGCGGCCGTCAGCTTGCCGAGCGCTTCGGGTACCAGGGCCACGCGCCGTTCGCCCGGCGCGGTCTCCCTGGCGACACCGACCTTCATGGGCACCACCTGTTGAGAGACTCGGGGCCGCAGCCTGCACGGCCGCGGGGGACACTTGGGGTCGCGGGCAGTCTACCGGACCGCTCGGCGTATCTGTGCCGGACGCACGGTTGCGGTTCGGATTCGGCACACTAGCGCCGTGAGCATCCCGGTCGCCCGCCTCAACCACGCCGTCCTGTTCGTCCGTGACGCCGAGCGGTCGGCCGAGTTCTACGGTCGCGTCTTCGGGTTCGAGGTCGTTTCGAGCGAATTGGGCGGCAAGGCCGTGTTCATGCGTGCGGGCGGCGGGGAGAACCACCACGATCTCGGACTGTTCACGGTCGGGCCGGAGGCGCCACGCGCACCGCGTGGCTCGACCGGCCTGTACCACCTCGCCTGGGAGGTGCCGACGATCGGCGACCTGGCCGACGCCGCCCGGCTATTGCGCGAGGAGGGTGCCCTGGGCGGGGCCAGCGACCACGGCGTGTCGAAGTCGCTGTATGGCACCGACCCGGACGGCAACGAGTTCGAGATCATGTGGCGGGTGCCGCGAGAGGCGTGGGGCGAGTACGAGCAGCGCGGGGCGGTCATGCCGCTCGACCTGGAGGCAGAGGTCCGCCGCTACAGCGCGAGCTAGCCCACTGGCCGGTGCGTCCGGTCACCACTGCAATCGTCCTGATAGCCAAACGTCCTGTCTGCTCTCTAGCACGATCGGGCTATCTGGCGCATATTTCGCGCATGGCCGCGCAGCCTCGCATCTCGTCGGATCTCGATGGGATGTTGGAGCGCCGCCGAGTGGCCAACATCGCTCTTGCCGGTCTGTTCGCGATCGCCCTCGGCCAGTTCGCCGACCTCGTGACGTTCGTCCGGATGATCACTGCGGGCGGCTTCGCGATGGAGGCGAACCCGATCGTCATCCACCTCGCCGGAACCCTCGGGCTCACCACGGTCCTCCTGCTGAAGGTCGCCCTGGTGCCATTCCTCGCGCTGGTCTTCGTGGTGCTCGCGCGGATGCATGCGAGCCGGCTGGCTGCGGGCGTCGTCACCCTCGCGACCCTGGCCGGGCTGTTCGGCGCCCTCTCGAACGTCCTGACCGTCACCTGACGGCGGCCACACTCGGGCGTGCACGAGTTTGCAACGCGCTGGCTTGATGGCCGCATGCATCCACGGCCACGCCCCACGCATAGTGGCTCTCCCGACACGCCCGATCCGAGGAGAACCATGGACGCGATCACGCTGCTCAAGAACGACCACGCCAAGGTCAAGAAGCTCCTGACCGAGCTCGAGAGCACGACCGAGCGTGGCGTCAAGACGCGGTCGGAGCTGTTCGCGACGATCAAGGGCGAGCTGACCGTCCACGAGATCATCGAGGAGGAGATCTTCTACCCGGAGCTGAAGGCGCATCCCAAGGCGAAGGACATCGTCCTCGAGGGGTTCGAGGAGCACCACGTCGTCGACCTCCTCATGGGAGAGCTCGAGTCGCTCGACGTCAGCGACGAGGCGTGGGGCGCCAAGGCCATCGTGATGAAGGAGAACATCGAGCACCACATCGAAGAGGAAGAGGGCGAGATGTTCAAGATCGCTCGCGGCGTCTTCGAGACCGAGGAGCTCGAGGAGCTCGGCTCACGGATGGAGGCACGCAAGGAGTCCGCCCAGCGCGAGCTCGGCATCCCCGTTCGGGCCTGACCCGCGGTCCTGGTGGCCTAGGGGCAGGTGCCCTCCGCGATCGATGGATCGGGCGGACTTCGCCACCGCAGGGAAAGAAGCCGAAGGTTTCCGAGCCGTCGTCCTCCCACATGCGGAAGCCGTGCGTGCCCCATGTCCGGGCCCCTGCCGGTCGCTGACGAACGTCCCGACGGCTTCCACCATCCAGCCGGGCCGATTGCTGGGACCGGAGGCAACGCCATCGGGGTTTGACCCGTCCAGCCGTCGATGCGGGTACATCTCACCGGGACGCAGGAGCTGGATCCGGATGATCCTCGGCTCGGCGAGCGAGCGACCGAGCGTGCGCTCGTGCTGTGCGATTTCGAACAGCATCATGCGGCCAACCTCGTCGGCCGTCCGCTTGGTGCTGACCCCGGCCGGGACAATGATCTCGGGACCAGGGCTGCCGCAGGCGGACACAGCAATCGAAGCCGCCATCAGCGCACCGGCGATACCCCTCACGGTCACACCTCTACGACCCAGTCGAAGACGGATGCGGTAATACTGTGCGGGCCGCAGCCCAGCTGACAACGGCGAATGCGGATTCCGGGAGGGAGCAATGCGAGCATTGAGCACCGCCTTGCTGGCCGCGCTGCTGATTGCCGGCTGTACCGCGGGCGCGGGCGCCACGACATTGCCCGACACTCCTGCACCCGCCACCCCGTCGGCCGCGCCCATCCCGACGCCAACGCCCACGCCCACGCCCGCCAGCGCACCCCCGAGCGCCTCGCCCGTGCTCAGCACGGTCTACACCGCCGATGACACCGAGATCGCGGAGCTGATCAGGGCCGGGGTGGAGGAGGCGACTCCGCAGCTCAAGGGGCTCGCCGACATGGACCCATCCCAGATGGAGGTCCTGTTCCTGCCGCTCGGCGTCTGGATCACGGAGCACAGGGCCGGCCTCGAGGCCTACACCCCGACCAGCTGTACGGCGGGCGCCATGGCGCTGTTCAACGACGGCCTGGACCAGTACGACGCCATCCGCGAGAAGTTCATGGCATGGCGGGACTGGGGTGCGAACGGACGGGCGTATCCGGCCGGGGCTCCCCGGGAGGCACGCGAAACGTTCGCGGCGGCCGTGGCCGAGCTCGAGGCCAACTGCCAGAACTGAGGGTGGCCCGCCCGGAGGGATTCGACGGTGAGTTCCATCCGCAGTATGCCGATCGACGATGCCCGTGAATTGCGCCGTGCTGCCCGGCGGAGCGCTTGAGTGAGCGGCTCGAGGGTCGGCGACGATTGTCGAGTTGGCCGAGACGAACACCCGCTCGTCGCCGACCGCACATGCGCTCGTTTGCAACCGGCGGCTCCCCCGTGACCCGCGTGGTGGCCGACATCGGGTGCAACGGCGACGCCCAGCGTCCCGCCTTGCGGGCTGATGCGACGATGGCGCGGTGCTGCGGTCCGTCACCCTCAGCGTCGCGATGTCCGTCCTGGCCGCGGCGTGCGCGCTGGTCGAGCCACCCGTGCCACCGGTGCCAGCGGGCACGATCCCGCTGCAGGTGCAGGTGCAGAACATGCGGCGAGACCCAGCGGAGCTTGCGGTGAGGAGGTCCGACGGCGTCCTCGCGGGTGCCGTCCAGCCACCGATCGTGCCGGGGGGCTCGACGATCGACGTGACCATCTACGCGCCACCCGGCGAATGGTCAATTCGAGTCAACGGTTCGTCGCTCGGCCCCCGCGGGAACGACTTGAGCGGCGTTATTCGCGTAGGCTGCTCGCCGTTGATTGGGCTGGAGGCCGACGGAGGGTTCTCGTTCGGATGCCAGTAGGGCGTCGGCACTGGCCCGGACTCCGGTTGCCACCATCACGCGGATCATCGCCTCGCGAACCTTCGATGTAGCCGCTCTCGCCCCTTGGACGGCAACAGTCAGCAGCGCCGCACCAAGGCACGTTGTCGGGCGCCGGCTGCCGTTCCGCCAAGCGCATGAAGGAGCGGCTCAGCCGAGCAGGAGCGTCCTGACAGCGGTAGAAATGTGCGCTGGTGGCCCGCCCGGAGGGAATTCGAACCCCCGACCTACTGATCCGAAGTCAGTCGCTCTGATCCACTGAGCTACGGGCGGCCGCCGGGATGATAACCCGTCGGCGCGTCCGGAGCGTGCTCGGCCAATGCGGCTGGCGACCGTCGACGACCTGACCAAGAAGGACGGATGCTTCATCGCGACCTAGAGCCGGGCCGGCTCCGGGTCGTCCAGCCACACCGTGTCGAGGGCGTCGATCGCCGGAGCGCGGCATCGCCGCCGTCACCACCAAACCGCACCAGCCCTTAAAGCCTATCCATGGCATCCGCGCGCTCTGCTCTCGAGACGGCCAGGGGCTGTGGGCCGCCGCGGCAACGGCGCGGAGGCGACCGGAGCTCTCAAGGATCGACATCGGCACATCACCGCCTACGCGCGGCCGCGGCCACGCAAACCTTCGCTGCGCGGTGCGCCGACGCCCTTCGACAGCCCGGAGCAAATCCGCTAACGCTCCGATGACGGCGGCGTGACATGATGCGGGGGTTGGGTGCCGTGTCGAGCAGCCCCGCCAGTCCAGCACCGACGCACGTCATTGGTCGCTCCTTGACACTCACGTCGCTGGCTGGGAATGTGTCGGGCGTCCCGAGACGCACCGGATCGACCGAGAATGCGTCGGGGGGTTCAGGGATGCGCATCCTCATCGCCGCCCAGATACGACTGTACCGGGAAGGCCTGGCGGAGGCCTTCGGGCGGGTCGATGGATACGACGTCGTCGGCAGCGCGTCGACGTCCAGCGATGTCTTGGCGATGGCCGTGGACCTTGCGCCGGACGTGGTCCTCTTGGACCTCGGGCTTCCCCAATTGGAGGTGCTCGTCCGAGAGCTTGCCGATCGTTCCCGTAAGGTGGTGGTCCTCGGCGTCAACGAGGCAGGCGAGGCGATCCTCCCGCTCATCGAGGTGGGGATTTCTGGCTATATCCCCCGCGAAGGGTCGATCGCCGACATGTTCGCGGTCGTCGATGGCGCGGCTCGTGGCAAATCAGTCGTCTCGCCTCGCGTCGCAGCCGGGATGATGGAGCGGCTGGCGACCCTGACGGAGGGACGCCGGATGATCCAAGGACCGAGCGCGCTGACGTCGCGTCAAGCAGAGATCGCATCGCTCATCGATGAAGGTCTCTCCAACCGTGACATTGCTCAGCGCCTGCACATCGAACTCCCCACGGTGAAGAACCACGTCCACAACATCCTCGAGAAGCTGCAGGTCCACCGTCGCGGCGAAGCCGCGGCACATCTCCGGGCTGTGTCCATCCGACCAACGAGTCGAGGGACCGACGTCGTGCGCTCTGGGACGACCTCGAGATGATCCGTCCCAAGAGCAGAGGCCGGATCATCCGGTCTATTGCTGCCCTCACCTACGATCGCGTCGGTGGCTCGCCAACCGCCGAGGTGATGCTCCGTGGGCCAACTCCGCGTAAGTGTGGTCGGGCCTCAAGGCCTAGTCACCGAGATGATCGAAGCTGCGATCGCGGCTGAACCCGGCGTCACCATGGTGCCCTTCGATCCGGAGGCTTCGATCGACCACGCCTCCGGCATGGTCCGCCCGGACGTCGTCGTCATCGAGTCGTCGGGCTTGGGTCTTGCCAATTCCTGGCGCCAACTGTTGGCTTCAGGGACCCGGGATCACGATCCTGGCCGTCGACAGCGCTCGGGGCACGGGCATCGAGTACGGGATGCAACCGCACGCGGAGTCGCTCGGGGAGATCTCGCCGGCGGACATCGTGGACGTGATCGGCCACATAGCGGAGGGTCGATCTTGGCCCTGAGGGACTAGATCCCACGACGGTCAGGGGATCAGTCCCAGCGCCCTGCTTGGCGGCGATCGGGTCCAGATCCCATGGCCGATTGTCCAACGACTCCGACGGACCGACACTCGGGTCCACCCGTTTACAGGCGAATGCCGAGCGCGAGGACAAGGGGGGCCGATGGGCACGCCATCATGGACGGCGGTGGATGGTCCGAGCGCAACGCCGCGGGTGATCGTGCCCGGCGGGCGTCCGAGCCGCCCCTTGCGTGACGTGGGTCACCCGGTCCCGTTCGAGTTCCGTGGCCTGCGATGTTTCCCGTCGCAGGACGATCCGCACGCCTGGTCCTTCCTTCCGGTGAACGCCGACCTCGAGCGCGACGTCTCGGGCCGGCCGATGCTGACGTTGATCGACCTCGGCTCGTCGGGATACCTGTCGTTCACCGCGCGATGGGGCCCGTCAGCTAGCGATCTCGAGGCGCTTCGCGACGAGCTGGCGACTCGCGTCGGCGTCGACGACGGGCGTCTCATCACGCTGACGTTCGCACCGATCCAGTCGCCTCGCTGCCTCGTGTCGATCCGCGACCGTGCAGGGGGGATCAGGTGATCGCGACGAGCACGACGTCGGGGTACCCGCCGTACAACGCCGTGTTCGGCCTTCAGCTCGAGGGCGAGCACTTCGAGGCCGCGAAGGCGGCTCTCGCTGGAGAGCGCGACCGTGTCCGCGTCGAGTATCAGGCGGACCTGCAGGCACCGGTCGCCGCGACGGCTCAGTCCTTTTCGACCGGCGACGTCCGAATTCATGTGACCGTCGAGCGGCCCGGTACAGATCCCGTCCGCGCCATCGCGGACATCGGGGAGATCACCACCACTGGACCCAACGAACCGGCGTAGGAGACGGAGATGCTGCAGATCGACAAGGTCCACAGATCGCGGCGTCACCGTCTTCGGCGACGACGACAGTTCAACGTCTTCTACCCGCTGCCGCAGCAGCCGCGCTACCGGCTGGACGCCCAGGGCCGGCCCTCGTTCGCGTTCTACAAGTACCGCTTTCCGGTCGACCATCCCGGACGGCAAGAAGGGCGGCGGGTTCCTCCTCTTCGACGTCGAGTTCGTCGTCGACGCGGCCGTCCTTGCCAGGTCAAGGAGAAGCTCGCCGAGCAGGTCACGCGGAGGCGAACCGGCGCGGCATCTCCCCGGTCCCCGAGGTCTCTTCGGGACGATCACGTACACGAAGGGCACGGCGCTGCTGTACCCCGAAGGGCTCGTCGACGACTCGTCCCCAACGGCGGCACGCCCTCGCTCTTCGGCAACAACGTCTCGACCTTCGCGCTCGAACTGCCGCCGGAAGGCGCGACGTTCTTCGAGCAGGCGATGCAGGGCAGGGCGGCGCCGTCTCGGTCGTCTACGAGCTCTGGTTCTGGGCAGGCTGCCCGAGGTCCACATCACCGCCTACTTCAACGCGACGAAGTTCTACAGCTTCTACCAGACCATCGACATCGAATGGAACCTTGGAGCCGAGGACGACTATCGCGAGACCATGCGCGAACAGATGATCCAGTCGGAGTCGATGATTCTCGACATCGACTGGGGTGGCCTGACCGATCCGAAGATCAGGACGGCGCTGCGCGACTGGGCGACCCGCTCGCTCGAGGAAGCGGTCGAGCGCAACATGATCGAGGCGATCGCGCCGGTGCCCGACGACCAGCGCAAGGCGCCGGACGGCATCGAGGATGTCACGCGCGACATCACCAGCACGAAGATCTCGAGCGTGTCCATCAACTACCGGGAGTCGCAGACCGTCGAGTGGCACGTCGCGCCGCAAGGCATACTGCCCAACATCACGACGCTCAAGGACGCGAGCGGCGCCCCGATCAAGTGGACCGATTATGCGCGGACGATCGACCTCGACGATCCGTTCTTCAAGACGCTGCGGTCAACACCTACGTCAACGCCGACTTCCAAAACCTGCCGATCCACTCGGTCGAGGTGAAGCTGGTCTACCACGGCCGGCCGATGGCGAACCTCGTCGAGGGTGAGCCCGACGGCGAAGTCGTGCTCAACAGCGAGGACGACATCGGCAAGTTCGCCACGTTCGTCGAGAACGACGACTGGAAGTACAAGTACAGCTACCAGGTCAACTATCGCGGCGAGGGCCGGCAGTTCCAGTCACCGGAGATCGAGACCAACGAGGGCAACCTGACCATCGGCGTCGATGACGTCGGGATGCTCGCGGTCGAGTCTCCGCCGGCGACATCAACTGGACCGAGGTCGACCGGGGCGCGGTGACCCTGACGTACGAAGACGAGAGAACGGCGTCGACCCATCGAGGAGCAGTTCCAGCTGACCCAGGCCGCCGCCGACCACCAGATCCAGCAGGTCATCTTCCAGCCGATGCGCAACAACTACCGCTACCGGGCGAGCTACTTCATGAAGGGCGGCAAGGAGCTCCAGGGTCCCGAGCTCGAGGGCCGCTCGCAGCAGCTGTTCATCAACGACGTGTTCGACGCGCGCAAGACCGTGGCCGTGCGCGGCGTCGGCGACTTCGCCAACCGGATCCAGACGGTCTTCGTCGACCTCGAGTACGTCGACGAGACCAACGACTACACCCGCAGACGAAGAGCCAGGCGCTGACCGCGGCAAGCCCGTTCTTCGACTGGACGTTCCCGGTCATCGACGACGCGGCAAGGTCACCTACAAGGCGACGATCGCCTACAAGGACGGCACCAACGAGGAGATCCCGCCGACCGTGGCGACGTCGAACACCATCCTGCTGCCGCCGTCGATCGAGGCGTTCCTCGAGGTGCAGGTCGTGCCCGATCTGGTCGACTGGAAGCAGGTGCGGCTGGTGCGGGCTCCTGAGCTACACCGATCCGGACAACCGGTCGCAGCATCCAAGGACATGATCTTCAGCCCGACGAACACGGCGAACCAGGCTGGCGGGTGGAGCTCAAGGACAGGAACGGACGAGTACACCTACCCGGGTCACCTACTACCTGGCCGCCGGACGCAGAAGACGGTCGGCCCGACCACGACGCGAGATCGCGCCCTGATCCTCGACCCTGCGACGCCTAGCGGTCGCCCGACCCGGTTCAGGGAGCACTGCAGGATGCTGTTCCTCAAGCCGCCGTTCCACCTCATCGAGGGATCGCGGTGTTCGCCGACCACGCGAACGAGCGGCAGTTCTACTACCTGCCCGCGATGCCGCACCTGTCCACCGTGCCCGACGCGGTCACCGGCATCGACGTGCCGCAGATCCAGCTGCTCAAGTTCCGCGGCGGCGCCGGCAACGGCGGATTCCTCACCTTCGAGGTGGACCTCGGTCTCCCGCAGGAGCGGATCGATGTGAAGACGCGGAGCTGAAGCGGCTCCACCGGCTGCGCGACGACCCGATCCTCGCGCCGGTGCTCCTCGAAGGCGGCACCGTGCGGCTCATCATCCTGGGCCGACGACCGACGGCGACCGGGCAGCCCGTGCTGGACGACGAGCGGCAGCAGCGGTTCGTCGTGACTCGAGCACGCGGCCACGCCCGCGCTCTACGGCGACAACCAGGCGATCTTCAGCGTCGAGCTCGACCAGGAGGGCGTGCAACTGATCGAGCGCTCGCTCTCCACAGCGAGCTGATGCCGATCGGCGTCGTCTACTCGCTCGACTTCTTCGCCCTGCGGCCGGCGTTCTCGGTGAGGTCACGCCGACTGGAACCGCGTCCAGACCCACTTCGAGGAGAGCTTCGGCCCGACGTCCTGTTCCCCTCGACCGAGATCGACAAGGTCGTCGACAAGCTGATCGAGGACCAGGTCGTCCTCATCGAAGTCGACTCGTTCCTGCCCGAGGGCGAGGACGGCGGCTCGTGGGTCGGCCGCCGGGACCAGGCGGTCAACGAGTTCAAGGACATGGTGCTGGAGAACTTCTTCAAGCCGAGCCTCGAGCCGATGAAGGAGGAGAAGGACGGCTGGGACAAGGTTCACGGACACCGCGGAGCGGTCTGGCCGCTGTCGGCGACCGGCGGCTGGGGCGGCGTCGCGAAGTTCAGCTACGTCAAGAAGGACATCACCCGCATCGACCAGAAGCGCGCCAACCTGCAGATGAACGAGCGGGTCACGGTCAAGCGCAGCATCTACCCGCAGGCCACACTCAAGGGCTGGCTCGGGCGCTGCTCCGGACGCCCAGGGCAAGGTCGACGTCGACCGTTTCATCCAGGAGGTCACGCTCGACGACCCGTGGTTCGACAAGCGCGCCGGTCAAGGCGCACTCGCTCGTGGACTTCGACAACGACCAGGTCGACTCGGTCAACGTCACGCTGACCTACGAACGGCAGCCGCGGACCATCCGGCTGACCAAGGCGGAGCCGACCGGCGACGCGCGAGTGGAACAGCGTCGTTGGCGGGCAACGCATGGTGCGGCCGGTCGAGTACCAGTACCGGGTCAACTTCCGCGGCGTCGACACCGCCGAGCGTCCAGGCATCCTCGTCGTGGCGGAGCGACGAGACGGTCATCGGCGACGAGTTCGAGATCTCGCCGCGGGCCGAGGGCTGTACTTCCTCGACGACATCCAGATCGGCGCGGCCGCTGCCGTGGGACCGCTATCCGCAGGTCGCTGTCGAGGTGCGGTACGCCGATCCGGCGAACGGCATCCGGCTGGCCGAGACGTTCCTGCTCAGCAAGGACAAGCCCGAGGCGACCTGGAAGCGGTTCCGGCGCGATCCGCGCTGCTCAACGACTACGAGGTCAAGGTGACGTACCTCGCGCTGGACCGCAGCGACGTCGTGGTCGATTGGACCACCACCGATCAGGAGCGGCTCATCATCCGCGACCCGCACCGCTGAGGCGCACCGTGCAGGTCGCGCCGGCCGTGGACTGGCGGCTGGTGGCGATGGTCTTCGTCGAGCTGCGGTACGTCGACGAGGAGAACGGCGTCGACGAGCAGCAGACGCTGGCGTTCTTCGACACCCCGGACGACAAGGTGCCGAAGACGTTCGCGATCAACCTGGTCGACGGCAACCAGCGGCTCGTCAGCTACGCCGCGACGATCGTGCTGAAGGACAACCGCACGATCGTCGTGCCGCCGTCGATGACGGCCGGCTCGACGATCGTCCTGCGCACGGACATGGCCGGCCACCGGGTCGTGACGGTGCGCCGCCGGAGGTCGACTTCGCCGCCCGCGGGATCGTCCGCATGGAGGCGCGCTGTACTACCGAGGACCCGAGGCTGGGCTGACTTCGAGGACACCTTCACGTTCACGAGCCGCCGAGGACGCGGCTTTCGAGTTCGACTACGTCGCCGCCGAGCGCGCCAGCTACTCGTGCCGGCCCGCTCGTTCTGGCCAACGGGCTCGTGCTGGAGCGCGATCTCGGCAGGCTCGACGGCGACCGCTCGTGCTGCCGGCGGCCTGAGGGCATGCTCGTGCTGGGAAGCAAGACGCAGACCGTCGACGGCGTCACGGTGTACGCCGACCACGCCGACCCGAGCCAGTTCTGGTACCTGCCGGCGCCCGTGCGCCTGGCCGAGCGCGACGCGTCCCGCAGTTCACGCTCATCCGCTACCGCCCGGCGGTCGCGGCGGCGGGTGCGGGCGGCGGGTTCCTCATGATGGAAGTCGAGCTGCGGCTCGACCGGACCGAGCGGAGGATCCTCGGCGCCGTCTCGCGCTTCAGCGACGGGACACCGCGCCTGTCGGCGGTGCCGTTCGACGACGGCACCGTGCAGGTCGTTGCGCTGAACATCCAGGGCGGCGGCGGCACGACGCGCCCCCACCCCCGCCCGGCGCGTTCCTCGCGGTCGAGTCCATCCTCGGCGCCACCAAGCCGTCGCTCGCCGGCAACAACAGCGCGGTCTTCAGCCTGACGCTGAGCCAGGAGGGCTCGATCATCCTCGACCAGGCGTTCGGGGGCGACGCCGGTCGGCGTCATCTACGACCTGAAGTACACCGCGCTGCGGCCCGCGCTCGACGTCGAGATCACCGCGAACTTCAAGCGCATCTACGACCACCTGAGCTTCGGCGTCGACCTCACCGCGGGCGCGGTCATCTACGGCGTCCCGGTGTACCTCGAGGCCGGCATCGACATGGCGTTCGAGAAGCTCAAGCAGGACGGCGTAATCACGGTCAAGGTCATCAACTTCACCGACGCGGCCGACGAGGCCGACAAGGAGAAGTGGGCGCTCGACTTCTTCAAGCAGAACCTGCTCCAGCAGTGGTTCCAGCCGACGCTCGCTCCCGTGACGTTCGACGCAAGCCGACCGGAGGCACGACGCCGACCGGAGGCACCACGCCGAACGGTGGCACCACGCCCACCGGCGGCAGGACGGCGGCGGCACACGCCGAGCGGAGGGGACACGCACCCGGTGGCGGCGGAGCCAGCGGGTGGTGGACCACCAGCGGCGGCGGCCCACCAGCGGGTGGCGGCACCCCGCCCGGCGGGGGCGGATCACGGCCGGTGGGGCACCAGCAGGCGGCGGGAGGATCACCCGCAGGTGGGCGGTGCCCCCACCGGCGGCGGAGCCCGGAGGCGGGGCCGGCGCGCTGGCGGCGCGCCGGCTGGGGGCGCGGCGCGGCCGGCGGCGGGGAGTCACCACACGAGTCGGCGATGCCACCCAACGTCATGCGCGGGAGGTCTGGGCCTCCCGCTCCTCGAGACAGCCGGGCGCCAACCCGCCGGCTCGACAAGCGGGTCGAGCCCGCGACGCCCGGCTACGACATCCGATGCCCAGGCCGCCGACAGCGACCAGGTGACGCTGACGTTCCTCGGCGGCGGGGCGCCGCCGACCGTGCGCGTCGACGGACGGCGCAGCGCTACGCCCAGCGCCAGATCGTCCTGGTCGCCCGGCGGCTCCACGCGGCATCGAGGCAGACTACCCGCCGCCGCCGCCGACCAGGAGTTCCGGCTGTTCTTCGACTTCGACAAGCCCCGCCACACCGGATGGACCGTCGCTCGCCCTCCGCGGCGTACAACGGCTATCTCACCAATCGGACGAACCCGCTCGACTCCGCTTTCCAGACGCTCGCGCGGGGGCGCGGAGCCCGGGTGCTGAGGCGCTGCGAGCTGGCTGCACAGCGCCCTCGGCTCGCCGCGACGGGTACGGTCGAGGCGCACGCAAGCTACGAAGGGGCCGAAGCGACGGCGGCGCTCAACCAGGAGCTCACCCGGCGGCGGCTCGACGTCGCCGTCGGCATCATCGGCGCGACGCCCAGGTCACCTCCGGGACGCGCTGGGCTTCTCGGTCGCCAGCGCCGCCGGCCGCATCGGCGACGCCAACGACCGGGACGCGGTGGTCCGGGCGCGTCCGCGGCGGCCAGCCGGTCACCATCGACGGCACGGCTCACGCCGGCGACTACGCCCGGCGGCTACGGGACGACGCCCGGGGGGCCGGGACGCCCGGTGGGGCCGCGACGCGGGCGGCACGACGCCCGCTGGCCGACGCCGGTGGCCGACGCCCGGTGGCCCGACGCCCGGCGGCACGACCGCCGGCGGCACCCGGCCTGGCGGCACGCCCCAGCGGCCACGACCCCGGCGGTCACGACCCCAGCGGGCCCGACCCCTGGTGGGCCGACCCGGGCCGCCAAGCGGCCCCCGCGGTGCGGCTGTGCCCCAGATCCCGAAACGCCACCCATGGGCATCAAGCTCGCGTTCCGCCTTCAGAAGATCGAGCAGATCGAGGACAAGACCGTCACGTCTCGTACACGGCAGTCGGCCGATGCAGCGGACCTACGCACCGCAGGGGCTGATCGGCCTGCTCGCCGACGACCTGGACGGTCCACCGCACTTCATCGAAGTCGACCTCGACAGCCCGTTCTTCCGTCGACTGGACATCCAGGTCGAGGCGCCGGTCGCCTTCCAGCCGATCGGGCTGATCAAGACCGACGTCGCGATCGACTACGGCCGCCCGACGGATCCGGTCGGGGTGAAGCACCAGGACATCAGCTTCCGACCGGACGGACCGCACCAGGAGCACGGCCGTCGTTCTTCCTCAATGACAAGCGGGATCTCAACTATAGCCTGACACAGCAGTACCACTTCGATCCGACGTCCGGATGGGACGGCGAACAGCTCAGCTACGACCTGCCGATGGCGTCGACCCTCGATCGGACCCTGCTCGTCAACCCATTCAAGGACTTCGGCTTCCTCGATGTTCGCGTCATCCCCGGTGATCTCGACCCGGACATGATCGACTCCACCGACGTGCTCCTCCACTACGATCACCCCGGAAAGTGGCAGCGGGACAAGGTCATCACGGTCCGTCCCGGCGGGGCCGCGCAGAACTGGCGGTTGCGGCTGAGCGACCCCGAACAGCGTTCGTTCTCCTACCGCTGGATCCACCGGCTCAAGGACGGGACGACGCGCGAGACGACGACAGTCACATCAGCCGTCCCGTTGGTGACGGTCAACGACCCGTTCGAGGAGCCGCTGGTCATCGAGTTCTTCCCGAACTTCGACCTCACCGCCTACAAGCTCGTCAACGTCGACGTCACGTACGAAGACCCGACGTCGACGAAGCCTCGAGTCCAGCAGCTCCGGTTCCTGCCGACCGACGTGGGATCGAAGCGCTTGCGCTTCGCAAGAGCCGACCCGTCTGCCGGCCAGTACTCGATGCAGATCACCCTCCTCGCCAACGACAACTCCGTCCGACGACTGCCGTCGGTCCGGAGGCACGACACGGTCATCTTCCTCGGCGAATACCTGGCGATCGAGAGCAGCAGAAGGAGAGCGCGGTGAGCCCTAGCAAATCCCAGACACATGAGGCGGCTGTCAAGAAGACGCAGGCGCCCGATCCCGAGGCCGTCGCCAAGGGCGGCCGCGAGACCGGCAAGTCCTACGGCTACCAGGGGTCCAAGGAGGAGACCGCCGAGGAGGCCGCGCAGCTGGAGGAGCAGAAGCAGAAGGTCGTCGAAGCCTTCGATGACTTCCTCGACGTCCTCGTCGACCGAGCCGATGCGACCCCGGCCACGACGGAGCCGGCGACAAGCGGCACGGGCGCCACGACCACGACCACCACGACCACGGGCGGCACCACGGGAACGACATCGGGCGGCGGCTACGGGTCCGGCGGCCGACCGAGCACGGGCTCCGGACGCCCCAGCGGCGGCGGTGGTGGTGAGCGGGCGACGGAGGCCGCCGAGGCCCACGCCCGATCGCTCTACACCCAGCAAGAGGCGTTCCGCGTCGACCGGGCTCGTGAGAGTGACAAGAAGTCGCACTCGGAGACGTCGGGGGCCTCGAGCACGAATGGGCACGGCCCCGGCCCCGTCGTGACCATCGAGATGAACAAGCACACGCCGGACTCGAATCGAGCGCCGATCACGAAGGAAAAGGAGTTCGGACCGGCCTTCGGCTCAGGCGGCAAGTCGACGGCGCCGACCATCGAAAGGATCGCCGTGCCGCCGTCGAAGCGGCCGGAGACCGCGCCGCATTCCAGGGACCGTCGCCGCGGGCCCGCCCCTCGACGCGTATTGGGGCAGCTTCGGCACGGCGATCGAGCGGGCGGTGGTTCGCGCCAAGATCAGCTACGTGGCACTCGAGTCGATCATCGGGACGACGGATGAGCGCGTCCGCGTCACGAACAACGATGTCTACCCATGGCGGTGCATCAGCTCACTGCTGATCACGGCCAATACCGGCACGGTGTACATCGGCACCGGATGGTTGGTGTCGCCGCGCGTGCTCCTCACCGCCGGCCACTGCGTGTACATGTCGGACGAGGGCGGCTGGGTCACGCAGATCGAGGTCATCCCTGGCCGGGACGCCGACGAGCGACCCTTCGGGTCGGTCATCGCCCAGGACTTCCGGAGCGTCACGGGCTGGACGCAGGACCACGACTCTGACTATGACTACGGCGCCATCCTGCTGCCGAGCGACAAGCGCTACGGCGACGACCTCGGCTGGTTCGGCTACGCCAGCCGCGATGACGACTACTTGCGTGGAATCACGCTCAACCTCGCGGGCTATCCGGGCGACGGCGGTCCGGACGGGATCGACGGGACGCAGTGGTACGACAGCCGCACGGTGAAGGACGTCCACGAGAAGCAGATCACCTACGAGATCGACACGTACGGCGGCCAGAGTGGGGCGCCGGTCTGGGAGATGGACGCCGAGAGCAACCGCTACGGCGTCGCCGTCCACACCTGGGGCACGAGCCTGAACAACGGCGGCACTCGGATCACGAGCGAAGTCTTCGACAACATCGTGTCCTGGGCCGGGCAGGCACCGTAGGTGCGGCGATGACGACATCGACCGGACAGATCGCCGGCAGGGTGGTCGATCCTGCCGGCGAGCCCGTCTCCGGGGCGATCGTGGCGATCGCATCTGGTGACCAGCCATTCAAGGAGATCGCCGCCGTGAGCGGTGCCGACGGGACGTTCCATTTCGGTGGCATGCTGCCGGGCTCCTATGGCCTGTCGGCCAAGTTCGGCACGACGGAGGGCCAGGCCGGGGTGACGGTGATCGCCGATCAGTCGGCGCCCATGGAGATCGTCGTTGGCTAGCGTCGCGCCTCTGGTATCGGAACCGACGGGCTCATCGACGGTCCGGGGGCCCGGAGGCGGCGAGCTGCCTCCGGCGATCGCCCGCGCCCTCGCAGCGGGCTCGCCAGCGGTTGCCGGCCGCGCCGAGGCCGTCATCCGGACGATGTTCGAGGACCGACTTGACGACGCCTCGCCGGAAGCCTGGCAGTCCAGCCGGCTGACGGGCGACGGCTTCCCGTTCGAGATCGCGTTCAGTACGGCCGACGACCGCCTGCGGTTCACCCTCGAGCCGGGCCCTGCCGGCCTGGCTCCACAGCACCGCCTGGACCGGGCCGTCGCCGCCATCAGACGACTGAGCACCGCGCCGGTCCCTGACGATGTCGTTCGCGATCTCGCGGCGGTCCAATCCGGTGCGCCATTGCGGTACGGGGCGTGGGTCGGCACCCGGGTCGGTCCGACGGACGCGGCGTTCAAGCTGTACGTCGAGGCGCCGCCGTCAGGACCGGCGACCGCCTTCATGGAGCCGGTGGCCCTCGGCGACCGGACGGTCGAGCGGCGGATGGTCGCCTACATCCCCAAGACGCGATCGTTCGAGTGGTACAGCGGCGTCCCGTCGCTCGAACCACGCCACGTGCGCGCGGTGCTCGCTCCCGCGGGCAAGGAGGACGAAGCGTCCCGACTGCTCGACGTGATCGAAGGGATCTACGGACACCGGATCAGGGGCCGCGTGCCGGGCCCATCGGTCGGGGTCAGCTACGTCGACGGAGTCGGAATGGGGACGGTGACCCTGCACCTCTACGCGCGCGCCCTGTGGGGTTCCGATGCCCGGATCCGGCAGGGCTTCGCGCGGATCGGCCGAGAGGTCGGATGGGATCCCGAGCCGTACCTCGAGCTGACGGCGCCGATGGCGACTCGCGAGGACTGGCGGACCTATCACGCGGCCATGAGCATCACGCTCGACCCCGCGAACGCCATGTCCTGCGCGATCGGCCTCCGTCCGGTGGCGTGATGGCGAGCGCCGCCCGCCCACGTCGATGATCGGCTACGCGGACCTCGATCGGCCGCTGTCGTTCGGTTCCGGGCGGCTGTACTACCCGTACGGGGGCGGGCCGTTCCTCCTCGAGCCGCTCCGGTGTGCCGTGCGCACCTCGGCGACGGGCGAGGTCGAGCTGCACCTGGAGCTCCTTCGGGCGCTGCAGCCAGGGGACGCCCGCGCGACGTTTTCGTACACGATCGAGGCCGAGTACCCGACCGACGCCGCCCTCGGGCTCGTCCGCGAGCGGACGGCCACGGCGACGGTGACGCCGATGGCCCTCACCGACTGGTGGCTTCGTGTCCCCAGCCCGCCGTCGACCGCCGGCCACATCGCACTGACGGACCTGGCGGAGCCGATGGCATTGGCCACGAACGGCCTCGGGACCGCGCAAATGGTGCAGTCCCTGTCGGTCGAGAGCGGGCTGGCCCTCGAGGAGATGCTCAAGGGCGATCTCTCCCTCGACGGCGTCGCCGAGGTCGGTCTCACGGGGGTCTCTCCGAGGCTCCAGGTCGTCGTGCGGTTCGACGCCACGCGGCTCCTGGACGCCCTGCTGGACCTCGGCGATGACGACGGCGCCATGCCTCGGCGCTTCATCGTCGACTACTTCGAGCGTGACGTGTCCGACCTACCGATCGATGTCGAAGGCGTCGTCGCGGCCGAGTCGCGGCCGCGCTTCGCCGAGGCCATGACGGACCGGATCGTCGCACGATTCGGGCGCTACATCCGGCCGGCCGACCTCAGCGACATGCCGGTCGTCCGGCTCGAACGCCCGACCGGGGATACCTCGATCATCTGGTCGCTCTCGCAGGCGTTCCTCGCCGAACGACGGCTCGTCCTGCCGGTGGACCTGCTGTCGGCCGCGCAGCGCCAAATCGACGAGCGCGGTCCGGAGTCGGTCATCCGACGACGGGACCTGACCGCCCTGCCCCCGCTCGGCCAGGAGCGGATCACGGCGCTCGCCAACCTGCCGGTGTCGCGCAAGGGCGCCGAGGCGCTCGGCGTGACCCTGATGTTCCCGCCGCGACCACCGAAGCGGCCGCAAGCGCGAACGGTGTCGGCCCAGTTCGAGTCGCCCGACGATACCGCGACGCTCGACGTCAAGCTGTCGCCCGGTGAGCCACGGCGCTACCAGTACACGACCTTCGCCGTGCTGTCCGGCGACGGAGGCGTGATGCAGCTGGACGGGCCGGAGTCCTGCGGGACCGACCGGATCCTGCACCTGTCAACCGCGGACTTCCCGATCGACATCGCGACCATCGAGATCACGCCGGCACTGGCGGCGCTCGCTACGGTCAGCGGCACGTGCACCTACGAGATGGCCGGGGGCTCGTCCTCGACCCGGTTCGCGCTCGACATGGACCGTCGATCGATCGGGATCGCGGTGCCTCGCGACCGGCTGGGCCTGAGCATCGAAGGCGCAGCCGTCGCTCTCGACGGGTCGGGCGCCGCGTTGCGCATCGGTCCATTCGACTCGCCCAACGTGCGGCTGGACGTCACGTCGTTCCCGAGCTACGGACCGCAGCGGATCGACATCCGCTGCGTCTTCGACGATGGCGCAAATCGGCGCGCCATCCAGGTCCAGCCGATCGGCTCGGACGATGCCAACGACATCGAGTCGCTCGCGTTCACGCTCTCCGATCCCATCGCCACGTACCGCTGGCATGCCGCCCTCCCCGTTCGCGTCGGGATTCCGGTATCGGCCGTTCGGTGGCGACGATCGTTCCTGGCTGGAGGTGATGAGCGGGCGGGAGGAGCTCGCCATCTTCAGCTCGGAGCTCCAGGATCTCGCCGTCGAGCGGGCGGTCGCCGCCCGGTCGGCACCGCCCTGCGCGAGATCGCCCGCCACGAGACCGTGCGACGCCTCGAATCGGACCCCGTCACGCCGGAGACCGCGGTCGAGCCGGTCGGGACGAGCCCCGTCCAGGAGCCGACCGACGAGGTGCTCTACACGCGCGTCGCCGATGCCACCCGCAAACTGTTCGTGCCCCGCTATGTCCTCGACGTCCGGACGGTGTCCGGCAAGCAGCGCTACCGGATCGCGATGACCCAGAGCGAGGCGACGTCGAGCCTCGAGGTCAACCTCGTCGCCATCCCGGCGCCCGCCATCGCCGAGGCGGCCCGCGACGCCGAGGAGTACCCGCATACGGTCGGGCTCGTCCTCGACTTCCTCGTGTCCGCGGACGCTACGCTTCGGAAGCGGCTGGAGTTCACGGACGTCACGCGGAACGGGGAGGTCCTCACGGCGTCGGTCGCGTTCGCGACGCTCGCCGAACGCGATGACGTCTACCGCGCGATGACGGAGCCCGGTCGCCAGTGTCGACTCATCGTCCGCCGGACGTTCGACGTCTCGGTGCCGAACGAGACGCCACCGCCGACCGACGGGGGACCGGTCTTCGCGCTCCCGTGGCGGCCAGCCGTCGAGTGGCCGCCGGCCCGCCAGTTCGTCGGGACGCCGATCCTCGACAAGCCGATCGAGTGGACCTACCCGCCCGAGCCGGACCCGAAACCGATCGTCAACACGCTGGCGGCCGTCACGCAGCCCGCGCTCGTCAACACCGCTGTTCTGACCAGATCGGTCGCCCTTCGCGAGGCGGACCGGCTCGTGTCGGCGAGGCTCGCCATCGATGACGGCGGCCTCCGGGCGAGGCAATTCCCGGTCGATGACGACGGGGTCCTCCAGCCGCGGCGCCCCATCGATGACGTCGTCCTGTCCGACAACGTCGTCGTCCGGCCCCGGCCGCGGTTCCCCATCCCCGAACCGACCATCCCGCCCTTCCGGTCCGTGCGGTCGGAGCTCGAGCAGATCGTCGCGCCGGATCCGTTCGTCTTCTCGCCGGCCCTACACGGCTACGTGTTCTCGGGACTGACCCCGTCGAGTGGCAACAACCAGCTGATCCGCTACCGCGTGCAGTGGCAGGGCACGTTCCACACCTACCTGCAGGATGCCTCGCGCCCATACGTCGTGTACGTCTTCCCCGATCAATTCAAGATCGCCCGGCGGCGCGACGCGCCGTTCACGCCCTTCGTCACCGTCCGGGTCACGACGCGCCCCGACGGCGAGGACACCGACGTGGTCTTCGACTATGTCGTCGCCCCGTTCACCGACCCCAACCGGCTCAAGGACGCGTCGGCGAAGCTGCTCGCCGACGCGAGGTTCGATGCCGAGCGGGTCGAGTTCCAGCCGCTGCTCTCGAGCGATGTCCGCTTCTTCATCGACCGGCCGACCGAGTCCGGGTCCACCCAGGAAGCGCGACCGACGGCGTCCGTCGTCCTGCAGGGATCGCTCAAGGACACGCTGGCGATGACGCTCGGCGACTTCCGGCTCCTGTTCGATGCGATGTACAGCCGGACCGCGTCGCTGTTCATCGGCCGTGTCGAGATCGATGTGCCCGACGAAGACACCGAGGTCATCCCGTTCGTGGCCAGGATGGACGACCTGCAGGGCGAGCTGTTCTCGTACGAAGCGTCGGCCGGGACCAACGGCACGCTCGCGGTCCTCGTCCGCAACGAGATCGAGAGCCCGGTCAGCGTCCCGACGCTCGATGCCACGATCGTCAAGGGCGACGCCCAACCCCGGGGATGATCGTCGGCGACCAGCTCCCGCTCGATCGGCTCCTGCCCGGCGAGACGGTGCGCCTCGAGGTCGCCCCGCAGACGGCGATCGCCTCGATCGACGGCGCGAGCGTCGAGTTCGGGGTCGGCGGCGTGGAGATCATCCCGGACCCGGCCGCGATCTGGGATTCGATCCTGGACCGGACGACGGTCGAGTTCTACCGGATCGTCACGGTCAAGGCGGTCGCCACGCTCTTCCAGCCGGTCACCGGGCGAGAGGACGAACAGATCCTCCACATCCTCGTCACGTTCGACGGCGGCGACACGGCCGACCTCCACGAGGGCCACCTCGAGGAGAGCGTCCGCCTGGACCACCCGATCGACGACGTCATCCTGGGCCGTCCGGTCGACACGAAGTACCACTACACCGTCACGGTCGTCCGCGCCAACGGCGAGCAGGATGTCGACCCCGAGCCTCGTCAAGAGGTGGCTGAGCTCTTCTTCGTGAGCGTGACCAAATAGCGCCGGCTTGTCGCTGGTCCGCGGGACTGTCGTTAGCGTCGAGCACGTCGCGCACGCTCTCGACCGGGCCGAAGTGGCCGAGCTTTCTGAGGTTGACGACCAAGCGGATCGTCGCGACCCGGCCGACGACGACCTCGATCGACATTACCGAAAAGACGCCAGCGTGCGGGCCAGGGGAAGAGCACGTTCAGCTGACCGTTGATCCGGTGGGGCTCAAGCGTCGCGCCCATTGCCTGCATCTGTTGGCCCATCCGGGTGAACACCTCGGCGACCTTGTTGGCGCCGACGATCGGCTCGTAGTACCGGGGACCTTGTCGCGGCCGTTGCGTACACGATGGCGTCGTCGGCGAGCAGCTCGACGAGGCCATCAAGTCGCCGCAGCCCGCCGTGGCGACTTGATGGGAGTGGATAACTCGGCGCAATTCGCCCAGGTAGCTACTCGGGGAGGCACAGCGTTCAGCGTTGGCTAGTCCGAAGTCAGTCGCTCTGATCCATTGAGCTACGGGCGGCCGATCGTGCGTGCCAGAGCGACTGAGTCATTTCGGACCGAGGATGCGCACCGATCTCACGGCATCCGGTATTGAACAGGCCGGCGACCTCGCCGTCAACGCGGCCCGCTTCCGCCGCCACCTTCGCGCCAGCGGGCGGGGGCGCGGTCGTCAGAGCGGATCGGCCGGTCGCTCGCCGGCGTCAAGCTGCTCCAGCTGCGCCGGCGTGAAGGGCTGCTCGAACAGGAACGCCGACTCCTGGAAGCACCGGAACATCTCGGCGATGAAATGCACGCGATCGGCGAGATCGGCCCAGTCGAGAGCGCCGGATTCCCGCGGGCTGTCAGGCGTCGGATCGATCCGATCGAGTAGATCGCGGAGCTCGGGGAGGACGATCTCCCGAAGTGACAGCGGGAAACCGCCGCCGAGATCCTCGCCGAGCTGAAGGCGGACGGCGGTCCCGAGCTCGATGGACATGAGGTGGCGAGTCAGGACGCGTCGGACGAGCGCTTGCTCCTCGAGGACCAGCGGGTCGATGGCGAGATCAGTAGCGGCGTCGCCGATCAGCCGGGCGATCAAAACGCGCAGTCGAACGATCCATCCGGCATCCGGAACAGGGCCGTGACGACGCGATCCCGCTGGCGCGTGGATCCACGACGGCAGGTCGAGCGCCTCCGCGATCTCGGGCTGGAGACGGGTCTGCTCATGGAAGCCGATCTCCAGGTTGGCGAGCAAGATGAACTGCGCGCGCGTGCCCGGATCGACTTCGAAGCGCGCCCGATGGTAGCGGGAGAACGCCTGGCGCAGGTAACGCTGCCCGTCCGGGGGCTCGCCCGGTTCGAGCCGCTCCACGAACCGGACGAGGGTGTCCGCGTCGATGGTCGCATCAGGGCCGCATTCGACATCGAAGCGCGCGAACTCGCGGCCGATCTCCTCGAACACCCGGAGGTTGCCACGGGCAACGGCGGCGCTCGCCCGATCCAGCGCGGCTGCCGGATCGACGACTCTCCAGACGGACGCGAGCGAATCGCTGACACGGGATGTTCGCGCCAAATCGGCTCGCCTGCGTCGTGACCTCGCTCGCAGCACTAGCCGCGGTCGGCGACGATCGGAACGCCGCCTCGAGACTGCGCTGGAGATCCTCCTTCCGGATCGTCCGTCCGGCCTGTTTCGATGCCCACGTCGCGAAGGTGCACCAGTTGGCGACCTGGCCGAGGCGCGCCGCCGCCGCGGCCGAAAGCTCGTGATAGGCCTGCGTGATCTGGAGGTTGCGGATCACCGGATCGGCGATGGCCGCGACTCGATCAACGTCCTCCGGGGTCAGAGGGCGGCCCGGGGGGACGAGGGTGTCGACACGGCAGGCCAGCAGTCTATCGGCCTCGCCGACCGCCCAACCGGCCGAGGTGGGCTGTCAGCCTGCATCGGCCGCGCCGCCGCCCACCCACCACCAGAGCCGGCCCCGGGACCTGACGGCCCGGCCTCCGATCGGCCGCCACCGCCGCCGAATCCCACGCAGTTGGCCGACGGGCACGACTCGTCAGGTTCGTCCCGTCGGATCGGGTCTCCGAAGACGGCCTGGACGGGTTGCCTCTCGCGCTGATGAGTTCCGCCAGGCGTTCGAGCAGCCCGTTGAGGGTTCGCCGGCCGCCAACCGCGCCGCCTCCATTTCCTTCGAGATCATGGTCATTCACGTCGCCTCCTTCCTCGCACTTGGCGAGTCCACCTGACGACGATGATGCGCCTGAAGTGGCCGAGGATTTTCGGCGGGCTGACGTTCGAGCGCGGCGAGGCGCTCGAGGACGGCGGGTTGTCGATCCGGTCGGCAAAGAGACGCGCCGTCGCTACCGCTCGGTCATCCCCGAGCCGGGCTCGATGGAGCTGCGCCCGCACGATCATCTCGTTCATGCCGGTTCGCGCGGCCACCAGCTCGAGGTCGTTCACCCAATCGCTCGCCTGACGGACACCCGCCTCGATCGCGACCGCGCAGAGGGCGTCCAGGCACCAGGCGTGCACCCACAGGTAGGCGTCGGGGATCCGGATGCAGCGCGTCCGGGCGTCGTCGAGCCATGCGATCGCCTCGTCGACCCGGCCGTGTGCGCGGTGGACGAGGCCGATGCCGCGCGCGGCGAGGCCCTCCCAGCACGGGTCCGCCATCTGGCAGCCGAGCGCGAAGGCGGATTCGAACGCCGCGCTCGCCTCCTCGATGTCGCCCAGCTCGAGGTCCGCCGTTGCGAGCAGCGACTGCGGATGCGGCAGGAAGGTGATCCACCCAGCGCTCCGACTGATCTCGACCGAGCGAGCGGCATATCGCCCGAGCCTCGTCGAATTCTTCGCGCAGCAGATGGCCGCGTGCGAGGAAGGCCAGCGACCAGGCTTCGAGCCGAGGCTTGTCCAGGGCGGCGGCGATTTCGCGCGATTCGGCAAGCAGGGCGGCTCCGCCGGCGGTCATGCCGCGGTCGGCGTTGACGACGCCCTGGATCGCCACGGCGGCCGCAACACTGCCGCGGTCCGGGGCACTGCCGACGGCGCGCTCCAGCCATGCAGCGGCACGCTCGTAGTGGGCCTGCTTCATGTCGAAGTAGCCCAGCTCGCGACTGGCTGCGGAGACAAGGCCATCAGCGGACACGCGCTCGGCGATCTGCAGGCCGGCATGCAACGCCGTCGCACCGTCGCTGCCGCGCCCGCGGCCCGAGTGCACGAATGCCGTTCCAAGGACGATCAGGGCCCTCGCCTCCAGCTCGGCATCGCCCGCCTCATGCGCCACGACCACCGCGCGGCGCAGGATCTCGAGCCCCGCATCGAAGACACCGGCACTGACGGCCGCCTCGCCGGCCGTGATCAGCGACTCGCCGGCCGCTGAGCCCTGGACCCACGACTGGCTTGGGAGCGCGAACTGCGAGGCGTTGTCGATCGCGAGCATGAGCGCCGGGGACGGATCGGTGCCGAGCTCATCGCGGATCCTGGCCGCCGCCGAATTCGAGGTGCTCTCGGGCACGCTGTTCCGCGCCGATCGCGAGGTAGGTGCGGATCATCAGGATGTTCGCCTCCTCGTCGAACTCGTCGAGCGCGACGAGCCTCGTGGCGAGGGCGAGCGCCTGATCGGGCCAGCCCATCGCGAGACGCGCCGTGGCGGCCTCGCGCAGCACCGCGGCCGAAACGCTGGCGGCGTGTCGCCGCTCCGCGCGGAGCCAGGTTTCGAAGGCGGCGCCGGCCTGGACGTCGATCCCCTCGAGGAGATCCTGTCCGAGCGCCGGGACCTGGACCGCTTCGACCCAGGTTGCCGATCCGAGGGCCAGCACGTCGACGAACGCGTCGGCAGGCAGCGCAAGGACGACCGGATCGCCGCCGATCTCGATCGCCGGCCGGAGCGACCGGCGCAGCTCGGCGAGATTCCAGCGCAGTGCACCGAGCGGGTCATCGGCGTCGGCGAACAGAAGCTCGGCGAGGCGCTCGCGCGGAACCGGGGCCCCGGTGACGATCAGATACGCGAGGAGCGCCCACGCCTTCCAGCCTCGCGGCCCGACAGTGCGCTCCCGGTCGACCTCGATCCAGGGCGCACCCAGCAGGTGGATGCCGATCGTCCCCACGCCCCGCGCCCCTTCGTCGCTCGGTAGTCGCGACGGGAACGTCGCGACTCGCCAGGACGAATCCTTGCCTGAAGGACGTCGATCGAGCAAGAGGTCAGGCATCAGATGCGTCCCCCGGTCCCTCGGCCGATCTCCTTGTCGACACTCGCGCCGAGTTGGCCGGAGTACCGGAACTTCGCGGCGCCGGCGCCGAGCCACCGACCAAATCGAAGAGGCATGGCTGCGACATGTCGGAGGGCGCCCACCGGGACCGTGGGTTGAGCGCCGTGCGGGTGGCGCGGATGTGTCGTGCTGGTCATGGCGGCGCTCCTCGAGCGTGGGCGTTCGGCTCTCGTCGCCCAGCTTCGATGCCGCCCGTGTGACGGGGCGGGTGACGGGTCCGCCCCGAGTCACGTGTCTTTCGAGGACTACTTGGCGAACTTGGCGGGGAACTGGCGGATGATCCCGTCGCTGAGCATGTCGGCCATGCCCAGGATCTGGACGTGGATCTCGTCGTAGATCGCGATGTCGTCCGCGTAGCGGCCCTCGAGCCGCGCGACTGCCTCGGCCAGCGTCAGGTCGAGGTGCTCGCGCATCATCGCCCGCATCTCGGTGGCCGGCCAGTGCTTCGGGTTCGCTGCAGCGAGGAAATCGGCGATCTCGTCGGCGTTGGCGTACCACGCCGCGGATGTCGCCTGGACGGCGTCCGCGTCACCGGCCTTCGCCGCGGCGATGAGCTCGGCGGCCAGCGTGATGTGCTCGCGCAGCAGGCGCGAGAGTTCCTCGCCGGCGGCGTCGCCGTAGAACGGCTTGATCGCATCGCCGATGTCGTCCTGGTTGCGCAGCAGGCGCTGCACCGTGGGGTCAAGGTCAGGCAGGGCGTCGGGCAACGTGGCCGCGCTCACGATCACCAGGCGCGTCCAGGTGATGTGGTCCTCCCACAGCTGGCGCATCGCGTCGTGGAACCGTGCGCGGGCCGCGACGGCGCCACCAGCGGCTGCCGCGCCGTCGGCTGTGCCATGGGCGTGCGGACCGCCACTGGCGACGACCGTGCCGGCAAAGATCGCGAGAGTGATCGCCACCGCGGCGACCGATCGAACGAGCAGCTTGGGCATTCGGGGGCTCCTTCGGGGACCTCGTCAGTCGGCGGTGACGACGACGGTCCCGGTCATGTCGTTGGGGTGGAACGTGCAGGTGTACGGGTAGCTGCCCGGCGCCTGGAAGGTGTGTTCCGCGGTCTCGCCCGGCCTCACGACCATGTCCTGGGCCTCGGCCTCCGGAAGCCGGACCGAGTGCGTGAACTGGTCGTTGTTCGTCCAGGTGACCGTCGTGCCGGCGGGTACCGTGATGGCGGCCGGAGCGAACCGGTACGAGCGAGGCATGTCGACCTGATCGGTCGGGACGGGTGTGCCCGAACCGGCGTCCGCGGTGCATCCAGCGAGCGCGACGACGGCGACGAGTCCAAGGGCCGCCATCGCGCTCCGGGCAGTGGTTCGCGTCACGAACGGCTTGGAGCAGCGGCCGTCTTCGCGACGGTCTGGGTCGCGGCGACGAACACGAGGATGAAGGCCAGCAGATCGAGAACCTCGCTCACCGTGTGGGCGAAGAGGAAGACCGTCCAGTCGAGGTGGTAGGTCATGTAGCTGATCTCGGCGAGCGCGAACAGGCTGAACGCCCAACCGAGGAGGCTGGCGCCGACACTGAACGAGCGCCACGCGAAGAACGCACCGATCAGGAACGCGGTGAGGTGGATCAGCAGGAAGATCGGGGCCGGGATCTGGTTGACGAAGTCACCGAACGGCATCGCGGGTACTCCTTTCGTCGGCCGACGACGAGGTCGACCGGACCTGGCGGCGGACGCCGTCGGCAACGACACCCGCCAGCGTGATTGCCATGCCCACCACGACGACGAGATGGGCCATGTGCTCGCTGGGATCGAACCCACCATCGGCGTGGTCGTGGACCGCGAGGGTGTGGACACCGAGATCGATGCCGACGCCCATGACGATCACCAGCAGGCCGATGGCGACGACGGTCGGGATGCCGCTCAGCCGGCGGGCGGCGTCCCGGAGTGCGTCTATCGATAGCATGCGCTATCTATACAGTCGCGGCTCCGGCCTGTCAACTCTTGTGCTAAACGTGACTATCGATAGAATGGGCGGGATGGATGACCCGCGCGCGGCCGACATCGAGGCGGTTGCCCTGCTCAACGAACCGGCTCGGCGCCGCCTCTACGACTGGGTTGCTGCCCAGCCCGACGCCGTGGGGCGTGACCAAGCGGCAGCGGCCGTGGGCATCTCGCGGGCGCTCGCGGCGTTCCATCTCGAGCGACTCGTCCGGGCCGGCCTGCTGGACGCCGAGTACCGGCGACTCACCGGACGGTCGGGTCCCGGCGCCGGCAGGCCGGCGAAGCTGTACCGGCGCTCGTCGCGCGACGTGGAGGTCTCCGTCCCGGCGCGGCGCTACGGGTTCGCGGCGGACCTGTTCGCGCGTGCCCTCGAGGCCGGTGGGGCGGAGCGGCTCGAGGATGTCGCCCACGACACGGGGGAGCGGCTCGCGCGGGACAGTCGCCCTCCGCGGTCACGCGGAACGAAGGCCCTTCAGTCCGTCCTCGATGCGGCCGGCTACGAACCGCGGGCCGAGGCCGACGGCACGATCCGCCTGCGCAACTGTCCGTTCCACGCGCTCGTCGACGAGCACCGGGACCTGGTCTGCGGCATGAACCTGTCGATGGCCGAAGGCATCGTCGACGGGACGAAGGCGACGACCTACGAACCGGTCCTCGATCCCCAGCCGGGCTGGTGCTGCGTCACCTACCGACCCGTCCCGGGCTGACCCTCGTCTAGCCCGGGAACAGCATCCGCAGGGCAACGACCGTGCCCACGATCACGATCGCGGCGCGCAGGGCTTCCGGCGACAGCCGTCGCCCGACGCCGGCGCCGAGCAGCCCGCCGACGACCGAGCCAACCGCGAGGATCGCCACCGCGCTCCAGTCGACGGGCGCGACGAGGACGAAGATGCCTGCCGCGATCGCGTTGACCAGGACGATGAGCCCGTTCTTGAGGCCGTTCAGCCGCTGCGGGTCGTCGTGGACGAGCACGAGCAGGAAGGCCATCAGGATCACGCCCTGCCCCGCGCCGAAGTAGCCGCCGTAGATCCCGGTCGCGAACACGGCGAGCGCCACCAGCGGGTTGTCGTGTGCGGGCCGCGACCGCACCACTTCCAGGCGGCGCGTGAGCCACGGCTGGATGGCTGTCAGCCCGGCAGCGAACAGCAGCAGGAACGGCACGATCACCTCGAACGCAGCCGGCGGCAGCACGAGCAGGATGGCCGCACCGAGCGTCCCGCCCAGGAGTGCCGGGATTCCGAGCCGGACGAGGCGATCCCGCTGGCCCGCCAGCTCGCGCCGGTAGCCCAGCGTCCCGCTGATCCCGCCCGGAACGAGCCCGATCGTGTTCGACACATTGGCCGTGATCGGCGGAAGGCCGACGGCGAGCAGGGTCGGGAACGTCAGCAGCGAGCCGGAGCCGACGATCGTGTTCAGTGCTCCCGCGGCAATGCCGGCGATGAGGACCGCCAGGCCTTCGAGCGGCGTCACGACTCGGCGGCGTCCAGCTCTGCCACCGCCTGGACGCGGAGAGGGCCTGATTCGAGCGGCTGCAGGTCGCGCACGGTGAGTTCAGCATGCCCGCGCTGCGGATCCGGCGCCGGGCGATTCCGCCCGACACGTTATGTTGGATCAGCGCACCGGCCGACCCCAGCATGCCGGCGCATCCCCTCGACGTACGACCGCCCGGGATGTCCTGACGCGGTCGCCAGGAGTCCGCGTTTGGCCGTCCTGATCCTCGTGATCGCGTTGATCGTCATCCTGATCGGCGCCGAGCTCTTCACCAACGGCATCGAATGGGTCGGGCGCAAGCTCGATCTTGCCGAGGGCGCCGTGGGTTCGGTGCTCGCGGCCGTCGGCACTGCCTTGCCCGAAACGATGATCCCGATCATCGCGATCCTGTTCGCCGGTGGCGGCGAGGCCTCGCACGCGGTCGGCATCGGGGCGATCCTCGGGGCGCCGTTCATGCTCGCGACGCTGGCGATGTTCGTGACCGGGATGGGCGTCCTCGCATTCCGCCGCCGGCGCCCGACCGGCGAGGACATGCGCATCGACGCTCCCACGCTCCTCCACGACGTCCGTTATTTCGCGATCTGCTATGCGATCGCGGTTGGAGCGGCGTTCCTGCCGCTCGAGCCGGTATGGCCGAAGTGGATCGTGGGCTTTGGGCTCATCGCCATCTACGCCTGGTACGTGCGCGGCCACTTCGTGGCGGATCCCGACATCGAAGTCGAGGACCTCGCGCCGCTGCGTTTCCATCGGTTCGACCGCCCGGGTCATCGGCACGACCCGACGACGCCGCGCCTGCGGATCGTCTATGTCCAGGTTGCGGTGGCCCTCGGCTGCATCGTCGCCGGGGCCTTCTTCTTCGTTGACGGCGTCCAACAGGTGGCCGCCGCCCTCGGCGTCGACGAGCTGTTGCTGGCACTCGTCGTGGCGCCGATCGCGACCGAGCTCCCCGAGAAGTTCAACTCGATCATCTGGGTGCGCCAGAACAAGGACACCCTGTCGATGGGCAACATCACCGGCGCGATGGTCTTCCAATCGACCATCCCGACGTTCTTCGCCCTCGTCTTCGCGTCGAGCGCGTGGCACATCGGCGAGGGCTCATACACGGCCTTCGCCTCGGCGGGCATCGCCTTCCTGTCGACGGCCGCCATCTTCCTCCCGCTGGCCCGGCGAGGCTCGCTGCGCGGGCGGAATCTGCTCGTCGGTGGTGCCTTCTACCTCGTCTTCCTCGCGCTCGTCATCGTCGTGATCGCAGGCGGCTGACCCGTCTGGTCCCTCCGACGGGTTGCGAGGTTTGCGCTTCTCGTGGTAAACACCGCCCCGTGCCCATCCGATCCCGCCTGGGGCGGCCGTCACGGATCGCCGTGGCCGTCCTCTTCCTCGCGTCCCTCGTCGTTGCGTTCACCGCAATCAACGGTCTTCCCGCCCCCGCGGCCGGGTTGACCGCCGCCGACGTCGCCGGCAACGCGCCCACCGACGCCCCGGCTCTCGGCGATCGTGTCGCAGGCCCCACCCATGTCACGCGAGCGACTCCTGAGCCGAACCCACGACCGCGGCCGACGGCGGTCCCACTCAACCCGGTCCTCATGCCCACGCCGACCCCGGTTTCGACGCCAACCCCCGTTCCGACGCCGGCGCCAGTCGAGGACCTCGCCGGCTATGTCTGGCCGCTCAAGGGTCGCCTGACGCTCGGCTTCGAGCACTCGGGCTGGGGAAGTCGCCTGGTCAAGGGTGAGCGGTTCCACGACGGGATCGACATCGCGACGTCCTGCGGCGACCGGATCCGCGCAGCTCACCGCGGTACCGTTCTTGCCGCGGGCCGCCACTTCGACGACTACGTGGGTTGGATCGGCGACCTGGCGCCGTACTACCGACGGCTGAACAAGAAGGACCTCTGGGACACGCTGCCGATCGTCGTCGTGATCGACGATGGCAACGGGTATCGCAGCATCTACGCGCATTTCGCGAAGGTGCGCGTCAAGGCAGGCGACGTCGTCAAGGCGGGGGAGCTGATCGGCTGGGAAGGCGACACCGGGCGGGCGTCCGGCTGCCACCTCCACTACGGGCTGTTCAGTCCGGACGAAACGAAGCGGTTCGGGCTGCACCCGGACACCGCCAAGCGGCTGAAGCTGCCGCGCTGGGAGGTCGCCCGGGCGAACCCGCTGCTGGTGCTGCCATATCGCAAGGGCATCTCACCGGCGTCGATGCAGCCGGGAAACTGACCGGGGGATCGCGGGCGGCCCTTCAGCGCGCCCGGTCGTGCCGCCGGTAGCGTCGTGCGATCAGGGCGTACGCCGGCATTCGCCGCAGGGCCTGGCTGACGGGCATTCCCGGTCCACCGTCCCGCCCCTCGACCGCCAGCAGCGAATCGCCGGCGGTCGCGTCGGCCGGCCGCGCGTCCACCTCTGCGAGGTCGATCTCGATGTGCCCGGGTTCCGGCCGGCCGAGGGCCGCGATCTGGTCCTCGGGCCGCCCGCCCGCCTCGTACTCCGCACGGAACTCCGCATCGGAACGCCAGTGCGGCCGGCGCAGCAGGATCGCCTGCCACGTCTCGGCGACGGCCGGCGTGACCCGCCCATCGCCCGGCTCGGGCGCGCCGTCACCCGGGCCGCTGACCGACTCGCCGCGCGCCCAGCGGGCGGCCTGGTGGAGCAGGGCGTACTCGTCGAGGTCGGCGTAGGCGGGCAGCCGTTCGGCCGGTGAGCCGTCGCCAAAGATCGCCCGGATCGATGGCCCGAAGACCTCGCGCAGGTCGAGGTCGATCGCGCGAACCGTCCGATGGAAGTACACCTGCTGGTAGAGAAACAGCCGTGCCGTGAGGAACATCTCGAGCGCGCCGATGCCCGGCTCGTAGAGCGTCAGGCCGCGCTCGCCGACGAACGTGTAGCGGCGGAGCCGCTCGATGTCGACCGGACCCGTGGCAACGCCGATCAGGTAGGCGTCCCGGCGGACGTAGTCGATGTTGTCGACGGTGAAGACGCCCGACAGGAGCGGTTGCAGCCAGCAGACCCAGCGCGGCATCGACGGATCGGCAAGGGCTGGCTTCGACACGAGGAACGACACCCAGCGCGGGTCGATCCGCTCGTCATCGGCCAGGGCGTCCCGGTCGGGGACCGCGCCGGGTGCGCGACGCAGCCCGCCGATGAGCGAGCCCAGCTCGTCCTCGATGATCCGCTGCGAGAGGTCCTCGTGGGTCAGCCGCTTGGGGACATCGCGGCGCGGATCGGCCGGCGGGCTGAACGCGGCCAGCACGTGATCGTCGAAGAAGTGGGCAAACGGCCCGTGTCCGACGTCGTGGAGCAGACCAGCGACCCGCAGCGTCTCCACCACGAGCCCTTCGGACGGGATCGGGCTCTCGCCGGCCGCCAGCAGCGCTGCCCGCAGGCTCGGATAGAGGGAACGCGCCCACAGGCCGGCCTCGTGCATGACGCCGAGGCCGTGGGTGAAGCGCGAATGCTCGGCGGTCGGGAAGACCCAGCGCGCGCTCTGGAGCTGGCTGATGCGGCGGAGCCGCTGCAGCCACGCGGTGTCGAGCAGGTCCTCCTCGGCGACGTCCTCGGCCGGCAGCCCGGCTGCGGCTGACGCGTCGGCCGTCAGTCGCTTGGTGAGCTCGAGG
Source organism: uncultured Chloroflexia bacterium (assembly GCA_963824735.1). Taxonomy (GTDB): domain Bacteria; phylum Chloroflexota; class Limnocylindria; order Limnocylindrales; family CSP1-4; genus DASTYU01. The sequence goes on from CAWGQH010000014.1 coordinate 231,431, forward strand.
TACCCGTGGATCGGGTCGCTGATGAGGTTGACGGCCGCGAACGGGTGACGGCGGGTGGGTCCGGCTACGGCACTGCGACCTTCGATGCGGCGCTCCACACGCCAACGTTACCGGCCTTGTCCCGGCCGCGCACCCTCAGGAAGTAGGTGTGGCCACCCGCGCGATCCTTGGCCGTCAGCGTCGTGGCGGTGATGTTGTTCCGGACGAGATTCCACGACCCGCCGTCGACCCGGTACTGAATGTCGAAGTCGCGGAAGCCGGAGGTGTGCGTCTGGAGCCGAACGTCCGAGCCGCGCCATGTCCAGGTGATGTCGTTACCGCTGCGTGACTTCCCGGTGATCGAGGCTTTCGGTCGCGTATGGTCGGGCGACTCCGTGAAGACCAGGGCCGCGAACGTCCGGCCGTTGCTCGACCGGTAGGACAGGCCGACCCCGATGTAGTTGAACTTGCGACTCATCATCTGCGCCCAGTGGATCGAGCTCGCCTTCCACATCCGGTAGATGTGCCGGGCGGCATCGCGGCCCGAGTACATGCTCGTGTAGGCGACGTTCTCGCCCTTGCTGTAGTAGCGGACGCCGTCGCCCTTGAGCTGGCTGGCGAGGTTGCCGCTGATCGTGTGGCTCATGACGTTGGCAGCCGCCATCCGCTTCGCACGCATCCCGGCGATGTCGTTCAGGGTCGTCCACGGTCGAAACGCGCGCAGGCCGCGCGCTTCGCGGTCGGCGTTGATCCAGCTGAGCACCGCGCGCTCGGTGGAGGTGGTCCCGGCATTGGCCGGTGCGGGGCTGGAAACCGTGAAGAAGCCGGCGAGCATGGCCGCGCTGAGCGCAGCAAACAAGCCCCGGCGTCGTGCCGTGCTGGTCATGTGGGCAGTACCTCAACGTGTTGGGGCCACGGTGAGAACGGGAGCTGATGCGAACGCAGTTGGGGATCGCGTCCGACAGGTGGGGTGGGGGGACGCATGGGGCGTCGCGTCGCCGGAAAGGCTACCCCTCGGGTGTGGTCGATGGCTTGCAGTTCCCGCCCGGGACCTTGCGGGGGCCTTGCGATCCCGTTCGCCGAACGGGGGCGTCAGGTCCGGTAGGCGGCGATCGCGCGCTCGAGGGTGCCGGCGACGTCGGCCCGCAGCCCGGGCGGTTCGAGGACTTCGACGTCGGCTCCCCACTGCAGGATCCATAGCCGGATCTCGATCGTGCCGGCGACCGTCGCCCGCCACACCAACGATCCGTCCGGCTCCCGCTCGACGCGCTGGCTCGGGTGCCAGGTTGCCTCGAGGACACGCGAGGCGACGGCCGGCGCAAAGCGCAGCACGACCTCAACCGGGGGCTGGTCCGCGATGATGTCCCATGCCCGCTGGAGGGTCGTCTCGATCGTGCCCGCCTCGGCGGTGCCGGGCTCCGGCGGCTCGAATGTCCGCGGGGTCAAGGCGACGTCGCGGATGCGCTCGACCTTGAACGTGCGCAGCCCGTTCCGGGTCTCGTCCCAGCCGATCAGGTACAGCGCATGGGTCTGGAGCGACGGCTCGATGAGGTACGGGTGGACGACCGCCCTGCGCGGTGCCGCGTCGGGGGCGTACGGCGCGGGCTCATAGGCGAGCTCCACGACGCGCCGTTCCGCCCAGGCACGGGCGAGGAGGTGGACCCGCCGGCTGAACTCCTCGTCGCGGGGATGGCCGGCAAGGACGCTGAGCGTCCGGTTGACGTGCTCCGCGAGCGGCGGCGGCAGCACCTCCTGGAGCTTCTCGAACGCCGCGGCAAGGTCGGCGTCGTACTTGTCGGCATAGCGGACCATCAGCCGGGCCGACAGCACGACGGCCAGCGCCTCGGTCAGGGTGAGCTTGAGGGCCGGCAGGAACTCGTCGCCGACGACGCCCCACTTGCCATCCTCCGACCAGACGGCGACGCCGATCTCCTCGTCGATCGCCTTGAGATCGCGATACACCGTCCGTGGCGAGACGTCGATCCGCCGGGCAATCTCGGCCGGCCTGATGCCGTCCGGATGGGCGCGCAGCACCGACACGACCCGGACGAGGCGTGCCAGCCGGTCGCGCTTTGCCGCGTAGCGGTCAGACGGTTCCTCGAACGTCATGGCCGCGGCGGCTGGATGACCGGATCCTGGTCCCGGTCGGTGGCTGTCATGCGGAGCTCGATCGTCCCCAGGAGTGCGGCCGGCTTGATCCCGGCCGCATCGCCGTTGACGCTGCCCGCGACCTGGCCGAGCTCGCCGTCGAGGAAGACCCAGTAGTCGAGCTGGCCGCGCCAGCGGTGCAGGTCGGCGTCGCCCACCAGCCAGCGCACCTGCGGCACGGCGGACACGAACGTGTCGCCGTCGACTGCGACGCGGCAGCGCCGGGCGCGGGCGCCCTCGATCACCTCGACCCCACGGTCCTCCGCGGTGGCGCGGAACCCGGGACTCAGGACGGTTTCGGCCAGCGTGCGATCGAGCGTGTACTGGCCTGGATCTGCTTCGTGAGCGGCGCGCCAGCCGCCATCGGCGCGGTAGACCCAGCTCGTCCCGTCGATCTGCGCGCGACCATGACTGCCGAGCTCGCGATCCGTGGCGACATACGCGAGCCAGCGGTAGTCGCCGCCGGATCGCTGTCCCGCCAGCTCGACCGAGCCGAGCGGCCGGAGATCGACATCCCCCGACAGGTGCAGGGTCACGTCGGCGGCGGGTCCGACGGACAACGGCCCGGTGCACAGCTCGGGCTGGGCATCCGGGTCGGTTGGCCCGAAGCGCGAGGCGACCTGCGTGCGATCCCGCAGGGCGATGTCGTTGGCCACGGCGGCGCCGCCGAGGAGCACGCTCGTCAGCGCAGTCAGGCCGGCGGCCACCAGGATCCCGCGGACGAGCCGGCGGCGGCGCATCGCGGTCTGCCCGGGGATCCGTCGGGCGAGCCCGAAGCCGGTGAACAGGCTCGTGGCGGCGAGCGCGAGGAGCCACGGATAGGCGGCCTCGAGTGAGGGCAGCAGCGTCTGCGACCCGAGGGCACGTAGCTGCACGACGAGCCCGACCACCGACGGTACGAGCACGAGCAGCGCGCCGATCCCCAGCCAGACCATGGCGGGGAACGAGCGACGGCCGTGGACGACCGGTGGCCAGACCACGCCGAGGATTGCGATCCCCAGCGGAACGAACGCCAGGACACCGACGATGACGTCGATCGGCCCCCCGGGACGGTAGGCAAGCAACACGAGGGCCGCCGTCAGCGTCCAACAGACAACGAGCGCGACACCGATCAACCGCAGTTCGAAGGTCCTGACCCGCACGCTCGGAAGTCTAGCCGGGGGGCTTTGACTGATCCGGTCGATGGATGAGATCGCAGTACCAGGAAAGTACCGGGTCCACCGGGACCGCCGGGCCATCGCAACAGTCGACATCCGAAACGAACATGCCAATACCGCACCGGACCAACCGGACGGTCGCACTGGGACAAGGGGGCCATGTTGGGATATGGCAGGGCAGGGGCCTCGAGGATCACGGGCTCTCGCGCGATCCTGTCACCGCGCCTCGTCATCGGGACGACGCGCGGGGCGCTCCGTGGCCGCGGCTGGCGTCGAAGCCACCTCGGCGATGCTGCCGCCCACGATCCCAACGCCGGACGCATCACAGACCCCCTACAGGACCTACCGGGCCCTGCTTCGCAAGGGCCTGACGATCGCTGAGGCCTCGAACCTCACTGCCTATCTGTGCGGGATCCCGCTGAACGACGTCCAGTGGAGCCTCGCCCAGGTCAACAAGCTGCTGTTCGTTCGCGAGCTGCACCGCACCGGGCGGATCGGCGAGGACGGGGTGTCACCCCCGCTGCATTGACCAAACACGATCCGGCGGCCTGAGCCGTCGTTGCCCAACCGAATATCCCGACCACGGCGGCGCGGACCCTCCTCCCCGCCACCACGGTCAAACCCTACCGAAGCGGCGCCGATCCTCCTCCCGGCGCCGCTTCGGTGCGTCCGGGCCGCCTCTGGCCGTTTCACCTGTACACTCCGCGCGTTCCGCGTCACCTGGAGGAGCATCGACCATGCACACGACCAAGCGCCTGTGGGGCCTCGGCTTGATCGCGATCCTCGTCGCGGCCTGCTCGAGCACCGGCGGCGAGGCATCTTCGGCATCGCCGGCCATCGCGAGCGAGCCACCCGTCTCGGAGGCCCCGGCTTCGGAGGCACCGGTTTCGGAGGCGCCGTCCGCGGAGGCCGACGTCTGCACCGCGGCCGAGATGCCGACCGTTACCCCGGGCACGTTCACGATCGGCACCGACAACCCGGCCTACCCGCCGTACTTCGAGATCGTCGAACCGCCCACGGATCCGTGGGAGCTGGGTGACCCGACAGCCGGCACCGGCTTCGAGAGCGCCTTCGCCTATGCGCTCGCCGAAGAGCTCGGCTTCGACCGCGATACGGTTCGCTGGATCCCGGTCAAGTTCGACATCGCGTACGCGCCCGGCCCCAAGGAGTTCGACGTCGACGTCAACCAGATCTCGTTCACCCCGGAAAGGGCCGAGAACGTCGACATGTCGGATGGCTACTACTTCGTCAACCAGTCGGTCGTCGCCAACAAGGACACGCCGGCCGCCGAGGTGACCACGCTGAGTGCCCTCAAGGACATGCGCCTCGGTGCGCAGGTCGGTACCACCAGCCTCGCGACGATCCAGGACGTGATCCAGCCGACCGTCGATGAGTCGGTCTACGACTCGAACGACGCGGCGATCGCCGCGCTCGACGCCAAGCAGATCGATGCGATCGTGGTCGACCTGCCGACGGCCTTCTTCATCACCTCCGCCCAGATGGAGAACGGCGTGATCGTCGGCCAGATCGAACAGCCTGAAGACGCCGACGCCGAGTACTTCAGCGCCGTCCTGCCAAAGGACAGCCCGCTGACCGACTGCGTCAACGAGGCCATTGCGGCGATGCAGTCCGATGGGCGGCTCGACGCGATCACCCAGGAGTGGCTGTCGGACAAGGCGAACGCGCCGGTCCTCCAGCCCTAGCCGAACCGCTCCCCGCCAGGAGTGGGTCTTTCCGGAGGCTCGCGCGACCTCGGTCCGATCGAACCGACCGGTCAGCGCGAGCCTCTGCTGTTTCGGCGTCGCAGCGACCGCGAACAACTGGCTCGTTCCCTGACGATCGCCATCGCGAGCTCGATCGTCGTCTTCGGCGGTCTGGCATGGATCATCACCAACTCGCCGAACTGGCCGAGCGTCCAGCAGTCGTTTCTGGACCCCGAGGTCTTCGCCGACTCGCTGCCCGATGTGGTCGAGGCGTTCTGGGTCAACATCCGGCTCTTCATCCTGGCCGAGTTCCTCATCCTCGGGTTCGGTCTGCTGCTCGCGGTGGTGCGGGCCCTGCCAGGCCCGGCGCTGTTCCCGCTGCGAGCCATGGCGACCCTCTACGTCGACGTGTTCCGGGCGATCCCGGGCCTGCTGATCATCTACGTCCTCGGCTTCGGGATCCCTGGCCTCGGCATCGACGGCGTCCCGAACGACCCGTTCTTCTGGGCCGTCGTGACGCTCACGCTCGTCTACTCGGCGTACGTGTCCGAGGTGTTCCGGGCCGGCATCGAGTCGGTCCACCCCAGCCAGGATGCCGCGGCCCGCTCGCTTGGCCTCAGCCAGCTGCAGTCACTCCGATACGTCGTCATCCCGCAGGCCTTCCGCCGCGTGATCCCGCCTGTATTGAACGACTTCATCGGGTTGCAGAAGGACACCGTGCTCGTGTCGCTGATCGGCGTCGTCGAGATCTTTCGGACCGCTCAGATCAAGGCCGCCGCGAACTTCAACTTCACGCCGTTCCTGGCCGTCGCCCTCGTGTTCCTGGTCGTCACGCTGCCGCTGTCACGGCTCACCGAGTGGCTCGTGATCCGTCAACGTCGCCGCCACGCGGGCGGGGGAGGCGCGCGATGACCGAGAACGTCCTCCGCATCGAGGGCCTGCACAAGTCGTTCGGCAAGCTCGAGGTCCTGCGCGGGATCGATCTGGCAGTGGACCGGCACGAGGTCGTGTGCCTGATCGGTGCCTCCGGCTCCGGCAAGTCGACGCTGCTCCGCTGCGTAAACCTTCTCGAGGAGATCGACGCCGGGCGGATCGTGATCGACGACGTCGACATCACCGCCAGGGGCGTCAACGTGGACCGAATCCGGCGACGGATCGGCATCGTGTTCCAGGCCTTCAACCTGTTCCCGCACATGACCGTGCTGGAGAACGTCACGCTGGCACCGCGCAAGGTGCTGCACCGCCCGCGCGCGGATGCCGAACGGTCTGCGACCGAGCTGCTCGAGCGCTTCGGGCTTGCCGACAAGCGCAACGACGTGCCCGACCTGCTGTCCGGCGGTCAGCAGCAGCGCGTCGCGATCGTCCGGGCGCTGGCGATGGAGCCGGACCTGCTGCTCCTCGACGAGGTCACGAGCGCCCTTGACCCGGAACTGGTGGCCGAGGTCCTCAACGTCGTCCGCGAGCTTGCCGCGGGCGGCATGACGATGATCATCGCGACGCACGAGATGGGCTTCGCTCGGGACATTGCCCACCGCGTGTGCTTCCTCGACGGCGGGCGGATCGTCGAGGAAGGCCCGCCCCAGTCGATGTTCAGCGAGCCACGCGAGGCGCGGACGCGACAGTTCCTGGAACGGATCATCGACGCGGGCCGGATGTAGGTCCGCCTGACGCGGCGCGGTGCCCAACGCCCGTTCCGATTTCGGACACGTTACGGAGACACCCCCTCCCCCTGTCCGCATCCGATTTCGGAGTCCGATTTCGGATGCTGAGGTGCAGGGGGTGTCTTGCGCCCGCGCTTCCGAATTCGGAACGGGCCCAGGTCAGCGCCGGTTTGCCGGGCCCCGTGCCGCGTCGACGAAGAACGCGAAGAGGCGCTGGAACGCCTTCGGCGTCGAGTCGATGCGCTCGGGATGGCACTGGATCCCGAGGACGAACCGGCCGTCGCGCGTCTCGAGTCCCTCGATGAGCTCGCCCGCCCGGCTGGCTGCCCGGGCGTTCGGGACGAGGCCCGGCGCGAGATCCGCCGGACCAATGGCCTGGTGGTGGTACGTGTTCACCTCGACGACCCCGCCCCGGACGTTGGTCGGGAACAGGATCCGCGCGAGACGGGTGCCGGGTTCGACGCGCAGCGGATGCATGGCCGCCGGTCCGCGGCCCCATGCCGGACCGCTGTGGCCGTCGAGGTGCTGGATGAGCGTCCCGCCGGAGAACACGTTGATGGCCTGGAGACCGCGGCACACGCCCACCACGGGGAGTGCCCGCTCGGCCGCTGCAGCCCACGCCTCGGCTTCGAGCGCGTCGCGGTCCTCTTCGACCCCGTTGGTCGGGAGGCGGCGTCGCCCATAGCGGCCGGGATCGATGTCCGGGCCACCGGAGAGCAGGAGTCCGTCCATGGTCGCGAGGGCCTCGGACCGGGCGCTGGGCGGCAATCCGGGGTGGACGACGATCGCCTCCGCCCCGTGCCGCGCGACGGCGTCGACGTAGTTCTGCTGCTTGCGCACCGCGAGCGCCTGATCGGCGCGGGTGGACGGGTCGCTGACCGTGATGACGATGCGCGGTGCGCCGGACGGGGTCACCGGCGCAGTCTAGTCGCCGGCCTCCGCGCTGCCCGAGGGCGACGACGGTGCCGTTGGGGGTGGCGTGATCTCGTCCGGATCCACCTCGACGCCGGGGATGAGCAGCAGTGTCCAGCCGACCCGGATGTCGTTCGGGTTGTAGCGGTCGCCTTCGGGATCAAGGGTTGGATGGGCGTCGCGGTTCCAGTAACCGATGCTCCGCTCGGTCGTGTCGTGCTTCTTGGCGATCGAGGTGATCGTGTCGCCGGATCGCACCCGGTAGGCGAGGAACGTCGGGCGGGGCGTTGCGGTGGGCCGCGAGAAGGTCAGGCTGGGGGAGGGGGTTGGCGGTGACACGCTGACGGGAGGTTGCGAAACGACGGCCGCCGAGGCGGCGATCGGCGGCGGGGTACGACGCCCGGCAGGCTGCGGGACGCACGCGACGACGAGCAGGAGCACCAGGAACGAGGCGGCCGAGGCAACGCCGAGCGGCTGGCGCCGGGTCGCTCTGCTCATGTGGGATCGGACGGCTGACGGCGAGCCAGGGTGACGACCGGCGGTCAGCCGTCAGTCAGGCCGTTCGTTGTCGGTGGATCGACCGGAGTCGGCTCCTGGAGCGAGAACTCCGCGGCGAGTGACAGGCCATCATCGGCCGTCGCGATCTGGTTCCGACCCGAGCGCTTGGCCACGAACGCGGCCCGATCCGCCGCGAGCAGCACCGATGCGGCGGTCGTGCCGTCGACCGGGAACGTGGCAATCCCGATCGACGCGGACACGGCCGCGCCCTCGGCCGCCCAGCGCGAGCCCGGACCGCCGATCCGCTCGACCGCCTCGTGGACGCGTTCCGCGACCCGGTGTGCTCCCGACCCGTCGGTGGTCGGCAGGATCAGTGCGAACTCGTCGCCGCCGTAGCGGAACGCGAGGTCCATGCTCCGGCCCGCCGCCACGAGGCCGCTGGCGATCGCGCGAAGCAGCCCGTCGCCGGCCTGGTGGCCGAGCGTGTTGTTGACCGCGCGGAAGTTGTCGAGGTCCACCATCACGATGCTGAACTGGTTGCCCTCGGCCACGTGGCGCTCGAGCCACTCCTGGAACGTGCCGTGGTTGTACAGCCCGGTCAGGTCGTCGGTGCGCGCCTTGACCTCGATCGCCCGGTAGACCTCGGCATTCTGGAGCGCGATCGAGACCTGCGCCGCAAAGAGCTGGACGAGCTCGAACTCGTCCTCGGCGAACGACGCCCCGACGCCCAGCCGTTCGAGGGTCAGCACGCCGGTCGCTCCGTCGCGTCCGCGCAGTGGCACGACGATCAGGCAGCCGTCCTGCGCCTCGGCATCGCGGAACATGTTGACCCGCGGATCGCTCCGCTCGTCCGCCACGTACACGGGCTCGTTGTGCTCGACGACCCACGTCGCGATGCCCGTCTCGCCCTGCTCCCATGGCAGCAGGTAGTAGTCGGCATGGATGCCCCGGGCGGTCAACGGAGTGAGCAGCCCGGTTCCCGGATCGAGTACCTCGATCGCGATGTTGTCGGACGCGATGAGCCCTCCGAGGCGGTCGGTGATGCTCTCGAGGACGGCCTTCCCGTCGAACGTCGAGAGCATCGATTCGGTGATCTGCAGCAGGGCGCGCTGGCTGCGCACCTGGCGCTCGTAGGCCGCCGACTGCGCCTGCAGGCGCTCGGTGGCATCGGCGTTGGCCATCGCCTGGGCGGCGAAGCTCGCGTAGATGACGAGGAGGCGCAGGTCGTCGTCGCTGAACTGGTGCAGCCCCAGCTTCGAAAGGACGAGCACGCCGAGGACCTGGTCCTCGAACACCATCGGGGCGAGGAGCATCGACTCGTCAAGGTCGTCCTCGGTGCCGGCGATCGTGTTGGCGCGCGAGTCCTTCGCCGCGTCCGGGAGGTTCTGCGCCACGCGGTGCTCGGCAACCCAGCCGGTGATCCCCTGGCCCATCCTGACCTGCAGCTGTTCGGGCGTCTCGTCGGTGTACTCGCCGACCTGGCCCTGCATCGCGACCGGGATCAGGTCCTCGCCGTAGAGGCGATAGACGCGAACGTTGTGGGAGTCGATGAGCTGGCGCAGCTCCTTGGCGATCGCGAGCGCGATCTCCCCGACGTCGGTCAGGCGGTTGAGCCGCGTGCCGAGCTGCTGGATCGACTGGAGCTGTGCCGTCCAGGTCGCCATCTGCTCGTAGTTCTGGGCGGTGCGGATGGCGACCACGGCGCTCGTCGCCAGCGAGGCCATCGCTTCCAGCTCCTCGTCGGACCAGTGATGCGGCTGGTCGTGGTAGACGTCGAGCGTGCCGAGGAGCTGGGTCCCGTCGAAGAGCGGCGCCGAGCAGACGGTGTCGAAGCCCTCCTGGACGACGGCGGCCCGGACGTCCGCGCCACGCGGATCGTCCCGGTACGAGTCTGCGGCGAGCGGATGGCGCGCGGCGATCGCGGCGGCCTGGATGGAACGTGCCGGCAGGCCGCGGACGCTGCCCAGGTAGGCCGGCGACAGCCCGCGGCTGACCTCGGCCAGGGCCTGGCCGTCGCGGTGGCGCAGGAAGACTGCCGTCCGGTCCGCCTCGAACAGCACCATCGCGTGATCGGCGAGTCCGCCAAGGATCCGGTCGAGCTCGAGCCGGCTGCCGATGTCGCTCGCGACGCGGCGCAGCGCCTCGGCCCGGTGCAGGTGCTGGGTGACCTCCGCGGTTCGGCGGCTCACCCCGACGATCCCGCCGATCGCCTCGGCCGCGAGCGCCGCGAGCTCGACGTCTCGATCCGCGAGAGACTGACCGGCGACGAGCAGCACGCCCCACGACCCGGACGGCCCGGGGATCGCCACGGCCACTTCGACCGGCGCTTCGGCGACGATCGGTGCGAGCGCGGCAACCGCCGGCAGGTCGGGATCGGGGCTCCGCGCGAGCCGCGCGAGTGGGTCGCCCGCCGTGCGTTCGGCGCTCCCCCGGGCAAGGGCACGACCCAGGATGCCGCTGTCGGGCGGCATGGCGACGAGGCGGCCGGCGAGGGCGCCCGACACGGCGCGCGGCACGAGCTGATGGTTGACCAGCTCCCACGCGGCGACGAGCTCGGTGGCGATCGCTTCGCGGAGCACGGTCACGACCTGGTGCATGGCTCGATCGACGTCACCGGTTGACCCCGCCAGACGCATCAGTTCGGCGACGACCGGCAGGTCGAGGCGGCGGTCCGCGAGGTCCGGATCGTGCTGCACGGGCAGATCGGACAGGCCCAGTGAGGCTGCAGCGCCGCCACCGCGGTGGCCGTCCCGCCGCGGAACGACGCCCGGAAGGTCGCGGACCGCACTGCCGGCCGCTGCCGACAGGAAGCGCTGGAGGTCGCCCAGGCGGTAGCGTCGGTCGCCACGCGGATTGATCCGGTAGTAGCGCAGCCGGCCGGCGTCGCTCCACGCCCGAACCGTGTTCGGGTGCACGCCGAGCAGCCGTGCCGCCTTGGTGACGGACAGCGTGGCGTCGATGGGTCGATTTGGGTGCGTGGAAGGCATCCGGAGTGCGCGCGCTCGTGGGAGGAAATGTGAACTTACGCCGCCGAGCCTACCGTCCTGACAGTTCTTGCCAATAGGCCGATGGTCCCGGCGTGAGCCTTGCCCCCGCCTCAGCCGGAGCGGCTGCGTCCGCGAGAACCCGTCAGGCGCACGTAACCGAGCGTGAGTCCGATGCTGACGAGCGCAACCACCACCACCGTGCCGATCGCAAACAGCGGATCACCCACGAGGCCCGGGCCCTGGCCGGGCGAACGAGGGTCGCCGCCCGTTCCCGGTGTCGCGCCGGGTTCGGCAGCCAGGGCGGATGCGGCCAGCGCGAGCGACAGGCCCAGGGCGACCACGACGGCGGTCAGTGCGGGCGCCAACGACGGCGCAGGTGGTGTCACAGGACGAGGCCGATGATCGCGGCGGCCAAGCCGATCGACACGAGCCCCATGCCGGCCGCCAGGCAGATCGCCGCGACCAGCGGTCGCGTCGTCCGGCCCTCGCCAAGGATGCGCATCGCCTCCGATGGTTCGAGCGTGGTCACGATCAGCGGCCGCCCGAGGCCCTCGGTCATCCGGACCCCGCCATCGGTGTCGCGGCGCGGCACGCCGACCGCGATCGCGTGCTCGACCGCTGAGACCTGTTCGATCCGCAGGCGCACGGGCGTGTCGGGCGGCAGGTCGCCGGCGCGGTCGTGCACGTCCGCCGCTGTCCCAACGGCCTCGCGGCGGACGACGATCAGCCCGCCGTCGAGCGCGTCGGTGTCGATCCCGATCTCGTCCAGTCCCTCGCGGACCAGGAACGCGACCGCCTCGCGGTGGTCCTCGAAAGCGGTCCAGCCCGACGAACCCTTGCGCTGCTCGAGGCGGGTGCGGCGGTAGACGAGCGGACGGTGCGCATCGTCCTCGAATGGCTGCTCGGCGTCGATCCGGCCCGCGATCGCGACGTAGCGCGGTGCTGCGTCCGCGAGCTGGATCGCCTCGGCGACCGTGACCCGCGGCGCCGATGCGAGGAGGCGCCCGATCCGGTAGCGCGGTCCGTACGAGCGCAGCACGACGGCCCCTGCGGCGAGCGCGACGAGACCGGCTGTGAGGAAGGCGAGGGGGATCACGGCGGCGATCATAGCGCCGGGCATGAAAGCGCCCGAAGGAACCTACCCGACACGTGGACCTTGATGCGATCTCGGCCGTTAGTGTCGCTCGGCCCCTCCGGGCTCTGCGTACGCTAGCGGCCGCCTGGCGACCCGGTCAATGGCCGTCGTCCACGAGTTGCCCGACACGTGCCGCGGTTATCCACTGCCCGTCCACAGGGAGTGTTGCCCGCAACGGTCAGGCGGGTCGCCCCGAGCTCGGGTCGAGCGCAACGACCTGTCCTTCGAAGCTCGTCAGCACCAGCCGTCCGCCGACCAGCTCGGCGGCCGTCACCACGTCGGAGTGGGCGACCCGCCAGGCGACGGTCCCGTCCGCCTCGATCGCAAACGTCTCGATCTCGGTCTGGACCAGGACGTGGGGCAGCCGTGACGAGCCGAGCAGGACGATCACCGGCGAGGCCGAACGGTGCTCCCAGCGAAGCTCGCCTGTGGCCGCGTCGAGTCCGAACGTGTGAAACCCGTATTTCACGACCAGCAGGCCGGCCGTGTCCCAGGCGAGCCCGACGGGCTCGTCGAAGATCGTCGATGCGAAGCGCGCGGTCCACGCGCCCCGCGGTCCTTCGAGCCGGACCTCGGCGCGGCAGAGGGCGTCGGGATCGGTCGACACATGCGTGCCGAGGTCGAGCAGCGAACCTCCCGCCTCCGTCAACGCGAACACCTCCCGCGCCTGGCCGCTGCCCGCCCACCGCCAGCGCGCCCGCAGGCCGCCGGGGTAGGTCACCGCCGCGTTGTGCGGCTCGCCCGCCATGCCGCCGTCGTCCGTTCGCCCGAGTGATCAGCCGCCGAGGGCGGCTTCCAGGTCGGCCTGGCGGACCACCTCGGCGATCGGCGCGACGGTCGCGTTCGACAGGATCCGCAGCGTCGCCGGCGGCACCGGGAAGACCGCGTTCGGGAGGCCCGCTGCCGCCCACACGGTCTCGTACCGATCGAGGTCCGGGTCCATCACCACGCGCAACGGCTTGGCGTGGCCGATCGGCGGGATGCCGCCGATCGTGAAGCCGGTCAGGTCGTTCGCCTCGCGAGCGCTTGCGCGGCGGATCGACGGCTCGCCGATGACCGCGGCCAGACGCGCCATGTCGACACGGTTGACGCCCGAGACGAGACAGAGGACGGGTTCGAGCGCGCCATCGCCCGCGGGCACGACGAACACGAGAGACTTGACGATCTGGCCCAGCTCGGCGCCGAGCGCCGCAGCGGCGTCGGCCGCGGTGTGGGTCGACTCGGAGAAGGTCGAGACCTCGAGCGTGATGCCCTCGCGCTCGGCGGCGTCGCGGACGCGTCGAATCGCGGCGTGGTCTGGCTGATCGGGCACCGGCGGAGTCTAGCACCGGGTCGGTGACGGGCCGTTCGCACCGGTCGCGGGCAGTAGCATCGTCGGTCATGAAGGTGATCGTGCTTGCGGACGGCGATGCACCCGATCGGGTCGGGCTCGACCTTGCCTGGCCGCGCTGGGCCGAGGGAGCCGCGGTCGTGGTCGCCGCCGACGGCGGCGCACGCCACGCCGCGCATCTCGGCCTCACCATCGACACGTGGATCGGCGACGGTGATTCGATCGACACGGACGCGCTTGCGGCGCTCGCCGCGAGCGGCGTCACGGTCAGGCGGGTTGCCGAAGCCAAGGACGAGTCGGACACCGAGCTGGCGGTGCTCGAGGCCCTGGCGCGCGGAGCGGACGAGGTCGTGATCCTCGGGGCCCTCGGCGGGGTTCGCATCGACCACACCATCGCCAACGTCGGTTTGCTGGCCATGCCCCAGCTTGGCGACCTGCCCACGGCACTCCTCGACGAGCGGGCGCGGATCCGGCTGATCACGGCGCCGGGCCCCGGGGGAGCCGAGGTACGTTTCCCGCTGCCGGGGAAGGCTGGGGATCGCGTCTCGCTGCTGCCCTATGGGACGGGCGTCGCCGGCGTGACGACCGACGGCCTGGCGTACCCGCTGGCCGACGAGCCGCTGCCGCCCGGTCCAGCGCGTGGCCTGTCAAACGTGCGTGTCAGGGAGGACGCCACCGTGGTCGTCCGGTCCGGCCGACTGCTGGTCATCGAAACCCCTGCTACCCTCGTCGAATGAGCATTCCGGAGGCGGGCGATGTCGCGCCGGAGGTCGCCCTTCCAGACGAGTCAGGCACCATCCATCGCCTGTCGGATCAGCGCGGCCGGTGGACGATCCTCTACTTCTATCCCAAGGACGACACGCCCGGCTGCACCGTCGAGGCGTGCGAGTTCCGCGACGCCAACGAGACGATCCACGAGCGTGGCGCCGATGTCTGGGGCGTGAGCCCGCAGGGAGCCAAGAGCAAGCGCGCCTTCCGCGAGAAGTTCGGCCTGCCGTTCACGCTGCTCGCCGACGAGGAGCACCACGTGGCCGAGGCGTACGGGTCGTGGGTCCTCAAGGAGAACTACGGCCGGTCGTACTGGGGAACGGCGCGGACCACGTTCCTCGTCGACCCGGACGGTCGGATCGCCCGGACCTGGCCCAAGGTCAAGCCCGAGGGTCATGCCGCCGACGTGCTCGCCGCCCTCGACGAGCTCCAGACCGCTGGCGCACGCTGACGCGAGCCCTGCCGAGTTGGCCCACGAAATCGTAGAGGCTTCGCTCGTGGGGGGAAACGAGCGAAGCCTCGGCGGCAAGAGTACGCTCCGGCGACAAGCCGCCGCAACCTTTCTGAGCATGTTCTGAGAGCGGGCTGACACATGATCGATGATGGGCCGCCCCGCGAGCACGGCTGGCGCCCGGCCCGCTTCATGGTCATCGCGGGCCACCCCGACGACGCCGACTTCGGGCCGGCGGCGACGTGTGCCCGCTGGATCGCGGAAGGCTCGGAGGCCTGGCTCGTGTGCTGCACGAGCGGGGACCAGGGCGGCGAGGACCCGGACCTCGACCCGCTCGAGCTCGCAGCGGTCCGCGAGGCGGAGCAACAGGCCGCGGCCGACGTGATCGGCTACGCCGGAGTGACGTTCCTGCACGGTCCCGACGGTGCGCTGGCCAACGACCTGGCCCTCCGCGAACACCTCGTCCGCGAGATCCGCACCTTCCGTCCGGACGCCGTCCTCGCGACGGACCCCGAGACGATCTTCCATGGCGCCCACGGCGTGAACCACACCGACCACCGCGCCGCGGGCATGGCGGCGGTCGACGCGGCCTACCCGGCGGCGCGCAACCCGATGGCGTTCCCGTGGCTCGCGCGAGGCGGCCTCGCGGCGCACCGGGTCCGGCGGCTGTACCTCTTCTGGTCGAACCACCCCGATATCTGGATCGACGTGACCGCGACGCTGGACCGCAAGCTCGATGCGCTCCGCGCCCACGCCAGCCAGATCGACGACTTCGAGGCGCTGACCGAACGCGTGCGTTCCAGGGCTGCCGAGGCCGGCGCGCCGATCGGGGCCACGGCGGCAGAGGCCTTCCGGCTCATCGTGATCGACGAGGACGAAGCGGAGGACGACGCGGCAGCGGACGCGGTCCCGGAAGCGGCCACGCCCTCCTGAGCTGGAATCACCCCTGGGCGGTCAGCGCTCCTCGAGGAGCAGCGGCCGGATCCGGCCCCACGCGTTCCACACGTCGGCGAGCGCATCGGCGCGCGGACCGAGCATCGACACGAGCTCCCCGAGCGTGAGGTCGCCGGCCGACAGCGCCAGGTACTCGGCGGCTGCGACCTGGACGCTCTGGAACAACTCGGCCATCTCGGTCTCGTTCGGCCAGCGGCGAATGCGCATCGGGTCGATGCCCGCGTAGCCGAGCGCCAGCGCCAGGTCGCGCTGGGACGGGACCCGGCCGTCGAGCCATCCGCCCATGCCGTCGAAGCGGTAGCCGAGCGAGGCGAGGCCGGCGACGATGTCGCGCGACTGGGCGAGCTCGAACGGTCCCCAGAAGAAGTGCTCCTCGGGGAATTCCAGCGCGGACGCCTCGATCGCGGTCGACAGGATCGCGTCCACGAGGTTGCTGATCGACGCCTGCCAGGTCCGCCGTTGGGTGGCGTCCTCCCCGGCGAGCCGGTCGACGACCGCGACCATTGCGACGCGGTCGCCCTGCAGCAGCCGGAAGATGGTCGGTGCCGTCATCGTCCCGAGCGCCGACCCGGGGTCGACCGCGATGCCCGGCTCGCTGGTCCACAGACCGCCTGGCGCGCCGGAAGGCATCGCGGGCTCGGACGGCGCTGGTGCCTGGAGCGCCTCCTCGCAGTCCGCGGCGGCCTGCCGGGCGTTGAGGCAGGCCTCGTCGGCGGTTTCGGCCGCGATCCGTGCGGCGTCGGCCTCGACCGTCAGTCGGTCGAGCGACCCGGCCAGATTGCGGGCCGACTCCTGCTCGCGTCCCGCCGTTGACGAGGCGGTTCGCGCCTCCTGGTTGATGCGGTTGATCTCGAGGAGCCAGTCGCGCGCGGCGGCGTCGACATCCTCGCGATTGGTGGCCCTGGTCCGCTTGGCGCGGAAGAGTCGCTGGGCCTCGTCCTTGGCGGCGCGGATCGTCCGCGGGTCGGCCGTGCGGGCCGCAACCTCGGCCTTGGCCAGGTGCTCGTCATATGAACGCTGTGCTGCCCGGAGGGTCTCCTGGGCTCGTTCGGCCTCGACTCGTGCGCGCGACGCCAGCTCGCAGCGCTCGTCGGCGACGGTCCGCAGCTCGCCGCACGGCGAGTCGGGCGCAGGCGCGTCGAGTGGAGCTGGCGGTGGCCCCGCGGCGTCGGCAGCCGCTGCCGCGGCACGCGGCGCTCCGGCCTCCTCCGTCGATGAGGGGAGGCCACCCTGCGTGATTGGCTGAGGGGCGTCGAGGACGGCGGTAGTGGCCGCCGCCGAGAGCCCCGCGGGTCGATCCGTCTCCGAGTGCGTGCGCCTGGTCAACGAGCCGAGCAGCTGCTCCATGCCCGCCGGGGCCGCGGCGCCGCCCGGGGCGGCGAAGACGAGGCCAGGTCCCATGAGGGACCGAACAGGCGTTCGAACGGACGGCGGGGGGAACGCGGAGGCGGCGAGCTCCAGCCACGGGTCGGCGGGACCGCCGCGGGCCGGCCACGACGGATCCGCGATGCCGTCGTGGGCGAGCGTCGCGGCACGCCGTCGCGGGATCGCGTTAGGCGCGACAGTCACGCGGACTTCACGTTTGGGTTCGGTTCGACGCCTGACGACGATGGCGATGGTGGCCCCGATGCCGCTGCCCACGAGCATGCCGAGCAGGAGGAAGGCAACTTCCTGTCCGGTCAAGCCCAACGAGCCTCCAAGCGGTCCAATCTCGGCCGGGCAGGCCACTCCCCGTCGAGGAATGTAGCTGCGAGTGTGCCCAGCGTCAACCTGAGAATGCACCAGATGCCGCGCGCCGCGCGCGTTCCGTCTTTGCAGCCGTTCGAAGGCCGGTGGTAGATTCGAAGCCGGTCGTCCCCTTTGTCCGGTTTCCCCCGCGCCCCGCGCCTCGCACAAGGGAAAGGCAACGAATTCCGCTTGGTCATCGACTCCACCCAGGAATTCCTCGTCCAGCCGGTCGACGCATCCTGGCTCCAGTGCAACATCGAGTGCCAGGAGGCCTGCCCGGTCGGGACCAACTGCAGGGGGTACCTGAACCTCGCCGCTGAGGGGCGGTTCGAGGAGGGCTACATCCTGAGCCGCGAACCGAACCCGGTCGCGGCGATGTGCTCGTACGTCTGCTCGGCCCCCTGCGAGCGCGCATGCCGCCGCGGCGACATCGACCGCCCGCTCGCGATCCGTGCGATGAAGCGCTTCCTCGTGGAGTGGCACGAGGCCTCGGGGATCCCCGACGTCATGCCCGACATCGAGGCGCGCGAGGAGCGGGTTGCGGTCGTCGGCGCGGGACCCGCCGGCCTGTCGGTCGCCCGCGAGCTCGCGATGAAGGGCTACCGCGTCACCGTCTTCGACAGCCTGCCGTACGCCGGCGGGACGATGCTCATCGGCGTCCCCGCCTTCCGCCTCCCGCGCGAAGCCATCGAGATGGACGTGCGGCTGGTCGAGCGGCTCGGGGTCCAGTTCGTCTACGGGACGCAGATCGGGCAGGACATCCCGTTCGAGCAGCTGCAGCGGGACTACGACGCGGTCGCGATCACCGCGGGCGCGATGGACGCGGTGGCCCTCGACATTCCGGGCGCGGACCTCGACGGGGTCCAGTACGGCGTCGACTTCATGAAGAAGGCAAACCTCGGCGAGGAGCTCGAGGTCGGCAGCGACGTGGTCGTCATCGGCGGTGGCTACACCGCGATGGACTGCTCACGGACGAGCCTTCGCCATGGCGCCGAGCGCGTCTCGATCGTCTACCGGCGTACCCGGTCGGAGCTGGTCGTCGACGAAGAGGAGCTCGGCGAGACCGAGCGCGAGGGCGTCCGCATGGAGTTCCTCGCGAGCCCGATCGAGGTCCTCGGCGAGGACGGCAAGGTCGCCGGCGTCAGGTTCATCCGCAACCGGCTCGGCGAGCCCGACGCATCGGGCCGCCGTTCGCCGATCCCGATCGAGGGATCGGAGTTCGTGATCCCGGCCCGCACGGTCATCCCGGCCGTGTCGCAGGCAGCCGATCTCACCTTCCTGCCGGTCGAGTCCTCGTTCGAAGTCGGGCGGGGTCGAGTCCGGGTCGATCCCGCGACCTACGCCACGAACGTCAAGGGCGTGTTCGCCTGCGGCGACTTCGTCACCGGCCCGACGACCCTCATCGAGGCGGCCGGACACGGCAAGAAGGCCGCCTACGCGATCGACCGCTACCTGGCCGGACGGACCGACGTGACCGTCACGCCCCACGTGCGGATCACCAGCTCGTGGCGCCACGACATGCCCGAGTACTACGACGTGCTGCCCCGTCAGCACATCCCGATGGTGCAGCTCCAGGCGCGCATGCCGTCGACCGATCCCGAGGTCAACTTCAACACGCCGGTCGAGCTCGGCTACGACGCCAACCAGGCCGTCGCCGAGTCCACCCGCTGCCTGATGTGCAACTACAACATCTGGTTCGACCCCTTCCGGTGCGTGCTGTGCGGCGCCTGCGCCGACGTCTGCCCGGAAGGCGTCATTCACATGATCGACGTGAACCAGATGAAGTCGGAGGGCCTGCTGCCGGAGCTCGAGGAGGCCTACGGCTGGGACCAGGGAGCGGCGATGATCCTCGACGAGGAGCGCTGCATCCGCTGCGCGCTCTGCGTCAAGCGATGCCCGTTCGACGCCATTACGATGGAGCGGTTCGAATTGCGTGAGGTCTCGTCCGACGGACGGCTCTACAAGGAGTCGTACCGTGACGCGCAGCTGGCCGGCTGGTCCGGCATCGCAGGAGGAGCCCGGTGAGTTTCCTCGAGCGGGTGGACCAGAGCATCCGCCGAAGCGCGCTGTGGCGATCGCTGTTCCGCAACCCGTATCCGCGCGACGAGCGGTCGCGCGCGTACGCGGTCATGAACAACGTCTTCCTGCATATCCACCCGGTCCGCGTCCGCCAGCACGCCGTCAAGTTCGCCTACACGTTCTGCCTCGGCGGGCTGTCGTTCTTCCTGTTCCTCGTCCTGACCGTGACCGGCGTCTACCTGATGTTCTTCTACGTGCCGTCGGCGACGCTGGCGTACACGAACATCCTCGAGATCCAGAGCGAAGTCACGTTCGGACTGCTGACCCGCAACATCCACCGCTGGGCGGCGCACCTGATGGTGTTCTTCGTGTTCCTGCACATGATGCGGGTCTTCTACCACGGGGCCTACAAGCCGCCGCGCGAGTTCAACTGGGTGGTCGGTGTCGTGCTGCTGTTCACGACGATCCTGCTGAGCTTCACCGGCTACCTGCTGCCGTGGGACCAGATCGCCTACTGGGCGATCACGATCGGAACGAACATGGGCGGTTACGTGCCGCTGTTCAACACGCCGATCAACCGCATGCTGCTTGGCGGCCTCGAGGTCGGCCAGAACACTCTGTCTGAGGTTCTATGTGCTGCACATCATGGTCTTGCCACTGGTCGGTGCAATTTTCCTTGCCGTCCACTTCTGGAGGATTCGCAAGGACGGTGGAATCTCGGGGCCGCTGTAGATGACCGATACGAAGCAGCCGCCGGAGCGTCGCGTCGTTCTCCCGGTCGACCCCGCGCGGCGGACCGAGATCGACAAGCAGCGCGTGCCGATGTCGGCGCGGCCGTACCGGCTGCTCGCGCTCGTCAAGCAGGACGCCGTGGTCCGGGTCCAGAAGGAACCCGACGACACGGTCATGACCTGGCCGCACCTGCTCTCGATCGAGTTCCTGGCGGCCGGCGTGATGAGCATCTTCCTGTTGCTCATGGGCCTCTTCATCAACGCCCCGCTCGAGGAGCTCGCGAACGCCAATGTCACGCCGGCCGTGGCCAAGGCGCCGTGGTACTTCCTCGGGCTGCAGGAGCTCCTCGCCTACTTCCACCCGGTCGTCGCGGGCGTCCTCGTCCCCGGCTTCGTCTTCGTCGGCGCGGCGGCGATCCCGTACATCGATCGCGGCAACGTCCTGGCCATCCGGCCCTCGGAGCGCAAGACCGCCGTGATGCTGTTCACCCTGTTCTGCATCCTCGGCCTCGTCCTGACGTTCATCGGGATCTTCTTCCGAGGTCCCGGCTACTCGTTCGTCATCCCGTACCTGCCCTTCTTCGAGAACAGCTCCGAAGGGCTGCACTTCGCACTATGACCAGAGGGATCCGACAGACCACATGAGCAATTACGCCGTCGAACCAGCCGACAAGCCGGGGGCACTCACGAAGGAGGCCATCAAGGCCCTCCGACGCGAGCAGGTCCAGGGCCTGTCGCGCCGCCAGCTCTTGCGTGGCGCACTGGGCGCGACCGTCGGGCTGTGGCTGCTCGAGATCAGCGCGGGCACGATCGGCTTCATCTGGCCCAACCTGCGCGGCGGCTTTGGCGCCCCGATCGAGGTCGGCACCTACGACGAGATCAGGACCCTCAACGCCAGCCTGCCGATCGACGAGGGCTTTCCTGCGTACTTCCCGGAGGCGCGCTCGTACGTCGTCCTCATCGACACCGGACGCCAGCAGTTCTTCCCCGGGTTCGACGACACCGGTGACGGAACGGCGCTCAACGTCCGTGCCCTTTACCAGCGCTGTCCGCACCTCGGCTGCAAGCCGAATCCGTGCCTCAAGCAACTTCTGGCTCGAGTGTCCGTGCCACGGGTCCCGCTACGACCGGCTCGGCATCAAGGCCGACGGTGCGCAATACGGCCCCGCGCCTCGGGGCATGGACCGCTTCTCGATCAGCGTCGGCAACGATGGCGTGCTGACGATCGATACCGGCCGGACTCACCCTCGGGCCATTGCCCGTGGCCGTCGGTCAGCCCGGCATCATCCCGCCGCGCACCTCCACGGGCTGCATCTGACCGTGCCGACCTACGTACTGTCGAGGACCCCGATGACCGACCAACCCGGCCAGCCCGGTCCGGAGGAACGGCTGCCCGCTCCGCGGCCCGAAGCCCCGCCGGCGCCGGTCGAGCGCTTCACCTCGCCCCCGGGAACCCGCAAGTTCGAGCTGACGCCCGACCGTGCCGCGCAGATCGTGCGCCAGTCGTCGAACGCCCGGTGGGTCAGCTTCCTGGCGGTGGTCATCGTCGTGCTGTTCGTGGCCCTTTACTGGTTCTACGAGCTTGGCGGACCGTTGGGCGTGACCACATCACGGCTGGAGACGGAACGAGATGCGCAACAGGTCCTGTCCGTCGAGCGCGGCTACAACATCTACGAGGCCAACTGCGCGCGCTGCCACGGCGTGAACGGCGAAGGTGGCATCGGGCCGACCCTCAACCGCCAGGACAAGCTGTTCCAGCATCTCAACGAGGCGTACCTCCACAACATCCTGACGGTCGGCGGGCGGTACGCCTGCGGGAACGCCGATTCACAGATGCCGATCTGGTCGAATGAAGGGAACCCTCCGGGTCCGCTGAACTACATCCAGATCGAGGAGGTGATCGCGTTCATCCGCGCCGAGAACACGCAGACGTTCACCAAGCGCGATCCGGAGCTGATGGAGCCCCGCGTCGATCCGGTCACGGGCGAGGTCGAGACGTTCACGGGCTGGGTGGACCCGAACTACGAGCCCGAGCCGAACGCGACGCCGTTCCCGGCCTGCTGGGCCGACGAATTCGCGGAAGGTTCACCGGCGCCGTCGGGGTCGGGTGAGCCGCCGGCATCGGGTGAGCCGCCGGCATCGGGTGAGCCACCGGCATCGGGTGAGCCGCCGGCATCGGGTGAGCCACCGGCGTCGGCTGCGCCCGGATCCCCGGGTCCGTCCGGTTCGGTGGCGCCGTCCGGGGCGCCCGGGACGGCACCCATCGAGATCGTCGCGTCCGGCATCCAGTTCACGACGACCGACGTCCTGGCGCCGGCGGACGTTGACTTCACGATCAACTTCGACAACCAGGACGCCAACGTCCCGCACGACGTCGACATCCGCGACGCCAACAATGCCGTCCTCGAGGACAGCCAGCCCTTCCCCGGCCCGGCCGTGCGCGAGGTCCAGGTCGGTGCGCTGCCGGCGGGCACGTACACCTTCTTCTGCTCGGTCCATCCGAACATGACCGGCACGCTCACGGCCCAGTAGGCAGGACGGGAGGACGATGGCCCAGCAGGCGCTCGGACCTGGCGCGACCGTACCGCGACGGCGGGTCCTGTTCGGCCTGCTCGACGCCGGCGGCTGGACGTGGGCGGGCCTGAAGGCCGGCTTCTGGCTGATCGTGATCATCTTCATGCTCGGCTACCTGCCTGACCGGGCGTACTACTTCACCGTCAACCGGACGATCGACCTCGGGATCCTCGCGTGGGCGCCGATCAACCTCTGCCCGCCGGTGCCCAACGAGAACCTGCCGTGCCCGCCACCGGTCGGGGCGCTCACTCCGTGGCACCCCAGCCCGACCGAGCCCGTCAACCTCTCCCTGCCGCAGCCGCGCACGGACGGTGGAGCGGTCCAGGTGGGCGAGAACATCCTGTACGTCGGCGGCAGCGACGGGGAGACCGCCCAGTCGACGGTGTTCGTGGCCCAGTCGATCCCGGTCGGCAACTTCGGCGCGTGGGAGGAGGGACCGGCCCTGCCGGAGCCGCGGTCGAATGCCGACCGTGCTCGTCGAGGGCGGCAACGTCTACGTGTTCGGTGGCCTCGATGCCGATGGGAATCCGACCGACACGGTCTACGTCCTGAAACCGAACCCGGAAACCGGTGCGCTCGGTGAATGGGAGCCGGCCGAGGACACGCTCACTTTGCCCGAGCCGCGTGCCGGGGCCGGCGTCGCGGCGACGGCAACGGGGCTCGTCCTCGCCGGCGGGACCGGCCCGGACGGCGTGTCCGGCAAGGCATGGCAGGCGCCGTTCAACGCCCAGGGCACGCTCGACGAGTGGCAGGAGGTCGCCCCGCTTATCGGTCGCGGTGACCGACGTGGACATCGTCCCGACCGGCGCCTACGTCTGGCTGTACGGGGGCGACCGGGACCGATGGCAACCCGGTCGCGACGATCCAGCGCGGCGAGTTCGGACTTCCGCCGGAGCCGGGCCAGCCGGAGGACCCCAATGAGGGCCTGGTCGTTGCCTGGTCCACCCAGGACGAAGCGAACCTGCCCGCACCGCGGGCGAACGCCTCGGCCTGGGGTGCGAGCGGTACCCTGTATCTCGTCGGCGGCACCGACGGGACGACCTCACGGCCGGAGGCGTACTGGGCGGTCCCGGACAGCGAGGGCAACATTCCCGAGTGGAAGCATCTCGACGTCACCGACCTGCCCGCCCCAGGTCTCGAGGGTGCCGCGTCGCTCCTGACCGGTCCGAACGTGATCCTCATCGGGGGGACGTCGACCGGCGCCGAGGGGTCGCAGGTCCTGGCCTCGAGCGTCCGCTCCAGCCTCGCCCCGCAGGCCCCGTTCTTCCAGCTCGGCATCGCCGGCGCGACGGTCCCGGCCCTGAAGATCGAGGGCGAGATCGGGCAGCAGCTCGGCTACTTGAACGCGGCGGCGCGTGGGGACGGTGAACTTCATCATCCTGCTGATCATCGGCTGGGCATACGCCCACCAGGATCGGACTCGCGCGTTCTTCAACCGGATTGGTCGAGCGCCGCCGCAGCCGGCGGGCGGGCCGCGGAGCCAGCTAGCCCCGTTCGACCGGCAGCCCAGCGCGCTGCCAGGCGACGATCCCGCCATCGACGTTCGTCACGTCGGTCCAGCCGCTGCGCAGCAGGTAGCCGGTCACGGCAGCCGAGCGGACGCCGGTGGCGCACATGATGAGGAGCGGTCGATCCTTCGGCAGCTCTTCCGCATGTTCCATGAAGCCGGACGTGGCAACGTGCGTGGCTCCTGGGACGCGGACCTCGACGAGCTCCGCGTCCTCGCGGACGTCGACGAGCAGGGCGCCGTGCGGGTCAGCGCCGGACAGGCGCGAGGCCGCCTCTGCGACGTCGATACCCGGAATGCCGCTCGAGCCTTGGGTCATCCCGCGGTCCTCCTGAGCTTCGGTGCCGGCGACGGTTGGTGGTCAGGATCTGCGGCGAGCTGCGCGAGTCGCGTGTCGATGTCGGCGAGCAGCGCCTCCAGGTCCAGCCCGGCCGTGTGGCGGCCGTCTTCGTTTGCTTCCTCGAGGCGGCTCCGAGCACCCTCCAGGTTCCGCGCGATGCCTTGCGGGTTGCCACGCACCGAATGGACGTACGCGGCGGCAAGCTTGATCAGGCCCTGCAGCAGGGCTCGCTCGGCGAGGTCGTCGGTGCCCATCCAGGCCGGCTCGAGCAACTCGTGCGCCTCGAAATAGTCGCCCCGGTCATAGGCCGCCAGTCCTTCGGCGAGAGCAACGGCCCGCGCCTCGGCCGGCAGCGGCCGGTAGGCCTTCGCTCGCCCGTCGCGTCCGACGACGGTCTCGGCCACGGTCACGCCAGCTCGGAGAGGGGTCGGCGACCGGAGAACCCGGTGTCGAGGTCGTGCCACCAGCCGATCTGCGGCTCACCGCGTCGCCAGCACAGCCACACCTGGCGGCCGGCGACGAGCGCCGGGAAGTCGACGAGCCCGGACTCGATGTCGCGCAGCGACAGGCCCAGCTGGTCGATCCGGGCGACACCGGCCGCCATCTGGTCGACCAGGCCCTGCATCCGGAGACGGAGCGTGCGGAGCTCGTCGTCGCTGAGCGGCTCGACGTCGCTCCCGGTCCCGGGGCTACGCGCCAGCGCATGGTCGCGCAGGCGAACCAGCTCGGCGCGCTGTTCGGCGAGCACGGTCGCAATCGACTCGAGCTCACGGAGCGTTGCGTTCGCCTCGTCGATGTCGTAGAAGCGGGTCACGAGCGGATTCTACCGGAGGGTCCTGCACGGGCTCGGATACCATCGGCTCAGCCACGATTCCGGCAGGGAGGAACGGATGGATCTCGGTCTCGCGGGAGCTCGCGCGGTGCTCGGCGGCGCCTCGAGCGGGCTCGGTGCGGCGATCGCGCGCTCGCTCGTCGACGAGGGCGCCCGGGTGGCGCTCGTGTCGCGCTCGCCCGACCGGCTCGCCACCCAGGTTGGCGACCTCGGTGATGCGGCGACGGCCGTCCCCGCGGACCTCGCCACCGCGGACGGTCCGGCCAGCGCCGTGTCGACCGCTGTCGAGCGGTTGGGTGGCCTGGACCTCCTGCTGGTCAACAGCGGCGGTCCGCCGCTCGGCGGGTTCGAGGACCTCGACGAACAGGCCTGGGATACGGCGATCGACGGGACGCTGCGGAGCACGCTCCGGCTGATCCGTGCGGCGCTGCCGCACCTGCGCGAGAGCGAGCGACCGGCGATCCTCGTGATCCTGTCGTCCTCGGCGCGCGAGCCGATCCCCGGTCTGACCACCTCGAACCTGCTGCGTCCCGGGCTTGCGGGGCTCGTCAAGTCGCTGTCCTCGGAGATCGCCCCGATCCGCATCAACGCGATCATGCCGGGGCGCGTCTCGACGGATCGGATCGCGCAGCTGGACGCCGGAAACGCGGAGCGGGAGGGTACGAGCGTGGCGGTCATTCAGCAGCGGACCCTCGCCAGGATCCCGCTCGGGCGCTACGGCGAGCCGGCCGAGGTGGGCCGCGTCGGCGCGTTCCTCCTGTCGCCGGCCGCGAGCTACGTGACCGGCGCGATCGTCCCGGTCGACGGCGGCATGGTCAAGGCGCTGCCCTGATGCGCGCGGTGTTCCTCTGGCTGGCGCGCAACCAGTGGCTGAAGACCCGCCTGCCTCGGCTGTGGTTCATGCGCCGGGCGGTCCGCCGCTTCATGCCGGGCGAGACGATGGACGACGCGCTCCGCGCTGCACAGCCGCTCCAGGCTGCCGGCATCGGAACGATGTACACGCGTCTGGGCGAGAACCTCACCTCGCTCGACGAGGCCGAGGCCGTCGCCGACCACTACATCGAGCTCGTCGACCGGATCGTCGCCGCGGGGATCGAGGGCGAGGTCTCGGTCAAGCCCACGCAGCTCGGTCTCGACCTGGACATCGATGCCTGTCACCGGCTGCTCGTCCGGCTGGCCGAACGGAGCGCGGCGGCGGGCTCGTACCTGTGGCTGGACATGGAGGGCAGCGCCTACACCGAGCCCACGATTGCGCTGTACGAGCGCCTCCGGGCGGAGCACCCGCGGACCGGGATCTGCCTGCAGGCGTACCTGCGGCGAACCGCGGCCGACATCGAGCGACTGCGCCCGCTCGACCCGGCGATCCGGCTCGTGAAGGGCGCCTACGATGAGCCCGAAAAGATCGCGTGGCGCGATCGGAGCGCGGTCGACGCGAGCTTCGCCGCGCTTGCCGTCGAATTCCTGACGGGGTCGAAGGGACGGCCGATCCGGCTCGGGCTCGGGACGCACGACGTCACGCTGATCGAGCTCATCGCCGATCAGGTTGCCGCGGCGGGGATCGGGCGCGACGCATTCGAGGTCGAGATGCTGTACGGGATCCGCAGCGGCGAGCAGTACCGGCTCGCGAAGGCCGGCTACCGCGTCCAGACGCTGATCGCCTACGGCGACGCGTGGTACCCGTGGTACATGCGCCGTCTCGCGGAGCGGCCCGCGAACGTCGCATTCGCAATCCGTTCGATGCTCCCGTAGGGCCCATGCAACTCGCCGGGCGCATGGCGTCGATCGGGACCGAGACCGCCTTCGAGGCCGCGGCCCGCGCCCGCGCGCTCGAGGCCACCGGGCGGAGCGTGATCCACCTCGAGATCGGCGAGCCCGACTTCGACACGCCGGCCAACGTCCGCGAAGCGGCAAAGCGAGCGCTCGACGACGGCTGGACGCACTACGGGCCGCCGCTTGGGCTGCCCGCCTTGCGCGAGGCGATCGCCGCGGATGCCACCGCCCGCAAGGGCTTCGCCGCCTCGCCGGACCGCGTCGTCGTCACGCCGGGTGCCAAGCCGATCATGTTCTACGCGATCGAATCGCTGGTCGAGTCGGGCGTCGAGGTCATCTTCCCGGACCCGGGCTTCCCGATCTACGAGTCGATGACGCGCTTCTGCGGCGGCACGCCGGTCCGCCTGCCGATCCGCCAGGAGCACGACTTCCGGATCGACCTCGACGAGCTCGAGCGGCTCATCACGCCGCGGACGCGGCTGCTCATCCTCAACTCGCCGGCCAACCCGACGGGCGGGGTCTTCACCCGCGCCGACGTCGAGCGGATCGGGGAGCTCGTGCTGGGGCATGACATCGTCGTGCTGGCGGACGAGATCTACGGGCGGATCGTCTACGAGGGCGAACACGTCTCGCTTGCGTCGCTGCCCGGGCTGGCCGAGCGGACCATCGTGCTCGACGGGTTCTCGAAGACCTACGCGATGACCGGCTGGCGGCTGGGCTACGCGATCGTCCCGGAGCCGCTGCTCGCGCCGTTCTCGCGGCTGATCATCAACTCGGTCAGCTGCACGTCGTCGTTCAGCCAGCTCGCGGCGGTCGAGGCGCTGACCGGGCCGCAGGACACGGTCGGGGCGATGGTCGAGGAATTCCGGGCGCGACGGTCGCTCGTCGTCGAGGGGCTCAACGACATCCCGGGGATCTCCTGCCGGCTGCCGGCCGGTGCGTTCTACGCGTTCCCGGACATCTCGGCGTCCGGACTGGACGGATCGGCGTTCGCCGACCGGCTGCTCGACGAGACCGGGGTGTGCGTGCTCGCCGGCACGGCGTTCGGGCAGGTCGGCCGCGACCACATCCGGATCAGCTACGCGAACTCGCGCGAGAACCTGGCCGAGGCGCTGCGCCGGATCCGCGACTTCGTCGAGGGTCTGTGAGCAGCGCGGACCAGGCCGCCCGGCCACGCGTCTTCGTCTGCCCGACAGATTCCAGCCGTCGGTCTGGACGCGGTCACGGCCGCCTGTGCCGCCGACGTCTGGGAGGACGAGCTGCCGCCGCCGCGCGCCGAATTGCTGCGCCGGATCGCCGGCTGCGAAGGCGTGCTGACGCTCCTCACGGACCGGGTCGACGACGAGTTCCTGGACGCGGCCGGGGCCGGGCTGAAGGTCGTCTCGAACTACGCGGTCGGCTTCGACAACGTCGACGTCCCGGCGTGCACGCGCCGCGGCATCCCGGTCGGCAACACGCCCGGCGTCCTGACCGAGACGACCGCGGACCTGGCCTGGGCGCTGCTCATGGCCTCGGCGCGGCGCGTTGCGGAAGGCGATCGCTATGTGCGCGCCGGTCGCTGGCGGACGTGGGGCCCGCAACTGCTGCTCGGCGGCGACGTGCACGGGGCGACGCTCGGGATCGTCGGGTTCGGGCGGATCGGCCAGGCCGTGGCACGGCGGGCCGCCGGGTTCGGGATGACCGTCCTGTACTGGGATCGCTCGCCGGCCGAGTCCGACGTCGAGCGCGATCTCAACGCGACCTACGTGGAGCTCGGCGAACTCCTCGCCAGGTCCGACCTCGTGACGCTCCACGTCTCGCTCAACGATGAGACGCGCCACCTGATCGATGCCGCGGCGCTGGCCCACATGAAGCCGTCGGCCGTGCTGGTCAACACGTCCCGTGGGCCGGTCGTAGACCAGGCGGCGCTCGCGGAAGCGCTTGCGAACGGAACGATCGCTGCTGCCGGCCTGGATGTCACCGACCCGGAGCCGATCCCGATGGACGATCCGCTCCTGCAGCTGGAGAACTGCCTGGTCGTGCCCCACATCGCGTCGGCGTCGCATGCCACACGCGGGAAGATGGCTGAGATGGCCGCGGCGAACCTGCTGGCCGGGCTGCGCGGCGAGCGCCTGCCGAACCCGGTCAACCCGGAGGTCTACGAAACCTAGTCGGTGCGCTTGCGGTCGAGCGGCGGAACCAGCTCGGTCGTCACGTGGCCGAGACCGGCCAGGATCGCGACGATCAGGTGGTTCACGAACGACAGGATGCCGAACGATGGCATTGCCGGACTCCGAGTGCCCGCGGGGTTGATTCGGCCCGCGTCTGCGCCGATTGTCGGGACTGCCCGCATGCCTGTACCACCCTCAGGCGTACTAATCGGGGGGCGTCGTTTGTCGCATCAGTCGCGGGCGTGCCCGACGTGCTACGGTCCCTGACAGACCGGTCGATTGGCTGTCGAGCGTCGGGCAGCACGGGTCGAGCTGCAAGGAGGGGCCGAGGGAGTGGCTGGACCGCATCGGAACGGCGGCTCACGCGTTCACCGCCGGCGAGCGAACCGATTTCTGTTCATCGTCCTCCCTGTCGCAGCCCTGATCTCGCCGGGCCTTCTCGGCATGCCGATCGGCCCGACCGCGCCCGGATCCGCGGCGGCCGCGGCGGACCGGCTCCCCGATCTCCGCATGGCGAGGCTGGCCGACTTCCGGATCGTCACCCTGGACGGCCGCAAGCTGCTCCGGTTCAGTTCGACGATGACGAACCTGGGCGCCGGCCCGTTCGAGATCCACTCGAGCCGGGCCTCCACGAGCGCGCCGTGGAATGTCGAGCAGCTGATCTACGACGACGCGGGCGGGAGCCGCCGGCTCGAGCACGTCCGCGACGATGCAGTACGGCGGCGACGGCCACGGCCACTGGCACGTCCAGGGGATGGTCGATGTCGACCTGTGGTCGACGAGTCAGCACGCCACGGGCGCGAAGGTCGGCTTCTGCTTCTGGGATACGACGGCTGTTGACACATCGCTCCCAGGGGCTCCGCTGTCGCCGGTCTACCGGGAGGCGACGTGCGCCCGCGAGACATCGCTCACGAGCCGGGTGGGGATCTCCATCGGGTGGGGCGACAAGTACAAGTGGTCGCTCCCGTTCCAGTGGGTCGACGTCACCGGCCTCCCGGCCGCCGAGTACCGCATCCGCGCGATCGTCGATGCGCGGAACCTCTTCGCCGAGAGCTCCGACACGAACAACTGCACGTACACGCGGCTGCACATCGACGCGGCGGCGTCGACGGTCAGCGTGCTCGGCTCGGGGTCGAAGTGCACCAATGACTGGAGCGGGACGGCGCATGCGGCGGACATCTCCTGGGCGCTCGCGACCGGAATCAGCACGGGCTGCGGCGTCGACCTCTTCTGCCCGAACGACCAGGTGACCCGGGCCGAGGTCGCGACGTGGCTCGTCCGTGCCTTCGACCTGCCCGCGACCGCGAACGACTACTTCTCCGACGACGAGACGTCGCCCAACGAGGACGACATCAACAGGCTCGCCGCAGCAGGACTGACGAGTGGCTGCGGCGCGGGCATCTACTGCCCGACCCGCGTTCTGAAGCGCGGAGAGCTCGCGACGTTCATCGTTCGGGCGCTCGGCCTGCCGACGACATCGACCGACTACTTCACCGACGACAATTCGAGCGTCCACGAGCCGAACATCAACGCGCTCGCCAAGGCAGGCATCGCGGTCAGCTGCGGGACGGGCATCTACTGCCCGAAGGCGGCGGTGCTTCGCGGCCCCCTGGCCACGTTCATGCACCGGGCCGTCGACTAGGGACGTCGGCAACCACGAACCCATGGACGCCGGCCCACTGTTCGAGCCGGCGGAGCCTGCAATCTGAACGTGCTACGGTCCCTGACGGGCCGGTAGCTCAGTGGTAGAGCAGGGGACTTTTAATCCCTTGGTCGTGGGTTCGAATCCCACCCGGCTCACCACCACAACTGTCGGAGGGGTCGAGATCGAGGAACCACCATGAGCGAGCGATCTGATCGGACGAACCCCAAGCCCGAGTTCAACGAGGACGAGCTGCGCTGGGCGGCCCAGCATCTGCCGCAGATGCGTGGCTGGATCTCCGGACGCCGATTCCTCTATGACGCGATGATCACCGCGGTGATCGTCGGGCTCATCGCACACATCTGTGGCTATCTGCTGGCAGTGTCCGGCTCCGGGGAGCCGCGAGGGCTGGTGGCCGACCTGCTCAGCAACCTCGGGATGGCTCTCTGGACGGGCGCTGTCCTGGTCGTGTTCGTGCAGATCCTGCCCGACTACCAGCGTCGGACCGCGCTGCGCCTGATCGAGCAGTCCGAGGCCTTGTTGCGCGTGGAGGATCGCTCGCCCGACAAGGAAGGGTGACCCCGGGCCGACGGCCATTCCCCGAGCGGGCCATTCAGCACTGTGGTCCGCACGGCAAGTTCCGTAGCGTCGTCGACGGAGACCTTTTGACGACGCGCGGGAGCCCATGCCATGCATCAGCAATCCGGATCGGGATGGTTGACGGCCTTCGTCGGGCTCACGGGGATCCTCGCGGCCGTCGCGAGCGCGGCCGGCATCTTCCTGCGTGGCGACCTCGCGACCAGATCGTTCGTCACGGTCCGCGGCGACGCGGTTGAGTACCTGACCGGCGGCGCCTACCGCTTCAACGGGATCAACGTTTCCTCAGAGGGGATCGGCTGGGACCTTGTCACGCTGTTCGTGATCGTGCCGGCACTCGCATTCACCCTCCCGGCGCTGTGGCGCGGCACGCTGCGGGGCACGCTCCTTGCCGCCGGCTTCCTCGTCTATTTCCTGTACCAGTACGCGGAGTACGCGATGGCCCTCGCATACGGTCCGCTGTTCCCGGTCTATGTCGCCATCATCGCCCTCAGCGCGTCCGCCATCGCAGTGCTCCTGGCGCGCGTCGACGTCGCGACCCTCCCCGAGCGATTCGGGCCGCGCTTCCCGCGCCGCGCCATGGTCGCCTTCGGGCTGTACATGGCGATCCTGCTCGGGGGCATGTGGCTGCCATTGATCGCGCGGACGTTCACGGAAACGTCCGTTCCGCAGCTCTACGGCGGCACGACCCTGGTCGTCCAGGCGTTCGACCTTGGCTTCCTGGTGCCGGTCGGGCTGTTCACCGCGGTGACGGTTATCGGCGGCTGCCGGTCGGGTTCCTGCTGTCGGCCGTCGTCATCGTCAAGGGCGCGTCGATCGCCCTCGGAATCGCTGCGATGCTGGTGGTCGAGTGGCTCACCACGAACGAGCCGCAACTGCCGCCGATCGTGATCTTCGTGCTAACCGCGCTCGCCGGAGTCGCGATCGCTGCGCGGATCTACCGCGGGATCGAGGCGGAGCCGTCCGATGCGGTCAGTCGGTCTTCCGCTTCGGGCGCCATGCCGGCATGACTGGGGCCTGAGTCGGGGTCCGGCGCCGGTGACGCGACGATCGGCACGTCCGAGCGGGCGCGCAGGTGGAACGTGACGCCGTAGGTTTCGCCGGTCTCCGGATCGCGCCGTGGCGCTACGGTCAGCCGCCAGTCCTCGTCGGGCCGGTGGAGCCAGGTCGCCAGCGGCTGGCCGCCCTGCGAGCACGGCATCCATCAGTTCGAAGGCGGCGCCGGGCAGATCGAGCAGGATCTCGCGCGCCGGGAGGCCCACGGCCGCATCCCCAAAGGATGAGATGAATGCCTGGTTGCCGTGCATGACGACGTGTCCCGGACCGAAGCAGAAGGCTGCGGGCCGGCCGGTCATCAGGCGGTGGGCTGCACGACGCTGAGCTTGCGGCTCGTGCCCGCGACGCGCCGCGCCGGGCCCGGCGCGAAGCTGCCCACCAGGTCGCGCATGCGAATGACCGCTTCGGGCCGGATCCGGTACCAGATCCACGTCCCGCGCCGTTCGCTGTCGACCCAGCCCGCTTCGCGCAGCACCTTCAGGTGGTGCGACACCGTCGGCTGGCTGACATCGCAGGTCGCCGTGAAGTCGCACGCGCAGATGGACTCTTCCTCGCTTAGCTGACGGAGGATTGCGAGCCGGGTCGGATCGGCGGCGGCCTGGAGGAGGAGGACGTCCGGATCGGTCTGTCGCTTCATGTCCAGGGCAATGTATTGACAAATGACTATATCGTCAAGTATCAATACAGCCGTATCGTTCTCCCAAGAGGCCCCGCCAACCGGGGAGACAGGAGACATGGAAATGCAGCCCGGTCAGATCGCAGTCGTCTGGATGATGTACGACCAGATTCAGCGCTCAGAAGCGGCGTCCCGGCGCACCCATGCGTCGCCGCGGCCGTCGTTCAAGCAGCGGTTCGGTGGCACGTTCCGCCGCTTCGCCTACCGCGCCCAGCTCGGCCCGGTGGGCGGTCACGCCCCAGCCTGATCCCGGAGCCCAACCGACGGAAGGCCGCGACGCGAATCTCCGCCGCCCCGTACCGGAGGTCTGCACGACCAGTTAGGCGATCGTGAGGAGGAACCGATGGTCATCGACAGCGCATCATCCGAATCCATCCACGAGACCGTCCGCGAGCACTACGCCGCCGCCGCCGCCAGGGCGTCGCGCGGCGATTGCTGCGCTCCGGGGGACGAAGCTATCGGTTCTGAGCTGTATTCCGCGCTTGACCGGAGCGAGCTTCCGGACGCTGCCGTCCTGGCGTCGCTCGGCTGCGGCAACCCGACCGCCGTCGCCGACCTCCGCGAGGGCGAACGTGTCCTCGATCTCGGGTCGGGTGGCGGGATCGACGTCCTGTTGTCCGCCAGGCGGGTCGGGCCGACCGGCCGCGCCTTCGGGCTGGACATGACCGACGAGATGCTCGCGCTTGCCCAGCGCAACGCCGCCGAGGCGAAGGCCACTAATGTCGAGTTCCTCAAGGGCCACATCGAGGCGATCCCGCTGCCCGCGGATTCGATCGACGTCGTGATCAGCAACTGCGTCGTGAACCTGGCCGCCGACAAGCCGGCGGTCTTCCGCGAGATCGCGCGCGTCCTGCGGCCGGGGGGCCGCATCGGCATCTCCGACATCGTCGCCGAGGACCGCCTGTCGCCGGCCGAACGCTTCGAGCGCGGCTCGTACGCGGGCTGCATCGCCGGTGCCCTCAGCATCACCGAGTTCCGCGAAGGCCTGGCGGCCGTCGGGATGACCGACATCTCGATCACGCCGACCCACGACGTCGCCGACGGGATCCTGAGCGCGATCATCGCCGCAACCAAGCCCGCGGACGCGAAACCGTTTACGAACTCGCCGGCCGGGCGTTCACTACCGGTCGTCTCCGAGGCGTGCTGCTGATGCAGGTAGAGCGCGCCGGATCCGACGACCTCGAGGCCATCGACCGCCTCCTCGTCGAGAGCGCCCTGCCGCTCGACGGCGCACGGGATGCCTTCGCCACGGGCGTCGTGGCGCGGGAGGATGGCGCAGTCGTCGGAGCAGCCGCGATCGAGCCGTACCGGCCGGCCGGACTCCTGCGATCGGTCGTGGTCGAGCCCGCACTGCGCGGCACGGGAATCGGCGGCACCCTTGTCGACTCGAGCGAGACGCTCGCCCGCGACCTGGGCATCGACGAGCTGTACCTGCTGACCGACACGGCCGAGACGTGGTTCGAGCGCCGCGGCTACCGCGCCATCGAACGCGACGTCGTGCCCGAGCCGGTTCGGGGCTCGATCGAGTTCACGACGGCGTGCTCGTCGACGGCCGTCGCGATGTGGCGCCTGATCTCAGTGGTGGAACGACGCGACCCCGGCGAGGGCGATGCACACGATCAGCCCGAGGCGGACCACGGCAGCGGCCATGACGGGGAGCGACGCGGCGAAGCCTGACGGCCGCACTGCGGACCTCCTATTTGGTTTCGGCAACCCGGCTGACTCGGTTGCCCGAGTCCCGTGGCTTTGCGTCCCCAGGTCACCCTGGGTTTGCCTTTGTCGACCAGCTCCGCTGGCCTGCGCACACCTGGTGCGCACGTTGACCATAGGCCACACCCGACACCAGGTCGAGCGTGACGATCGTCCCTCTCGGCAACACGGTGGTCCCGTCACCGTCGTGCAACCCAGCCGTCCGTCAGACGGCTCGCGGCAACCCAATCGCATCCTTTTCGCTTCCGCCTGACCGACGCGGCAACCGGTCCGCGCTCGCGAGACTCCCGGCAGGCACCCGGGCGACCCGGGCTCATCGGCGTTTCGACGGCCTGGAGGATGAGGCGAATGAGACGGATCATGTACGGGGTGGTTGCCGGGCTGGCGCTGACAGCGGCGCTTCCGGCCACGGCGTTCGCGGCGGAAGAGATTCCCATCAACAGCGGGAACACCGCGTGGCTCCTGATCTCCACGGCCCTCGTGATGGTCATGCTCCCGGGCCTTGCCCTCTTCTACGGTGGGCTCGTCCGGCGCAAGAACGTCCTGTCCACGATCATGCACAGCTTCTTCGGGCTGGCGATCGTGAGCGTCGTCTGGGTCCTGATCGGGTTCTCGATCGCCTTCGCGCCCGACGCCAGCGGGGGTCTCGGGCTGTTCGGCGGACTCGAATACGTCGGCTTCATGAACGTCGGCCTCACGGTCAACGAGACGTACGGCGCGGCCGGCGGCGTCCCGTTCATCCTGTTCGCCGCGTTCCAGATGATGTTCGCGGCGATCACGCCGGCGCTCATCACGGGCGCCTTCGCCGAGCGCAAGCGGTTCGCGTCCTTCGTCCTGTTCACCATCCTGTGGTCGATCTTCGTGTACTCGCCGGTCGCGCACTGGGTCTGGGCGAGTGACGGCTGGCTCTTCGAGGCAGGCGCGCTCGACTTCGCCGGCGGCACCGTCGTCCACGCCTCGTCCGGCGTCGCGGCGCTGATCGTCGCCCTGCTCATCGGCAAGCGCGTCGTCAACGGTGACCGGATGGAGCCGCACGACATCCCGATGACCGTCCTCGGCGCGGGCCTGCTGTGGTTCGGCTGGTTCGGCTTCAATGCAGGCTCCGAGCTCGCGGCAGACGGCATTGCCGCCAACGCGCTCCTCGTCACCAACACCGCGGCCGCCGCAGCAACGATCACCTGGGTGCTCGCGAGCTACCTCCACCACGGCAAGGTCAGCGTCGTCGGGGCCGCGTGCGGTGCCGTGGCCGGCCTCGTCGCCATCACGCCGGCATCCGGCTTCGTGACCGCCGGCGGAGCGGTGGTCATCGGCCTGTCTGCCGGGCTCATCTGCTACAGCTTCACGCTCCTCCGTTCGTTCCTCAAGATCGACGACGCACTCGACGTGTTCGCGGTCCATGGCGTCGGCGGGACGTTCGGTGCGATCGCCACGGGCGTCTTCGCGACCACCGCGATCAACTACGGCAGCGGACTCATCAATGGCAACCCGAGCCAGGTCTGGACCCAGATCGTGGCTGTCGGCGCGGTGATCGCCTACGCGGTCGTCGCCACATTCGTCATCGTCAAGGTCACCGGCCTCATCCTCGGAATCCGGGTCAAGAGCGACCAGGAGGAAGTCGGCCTCGATCTCGCCGTCCACGGCGAAGCCGCCTACCAGCCATAGCCCATCGGAGTCGGCGTTCCTCCAACGCCGGCTCCGAACCTACTGCACCCGGCCGGCCGCCACCCTCGGGCGAGCGGCCGCTCGGTCACCTCGGAGAACCGGCGGCATGACCAACGGCACCGGCCACCGCGCAGCGCCACCGCTCTACGACGAGCGCTTCGAGCACGATGCGTGCGGCGTCGGGTTCGTGGCGGACGCTGGCGGCCGGTCACGCGACCGCGTGCTGCCGCTCGCGCTGGCGGGTCTCGCAGCGCTCGGCCACCGCGGGGCATTCGGTGCTGACGGCGCTTCGAGCGACGGCGCCGGGGTCTCCCTGCCGCTCGACCGGTCCGTTCTCGAGCTGCTCGCGGGCACGTCGGCCGTTGCCCGCCCGGCGGTGGCCTTCTGTTTCCTGCCGCGAGGTCGTTCGGCCGGGGCCGCCGGGCGCGAGCTGATCGAACGGATCTTCGACGAGGCGGGCATGCCGGTCCTCCGCTGGCGCGCCGTTCCGTCCGATCCCGCATCTCTCGGGCGCGTGGCCGCCGCAGCCCGACCCGCGTTCAGCCAGGCGATCGTGGCCCGTCCGGTGGGGGAGTCCGGCACCCCGATCGGTGACGACGCCTTCGAACGACGCCTCGTCGTTGCCCGCCGGCGCGTGGAGAGCGCAGCACGCGCGGCGGGTGGCGCCCTCGCCGAGCTGGCGATCCCGTCGGCGTCGTGCCGGACCGTGGTCTACAAGGGTCTCGTCGCGGGCACCCGGCTTGCCGAGCTGTACCCGGACCTGGCCGAACCGCTCGCGGTCCGCTACGCGCTCTTCCACCAGCGGTACGCGACGAACACGCATCCTGTGTGGCGCCTCGCCCAGCCCTTCCGGGCGATCGCCCACAACGGCGAGATCAACACCGTCCGCGGCAACCGGGAGCAGGTCCGGGGGCGCTCCCGGGACCGCGGCGCGAAGCGGATCGCGACCGAGCTGATCGAGGCCGGCCCGCTGCTCTCGCCCGACGGTTCCGATTCGCTGTCGCTCGACGAGGGACTCGAGCTCCTCACGACCACCGGCTGGGACCTCGCCGAGGCGCTCCTGGCCGCGATCCCCGAAGCGCTCAACCTCCGACGCGCGCCGCATCCCCACGTGGCAACGTTCCGCCGCCGGACGGCGGGGTTCCTGGCGCCGTGGGACGGACCCGCGGCGCTGGTGTTCGCCGACGGCCGGCAGGTCGGCGCGATGGTCGACCGGAACGGCCTGCGCCCTGCGTCCTTCGCGGTCACGGCAAGCGGCCTGGTGGCGGTCGCCTCCGAGGCGGGGGCCGTGCCGCTGACGTCGGCCGAGACGGTGCGCCGGGGACGCCTCGGGCCGGGTCAGATGCTGCTCGTCGATCCGGGCCGTCGCCAGGTGCTCGAGGACGCCGAGGCCAAGGCGTGGATCCTGCGCGACCTGCCGATCCACGACGACCCGCGCCCGACCCACGAGGACCGTCCCCGCGAGGGCGCCGTCCACGATCCGGCCCTCGAATCGCCCACGCTGCGCTACCTCGCCGGTCTCGACGCCGAGCGTGGCCGGCTGGACATCAAGACGATGGCCCTCGAAGCGCACGAGCCCCTCTGGAGCATGGGCGACGACACGCCGACGCCCGGTCGCGCCCGGCTCGACCGGCCGGTGGCCGATCACCTGCGGCAAGCGTTCGCCCAGGTCACGAATCCACCGATCGACCCCGAGCGCGAGCGGATCGTGATGGACCTGCGGGTGGAGGTCGGTCGACGGTCCGCGCTGCTGGGCGGCCCGCCGCGGGCCGCTGCCACGCTCCGCCTGGCCCGCCCGATCGTGGCCGATCTCGACGGCCTGTTCGCGTCGCTCGTCGACGGGGGCCGGAGCGTGCGACGGCTCGATGGCAGGTGGCTCGCCGCAGATGGGCGGCAGGGCCTCGCCACCGCGCTCGAGCGGCTCGCCCGGGAGGCGGTTGCGGCCGCCGAGCGGGGCACGGACGTGCTCGTCATCTCCGATCGTGGCTTCGACGCGGAGCGCCTGGCGGTGCCGTCGATCCTCGCCGCTGGGGCCGTCCACACCGCGCTCACCGACGCCGGCCTCCGCGGACGAACGGACGTGCTCGTGGACGCGGCCGACCTGCTCGACGTCCACGCCGTGGCGATGACGCTGGCGGTCGGGGCGACTGCCGTCCACCCGCGTCTCGCGATCGCGGCCGCGGCCGAGCTGGCGGGGACGCGTGGCGCCGAGGAGCTCACCCCGGCCGACACGGTCGGCAACCTGATGACCGCCTTCGAGGCGGGGCTGCGCAAGACGCTCGCCCGGATGGGGATCAGCGCGGTCGCGTCGTACGTCGGTGGTGCCCTCATCGACACGCTCGACCTCGCGCCGGAGGTGGTCGCGCGCTGCTTCCCGACCGCAGCCGCCTGGCCGGGTCGCGTCACGTTCGCCGACCTTGCCGACCGCCAGCTTCGCCGGCGCGACGCCGCGCTCGCAATCCCGCCGCCACCGCCGGGCCGCGAGCCGCGGATGCCGGACCCCGGCTTCGCGCGGTTCCGGGCCGATGGCGAGGCGCACCTGTTCGCACCGAGGATCGTCGGCGAGATCCAGGCGATCGCCGATACCGCCGCGACCGAGCCTCTCGACACCCAGCTGGGGCGCTACCGGGACGCGCTCACCCGGTCGAGCGGCGACCGAGCCGTCCCGCGCGACGAGCTCCGCGTCCGCCGTGCCACGGCCCCGGCGCCGCTCGAGGAGGTCGAGTCGGCGCGCTCGATCGTGCGCCGCTTCGTCGTCTCGGCGATGAGCGTGGGTGCGCTGAGCCCCGAGGCCCACCAGGCGCTCACGATCGGGATCCAGCGGGCCGGTGGCGCCGCGAACACCGGCGAGGGCGGCGAGGATCCGGCGTGGTACCTGCCCGACGCCGAGGGCCGCCGCCACGACGCGAAGATCAAGCAGGTGGCGTCGGCACGCTTCGGGGTGACTGCCACGTACCTCGCCCGTGCCGACCAGCTCGAGATCAAGATCGCGCAGGGCTCCAAGCCCGGCGAGGGCGGCCAGCTGCCCGGACGCAAGGCAACGGCCTACATCGCGACGCTGCGCCGCGGCCAGCCGGGTCAGAGCTACATCAGCCCGCCACCGCACCACGACATCTACTCGATCGAGGACCTGGCGCAGCTGATCGCCGACCTGCGCGCGATCAACCCCGGCGCCCGGATCGGGGTCAAGCTGGTCGCGGGTCGGGGGGTCGGCACAATTGCCGCGGGCGTCGCCAAGGCCGGCGCGACGTACATCCATCTCGCCGGACATTCGGGCGGGACCGGCGCCTCGCCGCTGTCGTCGATCAAGCACGTCGGCGCGCCATGGGAGTTCGGCCTCGCCGAGGTCCACCAGGTCCTGCTGCGCAACGACATGCGGGACCGCGTCGCGCTGCGCACGGACGGCGGGCTGCAGACCGGCCGAGACCTCCTCGTTGCCGCGCTGATCGGGGCCGAGGAGTTCGCGTTCGGGACGGCCATGCTCGTTGCCATCGGCTGCGACATGGCCCGCCAGTGCCACCTCGACACGTGCCCCACCGGTATCGCGAGCCAGCGCGAGGACCTGCGTGCCAAGTTCACCGGTACGCCGGAGCAGGTCGAGCGCTTCGCGCTCGCGCTCGCCGAGGACTTCCGGCGCGAGCTGGCCTCGGTCGGGGCGCGCTCCGTTGGCGAGGTGATCGGCGAGTCGAAGCGGCTCCTCGCCCCGATCGGGGGAGCCGCGGCCGACCTCCGGCCGATCGTTGGCGCCCCGTCCTGGCCGGCCGGCCCCGGCCGCCGCGCCGATCCTGCCGCGCCGACGCGGATCGTCAGCCACTCCCCGGCGTCCCCGCTCGAGTCGCGGATCGCCGCCGCGTTCCATGGCCAGGGCTCGGTCAGCGTCAGCGGCCTGCAGGTCACCACCGCGGATCGGTCGCTTGGCGCGGCGCTGACCGGCGCCGTCGAGCGTGGCACGCTGCGCGGTCCGGTGACGCTCGACCTGCACGGCTCTGCCGGCCAGAGCTTCGGTGCATTCGCGGGTCCGGCCGTCGAGCTGCGCCTGACCGGGCAGGCGAACGACTACGTCGGCAAGGGCCTCTCGGGCGGGAAGCTCGTCATCGTCCCGGAGCCCGACCTGCCGGTTGACCCGGCCGGCCAGGCGATCGCCGGCAACACGGTGCTGTACGGCGCCACCGGCGGGTCGCTCCACCTGGTCGGGCGCGCCGGGATGCGCTTCGCCGTTCGCAACAGCGGCGCCGAGGCGGTTGTCGAGGGGATCGGCGCGCACGGCTGCGAGTACATGACGGGCGGCACGGTCGTCGTGCTGGGCCCGGTCGGGGCGAACTTCGGCGCCGGCATGACCGGCGGCCGGGCGTACCTCTATGACCCGAGCGGCCGCCATCTCGCGGCGCTCGACACGGGCAGCGTCCGCGGGGTCCGCCTCTCGCTGGCGATCGAGGATCGTGACGATGGCCCGGCTCGACTGGCCGAGTTGATCCGACTGCTCCACGAGCACCGCGCGGCTGGGTCCGCCCGCGCTGCCCGGATCCTCGAATCGAGCGATATCGCCGGCTCGTTCTGGCTCGTCGAGCCGGTCGTCGTCCAGGTGCCCGCGGCCGACGCCCCTGCTGCAAGCACGGAGCGGGTGGTTCGCGCCCCGCAACCGGACCGCAACCCTGCCGTTCCCCGGCCGCTGCCGACGCCGGCGGCACCCGCGCCTACGCTCGGACCATGATGGGGAAGCGTCGCCTCCTCGAGGCGGATTCGCCCATCGCCACGATCCGTGCCCAGATCGAGAGGCCGCAGATGCTCCACCCCTCCGACAGCGAACTCCAGCGAATCCTCGCTGTTCGCGATGGGCACGCCGCGCCCGTGACGTGTTCGTCCTGCGGGTGTCGCCTCGTGGTCGCCGGGGAGGTCGGGTTCCACTTCAACCCGCTCGCCGGTCGCGACGCGCGCGGCTGTCGCGTCGCCTGCGCCGACGCCGCGCACGATCTGAGCGGACGCCCGCTTCTCTCCTAGGCGGTCGCGTCCAGACCCGAGCGCGCCCGGACTCGACTGCGCCCGGACCGACCGCGCCCGGAAGCCCGCTTCTTTGCGTGATGCGACTTCCCTGCATATCGATGCCGGGAAGTTGCATCGCCAAGAGGAGTGTCAATCCTGGCGGACGGCCAAGAGCCCGCCAGCGCGGCCGCCCGTCAGGCGGTCGCGCCCTCGGTCACGATCCGGTAGCCAACGCCGCGGACCGCCGCGATCCCGGGTCCCTTGGCGGCCTCCACTTTCGAGCGCAGGCGGGCCAGGTGCGGCTTCAGCCACAGCACGTCGGGGTCGGTCTCGGCCGGCCAACCGGCGCGCGCCAGCTGGTGATGCGGGACGATGTCGCCGTCTGCCCGGACGAGCGCCTCGAGCAGCCGGAACTCGGTCGGCGTGAGGGTCAGCGTGACGTCGCCCACCCGCGCCTCGTGACGGCCGGGCTCGAGTTGCAGCGAGCCCGCCTCGAGCGGCCCGGACGAGCCACCGGACACCCCGGTTCGATCGACGCGGCGCATGATCGCGGAGATGCGTGCGAGCAGCTCGGCCTTGCCGAACGGCTTGGTCAGGTAGTCGTCCGCGCCGATCCCCAGCGCGCGCACCTTGGCCGCCTCGCCGCTCTCGCCGGACACGACGAGGATCGGGGCCTGGCCGGCAGCCCGAATCTGGCCGGCCACCGTGAACCCGTCCGGACCCGGCATCGCCAGGTCGAGCAGCACGAGGTCGGGGCGCTCCTCGCGGAACCGTTTCACGGCGGTGAGCCCGTCGTAGGCGGTGATGACCTGGTGGCCCTCGGTGCCGACGAGCGCGGTGATCGCGCCGACCATGGCCGGGTCGTCGTCGACGACAAGGATTCGAAGCGGGCGGGTGCTCATGTCAGGGGCATTCCTCGTACGTTGTGCTCAGACTGCCACGGCGGCCGGCAGGGCGACCACGAAGCGGGCGCCCGTCGGGCGGGCGGGCTCACACCACAACCGCGCCCCCATGGATTCGCCGAGCCGCTTGGCGGCGTACAGGCCGATGCCCGAGCCGCGCGCGGTGTGCGTATCGCGTCGCGCGTACGGTTCGAAAATGCGCTCGCGCCATTCCTCGGGGATCCCGGGACCTTCGTCGCTGACCCCGAGGCGGACGACCCCCTCCACGAGCTGCCAGTCGATCGTGATCGTGGTGTCCGGCGGCGCGTACTTGATCGCGTTCTCGACGAGGTGCTCGACGATCTGGCGAAGTCGCGGCGGGTCAGCGAGCGCGTGGAGGCGAACGGCCGGCGCGATCTCGACCCGATGACGTTCGAGCAGCGGCCGGAGCGAGCCGACGACCTCCTCGACCAGGCTGCGCAGGTCGACCGGGCTGACCATCGCCGGCTGGTCCGGCACGACCCGGACCGAGGCGAGGATCGAGTCGACGAGGCGGTCGAGGCGCTCGATCTGCTCGAGCGTGGCCTTGTGCCATGCAGCGCGGGTCTGGCGCCGCTCGATGTCGCGCGATTCGCGGCCGACGAGATCTGGCTCATCGGCCAGGAGGTCGGTGTAGGCGCGAACCACCGCGAGGGGCGTGCGCAGCTCATGGGTGACGAGCGCGATCAGCTCGCTGCGTGCCTCGTCGATCGCCTTGAGCGCCTCGACGCGTGCCTCGGCCTCGGTCTGCTGGCGGCCCTTCTCGACGATCCCGGCCAGCAGGTCGGCGATCGCGCCGAGCTGGGCCACGTCGTCGGCCGTGAAATCGCGGGTGATCTCCGTCTGCACGTTGAGCACCCCCACGACCTGGTCGTGCCACGTCAAGGGCACGCTGAGCATCGAAGCGACGAAGCGGCGCTGGTCGATGCCGCGTACCCACAGGAACCGGGGGTCGGACTTGACGTCAGTGATGACCGCCGGCTCGTGGGTCGCCGCGACCCGGCCGGTGACACCCTCCCCGAACGGCACGCGCGCCCGGCCGATCTGGAAGCGGTCGAGCCCGTTGGTCGCGGCGAGGGTCAGGTACGCTCCATCCCGGTCAAGGAGGTACAGCGAGGAGACATCCGCGTGCAACGCGTCGCGGGTCCCGTCGACCACGGTCTCGAGCAGCTCGTCCCATGTCCGCGCGGTCGTGGCGAGCCGCGCGACCTCGTGCAGGAAGCGCAGCTGCTGGAGCTGGTTCGCGGCGGCCGTCGACAAGCCGCGCACATCGTTTCCGTCCACAGACGAGCCGGGCGAATGCGTGCGGGTGCGCTGGGCGCGCTGGGATGTCAGATCGGCCACGGCGACCACGATACAAGCGTAGGGAACGAACGGCGGCCGAAAGGTTGCGACGAGGTCGTTCGTGCGGTGCGCTACGGTCCGTGGAGGACGGCGGCGTGACCAACCGGGAGGCGACCCGCCGCGACCCGCGACCATCCGCGGCAGTCCGCGCCGAGCCGTCGAGCATCGGTTCGGCCGGCGCCCGCGACCCGCTCGCCGCGGAGGTCCGACTGCTCGGCGCGCTGCTTGGCCAGGTCATCACGGAGCAGGCCGGCACCGAGCTGTTCGAGCTCGTCGAGCGTGTGCGCAAGC
Organism: uncultured Chloroflexia bacterium; assembly: GCA_963824735.1. Lineage (GTDB taxonomy): Bacteria > Chloroflexota > Limnocylindria > Limnocylindrales > CSP1-4 > DASTYU01. The sequence goes on from CAWGQH010000014.1 coordinate 275,643, forward strand.
GGATGATCGCCCTCCGCCGGGCGGACGATCCGCTCGAGCGCGAGCGGCTCGCCGACGAGCTCGCCTCCCTGGACCTCGACCGGGCCGAGTCCGTCATTCGCGCCTTCTCGCTCTACTTCCAGCTGGTGAACCTCGCCGAGGAGCGGCAGCGGGTCCGCTCGCTGGCCCGGCGCGCACGTGTCTCGCGCAGCGGGGTGCTGGACCGCTCGCTCGCCGACGCCATCCGCCGACTGCGGCGCTGGGGTCGAACCGACGACGAGCTCGACCGGGCGATCGAGCGGCTCGCGATCTCGCCGGTGCTCACCGCGCATCCGACGGAGGCCCGCCGGCGGACGCTGCTTGTCGCGCTGCGGCGGCTCGCCGCGTTGCTCGAGCGACTCGACGACCCACGCCTGACACCGGCCGAGGACGGGGAGATCCGGCGCCGGCTGCGCGAGGAGATCTCGATCCTGTGGCGCACCTCCGACCTGCGGACGGTCGTTCCGTCACCGCTCGACGAGGTGCGGACCGCGATGGCGTTCTTCGACGCGACGCTGTTCACGCTCGTGCCCCGCCTGTACCGGGCGATGGATGCCGCCCTCGACGACCGCCCGACACGCGGCGGACCCGCGGCCGACAGCGGACAAACGGGAACGCGCCCGCCGCGGGTGCCCGCGTTCCTGCGCTGGGGGACGTGGATCGGCGGCGACCGCGACGGCAACCCAACGGTCACGGCCGACGTCACCGAGCGGACGCTGCGGATCCAGGCCGACCACGTCATGCACGGTTACGAGGCCGTCGCGACCCGCCTCATGCAGACGATCTCGCCGGACGTGCCGGGGCCGGCCGTGGCACGGGCGCTTGCCTCGCGCCTCGCCCGCGATGCCGAGGAGCTGCCCGAGACCGATCGCCAGCTGCGTCGCCGTTTCCCGGAGGAGCCGTACCGGCAGCGATTCGGGTTCATCGCCGAGCGCATCCGCCGGACCCGTGCCGGGCTCACCGGGGAGGCGGCGCCGCTGACCGGGCGCTATCACGCACCCGAGGAGCTCGACGGCGAGCTTGCCGAATTGCAGGCCGCGCTCGCCGGCGACGGCCTCGTCCGGGTCGCGTGGGGTGAGGTCCAGGACCTGCGCTGGCAGCTGGCGACATTCGGGTTCCACCTCGCCTCGCTCGAAGTTCGCCAGCACGCCGCGGTGCACCGCGCAGCGCTCGAGGCGCTCGTCCGTGGCGACACGTCGACGGCCGAGGTCGCGCCGAACGTGTCGCTGGACGAGGTGCTCGCCACCTTCCGGTCCATCGCGGAGGCCCAGGCGCGGTTCGGCGAGGCCGCCGCGCACCGCTACGTGGTCAGCTTCACGGCGTCCCCGCGGGACGTGACCGACGTCCTCGACCTCGCCCGGTTCGCCGGGGAGCCGGTCCCGAAGCTCGACGTCGTGCCGCTCTTCGAGTCTGCCGACGCGCTCGCGACCGCCGGGCCGATCCTCGAGGCGCTCCTCGTCCAGGCCGGGTATCGCGACCACCTCGAGGCTCGCGGCAATCGCCAGGAGGTGATGCTGGGCTACTCCGACTCGAACAAGGAGTCGGGGTTCCTCGCCGCGAGCTGGATGCTCCATCGGGCGCAGGGGGACCTGGCCGTCACCGCGCGCCGGCTGGGGGTCGAGCTGACGCTGTTCCACGGCCGTGGCGGCGCCATCGGCCGCGGCGGCGGACCCACCAATCGCGCGATCCTGGGACAGGCGCCCGGATCGGTCGACGGCCGGCTCAAGCTCACGGAACAGGGCGAGGTCGTGGCGGCCCACTACGCAAACGCGCACATCGCCGCGCGGCACCTCGAGCAGATGGCCGGTGCCGTGCTCATCGCGTCGACCGCGGAGCACGACGCGTCCCTTGGTCCGGCGATCGCCGAGGGCGGGCCGATCCTCGACGAGCTCGCCGAGACCTCCCGGCGCGCCTATCGCGAGCTCGTCCATGACGATGCCGCGTTCGCCGCGTTCTTCCGTGACGTCACCCCGATCGCCGAGCTGTCGAACCTTCGGCTCGGATCGCGACCGGCCGCCCGAGGGCGTCAGGCCCGCGAGGCCGCGCCATCGATCGACGCGCTCCGGGCGATCCCGTGGACCTTCGCCTGGTCGCAGTCGCGGATCAACCTCCCCGGCTGGTACGGCCTCGGCAGCGCGCTCGAGGCGTATCGCGCCGCGCACGGGGAGGCCGGGCTGGACGTCCTCGCACGCCTGTATCGCTCGTGGCCCTTCCTCAACAGCCTCCTCGACAACGCCGAGCTCAGCCTCGCGAAGGCAGACGTGGGCGTCGCCCGGCTGTACGCCCGGCTGGCCACCAACGATGGCGACGAACGGCGCTGGGCAACGATCGAGGCCGAGCACGCACGGGCGGTGCAGCTCCTGCTGCGGGTGACGGGCCGCGACCGGCTGCTCGACGACGCGCCGGTCCTCCAGCGCTCGATCACGCTGCGCAACCCGTATGTCGACTCGCTCTCGGAGCTCCAGGTGCGCTTGCTCGCCCGGCTCCGCTCGCTCGAACCCGACGATCCCGCGCGCGAAACCGTGCTCCGGCTCGTCCAGCTGACCGTCAACGGGGTCGCGGCCGGGCTGCAGAACACCGGCTGACGTCGGCCGGGCGGCTTACAGGGGCAGGTCGAGTGTCTCGCCGTCGACCGCGATCCGCGGCTCGGCTGGCGCCGTTGGGGAGCCAGCGGACCTCGCCCTCCCCGACGACCAGCCAGGGAACCGTTCCGCCGTTCGTGGTGCCGTTGGCCGCGCCAGGCGAGATCACCCCGGTCCGTTCGCCGATCCCCAGCACGCCGACGCCCACAGCCGAAGCCATCGCGAAGCGCCCGCTCTGGCGGTCCCACATCGCGGCGTCGGCGTGGGGAACGACGACGAGCCCGTGCACCACGCCGAGCCCCGGGATGACGCCGCGTGGCGTCCAGGTCAACTGGCACAGGCCCATGGCACCCGCGCTGGCGCCGGCCAGCACCGCTCCTCGCCGGTTGGCCGCTTCCATCGCGCGCCAGGCCGCGGTGCCGGGCAGCAGCGTCGGGATGAGGTGCGGGTCGCCTCCGGGCAGGTAGATCAGGTCCGCGGCTTCGAGGGTAGCGGCGGCGCCGGCATCGTCCGCCGACGACGCGTCGACCACCCGCGCCGTCTCGACGTTCACCTGCCGTCCCGCTGCGTCGGCGAGGCGCTCGAAGGCAGTCGTCCCGAACCGTGCGGCGACGTCAGGGCTCTGCCCGGCGGCGGCGGTCGGCATGACCGCGACGCGGATCGGCTCGTCGAGCCCGCCACGTTCGTTGGCCTGGACCGCGGCAGCGTCGAGCAGTGCTCGGAGGAACGGTTCATCGCCGGGGAGGAACTCGCCCCCACCGTGGAGGGCGACCGGTCCAGCCATCTCGCTGATCATAGGCCGGAACGGTTGTCAGGCCGTCTCGGTGACCGGTTGTGCTGTCCTGTGGGTCGGCACGCCGTTCCGCAGAGCGCATCGACCCGAGTAGGCTTCGTCTCCCCATGACGTCCACTGCCCGGTCCCCGCGTGCCCGGTTCACAGCCCGCCCCGCGGCGTGGTTCGAACGCTGGGGCTCGATCGTCCCGCTGCTCGCCGCCGAGTTCGTCGTGTGGCTCGGGTTCGGCGCGCTGCTCCCGGTCCTGCCGCTCTACTTCGAGGAGCAGGGCATCGACCTGGCGACGCTTGGGCTGGTGATCGCCGCGTGGCCGGCGGCCCGTCTCGTGGGCGAACCGGTGTTCGGGTGGCTGGCCGACCGCACCGCGCGGGTGCCGATCATGGTGGTCGGGCTCGTCGCAACCGGCATCTTCACGGCCCTTCCCCTGGTCTTGACCGGACCGCTCGCGTTCATCGTGTTGCGGGCCGCGGCCGGACTGTCCACGGCCGCGTACGACCCCGCCGCACGAGGCTTTCTCACCGACACGACCGAACCAGCCCGGCGCGGCGAGGCCTTCGGCCTGTACGGCGCGGCGCAGATGGGCGGGCTGCTGTTCGGGCCCGCGATCGGCGCGTTCGGCGCCGCCCTCGTGGGCGGGCACGGGTTCGTGTTCGTGTTCGGCGGCGCGGCATCGCTCGTGGCGGCGGCCGCGATCGCCCTGACCGTCCGCGAGGCCCCCCTGCCGACGCGGACGCATCCTGCGCCCCGGCGCGACCACGTCGAACTCCCGCATGAGGGCCGCGGACGGCTCGCCGCCGACGATGTCGCGACCGACGGGGCGCCGTCGAGCCTCTGGAACCGTGGCCTGATCGCTGTCCTGATCATCAACGCCGGTGGCTACTTCGCGAGCGGCACGTACGAGGTCATCTGGAGCCTGTTCCTCAAGAGCCTGGGCGCCGGCCTCGACCTGATCGGGCTGACCTTCGCGATGTTCGGGCTGCCCATCCTGCTCCTGTCGCCAACGGCAGGCCGGTTGGTCGACCGGCGCGGCGTGCTCGCGTTCATCGTGCTCGGCTCGATCGCGCCGTTCGCCGCGGGCATCGCCTACACGCTGATCTCCGACCCGCGGCTCGCGGTCCCGCTGATCCTGATCGAGGCGACCGGCTTCGCGTTCCTCAACCCAGCGCTCTACTCGGTGGTCGCGGCGTGCAGCCCCGTGGGCCGGTCGGCGACCGCGCAGGGGCTGTTCGGGGCGGCTGGGACCGTCGGGTTCATCGTGGCGTCGCTGATCACCGGGTTCCTCGCGGAGCTCGACATCCGCTACCCGTTCTACGTGTTCGCCGCGGTCATGTTCACGACGTTCGTGGTCGGGCTCGCCATCGGCTGGAACGTCTTCCGGCGGCCGCCGGCAGCATCGGCCCTGGCCGCGTCGGCCTGACCGGGCGGCGAAACGGTCAGTGCCTGGCCACGTATCAGAGTCAGATGCTCGACACGAGTCGGCTCCACGTCAACCCGTCCAGCAAGTGCCCCGCCCTCCCCCGGCTGCCCGCCTACGCCCTGCTGGGCGGTCGCGCCATGCCTCGTTCAGGCGAATCCCGCGCTCTCGTCCTCACCGGGCGATGTGTCTCCGATCGCCTCTTCCCCTACCGAACTGGCGACGACGGCCGTCCAGAATTCGACGGCCGCCCGCTCGTACAGCAGGCCCATCGGCAACGTTTCCCCTCGCCACCGCTCGACCGTCCGGGCGGTCGGATCCGACGGGTCGGATTCCCTTTCGGCCCGCCAGTCGGCCTTGTAGGTGGCAAGGGTCTTCAGATGGATGTCGAGTTGCGCCTCGGCCAGCACTCGCCGTTGCGCGGGCGTCCCCATGTCCATGAAGAACAGCTGCAGCAAGCCCGCATCGCGTAACTCCGTGGGGCGCAGGGAGGGTCTCGCCAGCCATTCGCCGAGTGCGGCACGACCGTCGGCGGTGATGGTGAACATCCGCCGCCGCCGTCCCCCCGGCTCGCGCTCTTCGGTCAGGAGGCCCAGCTCGACGAGACGCGCCGGCTCCTTGTACAGCAGGGCGTGAGGAAACGACCAGAAATGGCCGAGGGTCGCGGCCACCTGCCGCTTGAGGTCGTACGGGGTCATGGGACCACCGCGCTGCACGAGACCCAGGACAAGGTACGACGTCGATGTCAAGCGGGGCGTTTCTTCGACTGTCTGAAGCATCGTTGACACCATCTCGACGATACCATATCGTCACGACAGTTCCGGATAGAGGGTTGCTTGGTCGGAAGTGACCATGGCTCTCCTGGGGGCCGGGTGGAGGGACCATGCGCTTACCGGCCCGTGCATCGGCTGTCGCGCTGCTTTGCGTAGCGATCTTGGTGCTAGCTGCTTGCGGCGGTGCGGTCGCCACGACCGCGGGCGCTCCCGGGGCGACTCCCACTTCGGCCTTAACCTCATCCACCCCTCCGGGGACCACGGCGACAGCGGCGACGCCGACGCCTGGTGGTCAGACGAGCACTGCCACGGCGATCGTGGAGGCCCCAAGCCCGCCGGCAGCCGTCCCGGTCGCCGTTGGTGGGAATCACGTATGTGCCCTGCCCGGCGATGGCACCGTGATCTGCTGGGGCAACCTGGATGTCACGCAGAACGAGTTCGGCGAACTGGGCGATGGCACCGCAACCGACCCTCATGCCCCCGCCGGCGATGTCTGGGTCCAGCACGTTGTCATCGCTGATGCGGCCAGTGCTTCGGGTGGCGACTGCGTTGATCTCACTCCTGACGGCTCAGTGATCCGATGTCATGGCTCTGCGTCGTTGACCGGCGTATCGGCCATCGCCGCTGGCTACAGCCACACCTGTGCTCTGCTCGCGGATACCACGGCCAAGTGCTGGGGTTCGAATGCCGGCCACGAGTGGAGCGGGGATCCGATGGATCCCGTACCGTCGTACAGCGGCGGAGCGGTGGGAGATGGCACGACCACGGTGCAGCCGGCGCCGGTCACGGTCATCGCCGGCCCGGGCGAGACCGCCGCTCTGAGCGGTGTCAGATCCATCTCGGCGGCCGCCTATTACACGTGCGCCGTGCTCAACGACAACACCGCCAAGTGCTGGGGGAATGCACCGCAGCAGCCAAGCGTGGCGCCCATCACGGTCATGGCCGATGCGACCAATCCGTTGACGAACATCGCCAGCCTCGCCGCGGGCGACGACATGGCCTGCGCCGCCCTGCGCGACGGGAGCGTCGTCTGCTGGGGCATGGGTCTGCTCGGCGACCAGCTCTCCGAGGGCCGCTCGCGGAGCAGCACCCTGCCGGTGACCGTGACCGTCGGCGGAACCGATGCTGTGCTTGGGGGAATCACGAGCGCCGCCGTAGCACAGGACGTCGGCTATGTACGGCCGAACGGCTTCGGCATGGGCCACAGCTGTGCCCTCGACTCCAAGGGCGAGGTCAGCTGCTGGGGGCTGAATGACGTGTCCCAGCTCGGCAATGGTTCCAACAGCTTGACCGGCGACGACGAGCGTGACTACTCCGTGCCGGTCGTTGCTGCAGCAGGCTCGACGGATGCCCTGACCGGCGTGACGGCCATCGCCGCCGGCGGCTACTTCACCTGTGCCCTGATCGATGATGGCAGGGTCAACTGTTGGGGTCTCGACTACGGCGGCGATTCGTTCGAAGGTGCCGGAGCGCCCGTCGCGCTGACGGTTCCAGGTGGAGCGGCCGTCGCGATCGCCGCGGGCGGAGGCACGATCTGCGTGGCGCTGACCAACGGGACCCTACTGTGCCCCGGCTTTACATCTGCCCTGGATCCGGTGCCGGGCCTCGTCATTGCCGCACCCGTATCGGGCCACTGAAAGGGGCGCCTCACCGCACCCGAACAGTTGCCATCGGGCGTACTCCTTTGGTGCTCCAACACCTGAAGTTGTACGCCCCCTCGCTTCGAATCCGCACTAGACACGCTACGTCACTCCGCCCGCGGCGTTGAGTAGGTCCACAGAGGTTCGTTACAGCTGACGAAGCGAGGAGAGCCCTCGGTACGCTGGTGGTGTCAGACATCAGCAGCACCGGAGGGCTCTCGATGGGCAAGTGTACGCGGCGGCGCGGGCGACACCGCCAGATCGGTGGTGGATCGGTCGTGTCGGCCGGTCACGGTGGCCTGTGGCGGTTGGCGCGGCGCCCGCCGGCGGACCTGTCGCGCGACGCGCGCCGCCGCCTGGCGATGATCGAGTGGCACGCCGCCCACGGTCGCAACGTCAGCCTGACTGCGCGCCATTTCGGCGTCAGCCGGCCGACCGTCTATCGCTGGCTGGGCCGCTTCGAGCGGCTCCACCTCGCGACGCTCGAGGACCGCAGCTCGGCACCGCGCCGGCGCCGTCGCCCGAGCTGGACGGTCGCCCAGCTCGAAGCGGTCCGGACGGTGCGCGAGCGCTACCCGCGCTGGGGCAAGGCCAAGCTCGTCGTCCTGCTCCGCCGCGAGGGCATCGTGCTGTCGACCTCGATGGTCGGCCGCATCCTGGCCTACCTCGCCCGGCGCGGTGTGCTGCGTGAGCCGACCGGCCGGCGGATCGGCGTGCGCAGGCGGCGCTGGCAGCGCCCATACGCGGTGCGCCGGCCGGGCGACTGGCCGATCGAGCGACCGGGCGACCTCGTCGAGCTCGACACGCTCGATGTCCGGCCGCCGGGCGTGACCTACCCGTTCAAACAGTTCACCGCCCGCGACCGGGTCAGCCGCTGGGACACCCTCGAGCTGCGCCGCAACGCCCTGGCCCGGACCGCGGCCGGCGTGCTCGACGCGCTGGAGGCAAGGATGCCGTTCCCGGTCCGCGCCGTATCAGTCGACAACGGCTCGGAGTTCATGGCCGAGTTCGAGGCGGCCTGCCAGGCGCGCGGGATCCGCCTGTTCGTGCTGCCGCCCAGGCGCCCCAAGCTCCACGGCTCGGTCGAGCGGGCCAACCGGACCCACACCGAGGAGTTCTACGAGGTGACCGACGCTGCCTCCGAGCTCGACGCGCTGCAGGCCGCCCTCGCTGCCTGGGAGGTGTGCTACAACACGGTCCGGCCCCACCAGGCCCTGGGCTACCTCACCCCGGCCGAGTTTCTGGCCTCGTCGGCAGTCGATGTGTAACGGACGTACCGGACGAGTACAGGCGTTTGACCGAATCCGGGGCCATGGCTACCATAGGTGGTCGCGGGGTGGAGCAGCGGCAGCTCGTCGGGCTCATAACCCGAAGGTCAGGGGTTCGAATCCCCTCCCCGCAACCAAGCCGCATTCTTCCGAACCCTGGGTCCCGACCACCCAGGGTTCTTCCTTTCCTCAGCCCGACCCGAGCATACGGTCCACGTGGCCGGTGGCCGCTTGGCGAGGCTCTCCACCGCGATGGCCGGGCCGTCCGTCACGGCGCGATCAGCTCGTACTGGCGCTCGAAGTCCTCGTCGCGCAGCTCTCCGATCTGGATCGATTGGAGGATGCCATCCCCGTCGATGAAGTAGCTCGTCGGGCGCGCCAGCGTCAGGTAGGCGTCCTGGATCGACTCGCCAGGGTCGATCACCGTCGGCCACGAGGCGTCGTATTCGGCCACGAAATCGCGGGCGGGCTCGGGCGGGTCGTCCATGAGCACGCCGAGCACCACGAGGCCGTCCTCCGCGTGCTCCTCGAGCTTCGCGCCGAACAGCGGGAACTCGTCGCGGCAGGGGATGCATGACGGCCCCCAGAAGTTGACGATCACGGGCGAGCCCCGGAAGTCAGCGAGGCTGACGGACTCGCCGTCGAGGGTCGTGCCCTCGACCGGCGGCGCGGCCTTGCCCTCGAGTCCGCTCTCGGATCCGGGCCGGCTCAGCGCAACGAACGCGAAAACACCGACCGTCGTGACGACCGCGAGCAGCAGGGCGAGGAGGATCGGACGGCGAGGCGTGGCGTGTCCCCGCTCACTGGATGTTGGCCGTACCGGTCATCGTCGGATGCACCGAGCAGATGAACGTGTACGTGCCGGCGGGGATCGGGTCGACGTCGTAGACGCGTGCCTCGACTCCGTTGAACACCTCCCCGGTGAAGACCGCGGGCCCCGTCGCCGAGTCCTCGTGGATCGCGACGTTGTGGGCGGTCTGCGGGTCGAGGTTGACGAACGCGATCGTGAACGGCATGTCGGCCGGGGCGTCGAACGACGGCTCGAGGAACTTCAGTCCCTCGGCGGTGATCGTTACATCGGCCGCCGGGATCGACGGAGCGGGCTGTCCGCCGCCCCCGCCTTCGCCACCGCCGCCTTCGCCCCCGCCACCGCCGCCGGGGGGAGCGCTGGCGCCGGGTGACGCGCCGGGTTCACCGCCGGCGGCCTGGCCGGGCGGCAACGCACCGGTCTGGAGCAGCACGGCCCCGACGACCAGCACGGCGAACACCGCGAGGACCACGGACGGCATGCGCGGATCGGGCAGGTTCTCGAGATGGCCGGTTTCGTCGGCCTCCTCGAGCTTCCGGTATTCCCCGGTCGCGTCCTTGAGCCAGCCAAGGAGCGCGATGCTCAGCGCGATGGTCCCGGCGGCCAGCAACCATGGGCCAAACACGAGTCCGGCGAGCAGGAGGGCGGCGCCGAGCGACGCGATCAGCGGACGGAAGGACGGCCCAGGCATGTGCACGCCCTCGGGCGGGCCCTCGTGCACGACCGCGGGGAGCTGCGGCTGGGTCCGCTCGACGTCGCGCTCGTAGAGCACGATCCCCTCGCGCAGCCAGTACAGCAGGCCGATCGTCAGACCGATCGCGCCGAGCACCAGCGACAGCCCGCCAAAGACCACGCCGAGGAACAGCAGGAAGGCCCCGACCGCCGCGAAGATCGGCGCGAAGGACGGGCCCGGCATGTGCACGCCGGCCGGCGGGCGCGGCTCGATGCGCGCTTTCCCGCGACGGGCCGGGGCGGCCCGGGCGATCCGCCAGAACTGGATCACCAGGACCACGAGGACGAGCGCGAAGATCGCGACCGGCAGCAGCGCGATCAGCCCGCCCCAGTCCGGGATGACGAACCGGGACGTGAACTCGAGGATGCTGGTCCAGAGGTCTTCGAGCATCAGGGGACCGCGGTCAGCCGCGGGGTATGGCGTGAGGTCGCACGGTCACTCGTTCGGCGATCCGGCGACGAGGACGTAGGCCATGAACGCGATCGCGATGCCGAGCGCGATGAGCATCGTCGTGCCGGCATAGTCGACGTGCCACCCGCCGAAGTACGGAACGGCCCAGTAGATGATCCCGATGACGATGAACAGGACCCCGACGAGGGCCGCGTTGCGCGGATGTCGAAGAGGGTGCATCGCTCTAGTGTCCACTTCCAGGCAGCAGGTAGAGAACCGAGAACAGCACGATCCAGACGACGTCGACGAAGTGCCAGTACAGCGACGACGCCTCGACCGCGTCGTGGTGGCGTGACGAGAACTGGCCGCCGAGCCCGCGGTAGAGCACCACCCCGAGCATGATCACGCCGCCGAACACGTGGGCCATGTGGAAGCCCGTCAGGGTGTAGTACGTGGTGCCGAACGTGCCCGCGTCGAGGGTGATCCCCTCGGAGTACAGGAGCGCGTAGTCGAACGCCTGCATGACCAGGAAGGCGATGCCGAGGAGCACGGTCACCGACAGGTTGCGCAGGAACCCCGTCCGATCGCCGCGCCGGATCGCCCACACCGCGAACTGGCCCGTGAACGAGCTCAGGATCAGGAGGATCGTCGCCGGCAGCACGAACGGAAAGAACTGGAGGAAATACGGCTCGTTCGTTTCGGGGTTGAGCGGCGGCCATAGCCCGCCCGGGGCGTTCGCTCGGGTCGCGAAGTAGGCGGCGAACAACCCGGCGAAGAACATGACCTCGCTGGTGAGGAAGAGCAGCATCCCGAGGACCGGGTTGCCGATCCCACCGCGCGCGTCGTGGGGCAGCCCGGCAATCGGGCTGTGCTCGGTGGTGGCCAGGGCGTGGGTGTCGGTCGTCATCGTCGTCGTCGCTCAGTGGCCGATGCGCCCGTGACGGGCGTCGAACAGCGGCCGTTCGGAGCGGATCTCCGGGAGCCGGTCGAAGTTGTAGGGCGGTGGCGGCGAGCTGGTCGCCCACTCGAGCGTGTTCGCCTCCCACGGATCGTCGCCGGCCGGCTGGCCGCTGCGCAGCGACAGGAAGATGTTCGTCAGGAACGGGATCATGCTCGACGCGATGAGGAACCCGCCGACGGTCGCGGCCACGTTGAGGTCCTGCCAGCCGGATGCCGCCGAGTAGTCGGCGATGCGCCGCGGCATGCCCATGAGCCCGAGCTGGTGCATCGGGAAGAACGTCAGGTTGAAGCCGATGAACATGAGCACGAACTGGGTCTTGCCGAGGGTCTCGTTGAGCATCCGGCCGCTCATCTTCGGGAACCAGTAGTAGAACCCGGCCATCACCCCGAAGACCGAGCCGCCGAACAGCACGTAGTGGATGTGCGACACGACCCAGTACGTGTCGTGGATGGCGAAGTCGACCGGCACCGATGCGCTGAACGCGCCGTTGATGCCACCGATCAGGAACATCGACAGGAAGCCGACCGCGAACAGCATGGGCGTCGAGAACGTCAGCTTCCCGCGCCACATCGTGAAGATCCAGTTGAACATCTTCACGCCGGTCGGGATCGCGATCAGGAACGTCATCAGGCTGAAGAACGGCAGGTACACCGCGCCCGTCGTGAACATGTGGTGCGCCCACACCGAGAAGCCGAGGGCGCCGATGGCGACCGTCGCGAAGACGAACGCCTTGTACCCGAACAGCGGCTTGCGCGAGAAGACCGGCAGGATCTCGCTGATCATGCCCATCGCGGGCAGGACCATGACGTAGACCGCCGGGTGCGAGTAGAACCAGAAGACGTTCTGGTAGAGGATCGCGTCGCCGCCGGTCGCCGGATCGAAGAAGTGGCCGCCGTAGTTGCGGTCGATGAACAGCATGATCACGGCGCTCGTGAACACGGGGGTCGCCATCAGCACGAGCACGCTCGTGACGATCATCGTCCAGACGAGGATCGGCATCCGGAAGAGGCTCATCCCCGGGCGCCCGCATCTTGAAGATCGTGACGAGGAAGTTGATGGCGCCGAGGATCGAGCTCGTGCCGACCAGCACGAGTGACACGATCCACAGGTCCTGCCCGTAGCCGACCGAGGCGAGCGGGCGGTCCTCCGACAACGGCGCGTAGCTCGTCCAGCCGGCCGCGGCCGCGCCACCGGTCACGAAGCCGAGGAAGAGCAGGATTCCGCCGAGCGGCAGCATCCAGAACGACAGCGCGTTGATCCGCGGGAAGGCCATGTCCGGCGCGCCGACCTGGAGCGGCACGATGTAGTTCGCGAAGCCCGCCAGGATCGGGATGATGAACAGGAAGATCATCGCCGTGGCGTGCATCGTGAACAGCTCGTTGTACGTCTGGTCGGTCACGAACTGCAGCCCGGGCTGGGCGAGCTCGACGCGCACGCCGAGCGCCAGCAGGCCGGCGAGGAAGAAGAAGATGAACGAGTTGATCAGGTAGAGGATCCCGATCTTCTTGTGATCGGTGGTCGTCAGCCACTCGTACAGGCCGGACCGGTAGCCTCGGGCGGCGGGCGCGAGCGCATGAGTCGCCATCGGTGCTCCTTACTCGGCGTTCAGCGTGCCGGTCATGTTCGGATGGACCGAGCAGATGAAGCCATACGCCCCGGCGGGCAATGGCGGCACGTCGTAGGTGATCTCGGTGGGGCCCGTGACGATCTCGCCGGTGAACACGGCAGGCCCGGTCGGCGAGCCCTCGTGGATCGCGACGTTGTGCGGCAACGGATCCTGGTTGACGAACTGGATCTGGAAGGGCTGGTCCGCGGCCACCTCCAGCTCGGCCGTGTCGAAGGCGGTGTTCAGCGCGTCGATCTGGATGACGGTGTTGGCTCCGCTGTCCGGCGGCGGGGGCTCGCCCGATTCCGCCGGCTCGCCCGGCTCGCCTGACGCGCCCGGTTCGGCGGATCCGGGCGGTTCGCCGGATCCGGGCGGCTCGCCGGATGGTGGCGGGGGCGGCGCCTGGTCGATGTGCTCCTGGAGCCACACGTCGAAGTCGGCCCGGGTCATGGCGTGGACCTCGAAGGTCATCAGCCGATGGCCCGAACCGCACAGCTCGGCGCACTGCCCGCCGAACACCTTGCCGGCATCCTCGGGCTTGATCGTGATGTCGAACTCGCTGACGCGGCCGGGGACGACATCTCGCTTGAAGAGGAACTGCGGTACGTAGAACGCGTGGATGACGTCGCGGCTTTCGAGCACGATGCGAACGTTCTGGTCGACCGGGAGGGCCATCCCGCCGCCCTCACCCTGCGGCACCAGCTGGGTGTAGACGATGTTCTCGCCGCTTTCGTCGTAGTAGTCGAACTGCCACTGGAACTGGGCGGCGAAGGCGCGCACCTTGAGCTCGGGCGTTGCCGACAGCGATTCGACGCCGTTCAGCGTCCCCCACGAGATGACGAACAGGAACGCGACGATGATCGTCGGGATGATCGTCCAGAGGGCCTCGGCCAGCGTGTTGCCATGGGTCTGCGGCGGGAGCTCGTCGTCGCCAGGCCGCCGCCGGTAGCGCAGGACCGTCCACAGGATCAGGCCCTCGACCACGAAGAAGATGATCGCCGCGATGATGAAGACGACGTCGTAGAGCTGGCGGATCGAGGCGCCCTGGTTGGTCGCGGCGACCGGCGGGAAGAAGCTATCGACGACGCGAGTCACTGCCTGGGCCGGGTTGAGGCCAACCGCGATCGCCACGAGGAAGGCGGCGATCAGGATCGCGATGACGAGGGCTGCGAACAGCACGCCCGACAGGGGCCGCGACCTGGGGGTACTCGACATCAAGCGTCCTCGCGGGGTGATTGAGCGGGCACCGGGACGAGGGCGCCGCCTGACGGACAGCCACGACAGCCGGCCTCAGACGGGCCGACCGAATGATACCCGCCGGTGACGCGGGACGCGCGCTCGGTCGAGCCTCCCCGAGCACATCGTGCGACGATGCCCGCGATGTCCCGTCCCGCCCTGGTTTCGCGCGTCGTCTTCGTGGCCGGTGCGGCGCTCACCGCGCTGGCGGCTGCCGCGCCCGTGGCCGCCCACGGGCCCGTGCCCCCGGAGCCACCGACGCCCGCCAACCTGCTCCTCGGCTGGACGTTCCCGCCGCTGCCGACCCTGGCAATCCTCGTGGGGCTCCTGTGGTGGGCGTGGGCCGTGGGCCGCGTCAACGGCGCGCACCCGCAGAGCCGCGTGCCCCGCCGCCGGACGGTTGCCTTCGCGGCCGCCATGACGGCCCTGGCGTTCGCCCTGCTGTCCGGGATCGAGCGCTACGACACGACGCTGTTCTCCGTCCACATGGTCCAGCACCTGCTGCTGACCATGGTCGCCGCGCCGCTGATCGCCCTTGCCGCGCCGATCACGCTGATCCTGCGGCTCAGTTCCCCGGAGACGCGGCGGCGGCGTCGTGCTGCCGATCCTCCACTCGCGGGTGATGCGCTTCGTCAGCTTCCCGGCCGTGGCGTGGATCGCCTTCGCGGCCGTGATGTGGGGCGCGCACTTCTCACCGCTGTTCGATGCGGCGCTCGAAAACCCGATGGCTCACGACCTCGAGCACGCACTGTTCCTCGGGACGGCCCTGCTGTTCTGGTGGCCGGTCGTTGCCGCCGACCCGGTGCCGTGGCGCCTGGCGCACCCGAGCCGCTCGCTCTACACGTTCCTGCAGATGCCCCAGAACACGTTCCTCGCCGTGATCATCCTCAGCGCCTCGGTCCCGCTCTACCAGCACTACGCGACACTCGAGCTGCCATGGCCGGGCTGGACGTCGACCGCCCTGGACGACCAGCATCTCGCCGCCGGGATCATGTGGGTCGGTGGCGACCTCCTGTTCATCGCCGCAGTCGGCGCCGTGGTGTGGGGCTGGATGCGACACGAGGAGGCGAACGCGGAGCGGTCGGATCGGCGCGCCGACGCGGAGCTCGCGGTGATCCGCTCCCGGGAGGCGGCGCTGGCCGAGCGGCGGGCCGAGGAGGCGGGACCGGCAAAGGGCTGAGGGTTGGCGTCGCCGGGTTTCTGCCACATACGACCACTCCTCGTGCTCGGCGAGCGATCCTGGGGAACTTCGGCGCCCAGGAGCCCAGTTCCTTGCCACAACCCGGGTGAGGCTCGTACCTGGCGAGTCCCGGCGCGCCAAACTCGTACAACACGAGTGGGCGTCGTATCTGTCAAAGGCCCAGTACGGGCATATGCTCCCAAGGAGTACGCGGAGGATGCATATGGCGATCGAAACCGACCCGGTCTGCGGGATGCAGGTCGACACCGAGACGACCGATCTGAAGTTCGAGCACGACGGCACGACGTACTGGTTCTGCAGCCGCGGCTGCATGCTCGACTTCCGCGACGACCCGGCGAAGTACCTCGACCCGGACTACAAGCCCTCGATGTAAGGCCGCCGCCCGCCCGTGATAAGCCGCAGCTAAGCGCCGGCTGGCAGACTCCGCGGTGACGGTGGTGGACCGGGCACTCCTCGACGGGGTCGGCCGTCGAATGTGTCTGGCAGCCGGGACGGCCGGACGGAGGTCGCACATGTCCGTCCGCAGGGCTTTTCGTTTCCGCACGCTCGTGAGCCTGCTCGCGCTCGCAGTCGCGGTGCTCGCCACACAGGCGGGGCAACGCTGGTGGCCGTAGCCGCAGTCGGCGCGGCTGGCCTACTTGACCGCCGACTCGCCGCTGATCCGCGTCGCGATGTAGACCGGAACCACCGATACCAGCATCAGGAACAGGGCGACCACGTTGACGACCGGCAGCTCGGTCGGTCGTTGAATCGCGGTGAAGATCCAGAGCGGCAGCGTCTGCGTCGCGGCGCCGGCGGTGAAGTTCGTCACGATGATCTCGTCGAACGACAACGCGAAGGCGAGGAGCGCGCCGGACAGGAGCGCCGTTCCCATGCTGGGGAGGGTGATCCGCCGGAAGCTGGTGAACATGTCGGCGCCGAGGTCGGCCGACGCCTCCTCGGGCGAACGGGGCAGCCGGCGCAGACGAGCGATGACGTTGTTGTAGGCGATGACGACGCAGAACGTCGCATGGCCCACCACGATCGTGAGCAACCCGAAGTCCACGCCGAAGGTCACGAAGCTCGTCTGCAGCGCGATGCCAGTCACGACGCCCGGCAGCGCGATCGGCAGGACCAGCAGGAACGAGATCGATTCGCGGCCGAAGAAGGAGTAGCGCTGGACCGCGAGCGCAGCGAGCGTGCCAAGGACCAGTGCTATCGCGGTGGCGATCGTTGCCACGATGAAGGAGTTGAGGATCGCGCTGCGGATGGCCGGGTTGTTCAGCGCTTCCCCGAACCAGTGGAAGGTGAAGCCGCTCGGCGGCCATGCCTGGATGCGGCTGGTGTTGAACGCGTAGATCGCCAGGATGATCAGCGGGACGTACAGGAACGCCAGCACCCCGAACGTCGCAAGCCGGAGCGCGATCCGGGTGCCTCTGGACTCGGTCACCGGCCGGGCCTCACAGCGACTCGAATGCGCCGAGCCGGCGCGCGACGAGCAGGTAGACGGTCATGATCACGATCGGCAGCAGCGAGTAGGCAGCGGCCAGCGGCAGGTTGCCGAGGCTCGAGTTGTCGTAGATGACGTTGCCGATGAACTTCGCGTCCGAGACCAGGTCCGGCGTGATGTAGTCGCCGAGCGTGAGCGAGAACGTGAAAATCGAGCCGGCGACGAGTGCCGGGAAGACGAGCGGCAGCACCACCCGCCGGAATGTCGTGCCGGGTCGACCTCCGAGGTCCGACGAGGCCTCCAGGAGCGATGCGCGGGATGCGCTCGAGCCCGGCGTAGATGCGGCAGGATCATGTACGGCAACCAGAGGTAGCTGAACACGAGCCAGCTGTTGAAGAGCTCGTCGAGGCCGGGTCCAGGAACGCCGAACCAGCCCAGGCCCCAATCGACGAGTCCTCCGCCCTGGAGGATCGTCCGCCACGCGTAGACCTTGACGAGGTACGACGCCCAGAGCGGCATGCAGGATGGCGACGACGAGCAGACTGCGGGCACGAGGTGATGCCATCCGCGCCATGTAGTAGGCGATCGGCAGGGCCAGGAGCGCATCCGTGATCGTGACCGCGATGGCGACACCGATCGTCCGAATCGCGACGGTCCGATAGACGTCGTTGGAGAACAGCTCCTGGAAGGACGCGAGCGTCCAGGCGAACGGCTCGACCTGCCCGGTGAACGCGTCCTTCGTCCAGAACGCGTTCAGCAGCAGGATGAAGAGGGCGCCGAGATAGGCGATGACCAGCCAGCCGAGCGGCGTCAGCAGGAGACCGGCGAGCCGCAGGCCGCGTCGGGGATACAGCCATCCCGCCAGCCGGCGAAGCGGGCTGGGCCGTGGTGCGCTGGTCGTCGCGGTCGTCATCGCTCAGGTGCAGGATGTGAGGGCTCCCCGGATCACGTCCGGAGAGCCCTCGGCTTCGCTCGAGAGCGGTCGAGGGATCAGGAACCGCGGAGCTCCGTCCACGCCGCGACCCAGTCGTCCTGGGTCTTGCAGGTCGTGGCCGAGTCCTCATCGGCGCAGCTCGCCTGCGGTGTGCTCCAGTACGAGATCTTGTCGTAGTAGGCCTCGTCGGTCGCGTGCGTGATTTCGCAGTGACCTTCCGAGATGGTCTCCGCATAGTCACAGGCCTGCTGGCTGGTCGGCGCCTCGCCGAACCAGACCGTGGCCTGGCCATTGGCCTCTGCGCGAAGCCATGTGGTTCATCCACTTGTACATGCAGTTCGGATGTTTGGCGTTCGCTGGCGATCATCCAGGTGTCCGACCAGCCGGTCGAACCCTCGTCCGGCAGGACGCCTGCGATCGGCTGGTCGTCGGCCTGCATCAGGTTCACCATGAACTGCCACGACGTCCCGATGGTGACGTCGCCCGCGCCGTACGACGCGATCTGGTCGCTGTAGGTGCCCCAGTACAACGCCCCGGCATCGCGCTGCTGCTTGAGCAGGTCGATCGCGGCGTTGAACTGCTCCTCGTTGAGCTGATACGGGTCAGTGATCCCGAGGTCAGGCTGCGTCTCCTTGAGGCGCAGGGCCGCATCGGCGATGTAGATCGACGAGTCGTAGATGCTGACCTTGCCGGCCCCGTACCACGCCGCCTTCTCCACACGAGATCCCACGTCGTCGGCGGCTCCGTCGACGACGTCGGTGTTGTACATGAGCAGGTTCGGGCCACGACCGTGCGGCACGCCATACGGCACGCCGTCGAGCGAGTTGTGGTCCTTGTTCTTGAGGCCCTCGAAGATGTTCGCGTAGTTCGGGATCAATGCCGTGTTGACCGGCGCCACGATTCCGCCGGCCATCAACCGGTTGGTCGCATCGCCGGAGAACGAGCCGCCGTCGTACTCCCCGGATTGCATGAGCGAGACACCGTTGTTCGAGTCGGTCATGTCCTTCGTGTTGACCTTGCAGCCGGTCTCCTCCTCGAAGGGAGTGACCCAGTCGAAGTTCGGGTCAACGTCACCGCGCTCCGCGTAACCCGACCAGATGACGAGGTTGAGCTCGCCTTCTCCGTCGCCGAGCGACGCCTGCGGGCTTGGCGCGGCAGACCCGCCAGCGCTGCTACACGCGGCCATGACGAGCGCCGTGATCCCGGCGAGCGCCAGAAGCCTCCAATTCATCATGCCTGGTCGTCCTCCTCCACCTGGCTCCCGTCTGCGACGGAGAGCTCGTGCTGTCGCTTCCAGATGAGGCGGACAGCCTTGCCTTCCTGGGCGAGCGCCTCGGTCGAGGTCGTCGCGAAGTTCTGCTGCGTGACGATCAGCTCCGAGCCGGCGTCGAGCGCGACCCAGTAGCGCGTGTCGGGGCCGAGGTACGACACGGCCCTGATCCGGCCGCCGGCCGAATGCTCGTCCCCTCCGACCGCGGTGTCGGGGGCGGCCAGGTTGATCTTCTCGGGCCGGATGGTGAATGACCCGTCCTTGCCGAGCACCTGGCGGGCGGCATCCCCGGTGATCAGGTTCGAGGTCCCGACGAAGCCGGCCACGAACCTGGTCGTGGGCCGCTCGTAGACCTCGGCCGGCGCCCCGAGCTGCTCGATCCGCCCGTTGTTGAAGACCGCCAGGCGGTCGCTCATCGTGAGCGCCTCGCCCTGGTCGTGGGTGACGTAGATGAACGTGATCCCGACCTGTTGCTGGATCTGCTTGAGCTCGATCTGCATGTCCTCGCGGAGCTTCAGGTCGAGCGCGCCAAGCGGCTCGTCGAGCAGCAGGACCCGGGGGCGGTTGACGAGCGCGCGAGCGAGGGCGATCCGCTGCCGCTGGCCGCCCGACAGCTCGTTCGGCCGGCGCTCCTCATAGCCCGGCAGGCGCACCATGCGCAGGGCCTCGGCGACCCGCTCGCGGCGCGTCGCCTTGTCCACCTTCCGGACCATCAACCCGTAGCCCACGTTGTCGCCGACCGTCATGTGCGGGAACAGCGCGTAGTCCTGGAAGACCGTGTTGACGTCGCGCTCGAATGGCGGGACACGCGTCACATCCCGGCCGTGGAGGACGACCCGTCCGCTCGTCGGCTGCTCGAACCCGGCGATCATCCGGAGCGTCGTCGTCTTGCCGGAACCCGACGGACCGAGCATCGAGAAGAACTCGCCGTCGCGCACGTCGAGGTCGATCCCGGCGACGGCGACCACGTCGCCGTACCGCTTCTCGATCCGTTCGAGCCGGACCGCGATCGAAGACTCGGATGGTTCGGCCGATGGCGACGTCGCCGCGATCTCCGTGGGGAGCGCCAAGCTGGGACCTCGCGTTCATGACGGATGCGCGGGATGGCGGGCACTATCCGGCCCTGCTCTCGGCGCTGTCAACCCGACGCCGACCGTCGTCGGCGCCTGTCCCGTCAGGAGCGCCCATACACTCGCGCCGTGCGCCTGCTGTTCATCGCCGCGTTCCTGCTCGCCGCCGCGTGCGAGGCAGGGCCGCCACCCGCGACCCCGCCGATCACGCCCGGCACGTCCGGTTCGCCGCGCGAGGTCAATCTGATCGCGCGCGACTACTCGTTCCAGCCGCCCACGCTCGACCTTGCACCGGGCGAGACGGTCGTCCTCCACGTGATCAACGGCGGGTTGGTGACGCACGAGGCGATCCTCGGCGACGACCGCGTCCAGGACGCGTGGGAGGTGGCCGAGGCACCGCACGGCGACCCGCCGCCCGGCCCGACGCCTGTCGTCAGCGTGCCACCGGACGTTGCCGGCGTCCGGATCGTGGTCCGCTCGGGAGAGCGCGTCGACCTGCAGTGGACGGTCCCGGCCGACGCGGCCGCCTCCGCATGGATCGTTGGCTGCCACATCGCAGGGCACTGGGACAAGGGCATGCAGATTCCCGTGCGCTGGGTGGTTCCGAACCGGTCGCCCGGCGCCACCGGCGCGCAGCGGCGTCCCACGGGTCCGGGTGGTACGCTCACGGTCCCGTACGGGATGGATCTCGACCAGCAAGCCTCGAGGAGGAACGCATGACGTATGTGATCGCCGAGCCGTGTATCGACGTGCTTGACATCTCGTGCGTGTCGGTCTGCCCGGTCGATTGCATCCACTACGAGGAAGGCGTCGATCGCAAGCTCTTCATCGACCCCAACGAGTGCATCGACTGCGGCGCGTGCGAGCCGGAGTGCCCGGTGAACGCGATCTTCCCGGAGGAGTCGCTGCCGACCGAATGGGCGAACTACACCCAGATCGACGCGACCTGGTTCGTGGACAAGGCGGCGGCCCGGGCCGAGGTCGACGCCCTGAAGCCACCGGCCTGACGCTGGGCGCCGACGGCGCCTGAACCGTGCGGATCGTCTCACTCCTCCCATCCGCGACCGAGATCGTCTGCGCCCTCGGGCTCGGCGACGAGCTCGTCGGCGTGACCCACGAGTGCGACTGGCCGCCGGAGGTGATCGGCAAGCCCGTCGTGACCCACGACACCCAGGATCTCCACGACCGCCCGAGCGGCGAGATCCATGCGCTGGTGACCGCCGCGATGCACGGCGGCTCGTCGCTCTATGCGCTCGACGACGAGAAGCTCGAGGCGCTCGAGCCGGACCTGATCCTGACCCAGGAGCTGTGCCGCGTCTGCGCGGTCAGCTACCGCGAGGTCAACGAGGTCGCGCGGGCGATCGACGCCTCGATCACCGTCATCTCGCTCGAGCCCTCCTCGATCGAGGGGATCCTCAACACGATCACCACGGTCGGCGCGATGGCCGAGGTCGAGGACGATGCGCTCGACGTCGTCGAGATGCTGCGCTCACGCCTGGGGGCGGTCGAGGAAGTCGTGACCGCCCGGCGCGACGCCGGTCATGTCGGGCCGCGGGTGGTCGGTGTCGAGTGGCTGGACCCGCCGTTCACCGTTGGCCACTGGGTGCCCGAACAGATCCGGCGGGCGGGGGGCTGGGACCTTCTCGGCACCGACGGCGACAAGGCCGTCCCGACGACCTGGGAAGCGGTGCGCGACGTGGACCCGGAGACGCTCGTGCTCATGCCCTGTGGTTACCACTTGCCGGAGACCGTCAGCGAATGGGAGCGGACCCCGCGCCCGGACTGGTTCGGGGACTTGTCGGCGGTCCGCCGCGGCCAGGTGTTCGCGGTGGACGGCTCGGCCTACTTCAGCCGGCCGGGGCCGCGGGTGATCGACGGCATCGAGCTGCTCGCCGAGATCTTCGACCCCGACGCGTTCGTCGAGAGCGGCCCGCCCGGCAGCTGGACGCCGGTCGAGGCCTGATCGGCGCGTGCCGTTCCGCGCGACGTTCGATTGCCTGTGGTGCGGGACCGCCCACACGTGCCGCGGCCCCGACGAGATCGAGGGCTGGGCACAGCTCTGCCCGACCTGCATCGGCAAGGCCGGCGACAACGGCTTCCTGCGGTTCCGCCTCCGTGACGCGATCACGGAACGGGGCCGGGCCGGCGTCCCCGTCCCGGCGGGCACGCGTCCGGCGGCAGCGAACGCCGGGGATGACGACCTGGTCGCGTACTACGAAGCCCGCGCGCCCGAATACGACGACTGGTATCTGCGCCAGGGTCGCTACTCCCGTGGCCCGATCCACGACACCGCCTGGAACGCCGAGCTCGACAGCGCAGGCCGATGGCTCGACGCGTTGCCGATCTCGGGGCAGATCGTCGAGCTCGCGGCAGGCACCGGCTGGTGGTCGCCGCTGCTCGCCGGCAAGGGCGAGCTGTCGATCTACGACGCCGCCGAGGCGCCGCTGGACCGGGCCCGGGACAGGCTGGTGGCCCACGGGCTCCGCGCCCACATCCACACGCGCGACGCGTGGGCCGAGCCGGACCGGGCGGTCGACGCCCTGTTCGCCGGCTTCTGGCTGAGCCACGTCGAGCGCGCCCGGCTGCCCGCTGTTCCTCGACGCTCGCGCGTCGCTGGCTGCGTCCGGGCGGCACGTTCGCGTTCGTCGACTCGCTCCCGGACCCACAATCGGGAGCGGCGGACCACCCGACGCCCGCCGACGACCGTTCGATCCGCCGGCTCGACGACGGCCGCGAGTTCGAGATCGTCAAGGTCTACTACTCGCCCGAAGAGCTCCGAGCCGCCCTGCTCGAGGCGGGCTTCGCCTCCGCGGAGATCACGACGACCGGCCGCTTCTTCCTGGTCGGCAGCGCCGTCGCCTGAGGCCGGTACGGCGGCCGTCGGAACAAGCGACGCACGGCTATACTCCGCGCGATGTCCCCCCTGGAGCAGCGCACGATCGCGACCATCGGTTCGGGCGTCATGGCGGAGGCCATGATCGCCGGGATCCTGCGCGGCCAGCTCGTCGAACCCGGCCAGGTGGTCGCCAGCCATCCGCGACCGGAGCGTCGGGAGCAGCTCGCCCGGGAGTACGGCATCCGGGCGGTCGAGTCGAACGTCGAGGCGATCGAAGGCGCGGACGTGGTCCTGCTGAGCATCAAGCCCCAGATGCTCAACCGCGTCGGCCGCGAGATCGGCCCGCACCTGACGCGTGGCCAGCTCGTCCTGTCGGTGCTGGCCGGGGCGACGACGACGGCCCTGGTCGGGATCCTCGGCCACGACCAGGTCGTGCGCTCGATGCCCAATACGCCGGCCCGGCTCGGGAAGGGGATGACGGTCTGGTACGCGACCCCGGAGACGACCGAGGACCAGCGGGCGCAGGCGGCGGCGCTGCTGGGTTGCCTCGGCGCCGAGATCGAGGTCGACGACGAGAAGTTCGTGGCCATGGCCACGGCCGTGTCCGGCACCGGCCCGACGTACGTGTTCCTCGTCATGGAAGCGCTGATCGACGCGGCGGTGCACCTCGGCTTCCCGCGGCACGTCGCCCACGACCTCGTGATCGAGACGCTCGAGGGATCGACGCTCTTCGCCAAGCAGTCGGGAATGCACCCGGCCGAGCTGCGCAACATGGTCACCTCGCCCGGCGGCACCTCCGCCGCCGCCCTCCACGAGCTCGAGTCGGGCCGCCTCCGGACCGTGCTCTCCGAGGCGGTGTGGGCGGCCTACCGCCGAACCGACGAGCTCGGGTCGCAGCTCGAGGCGTCCGTCGCCCGGTCGGCCGGAGCCCGCCGGCAGGACTCGTGATCGGCTCGCCCCCCGTCGGCAGGCCGGAATCAGGGCCTGCCTGAGTGCCGCCACGCGACCGCGACCGCCCCGAAGACGGCCTGTCGATCGAGGCGATCGTCGCGATCGAGCCGCCCCGTGAATACCGCCTGCATCCGCGGGACCGGGCCGTCGCCTACACGGCGGAGGCCGCCGGGAGTCGGCAGCTGTTCACCATGCCCCTGCGTGGCGGCTACCCGACCCAGCTGACCGCATCGGAGGAGCCGGTCGGCGATCCGCAGTGGTCGCCCGATGGCCGCCGCCTTGCCTTCGTCCGCGACGACGAGATCTGGGTCATCGAGGCCGACGGTTCGCGCCTTGTGAAGGTCACCGGCCACAAGGCGGGCACGCACGCTCCCCGCTGGTCGCCCGACGGGAAGCGACTCGCTTTCGTCTCACGCCGACGGGGCTGGTCGCAGGTCTGGATCATCGACGCCCCGGTGCCGCGGCGCGGGCGGCCCGCCAATGAGCCGCGGGCTCCGGAGGAACGCGCCCTCACCCCGGCCGGCGTCGACGTCACATCCCTGGCGTGGTCTCCCGACGGGACGCAGATTGCCGTCACCGCCCAGCGTCGCCTCGACGACCTCGAAACCGCGCAGATCGTGCTGGTCGACGTCGCAACCGGCGCCGAGCGTACGGTCGCCGGCGAGATCGAGCTTCGACTCGCTCGCGAGCTGGCTGCCGGACGGGTCGATCCTGTTCGTGTCCGACGCCGACGGCTGGTCCCACGTTGTGCGGCTGACGGCCGATGGGCGTGACCGGATCGTGCTCACGTCGGGTGAACGAGAGCACGGCATCCACACGATCGAGTTCGGCCGTGGCGTGGGGTTCGAGCCCGATCCGTCGCCGGACGGGAGGCGCTTCGTCCACATCGAGATCCACGATGGCCTCGTGGACCTGGTCGTCAGGGCACTCGACGGCGAACCGCCGCCGAAACGCGGTCGAGGTCGACCCCCGAAGACGCCGCGGACGCTGAGCTCGGCGACCGCTGGGCAGCGCATCAACCCGTGGGACGGTGTCTGGCGACAGGTCGGTTGGCTCGCAGACGGCGGTTGGGTTGCGGCGATCGGCGAGAGCGAGACGCGACCGCAGGACCTGTGGTTGCTGCCGGTGCCTGGCGTCGCGCCCGAAGACGCGCGTCCGCGCCAGGTGACGACCTCACTCCCGGCGATCGTCGGTGCGGCCCTGGCCCCCGGTCGCGTGCCGCCGACCGAGCGCATCGCGTTCACGGCCCGAGACGGGCTCCGGATCGAAGGCAACCTGTGGCGGCCTTCACGGGCGACGGGCAAGCGCGGTGGCGAGCGCGTTCCGACCATCGTGAGTGCCCACGGCGGGCCCACCGACCAGGCGTACCGATCCTTCCGGCCACTCAGGTTCCACCTTGTCCGTGAGGGATTCGCGTACCTGGAGATGGACTTCCGCGGCTCGTCGGGCTACGGGCGCGAGTTCAGGCGTGCCAACAACGGCGAGTGGGGCCACGCGGACGTCCACGATGTGATCGATGCAGCACGGTGGGCGACCGAACAGCCGTGGTCGGATGGACGCCTGGTCGTCTTCGGTGGCTCGTACGGCGGCTACCTGGTGCTGTCGGCGCTCGTCGAGGAGCCATCGATGTGGCGTGCCGGCATCGACTTGTTCGGCGACTCGGAGATCGCCGAGAGCTACCGCCATGGCGACCGGCTCGGGCGGTTGGACCTCCAGCGAATGATGGGCTCCCCGGACGATCCGGCGAACGCCGAGCTGTACCGCCGCGGATCCCCGGTCTACCGTGCCGAGCGGATCGAGGCGCCGCTGCTCATCCTCCATGGCCGGAGGGACAGGCGGGTCGTGCCGCTCATGACCGAGCGGATGGTCGAGGCGCTCGAGATCGAGGGCAAGTTCCACGAGGTCCATTGGTACGACGACGAGGGCCACGGCTGGGAGCGACGCGAGAACCGGCGCGACGCGTTCAACCGCATCGTCGCGTTCCTGCGGACGCACGTCCTCGACGAGCAGCCCGGGACCTGACCCGGACGGAGCCACCGGCTCGCCACATTCCTCCCAGGTCTGTCCGATGGCAGGCGCTAGTCCTGACCCCCAATTCCGCCCTGCGTATCGCCGCTCGCAGACCTCCGAGGCATAACGGGCGTCATATCGGCGTCCGAATGCCGCCCACAGGGCGTCCAGACGCTCCGGTAATCCCACCAGGAATGCGGTCGTCTGCGATGAGCGGCAGCGAATCAAAAGACGGCCGTCCCGAAGGACGGCCGTTCGAATGATCCGCCGGATGGGCCCCGGCGGACGATCGTGACTAGCGCCAGCGCTGGCCGGCGGCGATGACGAGGCTCGAGCTGGCGAGCGCCGACAGGAACAAGACGACGCGGAAGACCTGCGAGCGCAGCATGGGCTTCATGTGAGAGGGTCCCTCGATGCGGTTGACCCCGTGACGGGGATCAATCAAGTCGGTAGGAGCGGAACCTACGTGCCGGCAGCGCCCCTGCACCATGACCCATCAGTACCAGTCGAGTACGGGCGGTGGTTGGAGTTGCCGCTCCGCAACGAGCGTGGATTCGCGCTTTCAGCCGCGTTCGGGCGGGCTCCCGAGGATCGACTCGAGCTGCTCGACGTGCTCGCCGATGTGGTTGATGAGCATCCGCTCGACGACTGCTCCGACCGTCATCTCGCCGCGCGTCGGATGGGTGCCGCGGCGCTCGAGCTGCTCGGCCGAAAGTTCGCCCAGCCGCCCGGCCGCCGCGTCGGTCCGCGTGGCAATGTGGTCGAAGAGATCGCCCACGGGCAGGGCCCGGTCGCGACCGATGGCCGCGATCCGTTCCTCATCGGTCTGGACCCGCCCGAACGGGACTGGTTCCGGATAGCCCTCGAGGATCCGCTCGATCTGAGCCATCCAGTACGGGACCATCTCGGCCACGTGCGCCAGCAGCTCCGGCGGATACCAGCTCGACTCGGGTTCGGCGCCGAAGTTCTCGCTGGCCGGCCACGGCGCGCCGCCCTCGACTGCTCCGCGCAGCGCGTCCAGCCGGGCTCGGGCGTCGAGCAGTCGGTCGGCGATGTCGTTCGCTGCCATGCGTTGAGTGTCGCACGTCGGCGTAGCATTGGAGGCCACGACAGCGCCCGGACCGGTGCCGTTCGACGTCATCGATCCGGGTCGCGAAGCCACGCACGGAGAGGTCGAGCGATGACCGAGACGATCGCGCAGGGCGCCGCCAACCAGGCGGGTGCCCGGATCAATCCTGACGCGTACGCCGAAGCCGGCGATTTCCTGCCGTTGAACGGCATCGACCACGTCGAGTTCTGGGTGGGCAACGCCCGTCAGGCGAGCGCCTACTACCGGGCGCTGTGGGGCTTCACGCCAGTCGCATTCAGCGGCCTCGAGACGAAGGTCCGCGATCGGGCGAGCTACGTGATGGTCCAGAACGACATCCGGTTCGTGTTCACGGCTCCGCTCACGCCGGACGGCGAGATCGCCGAGCACGTCCGCCAGCACGGCGACGGTGTCCACGACATCGCGTTCGCGGTAGACGACGTCGAATCGGCCTGGCGCGAGACCACGTCGCGTGGAGCCGTGTCGGCCCTGGAGCCGACCGAGCTCGACGGAGGCGAGGACGGCATCCTGCGCAAGGCCTCGATCCGGACCTACGGCGAGACGCTCCACTCGTTCGTCGACCGGCGCTCGTACGGCGGCGTTTTCGCGCCCGCCTACCGCAAGGTCAAGAATCCGGCCCGCGCCGCGGACGGACTGAGCCTGCTCGAGGTCGACCACTGCGTCGGCAACGTGGGACTCGGCGAGATGGACCAGTTCGTCGACTTCTACAAGGACGTGCTCGGCTTCAGCCAGCTGATCCACTACGACGACAAGGTCATCCACACCGAGTACAGCGCGCTGATGTCGAAGGTCATGACCAACGGCAACGGGCGCATCAAGTTCCCGATCAACGAGCCGGCGACCGGCAAGAAGAAGAGCCAGATCCAGGAGTACCTCGACTGGTATCTCTCGCCGGGCTGCCAGCACATCGCGCTGCGCACGGAGGACATCGTCGGGACGGTCCGCCAGCTGCGCGAGAACGGGATCGAGTTCCTTGGTCTGCCGCACGAGTACTACGCGACGCTGGCGGATCGCGTCGGGGACGTCGGCGTACCGATCGACACGCTCGAGGAACTCGGGATCGAGGCGGATCGTGACGAGGAGGGCTACCTCCTGCAGATCTTCACCCGCCCGGTTCAGGACCGCCCGACGTTCTTCTTCGAGATCATCGAGCGCCACGGCTCGCGCGGCTTCGGCGTGGGCAACTTCAAGGCGCTGTTCGAGGCGATCGAGCGCGAGCAGGAGAAGCGCGGGAACCTCTAGGCGAGGCTCCCGCGCCCCGTGAGGGCTGGACGGTGACGTATCCGGGCTGGTCAGTCCTCGACGATGAGGGTGCTGACCGCGTCCCTCGAGCCGCGGACGACCCCCGGCGATGCCACGCGGGTTCCGTCCGGGAACCGGCACGTGTGGAACCCATCGGTTACCGGATGCCGCAGGGTCTCGTGGAGCACGACGGTGTAGGTGCCTTCCGGCAGACCGGCTTCGAGCAGATAGGACCAGCTTGCGCCCTGGCCTCGCGGGGGGGCACACGTGACGTCCTCGAAGCCGGATGGACCTGACTCCGGTTCACCCCACAGCGTCGCGAACTCCGCGGGACCGATGCTCAATACCGGACGGCCCGCCTCATCCTCGACGATCAGTGTCGCCCGGTACGCCTTCAGGAAGCTATTCATCCGGCCCGGACCGCCCACAGTGCCCCACCCGCAGAGGAACGTGATGGGCTGACCGGGTTCCGCTGTGAACTCCAAGCCGCCAACGCAGGGAGGCACGAATGCAGGCTCGTCCTGCGCGGAGGCAATCGGAACGAGTGTTGCCAGGGCCAGCAGGGCCGCCGCAAGGGCCAGCCGTGGGTGACCTGGAAGTCGTGAAGAACGTCATGATCTCGGTCCTTTCAATGGCGGCCATGAGCCGCGTCTGGAGTCATGAGGGCGCCCGGCGGCGCTCAGTCGAAGCGGAAGGTGGCGATGAGGTCGCGGATGACCCCGATGCTCGCAGCGAAGTCATCCGCATCGCTGGATCCGTACGTCTGCATGACGACCGTCCGATCGCCAACGTCGACGACGGTCATGAGGAGGCGCTGGTTCGAGCCCAGCCCGTACTCACTGGGTTGACCTTCGACCGATTGGGTCAGGAGCCCTACGTAGAAGCTGCCATGGTCCGGGCAGACGGTCGTCCAGCTGTCGGCGACAGCCAGCTCGACCTGTTGCCCGGTGACCGTGCCGAAGTCGATGCTGATCGGCTCGCTCGCGACGAGCCCGGGATGACTCGTCAGGAATTCGATCCAATCGGCCGCCCTCCGCCCCAGGCCCGGATCCGGGTTGGTGCTGCACTGATCGGATTGGTCGACGATGGCGGCATCCGACCACATCAGGACATAGGGGTCATTCGGGTCGGCCTGGTCGATCTTGTAGATCGTCGGGATATCGATGGCGTTCAGCCATGCTCCGACGACCTCGCTTGTCGTCTCGTACGAGACGCCTGGCTCGAACTGGCTGGATCGGTGCGTGCCGGCGACCAGGGGGCCGGCACAACCGGGAAGATCGTTCTCGCATTCGATGGCCGCTGGCGACGAGACCGAAGGACTCGGCGTCAGCGGTGAGTGATTCGGTTGCGCTTGGGCCGCCGAAGCCGTCGGAAGACGGCCGCAGGACGGCGAAGCCGGCCACCGCGACGACGATGATCGCCGCGACAGCAAGCAACGGCTTGACGTACGTATTCACGTGGGAGTCCCTCAATGAGACGCGCCACGCGGGCTGCTGCGGTTGACGCGCGATCCGGTCGGCGGCCTCGTCGAGGACGCGATCGGCGACCTGCGTCGGCCGCTCGGTGAACCAGTGGTCGAGAACCCGTTCGATGTCGCGTTCGCTGGTCATGCCGAGCGTCCTCCGACGACGGTCATTCGAGCATCCGCCTCGAGGGCGGCCCGCATGGCGCGATGGGCGTTGAAGAGTCGGGAGCGGGCGGTCCCGGGCGGGATGCCGAGCGTCTCGGCGATCTCGGTCGGGGCGTAGCCCAGGAAGTGATGCAGCACGAGGATCGCCCGCTGATCGGGCGGCAGCCGACGGAACCCGCGCTCGAGCTGGTCCCGATCGGCGAGGGAAAGCAGGTCGTCGGGGGCGGCCGGTCCGTCGACCGGCAGCACCCGAAGGTTCGAGGCTCGGCGACGCTGACGCGCCGCCTCGCGAATGCAGACATTGACGAGGACTCGGCGGATCCACGCATCGAACCGGTCCGGATCGCGGAGCCCACGCAGGTCACGCCAGGCGATCACCAGCGCGTCCTGGAGGGCGTCCTCGGCCCGATCGATGTCGCGGAGGATCTGGAGGGCGATCCCGAACAGCCACTCGGAGCGCGGACGGACCAGGTCCATGAAGGCTGCCTGGTCGCCGCGTCGTGCCGCTGTCACGAGATCGCGATCCATCCGTCTCCCCTCAGCGCGCCAGTCTGGCGCGTGTCGGGAGCAATGGTGCGTCCGGGGCGACCAGCGTTCAGTCTTCGGCCGGTAGGATCACGGGCCTGACGAAGGGGAGCCTGGTGAGGCGGATCCGCAACCTCGGTCTGTTCGCGATCATCGCGTCTCTGATTGCACTCGCCGTCGTCGTTGTCGGGCGGCCCGTGGTTCAACGTGCGATGGGCGTCAACGTCGACATCGGAGCGGGCGGCTTCGCGGAGCTCGTCGTCCCCGACGAATACGAGGTCTCGGTCTTCGCCGAGGGCCTCGCATCGCCCCGGTTCATGGACGTCTCGGCGGATGGGGTGCTGTTCATCGCCGAGCGAGGCGCCGACCGGATCGTGGCCCTCCCGGACCGTGACTCGGACGGCCGGGCCGACGAGACCATCGAGGTTGGACGCGGCTTCGAAGCCGCGCACTCGGTGGCATTCGCGCCCGACGGCAGCCTGCTCGTGGCCGGCGAGACGCGCCTCTTCCGCCTCACCCTGGACGGCGATCTTCGGGAGGCAGATCGATCCGTCGTCCTGGAGGGCCTGACTACCGGCGGGCACTCCACCCGGACGGTCGCCGTGCTGCCGGACGGGCAGTTGCTGCTCTCGGCCGGGTCGACCTGCAACGTCTGTGTCGAGGCCGATCCGCGGAGAGCGGCGATCAACCTCGTGCCAGCCGAGGGTGGCTCGAGCCGGGTCTACATGACCGGCCTCCGGAATGCGGTGGGCGTGTGGGTCGATCCGGCGACGGGCCGCGCGTGGGCCACCAACATGGGACGCGACTGGCTGGGAAACGACCAGCCGCCGGAGACCGTCTACGAGGTGGTCGACGGCGCCGACGCCGGCTGGCCGCGATGCCACGCCGGGGACCTGGTCGATCCGGAGTTCGGCGGAGCGGGCGCCTGCGACGGGGTTGCGGAGCCCGCGGTGACATTCGGGGCACACACCGCGCCGCTCGCGCTGCTGGCGTGGGACGGACCACCTCGTCGTGGCCCTCCACGGTTCGTGGAACCGCGCCGACAAGGCCGGGTACGCGCTGTGGTGGCTGCCCTGGGACGGCCAGCCGGCCGGAGAGGCCGAGCCGTTCGCGACAGGCTTCCTACCCGAAGGTGCCCAGGATGCGCTCGGCCGCCCCGCCGGACTGGCCGTCGGGGCGGACGGAGCGCTCTACGTGTCGGACGACAAGGGCGGGTTCATCTACCGCATCGCCCGTCGCTAGCGGTCGTCAGGGAACCTCGACGTCCAGCGAGATCGTGATCTGGTCGACATTCCCGGCGAGCCGGAGCGTCACCGAGCCGGATCCCGAGGCGCCGGCGAAACGGCCCGTGCCGTCGACGACCACCGCGTCGAATACGAGTGTGGCCGGGTTGCCGAACGAGACGAGAGCCCCGGGGGCCTCACCCGACTTGCCCGGGACGGAGTCATTAGCAAACTCAAGTTGCGCCGTCAGCGTGCTGCCGTCGGCCAGGGTGAAGGCGTGGAGGAACTCATCGTTCGGGCCGATGATGAACGCGTCCGTCGCGCGCCCATACCCCGCGACCATGCCCGCACCGCAGATCAATTCGCCATTGGGGCACGGGGCAGGCTCGCCGTTGCGCCCTCCGAAATGCTGTGTGAAGTGGCCATCGATGGTGATGCGAGGATGCGGCCGCGCCAGGAGCCATGGCGGCGAGCAGGATCGTCGCCGCGAGCAGGGCGCGCCAAACAAAGCGTGTCATCGGAAACCTCCTTGTGAAGTTCAGGGAGTCGGCTGCTGGGCCGGGTACCAGCGACAGCAGTCGGTGAAGTGGGCGAACGATCCGCGGGTCACGAGCCGTCGCGAGCCATGACGAGGATCGTCACTGCGGACCGAGACTGTGGCCTCGATGGCCAGACACATAGAGAATCTGGGTCCCGTCAGCGGTCCAGGTTGGCGAGCCAAGCCCTCCTTCGGGATCGAGCTGCGTGCAGGTCGGCGCCGTCAACGCCGAATCGTGTAGATGTGGTGGCCGTCCCACGCGCAACAGGGCCAGATCGTGGAGCGACTTGGCCGCGAACACGATCGTGGACCCGTCGGGCGACCAGGCTCGGCGTCGGCGGCCGGGATGCCGTCCGGCGTCAGTCGACGAAGGCGGGAACCATCGGGCCCTATCACGTAGATCGAGCTCGGTCCCGGCGACGTCGGTTCCGGGAAGATCAGCTGGCGCCGCCGATGGCGGGCCTCCAGGACGTGGAACAGGATGTCGAGCCATCCGGCGACCAACGTGGATGGCCGAGGTCGTGAGTGTCGTCCGGGTAGCTGGTTTCAGGAATCTCCGTCATCTTCGCCCGTGGCGAGATCCGGATGACGAGAACAACCGGGATGCGGGGATTTCTCGCGGGAGTGTCCGGCCTGCCGGATGAAGACCATCTTGGCGCCATCCGGCGAGTACGCGGGTTCGTCTCCTCGACGCACGCGGGCGGATCACAACCGGTTGTCAGCAGGCGTGAGCACGGTGCCGGCCGCGTCGGTCTCGCACAGTGTTCGGACCCATTTGCGTTCGAATGGTCATCCGGACGCGCGAACGCCAGACGCTGTCCCGTCGGGGCTCCAGGTCGGCAGGTCGTGATTGCCGCTCGAAGCCCGGAAGAACGGAGCACCTCGCCGCGAAGGTCCGGCGAGACAGGTACTCGGATCTCGGTATGCTGGACCGCGGCCAAGCGGCCAGATAGTGCTCGAAGCACGACGGCCGCCGGTGGAAGTGGCGTTGTGACACGGTTGCCGAGGGCGATGCGTAGCCGGGATGGCCGAGCAACCGGTCGTGGATGGGCGCTCGAATGTTGCGATCGACTCGCGTGGCAGCTGAACCACCGATCAGGGTCGCTGCCGACCAACCCGAGCACAGCGACGGCAGACGACCGCCGCAAGGCAATCCCAGGTTGAGTGACATGTGTGCTGCGTCCCCAGTCGAAGCGCCAGCTGCGGGCCGCTGACGGCTGGCGACCGATCCGGTCGGCGACGACGTCCACGACGCGATCGGGCATCGCGGACGGTCCCTCGTCGAACCAGTGCCGAAGCACGCGGGACATGTCGGAGCGATCGCTCATGCGGTTGACCCTCCGACAGCCGTGGCGCGTGCCTCCGCATCGAGCGCGGCCCGCATGGCGCGGTGTGCGTGGTGGAGTCGTGAGCGAAGCGGTCCCGCTGGGCACGCCGAGCAGCTCGGCAATCTCCGACGGGGGATAGCCCACGAAGTGGTGGAGCACGAGGATGGCGCGCTCATCCGGCGTGAGACGCCGGAATGCCCGCTCGAGCTCGTCGCGGTCTGCGACGCTCAGGAAGTCGTCCGGGGCGACGGGCGCCTCGATGGGCATGACGCGCAGGTGTGCGATGCGGCCGCGCTCGCGCGTTGCCTGGCCGATGCACACGTTGGTCAGGACGCGGTGGAGCCAGGCGCCGAACCGGTCCGGATCGCGGAGGCTCGGGAGGTCACGCCAGGCGATCACCAGCGCGTCCTGCAGGGCGTCCTCGGCCCGGTCGACGTCCCGAAGGATCCGGTGCGCAATCGCGAAGCAGCGGTCGCCATGAAGGCGAACCAGGTCGACGAATGCCTCCTGGTCGCCATGCTGGGCCGCTACGACGAGATCCCGATCCATTCCACCCGTCCGGGTTGGCGCCCGTCGGGGACGCCGGTCCAACCCTATCGGTAGATCGTGCGCCCTCACCGTTGGAAATTCGCCGCGGGCGGATCCGCGGCCCGCGCGGCCCTCCGCGTACCATCGAGCCGTTGGATCTCGCGTTCCGGTTGTACGAGGAGCGAGGCATGGAAGATCAGTCAGTCGCGGACCTGGTCGAGCCGCTCGTCACGTCACCACCGGAAGGGCCACCCGAGTACGTCGCGACGGCTGGGCGAACCCTGGCGCGCCAGGGCAGCGTCACGATCACCGCCTCGGAGTCGCAGCGCGTCGTTGCGATCGTCGCCGACGGCGACGAGACCTTCGAGGTCGAACTGGCATCGACCGCCGAAGGCCTCCTGGCGCGCTGCAACTGTTCGATCGGCTACTCCGGGCACCTCTGCCCGCACAGCTTCGCAACGGCCTTTGTGATCTGGAATCGCGGCTGAGGTCGACGGAGCGGGCTCGCTCGGAAGGGAAGCGACGCCTAGGAGGGCGCTCGCTGCTCCATGAGCGCAAGGGTGTTGCCCTCGCTGTCTGAGAAGAACGCCATCCACTCCTCGAGCCCGGTGTCCTGATGCACGAAGATGCGGTGAGGGTCGTCCGTCAGGTCGACTCCGCGGCTGCGGAGCTCCGCGTAGGCCGTTTCGATGTCGTCAACGAGGAAATAGAGGATCGAGCCCGGCTGCCACTCGTCCTCGTCCTTGCGGTGCAGGTACAGGCGCGTCCCGGCGAGGTCGAAGAAGGCCAGGTCGCCAAACGTGAACACATGCGGCAACCCGAGCGTCTCGCCATAGAACTGCTCGGCGCGGGCGACATCGCGGACGTGGAGTGAGACCTGGCCCAGCGAGGCGAGGGAGAGCGAAGAAGCAGACGGCATGACCGAACGATAGCGGCGGCCCCCGCTACGGGGCGGGTTGCTGGACGCCGTACCAGGCGGGTGTTCGGAGCGTGGATGTGACCGGCAGGACATTGCTCCCGTCGGGATCCATCACGAACAACCGGCCGTGGCCCGGATCGAGGTCGCCGGCGCCCTCGAGGTAGGTGAACAGGATCTGGTCGCCAGTGGGTCGTCCACGATGGGAGCACCGACCGCCCCGACGAGCTCGAAGGCGCGGGGGTCGCTGCCGTCGATCCCGATCTGATAGAGATGCATGGCGGTCGCATCCCGGTTCCCCTCCGCGGCGTAGGCCCGGATGGGCTGACTACTGAAGATGATCGAACCACCATCCGGAGACCATTCGGGATCGCCGGCCTCCAGCTCGGGCTGCGTCAGGACCCGGTCGTTCGTGCCGTCAGCTTCGATGAGGTGTATCACGCTTCCGTCGGCAAACCCGGACTCGTCGTAGGTGGCGACCCCGTACGCGATCGTCCCGCCGTCCGGCGACCAGCGGGGGTGGAGGACGGCCGCCTCGGCTCGAGCCATGCTGGTGGCCTCGAGCACCGTAGCGTCGCCAGTCGTCAGATCGCGTACGGCCACGACGAAGACCTCGGACCCGTCGGCGTCGAGACGCGTTCGGACCAGGACAAGTCGGTTGCCATCGGGTGAGTAGGCCGGCTCCGTTTCCGCGGCACAGTCCGGTGGATCGCATTCAACGGAAACGAGCGTTGGCGACGCCCCGGTACCGTTCGTCTCCCAGATCATCGGCCGCGCATCAATTTGCGCCGGGTCGTATCCAACGAAGGCCAGCCGCTCCCCATCGGGACTCCACGCATGCCGGCCCTGCACGCCGGGCACACCTGGCAGCAGCTCTTCGCTGGAGAGATCCTGGCGAAGAACCCGGAGTCTGGGCAGGTCGGTCAGTGATGCGAGCTCGAAGACTACGAGTCCGTTGCCACGCAGGGCGTCGAGCGTCGGGATCGGCGAGGGCGGAGCCGCCGGCTCGGCGGACGCGATCTGGCTGGGGGCGCCGGTCGCGGGTAGCGACGGCGAACCGCTCGGTGGCGGAGGGGACTCCTCGGGCGCTCGTCCCTGCTGTGCGAGCAGCAAGGCGACAAGCGCGAGCACGAGGAGCGCGGCGACCGCCAGCCAGCCGACACGTCCGCGGCGCCTGATGTTCGGTCGTGCGGGCGCACGCAGCCTGTCCACTGCCATCGTCTGCTCGGCGAACCCGAGCTCCGCTGCCAGGCGCGCGTGGAGGTCCTCGACAAACAGCGTGCCGGGTTGGACCGGGCCGTCGACGACCCGGAGTGTTCGCCGGAGTCGATCGTCAGTCATCGAACGCCTCCGGATGGATCGCGCGGAACCGTTCCTTGGCGCGCCGGATCAGAGCATCGGTGCCATCGATGCTTCGCCCGAGCATGGCCGCGACCTCGCGCACGCTCAGGTCGTCGAGGTACCGCAGGACCAGCGCTGTCCGTTCGATGTCCGGGAGCTGGCGAAGCGCGCGGACCATCGCGTCCCGATCGCCGACCGCCTGGTCCGGGGCGGGCGTCGCCGATCCGATCTCGCGGACGACCAGGCGGAGGTGTCTGCGGCGCTGACGATCCTGCGCCCGGTAGTGGTCCGCGAGCCTGTTGCGGGCGATCGAACAAAGCCATGTGACCGGTTCGGACCGGCCGTCGAAGTCCTGCCAGTGGCGGACCGCCTGCAGAAACGTCTGCTGAGTGATTTCCTCCGCGACCTCGATGTCACCACCACAGCGTCCGTAGAGGTAGCCGTAGACCCGCTGGACGGCGTCGTCGTACCAGGCGCGGAAGGCAACGGCGTCGCCGAAGGTCTCGGCGAGGCGCTGCTTGCGGTCCTCGGCTGTGACGACCAACCCCACGACGAAGTCCACCAGGCGGTTCCGCCCTTGGGTTTGAGCGGCAATCGAGCTTAGACGCTTCCCGACCACTGAATCCGTCGTGACGGATTAGCGCCCCGGCGCGCGTCTAACCCTCAGGACGGCGCATGGCCGCCATCGACGAAAGGACCAAAATCATGACGTTCTTCCGAGGTCGACGCCAATCACGGTTGGCGCTTGGGACTGCCCTGCTGGCCCTGGCAACCCTTGCTCCGGTGGCTTCCGCCCAGGACGAGCCGGCGTTGGTGTTTCCATGTGCGGATGGTTTCGAATGGGGGGCCGAGCCCGGCCAACCCATCGAGTTCCGCTGCGGGTGGGGCACTGTGGGCGGTCCAGGCCACATGAATAGCTTCCTGAAGGCACACCGGGCGACGCTGATCGTGGAGGACGAGGCGGGGAACACCGTTCTGAGCATCGGCCCCGCCGAGTTCGCGACGCTGTGGGGCGAACCGACATCGGGCCCATCAGGCTTTGAGGACGTCACGTGCGCCAGCCCGAAGGCCCAGGGCGCCAGCTGGTCCTACCTGCTCGAGGGCGGTCTGCCCGCAGGCACGTACACCCTTAGCCTTGTCGAGACGCTGCGCCATCCGGTGAACGACGGGTTCCACACCTGCTGGTTCGACGACGGCACGCGCTTCGCATCGCCGCCAAGCCTTTTCCGCGGTCCATTCGAGGCGGTCGGCTCGCTCATCGTCGAGGACTGACGCCCGGCGGGGCTGGACGACAGAGGGCTCGCTGGGCATCCTGCTCACGTCCGCGAACGTCGAGAGGGAGGCCCAGCGATGCCCGAGCTCTATTCCTGGTGGGTGTACCTGCACATCCTCGGCGCGTTCGTCTTCGTTTTTGCGCATGGAGCGTCGGCGCTGGCTGCGTTCCGCATCCGGGCGACGCGCGATCCTGCCCAGATCCGCACGCTGCTCGACGTGTCGAGCCTGGCCCTCGGGGTCATGTACGTCGGCCTGCTCCTGCTGCTCGTCGGCGGGGTCGCAGCCGGGATCGTCGGGGACCACTTCGGCCGCGGCTGGATCTGGGCAGCCCTTGTGCTGCTCGTCGTGATCATCGTGGCGATGTACGCGATGGCGACGCCGTTCTACGGGCAGCTCCGGGTCGCCGCCGGCGCCCGTGCCAAGGATCCCAAGGTGGATCCGAACCCGGTTGTCAACCAGGCCGAGATCGAAGCGCTGGCAGGCAGCAACCGCCCGGCGGTGCTGCTCGCGATCGGCACGATCGGGTTCCTGGTGATCCTCTGGCTGATGGTCATCAAGCCCTTCTGACGTCGTACGATCCCCGCATGCCCAGAATCCCGACTTCGATCCGCGTTCTCGCGGGTCTGACGATCCTCGTTGTGGCTGCCTGCGACTCGACCGGCTCGGGCTCGAACACGACCCCCGAGCCGACCGCCGCCGTAGACCTCGCCGGCACGTCGTGGACGCTCGTCAGCATCGGGGGCGTTCCGGTGGCCGAAGGGTCGGGGCCTCACCTCACCTTCGGCGTGGATGGCAAGGCCAGCGGGTCCACGGGCTGCAACAGCTTCAACGGCCCGTACACCGTCGACGGGGCGGCCCTGACATTCGGTCCGCTTGCGACGACCCGCATGGCCTGCGAGGAGATCCTCATGTCCCAGGAGACCGCGGTGCTCGAAGCGCTCGCCGCGGTCTCCGGCTGGGAGATCGATGCCGACGGCCTTCTGCACCTGACCGGAGGGACCGAGCTCGTCCTCCAGCCATCACTGACGTGAGGCTCGCCCATGTCCGAGAGCGCCATGCCCCAACCGGCGCCCCGTGGCGCCTGGTGGCCGCGCTGGACGCCGGTGATGCCCCGAAACGCTGGCTCGACCTCGAGGTGGCCCGGCGGCGTGCGCTTTCGTCCCATGCCGAGCTCGCCCACAACGAGCCGGTGTTCCGACGACCGATCGCGACGCTTGACGACCACCTGGCCGCCGGCCTCCGCGTCGAGGCGTTGCGGGCTGTGCAGGAGCAGTTCGGAACGCAAGGCGAAGCCGACGAGGACGAGGCCGTCCTCGATGGCGCCCACCTGGCGTTCGGCCCCCCGATCCTGCGCCCGCCGTCTCTGCGGGACTTCTATGCGTTCGAACGGCACGTCGGGACGATGTGGGCGCGTCGGGGCGGCGAGATCCCGGAGGCATGGTTCCGGCTGCCGATCTTCTACTTCAGCAACGTGTCGGAAATTCGCGGACCGGGCGACCCGGTCTGGGCGCCGCGCGGCTCGTCGGAGCTCGACTACGAACTTGAAGTCGCGGCCCTCGTGGACACCCCGGCGCGAGACCTCGCGGCGGACGGCGCCGAAGCCGTGATCGGCGGCTACTTGATCCTCAACGACTGGTCGGCGCGCGACCTGCAGCGCGAGGAGACGACGGTGCGACTGGGGCCGGCCAAGGGCAAGGACTTCGCGACATCGATCGGGCCGTGGCTGGTGACGCCCGATGAGCTCGCGGACCGGCGATCCGCGACCGGCTTCGACCTCTCGATGACGGCAACGGTCAACGGCGTCGAAACGAGTCGCGGCACCTGGTCCAGCATCCATTTCTCGTTCGGGCAGATGCTTCAGCGGGCCTCGGCGGACGTCCAACTCCGCCCCGGCGACCTGCTGGGCAGCGGGACGGTCGGCGGCGGTTGCCTGCTCGAGATCCGCGAGGAGACCATCGGCCGCTACCTCGAGCCCGGCGACGACGTGGTCCTTCGGATCGAACGCCTGGGTGAGCTTCGATCGCCGGTGGTCGCCCGGCCGGAAGGCAGCGGATGACTGCTCGCATTCTGCCGGCCGGCGTTGACACCCCGGAGCTCGTCATCGATCGCGACCGCCTGTATGCCAACGTCCTCGGCCTCCAGCGCACGCTCGATGCACGGGGCATCCGGCTCCGGCCGCACGCCAAGACGCACAAGAGCGTCCACATCGGGCGGCTGCAGGTCGAGGCGGGCGCAGCCGGCCTGACCGTCGGCACGCTCGGGGAGGCCGAAATCTTCGCCCTCGCCGGCCTGCGCGACATCTTCGTCGCGTATCCCGTGTGGGCCGAGGGACCGAAGGCGGAACGCGTGCGCGCCCTTCACGGGACCGCGGACCTGCGGATCGGCGTGGACTCCGCCGCAGGAGCCGAGCGGCTGGGCGCCGCCGTGAAGGGCATGAGCCAGCGACTGCGGGTGCTCGTCGAGATCGACCCCGGGCTCCACCGGACGGGTGTCGGCGATGCGAACGCCGCGGTCGCCGTCGCTCGCGCCGCGAAGGGCGCCGGCCTCCATGTCGAGGGTGTGTTCGCCCACGCCGGCCACAGCTACACGCCGGGGCGCGCCGGCGCGGCCTCGCTCGACGAGGTCAGCACGCTCGAGGCCGCGGCCGAGGCGCTCGAGGCGGACGGCTTCGAGATCGAGACGATCAGCGCCGGCTCGACGCCGACGCGGATGCTGTCGGGGACCGGGCGCGTCAACGAGATCCGTGCAGGGACCTATGTGCTCGGCGATCGCCAGCAGGTTGCCCTCGGCGCGATGGAGGCGGACGAGACGGCGGCCGTCGTCGTCACCACGGTCGTGTCGTCGGCGGGTGATCGCTTCGTCCTCGACGCGGGGGCCAAGGCACTGACCAAGGACCGGCCCGACTGGCTGCCGGGCTTCGGCGAGGTCGAGGCTTACCCGGACGTGGTGATCGAAAAGCTCTCCGACTACCACGGCGTGACGCGCGTCCCGCCGCTTGCTCGTCGGCCGCAGGTTGGCGAGGTCGTTGCCGTCGTGCCGAACCACATCTGCCCGGTCGTCGACCTCGTCTCGAGCTTCACGGTGGTCGCGCCGGACGGACGCGTGGAGCGCTGGCCGGTCGACGCGCGGGGTCGGAGCGGGTAGACCGTGGCGAGACGCGTCCGGATCGAGCCGATGGCCCAAGGGGACTGGCCCGAGGTGCGCCGGATCTACGCCGAGGGGATGGCGACGGGCGACGCCACGATCGAGAGTGACGTGCCTGACTGGTCGCACTGGGACCGCTCGCACCGGCCGAAGTGCCGGCTCGTCGCGCGTGATCCAAAGACCGGCGCGGTCGTCGGCTGGGCCGCGCTGACGCGTGCCTCGTCGCGGCGGGTCTATGCCGGCGTCGTCTGGGAGAGCGTCTATGTCGCCGACGCGTGGCGCGGCCGTGGCGTCGGCCGCGCGCTGCTGGAGGCCCTCATTCCCGCCTCCGAGAAGGCCGGCTACTGGACGCTCCAGGCAGGGGTCCTCGTCGAGAACGAGGCGAGCCTGGCGCTCCACGAGCGGGTTGGCTTTCGCCGCGTCGGCGTCCAGGAACGGATCGGGCGGGATGCCCGCGGCCGCTGGCGCGACCGCGTCCTCCTCGAGCGACGGAGCTCCATCAGCGGGTAACTGAACGTTTGCCCTCCGGACGCCCGTCATAGTGGGTAGTCCGCGGCCATCGAGGCTGCGGCGACCGGAGGTCGAGGGTGGATCGAGACCTCGTCGAGCGGGCCCGCGCGGGAGATCGCGAAGCGTTCGCCGTCCTGGTGCACCAGGTCAGTGACACGCTCTACGCGGTTGCCCACCGCATCCTGCGCGACACGGGTCTCGCCGAGGACGCGCTGCAGAACGCCCTCGTGCTCGCCTGGCGGCGACTGCCGAGGCTCCGGGATCCTGACCAATTCGAAGCGTGGATCCATCGGATCCTCGTCCATGCCTGCTACGACGAATCGCAGCGGGCTCGACCGTGGGTCGCGACCGTCCGCGTGCTGCCCATGAACGGGCTCTCGACGCCGGATCGAGCGACGCCCTGGCCAACCGCGACGAACTGGAGCGGGCGTTCCGCCGGCTCTCGGTCGAGCAGCGGGCGGTCTTCGTCCTGCACCACTACCTCGGGCTGCCGCTCGTGGAGATCGCCGAGATGTTGGAGATCCCCGCGGGGACGGCCCGATCGCGCCTGCACTACGCCATCGCCGCGGCTCCGCGACGCCCTGAGGCCGAGCGCGGAGCCCGCTGTCCCAGGGAGGACGGCCCGCATGACCGACGACCGCTCGCTCGAACGCGCCGCTCGGTCGTGGATCGAAGCCGGTCCGACCGGGCCCCCGACCGCGTGGTCGAGGCCGCCCTCGCTCCGGATCGCCACGACACCACAGGAGCGGGACTTCGGGTCCCGTGGAGGAGACAAACCATGACCACCACCTGCCCGCGTCGCGGCGGCCGCCGATCGGCGTGTCGCGGTCGGCGGCGCTCTCTTCATGCTCGGCAGTCCGGAGCAGACCGGCGTTGGCGGGCCATCGGTTTCGCCGAGCCTCGCGCCGATCCCGTCAACGTCGCTCCGACCCGCGACTGGCGCCCTCGAACCGGGGACGTACTACCGCCTAACGGACGTAGGTGATGCAGCAGGAGGCATTAGCGGCGACCAACCCGTTGGGGGGGTAGCGCGGTTCACCTTCACCGTACCCGAGGGATGGGCGACGGCTGAGGGAGGGAGCTTCGTCTATCGGGAGTCGCCGCAGCGGCCCCGCAATCCCTACGCTGGACCTGGCGAGGTCCTGCTCACTTTCTGGACCGTCAGCCATGCCTACACCGACGCCTGCCATCACGAAGCGACGCTGGTCGACGCTGGAACGACGACAGATGAGCTCGCGAGCTTGCTGGTGGCGCAGAAGGGCCGGGTCGCGTCGGCCGCCACCGACGTCACCCTGGGGGGCTTCCCGGCCAAGCGGATCGAGTTGACCGACCCGGCCGACCTCGATGTCACGAAATGCGACGCGGGAATCATCAGGTTCTGGCCAAGTCCAGGCCCGGATGAGCCGGCGGCCTGAGCTGCACTGACGTCGGTTCGACCGATGACGTCTTCGTCGTCGATGTCGCCGGCAATCCCTTCGCCGTCGTTGCCAGGCATCAGGCGAGCAGCTCTGCCGAGGAGCTGGCTGAGCTCGAGGCCATCGTCGCTTCCATCATGATCGAACCGCCGGCAACCAGTCCGTCCCCATCGGGCGCGTCCCCGTCCCCCTGATCGGCGACACGACGCAAGGCACGCTTCAATCCGAGGGGAGCTCGTGCTCCCCTCGGAGGATCGGGGTCTCCAGAGTAACTCTTGGCGAGCTCGACAATCGTTCCGCCCTTGGGTTCGATTCGCTTTGCGTCGGCACGACGAGGGCGGTCCTCCTGCCTGTCGCCGTCCTTCTCGGCCGGCTGCTTATGGTTATCAGCTGGTCGACCGTCGTGCCGAGCTCCTCATCGTTGGCGCGACCACCCTTGATATGCATAAATGGAGCTGCTGCCTTCGACCATCGGCTATCCCGCATCAGCGCCGACATAGCTCAGCGGTAGAGCAGCTGTCTGGATCCTCGATGTCGATGGCACCCGCGTGGTGGTCCAGACCAGCGACTATCCCGGACGTCGGCCGAGAATCGCGCCGAGCTCCAAGCGATCGTGGACGCGATCCAGATCGAACCCTGATCCCGGCGGCGCCCAGCCTCTCAGATTGGCCACTCAGGCGAGGAGGCCAATCGCTCGATTGTTCTACGCCGCCTGCGGGGGCATCCCGCCGACAAACTCAGCACCGCGCGCCTGACGGCCGATGCGGGGCCTGCATCCGCATTCGATCGAGTTCAGGGTCGGATCACGACGACATCGATCGGGCTCCTGGCGGCCACGGACTTCCAGGTTCCGCCGCTCGAGCCCATTCGTGTCGTACTCGGCGGCATCGGCCGCCGCGACAGTGACCAGGATCTCGCCGGCCGCCGCGGTGGAAGCCAGCCGCGCCGTCGTGTTCACGACATCGCCGAGCGCCGTGAAGTCGTCGACGGCCCCGGCCGGGCCCGTCGTCCCCACGTACGCCTCGCCAGTGTGGACGCCGGCGCCGATCGGGATCGCGCCGCTGGGCGACGCATCCGATCGCCCGACCCGATGGATGAGCTCGATCGCCGCTTCGATGGCGGCGGCTTCGTGTCGCGGCCCGCTGATGCCCCCGAAGAACAGCCCGATGATCTCGTCGCCGACCAGCTTGTCGACGAGCCCATCGTGGCCGAGGATGACCTCCGAGCCGATCCGGTAGAAGCCGTCGAGGAAGCCGCGGAACTCCGCAGGTCGCATGCCCTCGGCGATCCCTGTCGAACCGCGGACGTCGGCGAAGAGGAGACTGACCGGGATCTCCGCTCCGGTAATCCCCTTCTTTCGAAAGTCCTTGATGCA
This sequence comes from uncultured Chloroflexia bacterium, assembly GCA_963824735.1. Lineage (GTDB taxonomy): Bacteria > Chloroflexota > Limnocylindria > Limnocylindrales > CSP1-4 > DASTYU01. The sequence goes on from CAWGQH010000014.1 coordinate 319,665, forward strand.
GTTCGAGCACATCGCCGGATTGCCCGGAAAGCGACCGAAACCGACGCGTCGAAACACCGCGCCCCCGATGCCCTCGAACGGGGACAGGCACAGCTTGCAGCGCGGCGAGGCCGGGAAATGCCGGACCACATTTCGGAAGCGAGCCATGCCAGGGTCCTCCCCGGTGAGGACCTTCCGGAACTCGTCTTCCGGCACTGTCTGCGACATTGCCCGGACGATACGCCCCGGCGCGGCGGCCCACTAGACTGACCGCCTGACCCAGGAGGCACGTCGCCCATGTACTACGTCGCCCACGGCAGCATCCCGCCGCAGCGTCACACCCAGCACCGCGCCCCCGACGGCAGCCTCTACGCCGAGGAGCTGTTCGGGATGGAGGGGTTCACCGGACGCAGCTCGATCCTGTATCACGTCACGCCGCCGACGCAGACCCACCAGATCGAGCCGGTGCGTCGGATTTCCATCGAGGCCGCCGACGACGGGCTCCATCGCCATCGGCTGACGAAAACCGGGGCGGTGCCGGCGCGGGGCGACGCGATCACGGGACGGATCCCGCTGTACTTCAACAGCGATGTGATCTTCGGGATCGTCCGCCCGGCCGAGCCGATGCCCGCTGGGCACGTTCTATCGCAACGGGATCGCCGACGAGATGCTCTATGTCCACGAGGGCAGCGGCGTCTGCGACACGATCTTCGGGCCCCTCCGTTACGGCCCGGGCGACTACCTCGTGCTGCCGATCGGGACCACCTGGCGACTGGACCCGGATGCCGGTTCAGAGCAACGGATGCTGTACCTCGAGGCGCCCTCGGAGATCGTTGCGCCGCGGCGCTACCGCAACGAGTACGGGCAGCTCCTCGAACACGCCCCGTACTCGCAGCGCGACATCCATGCCCCGGACGAGGTCGCCCCGCGAGACGAGCACGGCGACTTCGTGATCCAGGTCCGGAGCACCGACCGGATCACCGCCTACCACTACCGCCACCACCCGTTCGACCTGGTCGGCTGGGACGGCTACCTCTGGCCGTTCCGCTTCAACATCGCCGACTTCCAGCCGATCACCGGCCGCGTCCATCAGCCGCCGCCGGTCCACCAGACGTTCCAGGCGCGCAACTTCGTGGTCTGCTCATTCGTGCCCCGCAAGTTCGACTACCACCCGCTGGCAATCCCGGCGCCGTACAACCACTCGAACATCAACAGCGATGAGGTCATCTACTACGTCGCGGGCAACTTCATGAGCCGCCGTGGGGTCGACATCGCCTCGTTCACGCTCCATCCGGCCGGGATCGCACATGGGCCGCACCCGGGCACGGTGGAGGCGTCGATCGGCAAGGAGGCGACCGAGGAGCTGGCGGTCATGGTCGACACGTTCCACCCGCTCAAGATCACCCAGGCCGCGCTGGACCTCGACGACCCGAACTACCCCTTCACCTGGCTGCCGTCCGAGGACCACGCAAAGGAAGCCTCCGAGCTCGCGGAGCGAGGCCCGGAGGCGTTCCCGGACTAAGGGTCGGGTGTGAATGAGCGGATTGGGTGCTTCGCATTCTCCCCAGGACTATCCGGCGCCTAACCGGTCAGGTTCATGGTCCGACGGCGCGCGATAACGCCCGCCGCAGTCCGCTGGGGCTTATCCGGTGCGATACGGCGGTCAATTCGGGCCGTTGAGCCCGTCTGGCCATCCGCATTGGACTTCGGTAATCCTGGGGCGAATACGGCAATCTGGTCCGGCACTGCCGGCGGCTCACTGCGGATCTGCTGTCCCAGCCGGGAACGGAACGGCGCCGCGGCCATATCGGGGCCAGCGACCAGTCGCGACGTCGAGGGCGATCGCCAGAGCCTGGTCGACGCTCGTCGCGAGGATCGGATCCGGCAGGTCGGTCCACGCGACGAGGCCGGGTTCCGGCAGCCTCGCCCTGATCCGCTCGACGCCATCCCGTGCCGGCAGGAACCGCGTACCGATCGAGACGCCGGCCAGCACCCAGGGCGATCCGCGCGTTCGCCGTCGGAACTCGGCGCGAGCCTGGAAGCGACGCATGGCCCCATGGTGCCGCATGGCACCGGTGCTTCGTCCTGCTCGCACGGGACCACCGTCACGTACCAGCCGCACTCCCCGACGAAGACGATGCCGCCATGCGAATCCGGTTCGCGATCCAGCGCGCGCTGCTGGCCGGGCTGCTCCTTGCCGCGGTCCTTCCAGGACCCGTGGCCGCCGCGACCGATTCGGACGGAGACGGGCTTCCCAACACATTCGAGCGCGACCGCTCGAAGACGAGCCCGACGTCGAAGGACACGGACCGGGACGGACTGTCGGACGCCAAAGAGGACCCGGACGGCGATCGGCTGACCAACCGCGACGAGTACCGCTCCGAGACCCACCCGCAGAAGGTCGACAGCGACGCCGACGGCGTGACCGACGACCAGGAGGATCCCGACCGCGACGGCCTCTGGAACTGGTCCGAACCGCGTGCCGTCGTCCACCCGCGCAAGGCCGACACCGACGGCGATCGGATCTCCGATGCGAAGGAGGATCTCGACAAGGACGGCCTTGGCAACCTCAACGAGCAGAACCGCGGCACGCACCCCAACAAGGCCGACACCGACGGCGACGGGTTCACCGACCGGGCCGAGGTCCTGGCCGGCACGGATCCGCGTGATCCGGCAAGCCGGCCATCGACCAACACCGGAGGCGCGCCGTCACTGCCGGGCGCCCCGGGCTGCCCGGTCTTCCCGGCGTCGAACGTGTGGAACCAGCGCATCGACGCCCGCCCGAAGGCGGGCGACTCGGCCACGCTGATCGCCACGATCGGGCTCGATCGCGGCCTGCACATGGACTTCGGGTCGTATGCCGGATACGGCATCCCGATCAACGTCGTGTCGGCGGCGACGCCGCGGACCAGCGTGGCGTTCGAGTACGACGACGAATCGGACCAGGTGGGCTACCCGATCCCGTCGAACCCGCTGATCGAGGGTGCCGGCGATGGCACCGAGACGAGCGGCGACCGGCACATCCTCATGGTCGACAAGGACGCATGCCGCCTCTACGAGCTGTTCGCGACGCAGCGGACCTCGGGCGGCGGCTGGTCCGCGGGCTCGGGCGCGACATGGGACCTGCGTTCGAATGCCTTGCGGCCCGCCGGCTGGACGAGCGCGGACGCTGCAGGGCTGCCGATCCTGCCGGGCCTCGTCCGCTACGACGAGGTCGCCGCGGGCGAGATCGCGCACGCGCTCCGCTTCACGACCAACCTGACGCGTCGCGCATACATCTACCCCGCCCGCCACTTCGCGAGCAGCTCCACCGATCCGGCGAGACCGCCGATGGGCCTGCGCGTCCGGCTCAAGGCGTCGTATGACACGTCCGACCTGTCGCCCCACGCCCGGGTCATCGCCGAGGCGCTCAAGCGCTACGGCATGATCCTTGCCGACAACGGCTCGCCCTGGTACATCACCGGCCAGAGCGACCCGCGCTTCGACGACGACGTCCTGCACGAGCTCGACGTGATCACCGGCCGCGACCTCGAGGTCGTGGACACGAGCGGACTCGTCAACGGGCCGTAACGTGCGCCGCGGCGCGCGTCATGATTGGGAAAAGCTGCCCGCCCCAGGAGTTCGATCGTGTCTCCATCCGAGCCAAACCTGCGCGCCCGCCTCCGCGCCGGCGAGACGACGTATGGCGTGTTCCTCAACCTCGGTTCGCCGCTTGCCGCGGAGCTCTGTGCGCGGGGCGGCTCCGACTGGCTGGTCATCGATCTCGAGCACGGCGCTGCCGGCGAGGCCGACCTGCTGGAGCACCTCTACGCGGTCGGCGCCACCGAGACGACCGCGATCGTCCGTCCCGCTTCCGGTGAGCGCCTGCGCATCGGCCGTGCGCTCGACTTCGGAGCCGACGGGATCATGGTTCCCCGGATCGACACCGCCGAGCAGGCTCGCGAGGCCGTGTCCTTCCTGCGCTGGCCGCCGGACGGGACCCGCGGCCTCGCGCTGCTGACCCGTGGTGCGGAGCTCGGCGAGGTCGGCCACAGCTCGATCAGCGCGCTCAACCAGCGGGTGATCGGCGTCATCCAGATCGAGTCGCCACAGGCCGTCGAAAACGCCGACCAGATCGCCGCGATCGAGGGCGTCGACGTGCTGTTCGTGGGCCCGACGGACCTGTCGCACAGCATGGGCATCCCCGGCCAGTTCGACGACCCGGTGTTCATCGAGGCGCTGCGGCGCGTCGTGGCAGCGACCGACGCCCATGGCAAGACGGCGGGGATCCTCCTGCGCAAAGCGCTGAATGTCGGCGAGTACCGCGACCTCGGCTTCCGGTTCATCGGCCTTGGATCCGACGGTGCGTTCGTGGTGGACGGCCTGAAGGCGGCCCTCGACCACGCCCGCGCCTAGGTTCGGAGGCGGGCACCACCGCAGGGCCCTTGCCGTTGCCCATACCGGTGTGAGCGATACGCCGGGGGGTTGCGAGGCCATAGGCTCGTGCAGCGCTGTGCAGCCCCTTGCTTATCCCGCCGGATACCAGCGGGACCGGTAGATCGAGCCGATTCTGGTCATAGGGAGCAGGCGGTCGCTGAGCGAAGTGGGCTTGAGGCTCGCCTTGCCCTGGAATTACCGCTCACGCCGATACGGCATGGATCAAGGAGCCGGCCGGGTTTCGAAACGGATGCGGCGCGACGGTCCCGAACGGGGCGAGCGTCTACACTTTGGACGTGACCGACACCCGGGAGCTCACGGACACGCCCCAGCCCACCGAGCCGCTCGTCAGCGGCCGCGTGCCGTCCATGACCGACGAGCCGCTCTCCGTGCTCACACGGCGCGAGCCGCTCAGCGTGCCGCCGGGCACGAGCCTGGCGGAATGCGTTCGTGTGATCCAACGCGGCGGCGTCGGCGATTCAGTCTTTGTCTGCGATTCGGACGATCGTCTGGTCGGCGTCCTGACCGAGCGGGACGTCTTCTCTCGGCTCGTGACCGGCCAGGTCGACCTGACTCGACCGGTCGATTCGCTGCTGAACACGGAGCCGAAGACGCTCCGGCTCGACCAGACGATCCTCGACGCGATCGACCTCATGCAGACCGGTCGCTACCGCAACATCCCGCTGGTCGACGACGCGGGCCACCTCGTCGGCGTCGTCCGCCAGAACGACATCATCCGCTACCTCGCCGAGTCCTTCCCCGAGGAGCTGCTCAACCTTCCACCGCGACCGCACCAGTCGATGAAGGAGCCTGAAGGGGCGTGACCACCAGCACCACTCGCCAGCGCGAGCCCGATGTCCAGGAGCTCGAGCGGGTCACCATCCGGTTCGCCGGCGACTCCGGCGACGGGATGCAGCTCACCGGAACGCAGTTCACCCGCACCGCCGCTGTCTTCGGCAACGACGTCAGCACCCTGCCCGACTTCCCGGCCGAGATCCGGGCACCGGCGGGCTCGCTGCCGGGCGTCTCGGGCTTCCAGATCAGCTTCTCGTCCGAGGACATCCACACGCCCGGCGACGAGCCGGACGTGCTCGTCGCGATGAACCCGGCCGCGCTCAAGACGAACATCGGCGACCTGCCGCCGGGCGGCGCGCTGATCGTCAACAGCGACGCGTTCACCCAGCAGAACCTGAACAAGGCCGCCTACCCGAGCAACCCGCTGACCGACGGGTCGCTCAAGGCCTACACCGTGTTCGAGATCCCGATCAGCACGCTCAACGAGCGCTCGCTCGAAGGGCTCGACATGACGAGCAAGCAGAAGGACCTGACGAAGAACTTCTTCGCGCTCGGGATCATGTTCTGGCTGTACGAGCGGACCATGGACCCGACGCTCGCCTGGATCGACGCCAAGTTCTCCGCCCGGCCGGTGATCGCGGACGCGAACAAGCGGGCGTTGAAGGCCGGCTACGCGTTCGGCGAGACGACCGAGCTGTTCCACACCCATTACCGGGTCAAGCCCGCCCATCTGCCGCCCGGGACGTACCGCAACATCACGGGCAACGAGGCCACCGCCCTCGGGTTCCTTGCGGCATCGCAGCTCTCCGACCGGCCGCTGTTCTACGGCAGCTACCCGATCACGCCGGCCTCCGACATCCTCCACCAGCTGTCGGGCTACAAGGCGTACGGCGTCCGGACGTTCCAGGCCGAGGATGAGATCGCGGCGATCGGAGCGGCGATCGGGGCCGCCTACGGCGGAGCGCTCGGACTGACGGCCTCGTCGGGGCCGGGGATCGCCCTCAAGAGCGAGGCCCTCGGGCTCGCCGTGATGGTCGAGCTGCCACTCGTCGTGGTGGACGTGCAACGCGCCGGGCCGTCGACCGGGATGCCGACGAAGAACGAGCAGGCCGACCTGCTCCAGATCATGTACGGGCGCAACTCGGACTCACCGCTGCCGATCGTCGCCCCGGCCACGCCGGCCGAGTGCTTCGACATGGCGATCGAAGCGTTCCGGATCGCGCTCCGCTACGTGACGCCGGTCGTGTTCATGTCGGACGCGTTCCTCGCCACCGGCGCCGAACCGTGGCAGATCCCGAGCGTGGACCAGCTGCCGGACATCCGCGTGGAAAACGCGACCGACCCAGCAACGTTCCGACCCTACGCCCGCGACGCCAACACGCTGGCGCGGCAATGGGCCGTCCCAGGGACGCCAGGCCTCGAGCACCGCATCGGCGGTCTCGAGAAGGCCGACATCACCGGCAACGTCAGCTACGACCCCGACAACCACCACCGGATGCAGATGCTCCGCCAGGCCAAGGTCGCGGGGATCGCCGACGACATCCCGCTGCTCGAGGTGTTCGGGCCGGCGCAGGGCGACCTGCTGATCCTCGGCTGGGGCTCCACCTACGGCGCCATCCGTTCGGCCGTGGAGCGCCTGCAGGCCGACGGTCGCTCGGTGGCGCACGCGCACCTGCGCCACCTGAACCCCTTCCCGAAGAACACCGAGACGGTGCTCCGCAGCTACCGCAAGGTCCTCATCCCTGAGGTCAACCTCGGCCAGCTGCTGCTGCTCGTTCGAGCGAAGTTCCTCGTCGATGCGATCGGCTACGACCGCGTTCGTGGCAAGCCGTTCCGGATCGCGGAGATCGTCGCCGAGGCCGAGCGCGTGCTCGGCGGGGTGGACTGACATGACCGAATCCAACGGCCACGAGGTCGCCAACCAGCCGCCACTGAGCCCGGAGAACGCGGAGGTCATCAAGCTCTCGCGGAAGGACTTCGTGTCCGACCAGGAGGTCCGCTGGTGCCCGGGCTGCGGCGACTACTCGATCCTCGCCCAGACCCAGAAGGTCATGCCGGACTTCGGCTACCCGAAGGAGAACATCGTGTTCATCTCGGGGATCGGCTGCTCCGGCCGGCTCCCGTACTACATGAACACGTACGGCTTCCACACGATCCACGGCCGCGCGCCGACGCTCGCCACCGGGCTGAAGGCGGCCCGCCCGGACCTCATGGTCTGGGTCATCACCGGCGACGGCGATGCGCTGTCGATCGGCGGCAACCACGTCCTCCACTCGATGCGCCGCAACGTCGACATCAAGCTGGTCATGTTCAACAACCGGATCTACGGGTTGACCAAGGGCCAGGCCTCGCCCACATCGGAGTTCGGCAAGAAGACGAAGTCCACGCCTGCAGGAACCATCGACACGCCGATCGTGCCGCTCACGATCGCGCTGGCCGCCGAGGCGAGCTTCGTGGCCCGCTCGGTGGACACCCACACCGAGCACCTCCAGGCGACGCTCAATCGGGCCGGCTACCACAAGGGCTCGGCGTTCGTGGAGGTCCTCCAGAACTGCAACATCTTCAACGACGGCGCGTTTCGCGAGTTCACCGAGCGCGACGTCCGCGAGGACCGGATGCTCGTCCTGGAGCACGGCAAGCCGATGATCTTCGGCCGCGAGCGAGACAAGGGCATCCGCCTCAACGGCCTGAACCCGGAGATCGTCACGCTCGGCGAGAACGGGGTGACCGAAGCCGACCTCCTCGTCCATGACGAGCAGGCGGAGGAGCCATACCTGGCGTTGATGCTGTCCCGCATGCAGTGGCCCGACTTCCCGGTGCCGGTCGGCGTGTTCCGCGCGCTGCCCCGGCCGACGCACGACGAGCTGCTCACCAGTCAGATCGATGTGGCGATCGCGAAGAGCGGCAAGGGCGATCTTGCCCGGGCGCTCGCGAGCGGGGAGACCTGGACCGTCGAGTAAGGAGGGACCGTGCGCTCGATTCCGTGCCCGTCGTGCGGGTTCGAGAACCTGACCGGCGCGGAGATCTGCGACAACTGCGGCGCCGACATCTTCGGTGTCGACGTGCCCCAGCAGGCACCGGCGTTCCAAGGTCAGCTGCTCGGTGAGCATCTCGACCGGCTCGGCGCCCCACCGCCCCTCACCGTGCCACCGAACACGCCGATCGACGACGCCATCGAGCTCATGCAGACCAATGAAGTCGACTGCCTCCTGGTCGTCGCCGACGAGAAGCTGATCGGGATCTTCACCGACCGGGACGCCATGGTGAAGGTGGCCGGCAAGCGCGTCGACGCGTTCCACGTCCGCGACTTCATGACCCCCGACCCCGTCGTGCTCCGCCACGACGAACCAATCGCGGTCGCGATCCACAAGATGGCCGTCGGCGACTTCCGGCACATCCCGATCGTCGACAAAGGGCGTCCAACCGGGATCGTCACGGCGCGCGACGTGTTCCACCACCTCGCCGCACAGCTCGACTGAGGTGCGCGTCGCGGTTCTCGCGGACGACCTGATCTGGTCGACCCGCCTCGCCGACACGCTGCGGGCGGTCGGTGCCGAGCCGGAGCCCGTCCGCTCGCTCGACGGTCTGGCGGCAGCCCTGCCCAGTGTCGATCGGGTGATCGTCGACCTGACGGCCCGCGCGTACGACGGCGTCGCCGCGATCGAGACGGCGCGAATGGCAGGGCGATTGGTGCTCGCGGTTGGCCAGCACGACGACCATGAGCTCCGCCGGCGTGCGCTGGCGGCCGGTGCCGATCGCGTCTTCGCGTATCGGAAGCTGTTCGAGGATGGGCCCAGGACGCTCGCCGCATGGCTTGGTGTCCCTGTGGCTGAGGTGCCCGGATGACGATCCCGACCGCCCGGCCCGAGATCCCGACCGCCGCGTATCGCGATCGGCTGGAGCGTCTCACCGCGCTCACCGGGGAGCGCGGGTTCGAGGCCGTGCTCGTCGGCGTCGGCCCGGACCTCGAGTACCTCACCGGCTACCGGGCGATGCCGCTGGAGCGCCTGACGCTGCTCGTCGTGGCCCGCGACGCACCTGTGTTCCTCGTCGTGCCGCGTCTCGAGCGGGCGGCGGCCCAGGCCGGGACCCGCGTCGACGTGCCGATCCGGACCTGGGAGGAGACCGAGGACCCGTACGTGGTCGCGTTGTCGGGGCTCGCGCCGTCCCAGGGCCGAGAGGTCCGCTTCGCGGTGTCGGACCGCTTGTGGGCGAGCCACCTGCTCGCAATCCAGGCACGGCTGGCCGCGGATGACCGCTTCGATGCGTTCGCCTTCGGACTCGCGTCCGCGCTGCTCGGGGAGCTGCGGGCGATCAAGGGCCCGGACGAGATCGCGCTGCTGCGGATGGCCGCGCATGCCGCCGACCGAGTCGTTGCCGCAATGGCCGCCGGCCGGCTGGTCGGGCGGACCGAGGCCGACGTCGCGCGCGAGGTCCGCGAGCGCCTGATCGATGAGGGCCATGACGAAGCCGCGTTCGCGATCGTCGCATCCGGGCCCAACTCGGCATCCCCGCACCACGACGCATCCGAGCGCGTGATCCGGGCCGGCGAACCGATCGTGCTCGACATCGGCGGGTCGCTCGGCGGCTACGGGTCGGACATCACGCGGACGCTGTGGGTGACCGGCGGCGATCCCGCACGCGGACCGGACGAACGCTTCCGGCACCTGTACGCCGTGCTGCGTGGCGCCCAGGAGGCGGCCACCGCGGCCGTTCGCCCGGGGATCGCCTGTGCGGCCATCGACGCGACCGCGCGCGAACGCATCACCGCGGAGGGCTACGGCGAGCGCTTCATCCATCGGACCGGTCATGGCATCGGGCTCGAAGCCCACGAGGACCCGTACCTCGTCCAGGGCAACGACGAGCCGCTGGCCGTCGGGCACGCATTCAGCGTCGAGCCGGGCATCTACCTGGAAGGCGAGTACGGCGCGCGCATCGAGGACATCGTCGTGTGCGGTCCTGATGGTCCGGACGTGCTCAACGAGGCGTCGCGTGACCTGTACGTGGTCGCCGGGTAACATCGGGGCATGCGTACGGTCGTTGGACGCCGCCTCGTCGAGGTCGACGTCGGGTAGGTCGCCAATCTGGTCGCCCGCCACGAGCGGGTGATCATCGATCTCGGTACCGGTGATGGTCGAGCGGCGCTGACGCTCGCCGAGTCGGAGCCGAGATCCCTCGTCATCGGGATCGACGCCGACGCGGCGTCGATGGCCGAGACGTCCCGTCGCGCCGCCCGGCCTCCGGCCAGGGGCGGACATTCGAACCTGCTGTTCGTCGTGGCCGCGGCCGAGACCCCGCCGCCCGAACTCATCGGACTCGCGGACGAGGTCCGAATCCTGTTCCCGTGGGGTTCCCTGCTGCGCGGTGTGCTCGGCGTCGATGAGCGGGTCGCCCGGGGCATCGCGAGCCTCGCTCGTTCGGGCGGTCGCGTGTCCGCGATTGTGTCGGTCACGACGAGAGACGGGCTCGACGGGATCGCCTCGCTCGAGCCGTATGAGCTCGGGGGCATCGCCGAAGCCGCACGTCGCGCCGGTCTGCGGATGACCGGCACGCGACAACTCGACGCGGAGGATGTCTGGGCGACGCGTTCGACCTGGGGTCGGCGCCTGCTGAGCGGTGCCGCGACGCGCTCGGTCTGGCGCCTCGAGTTCGCCACCGACGCGCCGTCTACGAAGACTGACGTACGTCGGGTCCGGGAGCCTGCGGTATGATCCCGGGCAGACGCCTCCGAGCGAGCGTCAATCGGCCCAGAGACACCATGATTCCGAACACACGGCGCCGCATCGGCGCCGCTGACACCCACGGTGGCGGCAATGAGCCGGCGCCATCACGGCCGTTCGCGCCACGCGCGGGGCCGAAGCAACGATGGACCGCGCCTGCAGGCGCAGATCGAACCGCGCCCGGAGCCGCGTCGCGACCCTCCGGTTGAGCCGCGCCTCGACGCCCCTGCAACCCAGAGCGGGACCGTTCCAGGCGAGGGAGTGAGCAGCATCCCAGCTGCGCCGCCCGACGCTGCGGCTCCGCACGCTCCGGCTCCGCACGCTCCGGCTCCGCACGCTCCGGCTCCGCACACCCCGGTTCCGCAGGCGGCCCATACGGTCAACGGGAACGGGCACGCGCCCCACCCGCACGACGCCACCGATATGAACGGACAGCGGGCCGGCTGCACGGCGCCGCAGCTCCGCCGCTTCATCAAGAGCCGGCCCTACGTACCGATGCATGAGCTGCGCCGCCGGTTCGGCATCAACGGCGCCGAGGACGAGGTCAGCGCGCTCCCGATCGAGGACGCGAGCGTGTATGTCGGGTTGCCGGAACGCGAATGCCGCCTGCTGGGCGAACTGGTCCGCGGCGGTGAGGTCGGCTACGAGCTGTCACTCGACCCGCGCACGCCGATCGTGGTTGGCGTGTACCCTATGCGTCCGGTGCCGCGCGCCTGACAGAAATATCGTCCGTTGCTTGTCCGCACCACTGTCGTGCCGCGTACTTGACACCAAAGACCCTCGCTTTACCCTTCTCGCACCGGTACGATCGTCCTGGTACTCGGGGAGAGGGGATACAGATCCGGCCCGTCACCCCGGTTCTGGTCACGACGGTAGCGCGCATTTAGGCCGGGCTCGTGCCCAGGAGGCTCTTCGTGTTTCGTTCTCGCGCCCCACGATCGCTGGTGGGGGCCACCACCAGCATCGCACTCATCGGGCTTCTGCTCGGCCTCACGGGCACCGCACTCGCCGCGGACAGCCGCGTCGGTGCTACTTCGGCGACCCTGCCGACCGTCAACGCGAACCCCAGCGGCGATAGAAAGCTCGCGCTGAGCCCGGTCACCGCCGGTGGCGCGTTCAAGTTCGACGTCCTGGCGCGAAACATTGACAACCAATCGTTGTCTCACGCGTTCATCGGCCTCGGAAGCCAGGTCACCACCCGAGCCGGGTGGGACAACGCGTCGAAGCCCAGCCTTCCGCCCGGGTCGACCGTCCTCGAGGCATCGGCGAGCAGCGGCACCTGCGCGATCACCGCGAACAAGGACGGCGCGCTGTGTGACGTTGGGAAGCTCGAGCAGTGGCGCCGAAGTGGTCGCGACGTTCATCGTCCAGGCGCCATCGAGCCCGACCAGCAGCTGGGTCTACGCCTCGCTCCGCGTCGCAGAAAACAACCCCCAACGCGGCTCGAACAACAACTCGTTCTTCGCCGACTCGGCCATCAACATCGGCGCAACGACCTCCGACAGCAACAGCACCTACAAGCTGTCGAATCAGGCGCTGAACCTCACCACCAAGGGCCTCGGTGGCGTCAACAACGACAAGATGACCACCACGGTTGCGGTCCCGGACGGGCGCGGCGGGCTCATCAGCATCGTCGAGAAGAACGGCCCGACCGGCTGCCCGAACACGGCGTGCATCGGCCAGGAGGTCCAACTCAACGTTCGCAACGGACAGGAACTGGACCCGTACCTCGAGTGGACGCTCGAGATCAAGGGCGAGGGCGCCGGCAGCAACAAGGGCGGCATTCTGCACACGGACGACAACGGGAACGTCATCGAGAACATCCGCTTCACGAATGCCAACAAGTGTTCGGCGTCCAAGCCGACAGGTTGCATCGTGTCCTACGTCGTCAACAAGCACGCCGGCACCACCGTCATCGTCTTCCGGACCGACACGAACGGCCGGGTGAAGGCGAACTAGCCGACAGCCGTCGGGTCGGCTCCGCTCGCGAGGGCTTCGAGCCGCAACCGAACCCGACTCGCGGAGGCGACGTCCTCCTTCCGCTCGTAGAGCGCCAGAGCCTCCCGCAAGGGAGGCTCTGCCATGTCCCGGCGGCCCGCCCGCCAGAGCACCTCGCCGAGCGCCGATTTGGCATCGCCCAGCAGGTCGATGTCGTCGCCGTCCGTGGCGAGCTCGACGGCGCTTTCGGCATGGGCGATGGCTTCATCGGGCTTGTCCGCCTCGGCCAGCAATCGGGCGTGCGCGGTTCGCCACAGGACCTGGGAGAGGGCATCGTCCTCGTCCGCCAGCTCACGGGCGGTCTCGACGGCCTGCCGCGGCATCCTCGAACCGGCGCGCTTCGACCAGGACCCCGGCGAGCATCCCGACGACCGTTGACCGGAAGTAGCGTTCGTCGAGGACGGCCAGCGCCGCGTCGTCGGCGCGGAGCTCGCGTTCGGCAGCCGCGAGGTCCCCGGCCAGGGACTCCACGCGCGCCCGCTCGATCGACGTCGCCATCGCCGTGACGCTCGGCCCGAGCTCGTCGAGCATCTGGCGCTGCCGCTCCGACTCCTCGCGAGCGCGTCCGAAGTCCCCCTGCATGGCGTAGACCTGGGCGAGGACGCCGAGGATGATCGCCTCCGATTTGCGGTCGCCTGCCACCTGGGCCCGGAGCCGCTCACATCGCTCGCGCACTTCGGACGCAGGGAGCGTGCCCACCAGGGCGACCGACGCGTAGACCTGGGCGCCGCGCGCCGCCATCCGCGCATCGCCGGCGGCCACGGCGTACTCGACCACGCGCTCGGCCGCCGCCGCCGCCTCGTCATAGCGGCCGGCCGTCCCGTGGACGACGACCCGCAGCCGCCACGCGCGCGCCAGTCCTGCGCGATCGTCGGCCGCTTCGAAGATCGGAATCGCGTTCGCAGCGGCTTCCAGCGCGTGCGGGCTCGCGCCTGCGTCGCCGGCATAGATCTCCACGTTCCGCTTGTTGAGGATGGCGCGGGCCTCCAGCCGGGCATCCCCGATCGCGGCCGCCGCCGTCGCAGCCTCGTCGAGCGTCGCCGTGGCCTCGGCGAACGTGCCCCGCTCCAGCTGGGCCTCGCCGAGATCCACCAGCAGCTCGATCCGCTCGGGATCGCCTTCTTCGCGCAGCGCGGCGGCGCGCGCCAGCAGGTTCGTCGCCGCCGGGAGGTCGCCACGGGCAAAGGCCCGGCGACCGGCGGCGCCAAGGCGCTGGGCCGCGCGCGTGCCGATCTGCCGGCCTTCGGCGTCGATCGGGCCGAGCTCCGCCCGGTAGCGGAACGCCTGCTCGAGGTGGTAGCCGAGGATCTCTTCGAACTCCTGCTCGCGGTCGCGTTCGCGGTTGACCTGCTCGGCCCACGCGACGAAGCGCTCGTGGAGCGTCGCCCGTGCCCGCTTGAGCAGCGCGTTGTAGGCGGTGTCCCGGATCAGGATGTGGTGGAAGCGATACGTGTCGGAGTCGTCGGCTGCCGCCCCGTCATCCGCGGGCCGGACGAACTGCTTGCGACTCAGCGTCGTCAGGTGCTGGCCCAGGGCGGGCTTCAGCGGATCTGGAACGAGCTCGTGGACCGCTGGTTCAGGGAACACCAGCCCGATCACCGAGGCCGGCTCGACGATCGCTCGTTCCTCGCGGCTGAGCAGGTCGAGACGCGCGGCGATCAGCGCCTGGATCGATGGCGGAACGATGAATTCGGACATGTCCGACGCGCTCCCCACACGCTCGTCGGCCAGCATCCGGACCATCTGCTCGACGTACAGCGGGTTGCCCTCGGCGGCCTCGACCACCCGACGCCTGACTCCGTCCGGCACGGTTGTCTCGCCGAGCAGTCGGTCGATGAACAGCTCCGCGTCTTCCGCGGTCAGCGGCTCGAGCTTGATCGTTGCCGTTCCCGGCCGGCCTTCCCAATCCGGGTGCTCTTCGAGCAGCTCGTGCCGGGCGGAGCAGACCAGCACGATCGGCACCCGTTTGCTCGACTCGACCAGGTGGTCGAGGAGCTCGAGGAACGTCGGGGCGGCGTCGTGGATGTCGTCGAACAGGACGATGAGCGGTTGGTCCGTGGCGAGGGCTTCGAACAGGCGGCGGATTCCCCAGAACAGCTCGGACACCGGGACCTGCGCCGACGTCAGCCCGATTGCCGCCGCGACGCGCGCCGCGATCTGGTCGCGCTCCGGGTCATCGGGATCGAGCAGCCCGAGGATGCGCGCCTGGGCGGTCTCCGCCGAATCGTCCTCGGCGACCCCTGCCGCATTGCGGACCGCCTCCACGATCGGCCAGAACGTGATCGCGTCGCCATACGCGAGACACCGGCCGCGGAGCGTGACGGCGTCGGATTCGTGCTCTTCGAGGAACTCGTGGATCAGGCGCGACTTGCCGACCCCGGGCTCGCCGACGACGGTCACGAGCCGGCAGCGCTGGGTGACGTAGGCGTCGGCAAGCGACTGTTCCAGGATCGCCAGCTCGCGGTCGCGCCCGACGAGCGGGGACTCCTCGCCTCCGCGCTCGGCGCCCTCGATCAGTCCGACGAGCCGGTATGCCGGGACCCGTTCGGCCTTGCCCTTGAGCTCGAGGGGCTCGACCTCTTCCACGTCGACCAGGCCGCGAACCAGCTCGAACGTCAGCCCGCCGATCAGGACCTCGTTGGCCGGCGCGGCCTGCTCCAACCGGGCGGCCGTGTTCACCGCATCACCGGTGACGAGCCGCTGCCCGGTGGTGGGATCACCGGCCACGACCTCGCCGGTGTTGACGCCGGTCCGGTTTGTCAGCTCGACGCCATACGTCGCCAGCAGGTCCCGGTTCAGCTCGCGGAGCGCCTCCTGCATCCCATGCGCGGCGCGGACTGCCCGGAGCGCGTCGTCCTCGTGCAGCTTCGGCAGGCCGAAGACCGCCATGATCGCATCGCCGATGTACTTCTCGATCGTCCCGCCGTGGAGGTCGAGGATCGCCTTCATCGAGTCGAAGTAGCGAGTCATGACCTCGCGGAGCGATTCGGGATCGAGCGCCTCGCCGAGGTTCGTGGAGCCCTTGAGGTCCGAGAAGACGATCGTGACCGTCTTGCGCACTTCCTGCGGTGGCAGGCTGGGCGCCAGCGCCGTCCCGCAGAATCCGCACAGCCGGAACTTGGCCGGGTTCTCCTCGCCGCAGTTCGGACAGACGACCAGTTCCATGCCCATCGAGTCTAGCGACCACGCGGCTCGGTCCAGCGCGTACGATGCATGGCATGGTCAGCCCCGCTGCGGATCTCGCGCTCGCGCGCGAGGCGCTCCATTCCTGTCCGCTGTTCGCCGGTCTCGACGATGCGACGCTCATGTTGTGCGCTGACGCGATGCGGGGACGGCGGTTTCGCCGCGGCGAGGTCGTGTTCCACCTCGAGGATCCGGGCGACGCGCTGTTCGTGGTCACGAGCGGGGAGATCAAGATCGTCCTCCCCTCGGAGGAAGGCTCCGAACCCGTCATCCTGACCACCATCGGTCGCGGCGGCTTCTTCGGGGAGCTGGCGCTGCTCGACGGCCGCCCCCGCTCCGCGTCCGCGATCGCCGTTCGGGCCGTCGAAGCGCTGGTCCTCCGCCGTGACGCGTTCGATCGCCTCGTCGCCGCCGAGCCCGCCCTGCGCCGCGCGATGTTCGCCTCGCTCAGCGGCGAGATCCGGCGCCTGACCGGCCAGGTCGCCGACCTTCACTTCCTCGACCTGCCGGGCCGCCTCGCCCGCCACCTCCTGCGGATGGGTGGCGTCCCGGACGAAAGTGACGGCGTCACCCGGTCCGGCGGCTCGAGCGACCCGATCCGGCTGGCGTGGCCGTACACCCAATCGGAGCTGGCCGGCATGATCGGGGGCTCGCGCCAGTCGGTGAACCGGATGCTCGCGGACTTCGTCCAGGAGGACCTCCTCCGGTTCGAGGGCAATGAGCTGGTGATCCCCGACCCCGGCCGGCTCGAGCGCGCCGTCTCGCGGTGACGGAGCAGCGCCGGCCCTCCGAGCCTGCGCTCGAGCTCCTTGCCGCGATCGCGGCGCGGGCCGAGGCGGCGGGCCGTCTCGAGCCTCCCGGCGGCGCGGCGGTGCTGCGCTCCATCGTCGACGCCACGGTCGTCCTCTTCGACGCCGAGGCGGCCTCGATCGCGTTGTACGACGCGGCCACGGATCGGCTCGTGTTCCAGGTCGCGGCTGGTGCGCAGGGCCAGGGCGTCGTCGGTGTCTCGATCGCGCCCCACGAGGGCGTTGCCGGCTACGTGTTCTCGACCGGTCAGCCGATCGCGATCGTGGACGTTGCCGCGGATCCGCGCTTCGGTGCCAGCACGGCGCAACAGACGGGCTACGTCCCGCGCTCGATCCTGGCGGTGCCGCTCCTTGACGTCGAGGACAGCCTGGGCGTGCTCGAGATCCTCGACCGGCGTTCCGGCGAGGGCTTCGCACTGCGTGACGTGGAGCTGGCCGGCGTCTTCGCCCGCCAGGCGACGGTCGCCATCCGCGCGACGCGCCTCGAGCGCGATACGGCGACCCTCCTGCGTGACGGGTTGCGCGCCCTGGCCGCACAAGGGGCGGTGCCGGTTTCCGAGGAAGCCCTGGAGGAGCTCGTCGAGGCCGCGACCGCTCAGATGGGTAGCGACGACGACCCGCTGTGGACCCTTGCCGACCGCGTTGGCCGGCTGCGCGCTGCCGACCCGGGCCAGGTCGCGTTGCTGGCCGACCTGCTCGACGTCCTCATCCGTCGTGCGGAACGCCAGCGACCAGGGCGGGCCGAGCGATGACGCACGGCCTCGAAGCGCTGCCGGCCTGGAGCGAGCCGTTTGCCATGGATGCTCGGGCGTCCCTCGAGCGGGCGTTGCCGCTGGGCGTGGTCGACCGGGAGGCGGCCTTCGGTGGGACCGACGGCAGCGGGGTCCGCGTGGCCATCATCGATTCGGGGGTGGAAGCGGGCCACCCGGCAGTGGGTGGCCGACTCCGCGCGAGCATGGTTGTCGAGATCGACGGTGACGACGCCGCCGTGATCGAGGACTCTACGGCCGTCGACGTCGTCGGCCACGGGACGGCCTGCGCCGGGATCGTCCATGCGATCGCGCCGGGTGCCGAGCTCGTGTCGGTCCGGGTGCTCGGTCCGAACAACCGCGCGAAGGGGCACTCGTTTGCCGCTGCGATCGAGTGGGTCGTGGGGCAGGGGATCGGCGTCGCGAACCTGAGCCTCTCCTCCCGCAGCGAGTCATTGGCCGGCCTCTTCCACGAGCTGGCCGACCAGGCGTACTTCGCCAACACGCTCCTGATCTGCGCGGCGAACAACGTCCCGGGCCCGTCGTATCCATCGCTCTTCGCATCGGTGGTGTCCGTGGCCGCCCACGACGTCGCGGACCCGACGGTCTGGTTCTACAACCCGTCCCCGCCGGTCGAGTTCGGGGCATACGGGGTCGACGTTGACGTCGCCTGGCGAGGCGGCGGGCGGATCCGGGCAACCGGCAACTCGTTCGCCGCCCCGCACCTGGCCGGCTATGCAGCGCGGATCCGGGCCCGCCATCCGAAGGCCACGCCGTTCGAGGTCAAGGCGATCCTCGCGGCGACCGCCACGCCGATCACGAAGTGACGATCAGGAGCTGACGATCACGGGCTGACCGCGGGCAGGAAGGGACCGCCGACGCCCGGGGGAGGCGCCGGCGGTCCGAGGGCCGGGTGCTGGAGGTCGCGGCTCGGCCTGGGGTCGGTACGAGTTGGTTAGCGGTCGTCGCCTGAGTCGTGGACTTCGCCGCCGTGCGGCGCTCTGTTCGAGCCGATCCCCGGCGGCGGCGGGAGGACCGTGAAGTCCTCGGGGGAGGGCTTGCCGTGTCCCTCGACGTCGTCGTCCGTGGGGAGCAGCCCCTGGCCCTCGGCGTCGGTCTCATCGATGAATTGACCCTTCGGGAGACTGATCTTCTTGTCCACGTCGACCTCCTTGCCCTTCGCTGTGTTCGCGGTTGAAGTGCGCTCACTGTAGGGTCTCGGCGCGAAAGCCTCCGATACCGCCTGCGACCAGCAGATTGTCAGCTACGACACACCCTCGGATCCGGGAAGCGGTGCCTGCGACACGTCGGTCGACGGTCGTGGCTTGCGCAGATCGCGCAACGCGGCCTGGTCCACGCCCGCCAGGCGCGGCAGGTCGGCCGTCGTCGTCCGCGCCAGGCGTTCGGTCATCTTCGGCAGGAGCAGGTCGCTGATCTCGCGAACGGACATCAGCGAGCGGAGCGTCGCCCCCGGGATCTCGACCAGCGACGAATCGGCGTCGGCCACGACATTGGCCGTCCGCGTGCTGCCGGTCAGCGCGGCGATCTCGCCGAACACGTCGCCCTCGAGCATCGTCGACAGCGCGCGGTATTCGCCACCCTCGACGGGGGTGCCAGCAATGGCCCGACCCGACAGGATCGCGTACGCGGCATCGCCCTGGTCGCCGGCCGCGACGACCATCGTCGCCGGCCGGTACGTCGCGGACCCGGGCCGACGCGAGCAGCAGCCGGCGCTCGTTGTCGCCGAGCACGCCAAACGCCGGGATGACCCCGACCAGGACGCCGAGGTCGTCCGCCGCGAGCGGACGGCTCGGGAGGGCACCCGCGGCGGTCGCGGTGCGCAGCCGCTGCGCGGCCTGTCGCCATTCGGCGGCCGGCTCGCCGAGGCCCGGCAGGAACTGGGTCCAGATACCCGTCCCGACGAGGATCACGCCGGAGATGATGACGAGCAGCCTGATATCGACGAAGTCGGCGAGGCCTGCCGCGAACATGCCGATCAGGAAGATCACGTCGCGCAGGACGCCGAACGTGCTGAACACGCGACCGCGCATCTCGCGCGGACTGTTGCGCTGGAGGATCAGCCGGCGGGCGATCGCCGGGGGTGCGTTCAGGAACCCCGAGAGCGTGACGATGATGATCGCCACGAGGATCGACGTCGCCAGGCCGTACAGGATCCCGAGCACGCCCATCCCGAGCATGCCGATGACCAGCCACTGCCCCTCGCGCAGGCGGTCCGTGTACTTGGCCATGAACAGGCTGCCGACGACGAAGCCGACCGACGTCAGGCCCTCCTGCAGCCCGTATTCGAACTCGGTGGCCATCAGGACGGTGATGGCGAACGGCAGCAGCAGGACGTTCCACAGGCCGAACGAGAAGTAGGCCGGCACGCCGCTGATGAAGCTGTTGCGCAGGATCGGCGTCGACGAGAGGAACCGGAAGCCATCGCGCAGGCCGGCAACCACGACACGGACGCTGGTCGCCTCCTCTGAGACGATCGGTCGGACGGTGACGAACAGGATGAGTGCTGCGGAGACGAGGAACGTCAGCGCGTCGGCGTAGAACGCGATCTCGATCGACGCGAGCGATGCGAGCAGGCCGGCGGCCGCGAACCCGATCGCCGTCGAGCCGAAGCTGCTGATCGACAGGAAGGAGTTGGCGGCAGCCAGCTCCTCGTCGGTCGCGACGTCGGGGATGACGCTCTCCTGCGCCGGATCGAAGAACTGGGCGATGGCCGCGTTGATGAAGACGACGACGTAGAGCAGGTTGATGTTGATCGCCACGATGGCCGGGATCGAGGCGACCAGGGCGGCCCTGAGCAGGCAGGACACGATCATGATCTTCTTGCGGTCGTAGCGGTCGACGAAGACACCCGCCACGAGCCCTACGACCAGGGCAGGCAGTGCCGTCGCCGCGAGCATCAGGCCGACGGCCAGCGCCGAACCCGTCTCGCGGTAGATCAGGATCCCGGCGGCAAGGTCGGTGAGCGCCGAGCCGCTGGTGGAGATCAGTTGGGAGAACCAGAGGAGCGTGAAGTCGCGCTTCTTGAAGACGGCGAACATCGACGGCTGAGGCGGCGCAACAGCGCTGGCCAAGGACTCCTCCAACTCCCCTGTGTGTGTGGGCTCGGACGGGCGCCCCGGGCCACCGTCGGGTCCTGCCGCGTGACGCTCGGCGGCCCGTTGGCGGGAGTCTAGTCGGTCGGATTGGCCGCTGCCACCCCTTCCACGCGCAGCAGCGAGCGCTTCAGTTCCTGCCGCTCCCGATGGCTGCCCCACGCGTCGCCGCCGTACCCGCCGAGCGTGCCATCGCCGGCGATGACGCGATGGCACGGGATGATCACGCCGATCGGATTGCGGCCGACGGCTCCGCCCACGGCGCGTGCCGCGCCGGGCCGGCCGATCATGCGGGCGACGCCGCCGTAGCTCTCGGTGCGACCCCACGGGATGCGCCTGACGCCGTCGAGGACCGCCCGGTCCCAGGCCGACAAACCGGTGAGATCGAGCGGGAGGTCGAACGGCTCGCGCTCCCCGGCCATCCACCGTTCGAGCGCCCGGACCGTGCGCTCCAGGAGTCGCCGCCGCGGGTCGTCGCCAGGGAGCTCATCCCGATCCACCGGGCTGGCGCCGTGTCTGCGGACCAGCCAGGCGCGCACGTCATCGACCGGCCCGAGCCAGCTCACTGCCGCCACGCCATCCTCGGTCACCGCGACGTGGAGTGGTCCCCACGGTGAGGCAAGCGTCGTGAGGGCGGCCGGGACCGATCGCTCGTTCGCGGGGGCGTCGGCCTGTGGCACGATCCGTCGATGCATCAACCGGATCGTGGCACGAGATCGCGCATCGCGACACCCGAGGACCCCCGCGACCTGCCCGGCGACTTCGCCCATCGAGTCACGATCGATGTCCGCTTCGCCGACACGGACGCGATGGGCCACGTCAACAACGCGGTCTATCTGACGTACTGCGAGATGGCGCGGATCCGCTACTGGTCGGACGTCACCGGCGAGCCGCTCGCGGCCGGCCACCACGGGGCGGAGAGCCTGATCCTCGCCGAGGCACGGATCACCTATCGCGCGCAGGTCTTCCACACGGACGTGGTGACGGTCGAGACGCGGGCGTCCCGGATCGGCCGTTCGAGCTTCGTGCTCGAGCATCGCCTGACTGCCGGTGAGCCGGGTGGCCCGTCGCGGCTGGTCGCGGTCAGTGACTCGGTGATGGTCCGCTTCGACTACACGGTGGGCCGGCCCGCCGAGCTCGATGCGCGCTTCGTCGAAGCGATCGAGGGGTTCGAGGGACGGCGACTGCGCGACGCCTGACGCCGGCCGCTCAGTCCGCGTAGCGGCGCAGGACGGCGACGGCGTTCTGGCCGCCGAAGCCGAAGCCGTCGATGGCGACCGTGTCGACGCGCGCCGCGCGCTTGACGTTCGGGACGTAGTCCAGGTCGCACTCGGGGTCAGGGCTGTGCAGGTTGATCGTCGGCGGGATGACCTGGTCCCGGATCGCCCCCAGGCCGGCCAGTGCGCTGGCGATCCCCGCTGCCCCGACGAGGTGGCCGATCATCGACTTCGGTGAGCTGATCGCGACCTTGTACGCGTGCTCCCCGTAGGCGGCCTTGATCGCGCGGGTCTCGGTGACGTCGTTGAGTGGGGTCGCGGTGCCGTGGGCGACGATGTAGTCGACCTCATCCGGCGTCACTTCACTGCGCTGCAGCGCGAGGGTCATGGCCCGTGTCTGGCCGCGTCCGGTCGGCTCGGGGGCGCTGATGTGGAACGCGTCTGCGGTCAGCGCGGCACCGAGGATCTCCGCAATCGGGGTGGCGCCACGTTCCAGCGCATGCGCCAGCAATTCGATGACGACCACGCCCGCCGCCCTCGCCGAGCACGAACCCGTCGCGGGTCGCATCGAACGGCCGCGACGCCGTCTCGGGCGAGTCGTTGCGCTTCGAGAGCGCCGTCATGTTGCCGAGCGCTGCCACGCCCATCGGCCAGATCGGGGCCTCCGAGCCACCCGCGAGGACCACGTCGCACTCCCCGTCGCGGATCAGCCGATGGGCGTCCTGGAAGGCGATCACCGAGGTGGCGCACGCGGCGACCTGGGTCATCACCGGGCCGGTGAGCCCCCATTCCATCGAGAGCATCGCCGCGCCCATCGAGCCCGACAGCGCCGGGATCGCGAACGGCGAGACGAAGCGCGGCCCCTTCTGGTCGTGGACGTGGGTCCCATCGATGATCTGCTCGATGCCGCCACCACCGGTGTTGACCACCACGCCGACGCGGTCACGCTGCTCCGTGCTCATGGCGCTGAAGTCGATCCCGGCGTTGGCGACCGCTTCCTTGCCGGCGGCCATCGCGAAGTGGATGAAGCGGCTCATGCGACGGGCCATCTTGGCGTCCATGAACTGCGTCGGATCGAAGTCGAGGACTTCGGCCGCGATGCGGACCTCCTGCGCGGACGCGTCGAAGCTGGAAATCGCCCGCGTGCCGCTGACGCCCGCCTGGAGGCTGGCCCAGTAGGTCGGAAAGTCGTTGCCGATCGGCATGACCGCGCCGAGGCCGGTGACGACGGCGCGCCGCGCAGGATCGCTTTCAGGCACGGAGATCACGCATCGAGGGCACCGCGAGATTGTAGTGACCAAGAACCGTCGGGGATGAGCGTCGAGCGGAAGGCGCGCCCGAGCACGCGAGCGAGCGCACTCTGGTGTGCGTAAGCGAGCGCGCGGAGGGCGCAACGCACCGATCGGCGCTCAGGTCCGACGGAATCAATCCCCGTTGTACCGGGCAAATATGACGGCGCCGTTGTGCCCGCCCAAACCAATGTTGTTGGAAAGTGCATACCGAATGGGGAAGGGCGTTGGTTCGGTCACGACCCACAGGTCGCACTCCGGGTCGAAGTCGCGGTAGTTGATCGTTGGCGGCACGCACTGCTCGGCGACCGACATGATCGTTGCGAACGCTTCGAACGCACCGGCGGCACCCATGAGGTGGCCGGTCATCGACTTCGTGCCACTGATCGCCAGCGACTGGCGGTCGCGCGCCGAGCGGTCGCCGAACACCGTCCACAGTGCCTCCGCCTCGCGCTTGTCGCCGAGTGGTGTCGACGTGCCGTGCGGATTGATCAGGTCGACTTCGTCGGCGGGCACTCCCCGCCGCTCCAGCGCCATCTTCATCGCCCGAGCGGAGCCGACGCCGGCGTCGATCGGCTGGATCATGTCCCAGCCATCGGCGGCCGAGCCGTAGCCCACCACCTCGCCGTAGATCCGGGCGCCGCGGGCCTTGGCGTGGTCGAGGTCCTCGAGGAACAGCGAGCCGGCGCCCTCGCCGAGCACGAACCCATCACGAGTCAGATCGAACGGCCGCGACACGGTCTGTGGCGGCTCCCCGGGACGGGGCATGCCCATGCCGCGCATGTTCGAGAACCCCGCGTGGGCGACTTCCAGCAGCGGTGACTCGGTCGAGCCGCTGATAACCGCAATGCAGTCGCCGCGGCGGATGGCCTCGGCCCCCTCGCCCACGTTGTGCGTGCCGGTCGCACAGGCCGACACCATGCAGATGTTGTGGCCGATCGCGCCGGTCTCGATGGCGATCATCCCCGAGGTGCTGTCGGTGAGCGCATTGGCGATGAACGTCGGCGCGACCGTGCGCGGGCCTTTCACGTTGAGGTTGTCGTAGTTGTCGATCATCAGCTGCTGGCCACCGGCGCCCGATCCAAAGACGACGCCAACGTCGGTGCGGTTCTCGTCGGTGAGCTCGAAGCCGGAATCCCCCAGGGCCTGCTTCGCTGCGGCGACCCCGAAGTGCATGCTCTTCTCGCCGCGGCGCGCAGCCTTCGGGTCCATCCAGTCCGCGGCGTTGAAGTCCCTGACCTCGCCGGCGAGCTTCGCCTCGTATGGGCTTGCGTCGAAATGGGTGATCTCGTCGAGCCCGGACTGGCCGCGGATCAGGTTCGACCAGGCGGTGTCCTTGTCGTTGCCGACGGGGCTGACGACACCGACGCCGGTGACGACGACGCGGCGGTTGTAATCGGGTTTACGCACTCGGGTTCGGTTCCTTTCGAAGGTCAGACGGCGGTCGGGGCGAGGGTCAGGAGTCGATCGAAGGTGGCCGGGTCGTCGGCCGGGAGGATCTCGGCGTCCGGGGCGATCCGCTTGATCAGCCCGGTCAGGACCTTGCCCGGCCCTACCTCGACGAACGTCGTGACGCCGGCGCCGGCCATGTGCTCGACGGCGGCGACCCAGTCGACGCCGGCGGTGAGGTGCTCGATGAGCTCGGCGCGGGCGGCTTCTCCGGTCGTGATCGGCCGCGCGTCGGAGTTGGCGAGCAACGTGACCGACGGATCGCTGAACGTGATCCCGGCGAGCACGTCGCGCATCTGCTCGGCGGCCTGCGCCATCAGCGGCGAATGAGCGGCCACCGACACGGGGAGGACGATCGCCCGCTTCGCGCCCAGCGTCCTGGCGAGCTCGGCGCCGGCCTCGATCGCGGGGCGCTCGCCGGACACGACCACCTGGCCCGGGGCGTTCCGGTTGGCGACGACGAACGTGCCGTGCGCCGCGGCGCCCTGGACCAGCTCCGGGATCCGGGCGTCGTCGAGGCCAATGATCGCGGCCATCGCGCCGTCCCGCCCTGAACCGGACGCCTGCATGGCGCGGCCGCGGGCGCGAACGAGCCGGATGCCGTCCTCGAGCGAAATGACCCCGGCCGCGACGAGCGCGCTGTACTGGCCCATCGAGTGGCCGGCCGCGAAGGCGGGCACAGGTGCGGGAACGCCGGCCCCGGCCCAGCCCTCACGAAGGGCCTCGAGGATCGCGATCGACGCGGCGAGGATCGCGGGCTGCGCCTGCTCGGTTCGGTCGAGCGACTCGGCGGGTCCATCCCAGGCGAGGCTGCTGATCGGTTCGCCAAGCGCGGCGTCGGCCGCGGCGAACACGGCCGCAGCGGCGGGCGAGCGCTCGGCCAGGGCATGACCCATCCCCACCGACTGGGATCCCTGGCCGGGGAAGACGAAGGCAAGCTGTGACATCTCTCCGCAGCCTAGGGCCGGCGGACGCCCCCACGAGGCGATTCCCGTGCACGCTTGCACGGATATGCGGCTCGGCCTACGCTCAGCGCGATGGCAGAACCCACATTCCGGCGCCGAGCGGCGCCACGCAGAGCGGCACCGGTCCGCTCGATCGCACGGCGTTTCGAGGAGGACCTCTCGCCGGCGGTCGTCGCCGCCGGCAACCGGCTGCCCAATGTCCGCCAGATCAGCGAGCGCGTGGCGATGGGGCGCGCGCTGTGGCGCGAACTGGTGATCGGCTTCGCCGGCCAGCTGGGCGAGCTGCGCCTCGGCTTCACCCAGCTCGCTGCGCTGTACGTGCTCGCCGATGCGGGCACGATGACGATCGGCGACGTCGCAGAGGCCATCGGCCGGTCGCCATCGGCCACCAGCCGGCTGGTCGACGGCCTGGTGCGCCGGCGGCTCGTCGAGCGTCAGCCCGAGCCGGAGGACCGCCGCCAGCGGACGGTCCGACTCACGCAGCGGGGGCAGGCGATCCTGCGGGTCGTCGACCGGGCACGCGCCGACCAGTTCCTGATCGCGGTCCGTGCCCTGCCCGGCCCCGAGCGGGCGATCGTCGCGATGGGCGTGGCGGCCCTCGCGACGCATGCCATCAGCCGCCGAGGGCGGCTGATCCGGACGCCCGGCGACTGATACCCGGACGCCTTGTCCGGGGCGACACGACCGGCTAGGCTCCGGGAGCGAGCACATCGAGGAGACAACATGTTCCAGGTGTCGGGACGCCTCGCCGAACTGCAGATCCAGCACCGTCACAACGATGGCGTGTGGAGCCCGCTTCGGCCGGCCCACCACGACCCGGCCGATCACGATCCCGAACGTGACTGGGCCAACGGGAAGCTCTTCGTCTGCGAGGCATGCGGCGAGGAGGTTCGCGTCATGCAGCCGCCCGCGGCACCCTCCGAGGGCGACACCACCTAGCCGCCCGCGCTCGCGTTCGAATCGCATCGAGGGAGACGAGATGTTCCAGGTTCAAGGACGGCTCCTCGAGCTACAGCTGCAGCACCGCCATTCGGACGGTTCGTGGGGCGAGATGGAGCGATCCCACCACGACCCTGCGGACCACGACCCCGAACGTGACTGGGCCAACGGGCAGCTGTTCGTCTGCAAGGCATGCGGCGAGGAAGTGGTCGTCTCGCATCCGCTCGACCAGCCAGGCGACGGCGACACGACGTAGCGGCCGCTGCTTCGTCAACCGCAGAAGCGGCGCACCACGTCGTAGAGGACCGGCAATCCCCAGCGCAGCGCGTCGACACCGACGCGCTCGTCGACGCCGTGGAAGCGTTCGAGGAAGCGCTCCCCCGGATCCAGTCGCAGGGGCGAGAAGCCGTAGGTCGGGACACCGAGGCCTGTTGTGTGCTTGGCGTCGGTCGCGAACGGAACCATGAACGGGACCGGCACGCCATCCGGGTCGTGCTCGCGGACCGTTGCACCAAGCAGCTCGAACAGCGGATGGTCCGCCGGCAATTCGGCCGGCGCGCCGAAGATGACGTGCTCGATCTCGCAGGCGGCGACGAGCTCCGGCCCGAGGCGCTCCTCGACCACCGCCCGGGCATCGGCCTCGGTCATGCCGGGCAGCACGCGACAATCGATCTCGATCATCGCTTCGCCCGGGATCACGTTGTACTTGATGCCGGCGTGCACGACGTCCGGGCTGATCGTGTCGCGGACGAGGGCGCGCAGGGTCCGCGCGTACATCGGGTCGCACGCCGCGGCGATCGCCGCTTCGGCCGGGGCAGGATCGTCGTCGAGGAGGCCCCGGAGCATCCCGGCTGCGGGCTCGCCGAGCGCATCGGCGGTCGCATTGATGAACCGTTCCATGACCGGGGTCACGCGCACCGTCCCCGGTGTGGCGAGGCGGGCGATGGCGGCCGCGGCGAGGACGGCCGCATTGTCCTCGCGCGGCATCGAGCCGTGGCCCCAGGTCCCACGGACGTGGATCTTGTAGACGCTGAAGCCCTTCTCCGCGACCTGGATCGGGTAGAGGCGCCGCCCCCCGATCGTGGTGGCGACCCCGCCGCACTCGTTGACCGCCCCGGCCGCGCGCAGCCACTCGGGCTTGTGCTCGACGATCCAGCCCGCGCCGTGGTAGCCGCCCGCCTCCTCGTCCGCGGTGGACGTGAGGAGCACGTCGCGGCGGAGGCCGGGGATCGGGTCGCTGGCCGGGTCGCGCCCCGCCGCGCGCGCCTCGGCGGCGAGGAGCCGGACCACGCCGAGCTCGAGCGCGATCATGGCCTTCATGTCGACCGCGCCGCGTCCGTAGACATAACCGTCGGAGACCTTCCCGTCGAACGGGTCGTATGTCCATTGGTCGAGCGGCGCCGGCACGACGTCGAGGTGCGACAGGAGGAGGAACGGTTCGCCGCCCGTGCCGTCGCCCCTGAGGCGAACGTGCACGGAGCCGCGACCGGGGACCGGCTCCACGACTTCGGGACGCAGACCAACGTCATCGAGGGCGCTCGCGATGTACCGCGCCGCCCGAAGCTCACCGTCGCCCGGCGGCGGTGGCGGGTTCACCGATGGGATCCGGATCAGGTCGCGGAGCGTCTCGACGAGCTCGTCTCCCGCGTGCGACCAGTCGTGCGCCGGGATGGCGTCCGACGGCCGGGCGGCGGTCGTCATGCGCCCGACCCGGTGATGAGGTTGGCGATGATGCCGAGGACGAACCCCGCGGTCACGATCACGATGACCATGATCACGAGCAGCCGACCGTAGTAGCGGTCCTCACGCTCGGCGACCTCGGGATCCGGGTCCTCGCCGCCCGGGATGTATGGCGCTTCAAGACCGCGCGCCCGTGCGAGCTGGGCACGCGGCGAGTCGTACCTGTCAGGGTCCGGCGGCAGATCGCCCGGGTGGACGTCGTCTCCCGTCACGGCGTCTCCTCGTCCGCCAGCGGTCCGCGCAGCCCGACCTCGTCCGGAATCGGCCGGTACCCCAGGGCGGCATTGACCGCGCGCATCGGAGCGTTCTCGACGTCGTTGCCGGTCTCCAGGACGCGCATCCCTGCGTCGATGGCCCAGGCGATCGTCGCGCGCTTGAGTGCGGTGGCGATGCCCCGTCCGCGGTGCGCCGGCGCGACCGCCGTCATGTCGTGCCACGCCGCGTCCGGCCGACCGGGCATGCGCATCAGGCTCGCGTAGCCGATTACCTCGGCGGACGCCGTGTCGAGCGCGATGTAGAAGGCATCGGGCGGCATGCCGGGACGGTCCACGTCCCGCTTCCGGAATTCCTCGAGCGATCCCGCCTGCATCGGTTCGTCCGCATGCGGGATGTCAGGGAAAGCCAGCCCGGCGACGGCGTGGACGCCGGTCAGGAGGTCCGGCCTTGCGGCCAGGGTCGTGATCTCGACACCGGGTGGTTGGCTGATGGCAGGCTTCGGAAGGCGGCCCAGGTCGAGCTCGACCATCCGGTACCGATCGAACTCGACGAAACCGCGGTGCTGGAGGAACGCAAGTCCATCGGCGTGGCGCTCCGACACCGATGTCTGGAGCCCGGTCTTGCCGACGGCGCGTGCCGCGCGTGACCCGGCGACGAGCAACGTCGAGCCGATGCCCTGACGGCGATGTGGCTCGCGCACGAGAACCGTGATCCACCACCGCTCGAAGTCAAGCCGGTAGCTCAGGATCTGACCGGTGGTCCCAACCCCGACGATCGTGCCGGCGAGCTCGGCGATGAACCGCTCCCCTCGATAGTTCGCGTCCTGCCAGCGCAGCTCCTCGAGCGAGGTCGGGTTCTCGGGCGTGACCTCGTTGACGACCTCCGCGAAGCGCGTCAGATCCGCGTCGTCACTTGCGGCCGACCGAACGGTGAAGCTCATGCGAATGCCTCGCGCAGCGGCTCGCCGATCTCGCGGGCCACCGCGTCGATACCCTCCGCACCAAGCGCGGGTGGCATGCCGAGCACGACGTGGGTCGCACCGCGGCGGACGGCGTCCCGTGCGAGGTCGAGGGCGACCGCACGGTCCTCCCGCGTCCGCCCCGTCGGCATCTGGGCCACGAACGCGAACCCGTCCGGCTCACGCCCGATCTCGTCCATGGCGGCCAGGACCGCGTCGCGCCGGTCACTGAAATAGTCGAGGTCCGAGGGCCGCGCTCCCTCGTGCGGCACGACCGCCGGCATGTACCAGCCCTGCGCGACGGTCGCCGCGAGCGCGATGCCGCGTCGCTTGTTCCCGCCGAGCCAGATCGGTGGACCGCCGGGCGTCAACGGTCCGGGCAGGTTCGTCGCGCCCTCGAGCGGGTAGAAGCGGTCCGGCCGCGTCACGCCCGGCTCGCGGGTGGCGTCGTCCGAGAAGAGCGTGCGCAGGACGTGCACGGCCGATTCGAAGCGGTCGAACCGCTCCGGCATGTCCGGCAGCGGGATCCCGAACGGGACGTGCTCGCCGACATGCCATCCCGCACCGATGCCGACGATGAACCGCCCGCCGGTGACGTGATCGAGCAGCGTCGCCTGCTTCGCCAGCACCACCGGGTGGCGGAACGTGTTCGACAGCACGCCATGGCCGAGCCATTTGCCGGGGACGTGGTGGGCCAACGCGGTCATCGCGGTGAGCGACTCCCAGCTCCGCCCGCCTCGCTCCACGGCGGCATTCGTGATGTGGTCATTCATCCAGACCGACTCGAACACGTCGTGCTCGCCGATCCGCGCCCAGGCGGCGTCCAGGGTCGGCCAGTCGACCTCCTGCGGGGAGGTCTTGATGCCGATCGAGATGCGGCCCATCAGCGGCGCTCCAGCAGCGCCTGCGTCCGCCCGCCGGTGGTGACCGCACCCTGCGACGCGGACCCGACCAGCGCGGCGTACTTCGCCAGCACGCCGCCCGTGTAGCGCGGCGCCGGTGGCTGCCAGCCGATTTGTCGGCGGGCGAGCTCGTCGGGATCGACGACGAGGTCGAGGGCGCGCCGATCGACGTCGATGACGATCTCGTCGCCCTCCTCGACGAGCCCGATCGGTCCGCCCAGGGCCGCCTCGGGTGCGATGTGGCCGATCATCAGGCCGTGGGTGCCGCCCGAGAAACGGCCATCGGTGATCAGGGCGACCGTGTCGCCGAGCCCTTCGCCAACCAGCGCGGCGGTGACGCTGAGCATCTCCTGCATGCCCGGCCCGCCGACCGGCCCCTCGTAGCGGATCACGACGACGTCGCCGGCGTTGATCTGCCGGTTCTTCACGGCCTCGAAGCAGGCCGTCTCCGAGTCGAACACGCGGGCCGGGCCGCGGTGGAGGCGCCGCTCGTGACCGGCCAGTTTCACGACGCAGCCGTCCGGGGCCAGCGTCCCGCGGAGGATCGCCAGGCCGCCCGTCGGCTTCAGTGGGGTCTCGATCGAGTGGACGACCGGCTGGCCCTCGGTCTCCGACGTGTCGGCGGCGATCTGGGCGATCGTCCGGCCGTCCACCGTTGCCTCGCCGCCGTGGAGCAATTCGTCGCGCTTGAGCAGCTCGCGCATGACGAGGCCCACGCCACCCGCGTCGTACATGTCCGACGCGGTGTACCGGCCGCCCGGCCGCATGTCGGCCACGATCGGCGTGCGCTCGGCGATCGTCGCGAAGTCGTCGATGTCGAGCTGGATCCCGAACTCGTGGGCGATTGCGAGCAGGTGGAGGACGCCGTTCGTCGAACCGCCCGTCGCTGCGACCGAGGCGATGCCGTTCTCGAGCGCCTGCCGCGTGACGAAGGCCGACGGCCGCGCATCACGCCGGACGAGGTCCATCACCAGCTCGCCCGACCGGCGAGCCGCCTCGTCCTTGTCGGGGTCCTCGGCAGGAATCGCGTTCAGCCCGCCGGGCGACAGGCCGATGAACTCCATCACCGTGCTCATCGTGTTGGCGGTGTACTGGCCGCCGCACGCGCCGGCGCCTGGGCACGCGACGTTCTCGATCTCGTACAGCTCGTCGAGCGTGATCTTGCCCGCGCGATATGCGCCGATGGCCTCGTAGACCGAGACGACCGTGGCGTTCCGGACGCCCTGGTACGTGCCCGGATAGATCGTTCCGTTGTAGAGGACGAGGCCCGGAACGTCGAGCCGGCCGAGGGCCATCGCGGCTGCCGGGATCGTCTTGTCACAGCCGACGAGGCAGACGACGCCATCGAGCAGGTGGCCGCGGACGACGAGCTCGATCGAGTCGGCGATCACCTCGCGGCTGATCAGCGACGCCTTCATCCCCTCGGTGCCCATCGATACGCCGTCGCTCACGGCGATGGTGTTGAACTCCATCGGCGTGCCGCCCGCTGCCCGGATGCCCTCCTTGACGAACTCCGCGAGCCGCCGCTGGTTGTAGTTGCACGGCATGGTCTCGATCCACGTCGTCGCGACGCCGACGAGCGGCTTGGCGAGGTCGTCGTCGGTGAAGCCGATCGCCTTCAGCATCGACCGGGCGCCGGCGCGGTCGGGCCCGTCGGTCAGGGCGGCGGAGTGGCGCTTGGCTGGATCGCTCGGACGGTCGTACGGATGGGTGGACTCGGGCATGGAATCCTCGGTGGGTGGCGTGACGACGCTCAAGTGTAGGGTGCGCGCCGACCTCGCTCAGCCGCCGCCCGTCGGCCGGGTCGCGAGCCGTTCCATCACGATCGTGTCCGCGATGCGCCGGCTGGCGGTCTGACCGCACAGCGTGTCGAGGAAGTCATCGCGTGACAGGGTCAGGGTCTCCACCGGCTCCAGCGCACGCACCGAGGCGGTCCTCGGGACGTCGAAGAGCAGGGCGATCTCCCCGACGCTCTCGCCCGGTCCCTGCTCGCGCATGCGCTGTCCCGCCTGGCTGACGACGACGCGACCCCGCTCGATCAGGTAATAGCGGTCGCCTGGCTCGCCTTCCTGGATCAGCTCGATCCCGGCCTCGAAGGTCGCCGGGACGAGTTGCCCGGCGAGTTGTTCGATCATCGCCATCGACAGCGGGCGCGAACAGCGGGTCGGCGCGAATCCGCGTCAGCTTCGCGGTGTCGACGACGGCTTCTCTGTCCACGTTCCGGATGCCCGGCCAGGTGACCATCGCGACGAGGGGCAGGATGACCCCGGTCGCGACGAGCGCCCCCTCGATCCCGAGGCCGTCCACCAGGATCGGAGCGACGAACCCGCCGATTGCCATCGTCGCGCCCGCCCCGCTGATCAGGAGGCCCATGACGGCAACCCGGGCAGCATTCGGGACCGAACGCTGCAGGAGCGTGAACCCGGCGACATCAAGCACCGCGTTGCTCGCGCCGACCACGACCATCAGGGCGATCGCGATGGCCGGCGAAACGATCAGCCCGAGGATCACGACGGGCAGTCCCCAGCCGGCGAGGGCGGCGCTGAACCACGGCGCGATGCGGGTCCGTCCCGCCAGTGCGACCGCCCCGATCGCGCCGAGCACGCCCCCCGCCCCGAACGCGGCGTTCAGCAGGCCCGCTCCCGAGTCGCCCATCCCAAGCAGCTCGATGGCGGCGACGACCGTCAGGACGATCAGGGCACCGCGGACTCCGGCCTGGATCCAGAACCCGGTCAGGATCAGCGCGGGCCCTCGATGGCGCAGGCCCGCCCGGAAGCCGGCGCCGAGCTCCTTGCGAACCGAGGGCACCTGGCCGGGGCGCGTCGGGGGTACGTGCATGCCGGCGATCGAGGCGACGGCCAGCGCATAGATCGCGAGCACGCCGAGGTAGGCTCCAACCGGACCGGCGACTGCCAGCAGGACGGCACTCACTGCCGGTCCCGCGAACGTGCCCAGTCCTTCGGCCGTGCCGGCGGCGACGTTGGCTGCGACGAGCTCCGCCGGCGAACGGGCAAGCAATGGCTGGAGCGCGATCTGGAGCGAGCGGCCGATCGCGCCTGCACCCGATTCGAGCAGGACCAGCGGCACGAGCAGGACGATCGGCCCGTCGAACGCGACGAGGCCGACGGTCAGGGCGACGGCGAAAACCCGCACGGCCGTGACCGCGGCAAGCACCCGCTCCGGTCGCCAGCGCGCCGCGGGGACGCCGGCGAACGGCGAAACGACGGTCGGCGCGATGAACGACGCGACGCCGAGCAACCCGGTTGCGGCCGCGCCCCCCACGCCGTAGGCGACCACGAGGTTCGTCACCAGGTACGCCCACATGCCGGCGTTGACCGCCATCCAGCTGGCCTGGAGGCGGCGCAGGTCGGGATCCTGCAGGGCCGCCCTGATGACTTCGGGCGTCAGGCCGAGCCGGGCAGAAGGCGACGCCATGTCGCGAGGATAGCCGAGCGCCGTCCAGACCCGTATCCTGCGGGAATTGGCACGCTGCTCGGCCGGTTACGAGGAGGGCTTGGCGGGGATGGACGAGAAGCTCGCGACGCTCCGCGCGGTCCCGCTGTTCGTGGGGCTGGACGACAACGAGCTCAAGGCAGTCGGGGCGCTGTGCGATGAGGTCGACGTCTGCCTGCCGGCCACGAGCTCACGCACGAGGAGACGTTCGGGAACGAGTTCTACATGATCGTCGACGGCGATGTGCGGATCCATCGTGGCGGAGCGACGATTCGGACGCTCGGGCCGGGCGACTTCCTGGGCGAGATCGCGTTACTCGACCACGGCCGGCGCACCGTGAGTGCGACCTGCGAGACGCCGTGCCGGCTGCTGGTGCTCGGGCATCGCGAGTTCCACTCGCTGCTCGATGCCCAGCCCGACATCCGGGTCCATGTGCTCGAGGCGCTGGCTCGCCGCGTCCGCCAGCTCTCCCCGGACTCGGACAACTAGCGCCGGCGGCGCCGTCAGCCTAGGGCCGCAGGCATTCCCCGGTCGAGACCCGTTCCGTCCGACCGACCGCCGGCGCGATCCGCTCCGAGACCGCCCTGGAGGCCAGGACGTAACCCACCTCGTCATCGGTCCGTGCCTCGGCAAACACGACGCCGCCGACCGTGCCGTCCGGCAGCATCAGCGGACCGCCGCTGTTGCCGCGGTCGATGTCCGAACGGATCTCGACGATGTCGCGGCGCACGTACTCGGTCGAATAGATGTCCCGTCCACGGGCCGTGTACGTGTCGGCGACCGCCGCGGCGACGATGCGCAGCGGGCCGCCGCCCGGGTAGCCCAGGACAGCTGCCGGCGTCCCTCGCTTCGGTGCGTTGCCGGCGAGTTGGAGGGCCGGCGCGAGCAGATCGGGCACGCGCAGCAGCGCGACGTCGAGCTCCGGATCGAACACGACCGGCGTGGCGTCGTATCTCCCGGTTGCGCTGGTCACGATGATCGTCCGTCCCCCGGCGATCACATGGGCGTTGGTGAGGACATACCCGGGTGCGACGACGAACCCGCTGCCGGTCAATTCGAGGCCACAGGTGCCCGCGGCAACGCGCAGCGTGCTCGCCTCGGCCACGGCCGCGATCGCCAGCGCTTCCGGATCATCGGGACGCTCGACGGGCGGAGCCGGGAGCGGCTCGAACCCGACGAACACGTCCGGCAGCCCCGAGCCGTCCAGGAGTCGCCCCAGTTCGAGCGCCAGCTCGTCGGGTGGCGGCAGCGTGTCATTCAGCGTTCGCACGACGGTCGAGGTCTGGGCCGCCTGGGCAAGGCGCGGCATCGGCCCGAGCGCGAACAGGCCGCCGGCCAGCCACAGGACGAGCAGCGCCTGGACGCCGGCGATCAGCCCGCCGCCGAGCCGGTCAACACCGCTGAAGACGCTCTTCCTGAGCCCCGATCCCAGCCAGACCCCGATCGACGAGCCGATCGACTCGCCGATGATGACCGCGCCGAACAGGCCGATCAGCACGAGGAACGGCCGCAGCGTCGCATCGACGCCGGTGAGCGTTTCCTCGAGGAGCTGCACGGCGACGATCGCCAGACCGCCGCCGATGAGCGCGCCCACCAGGCCGCCGATCTGTGGCAGGGCCCCGGAGCGCAACCCGAGCAGGACTGCGATCACGACGAAGACGACCGCGAACGCGTCGAACAGGTTCACCGCCGGATCGTCGCACAGGCACCCTGAGGGCGCCCTGAGAGCGACGGAGTGGGCCTGGTTACGAGACCTCGACCTCGACCGGCGGCGCACCACCCTGCGAGTCGCGGATCGTCCACGTGCCCGCGGAGGGGACCTCGAACGTGAAGATCGTGTGCTTCGGCACGGCCATCATCACGCAGATGGCGTCGGGGTCCGACGTGCCCTCGACGACCGTGACGTCGACCGTCATGTCGGTGTCGTTCGTGTTGACCTGGACCTGGTCGAGCACGTAGCAAGGGTCGACGCCGCTCGTCCAGTAGGCGTCGACGCTGACCGCCGTGCCGGACGCGGTCGCATCGATCCGCTCGAGCGCGACGGGGTGGACGTTCTGCTGGCCGGGCTGCGGCTTCACGAGCTCGACACCACCGGGCTCCGGGACGCCGATGCCCGGGTCGCCGGAGACTGCCGGAGCCTCGCTGGGTGGCAGCTCGCTCGGCACGGACGTTGCTCCACCTGCCGAGCAGGCGGCGAGCACCAGCCCGAGGGTCACGATTGCGAGTGCGGATCGGAATGCGTGGTTCATGCGCGCCTGACGGTGGCCCGGGCTCGACGGTTCCGCGCGACGGCAGCGCTCAACTGACGCCGGCCAGCGTATCGACGCGCGGCGGATTGGCCCGTTCCCAGCCGGCGATCTCGGACTCCTTCCCGAGCAGGTAGCCGAGCTCGTCGGTTCCGGCGAGCAGCATGCGCTTGGCGAACGGGTCCACCTCGAACGGCAGGTCGTCGTCACCGGGCAGGTGGACGAGCTGTGCTTCGAGGTCGACCGTCAGTTCGGCATCCGGCCGCCCGTGAACGAGGTCGAACAGCTGGCGGTGCCGCTCGGGCTCGACGAAGATCGGCAGCAGGCCGTTCTTGAGGCAATTGCTTCGGAAGATGTCGGCGAACGAGGTCGACAGGATGGCCCGGATCCCCCACGCCGTCAGCGCCCACGGGGCATGTTCACGAGACGAGCCGGCGCCGAAGTTCGCGCCGGCCAGGAGGATGTGACGGCCGGCCATATCGGGCTCGTCGAGCACGAAGCGCGGTTCCCTGAGCGACCCGTCCTCGTTGAACCGCCAGTCGCGGAAGAGCGCCTCCGCGAGCCCGTTCTTGTCGGTCACCTTCAGGTAGCGCGCGGGCACGATCTGGTCGGTGTCGATGTTCTCGGCAGGGAGCGGGATCACCTTGCTGGTGAAGGTCATCCACGGCTCGGCCATGTTCAGCGTCCCCCGACCGCGGCGAGCAATTCGATGCCGGGCAGGGTCCGCGGATCGGACACGACCCCGCTCACCGCGCTCGCGGCCGCGGTCAGCGGGGAGGCGAGGAACGTCCGACCGCCCTTGCCCTGACGGCCCTCGAAGTTGCGGTTCGAGGTGCTCACCGCGTACTGCCCGGGCTGCAGCTGATCGCCGTTCATCGCGATGCACATCGAGCAGCCCGATTCGCGCCAGTCGGCGCCGGCGGCCTTGAAGATGTCGGCGATCCCCTCGCGCTCCGCTTCGCGCTTCACCTCGTCCGAGCCGGGCGTGACCATCAGCCGGACGCCATCGGCGACGCGGCGGCCCTTGAGCGCTTCGGCAGCCAGCCGCAGGTCGCTGATCCGCCCGTTCGTGCACGAGCCGATAAACACGACGTCGACCTTCTGGCCGAGGATCGCCTGCCCGGGTCGCAGGTCCATGTACTCGAGCGCACGCTCCAGTGCACGCCGCTGGCCCGGGTCGGCCTGCTCATCGGGCGAGGGCACCCGACTGGTGATCGGGATGCCCATGCCCGGGTTCGTGCCGTAGGTGACCATCGGCTCGAGGGCGTCCGCGTCGATCGTGATCGACTTGTCGAACGTGGCCCCGTCGTCGGTCGGCAGCCGCCGCCAGCCCTCGACCGCTGCGTCCCACGCGGCGCCCTGCGGCACGTGCGGCCGGCCGTGGACGTACTCGAACGTGGTGTCGTCGGGCGCGATCAGCCCGGCCCGCGCCCCGCCTTCGATGCTCATGTTGCAGATCGTCATGCGCTGCTCCATGGTCAGCGCGCGAATCGCCTCGCCGCGGTACTCGAAGACGTGGCCGGTCCCGCCGCCGACGCCGATCCGTGCGATGAGCGCGAGGATGATGTCCTTGCTGCTCACGCCCGGAGCGAGGCGGCCGTCGACCCGCACCTCGTAGGTCTTCAGGTCCCGCTGCAGGAGCGTCTGGGTCGCGAGGACCATCTCGACCTCACTCGTCCCGATCCCGAATGCCAGGGCACCGAATGCGCCGTGCGTGCTCGTGTGCGAGTCCCCGCACACGATCGTCATGCCGGGCTGCGTGAGCCCGAGCTGCGGGCCGATGACGTGGACGATCCCCTGGTGGGGCGAGCCGATGCCGTGGAGCGGGATCCCGAATTCGACGCAGTTCGTCTCCAGCTGCCGGACCTGCGCCGCGGCCATGGAATCGAGCATTGGCAGGCTGCGGTCGTGGGTCGGGATCGAGTGGTCCGCGGTCGCCACCGTCTGGCTCGGGCGGCGGACGCGCAGTCCGCGCTCGCGGAGTCCCGAAAAGGCCTGCGGGCTGGTCACCTCGTGGATGAGGTGGAGGTCGACGGCGAGCACGGCAGGAGCGCCGGGATCCTGCGTGACGACGTGGTCGTCCCAGATCTTCTGGACGATGGTGCGCGGTGCGGTCATGGCCGCGACAGGGTAGCAGCGAACGGGTGACGAGGGTCCGCGGACGCCTGCCCGTACCCCGCTAGTACTACCCCGCCCGGTACCATCGGGGTCGCCCATCCGTTCCCCGACTCGCGTACAACAGCACTACCACTCTGTTCCCGCGAGGCGCTTCCAGTCGCGATGGACAACCTCACTACACCTGCCCAGGTCGAACCGGACCGCACCACCGCTTCCGTCGAGCTGCAGGAGCGCGTCCGGAGGGTGCTCGATCGCGGTCCACTCGGGTCACCCGCCACGCGGGTCTGGCTGTTCACGGTCCTGCTGGCGGCGGCGGCCCTGACCGGGTACCTCCTCCACGTGCGCCACCTCGAGGCGGTGGCGAGTCCGGTCCATATCCCCTGGCCGGTGCTCGCGCTCGCCTGCCTCCTGGCCGAGACGAAGGTCATCCTCGTCCACTTCCGCCGCGAGACGCATTCGTTCTCGCTGAGCGAGGTCCCGGCCGTCATCGGGCTCTTCTTCGTGACGCCCAACGAGTACCTGCTGGCGGTCCTCGTCGGATCGGGTGTGGCGCTCCTCGTGACTGCCCGCCAGTCGCTGGTCAAGATCGCGTTCAACCTCGCGAACTTCGCCCTGATCGCGGTCGTGACCCTGGCCGTGTTCCACCGCATCGCGACCATCGCCGGACCGCCGGGCGCGGTCGACTGGCTGGCCGCGTTCGCGGCGATGCTCGTCGCGGTCGTCATCGGTGCGCTGACGATCGCCACCGCGATCTCGCTGTCGGGCGGCGCGCCGCAGTTCCAGAAGCTTCCCGAGATGCTCAAGTTCGGCCTTGTCGTGGCACTGGCGAACACGAGTCTTGCGCTGCTTGCCGTGTCGGTCATGTGGATCAACCTGAGCGCCGTGTTGCTCCTGCTGATCCCGCTCGTCACGATCTTCCTCGCATACCGGGCGTACCTGTCCGAACGCGAAAAGCACGAGCAGCTCGAGCTGCTCTATCAGTCGAGCCGGATCCTGCAGCACTCGCCGGAGCTGGACTCCGCGCTGGTCGCACTGCTGGATCACGCGCGCACGATGTTCCGGGCCGAGGTCGCCGAGGTGATCCTCTACCCGCGCGACGACAGCCCCGATGCCCTGCGCACGACGTCGGTCCACGACCGCGAGCCCGAGGCCATGGTCCCCGAGCGCGTGGAACTCGGTGTGGGAATCCACGGCCGGATCTCCGCCGAGCGCCGGGCCTTCTTCACGACGACCGCGGGCCGGCCCCTGTCGGGTCGAACGGTCCGGCAGGCGATGGTCAGCCCGCTCATTGGCGAGTCCGGGCTGATCGGCTCGATGACCGTCGCCAACCGGCTCACCGAAGGGACCACGTTCGACGGCGAGGACCTGCGGCTCCTCGAGACGCTTGCCAACCAGGCGGCTGTGGCCCTCGAGAACGGCCAGCTGGAGCAGTCGCTCGCCGAGCTGTCCCGCCTCAAGGAGCAGCTGCGCCACCAGGCCTACCACGACCCGCTGACCGGGCTTGCGAACCGGGCGATGTTCGCCGAGCAGGTGGACGCGCAGCTGGGTGCCCGCCAGCCTGGGCTCGATACCGTCGTCCTGTTCCTCGACCTCGACGACTTCAAGATCGTGAACGACACACTGGGCCACGGGGCCGGCGACCGCCTCCTGCGGGTCGTTGCCGAGCGCATCAACGGCTGCGTTCGCGCCGACGACCTGGCTGCACGACTCGGCGGCGACGAGTTCGCGGTGCTGCTCCTCGACAACCCGAACCTCGACCGTTCGCTGGCAGTCGCCCAGCGGATCATCGAGGCGCTGCAGGCGCCGTTCCAGATCGGCGGGCAGGAGATCGCGGTGGGGGCGAGCATCGGGATCGCGGCCACGAGCCAGGCAGACGACACCGCCGACGTGCTGCTGCGCAATGCCGACGTCGCGATGTACACGGCGAAGGCCGCAGGGAAGCGTCGCGTGGCGGTGTTCGAGCCGAACATGCACGCTGCACTCGTCGCGCGGCATTCGTTGTCGGCGGAACTGTCGCGGAGCCTTGGGCGTGGCGAGCTGGCCGTCTTCTTCCAGCCGATCGTGCGGCTGGCCGACGGCCAGATGGCCGGCGTCGAGGCCCTTGTCCGCTGGCGTCACCCGACGCGTGGGCTGATCCTGCCCGGCGAGTTCATCGCGCTGGCCGAGGAGACCGGCCTGATCCTTGCGCTCGGCCGCTGGGTGCTTGCCGAGGCGGCCCTGTGCTTCGGCGCATGGCAGGCACAGCCCGGTGCGGCTGACGACTTCTTCGTCAGCGTCAACATCTCGCCGCTGCAGCTGCAGCAGCCCGAGTTCATCGACGAGATCGAGTCGATCCTCGGTGCGACCGGCCTCGATCCGAACCGGCTGGTGCTGGAACTCACCGAGACCGCGATGTTCCAGGACACCGAGGCGACGATCGTCAAGCTCGGCGCGCTGCGCGCCCGCGGCGTCCGTATCGCACTCGACGACTTCGGCACCGGCTACTCGTCGCTCGGCTACCTGCGCCGGTTCCCGGTCGACATCCTCAAGATCGCGCGTGACTTCGTCGTCCACCCGGACCTCGAGCAGAGCGAGTGGGCCTTCGCCCACGCGATCGTGGCGCTCGGCCAGACGCTTGGGCTGCAAATCATCGCCGAGGGCATCGAGGAAGCCGCGCAGGTCGAGCGCCTGCTCCAGCTGGGCTGCGAGTTCGGCCAGGGTTTCCACCTCGGACTGCCGCTCGACGCCACACAGCCGGGAGCGCTCCGTGTTGCCGACCCGACGAGCTCCGTCAAGCAGGCAGGGCCGCGGGCGGTGCGGCGGCTGAGGGCCGTGTCCTGATGTTCATCCTGTACGCCATCCCGCTGGGGCTCATCGTGGGTGTCCTGCTGGGCGGAAGTCTGGCCGGCCTGGGCACGATCCGCTTCCGATGGGCAGGACTCGCACTGTTCGGGTTCGTCGCCCAGGTGGTGCTGTTCTCGGATCCCGTGACGGCCCGTGTCGGCGATCTTGGCCCGCCGCTCTACGTGGCTTCGACCGCACTCGTGTTCGTGGCCGTCCTGCGCAATCTCGCGATTCGCGGCATGCCGCTGGTCGCGGCCGGGGCCGCCTCCAACCTCGTGGCGATCATCGCGAACGGCGGCTACATGCCGACCAGCCCAGGCGCCGCGGCGGAGATGGGTCGGAGCGCCCCGGAGGCCTATTCCAACAGCGCCATCGTGGAGTCGCCGGCGCTCGCGCCACTCACCGACGTCATCCCGCTGCCGCAGTGGCTGCCGTTCGCGAACATCGTGTCCGTGGGCGACATCCTCATCGCTGTCGGGATCGTGGTGGTGATCGCCGCGGCAATGCGCGCCGGACGACGCGCGGCCGATGCCAAACCGGCTCAGCCGGTGCCGCCGGTGCCCACGGGAAACGCGCCCGTTTGAGCGCACCAGGTACCAGTACTCCCTTCCCATAGGCGGATCGCGGAAGTCCCTCTAGCGTGCGTGATGAGGACGACAAGCGTCCACCGCTTCCAATACCGTCCAGGGCAAACCCGTCGCGAGGCGGGGACGCAAAGCCAGGGATCTCGGATCCGAGACCGCCCGGTTGCCGGCACCGGAGCGCCAAAGCATTGGCGAGGTGTCACATGAAGGCGAGACTGACGCACTTCATCACCGCAATCGCGCTGCTGGCAATGACGGCGATGAGCCTCGGCGCCGGGATGCGCTGGTGGGACTGAAGATGCACCGCACCGATCCCGCATGCGGCCCCGTCGCGGGCCACCGCTGGCACTGATCTCGCGGGGCCCTTAAGCGCCCCCACCGCAGCGACCCCGGACAGCCGCCGTCAGGCGGCTGTTGGGATTCCGGGCTCGAATGACGGGCTTGCGCTGGTCCGCTACAACTACGTCGAGCGCGTCGACCGGGCAGCCCCACGGCCCGGCCACGGCCCCCACCGAGGCTCCGTCCCCCGCGTGTTCATCCTGTACGCCGTTCTGATCGGTCTCGTCCTCGGCTTCGTGCTGGGCGGACGGGTGAGCGGCCTCGCGACAGTCGACTTCCACTGGCCGTGGCTGGCCATCGGTGGCTTCGTGGTCCAGCTCGTCCTGTTCGCCGACCCGGTGCGCTCGATCGTGGGCGACCTCGGCCCTCCGCTCTACGTCGCGTCGACCGGCGCCGTTCTCGTCGCCGTCGTCCGCAACATCCGGATCCCCGGCATGGCCCTCGTGGCGGTTGGTGCCGGGGCCAACCTCGCGGCGATCGTTGCCAACGGCGGGTTCATGCCCGCAAGCGAGGCCGCCTTCGCCGCCCTGGGCAGCGGCCTGAGCGCCGGGTACACCAACTCCACGATCGTGGCCGACCCGGCCCTCGAGCCCTTGACCGACGTGTATGCGCTGCCGACCTGGCTGCCGTTCGCGAACGTCTTCAGCGTCGGCGATGTCTTCATCGCGATCGGCGTCGTGATCGTGATCGTGAGCGCGATGCGGTCGGGACGAGTCGCGGTCACCGCCCAGCCCGACCCAGTTGCGGCGGCTGGGGCCCCTGCGCCCCGGCCTGGCTCCCCGCAACAGCCCCCGCAACGCACGACGAGGCGGTGGCGCTTCCTGCCCCCGAACCGTCCGCGATCGTGAACGTATGGCGTGCGACCAGCGCGTGCGTGTTCGCCCACAGCGGACGAAATCGATGCTGTGAAGGTAGCCGTCACGCCTCCCTGCGCCCCACCCGTTCGCTCCGACCGAACAGCCACGCTCACGAAGGTCCGTTCCATGGGGCCTGGGCGCCATTCGCGTCGCGTCTTGTTCGGCCGCGGCGAACAGTGACGTCGTCGAAGCCTGATAAGCGCCAGACAAGCGCGCGCGGGCACTCTTGGCTGCGTGAGGCGCACCGAGGTTCAACGCCGCGCGGCCGCTGTCACCCGAGCGCAGTTCCGGGCGATTGGATCCGACATCCGTCGGCAACGTGAGGATGCGGGAATCTCACTCCGACATCTGGCGCGTGCTTCTGAGGTGAGCGCCGCACACCTCAGCGAAATCGAGGCTGGAAACGCACGGCCGTCTGGCGAAGTCCTCAACCGGATCGCTATCGCGCTTGGCTTGGACCTCAGCATCCGGCTCTTTCCTAACACGGGCCCGCCGCTTCGTGACCGCAACCAGGCCCGGATGCTCGAAGCCTTGCTTCGCATCCTCCATCCAAGGTGGAAGGCGACGCTGGAGGTTCCCGTACACCGGCCGGCACGAGGCGTCATCGACTGCGTTCTGGACGATGACGCAGGTCCCGATGTTGTCACGGTCGAAGCGGAGTCGGACATCCGCCGTCTCGAGCAGCAGCTTCGATGGGCGGCCGAGAAGGCGGATTCACTTCCGTCGTCGACGATGTGGCCGTTCGTGACGGCCGATCCCGGCCGGAGGCCGCACATCGGACGCCTCCTGCTCCTGCGGTCCACCTATGCCAGCCGATCGATTGCTCGCGACTTCCGCGGGCTCCTCGCCGCGGCCTACCCCGCGGACTCACGCGAAATCCGGCTTGCCCTCACAACGCCGGACGCAGCTTGGCCCGGCAATGGCATGCTGTGGGTCAGCATTCGCGGCGGAACGGCTCACGTCCTCGATCGGCGTCCCCCAGGAGTGCCAGGCTAAGCCGCGACCTGCCCGAATCTCGGCACGTGCGATCTTCGGCGACGTCGCTGTTCGCCGCGGCCGAACAAGACGCAACACGAATGGCGCCCAGGCCCCATGGAACGGACCTTCGTGAGCGTGGCTGTTCGGCTGGAGCGAACGGGTGGGGCGGCAGCGAGGCGTGACGGGACCTTCACGCATCGATTCGTCCGCTGTGGGCGAACACGCATGCGGCGAACACGCATAGGGCGGCACGCGGCGGCATGCAACACCGGCAGCGGCGCACGCGATCGGGCGCACCGATCGCGAAACGGAACAGGACCTTCGGGTGCGGTTGACGCACGGAGGAAGCCTGCTAGACTGCCCGAACCACCGCGGCCGAAGGCTGCGGGGCAGTGCAACGCGAGGCCGTGTTGTTCGATCTGGATGGTCAGGACCGCCGAAAAGTCGCCGTCGTCGTGACGGCTGATGGTCGCCGTGTCCAGATGCCGGTCGATTCAGGTCTCGACGTAGCCCTTCGCTCCCTTCATGACTCGCTTCGGCTCGGGCTTGCTGGCCTTCTTGGCCTCATTACCGGCTCCCGGCGGGACCGTGGGACGAGGGACGAGCGCCGCTAAGCGCGACGACCATCGACTAACCCAGGACCCTCGCCGGGAGGCGAGGGTCTTTCGTTTGTCTGGCACCAGCACCATGAACGACATCGGAGGGCCGAGGGATGACGATCGCGAAGGGAGACGCGCAGGCACGGCCGCGTCCTGACGACGCAGCCAGGCGCAGCCACGTCCCGAACGACGGGTCCGCATCGGCGGCCGCGGTCGAGAACGCTCGCAAGGCCATGCTCCACGAAGCACGCGACCTGCGTCGCACGCGCATCGGCGCCGACGTCGTCTGCGAGGCGCTCCTCCGGCAGGGCGTCGATGTGTTCTTCAGCTACCCGGGGGGCGTGATCCTGCCGCTGTA
Source organism: uncultured Chloroflexia bacterium (assembly GCA_963824735.1). Lineage (GTDB taxonomy): Bacteria > Chloroflexota > Limnocylindria > Limnocylindrales > CSP1-4 > DASTYU01. Next base: position 364,457 of record CAWGQH010000014.1, read on the forward strand.
CGACGTGCTCGGCGACTACCCCGAGCTGCGCCACGTGCTCGTCCGCCACGAGCAGGGCGGCGCTCACGCCGCCGACGGCTACGCGCGCGTCACCGGGCGGGTCGGCGTGTGCATGGGCACCTCCGGACCGGGCGCCACGAACCTCGTCACCGGCATCGGGACGGCCCTCCTCGATTCGGTGCCGATGGTCGCGATCACGGGCAACGTCCCGGCGGCGCTGATCGGCAAGGACGCCTTCCAGGAGATCGACATCAACGGCATCACGTTGCCGATGACGAAGCACAACTACCTCGTGCGTGACGCCGACGAGCTCCCGCGGGTCATCGCCGAGGCCTTCCACATCGCGCGGAGCGGGCGGCCCGGGCCGGTGCACATCGATATCACCAAGGACGCCCTGCAGCAGGAGACCCGCGCGGAGCACCCGACCGAGGCCGACGTCATCGCCGGACTCCCGGGCTTCCGCCCGAACACCGAACCCCACGGTCGCCAGCTCAAGCTGGCCGCCCAGGAGCTGGCCAGCGCCAAGCGTCCGATGATCCTCGCCGGTCACGGCGTGCTCCACGCAGGGGCCTGGGACGAGCTACGGGCGTTCGCCGAGAAGACGAACATCCCGGTTGCCTGGACCCTGCTCGGCATCGGTGCGATGACCGAGGACCACCCGCTCGCCTACGGCTACATGGGGATGCACGGCTGGAAGCACGTCAACCGTGCGATCCAGAGCGCCGACCTGCTGTTCGCGATCGGCATGCGTTTCGACGACCGCGTCACCGGCAATGTCCGCACCTACGCCCCGTACGCGCGGATCGTCCACGTCGACATCGACCCGGCCGAGATCGGCAAGAACGTGGCCGTCGAGGTCCCGATCGTGGCCGACGCGAAGCGCGTCCTCGAGGCGCTGACGCGGATGGTCCCCGCGGTGGAGGCCGACGACCGGCGCGAGTACCTCGACCAGCTGGCCGAGTGGCGGTCCGAATCCGAGTCGTCCAGCTGGCACGGCTCAGGGGCCTGGCGTGACGGCCTGCTGTCGGCCGACTACGTCGTGTCGCGCATCGGCGAGCTGACCGACCATGCGGCGTCGTACATCGCGGACGTGGGCCAGAACCAGATGTGGCTCGCCCGCTATGCCGGCTTCCGCCAGCCGAACAGCCACGTCAGCTCGGGCGGTCTCGGGACGATGGGCTTCAGCGTCCCGGCCGCGATGGGCGCCGCGCTCGGCCGGCCGGACCGCGAGGCCTGGGCGATCACCGGCGACGGCGGCTTCCAGATGACGTTCCAGGAGCTGATGACGCTCGTCCAGGACCGCATCCCGGTCAAGATCGCGCTGTTCGACAACAAGAAGCTCGGGATGATCCGTCAGTGGCAGGAGATCATCTACGCGGGCAACTACCACTCGGCCCACCTGCTCGGCCCGGACTACCTCAAGCTCGCCGAGGCGTTCGGGATCCCCGCCGTGAAGGCATCGACCCCGGCCGAGGTGGACGACGCGATCCGCTTCGCCCAGGGCGTCGACGGCCCAGCCCTCATCTGGTTCGAGATGGCCGAGGAGCAGAACGTCTTCCCGATGATGCCGGCCGGCAAGGGCCTGTCCGACCTCATCGAGAAGTGGGGCGGGGCCGACGAATGACCAATGACCCGAGCTCGAACGGTCGGGTGCCCGCCGACGCGGTCGCCGGTCAGGCGACCCCGCCGCCGCGGGCACTCCCCGGATCGGGGAACACCCACCGTCACGTGCTCGTGGCGCTGGTCCTCGACAAGCCCGGCGTCCTCAACCGCGTCTCGAGCCTCATGCGGGCGCGCAACTTCAATATCGATTCGCTCGCGGTCAGCCGCACCGACCAGCCGGACGTCAGCCGCATGACGATCACGCTCCACGGCGACGACGTCGCGGTCGAGCAGGCGGCAAAGCAGCTCTACCGGCTGATCGACGTGCTGAAGGTCCAGGACGTGACCAGCGAACCGACGATCCAGCACGAGCTCGCGCTGATCAAGGTGCGCGCCACCGACTCCACGCGCGACCAGGTCCTCAAGGTCGTGGAGCTGTCGAAGGGGCGGGTCGTCGACCTGTCACCGGAAGCTGTCGTCGTGGAGGTGACGGGGAGCGAGCAGGAGGTCGACACGTTCCTCGGGCTCGTCCGTACGTACGGAATCAAGGAGTTGGTCAGAACTGGGGCCGTCGTCATGTCGCGAGGTTCCGCTTCGATCGAGGAGGCGCTCAAGCGATGACCGCAACGATGTACTACGACAACGACGCGGACCCGTCGGCCCTCCAGGGGCAGACCGTCGCGATCGTCGGATACGGAAGCCAGGGCCACGCCCATGCGCTGAACCTCCACGAGTCCGGTGTGGACGTCGTCGTCGGGCTCGCCCCGGGTTCGAAGAGCCGTGCGCTGGCGGAGGAGGCCGGCTTGCGCGTGGCGGACGTCCCGGACGCAGTCAAGGCCGCGGACGTCGTGATGATCCTCGTGCCGGACACGGCCCAGAAGGCCGTCTACGACGTCGACATCGCCCCGAACCTTCGGCCCGGCCAGCTGCTGATGTTCGCGCACGGCTTCAACATCCATTTCGCGCGCATCGACCCGCCGGGCATTGTCGACGTCGGGATGGTCGCCCCGAAGGGCCCCGGCCACCTGCTCCGGAGCGTGTACCAGGCCGGCGGTGGGGTGCCTGCCCTGTTCGCGGTCCATCGCGATGCGTCGGGCACGGCCCGTGGGCGTGTCCTGGCCTACGCGCGGGCGATCGGCGCGACCCGTGCCGGCGTCCTCGAGACGACGTTCGCCGAGGAGACCGAGACCGACCTGTTCGGGGAGCAGTCGGTGCTGTGCGGCGGGACGGCGGCCCTCGTGAAGATGGCCTTCGAGACGCTGGTCGAGGCCGGCTACCAGCCCGAGCTCGCGTACTTCGAGACCATGCACGAGCTGAAGCTGATCGTCGACCTGCTGTACCGCGGCGGGCTCAACTTCATGCGCTTCAGCGTCAGCGACACGGCCGAGTACGGCGACTACGTGTCCGGGCCGCGGATCATCGACGAGCGCGTTCGCGACACGATGCACCAGGTCCTCGCCGAGATCCAGGACGGCTCGTTCGCGAACCGCTGGATCGAGGAAAACGAGACCGGCCGCCAGGAGTTCGAACGCCTGCGCGCTGCCGACCGCGATCACCAGATCGAGCAGGTCGGGGCCCGGTTGCGTGGCCAGATGCCGTTCCTCAACCCGGTCGAGGTGCGGGCCGGGCAGGCCCAGGCAGCGGCGACCACGCCGGGAGCCGCCCGATGAGCAAGGGCGTACCGCGGCCCAAAGGCCCGTTCGTCGAGCCGGGGCAGGTCCGCATCTTCGACACGACCCTCCGCGACGGGGAGCAGGCTCCCGGCGCCGGGCTCACCGCGGCCGAGAAGCTCGAAGTCGCCCGCCAGTTGGCGCGCCTCAACGTCGACGTGATCGAGGCCGGGTTCCCGGCGGCATCACCAGGAGACTTCGAGGCCGTTCGCCGGATCGCCCAGGAGACGAAGGGCGGGATCGCGGTCGCGGCGCTCGCCCGCTGTCGCGACGGCGATCCGCAACGGGCAATCGAGGCGATCAAGGTCGCCGAGCGGCCCCACCTCCACGTGTTCATCGCCACGAGCGACATCCACCTCAAGCACAAGCTGCGCATCGATCGCGAGCAGGCGCTGGCCGACGCGGTCCGCTGGGTGGCCTACGGTCGCAAACAGCTCGGGCGCGACGCCGAGATCGAGTTCTCCGCCGAGGACGCCTCGCGGACCGACACCGACTTCCTGCTCCAGGTCTACGGCGCGGTCGTCGAGGCCGGTGCGTCCACGGTCAACATCCCCGATACGGTCGGCTATGCGATCCCGGCCGAGTTCGCGGCGCTCGTCGGCCGGGTCGTCGAGCTCGTCGGGGAGGCCGCCACGGTCAGCGTGCACTGCCACAACGACCTCGGGCTCGCCACGGCCAACACGCTCGCCGCGGTCCAGGCCGGCGCCCGCCAGGTCGAGGTGACGATCAACGGCCTCGGCGAGCGGGCCGGCAACGCGTCGCTCGAAGAGGTCGTCATGGCCCTCCGGACGCGGCCGACGCAGTTCGGGGAGGCCGGCTCGCGCGTCCAGACCGAGCAGATCACGCCGGCCAGCCGCCTGGTCAGCTACCTGACCGGGTTCGCCATCCAGCCGAACAAGGCGATCGTCGGCGGCAACGCGTTCGCGCACGAGTCCGGGATCCACCAGGACGGCGTGATCAAGAACCCGCTGACCTACGAGATCATGACCCCGCAGTCGATCGGGCTGTCGGGCAGCCAGCTGACGATCGGCAAGCTGTCGGGACGGCGCGGCCTCCAGCAGAAGCTCAGGGACCTCGGCCACGACGTCGAAGGCGAGGCGCTCGACGAGGTCTACCGCCAGGCGATCGCCCTGGCCGACGCGAAGAAGGAGGTCACCGACGCGGACCTGCGAGCGCTCATGGAGCAGCGCGCGGCGGAAGTGCCGGCGTCCGTGGAGCTCGTCGGGTGGAGCGTCACCTCGTCGCACGGCGGCAACGCGGTGGGCACGGTGACCCTGATCGTGGACGGCCGCGAGCGAACGACCGAAGCGACCGGCAACGGGCCGGTCGACGCGCTGTTCCAGGCGGTCGACGACGCACTCCAGCCGGTGCTCTCGTGGCACCCCGCCCTGGCCGAATACGAGATCAAGGCCGTGTCCAGCGGCGAGGACGCCCAGGGCCAGGTGCTCGTCCGGTGCCGGCGTTCGTCCGACGAAGGCCCGGGCGCGCTCGTCGTCACCGGCCATGGCTTATCGACCAACATCATCGAGGCCTCGATCGAGGCGTATCTCGTGGCGGTCAACAAGCTCCACGGCGCCGAGATCAACGGCGTGTCCGTTGCGTTCGTCGCACCGCGCATCGAGGAAGGACTTCCGTGACGGCTCCTGCCAGCTACCGGGTCGCGGCACTCCCCGGCGACGGGGTGGGGCCGGAGGTCGTAGCGCAGGCGCGTCGCGTGCTCGACGCCGCGGGCGTCGCGTTCGAGTTCGAGGTCACCTGGTCGGAGCACCTGGTCGGCGGCAGCGCCATCGATGCGTACGGCGAGCCGTTCCGTGACGAGGACCTCGCCGCATGCCGGGAAGGCGATGCGATCCTGCTTGGCGCGGTCGGCGGCCCGAAGTGGGACGACCCGAATGCCTCCGTCCGCCCGGAACAGTCCCTGTTCAAGCTCCGTGGCGAGCTCGGGCTCTACGCGAACCTGCGGCCCGTCACTGTCCATCCGGCACTCGCTCCCGCCTCGCCGTTACGCCCGGAGCTGCTCGAAGGCGTTGACCTCCTGATCCTCCGCGAGCTCACCGGCGGGCTCTATTTCGGGGCGCGCCAGGAGGCGGTCGAAACCGGCGGCGAGCGTTCGGCCAGCGACACGCTCCCGTACTCCGAGCGCGAGATCGCCCGGGTTGTCCGGCTTGCCTTCGAACTGGCCCGAACCCGGCGCCGCCGCGTGACCAGCGTCGACAAGGCAAATGTCCTCGCGACGTCGCGACTCTGGCGGCGCGTTGCCACGGAGGTGGCCGCGGAATTCCCGGATGTCGAGCTCAACCACCAGCTTGTCGACTCGTGCGCGATGCTCCTCGTCAAGCGACCGGCCGAGTTCGACGTGCTCGTGACCGAGAACCTGTTCGGCGACATCCTGTCGGACGAGGCGAGCGTGCTTGCCGGATCGCTCGGGTTGCTGCCGTCGGCGTCGCTCGGCGAGCTGCGCACGGACCACGGCCGACTCGGGCTCTACGAACCGATCCACGGCTCTGCCCCGCATCTCACCGGCCAGGACCGCGCGAACCCGATCGGGACCATCCTCTCGGTCGCGATGCTTGCCCGCTGGTCGCTCGGACGGGCGGACGTCGCCGCGGCGATCGAAGGCGCCGTCCATGCGGCGCTCGACGCCGGCTGGCGGACGCCGGACCTGGCCCGCGAATCCGACACCGCCGACGGGCTCGTGGTCGTCGGCACGACCGCCTTCGCGACGGCCGTGATCGAGCGACTGGGCGTGGCCAGCGAGGTGCCGGCGTGAGCGACGCCCCGGTCATCCTCTACGACACCACGCTGCGCGATGGCACGCAGGGCGAGAACATCACGTTGTCGCTCGCCGACAAGCTGCGCATCGCGCGGATGCTCGACGAGTTCGGGATGCCCTACATCGAGGGCGGCTGGCCGGGATCGAACCCGAAGGACATCGAGTTCTTCAAGGCTGCGCGTGACGTCCGCTGGGAACGCGCGAAGCTGGCCGCCTTCGGCTCGACGCGCCACCGCTCGAACCGCCCCGAGGACGACCCGAACCTGCGCGAGCTGGTCGCGGCCGAGACGCCGGTGGTGACGATCTTCGGCAAGAGCTGGCTGCTCCACGTCATCGAGGTGCTGGGCGCCACCCCGCAGGAGAACCTCGACATGATCGCGGACTCGGTCGGCTTCGTCGTCGACCGCGGTCGCGAGGCCGTCTACGACGCCGAGCACTTCTTCGACGGCTACAAGGCCGACCGTGAATACTCGCTGGCGACGCTCCGGGCCGCCCGCCAGGCCGGCGCCCGGTCGCTCGTGCTGTGCGACACGAACGGCGGGACCCTCACCGACGAACTGCTCGCGATCGTGGGCGACGTGCGCGGCGCCCTGGAGGGCGACCGCGACGCGCCGCCGGTGACATGGGGGATCCACACCCACAACGACGCGGAGCTGGCCGTCGCCAACTCGATGGCCGCGGTCTCCGCCGGCATCCGCCACGTGCAGGCCACGATCAACGGCTACGGCGAACGCGCGGGCAACGCGAACATGGTGTCGATCCTCGGGAACCTCGCCCTGAAGACGCCGCACCAGCTCGTGCCCGCGGGCGGCGGCGAACTGGCCGGGCTGACCGAGCTGTCGCGGGCCGTGGCCGAGATCGCCAACATCGCCCCGAACGACTACCAGCCATATGTCGGTCGCTCGGCGTTCGCCCACAAGGGTGGCGTGCATGGCGCGGCCGTCGCGAAGGTCGAGCGGAGCTATCAGCACGTCGATCCTTCGCTGATCGGGAATGCCGGCCGGCTGGTCGTGTCGGAGCTTGGCGGCCGTGCCAACACCTCGATCCGTGCCCGCCAGCTCGGGCACGAGCTCGAGGGTGTCATCGATCCGCGCGAGCTCTCGAAGCTCATCAAGGAGCTCGAGAACGAGGGGTTGGCGTTCGAAGGCGCCGAGGCGTCGTTCGAGCTGCTCATCCGCCGCCACGCGGCCGACTACGTGGCGCCGTTCCGGATCGTCGACTTCACCGTGCTCGTCGAGCAGCGTGACGGCCGTGAGCTGCTCGCGGAGGCGACCGTCAAGGTCGAGGTGGCCGGGGAGGTGCTCCATACCGCGGCCGATGGCAACGGCCCGGTCAACGCCCTCGACGCCGCGCTGCGCAAGGCGCTCCGGGCGTTCTATCCGGGCCTCGACGACGTCCACCTCGTCGACTACAAGGTGCGCATCCTCGACGGCGAATCTGCCACTGCCGCACGGACCCGCGTCATCATCGATTCGGCGGACGGGACCACGACGTGGTCGACGATGGGCAGCGACACCAACATCATCGCGGCGTCGGCGATCGCGCTTGCAGACTCCCTCGAATACACGATCTGGAAGTCGGGTGCCGAGATCCGGCGCCGCGACGAGCGCCACTTCACGACCACGCGTCCCGAGGTCGCCGCCGGCGGGACCGGCGCGGCCGCCAGTCCTGCCCGCGCAGCACCCCGGAGGTAGCACCATGGCCGACACGCTCCACCTGTCCCGCTGGACGGTCAATGCCGGCAGCAACATCCGGAGTCGCGCCGCGGTCGTGATCGTCTCGGGCGACCATGAGTGGCAGGCGTCGGCCGAGGGCAACGGCGCCATCGACGCCCTGTACAAGGCCGTCGACCGGGCCGTCGCCGGTGTGCTGAGCGGCAACCCGCGGCTCCTGGCCTTCGACATCCACGCGCTGGGCGAGGGCAGCGACACGATCGGCGAGGTCAAGGTCCGGATCGCACCGCCAGAACGCGAGGGCGCCCGCGGAAGCGGGGAATACCTCGGCCAGGCGCGCGGTGATTCGGTCGTGGCGGCGTCCATCGAGGCGTACATCCGGGCGCTGAATGCGCTCCTCGCCGAGGAGCATTGGGAAGGGGCGACGGACGAGGCCGGTAACAGCCGCCGGGTCCGCGTGACGGCGGGCGACGCGCGGGACCAGCGCGCCGAGCTCGACCCCGAGGCCGGCCACATCGACACCACGGAGTGGTTCAACGAGTAGGTCGCCCAGGACGGGGCCGTCCCGGGCGCCTGCGCCCAAGGCGACGTTCGCAGTGCCTGAATCGGTGCGAGCGATACCGCACGGCCTCAGAGGCGGATAGCCCACCAGCCACCCAGGCGTATGACGGCCGCCATCGGTCCCACCGATATCCGTGCCCCTCAAGCGCCATAGCGGAAGCTGCGCCTTCGCTAATGGCCAGTGAAGCGCCCCATGTAACGCTCACACCGATTCCGCCGGCCTGAAACGACGGAGCAGGCGATGGAGCGACATCGGCGAACGAGCACGACCATTGCAGGTGACCGGGAGGCGATGAGCATTGCGGCCAGCCTCGGTCGGGAGGTTCAGGCAACCCGCAGGCGCCGGCGTCTGCGCCAAGCGGAGCTGGCCGCGGCGGTCGGGCTCGCGCAAGCGCGGATCAGCGATATCGAACGAGGAGATGGATCGGGCTCTCCACTGCTCGTGTGGGTTCGGCTCGGAATCGTATTGGGGCGACCCCTCGCTGCCTCGTTCTCGCGTGACCTCGAACCACTGCTGCCTTCCGACGCCGGGCACCTCGCGGCGCAGGAGCTCCTCCTGCGCATGATTCGGGCCACCGGCCGTACAGGCCTCATCGAGCTCCCGACGCGGCCCGACAACCCGTCACTCTCCGTCGACGTCTTGCATTCGTGACGATCCTCACCGAGCGCTGATCCTCAACGAGATCTGGAACCGGACCGACGACCTGGGTCGTGCCATGAGGTCGACCGATCGGAAGGCCGCTGAGGCGGCCGAGCTCGCCATCGGCATCGGCGGGGACCGACCGTATCGCATCGCATCGTGCTGGCTGCTCGTGGACAGCAGCCGCCAACCGAGCCCTCGCGGCGCGCTACCCCGAGGTCCTCGCCGCGCGCTTCCCGGCATCATCGGTGGCGTGGGTCCGGTGCCTGACGGCGGGAGCCGACCCGCCGCACCAACCGGGCCTCGTGTGGATCGACCTGCGGCGCAGCAGGATCGTGCCGATGCGGCGAGCGAGTCAGCGGGACGGCGGAACTGCGGGCCGTATTCTGCTCGGGTGATGCGTGAGCGGCCGCTCCCGACCGGGACCATCACCTTCCTGTTCACGGACATCGAGGGGTCGACCAGGCTCGTCCAGGACCTCGGGCCAGCCGCCTATGCCGAGCTCCTCGAGCGGCACAACGCGATCCTTCGGGAAGTATTCGAGCGACACGGCGGCATCGAGCGAGGGACGCAGGGCGACTCGTTCCTCGTGATGTTTCCCGATGCGCCCGCCGCGCTCGAGGCCGCGGTGGACGCACAGCGGGCGCTTCGCGCGTCCGCATGGCCCGCCGACGCCGAGGTCCGCGTGCGGATGGGCATGCACGCCGGGCTCGCCACGCTCGGCGGCGATGACTACGTGGGCCTCGACCTGCATCGCGCCGCGCGGATCGCTGCGGCGGCCCACGGCGGCCAGATCGTCGTCTCCGACGCGACACGCGGGCTCGTGGAGGGCCACATCGGAGGCGGCGTGCACTTGCTCGCGCTCGGCGACCACGAGCTTCGGGATCTTGCGCGTCCCGAGCCGCTGTACCAGGTCGTCGCCGATGGGCTCGACACGGCCTTTCCGCCGCTGAAGGCTGCAGGTCGAACCGGTCGCGGCAACCTGCCCTCGCGACTGACGACCTTCATCGGTCGCGACATGGAGCTCGACGCCCTCACCCGGCTGCTGGACTCGAACCGGTTGATCACGCTCGTCGGCCCCGGGGGCACAGGCAAGTCGAGCCTCGCGGTAGAGCTCCTGCGTCGCGAGGCGCGCCGCTTCGACGACGGCACCTGGTTCGTGGCGCTCGAATCCGTCCACGATCCGGAGCTCGTCCCGGCCGTCCTCGCCGCGACGTTCGGCCTGGTGTCTGGCAGTAGCGCGACGCTCGAGTCCCGGCTGCGCGCCTTCCTCGCACCGCGCTCCTTGGCCGTGATCGTCGACAACCTCGAGCAGGTGATGGCCGCCGCTCCACTGCTGCCCGGGCTCTTGCAGGCGGCGCCGGGACTCGCGATCGTCGCGACCAGCCGGGCGCCGTTGCGCGTGGCGGGCGAGCAGGAGTTCCCGGTCCCGCCGTTGCCCCTGCCCGGTGCTGGCGCCGCCGTCGACGAGGCACTCGCAAACGACGCGATCCGCCTCTTCGTCGATCGCGCGGCGCACGTCCGTCCGGGGTACAAGCTGGTGGCCGAGGATGTCGATGCCGTCGCCGAGATCTGCCGCCGCCTCGACGGGCTGCCGCTCGGCATCGAGATCGCTGCCTCGCGGATTGCGCTCCTGCCGGCGCGCGACATCGCGGATCGGCTCGGCCGCAGGCTGGATCTGCCGGGCTCGGGATCACGTGACGCCCCCGAGCGCCAGCGCACGCTGCAGGCCGCGATCGGCTGGAGCAATGACCTGTTGCGCGAGCCGGAGCAGCTGCTCCTCGAACGGCTGTCGGTGTTCGCCGGCGGCTTCGCGGTCGACCAGGCGGACGCGATCTGCGGCCTCGCCGAGGAAGTCGGCGTCGATGTCCTCGACGGACTCTCGGCGCTGGTCGAGCACAGCCTCGTCCAGCCGGCAGTCGGGTCATCCGCGGCTAGGTTCCGGCTGCTGACGACCGTCCGGATGTTCGCAGCCGAGCGACTGGATGCTCGCGGGGAGAGCGAGGCCATCCGTCGCCGGCACGCAGAGGTGTACCTCGCCTTGGCCGAGCAGAGCGCGCCGTACTTCCAGGGTCCCGACCAGGCGCGGGTGCTGGGCCGGCTCGCGCTCGAGCATGACAACTTCCGGGCCGCGTTCGACTGGGCGATCGACCATGACGAGACGGAGATCGCCATGCGCCTCGCGGCGGCGCTATGGCGCTATTGGCAGGGAAAGGGCCATCTCGAGGAGGGCGCGGCGACCGTGTCGCGCATCCTCGCCATGGAGGGCGCCGATGCACGGACGCTGGCGCGGCTCGGCATGCTCGACGCAGCGGGCGGCATTGCCTGGTGGATGGGCGATATCCGGGAGGCCGACCGGATCTACGAGCAGCAGGTCGCGGACGCCCGCGCGCTCCGCGATCCCCACGCGCTGGCGCTCGCGCTGTTCAACCGAAGCCACTCGTTGGCTGCCGGTCAGGACTCGCCGGATAGCACGGCGCTGCGGGAAGAGGCGACACGGCTATACGAGCAGATTGGTAACGCCCGCGGCGCGGCACGCGTGCGTTGGATCTCGGCCAACCTCCTGATGCCGGTCGACGCCGCCGCGGCGACCAAGGAGCTCGAGGGGCTCCTTCGCATCTACGCCGAGCTCGACGACGACTTCTACACCGCGATGGCAGCCGGCTCGCTGTCCTGGAGTCTGCTCGAGACCGGCGACTTCGACCGCTCGCTCGAATACGGACTCATGTCGTTCCGCCTCGGGCGCCGAAGCGACGACGTCGCGGCCGCCACGATCGCGCTCCGCGACGTCGAGGTCCACTTCCTCCTGCTTGGGCACGTCCGCGAGGCGGCCATCCTCGACGGCGGGTTTGACGCCCTGTGCAGCCGCTACGGGATCAGCACGCCGCCGGCGTTCACCGCCCAGGCACGCCGGCTGTGGTCCGGACCGGAGGCGATCCGGGACGCATTGGGCAGCGAAGCGTTCGAAGCCCTGCATCGCGTCGGCGAAGAGATGACACTCGACGAGCTGGCGGACCTGATCGAAGCAACGTTCGCGGCTCGCGAGGCCGGGCAGCCCGCATCCGCGAACCCGGGCGCGTCATAGACTCGCCAGCCATGCGATCAGTCAACTCGACGCGCGCACTGGTCTACGCCGGCGAGCCCGGCGCGTTCGCCGAGGACGCGGTGCTCGCGGCATTCGGCGACGTCGACCGCACGGCCGTCGCGAGCTTCCGCGCCGTGTTCGAGGCACTCGCGGCCGGCCCAGCCGATGCGGCCGGCGTCGTCCCGATCGAGAACGTGGTCAACGGCACGGTGCGCGAGAACTACGACCTGCTGCTCGAGCACGAGCTCGAGATCGTCGGCGAGGTCGTCGTCCCGGTCCGGCTGAGCCTCGCGGCGCTGCCCGGCCAGGGCCTCGACGAGATCGAGCGGGTCTACTCGCACATCCAGGCCCTGGGCCAGGCCGAGGCGTTCCTGCGGACGCGGCCGTGGCAGCTCCTCACGACCTACAACACCGCGGGCGCCGGCAAGTCCATCGTCGAGCGAGGCGAGAGGGGAGCGGCGGCCGTGCTCTCGCCGCGCGCTGCTGCCCTGTTCGGACTCGAGATCCTCGCGAACGACATCCAGGACGTCGCGGACAACAGGACGCGGTTCCTCATCCTTGCGCCGCCGGGCGCGGACGTCCCGGTGGCCCTCGCAGGCGGCCTGCCGCGGACGACGCTCGCCATCGCCGTCCGAAACGAGCCGGGCACGCTCCTCGCGGTGCTCGAGGTGTTCGCGCGCCACGGCCTGAACATGAGCAAGCTCGAGTCCCGGCCGAGCCGCGAACGCGCCTGGGAATACGTCTTCTGGGTCGACCTCGACGCGGACGGGGCGGACTCCGAAACGCAGGCAGCCCTCGTGGAACTCGAGGACGTCACGACCATGCTGCGCGTTCTCGGCAGCTACCCGCGCGGCGAGGGCGGCTGAGCCAGGATCGCTACGCCTCGAGGGTTCGCCGGTTCGCCGCCCGGAGCTCGTCGCGGATCTCGGTCAGCAGGACTTCCTCGGCAGGCGGCCCGGCCTGCGCCTCCTCGCGGATGAACGCCTTGCTGATCAGCCACACCACGAAGGCGATCACAACGAACGTGATCACGGCGTTGAGGAACTCGCCCCAGCGGATCGCGACCTCGGTCGCCGGGTCACCGCCCTGCGCCTCCTGGAGCACGATCTTGAGCTCGGCAAAGGTGACCCCGCCGAGGAGCAGCCCAATCGGCGGCATGATGATGTCCTCGACGAGCGAGGCGACCACCGTCCCGAGCGCGGCGCCGATGATCACGCCGATCGCCAGGGCCAGGGCGTTGGACTCGACGAGGAAGGCGCGGAAGTCGGACAGCACGGTCACCTCCAGGAGCCATCGTGGGGAGGGCCGATGATACCCTTGCCCGCCCAGCGCACGTTCCCGAATCACCGGAGACCCAGCCGATGAACGACGCCTTCGTCGAGGCCATGCGCACCGGTTACGCCCTCGATGAGCCGTCGATCGTCATCGGCAGCCCGATGCACGAGGGCGAGCTCAGCAACGAGACACGCGTCCAGGTCGCGCTGTCGATGATGAACCGCCACGGGCTGGTGGCGGGCGCAACAGGCACCGGCAAGACCAAGACCCTGCAGCTCCTCGCCGGTCAATTGTCCAAGGCGGGTGTCCCGGTGTTCGTCCTGGACGTCAAGGGCGACCTCACCGGCCTGGCCGCGCCCGGCGAAGCGACGAACCCGAAGGTGATCGAGCGTGCCGAATCGCTGGCCTGGCCGTTCGATGCGTCCGGCCATCCGGTCGAGTTCCTGTCGCTCAGCGGCGAGCTCGGGGCACAGGTGCGGGCCACCGTCAGCTCGTTCGGGCCGCTGCTCCTCGGCAAGGTCCTCGATCTCAACGAGACCCAGACATCGATCCTTGCGCTCGTCTTCAAGTACTGCGACGACAACGACCTGGCGCTCCTCGATCTGAAGGACCTGGCGACGACCCTCAAGTTCCTCGCGTCCGACGAGGGCAAGCCGATCCTCGCCGAGTACGGCGGGATGTCGCGCGCGTCGGTCGGCGTGCTGCTCCGCTCGATCGTGGTGCTCGAACAGGAAGGCGCCGACGTCTTCTTCGGCGAGCTCGAGTTCGACGTGGCCGACCTCCTCAGGACGGCGCCGGACGGCTCGGGCGTCATCAGCGTCCTCGAGCTGCGCGACGTCATGGACAAGCCGCGCCTGTTCTCGACGTTCACCCTGTGGCTGCTCGCCCAGCTGTACGAGCAGCTCCCCGAGGCCGGTGACCTGCCGAAGCCGAAACTCTGCTTCTTCTTCGACGAGGCGCACCTGCTCTTCGACGACGCGTCCGAGGCGCTGATGGAGCAGATCGAGCGAACCGCCCGCCTGATCCGCTCGAAGGGCGTTGGCGTGTACTTCGTGACCCAGGCGCCGACGGATGTGCCGTCGTCGGTGCTGGCCCAGCTCGGCAACCGGATCCAGCACGCCCTTCGGGCGTTCACGCCGGACGATGCCGATGCCCTGCGCAAGACGGCCCGGACCTTCCCGGTGACCGACTTCTATGACGTCGAGCGGACGATCACCTCGCTCGGCACTGGCGAGGCCCTGGTCACCGTGCTCTCCCCGGCTGGCGTCCCCACGCCGCTTGCCGCGACCCGGCTGCTGCCGCCCGATTCGCTGATGGCGCCAATCTCCGAGGACGCATTCGCGGCGCGCCTCGCCGAGAGTCCCCTGGTGGCGACCTACGGCACGCCCGTCGATCCCGAGAGTGCGCACGAGCTGATCACCGCGCGTCTCCAGGCCGCGCGCGCGGCGGTGGCGGAGGAGGCGATGCGCGAGCAGGTCTCGCCGACCACCAACAGCGGGCTCAACACGATGACGCCCGCCCAGCAGCGGCGCGAGATGCAACGCCAGGCGCGCGAGGTGCGCGAGGCCCAGAAGGCCGCCGATCGACAGCGCCGGGAGCAGGCAAAGGAGCAGGCACGGATCGAGCGCGAGCAGCAGGAGACGATGCAGACGGCGATCAGGACCGGTGGCGAGATCCTGACCTCGCGAACGGGCCAGTCGGTGCTGCGCGGGATCTTCGGCACGATCTTCGGCGGCGGCAAGCCGCGCTGATCCCGATAACGGCCGGGAGGTGTCCGTGGCGCAACAAGCCGCCGGGAATCGGCGGGTGAACAGCGTCGATCTGTTGCGCAGGGAACACCTCGTCGCGTGACTGCCCCCACCGGCAGACGCACCTGGCTCGATCCAGCGTGGCAGGCGGAGGCGCTCGGCTGGGCTGAGCGAACGCTCGGCGGGCTCGACCGGCGGATCGACGGCCCGATCGAGCAACCGCACGTGCGACCGTGGTCGACCGCGTTCCGGATCCCGACCGACAGGCGGCCCGGCATGGCTCAAGGCGACCGGTCCAGGACCGGCCTACGAGGGGCCGCTGCTCGACGTGTTCGCCGCGCGCGGCGTCCGCCGCGTCCCGTTGCCACTGGCTGTCCACCCGGACCGGCCATGGCTGCTGCTCGACGATGCCGGGCCGACCCTCCGCCAGACGCGCCCCGACGGCACCGGCGATTTCGACCTCGCGGCCTGGGAGCGGATCCTCGCCGAGTACGCGGAGCTGCAACGGTCGCTCGAATCCGCCGAGGCGCTCGCGGCGATGCTCGGTGCCGGCGTCCCGGACGGACGTCCCGAGGCACTCCCCGGGGAGCTGGCACGGCTGCTCGACGATGACGCGTGGTGGACGCGCCTGACCGCCGATGAACGTGCGGAAGGCGAGGTCGCTCGGCGAACACTTCGCACGAAGCTCCCAGAGGTGGCAGCCATTGCCGCCGAGCTCGGCGCCAGCGGCATTCGGCCGAGCGTGCAGCATGACGACCTCCACGGTGGGAACGTCCTGGTCGGGCCGGACGGCGACCGGTTCTTCGACTGGGGCGACGCCGTCGTGGCCCACCCGTTCTCGACGCTGACCACGACGTTCAGCTCGATTGCCCACAAGACGGGCATCCCCCAACAGGACGCCGCGTTCGCGCGGCTCGAGGCCGCCTACCTCGACGCGTGGACCGACGTCGCGTCGACACCGACCATGGCGCGAGCAGCCACGGTGGCCCGCGTTTTCGGCTGCCTGAACCGCTCGCTGTCCTGGGAGCGAGCGCTCACCGGTGTCGCCGAGGACGAGGTCGCGGAGTTCGGCGATTCCGTCGCCGGCTGGGTGATCGAATTCGGCGACCGATTCGACACGCTTACTCGATGACCAGCCCCTCCGGCAGGTCCACGGGTTCCGGGTACTGCGGATCGAGCTCCTGGAGCGTGTCGCCCACGATCGACGCGATGGCGAGGTCGCGGAACCACTTCTTGTTGGCGGGGATGACGTACCACGGCGCACGATCCGTCGACGTCTGCGCCAGCGCGTCCTGGTAAGCGGCGATGTAGTCGTCCCAGCGCTTGCGCTCCTCGAGGTCGCCGAGCGCGAACTTCCAGCGCTTCGTGGGGTCCTGGTAGCGCGCCCGGAAGCGCTCGAGCTGCTCGTCCTTGTCGATGTACAGGAAGAACTTGACGATTGTCGTGCCGTTGGCGGTGAGGTGGTCTTCGAAGGCGACGATCTGGTCGTAGCGAGCCTTCCAGACGTCCTTCGGAACGAGCTCGTGCACCCGGACGACGAGGACGTCCTCGTAGTGCGAGCGGTTGAAGATGCCGACCTCGCCCCTGCCCGGGACACGCCTGTGGATCCGCCACAGGAAGTCGTGGGCGAGCTCCTCGGTCGACGGCACCTTGAAGCTCGCGACCGGGCAGCCCTGCGGGTTGAACGCGGTCATGACCTTGCGGATGGTGCCGTCCTTGCCGGCTGCGTCGATGCCCTGCAGGACGATGAGCACCGACCGCTGTTGCTCGGCCCACAGCCGCTCCTGGAGCTCGGTCAGGCGGTCGAGCAGGCCGTCGGTGATGACCTTCGCCCGCTCCTTGTCGAAGCCGAATGTCGCGCCGGGGTCCACGTCGCCGAGGTCGAAGCGCCCGCCGGGCTGGACGCGCAGGGCCGCACGCAGGTTCGGTGCCTGGGTCATGCGTCCTCCATTGGCTGTGGGATCAAGCGATCCTCGAGAGGGTACCGCCGAGCAAGGGTTTCAGCTGTACACGAATTTGATGTTGACGGGGCGGTGGCTGGCTGCTACACCACGCATAGCCCAAGACCGTATTTCGCGAGCGACATCGCCGTCGGGATGGGGGACGATTCCGCGGCACGGGGATGGCACGATCACGCCAGCCGTCGCAACGCGCAGCCAGGGGGGAGGTGGACCCGGCGAAGCGTTCGATTTCAACGTGTTCCGACTCCTTCTATTGGGGGTGATCATGAGTCCACGCATGAGATCGAGACGGCGTCGCGGGCTGGCGGCGGCCCTCGCGACGGCAGTGATCGCGACAAGCGCGATCGTCGTCCCGGGAGCTGTCTTCGCGGCGACCATCGTTCCTGTCACCAATGACGCCACGGGTGCGACGGCACTTGCCAACGCGATGCTGGCAAATCCTGGGGCGCTGACCGCGGCGTCCTTCGCCGCCCATCCACCAAATGGCACGCCGAACGGGACGTCCGACGCGCTCAGCTTCTTTCCGACGAACGGAGGGACGTTCGGAATCCTGACGACGGGGGACGTCAACCTCGCGGACGACGCCAACACGGTGGGGAACACCGGGATCCTCCTCGGCGGGAACAACGTTCGCGGTAACACGGACCTGGATGTCACGATCCTGAGGCTCGACCTGAACGTCCCCGCCGGTGCGAACTGCCTGATCCTCGACTTCGCGTTCTACTCGGAAGAGTTCTCGGAGTTCGTCGGCACCCAGTTCAACGACGCATTTATCGCCGAGGTGGACAGCTCGACCTGGACGACCAGCGGCAGCACGATCTCGGCGCCGAACAACTTCGCCTTCGACAGCACCGGCGACGTTGTCAGCATCAACAGCACGGGCGCGACGAGCATGAGTATCGGCAATGCCGCTGGGACGACGTATGACGGTGCAACCGTCCGCCTCCAGGCGGCGAGCCCGATCGGCTCCGGCGCTCACCCACTGTTCCTCTCGATCTTCGACCAGGGGGACCAGGACTACGACTCGGCAACGTTCATCGACAACATCCGGTTGGTCACAGTTGCGAATGTCCAGACCGATTGCGTGCCGGGCGCCGTCGTCGCACCGACGCCGACCCCGACGCCCACTCCGACGCCTGGTGCCACCCCGACGCCGACGCCGACGCCCGGTCGCGACGCCGACGCCCACTCCGACGCCGGTCGCGACACCGACACCCGGCGAAACGCCAACGCCGACGCCGACGCCGGTCGAAACGCCGACGCCGACGCCGACGCCGACACCGACACCGACACCGACACCGACACCGACACCGACCCCGACCCCGACCCCGACCCCAACCCCGACCCCGACCCCGACGCCGACGCCGACGCCGACGCCGACGCCGGAGGGTTGTACGCCTGGCTACTGGAAGCAGAGCCAGCATTTCGACTCGTGGAGCGATCCATACGACCCGACCGACTCCTTCGTCTCGGCGGGATTCGACAACGCCTTCAACGGCTTGACGCTCCGCGACGTGCTGAAACTGAAGGGCGGCAAGCTCAATGCCCTCGGCCGCCACACGGTCGCGGCGTTGCTGAACTCGGCAAACCCCGAAGTCAGTCCGAACTATCCGTACACAACCGCCCAGATCGTCACGGCATTCAATGCCGTGTACCCGGGCGGGAACTACAACGCCCTCAAGAACCTCCTCGCCACGGCTAACGAGAAGGGCTGTCCGCTCAACTGATCGGCAGCCATGTGACGCCAGAGCCGCGAGGAAGAAGAATGCGGGCCGTCCATCGGGCGGCCCGCTTCGATTCGCGCAACCGTGCCGGATCGCGTCGCGCAGTACCATCGGACCGTCCGCCAGAGTCCGAGGAGCGAGATGTCCGTAGAAGTCGGTTCGAAGCCGCACCCGATCTTCCTCGCGGGGCGCTGGGTCGAGTCGCCCGATCCGCTGGTCGTCGCCAACCCGGCCGACGACTCGGCGCCCGCCGGCTCCACGTTCAACGCCACTCCCGAGCAGTACGAGGAGGCGGTCCAGGCGGCCGTCGCCGCGTTCGAGGTCACCCGCGACCTGCCCGCCTACGAGCGAGGGCGCATCCTCCGCGAGGTCAGCGCCGGGCTCAAGGCACGCCGGGAGGAGCTGGGCCGGCTCATCGCGCTCGAGTCCGGCAAGCCCGTGCGCGACGCGCTGGTCGAAGTCGACCGGGCGACGCTGACCTTCCGGCTGGGTGCCGAGGAGGCAGAGCGGATCTTCGGGGAGACGATCCCGCTCGACCTGATGCCGGCGTCGCGCGGCAGGATCGGCATCACGCGGCGCTTCCCGATCGGTCCGATCGCCGCGATCAGCCCGTTCAACTTCCCGCTGAACCTCGCCGCGCACAAGGTCGCGCCGGCGATCGCGTCGGGCAACCCGATCGTGCTGAAGCCGCCATCGAAGGACCCGCTGACGATGCTCACCGTGGCGGAGATCATCGAGTCGGCCGGCGTGCCCGCCGGGATGGTCTCGATCCTGCCGATGACGCGTGAGCTGGGCGACCGGATGGTCGCCGACGACCGCTTCAAGCTGCTCACCTTTACCGGCAGCCCGTCCGTGGGCTGGCGGATGAAGGAGCGGGCCGGCAAGAAGAAGGTCGTGCTCGAGCTCGGCGGCAACGCCGGGGCGATCGTCGATGCGACCGCCGATCTCGACTGGGCCGCCAAGCGCATGGTCGTTGGAGCGTTCGCGTACGCCGGCCAGATCTGCATCAGCGTCCAGCGCCTCTTCGTGCACGACTCGGTGTACGAGCCCTTCATGGAGCGGTTCATCGCGGCCGCGACGGCGCTCAAGCTCGGCGATCCCCTCGATCCGGCGACCGACGTCGGTCCGATGGTCGACGCCAATGCCGTCGGCCGGACGAAGCGCTGGGTCGACGAGGCGGTCGCCCTCGGCGGCGAGCTGCTGCTGGGCGGCGAGCCGAAGGGCCTGTTCTTCCCGCCGACGATCCTGAGCGGCGTCCCGGTGACCGCCCAGGTCTGCTCGAACGAGGCCTTCGCGCCGCTCGTGGTCGTCGAGCGCTTCACCGACTTCGGCGAGGCCGTGCGTGCGGTGAATGACTCGATGTTCGGCCTCCAGACCGGGGTCTTCACGAACGACCTGACCAACGCCTGGTCCGCGTTCGACCGGCTCGAGGTCGGCGGCGTGATCGTCAACGACGTTCCGACATACCGGATCGACCACATGCCGTACGGCGGCGTGAAGGACTCGGGGCTCGGCCGCGAGGGTCTGCGCTGGGCCATCGAGGACATGACCGAGGTCCGCATCCTGGTGCTCGCCCAGCCGGGCTGACGGCCGCCAGCCGCGCTTGGGCGGGATCGTCACTTCGGTCCCGTATGCAACTTCCCGGCATCAAGTCCGGGAGTCGGATCGCGGCAAGCCGCAGCCAGCCCATCCGAGCGATGCCGGGAAGTCGCATCACCAGGAAAAGGTCGATGTTCCGCGTGCCGGCCGCGCGCGTCCCGGTCAACGGGACGGCGGCTCGCACGTCGCAACGCGCGGGCCATCCTCAGCGGCGCCATGGACCTGACGCTGTCGCCGGCCCAGCTCGAGCTCCAGGACCGTGCCCGACGCTTCGTCCGTGACGTCCTGCAGCCGCGCGAAGTCGAGTTCGAGCGCGCCAACGGGCGTGTGCCCCGCGACTGGGGCAACGACCTCCGTCGCGCGGCGATCGAGGCGAACCTGCACGGCGGCTCGTTCCCGAAGGAGGTCGGCGGCCAGGGCTGGAGCGTGCTCGAGCAGGTGCTCGTCCACGAGCAGTTCGGGCAGGTGACGGGCGGTCTGTGGTCGTACGTTCCGGGTGGCTACAACGCGCTGATCCATTGCGACGCGGAGCAGCGGCGGCGGTACCTCGATCCGAGTCTGCGCGGCGAGCGTTCCGGCAGCTACGCGATCACCGAGGACAGCCGCGGGTTCCGACGCCCGCAACCTCGCCGCGACGGCAATTCTTGACGGCGCCACCGGCGAGTGGGTGCTCAACGGCGAGAAGTGGTTCGTCACAGGTCCGGACGACACCGACTTCATGATCTTCCACTGCGTCGTCCTGGAGGGCGGCGAGCGGCTGCCGACGCTCTTCCTGGTCGATTACGACACCCCCGGCGTGCGCGTGCAGCACGACCCCGACTACACGCACACGTTCGCGGACCGGCACCCCCAGTTCGTGCTCGAGGACGTGCGCGTGCCGGACACCCAGCGGCTCGGGGCCGTGGGTGCGGCCGACGAGCTCACGAACGAGTGGTTCGTCGAGGAGCGGATCCACATCGGAGCCCGCTGCAGCGGCGCCATGGAACGGCTGCTGACGCTGGCGGTCGAATGGGCGACGGAGCGTATCCAGTTCGGCGAGCGCATCTACGACTTCCAGGGCGTGTCGTTCCCGCTTGCCGACTCGGCTGCCGACGCGTCGGCGGCCCGGCTCCTGACGCGCGAATGCGCGTGGCTCGCCGACACCGGTGCCGATCCGAAGGTGGTCCACGCCAAGGCGTCGCTTGCGAAGCTGTTCGCGTCCGAGGCCGCCTGGCGCTGCGCCGATCGTGTCGTGCAGGTGTTCGGCGGGCGCGGCTACATGCGCGAGTTCGCTCCGGAACGGTTCCTGCGCGAATTGCGCGTCGACCGCATCTGGGAGGGCACGTCGGAGATCCAGCGGCTCATCGTCGCCCGCGCGCTCGAGAAGCGCGGGGTCGGGCGGGTGGTCGGGTGACCGCCGAACCCTCCGCGAGACCGTCCACGATCGACCTGCGGCCGCTGTTCGCCCCGCGCTCCGTGGCGGTCGTGGGAGCCTCGCCGCGGTCGTGGATCGCGGAGACGGTGCGCGACAACCTTCGGGTGATGGGCAGCGCGACCCGCTGCCACTTCGTGAACCCCAAGTACGACGAGCTCCACGGCCAGCCGTGCTACCCATCGCTCGAGGCGCTGCCCGAGCGGCCGGACGTCGCTGTCGTGGCGCTCAACCCGCTCAGGGCCGCCGTCGTGACGGAGGCAGCGGCAGCGGCGGGCGTCCCCGCCGTGATCATTCCCGGCGGGGGAGTGGTCGAAGGAGGCGAAGCCGCAGCGGCAATGCAGCTCGACGTCGCGCGGATCGCGCGCGAGCACGGGATCGCGCTCGTCGGCCCGAACTGCATGGGCGTTGTCGACCTCACCGCGAACAGCGCGACCT
Source organism: uncultured Chloroflexia bacterium (assembly GCA_963824735.1). Taxonomy (GTDB): domain Bacteria; phylum Chloroflexota; class Limnocylindria; order Limnocylindrales; family CSP1-4; genus DASTYU01. Next base: position 386,617 of record CAWGQH010000014.1, read on the forward strand.
ACATCGGCGACGTGTCGCCGTACCAGCCGCGGGGCGGCGTGGCCGGGATCGCCCAGTCGGGTTCGGTCACCGATGCGTTCATCCATGCCGGCTCGAGAGTCGGGTTCAGCCGGATCGTGTCGTGCGGCAGCGAGGTCGTCCTCGACATCTGCGACTACCTCGCCTACTGCCTCGACGATCCGGAGACGCACTCGGTCATCCTCTTCGTCGAGGGGTTCAAGCGGCCTGAGCGCTTCCTGGCCCTGGCCGACCGGGCGCTCGAGGTCGGGAAGCCGATCATGGTCCTCAAGGTCGGGCGCTCCGAGCAGGCCCAGGCGGCCGCGGTCGCGCATTCCGGGTCCCTTGCCGGCGAGGCCCGTGTCACCGATGCGGCGCTCGACGCGGCCGGCGTGATCCGCTGCCACGATCTCGACGAGCTGCTCGAGACCGCCGAGCTCGTGGAAGGGACGCGACGAACCGGCAGGGGCATCGGGCGCGGCCGCACCGGCGTCGTGACGGTCTCGACCGGAGAGGCGTCGTTGATCGCCGACCTGGTCCCGCGGACCGGCGTGGACCTGCCACCGATCCCGCCCCTGGCTCGCGACGCGATCCTGGCCGAGCTGCCGACGATGGGCTACGTCGGCAACCCGCTCGATCCGTGGGGCGCGGCCGATGCCGAGATCGCGTATGGCGCGTGCTTCCGGGCACTCGCGGCGAGTGGCGCGTACGACGTGCTCGCCATCGTCCATGACTTCCCGTACCGTTCACTGCCCTCCGAGGTCAACACCGCGAACGAGGTCACCCGCCAGCTTCTGGCCGCGACCGCGGACCACCCCGAGCTCCTCCCCGTCTACATCTCGCTGACCTCGGGCGAGCCGCCGCCCGAGACGAAGCACGTGCTCGACACCGAGGGTGGGGGTGCGCCGCTGCTGCGGGGAGCGGTCGAGGCATGCACGGCGATCGCATCGCTGGCCCGCTGGGAGCGCCGACGTGGGGAGCGGCAGCAGGCCGGTCCGTGGCGGGGTCGGTGGCCCGCCCTCGCCGCCGACCGCACGACCTACGGCCTCGACCCTGGTGTGGCGCCGGAGCCGCCGACGACTCGCGCGATCCAGCGAAGCGTCCTGTCCGAGATCGACAGTCTCGAGGTGCTCGGGGCAGCGGGCCTGCCGATCGTGCGAACGATCCGCGCCGTGACCGCGGAAGCGGCCGTCGCCGCGGCCGACGTCCTCGGCTATCCCGTCGTGCTGAAGCTCGACGCGACCGGGCTCGCCCACAAGTCGGAGATCGGCGGGGTTCGGGTCCGCCTGGCCGACGCTGACGCGGTGGAGGCGGCCGCCCGGGAACTCCTCGCGGTGCCGCTGCCGGCAGCAGCGACTCGAACCGGCCTGCTCGTCGCGCCGATGATCCCCGACGGCGTGCAGCTCATCGTCGGCATGGAGCGCGACGAGCAGTTCGGGCCGGCGGTGCTCGTCGGCCTCGGTGGCGTCCTCGCCGAGGTGCTCGACGACGTGGCGATCCGCCTCGCCCCGGTGCCCACGCAGGCAGCCCGCGAGATGCTCGACGAGCTTCGGGCCTCTGCGCTGCTGCACGGGTACCGCGGCGAGCCGGCCGTCGATCTCGACGCGGTCTGCCGGTTGATCGTCGCGCTCGGGCAGCTGGCCACCGAACGATCGGACATCGCCGAGATCGACCTGAACCCGGTCATCGCAGGTCCCGACGGCGCGACGATCGTCGATGCGCTGGTCGTGCTCGATGGCTGAGGCGCTCCTGCTCACCGAGCGGACGCCATGGGGCGTGCGGCTCACGCTCAACCGGCCGGACAAGCTCAACGCGCTCTCGGCGGACCTCGTCGAGGCCCTGGCTGCGGCGGTCGACCAGGCTGCCGCCGACCCGCAGGTCCGCGTGATCGCCCTGGGCGGCGCGGGGCGCGCGTTCTGCGCCGGGTACGACCTCGAGGAGGAAGCGAGCGGCGACATCGGCGGCCCGGTCGCGTGGCGCGACCTCCTGGCCGCGGACGTCGCCGCGACCCTCAAGCTGCTCGACTGCCCGAAGCCGGTCATCGCCCAGGTCCACGGCTATGCGCTCGCCGGCGGTCTCGAGCTTGCCATGGCGTGCGACCTGGTCGTCGCTGCCGAAGGGACCAAGCTCGGCGAGCCCGAGATCCGCTACGGCTCGGCCCCGGTCGCGCTCCTCATGCCATATCTCGTCGGCCAGAAGAAGACCCGCGAGCTGCTGTTCACCGGGGATCTCGTGGACGCCGTCGAGGCCGAGCGGATCGGGCTCGTGAACCGGGTGGTCCCGGCGGACCGCCTCGCCGCCGAGGTCGACGCCCTCGCCGACCGCATCGCGCGCACGCCGCCCGAGGTCATGGCCCCGACCAAGCGCATGCTCAACCGGGCGATGGACGCGATGGGCTTCCGTGAGGCGATCGAAGCCGGCATCGACCTCGGGGCGATCATCAATGCCGCCGACACGCCCGAGCAGCGCGAGTGGGACGAGATCGTCCGGCGCGACGGGCTGCAGGCCGCGCTCGCCTGGCGCGACCGGCGCTACGACGAACGGCTCGCCGACTAGCGCCCAGGCGCTCGTTCCTAGTCGGCCGCCGGAAGCAGGATCGAGAAGCTGGTGCCTGCGGCGTCGCTCGAAGCGGCGGCGCGTCCACCCGACGCTTCGGCGATGGCCTTGACGATCGCGAGGCCCAGTCCGGCGTGGTGCCCGTTCTGCGTAGCCGCACCGTCCGTCACGCGGTAGAACCGATCGAACACACGATCCAGGTCCTCGGGCGCGATGGCCGCCCCGTCGTTGCGAACCTCCGCGACCGCCAGGCTGTCCCGTCGCTCGACACTGAGCCTGACTGCGCCACCGGCCGGCGTGTGGCGCACCGCGTTGTCGACGAGGTTCATGAGCGCCTGGGTGAGTCGATCCGGATCGGCGACGACCGGCACCGGCCCGTTTCGGACAACGTCGATTCGCTGATCCGGACCCATGATCCTTGCCGCGGCGCCGATGTCCTCGACGAGATCGCCGAGGTCGACCTCGCGTGTTGCGAGTCGGCCCCCACCCGCCTCGAGCTGGGTCAGCAGCAACAGATCCGACGAAAGGCGCGTCAACCGATCGATCTCCCGACGCATCACCGCCAGCGTCCGGGCGCGTGTCTCGGAGTCAAGGTCAGTTCGTGCGAGCACGTCGACGTAGCCACCCAGCACCGTGAGCGGCGAACGCAGCTCGTGCGATGCGTCAGCGGCGAAATGGCGGTGTGCCTGGAGCGTCGCATCCACCTGGTACGCCATCCCGTCGAACGCCCCGGCGAGGCGTCCCACCTCGTCGTCGCCGGGCCGCAGCGAGGTCCGGGCCGCGAGGTCGCCGGCGGCGATCCGGTCCGCGGTCGCAGTAATCCGGTCGAGTGGCCCGAGGCCACGCCGTGTAATCGCCCACGCCGCCGCAGCGGCGAGGACGAGGACCACACCGGCGACGATGCCTGTGACGAGTCGGAGCTGGGCCAGGGTGGCATCGATGGGCGCCAGGGAGACCGCGAGCTGGGCGACGGCATTCGCCGGCCTTTCAGCGACGTCAGCGTTCCCGTTGCCGTTTCCGTTGCCCAGGCCCCGGCCGTTCCCGTTCCCGTTTCCGTTGCCCAGGCCCCGGCCGTTCCCGTTCCCGTTGCCATTCCCGTTGCCCGGGCCCGGTGTTCGCAGCTCGACGGGCGCGGCAACCACCAGGACACGCTCGCCGCTGGGCAGGGTTCGAACGCCGGTCACGGACTCTCCCTGTGCAAGTGCGGCGGCATAGTCCGCGCTGTCGAGCCGGGCCGTCACGATCGGCGTTGACGCGCCGTTGGGCTCGGCGGCCAGCGTTCCGCCGGCGCCGTCGAGGATGACGACGGCCGTCCCCTGGCCCCCGAGAACGGTGGCGAGGTCACCGGCTGCGAGGTCGGTTGCGCGCGGACCGCGTTTGCCGCCAGTCGCGTCCGCGACCACCAGTCCGGCTTCGATCTCGAGGCGCTCCGCGGTGCTCTGCAGCAGCGCTGTCTCCACGACCGCTCCGCCGATCGCCAGGACGACGATCAGCATGACGGCGGCAACAGCGGCGTACAGCGCGGTGAGCCTCCACCGCAGCGTGCCGAAGCGGCTCATGACTCGGCCGCTCGCAACAGGTAGCCCGCGCCGCGCAAGGTCTCGATGAGGGGCGGCTCGCCGAGCTTGCGGCGCAGGTACCCGACGTACACCTCGACGAGGTTCGCGTCGAAGGCGTAGCCCCACAATCGCTCGAGGATCGCCTGTTTCGACAGGACCTCGCCGGGGTGGCGGAGGAAAAGCTCCAGGAGCTCGTACTCGCGGGCGGTGAGCTGCACCGGTCGACCGCCCCGCCGGACCTCGCGCGTTCGTGCATCAAGCGAGACATCCGCCACCTGAGGACGTCGCGACGCGGCTCACGTCGGCGGAGCAACGCCCGAACACGCGCGACCAGCTCGGCAAAGTGGAATGGCTTGGCGATGTAGTCGTCGGCACCCAGCTCGAGGCCGCGGATCCGGTCGTCCACCTCACCGCTTGCAGTGAGCATCACCACGGGCACGTCACTTTCGGCACGCATGCGTGCGAGGAGCGAGAAGCCGTCCTGATCCGGGAGACCGACGTCCAGGACGACCACGTCCGGAGGCCGCTCACGCAGCGCTCGGAGTCCTTCTGCAGCGGTGCTTGCCGCGACGACGGCATATCCCTCCTCGCGAAGGCCGACCTCGATGAAATCGACGATCCCGGGCTCATCGTCGATCACAAGTACAAGCGGAGGCGCGTGGTCGTCCTGCACGGCGCCATTGGATGCCGACCGGGGCGTGAACGCAACCCCACCGTCGTACTCTCAGCGACTTCTCAGGTTCGTTCCCGCGCTTCGCGTGTACGGTGCGCCCATGAAGCGCCGACCGATCCTTCTCGTCACCGCACTCGCGGTCCTCGCGATTGTCGTCGCGTTGCCCACGCTCGCCGCGGAGCCGTCGACGTCGCCCGACGGGCCGGGCAACTCCGGAAAGGCGAAGAAGGAGAAGGTCGCGAAGGACCCGATCACGGTCGACGGCACGGTCGCCTCCTCGACGGACGCCGAGGGCGAAGACGACGTACACGATCCAAAGCGGTGGAACGACGTATACGCTCGAGGCGGGGCCGTCGTGGTTCTACGGCGACGACCATCCCCTCAAGCCGTTCGTCGGCAAGTCCGTCGAGATCGTCGGCGAGAAGGCGGCCGATTCGACCGAGGTCGACGTCGAGACCGTCAACGGCACGGCGCTGCGCGAGGGCGGCAAGCCGCCGTGGGCCGGCGGTTGGAAGCGGGTCGGCGAAGGTCACCCTGGGCTGGAGCCAGGAGAAGGCCGATCGGTTCGAGGCGAAGTTCGGCGACTGCTTCCCGCCCGGCCAGTGCAAGGAGAAGCCGAACCGCGGCGGCGCCGACACGAGCGAAGGCACCAACCCCGACTGACGTGCCACGTCCGGCGGGTCGGACGCCAGCCGACCGCTAGACTCGGTGGGTGACTGCGCCTGCCCGCCCGGCCCGTACCGCCGCGGACCTCCTTGTCGACTGCCTCGCCGCGGAGTCCTGCGAGTGGGTCTTCTCGGTGCCCGGCGAGGAGACGATGGACATCCTCGACGCGCTGTCGCGGACCGAGTCGGTCCGCCACGTGACCACCCGGCACGAGCAGGGCGCGGCGTTCATGGCTGACGTCCATGGGCGCCTCACGGGTCGAGCCGCGGTCGCGATGGGCACGCTGGGGCCGGGCGCGACGAACCTCGTCACCGGCATCGCCGACGCGTACCTCGACCGCGCCCCGATGGTCGCGATCACCGGCCAGGCCTCCTCGGACAAGCTCCACAAGGAGGCCCACCAGGTCGTCGACATCGTCCAGATGTTCGCGCCGGTCACGAAGTGGAACACGCGCGTGGAGCGGGTCGAGGCGATCCCCGAGATCGTCCGCAAGGCCTTCCGCGTGGCGACGCTCGAGAAGCCAGGCCCGACGCACATCGAGCTGCCCGAGAACCTGGCCGCCTCGCCGCCCGAGGGCGGCGACGAGATCGGGCCGCTGCAGCCGAGCAAGGCCTACTTCCCGGAGCCGACCGATGAGGCAATCGCCCACGCCGCGCGGCTGCTCGCAGCGTCGGAGCGCCCGATCGTCCTCGCCGGCAACGGCGTCCTCCGCCGCGGCGCCGCCCCCGAGCTCCGCGCGTTGGCGCGCGGCCTGCACGTCCCGGTCGCCATGACGTTCATGGGCAAGGGCGCGGTCGACGACCGGTCGCACCTGTCGCTGATGGCGGTCGGGCTGCAGACGCGCGACCACGTCCTGTCGGGCTTCGACCGCGCGGACCTCGTCGTGTCGGTCGGCTACGACCCGGTCGAATACGCGCCGTCGTGGTGGAACCCCGAGCGGTCGAAACGGATCATCCACATCGACACGACGCCGGCCGAGGTGGATGCCGCCTACCGGCCGGAGGTCGAGCTCGATCGGCGACATCGACGGGACGCTGCGCCGGCTGCTGGCGGCGGTCCTGCCGCACGGGATCGGTGGCCGCGACGCCGGCGAGCGCCACGAAGCCCGCGAGATCCTCGTCCACGCCGACCTGCGTACCGATTTGCTCGCCGAGCTCGGCGCAAACGAGGCGGACCAGGGCTACCCGATCAAGCCCCAGCGGGCGATCGCCGACCTGCGACGGGCGCTCGGCCCGTCGGACATCGTGGTGTCGGACGTCGGCGCCCACAAGGTCTGGGTCGCGCGCCTCTACCAGGCCTACGAGCCGAACACCGTGATCATCTCGAACGGCTTCGCGGCGATGGGCATCTCGCTGCCCGGCGCGATCGCGGCCAAGCTGGTCCACCCCGACCGGAAGGTCGTCGCGCTGTGCGGCGACGGCGGCTTCCTGATGAACAGCCAGGAGCTGGAGACGGCCAAGCGGATCGGCGCCAACGTCACGGTCGTGATCTGGCGCGACGACGGCTACGGGCTGATCGACTGGAAGCAGCGCAACGAGTTCGGGCGGCCGTTCGCGGTCGAATTCGGCAACCCGGACTTCGTCGCCTACGCCGAATCGTTCGGGCTGGCCGGCTTCCGGCCGGCCTCCGCGGACGACCTCTATCCGACCCTGATGCGCGCGCTGGACGTGCCGGGACCGGCTGTCGTCGAGGTCCCGATCGACTACCGCGAGAACCTGCGCCTGACGGAGCGGCTCGGGTCGTTGATGCGCGGCGACGGGTAGCCTTCGAAGTTCGAGGGTACGTCGCAGCGCGTCATCCATCCGTCACAGAGCGTCACCTAGGATCGCGTCATGCGAGGAGCCGTGGTTGGAGCCGTCCTGGCGCTGGCGATGTCAGCCTGTGGCGGGACGACGCAGTCGCCCGCGATGCCCGCGTCACCGACCGCGGCGCCGCCATCGACGACGGCTCCCTCGACACCCACGAGCGAACCATCGACGTCGCCGAGCATCTCTCCATCCGCGGCCGTATCCGCGCCGCCCGTGGCGACGGCCTGGCGGAAGCTCGAGCCGGGCGACGGCCCCCAGCGCCCGAGAGGACCACACGTGGACGCTCGATCCTTCGACGCGGACTGCGTACCTGTTCGGCGGCCGGGACGGCTCGAAGGTGTACGACGACATCTGGGCGTTCGACCTTGCGTCCGACACATGGCAGGCCCTTGACCCGGGCGGCCGGGGGCCCGCGGCGCGCTTCGGCCACGAGGCCGTCTGGGTGGACGGCGTCGGCCTCGTCGTGTGGGCCGGCCAGGCGGGACCGACGGCCTTCTTCGACGACCTCTGGGCGTACGACCCCGTGGCAAACGACTGGTCGCGCCTCCCGAATGACGGGCCGAAACCCGTCGCCCGGTACGGATCGTGCTCCGCGATCGGCGAGGATGGGCGGCTGTGGATCAGCCACGGCTTCACCGAGGACGGCGTCCGGTTCTCGGACACTCGCGCGTACGACTTCGAAGCCGGGACGTGGTCGGACGAGACCCCTGACGGGGACCAGCCCGTGGTCCGCTGCCTGCACGCATGCTGGCTGACCGCGGATGGCCGGCTCGCGCTTTACGCGGGCCAGACGACCGGCGTCCGCGCGCTGGGCGATCTGTGGGCGTTGGATGCCGGGCAGTGGGCGATGGTCGACGGCCAGCTCCCGCCGGAGCGCAATCTCCCTGCCGCGACGCGGCACGGCGACGACGTCGTGGTGTTCGGCGGGCTCGGGCTGGACGGCGAGTACCTGCGCGACGTCTATCGCGTCGACGGCCGATCGCTCGCCTTCGAGGAGCTGCGGCCGCAGGGTGCCCGCCCGGCGGCCCGCCACGGCGCAGCGCTCATCGACGACCCGGGCAACAGCCGCGTCCTGCTCTTTGGCGGCACGGCCAGCTCGGACGCGTTTCCTGATACCTGGGAGCTGACGTTGGACTGATGCGCCCTCAGCTCACCGTCCCGCCCGGCTCGGGCGAGTGGACCTGCACCCCGGAGAGCCCGCGCGCGGCCAGCTCCGAGCGGAGCTGGTCCGGGGTGCCGGTCAGGATCGGGAACGTCCCGTAGTGGGTCGGGATGATGTGCTGCACGCCGAGCAGCTCAGCGGCGATCGCCGCTCCGCGCGGCCCCATCGTGTAGTGCCCGCCAATCGGCAGGAGGGCCAGTTCGGGCGCATACAGCTCGCGGATGTAGCGCATGTCGCCGTACACGTCGGTGTCGCCGGCGGCATAGACCCGGAACCCGTTTTCGAACTCGAGGATGAACCCGATCGGGTCGCCCAGGTACAGGGTGGTCTCGCCGCCGGGGTTCCAGTCGCCAGCCGAGTGGTCGGCGTGGACCATCGTGACCTTGATCCCGGCGACCTCGACGGTCCCGCCCTTGTTCATGCCGATCGCGGCGTCCATCCCGCCAGGCAGCCGGCGACCGAGCCACAGGCTCATCTCGTGGATGCACGGCCACGCCGGACGGAGTCTCGAGGCGATCGCCACGGCGTCGCCCATGTGGTCGAAATGCCCGTGCGTCACGAGCATCACGTCGCACGCCTCGACCTGGTCGGCGGTCTTCGGGCTGTTCGGGTTTGCGAGGAACGGGTCCAGGACGAGGGCCTTGCCACCCGGTGACCGGATCTCGAAACAGGAATGGCCGTTCCATGTGAAGGTCGTGTCGCGATCGAGTGCCACCATCTGCCTCCGGCTGCGTCGCCTGGTGCGTTGATCCTATCCGCCGGAACGCGCGGCTACACTCGCATCCCGTGCCCGCGCAGCAGATCGCCAGCAACCTGGCCTACATCAACTGGACCGTGCTCAGCGGACTGGCGGTCGGCGCCTACGCGATCGCCCTGCTGGCCCGCTGGCGGACCTCCGCGACGCCCGGATTCGTGCGCTTCACGGTCATCTGCGCGCTGTTGTTCGGGGTGCTGGCATGGTTCTCGGACGGCGCGCTACCGGCAACGCTGGGCGACTCGCCGGTCGTCGCGAACCCGGCCTTCGATGCACCCCGCCGGGCAGCGCTCGCCGCGTTCGTCCTGATCGGCGCGGCAGACCTGTTCCTGCTCCGAAACCGGCCGATCTCCCGCTATGCCGGCATCGTCGCGCTGGCGGCCGGGCTCCTCGTCCTGGTCTTCGGCGCGCTGGCGTGGGGCAGCGGATCGACCGTCGGGCTCCTGTTCCAGCTGGCCTTCCTCGCGGCGTCGATCGGCGGCGTCTTCGCAGCAATGATCCTGGGGCATTGGTACCTGGTGACGCCGAAGCTGCCCGAAGCGCCTCTCGTCCTGGTATCGCGCTTGCTGCTGGGTGTCCTCGCGGTCCAGATCGGGCTGTTCGCGTTCTGGATTGCGACCGGCGCCGGGCCGGCCGACGTGGCCCCGTTCGCCGCCCTCAGCGGATCGTGGGCGTTCTTCGTCTGGATGCGCCTGATCATCGGCCTGATCTTCCCGCTGATCGTGTCGTGGGCGGCGGTCCAGACGGCCCGTTCGCGCTCGATGGAATCCGCCACCGGGCTGCTGTACATCAACGTCGGCACTGTCGCCGCCGGGACGATCCTCGCGGCGGGCCTCTACTTCGGGGCCGGCCTGCTGGTCTGAGCGGCCCAGGAGGCGCGGGCCGCGGCCGGCGTGCCCGGGGTAAGGTGTGGCGATGAAAGACGACCGTGACTGGATCCCCGATGCGACCGACCTCGACTGGATCGAGTCGCTGTCGACACCGCCCGATGGTGCGCTCCTCGAGATCGAGAAGGCCGGCGAGCCGGAAGGGATTCCGATCGTCTCGCGCGACTCAGGGCGGGTGCTCCAGGTGCTCGCCGCCGGCCGGCGGCGGATCGTGGAGGTCGGCACGGCGATCGGCTACTCAACGCTGTGGCTGGCGCTCGGCCAGCCGGACGACGGCACGATCGTCACGATCGACCCGGACCGCTCGAGGACCGACCGGGCCCGTGAGTTCTGGCGCCACGCGGGCATCGCCGATCACCGGATCACGGTCATCAACGCCCGGGCGCTGACCGCGTTCGGCCAGGGCGAACCGGCGCTGGACGGGCCGTTCGAGCTCGTCTTCATCGACGCGCTCAAGCCCGAGTACACGGCCTACCTCGAGGAGCTCGTCCCGCGCCTCGCGCCGAACGCGCTCGTCGTTGCCGACAACGTCCTGTGGAGCGGCCGCGCGTCCGGCACTCGCCCGAGCGACCCCGACGACGAGAACACGATGGCGATCCGCTCGTTCGACACGGCGCTGCTCGCCGACTCGCGCTTCTTCTCGACGATCCTGCCGGTCGGCGATGGCCTGCTGATCGCCGCCTTCCGCGGCTGACGGCATGCGGATCCGGGTCCGCCTGTTCGCGATCCAGCGCGAGCTCGCCGGGACGCGCGAGGTGCCGCTCGAGCTGGCCGATGGCGGATCGGTGGAGGACGCATGGCAGGCGCTTGTGGACCGCTATCCGGCACTCGCGCCCGGACGCTCGTTCGTGCGGTTCGCGCGCAACGCCGACTACGCGGAGCCCGGCACGCCTCTCGCAGACGGCGACGAGCTGGCCGTGATCCCGCCTGTGTCCGGCGGGGCCGTCCAACGAGTCCTGGAGTTGCGGGCCGAGCCGTTCGCGGCGGACATCCTCGCCGAGCTGGAGGCGCGCCTCGCCACGCCCGAGGACGGCGCCGTGGTCGGGTTCATCGGTCGAACCCGGGCAACGCCCGGCACGCCGGCGCCGGGCCAGGAGGCGGCGGCCGCGCAGCACGCGGGACGCTCCGTCGAATCGCTCGAGTACGAGTCGCACGAACCGATGGCCATCGGCGTCCTCGGGCAGATCGCCGACGAGATCCTGGAACGGTTCGGGGTCGAGCGGCTGGCGATCGTGCATCGCACTGGGGAGGTGCCCCTCGGCGAAGCGTCGGTCGCGATCGTGGCGGTCGCGCCCCATCGCGACGCAGCGTTCCAGGCGGCCCGTTACGCCATTGACGAAACCAAGGCGCGAGCGCCGATCTGGAAGGCCGAGCGGTTCCGCGACGGACACGTGTGGATCGGCGAGCTGGCGCGGACCGAACCTGTGGGGCCATCGGAGGGCGAGGCGTAGGTCTGGAGCGGAGCCTTGGACGGTCGCGTGCGGGCATCCAGGTTCGCGCCGTGGCGCCCGAGGCTGACAGATGCGAGCCCGATGTCACCTCCGGGACGTGCTTCCGAAGGTTCCTATGTTGCGCGATCGGGTGGGATTCGATCATTGTCCAAGAGTGGAGACACGCGACAAGCGCGTGCTCCGGGCCGGAAGAGGCAATCTGAACGATGACGATCGAGGCACGCCCGTCGCGCCTCTGGAGCAACGAAACCAGCAAACGAAGAATCGGGCGGAAGCTCATCGCGGCCGGGGAGGCACGCACCGCGCTCCTTCAGCGAGCATATCCAACGACCGTCAGGAGCCTGTGGTCGGCGATCACTGAGCCCGGCCACCTCCGGGTGTGGTTCATCGAGCCAATGGGTGATCTCCGCCTCGGCGGAACGTTCAGCTTCGAAGGCACGGCACACGGCCGGATCATGCGCTGCGACGCGCCCCGGTCGCTGTGCGTCACGTGGCTGTACGGACCCGGCCGGGCCGACGAGGTCGAGGTCCGGCTCTCACCGCTGGGCGATGACCGGACGCTTGTCGAGCTGGAACACGCGACCGTCGCCGATCTGGCCCCGGACGGGGTCACCGACGCGATCGTCGGCGTTGGCGCTGGCTGGGAGCTCGCGATGGCCTACCTGGAACGACACCTGAGGCACGAGTTGCCCGCTCCGCCCGTCGGCCTCGGTGGCCGGTGGTTCGAGCCGACCGCAGACGACGCACGGTTCTTGCAGGCCAGCGCGCGCGCATGGACCAAGCTCCTGGCCAGGTCCGGCTGACGACTCAGCGGGCGATGCCTGCGGATAAGGGGGACGCTACCCGCCACCCGAGGCCGCTGCGT
>CAWGQH010000015.1:0-182257 GCA_963824735.1 uncultured Chloroflexia bacterium
AGGCGCGAGCCGGTGTTCGCGTCGATCCACTCGACCGTCGAGTTCTCGTGCGCGTGGGCGCGCTTGGTGACCAGGTTGTAGACGTCGTTCGACCAGTTCTGGATCGTGGTGTAGCGGACCTTCGCGCCCGGGCAGCGCGATGACCTCGACGACTGCCGCGTGGAGCGAATCGGTCGCGTAGATCGGCGCTGTGCAGCCCTCGATGTAGTGGACCTTCGCGCCCTCGTCGACGACGATCAGCGTCCGCTCGAACTGGCCGGTGTTCTCGCCGTTGATCCGGAAGTAGGCCTGCAGCGGGAGCGGCACTTCGACGCCCTTGGGGACGTACACGAACGAGCCGCCCGACCACACCGCGCTGTTGAGCGCCGCGAACTTGTTGTCCTCGGGCGGGACGACCGTGCCGAAGTGCTTGCGGAAGATCTCCGGGTACTCCTTGAGCGCCTGGTCGGTGCCCATGAAGACCACGCCGATCTTCGTCAGCTCCTCGCGGACCGAGTGGTAGACGACCTCGGAGTCGTACTGCGCGCCGACACCGGCGAGGAACTTGCGCTCCGCCTCGGGGATGCCGAGCCGCTCGAACGTCTGCTTGATCTGCTCCGGGACGTCGTCCCAGGACTTCTCCTCGCGCTCGGACGGCTTGCGGTAGTAGACGATCTTGTCGAAGTCGATCTTCGTGAGGTCACCGCCCCACGTCGGCATCGACCGCTTGACGAAGTGGTCGTAGGCACGGAGGCGGAACTGGAGCATCCAGTCCGGCTCATCCTTGAACCGGCTGATCTCCTCGACGGTTTCCCGCGTCAGGCCGCGCTTGGTTTCCGCCAGGTACACGATGTCATCGTGGAAGGCGTACTCGTCGCGTCGGTCCTTGACGAGGTCGCGGGTGGCGGTCATGGCTCTCCTCGGCGTCGCGGAGACGCCGCGCGTGAGGGTTCGGTTAATTCCGAGTCATTGTATCGGAATTCAAGCCGGACCCGCAATGACGGGGCCGGCGTGGGCCTCTGGATCGCCCGCGGGCCGCCTGTCCTTCGCGCGCCGCTGGACCGGTCATCCGCGGGCGGTCCGGACCGACGCGGATGGGACGACGCCAAGCACCGAAAGACCGGGACCCGGCGAAGCCGAGTCCCGGTCGTCGAAGCGCTCGTGCGGTCGGGCCGTGGGCCGCGGCCGCGAGGAGCGCGCTAGAGCACCGTGTTGAGACGTCGCCCTCCACGATCGTCTGGACCGAGGTCACCGTGAGCGCCCCGGTTGACGTCAGCGAGAAGTCGAAGACGTGCCAGAGGTCGAGCGTCGGATCGCCCGTCGCACTGGCAACCGCGAACTGTTGTAGCTGCACGGGTGTCAGGTTGGCATCGCACTGCGAGAGGGTCACGATCCCATTGGATCCCGTGTACTCCGGCGATCGGCTGAAGTTGTCGATCCAGTAGTGGTAGTCACCCGCAACAAAGCCTGCGGCGACCCTTCCCACAGTCACCGTCTCGGGCCCGAACGAACGTCGTGTCGTCCACGTCCAGTGACGCATACGAAACCGGGTCCGTCGCGTAGTACGCAAGGTGGAAGCGGGTCCCACCTGGGGTTTCGATGTCGGGGCCCGAAAGATGCGAATCGAGATCGCTCGGGCTGTCTCCCCACGTAAGCACGATCTTGACTTCGCCGACGCTCGCGCAACTCGAAACAGGGTTGAGCGCAATCGCGACGTCGACGGTTCCAGCACTCGGAACGGTCACATTGTCCGTCCGCGTCCCGTAGCCGGTCATCTGCGTCGATAGCTGTTGTGCTCCCGCAGGGGCGCACAGGAAGGTGAAGGTCCCGTCTGCTGCGGTACTGGCGGTGAGGTTCGCGCCCACGATGGTAACGAACGCGCCCGCGAGTGGCAGGCCCGTCGACGCATCCGTAACCGTGCCAGTGATTTCACCGCATGGGAGCGGCGTCGGCGTCGGGCTCGGCATGGGTGTCGGCGTCGGGCTCGGCATGGGTGTCGGCGTCGGGCTCGGCATGGGTGTCGGCGTCGGCGTCGGGCTTGCCTGAGGCGTTGGCGTCGGCGTCGGCGTCGGCGTCGGGGTCGGCGTCGGCGTCGGGTGTCGGCGTCGGCGTCGGGCTCGGCATGGGTGTCGGCGTCGGCGTCGGGGTCGGGGTGGGAGACTCCACCGGAGTCGGAGTCGGCGTCGGCGTCGGCGTCGGCGTCGGCGTCGGTGTCGGTGTCGGCGTCGGCGTCGGGCGTCGGCGTGGGCGTCGGCGTCGGCGGGGGGCCGGCGCAGATGTGGCTCAAATTCAGTCTGCGGCCGGACACGTTCGTCGATGCGGACAGCAGCGTGTCGGGGCCCGTCACGACGTTGAAGTGAAGGGTTCCGCCCGTCTTCTTGGCGGCGGCAACAGTGACCGGACCTGCCGTCTCGAACGTGGCGGTCAGGGTAGAGCCTGCCTTGGGCGCGGTCGTCTGCACCAGGACGAAATGCCAGAGGACCTGCCCTGCTGCCAGACCCGCAGTCGGCACATTCCCCGGCCGACCCTTGGAAGTCGGGATCAGTCCAGTCGATCGGATCGCCGATATTGGTTGCTGACGATGCGGCAGCGCTTGCCGTTGGGCCGATCAGCCCGGTAGCGATGATCGCGACAAGCGCAAACCAGACAAGGAATCGGAAGCGCTGCCCCCGTCGTCGAATCCGGCCATCGTTCGGTCTCATGGACCGCCCCTCCAACCCCCGGTAACGACGATCGTGCTGGTAGCACGTCGTGCGATTGTCGAGTCGGAGTCTGCAAAAGTCCAGTGCGTTCTTGTGCACTGTTGTCAGGTCGCACCAGTCGGTCCGGCAGGAGACTCAGACACCCGCGTCCAGGACGCCTGGGTTGAGCAGGCCTGTCGGATCGAGCGCGCGCTTGATCGCGCCCTGGACCGCCAGCTCCTGGGGCGACCTCGAGAGCTCGAGCCAGCGCGCCTTCGCCCGACCGATGCCGTGCTCGGCGGCGATCGAACCACCATGGTCGAGGACGAGGCGCAGGACCGCGTCGTCCACGCGCTCGTCATCGGGCGGCGGCCCGGTCACATTGACGTGCAGGTTGCCGAGGGCCAGGTGGCCGAAGACGAAGACGCGAGCATCGCCGTCCACACCCGCGACCGTGGGTACCAGCGCCTCCACGAACGCGGCAACGCTTCCGAGCGGAAGCCCGACGTCGAGTTTGTGCGGGATGCCGACGGACGAGATGGCCTCGGTCACGCCCTCACGCAGCGCCCACAGCCGACGCCGTCCCGGGCCGTCTGCGACGACGACGGCGTCGCGCATCCCGGGCATGGACTGCAGCGCAGCGGAGAGGTCGTCCAGCATCGGCCGGCTCGAAGCCGTTTCGAGGAGGAGCGCCGGACCCGGCAGGTCAAACGGGACGGGCTGACCGGCACGCGCGGCAGCCAGCGCGAGTGAGGCCGCGTCGACCAGCTCGACCGCCTCGAGTTCCGGAAGACGCATCCGGGCATGCGCCGTGACGGCAACCGCGGCCGCGACGTCGTCGAGCGCAACGAGCGCAGTTGCCCGCTCCGGCAGGATCGGGACCAGTCGCAGGCCGGCCTCGGTGATGACGGCGAGCGTCCCCTCGCTGCCGGAGAGGAGCGCGACCAGGTCAACGCCGGCCGGCGCCGAACCGCCTGCCCTCTGGCGCACCACGGTTCCGTCCGCCAGGACCGCTTCGATCGAAACGACCTGCCGGCGCATCGACCCGTAGCGAAGCGCATGGATCCCGCCCGCGTCGGTGGCGATCATGCCGCCGACCGTCGCGCTGCCGCGCGCCGCGAGGTCGACAGGAAACGCCAGGTCTGCCTCGGCGGCGGCGCGCTGAACCCGCTCGAGCGTCACCCCCGCACCGGCCGTCACCTCCCCGGGAACCGGATCCACCTCGCCGATCGACGCCAGCCGCGCCGTCGACAGGACCACCGCGTCGTGGGGCACCGCGCCAGCCACCAGACCCGTGTTGCCGCCCTGCGGCACGACTGCGACTCCTGCCGCCGCGCACGCCCGGAGGGCCTCCCCGACCTCGGCCGCGGACCCCGGCCGAACCAGCGCGACGGCCCGCCCGCGGAAACGGCCCGTCCAGTCGACCTCGTGCGCGGCGAGGACTCCGCGGTCCGTGACCACGGCGTGCTCGCCGAGCGCGGCACGCAACGCCCGCCCGAGGTCGTCGCTCATTCGCGGAACGTACGACGACGCCCCGGCCTGAAAGCCGGGGCGTCGTCGGGTTGGTGTGGAGGCTCCGGCGCTTAGCTTCGAGACGCCTCGGCGGCGTTCTCCTCGCTGGGGACGGCCTCGCCCTCGCCGTAGACATTCGACTCTGACGGAGCCGGCAGCGAGTCGCTGAACGCGTCGGCCTGGACCGGGATCCCCACGCTGCCCGTGAAGGCGTCTACGTCGCTTCCGAATTGTTCGAGCGAGCCGCTCACCCGGTCGGCGTCCATCCGCTCGCGGGCCCGCTGGCTCACCTCGGCGAGCCGCGCCCGGATCCGGTCGGCGTTCGCGAGGGCGACGAGGCCCAGGCTGGCAACGACCATCCCGAGTACGAACAATGGCCGGCGCGAGCGGCCCTGCTGGCGGATCGGCGAGATCGGCGCCCGCTCCGCGGCGCTCTGCGCAGCAGACTGGGCGGCCGCGGCCGCTTCCTGGGCGGCCTTCGCCGCCGCCTGCGTCGCCGCGACGGCCGCGTCAGCGATGTCGGCGAGCTTCAGGTTCGGCCGCGGGACGTCCGAGATGGCCTGCGTGATGTCGTCGGTCGTCATCTCGCGAAAGCCGGGCAGCTTGATGGTCGGCAGCTTGAACTCGGGCATGGCGGGCCTCCTGACGGTCTGGTTGCGTCCAGCCTACGCTCTCTATCTCGCGGTCGGAACGCCTGCCGGCAGCCGGGTGTTACGGGGGCGTACCGAAACCGGGCCCGTATTGCGCCTGCGAGCGCAACAGGACCCGGGTTCGCGCGTCAGGCGCCTGCCGTTTCCGGCACCGGCGGCTCGGACTGGCCACGGCGCATCCGGGCGCCGAGGCCCTGCCGTGCGCCGTCGACGAGCGAGTAGACGACGGGGACGACGAGAAGTGTCAGGAACGTCGAGCTGAACAGGCCACCGATGACGACCGTGCCGAGTTCCGCCGCGATGATCGACCCCTCGTTGAACCCCGCGGCGAGCGGGATCAGGGCGAGGATCGTGGCGATCGCGGTCATGAGGATCGGCCGGACGCGGGTCTTGCCGCCCTCGATCAATGCCTCGTGCGTCGAGTGGCCCTCGCGCCGGAGTCGCTCGACGAGGTCGAGCAGAACGATCGCGTTGGTCACCACGATGCCGATGAGCATCAGGAAGCCGATGAGCGCGCTGACACCGATCGGTCGGTCGGTCAGGTACAGGGCCGGGAATGCGCCGATTGTGGCGAGCGGGAGGCTGAACAGGATGATGAACGGCGTAACGAGCGAGTTGAACGTCAACACCATTGCCAGGTAGACGATCAGCACCGCCACCGCCATCGACGTGAACAGGCCGCTGAAGGCCTCGTTCTGCTGCTGGGTCACGCCGGCGAGGGTCACCTCGACGCCATCCGGGATCGTGCCGTCGGCCACGAGCGCATCGATCTCGAGGGCGACCGCCTGCGACACCGCGCCGGTGTCTTCCGACGCGATCTCGGCGGTGATCTGGGCGGCCGGAGCCTGGTCGATCCGGGTGATGCTGCCCTGGACGTCGACCTGCTCGACGGTCGCGATCTGACCGAGCGGCACCTTGGTCGTCGTTCCGACGAGCAACGAGTTGAGGTCTTCGACGCTCGTCACGGTGTCGGGGTCGAGGCGCAGGACGATATCGACGGGGTCGGTCTCGCCCTCGATCGTGACCTGCGTCGCAACGGTGGGCGACAGCGCCGTTCGCACTTCGCCGGCGACCTGGGCTGCGGTCGAGCCGACGCCCAGGGCGCGGTTCGGGTCGACCGTGATCCGGATCTCCGGTGTCGCCGTCACGAGGTCGCTCTTGAGGTTGATGAGGTCGTCGCGCTCGGACAGCGATGCGACGACGTCCTCGGTCGTGCTGGCGACGAGCGCCGGGTCGTCGGAGCTGACGATCACGTTCAGGTTGTTCGACGTGAAGCCCGCAGCCTCCGACACGTTCGTGTCGAAGCCATCGGTCTTGACCGGAGCCATGGCCTCGGACAGCTCCTGCGTCGATTCGGCGAGGTCGACCGTCGGATCCAGCCGCACGGTGAGCGTCGCGGAGTTCGCGGGCTGACCCTGCTGGGCCGCGATGATCGTCTGGAAGCTCGTGTCGCCTTCGCCGGGGATGCTTGTCTGGACGAGCTCGACCGTGTCGATCTCGATCAGGATCTCCTCGGCCTCGGTTGCCTTCTCGAGCACCGCCTCGGAAGTCGCACCTGCCGGCGGGATGACGACCACCTGCAGGATCTTCTCGGACCCGGCGTTGATGAACTGCGTCGGCAGGAGCGGCACGAGGGCCAGCGATGCGACGAACAGGACACCGGCGCCCGCGAGGACACCCCACTTGGTGATGCGGTTGCGCAGGGAGAAGGTGATCGCCGGCGTGTACACGCGCACCCAGAACGAGCGCTTCGGCTCGCCATGCTCGTCGACCGCGAGCGAGACGCGGTTGATGAACAGGTACGCCAGGACGGGCACGACGGTGAGCGCCACGACCAGAGAGGCGAGCAGCGCGAACGTCACGGTCAGGGCGAACGGGAGGAACAACTGGCTGACGAGCCCGCCGACGAGGCCGAGCGGGAGGAACACGCCGACGGTTGTCAGGGTGGCGGCCGTGATTGCCGTCGCCACCTCGCGGGGGCCATTGAGGACGGCCGTGAGCCGGTCCTCCCCCAGGGCCCTGTGACGGTAGATGTTCTCGAGCACCACGATCGCGTCATCGACGACGCGGCCGACTGCGACCGCGAGGCCGCCCAGCGTCATGATGTTGAGGCTGATGCCGGTGAGCTGCATGACGACGAGCGCGGTCAGCACCGACAGCGGGATCGATACCGCGGCGACGAGCGTCGAGCGGAGACTCCCGAGGAACAGGAAGATCGTCAGGATCGCGAACAGCGCGCCAAGGCCGCCCTCGCGGACCAGGCCGTCCTGCGACTCTTCGATGAACGACGACAGGTCGGACACGGTCGTGATGGTCACGATCCCGGCGTTCTCGGCCTCGAACTCGTCGAGCTGCGCCTCGACGGCGCGCGCCACGGAGACGGTGTTCGCGGCCGACGTCTTTGTGACGGTCAGGGTCAGGCTCGGCTCGCCGTTCGTGCGCGAATAGCCCGTGGTCGCGACACCGGCAAGCTCGACCGTCGCGATCTCACCCAGGGTGACGGGGGTCGGGGCCGCCGCCGGCGAGGCACCGGGCGCCACAGAGGCACCGGGCTCGGCGGACGCACCCGGCTGCGCGGGCGGCGCAGGCGTGCGCACGCCGACGACGAGCTGCTCGAGAGCCTCGACCGTGGCGATGCTCGCCGTTGTCGACACCGGGATCTTCTCGCCGCCGTCGGTCAGCTGACCGGACGGGAGCGTCAGGTTGTTCGCCTGGAGGACACCCTGGATCTGCTGGACCGAGACGCCCGCCTCGGTCATCGCCGCGGGATCGAGCGTGACGAGCAGCTGATCCTCGAGGCCGCCAGTCACGTCTGCCGAGGCCACCCCCTCGATGGCGGCGATCGATGGGACGATCTCGGTCCGGGTCAGCTCGGCGACTTCGTCAAGGCCCTCTTCGCTCGTGGCCGCGATCGAGCTGATGATCACGGGCGCCGCGTTGATGTTGAGCGCGGTCACCTGCGGCTCGACGTTCTCGGGGAGGCCCGCGTTGCGGAGGTTGTCGTTAATCTCGGCCTCGACGGCGTCAACGTCCGTCCCGAACGAGAAGAGCGCGACGACGAGACTGACCGAGTTCGCGGAGGTCGACTGGAGCGACTCGAGGCGCGGCACGCCGGAGACAGCGCGCTCGATCGGCTCGGCGACCTGATCGGCGACATCCTCGGCGCCGGCGCCCGGATACGGGGCGACGATCGTGATGACCGGGAACTCGATGTCCGGCAGGAGCTCCTGCTTCAGGCTGCCCCAGGCCGCGAGCCCGGCGATGAACAGCGCGCCCGCCAGCAGGATCGTGACGCTGCGGTGAGAGACGGCGAACTGGGTGAGGCGGCTCATCGTGACGATTCCTTTCGTGGGACATCCGCCTGGGGCGGCAGCGACTCGATCGCGCGGTTGATGTGGTGGAAGGCGCGAACGATGTCGAGTCGCTCGTCGCGGGACATGCGGTCGAGCAGCCTGCGAAGCTGCGCGGTGTTGAGCTCGTGGAAGCGCTCGACGAGCTCATGCGCGGCCGGCGTGGCCGCGATGAGGACATGGCGCCGGTCGGCGGGATCGTCGCGGCGAACGACGAAGCCCTGTTCGACGAGCCGGTCGACGTGGCCGCTCATGGTCGACAGGGAGATGCCGAGACGGCGGACGAGGTCCGACATCTGCACCTCGCGCTCGTTCGCGAGCAGCATCAGGATCTTCGCCTGCGACATCGTGACGTCGATGCCCAGGAACTCGGGAACGTGGATCTGCTCGATCCGCTTGCGGAACTCGTCGAAGACGCCGAGCACGTGCTCGACGCTGCCCTCTGGGAATTGCTGGTTGTTGGCCATCGCCTGATACTTTGCCATAGACGAAGTATTCGCGCAACGCGAACGTTTCGTTACGCCTGTGATGGCAGCAGATGCGGCCTTGGTGTTTGCAGAACAACAGACCCGCTGATGGACCGGGCGGTATCCCCTCGTGGCGCCACGATCTCCCGGGAATGGTGCTCGGGGAGCACCGATTGGCCACAAACGGCCGGGTCGGCCGTTCGATTCGCCCAGTGTGTTGTTCCAGGAACACCCCCGGGCGACGACGTGCGCGAGTACTTGCCGGCTCCTGGCGCGTGGGACCCGTACGATCGGGACGATGTCGGAACCCCGCCGGATCGATCGGGCAACCGCTCGGCGTTACCTCGCGCTCCATCACTTCCTGGCGCCGCCGCGCTCGTTGCCGTCCGGCGAGGCGGGCGTCCGCTGCGTGTTCGAGCGGTTGGGCTCGGTCCAGTTCGACCCGATCGACGTGACCGGCCGCAACCACGATCTCGTCCTCCTGTCGCGAGTCGCCGGCTATCGGCGCGAGACCACGGAGCGGCTGCTGTACGAGGAGCGGGCGGTCTACGAGACCTACAACAAGGGCCTCTCGCTGGTCCCCACCGCCGAGCTGCCGTGGTATCGCCACACCTGGGACCAGGCCCATGACGAGCACCGCGGCGGCGCCTTCGACGAGCACGCGCCGCTCATGGAGGAGCTCCTCGAGCGGATCCGCTCAGGCGGCCCGATGAGCGCGACCGATGTCGAGCCGCGAGCCACGATCGAGTGGTACTGGCGCCCGACGAACCAGGTCCGCGCCATCCTCGAGGCCCTGGCGGAGGCAGGGGTGCTCGGCATCGCGCGGCGGGATGGCAACCGCCGCGTGTACGACCTCGCCGAGCGCCTCTTCCCGGCGAAGTTGCTGGCACAACATCCGCCCCCGGACGAGCAACAGCGGCACCGGCTGCTGAGCCGTTACCGCGCCCACGGTCTGCTGGGAACCGGCGGCCAGGCCGAGCTGTGGCTCGGGACCACGCGCCGCGCGACAGAACGGGCGGTGCGTCGAGCCGAGCTCGTTGGATCCGGCGAGCTCGTCGAGGTGGCGGTCGAGGGTCTCCGTGGTCCGCGTTATGTCCCGAGCAATGCGCTCGCAACCCTGGACGCTGCGGAGGCCGAACTGGGCGACGGCGCGCCGCCCGGCCGCACCCAGCCCGGCGTAGCGTTCCTCGCTCCACTCGACCCGTTCGTCTGGGACCGCGCGCTGCTGCGCGACCTGTACGGGTTCGACTACGTCTGGGAGGTCTACGTGCCGCAGGCCAGGCGGCGCTGGGGCTACTACGTGCTGCCGATCCTGTTCGGCGACCGGCTCGTTGGCCGGATCGAACCGCGGATCGAGCGGCGCGAGGGCGTGCTCCGGGTCATCGGGCTGTGGTTCGAGGACGGCTTCGACCCGCTTGCCGATGCGACGTTCGTTCCGGCCTTCGCCGCCGCCCTCCACGCACACGCGGGGTTCGGCGGCGTCGAACGGATCGTGCTGCCCCGGAATGCACGACACCGCCCCGTGGTCGGGGCGGTGTCGAAGCTACTCGGGCGAGGTGGCCGGGTCAGCGGCTGACCGGCGTCAGAGGCCGACGCGGACGGTGTCCCACTTGCTCCAGTTGCCGGCCTTGTCACGGGAGCGGACGCGGAACTCCTTGTCTCTTCCCGGGTAGTAGCGGACGGTCTTCTGGGTCGCAGTGGTGGGCGACCACGACTTCCAGGTGCCCCCGACCGACCGCCGTTGAACCTGGAAGTAGCGGAGACCGGAGGTCAGGACCTGCAGGCGGCGGTCGGCGCCGGACCAGCGGATCTTGATCGCGATGTAGCCGCCACTCGCGGAACGCGTCGAGGCGCCTTCGAACTGGGCCACGGGCGCCGTGCGGTCCGGACCCTTCAGGAAGACCCCAGTCCAGTAACGACGCTGATTGTCGGGGTTCATCGCGTAGCCGAAACCGACGTAGTTGTAGCCCTTCGACAGCAGGATCGAGCGGTGGGTCGACGAGCCGAGCCAGCCCTTGATGGCCGTTGCGGCCGAGTCCTCGACGCTCGGGTAGTAGCGGTTCTGGGCGATGATCTCGCCGGCTCCGTACCACTTGATGCGTGCGGACCGGATGAAGTCGAAGACGTTCCTCGAGCCCTGGGTGTGGTCCGCGTCCCCCGTGCGGGCCTGGTACGCGGAGCGGTCGCGGGCGATCGCGGCGAGCCGCGGGTCGAGGCGTAGCGCGACGAGCCCCCGCTTCGTCCGTTCGTAGTTCATCTTCTTGAGGATCATTGCCTCGGCGTCCGAGGCGGACGCAGCGACCGGCGCCGGCACAACGGCGGGCAGGATGAGCGCGAGGCCGATCAGGAGCGGCAGGAGACGACGGGCTCGATGTGACATGAGGGCAATCCCTGTTAGCAGTGGGGTCTGCCGATCGATCCTCAACCCCACCGCCGCGCGGTGATATGGCTCCCGGGTCCCGACGTCGATACCGGATGGTACGAGTCGTTTCGCCCACGCACCGCCCCCTTCCGCCTCGAACTGCACCGGACAATGACGGACCGCTGTGCGACGATGGCGCCTGCCCGAATTCCACCCTGAGGAGTACCGCCCCCATGGCCGCTGTCCGTCGTGCCGAGGCCACCTGGTCCGGCGATCTGACTTCCGGGTCGGGCTCGGTAAGTGCCGTGTCCAGTGGCGTCTTCAGCGACCTGCCGGTGACGTGGGCCGCGCGGACCGAGGCCGCCGAGGGCAAGACGAGCCCCGAGGAGCTCGTGGCGGCCGCCCATGCGGCCTGTTACTCGATGGCCTTCTCGGGCCAGCTGGGCAGGAACGGCACGCCGCCGACGCGGCTTGACGTCTCGTCCGAGGTCACGTTTGCGCAGGTCGAAGGCGGCTGGAAGGTCGAGTCGAGCCAGCTGACCGTGCGCGGCGAGGTGCCCGGCATCTCCGAAGAGGACTTCCTGCGCCTCGCCGAGGCGGCCAAGGACGGCTGCCCGATCTCCGGGGCGCTGAAGGGCAACGTCGAACTCAGCGTCGACGCGACCCTCGTCTCGTAGCCCGGCCGGTCAGTCCTCGATCGTCAGGATCCGCCGGGGGTTCGTCACCGTCATCGTCTCGATGTCGGCTCCGGTGATGCCGGCGTAGCGGAGCCGCGGCAGGAACTTCTCGGCGAGATACACGTAGCCGTGGCCGCCGTAGCGTGCCAGCTGGGCGTCGTTGCAGACGTCCTGCGACAGGAGGATGCGGTCCCCGTGGCCGCGCGAGAGCAACTCGCCCAGGATCTCGACCAGCCGGTCCTCACCGTGCTGCTCGACGGCCGTGAAGGTCATCCCGAGGAAGTCGAACTCGATGCTCGCACCGCGTCGGATGATCTCGAGGTAGTGGTCGAGGACCGGGTACGAATCGCTGTGCCCGATGACGACCCGGGCAGGGTCGAGGCCCTCCTCCTCGAAGATGCGGAGCTGCGCCAGGCCCACCGGGGACATGATCGAATGGGTGGTGATCGCCCGGCCGGTACGCTTCGCAGCACGAGCGGCGGCACGATGGACGCGTTCCTCTGCCGCTGACACCCACGGCTTGTCCGTGCCGATCTCGCCGATGATCCCCGGGATCACGCCGGTCTCGCCGACCCCGTCCGTTGCCTCGCGCACGAGCTCATCGGCCAGGTCGTCGACCGAGCGCCGGTCGATCCGGGCCTCGGGCGGGTAATACGCTCCGCGGTACCAGCCGGAGCCCATCACGATGTTCAGCTCCGCCGCCCGCGCGAGCCCCGCGAGCCACGCCGGATCGCGTCCGACGCCGGGTGCGGTGAGGTCGACGAGGCTGCGCCCTCCGGCCGACCGGAACCGCTCGAGCTCCGCGAGGATCACCGGCTCGTCGCGCGTCAGCTGCCAGTAGTCCCAGCGCGATTCGATGTGCCACAGCGCGATCTGGGTGTGCTCGTGCGGAAGCGTGATGCCGAGCTCGGAGGGGTCGATCCGCCCGAGGACCGTCTGGACGTAGCCCACCGGGGGATGCTACCCCGGCGTGGTGCTCAGCTCGGTGGCGGGTGCGCGCGCCGCGGCAAGGACCAGGTCGAGGATGGCGCGCGCCTGCCGTTCGAGGTCGGCCGAGCGGTAACGCTCACCGGCCTCGATCCGCTGCAGGAGCAGCCCGTCGAGCAGCGAGATGTACGCTCGCGCGGTCGCGTCGACGTCGAGCCAGGGCGGGAGTTCCCCACGCGCGACACCCTCGCGCAGCAGCACCTGGCCAGCACCCACGAATCGCTCGCGCCGCCTCGCGAGCATCTCGCGGATACGGGGCTCGCCTTCGGCGACGGCCCACGCCTGGACGAGGGTCACGAGACCCGGGCCGCCCTCGGGCGCCCTGTCGATCGAGTCGATGTAGAAGCGCGTGGCGGTCTCGAGCCGCTCCGCGGTGGTCGACTTGCCGGCAATCATGTGACCGAGCGTCTCGAGGCTGCCGCTGGTCATCATTTCGCAGCACGCGAGGAACAGTTCTTCCTTGCTCTTGAAATAGGTGTAGATCGCACCGACCGACAGGCCACTGTCGCGCACGACGTCCTGGATCGTGGCGCCGTAGCCGCGCTCGGTGAAGACGCGGATGGCGGCACTGACGATCCGCTCGCGGACTTCCTGTTCGTGTGCGGCGCTGACTCGCGGCATCCTGGGACTCCAAAGGGAACAACTGTTTCCCGAACAATACGGGCAGTTCGGGGCAAGCGCAACATTCGTCCCTTGACAAGGAGAATGACCATTCTCTATTGTCTGCGAACCGACGTCCCGCCCGAAGGAAACTCGACCATGTTTGCCCGCTGGGGAGCCCTCGTCTACCGCTTCCGCAAATTCATCGTCGTCTTCTCGGTCCTGCTCGCGATCGCCTCGCTGAGCCTCGCCTCACAGACGTCAGGCGCGCTGAGCTCCGGTGGCTGGCTCGACAACAACTCCGAGTCGGCGGAGGTCCAGCGCCGCCTCGATGAGGAGTTCGGTGCCGGCAAGGGCTCGCTGATCGCGCTCTTCCGCTCCGACGATGCCGCCGCGGACGCCCGCTCCCCGGAGTTCCAGGCGGCGATCGCCGGCGCGCTCGCGGATCTTGCGCGCGGACGAGCGCGTGTCCGGAGTCGTCGGCTATGCCGAGACCGGTGACGACCGCTTCATCAGCACCGCCGGTGACGCGGCCTACGTCGTCGTCCAGCTCGGGATCTCGAACGAGGAGTCGGTCGACCAGGTCGAGGAGCTGCGCGCCGAGATCCAGCCGCCGGCCGGGTACACCTACCAGCTGACGGGCTACGGACCGCTGACGGTGGAATCGGCCGAGCAGTCCGAGAAGGACCTGCAACGCGCCGAGCTCGTGTCGCTGCCGATCGCGGCCGTCGTCCTGCTCCTCGTGTTCGGCGCGGTGCTCGCGGCCGGAACACCGCTGTTCGTGGCAGGCCTTGCGATCCCCGCCAGCCTCGCGCTCATCTACCTGGTCGCGCAGCAGGTCGAGATGAGCATCTACGTCCTCAACATCGCGACGATGCTCGGGCTCGCCCTGGCGATCGACTACTCGCTGTTCATCACCAGCCGCTTCAAGGAGGAGCTGCGCCACGGGCGCACGGTCGGTGACGCCGTCCAGCGCTCCGTCGCCACGGCCGGCAAGGCGGTCGTCTTCTCCGGGCTCGCGGTCGCGATCGGGCTGTCCGGGCTGCTGCTGTTCGCCGCCCCGGCCATCCGCTCCATCGGCATCGGCGGCTCCATCGTCGTCATGACCTCGGTCCTCTTCGCCCTGACCTTCCTGCCGGCGTTCCTCGGCATGGTCGGCCCGCGCGTGAACTCGTGGTCTCCGGGCGGCCTGCTCCGGCGCTTCCGGCCGGTCGACCACGAGCCGACCGCGGCCGAACGCGGTCGCTGGGATCGCGTCGCGCACGGCGTGATGCGCCACCCGATCGCGGTGCTCGTCCCGACGCTGCTGGTGCTGCTGCTGGCCGGCATCCCGTTCCTCCAGCTCCGGCAGGGTGTGCCGGGTCCGGAGGTCAATCCGCCCGGCCTCGAAAGCCGTGACGCGTATGTCGCGCTCGACACGGAATTCGCCGCCGGTGAGACGACACCGATCATCATCCTGGCCGACGTTCCGGGCTCGCCCACCTCGGTTGAGACCATCGCCGCGCTCCGCGCATACAGCGACGAGCTGGTCGGGCTCGACGGCATCGACCGGGTCGAGGGCCCGTTCTCGATCCGCGACCCGCAGACCGGCACCGAGCTGACGCCCGAGCAGGTTGCCGCGCTGTACGCCCTGCCGCCCGACCAGCAGCCGCCGGGTCTCGACGCGCTCCGCCAGGAGTACATCCGCGACGGCACGGTCCGCCTCGACGCGATCAGCCCGATCTCGCCGTCGCAGCCCACGGCCACGGACCTCATCCCGACGATCCGCGCGATCGACGCCGGCGACGGCATCACGACCTCGCTCGGCGGCACCACCGCGGCCGGCTACGACTTCCTCGAGTCCCAGGCGGCGCGCGCCCCGTGGGCCGTCGGGCTGACGCTGTTCGCGAGCGGCCTGATCCTGTTCCTGCTGTTCGGCTCGGTCGTCATCCCGGCGAAGGCGATCGTCATGACCCTGCTGTCGATCACCGCGAGCTTCGGCGCCCTCGTCTGGATCTTCCAGGAAGGCAACCTCTCGAACGTCCTCAACTTCACGCCGGTCGGCTACACGGTCGCGGGCAACCCGATCATCATGTTCGCCGTCCTGTTCGGCCTGTCGATGGACTACGAGGTCCTGCTCCTGTCACGCATGCAGGAGGCGTACCGCCGAACCGGCGACAACCGGGCTTCCGTCGCCGAAGGCCTCGCCCAGACGGCAGGCGTCATCACCGGCGCGGCAATGATCATGGTCACGGTGTTCGCGGCCTTCGCCCTCGCCGACGTGCTCACGATCAAGGCGATCGGCGTCGGCATGGCCATCGCGGTGTTCGTCGACGCGACGATCATCCGGGTCCTGCTCGTGCCGGCGACCATGCGGCTCATGGGCAGGTGGAACTGGTGGGCGCCGGGCTTCATGGCCCGGTTCGCCGACCGGCTTGGCTTCAGCCACGTCGAGGACGAGCCGGAACCGAAGCCGGAGACCAGGCCCGCGCCCGCGCCCGGTTGAGCCCGTTCCACGGCGGTGGGATGATGGCCGGCATGGACGATCAGCAGGGACAGGTGACCCGGCTCGGACCCGACAGCGGCGGCCGGGATCCGGGCGAACCGACCGTCCGCGTCTACAGCTGGGAGTGGGGTTCCGGGGCGGGCCGCCAGCCCGGGCTGCCTTGGATCGGGATCTTTCTCCTCGTGTTCGGGGGCTTGCTGCTGATCCAGCAGGTCTTCCCCGAGGCCCGCGCGCTCGGTTCGCTGGCGTTCGTTGCGATCGGGATCGCGTTCCTCGTCAAGTGGGCGATCGACCGCGGCACGGGATCGCTGTACGCAGGTTCGATCATCACCGCGCTCGCGGCGCCCGGGCTGATCGAGGAAGCCACCAACACGACGTACGACGGCCTGGGGACGCTCTGCCTCGGGATCGCCTTCCTGTTCATCGCCGTGGTGCGTGCGGCCACGTCCGGCGGGATCGGCTGGCAGGCATTGCTCGGCGGCCTGCTGGCGATCATCGGCGTGGCCGAGATGGTGACGCTCGGGATCGGCGATCTCCTTGTCCCGCTCGTGCTCGTCCTGCTCGGGATCGGACTGATCTTCGGAAGCCGGCGCTGAGGCGGCCTCCGTCAGGTCGCGGCTGCGACCGCGGCTGTCGCGACCTCGATGGACTCGGCAACCACGTCGGCGATCCGCACGAGCTCGTCCTCGGTGACGACGAACGGCGGGCCGAGCAGGATCGTGTCGCCGTCGACGCCGTCGGCCACGCCCGTTCCCGAGTAGAGCAGGACGCCGCGTTCCAGGGCCGCGGCCACGATCGCCTCGGTGACGCGCGCGGCGCGCGGGAACGCGGCGCGGGTCTCGCGGTCCGCCACCAGCTCGATCCCGACCAGCAGTCCCCTGCCCCGGACCTCCCCGACGTTGGGGTGCTCGGCGAGCCGCGTGGCGAGCAGCGTCCGCAGCCGATCGCCCTTCGTCGCGCTCGCCTCTACCAGGCGTTCGGTCTCGAGGATGCGCAGCACCTCGCGCGCCACCGCCGCGCCGACGGGCGCATGCGAGTACGTGAAGCCGTGGACGAACGGCCCGGCACCACGGACCGCGTCGTGGATCTGGCCGGCCGCGGCCACGAAGCCGAACGGCCAGTAGCCGGAGGTCGCGCCCTTCGCCGCCACGAGGATGTCGGGGCGCACGCCCCAGTGGTCGAGTCCGAACCAGCGGCCGGTCCGGCCGAAGCCGGTCATCACCTCGTCGGCGATGAGCAGGACCCCGTGGGACCGGCAGACCTCGGCGATGGCCGGCCAATAGCCCTCGGGCGGCTCAACGGCCGCGAGGGTCGCCCCGACGATCGGTTCGGCGACGAAGGCGGCAACCGTGTCCGGCTCCGCCGCGCTGATCAGGCGGTCGAGCTCCGCGGCGAGCTCCTCGGCGGTCCCCAGCGCGTTCGAGCCGGGGAGGCCGGCACGGTACGGGTATGCCGCCGAGACGTGGCGGAACCGGCCGAGCCAGCCTTCGTACGGCCGCCGCAGCGGCTTGCGCCCCGACAGGTCGAGCGCGCCGAGGCTGTTGCCGTGGTAGCTCCCCCACCGGGCGACCACGATCAGGCGTTCCCGGTCGCCGTTCGCGAGGTGGTACGCGCGGGCCAGCTTGAGCGCGGTTTCGATCGCCTCCGAGCCACCGGACACCGGGTAGATCGCGGGATCGTCCACCGGCAGGTACGGGCCGACCTCGGCGGCGTACGCCTCCACGGGTTCGGTGGTGAACGCGCTGCCGTGGGCGTAGGCGAGGCGAGCGGCCTGGTCCGCCATCGCCCGGGCGATCTCCACGCGGCCATGGCCCACGTTGACGACGATCGCCCCGCCGGCCGCGTCGAGGTACTCGCGGCCGTTGGCGTCGCGGATCGTCGAACCGTGCGCTTCGACGGCGACCGGTGGGTCGGGCATGGTCGAACGGCGAAAGACGGTCCCGGGGCTCACTGCCAGATCGTAGCCCGTTCGGCGTGCCGCGTGCTTTCCGTGTCAGATACGATCTCGCCTCGTGTTCGGCGAGCCAGGATGGCCAGTTCCCGACACACACGACCCAGGCTCGTACCGGACGGAAATCTCGCCCGATTCGGCGCCGTCCCGACGCATCCGTTCGCCCAGTACGACGGACGTTCGTAACTGACACCAATCCCGTCGGTCCGCTTCCGTGCCGACAACCACACTTCTCGCCGATGCAACTTCCCGGCATCAGGGACCAGGCCGTGACGTCAGGAACCTGGCCGTGGCGTCACGTGATGCCGGGAATCCGCATCACAGGAAAAGGAGACCTCCGGCCGCTCGGAGGCGGTACCGACCGGGTCGGGAACTCCCGCGCTCCAGCCGGTGTAGGAGGTACGGTGGAGCCGTGGAGGGCCGTCCGACGGAAGACGCCGAAGCGATCGCGCGCGCCCGCGGTGGTGACGTCGCGGCGTACGAAGAGCTCGTGCGTCGCTATCAGGACGTCGCTCTGCGGACCGCGTACCTCGTGTGTCCGGAGACCGATGCCGACGATGCCGTCCAGGAAGCATTCCTCAAGGCCTATGCCGCACTTCCTCGCTTTCGCGAGGGCGCGCCGTTCCGGCCGTGGCTGCTCCGGATCGTTGCCAACGAGGCGCGCAACCGGCGCCGCTCAGCGGGTCGCCGGACCGGACTTGCCCAGCGGGCTGCAGATGTGGCCGGACCCGCGGTCGAACCGTCACCCGAGCACGACTACCTGGCCGCCGAAGAACGGATGGCACTCTTCGCAGCGATCAACGCGCTGCGCGACGAGGACCGCGAGGTGATCGGCGCGCGGTTCCTGCTCGAACTGAGCGAGGCGGAGACTGCCGAGGCGCTGGGCATCCCGCGCGGGACGGTCAAGTCCCGGACGTCGCGGGCGCTGGGCCGCCTGCGCGAGGCGCTCGCCGCAGCGAACGGGGTGACCCGTGGCTGAGCAACGCCTCCTCCAGTTGTCCGATGACGAGCTGGGCGCCGCGCTGAGCGGCCTGGCGACGGCGGTGGCATGGCCAACTGCGCGGCTCGCGCCCGACGGGCCCGACCTCGCGACGCGGGTCCGCGCGCGCCTCGTCGCAGCGCCACCGGCGCGGCGCCGTTCGGCGTGGCGTCTGCGACCCGCTCTTGTGCTCGCGATCGTGGCGCTGGTCGTGTTGGCCGCGGTTGCCGGCGCAGTCGCCTTCGGTGTGCCCGGCATCCGCCTCATCTTCGGCGACCCTGGCGGCACTCCCCCGCCGGCGGTCGCCACACCCGCCCCCACGCCGACGGGCTCCGTGCCACCGGCAGGCTCCAGCCTGGACCTCGGCGAGCGCGTCGATCCGGCCGCGGCCGAGGAGCGCGTCCACTTCCCGGTCCTCCTCCCGACCGACCCGGCACTCGGCGCGCCCGACGCCGCCTACGTGTCGGAGCGCGACGAAGTGGCGCTCGTCTGGGGGCCGCGCGACGACCTGCCGCCGACCGTCGAGTCCGACATCGGCCTGCTGATCATGCAGTTCAAGGGATCTGTCTTCCCCGAGCCGATCGGCAAGATGATCAGCACCGGGACGAAGGTCGAACCGATCCGTATGGTTGACGGCTCGGGCTACTGGATCTCCGGGGATCCGCACATGTTCTTTTACATGTCGCCCGAAGGCGAGCACATCGAGGAGGGCCGGCGCTGGGTTGGTGACGCCCTGATCTGGCAGCGCGGCGACCAGACCTACCGGATCGAGACCTCGCTAGGCCGCGACGCCGCGATCCGGATTGCGGAGTCGCTCCAGTAGTTCAGGGCGTGGGCGACGCCTGGGCGCGTGCCCAGAGCTCTGCGACCAGCGCGTCGGGATCCGGCACGTCGAAACGCGCGGTGGTCCACTCGCGGTCGCCGTCGACGATCGTCACGGCGGGATGCGCATCGAGCAGGTCCTCGAACCGATCCCGGATATCGAACATGTCGGTGTCCCAGAAGCCCAGGTACAGCTCCTTGCCCTGGCGCTTGATCTCTGGCACAGGCCATTCGAGGGCCGGTTCGGGCGTTTCGGGCGCCTCGTTTTCGGCGCTCGCGGCGGGCCCGAGCGCCGCCGCCCCCTCCGCCGGGACGAGGTCGGGATGGTGTTTGCGCAACCAGGCCTGGAGCTCCTCGGGGAGCTTCGGCCAGCGCTTCGCCAGGTCGGCGAGGGCGGCCTGCGCTTCCGGCAGGTCGCGATGGCGCACGAGCAAGGTGATGATCTCGTTCCCGCGCGGCGGCTCCCACGAGATCGAGGATTTGCGGCGGATGATCTTGCCGAGATGCTCGGCCGCCAGCGGGACGTCGTCCGCGTCGCCGTACGCACCGATCACGTCCTCGGCGGCCATCCGTTGCGGCGCCGACGAGGACGTCAGCCATGCCTGCCAGTACGGACGCGCACCGACCCCGAACAGCGCGCCGAGCAATTCGAGCGCGAGTTGGCGAACATCCGTGTCCGACGACTGGAGCGCCGCTTCGAGCGCGGCCTGGACCTCGGGCGTGGGCCGGGCCTTGCGCAGCGCCCGCACGGCTGCCGTATCCGTGATGCTTCCGCGTCGCGCGGCCGCACACAATGCCGCTGTCAGCTCGTCCGACAACGGGCCTGGCAGGCCCTCGGCGATGCGGAACGCCTCCTCGGCCACCCGGGTCCGGCGCCGCGCGAGCTCCAACACGAGCTCGACCGGTGGCTCGAAGGGTTCGTCCACGAGCTCCGCGAGCTCACCACGACCGACGACCGCTCCCGTCAGGCGGGCGGCGCGGTTCACGTCCTTCTCCGCGATTGCTCTCTCGAGGATCAGCCCCTCGGTCCCCGGAGTGTGGCGGCCAATCCAGCTCACGATCATGTCCCAGCCGTTGAGCCGTTCGCCGCCCGGATTGTGCTGCAGCGCGTGGCGGAGGACTCCCTCGCCAGCCAGCGCCTCGATCCTGCGGCCGACGGCGCGGTGGCCCGCGCGTGCCTGCCAGGCGTCGGCAAGCCGCTGGAGCTCGCCAGATGAAAGATCGTCGACGCTGTCGAGATTCTCGAGACCGCGGACGAGCACGCCATGCTGGCGCAGCTGGTACAGCGGCCGCAGGATGGCCGTGCCGCCCTTGAAGGTGGAGACGATGTCGAGCCGGACTCGTCCGTCTGGCTCGTCGATGATCGTTGTCGTGAGCTCGGCTCCGAGCTTCCGGTCCAGGATCGCGACCACGTCGCCGCGCCGGGTGGGGTCCTGCAGCCATGTCCGGAACCGGTACGGCGTGTCCTCAGTGATCCAGTCGAGGCGGCCTGGTTCCTCACGGTGCGGCCGGGGGCTGGGGCGGTTCGGAGCGCGGCCCCGAGAGCGCGCGCTTGAGGCGCTCGAACATGCCCCGAGAATAGCGTCGGACCGTCACCCCGCTTTCGGGCCGTTCGGCACGGGTGCGGCCGGTTGGCCGTGCCTAGGATCGACGCAGCGGTGGATGTCGGAGGGGACGCCCGGCATCCACCGTCTCACGTGCGACGCCGTCCGCCGACGCCGAACGAACCGATGCGCCTGGCGAGGGACGCGACCGGACAATCGAGCGGCTCCTGGGAGGATGGAACTCCGAGCCTGAATTCGTCCGCCGCCTCGGCAATGGGTCCGAAGTACCGTGGTGCCGGATGGCACCAGCCGGTCAGATCAGGTGGCGCTCGCGTGCCGCGGCGGTGAGCTCCTCGCGGTAGTCGGGATGGGCGATGCCGATGAGCTCGCGGGCACGTTCGCCGAGCGTCTTCCCGAACAGCTCCGCGACGGGCTTGTCGTGGACGAAGTCGTAGAGGCGCTTCGTGCCCATCAGGAACGCCGTCACGAGCTTGCCCGGGTTGCGCTCCTTGCGCGCCCCGGTGATGACGCCCGCCTCCACGAGATCGACGACCGCGTCCGTGAACATCTCGGTGTGGATGCCGAGGTCCTGCTTGTCGCGGAGCGCGAGCGCGGTGGCGGCTGGGATGCCGCCGATGCCGAGCTGGAGGGTGGCACCGTCCGGCACGAGGTCGGCGACGAACTCGCCGATTCGGCGCTGGACCGCGCCGAGCTCACCGACCGCGTGCTCGTAGGGGGGCACGTCGACCTCGACGGCGAGGTCGATCTGGCTCACATGGATGAAGCTGTCGCCGAGCGTCCGCGGCATCGCGCTGTTGAACTGCGCGACGACCGTCTTCGCGGCCCGGATCGCGGCGTGCATCGCCTCGACCGATGTCCCGAGCGAGCAGAATCCGTGGGTGTCGGGCGGCGTCACGTTGATGAGGACGGTGTCGAGCGGGAGCAGGCCGCGCTCGAACAGCCCCGGGACGTCGCTCAGGAACACCGGGACGAACTCGGCCCGCCCATCGTTGACGGCCTTCCGCGCGTTCGGGCCGATGAACAACGCCCGGTGGCGGAAGTGCGGGGCCATGTCCGGGGCCAGGTGTGGTCCGGGTCCCTCGGTGTGGAGGTGGACCATGCTCACGTCGTGGAGTTCCGGTGCTCGGGCCACGAGAGCGTCGAGCAGGACCGAGGGCACCGCCGCGGCGCACTGCAGGTAGACCTGGTCGCCCGACCGGATGTGGGCGACGGCCTCGTCAGGAGAAACGATCCGAGGACGCTTGCTATCCATTCATGTGGTGACTGGAGAGCACGCCCCTGCCCCAACGGTTAGTCGTGAACGGCTACTTCTCGGCCCGTTGAGCCCTTCGCGGCGGCCGTTGACTTCGATACGAGTCACTCGGTGAATATATGAGAAGGACGTGCCAGGGGGCCCATCTCCTGGAGCACGATCTCCTGGGTCACGACCCTCCGTGCCCCGTGTCGATCCGGTGCTTCGCCACGAACGCGGCCGCCTGGGCGCGGCGCTCGAGGTTGAGCTTCGAGAGGATCGAGCTCACGTAGTTCTTCACGGTCTTGTCCGAGAGGAACACGTCGGCCGCGATCTCCTTGTTGGTCTTTCCCTCGGCGACGAGCAGCAGGATCTTCTGCTCCTGCGGCGTGAGCTGCGCCAGCTCGTCCGCGTACGTCCCGCTGGCGATCCGCCGGATCCGCTCGAGCACCTTCTCGGTCACGGCCGGGTCCAGCAGCGACTCCCCGCGCCCCACGGCCTCGAGCGCCGCGACGAGGTCGCGCGCGCGGATCTGCTTGAGGAGGTAGCCGGACGCGCCGGCGACGATCGCCGACAGGACCGCCTCCTCGTCCGGGTACGAGGTGAGCATGACGACCCGCGTGTTCGGGTACTCGGCCCGGATCTCGCGGCAGGCCTCGATGCCCGATCCGTCCGGCAGTCGCACGTCCATGATCACAAGCTCCGGCTGGAACTTGCGCGCCTGTTCCACGGCCTCGGCGGCGGTCCCTGCCTCGGCCACGACCTGGAATCCCTCGCGCCGGTCGAGCAGCGCCACCAGCCCTTGCCGCACCACCTCGTGGTCGTCGACCACCAGCAGCCGCATCACGGGACGCGCGTCGTCTGTCACGTGCCAGGTTCTCCACTCGAGAGGGGGACGCGAACGATGATACGGGCGCCGCGACCGGGCGCGCTGTCGACCTCGAGCTGGCCGCCCATGTGCGTCGCGCGGTCGCGCATGTTCACCAGACCCTGGTGCTCCCCGCCGCGGGCCGTGGCCGGATCGAAACCGCGGCCGTTGTCCTCCACGGTCAGGCGCAGCTTCGTGCCGTCCTCGAGCACGAGCGCCGACCCTGGCCTGCGACGCCCCGGCATGGCGGGCAGCGTTGCTCAATGCCTCGCGGGCGATCTGCAGCAGCTGCGCACGACGGCCGTCGCTGAGCGCGGCGGCAGCTTCGATGCCCTCGTCGAGATCGACCTCGACGTCGACCATGGTGTTCAGCCGCAGCTCATCGGCCAACGCCGCGAGGCCGCCGAGGAGGTCCGACCGTTCGAGAAGGTGCGGTCGGAGACCGAGGATGAAGTTGCGGATGTCGCTGATCGAAGCCTGGACCGCGTCGATCGCCCGGTCGACCCGCGCCCTGGCCTCGGCCGGGTCCTCCGTCATCAGCGTCTCGACGTCCTCGAGCGACAAGGTCACGGCGTACAGGCTCTGGATGATCCCGT
The DNA here is from genome assembly GCA_963824735.1 of uncultured Chloroflexia bacterium. Taxonomy (GTDB): domain Bacteria; phylum Chloroflexota; class Limnocylindria; order Limnocylindrales; family CSP1-4; genus DASTYU01. Next base: position 23,763 of record CAWGQH010000015.1, read on the forward strand.
CGTGGAGCTCCTGCCCGATGCGGTCGCGCTCTTCCACGACCGCCAGCTGCTTGACCTGCTCGTGCAGCCGCGCGTTCTCGATCGCGATGCCGGCGTGGTGGGCAAACAACTCGACCAGCTGCTGGTCCGCGGCCGAGAACTCACCGGCCCCGCGCTTGTCGGTCAGGTACAGGTTGCCGATGGCCCGGCCCTTGACCGTGACCGGGACCCCGAGCAACGACGTCATCGAGGGATGGTTCGGCGGGAAGCCGTACGAATCGGGATGGGCCGCGATGTCCGGGATCCGGTACGAGCGGCCCTCGCGGATGATCAGCCCGAGCAGCCCGTGTCCCGTCGGCGGCGGACCGAGCAGCGCGCGCTGCTCGGGCGTGATGCCGACCGTGAGGAAGCGCTCGATCCCGCCGAACTCGTCGACGATCCCGAGGGCGGCGTAGCGGGCATCGGCGAGGGCGCACACGCGCTCGACGATGAGCTGGAGCACGGCGTCGAGATCGAGCACGCCCGCGATCGCGCGCGTCGCGGCGTCGAGCGCCTCGAGGGCGTCGACCGGGAAGGCCGCGTCGCTGTTCGTCGTCGATCCTGGGGACGCCACGCTCGAAGCCTAGCAGCGCCAGGCTGGGCGACAATGAGGGACAGAGGGCCCGCGCTTCCGGGCCGGAGGTCACTTCCGGCAGCCGGCCTCGCTCGGGAGGATCGCTCCATGCGTACCCACCAGCCGTCCCCTGCTCCCGTCATCGCCGGCCACCGGACCAGACCGCCGCTGATCCCCGAGTCGCTCTCGCGGCGGGGCTTCCTGCGCGCGGCCGCGCTGACCGGCGGCGGCCTTGCGGCCGCGTCAATCGCAGCATGTGCGCCGGGCGGTGCGCCCGCGTGGACGTTCGGTCCAGGCCGCTCCACGGACCCGAACGCCGTGGCCCCGAGCGCGGACCCGACGGCCGCCGCGAGCCCGGCCGTGAGTCACGCCGCCGGGCATTCGGCAGCCCCGGCAACGCCCGCGGCGAGCGGCTCGACGGACCTCCCGTCCGGCTGGTCGGAGCACGACATCGCGTCGCGCACGGTCATCCGTCGCTACCTCGGAAACCTCGTGCCGGTGCTCGGCGACATCTATCCGGCGGCCGTCGCGACGAAGCTCGCCGACATCCTCGGCGTCGAGGACAACTATCCAGAGCTGACCCAGAAGCCCTCGTTCGCCCAGGTGCCGAACCTCGTGCTCACCGATGCGCTCGCACCGCTCGAGCCGCAGCTCGATGGCGACACGAAGGTGTTCAACCTGACGATCGACGAGATGGACTGGCGGATCGACGAGTTGTCGCCGCCCGTGCAGGCGCTCGGGTACAACGCCCAATGGCCCGGTCCGACGATCCGCGTCAACCAGGGTGACCGGGTTCGGGCGGTCTTCAGGAACAACCTCCCGGAGACGACGAGCGTCCACTTCCATGGCGTCGCGTTCGACGATTTCTTCATGGACGGCGTCCCGTTCGTGACCGAGAAGCCGGGCATTCCCGGCGAGGACCACGTCTACGAGTTCACGGCGGTCAACGCGGGCTCGCACATGTACCACTCGCACCACAACGCGACCGACCAGGTCGGACGCGGGCTGCTCGGGGCGTTCATCGTCGACCCACCGACCCCGCAGGTTCCTTACGACCGCGAGTACATCTGGGTCTCGAACGACACCCTCGGCGGGTTCACGATCAACGGCCACGGCTTCCCCGCCACCGTGCCGGTCCTCGCCGCGCAGGGCGAACGCGTACTCCTCCGCTTCATGAACGAGGGCCTGATGATGCATCCGTGGCACAGCCACGGCTTCTCGATGGAGCTCGTTGCCCGCGACGGCAACCCGCTCGGCAGCGCGGCGCACCGCGCGGACACGTTCGGGGTCAACCCGGGCGAGCGCTGGGACGCCGTGATCACCGCCGAGCGCCTCGGTGTGTGGGCGTTCCATTGCCACATCCTCTCGCACGTCGAAGGCATGAACGGGATGTTCGGGATGGTCACTGCGCTCGTCGTCGTCCCAACAGCGGCCGACGTCGACGCGATCGTCCAGGCGGTCGTCGCCTGATGCCGCGATGACCGCCTACCCGATGGCCACGCCCGGCGCGCGTCCGAATCCAGGCCGGTTCCGGACGATCGTGCTGGCGACCGACCTGTCGCCCACGAGCGAGGCTGCGACGACGACGGCGCTGGACCTCGCCGGGACGCTCGGCGCGCGGCTCCTGGCGGTGAGTGTCATCGACCCGGGATCGCTCCGCCTGCCCGGCGGGCGCTTCCGGCAACGCGTCGACCAGGTGCGCAGCGAGCGCGAGCACGTCGCGCAATCGCTGGTTGCCCGCGGTCGGTCGATCGGCGTGGCGGTCGACTTCCTGGTGTGGGAGGGCGACCCAGGCGAGTCGATCATCGAGGCCGCGACGGCGGAGAGCGCGGACATGATCGTGGTCGGCAGCCACGGCCGCGGGACCGTCAGCCGCTTCCTCATCGGGAGCGTCTCGGACCACGTCGTCCGCAACGCCCAGTGCCCCGTGCTCGTCGTCCGTCCAGGCGGGCCCGGGCCGAACTGACCGCGCGCCTACTTCGTGTAGACGCCCTCGGGATCGAGCTCCTCGCGGATGAGCCGCAGCTCGTCCGGCGTCGGCACCGGGGTCGCGGCGGGGTCGGCTGCAACCTTGATGTCCCAGCCGATCGTCTCGCGGACGCCGTCGACCGTCGCGCCGGGATGGAGCGCTTCGAGCCGCATCTCGCCGGTCTCGTCGAAGCGATACACGCCGAGGTCCGTGACGACGATCGACGGCCCGCGGCCCAGCCAGCCGCCCTCGCGGCGGATCCGCTCGGCCTGCTCGGCGCCGCCGAGGTTGCCCGGCGAGGTCCGGAAGTCGATCCGATCGACGAAGCTGCGCCGGCTCTGGCGCATGATCACGAACACCTGGCGGGCATTGATGGCGATCTCGCACGCCCCGCCGGACCCGGGCAGGCGCGTCGTCGGGTGCGCGTAGTCCCCGATCACGGTCGTGTTGATGTTGCCGAACCGGTCGATCTGGGCGGCGCCGAGGAACCCGACGTCGACCAGCCCGCGCTGCAGGTAGTAGCCGAACAGCTCGAGCATCGAGACCACGGCCGTCGAGCCGGTCACGATCGTCGGGTCGCCGATCGACAGCGGCAACCGGGCGGGCCGCGCCCCGAACACGCCCGCCTCGTAGACGAGCTCGAGGTCCGGTGCCACGGTCCGTTTGGCGAGGTTGACCGCGATGTTCGGGAGCCCGACCCCCACGAAGCAGACGTGCTCGCCTTCGAGCGCCCGCGCCGCGGCCACGATCATCATCTCGGACTTCGAGAAGGTCACGCTGTCGCTCACCGTCGGCTCCCGGTTCGTTCGATGAACCGAGCCGCCGCGACGGGCCCGCTCACCGGTACGACCCGTAGTCGACGGAACCGGACGGCGCCGGGCCCGGCCGCAGGCCGGCGAGCCGTTCCGCCCCGAGCTTCTCCGCGTACGCAGCGCGATCGTCGAGGTCGTAGACCCACTCGCGCAGCCACGCCTGGGTGGCGTCCTCGTCCCGCGAGATCGGGTCCCAGTCGAGGTAGAACCGGTTGTCGCGGTCGTAGGAGCCCTGCACGTACGAGGGGTGGGCGCCCCACGGCTCGACGACGACCGCGTCCACGATCAGCCCCGGGATGATCGTCCGGTTCGGGTCCGCCCGGATGACGTCCTCCGAGACCACCTCCTCCACCACCACGATGACGCGGTCCGCTGCGAAGGCTGCCTCCTTCTGGCAGCCGAGCAGGCCCCACACCTGCGTGTCGCCCGCCGCCGACGCGCGCTGCGCGTGGACGATGGCCACGTCCGGGCGGAGTGGCGGCACGGCGTACACCGTCCCGTCGCCGTACGGCGACTGGATCGGCCGGATCAACGGGTTGACGGCCGGCAGGTCGGTCTCGAAATAGCTCCGCAGCGGGAAGAACGGCAGGTTCATCGCCCCGGCCGTGTAGCGCGCGACCATCCCGAAGTGGCTGTACTCCTCGAGCTCGAGCGGCTCGTCGGGGATGTCTCCCTCCACGCGCCGCCGGATCGCACCGAGGCCCCCGACGCCCGGGTTGCCGAGCCAGCTGAACACGAGCTTGCGAGCAACCCCGCCGGCGATCATCTGGTCGTAGATCACGTCCGGCGTCAGCCGGGCAAGCGTCAGGTCGCGCTTGCGCTGGCGGACGATCTCGTGCCCCGCCGCGAAGCAGATCAGGTGTGTGAACCCCTCGATCGCGACCGCGTCGCCGTCGCGCACGAGGTCGGCGATCGCGTCGCGCATCGACGCGACCTTGCTGGTCGTCATGGGTGCGTCAGCCCGCTGCCTCGACCTCGTTGAGCGCCCCGGCCGCCACGGCCTCGGCGTGGAGCTCCTCGTGCGGCCCGGCCACCTCGGCGACGGCATCGGAGAACAGCCGGAGGGCAGTGGCCATCTCCTCGGGCGAGACCGTCAGGGCGGGCGACATGCGCACCGTCGAGCGTCCGCACTCGAGGACGAGCAGGCCACGCTCGAAGGCGGCCCATTGCACCTCCTCGGCGTGCTCGGCGGTGTCGAACTCCACGCCGATCATGAGTCCCTTGCCGCGCACGGCACAGACGAGGTTCGGATAGCGCTCCTGCAGCGGCCGGAGACCCGCCATCGCCTGGATGCCGCGCTCTGCCGCATTCTCGACGAGGCCGCCCTCGAGCAGGTCGATCGTGGCCAGGGCCGCCGCGCAGGCGACCGGGTTGCCGCCGTAGGTCGAACCGTGGTGGCCGGCCGCCCACGCCTCGAGGATCTCGGCGCGCGCAACCAGGCCGCCGATCGGCATTCCCGAGCCGATGCCTTTGGCGGTCAGCAGGATGTCCGGCTCGACCCCCCAATGGTCGACCGCCCACATCCGGCCGGTCCGCCCGGCGCCCGACTGGATCTCGTCGGCCACGAGCAGGATCCCGTGCTCGTCGCAGATGCGCCGAAGGCCCTCGAGGAAGCCGTCCTCGGGGACGATGTAGCCGCCCTCGCCCTGGATGGGCTCAACGATGATTGCCGCGACCTCGTTGGCCGGCACGAGCTTGTCGAACAGGACCTCGTCGAACCAGCGCAGGTCCTCGACGCGCCCGTACGGCGCGTGGTACACGCCCGGGACGAGCGGCCCGAACCGCGCGTGGTACTTCGCCTTCGATGCGGTGAGCGAGATCGCGCCGTACGTCCGACCGTGGAACCCGCCGAGGAACGCCACGACGTACGGCCGGCCGGTTGCGTGGCGGGCGAGCTTGATCGCGGCCTCGACCACCTCCGCCCCCGAGTTGCCGAGGTATGCGCGCTTGCGCCCGGAGATCGGGGCGATGTCCGCGATCCGCTCGCAGAGCTGGGCGTAGATCGGCAGGTAGAAGTCCGACGCGCTGAAGTGGATCACGGACCCGGCCTGCTCGGCGATCGCCGCGACGACGTCCGGGTGGGCGTGGCCGGTGGACGTGACCGCGATGCCGGCCGCGAAGTCGAGGAACAGGTTGCCGTCGATGTCCTCGACGGTCAGGCCCTCGGCGCGGACGGGAACGATGGGATAGGCGCGCGGCAGGCTGGGTGACGTCCAGGTCTCGTCGTAGGCCACGTGTGCGCGGGCCTTCGGACCGGGGATCTCGGTGACGATATCCGGGACCGGACGCCCGGCGGCGATGCGCGACAAGAACTCACCTCGGCTGCGAACGATGCATAGAGACTATGCACTCTGGATACTGGGCAGCCGAGTATAGCCGAGCCGATTGCCCGATCTATGCCGCCGGGTCGCTCCTGATGCCTTCGATCAGGACGCCGACGACCTGCTTGCCGAACGCTCGCGTCGGCGGCTTCCCGGTCGTCATCATGTGCATGAACAGGGCGCCCAGCAGCGCATCCACGACGACGGTGGCGTCCACGTCGGTGCGATAGCCCTGCTCCGCTGCGAGGCGCTGGTACGAATCGATCAATCGACGTCGGTTCGGGAACAGCGTGTCGAAGGTGACGTCGGGAGCCGACCCTTCTGCGCCGAGAAATGCGCCCATGAGCGTCGGCATCGCGGCGACGAACATCGGCTGCGAGAAGACGTTCACGACCCGCTCGATGACACGCTCGAAGTCGGTGGCGATGTCCCCACTGAGCTCGAACGGTGGCCGCCCGACCGCCCAGCGCAGGGCGGCGAGGATGAGGGCGGAGCGCCCCGGCCAGCGCAGATAGATCGTGGCGCGGGCAATGCCGGTGCGATCCGAGACCGCCTGGATCGTCGTGGCCTCCATGCCGCGCTCGGCGAGCAGATCGAGGGTGGCGCGGAGCACCATCTCGTCGATCGCCGCATCCCGGGGCCGGCCCGGAGGCCGCCCATTGGTGTGGTCTCGTTCGGATTCCGCGGCAGCCATGAAGGCACCTTAACAGTTTCTATACTGCACGTCGCGTATCGAAACTGATACACTCCCCGCAGCCAGGTGGGTTCCCCCCGCCCGCCTGGCACTCCCCCAGGAATCACGAGAGCCGGGCCCGGTCGGACCCGGCTCTCGGTTCGTCTCCGCGTCTGCGGTTCCCTGGCCGGGAAAACGCGGTGCGTTCAGGAACCGGCGGCCGTCCAGCGCGTGTAGCGCGGCGGCCACTCGTCGGCGCCGCGCTGGCCCAGGACCGCCTGCTCGACGGACAGCTCCACCAGCAGGTACGTGTCGTCCACCTCGAAGAACCATGCATCACCCACCGCCGCGCGGCTGGCCGGATCCCCGACGACCTTCGCCCACCCACGTACCGAGAACTCGTCGGGGGCAGCCGGATCCTGGTGCGCGTGCAGCGCGAACCGCCCGTCCTGCTCGAGGTCCGTCCGCTTGGGAGACGGGAGGAGGAACGCGTAGAGCCCGCCGTCGACGACGCCGACGTTGATCGGGTGGACGCGCGGCAGCTCGGCGCCGCGGACCGTCACCAGCAGCGCCTCCCCGTCACCGCGCGCGTACAGCAGGCGGCGTCCCGTGAAGGCGATGTCCGGTGCCTCGGCTTCGAACTCCGCCCAGCGCACCACGGGTCAGTCGACGAGCGTGTGGCTCTGCTCGCGCATGAACTGGGCGACGTAGTACATCGACAGGCCGGCCTTGCCGGTCGAGCCGCTCCCCTTCCAGCCGCCGAAGGCCTGGATGCCCGGCCACGCGCCGGTGGTCGCGCCGGCCCGCCGGTTGACGTACAGGACGCCGGCCTGCGCGCGGTCGAGGAATTGCTGGACCTCAGTCGGGTCCTCGGAGTACACGCCGGCGGTCAGACCGTAGACCGTGTCGTTCGACAGCGCGATGGCCTCGTCGAACGAGTCGACGGGATGGACCGCGGTGAACGGCACGAAGAGCTCGTCCCTGAACAGCCGGTGCGACGCGGGCAGGCCGCCGACAACGGTCGGCTCGACGTAGGAACCGTTCTCCATGCCGCGGTCGGTCAGCCGCTCGCCGCCGACGTAGACAGTCCCGTCCCGCCGAGCCTCGGCGACCGCATCCTGGTGCTTCGCCACGGCCGCGTCGTTGATCACCGGGCCGAGCCAGTTCTGGCGGATGACCGGATCACCCATCGTGATCGCCTCGGTCTTCTCGACGAGGAGCCGGACCAGGTCGTCGTGCACCGGCCGCTCGACGTAGACCCGCGAATTCGCCGAGCACTTCTGGCCGCCGAACCCGAAGGCGGATCGCATGATGCCCTCGGCCGCCTCCTCGAGATCGGCCTTGCGCGAGACCACGGCCGGGTTCTTGCCGCCCATCTCGACGATGCACGGCCGCGGCCAGGCCGTCGAGAACGAGTGGAACAGGCGCATCCCGACCTCGTACGAGCCCGTGAACACGATGCCGTCGATGCCGCGGTGGTCCTGGAGCGCCTGGCCGACGACCTCGCCCGGGCCCATGACGAGGTTCACCACCCCGTCCGGAACGCCGGCGTCGCGATACGCCTCGACCAGCTTGACGGCCGACAGCGGCGACGCCGAGGCGGGCTTCAGGACGACCGTATTGCCGGCCATCATCGCCGCGCTCGTCGGGCCTGCGGCCAGCGCCATCGGGAAGTTGAACGGGCTGATGACGGCGAACACGCCGTGCGGCCGCAGGACCGAGCGGGTGTGGACCGCGGCGTCCCCGAGGTTGCCCATCGGGTGGTCGTAGCCCGCGTTGTCCTCCATGGTCTGCGCGTAGTAGCGGATGAGGTCCGCGGACTCCTCGACCTCGCCGAGCGCTTCGATCCGGTTCTTGCCGACCTCGAAGGCCATGATCGCGGCGTACTCCATGAGCCGGTCGCTGATGAGCTCGGCGGCGCGGCGCAGGATCGTCAGCCGCTCCTGCCAGGGCGTCGCGGCCCAGGCCGGCTGGGCGGCTCGTGCAGCGGCGACCGCAGCGTCGACATCGGCCGTGGTGGCGGTCGCGAACGTCCCGAGGAGGATGTTCCGGTCGATCGGCGAGCGGGCCTCGAAGGTGCCGTCGCCGTCTCGCCACTGCCCCGTCGATGAAGTTGCGGTGCCCCTGCCCGAGCGTCGCGCGGACGTGCTCGGCGGCGGCTTCGAACGCGCTGTGGAGCTCCTCGTTGTCGGCCCGCAGCGTGGCGTAGGTGATCTTGATCCGCGGCTTCGACTCGGCGGTCATGCGTGGCAGTCCCTCGTGGTGCGGAACGTCGTGCAGTACGTTGCGATCAGTCTAGCGCCGCCACGACGTCGGCCAGCGATTCGGCCACGGCGTCGGGCACACGGGTGCGGCGGACGTCGGCGCGGACTCGCTCGAGGTCGTCCGCCGTGTGCTTGCCGGTGAGGACGAACACCCCTCGGAGACCCGCTCGCTGGCCGGCCAGCACGTCGTTGCGGATGTCGTCGCCGACCATCGCGATCTCGGCCCGACGGAGCCGGGCGCCGCCCCGACTTGCCACGTCGGCGCGCAACCCGTCGATCGCCAGCGAGAAGAAGGCCGGTGCGGGCTTGCCGATGATCCGGGCGGTGACGCCGGCCGCGAACTCCAGCGCGGTGACGTAGGCGCCCGAATCGATCGTCGGCCCATCCGGGGTCAGCCACCACGGATTGCGATGCATGCCGATCAGGTCGGCGCCGCCGCGCACGAGGCGGAACGCGCGGTTGAGGTTCTCGTGGGTGAGCTCCTCCGGCGAGTCGCCGACGATCACCGCGGCCGCGTGCGCACCGGGTTCACCGGCCTCGACGTGGGACAGGAGGCGCTGGCCGTCGAACTCGGTCCGGGCGTCGTCGGAGGCGAGGACGTACAGAGGCTGGTCCGGAAAGGTCGTCGCCGCATACGCGGCTGAGGCCGACAGGGCGGATTGGAAACGTTCCGCTGGGATCTCGTTGCCGAGCTTCGCTGCCCAGCGCGACAGCGATGCCCGGCTCACCAGCGAGGTGTTCGTCACGATCCGGTACGGCATGCGCCGCTCCTCGAGGGCCCGGATCGCAGCCACGGACCCGCGGACCGGCTCTCCCTTGAGGATGATCACGCCGTCGAGGTCGAGGAGCAGGGCGCGGACGCCGTGGAGCGCTGCCTGGAGGTCGGCCGTGGAGAGCGCCATGGGGCCGAATGTACGACAGCCCGTTCCGTCGGACGTTATGCTCGGCCCACGAGCGCCGGCCGTCAGCGGCGCCGCAGCCCCGCGAAGCCAACGCGGCAGGAGGACTCGCATGACGCCACCTGCCGGGGGTGGCACGATCCGGCCGGGCCGGATCCTCGTCGTCGACGACACCGCGTTCAACCGCCAGCTGCTGGCCCGACTCCTGCAGGGCATCGGGCACGAGTCGGTGGAGGTCGGCGACGGCATGCAGGCGCTCGAGCGGCTGCGCGACCCGAACGAGCCTCCGATCGACGTGATCCTGCTCGACATCGTCATGCCCGAGATGGACGGCTACGCGGTGCTCGCCACCCTCCGCGACGACCCGGCGCTGCGGCACCTCCCGGTCATCGTCATCTCCGGCGTCGACGAGCTGGACAGTGTCGTCCGCTGCCTCGAGATGGGCGCTGCCGACTACCTGCCCAAGACCGTCGACCCGGCCATCCTCGAGGCGCGGATCGCGTCGTCCCTCGCCCGAAAGCGGCTCCACGACGCCGAGCGTGAGGCGGTCGACCGGCAGGCGGCCACGAACGAGGTCCTGGGGATCATGAGCCGCTCCGCGTTCGACCTGCAGGTCGTGCTCGACGCGGTCGTGCGTGCCGCGCTCCGCCTGTGCAGGGCCGACTACGGCGTCGCCTACATCCTCGAGGGCGACGCGTATCGCGTCGCCGCGTCGGCCGGCGGTACGCAGGAGCTCGACCGCTGGGAGCGCGACCAGGCGATCCGGCCCGGGCGCGACAGCATCGTCGGGCGGGTGGCGCTGCTCGGCGAAGCGATCCAGATCGAGGACGTGCTGGCCGACCGCGAATACGTCGCGACGCCGGGTCAACAGGTCGGCGGTTACCGCACGATCGTCGGCGTGCCGATCCAGCAGGACGGCAGCACGACCGGCGTGCTCGCGTTGACCCGAAACGAGGTGCGTCCCTTCTCCGACGCGGAGATGGGACTCGCGACCGGCTTCGCGGAGCAGGCGGCCGTCGGCGTCGCGAACGCCCGATTGCTGGAGACCATCGACCGTCAGCGCGGTCAGCTCGCCCGGTTCCTGTCGCCGCAGGTCGCGGAGCTCGTGTCGAGCCCCGAGGGCGAGGCCCTCCTGGCGGGACACCGGCGCGAGATCACCGCGATGTTCTGCGACCTGCGCAACTTCACCTCGTTCTCGGAGACCGCCGAGCCCGAGGAGGTGCTCGGGTTCCTGCGCCGCTACCACACGATGGTCGGGGCGCTCGTGGTCGAGCACGAGGGCACGCTCGAGCACTTCGCTGGCGACGGGATCATGATGTTCTTCAACGACCCGGTCCCCCAGGAGGATCACGCCGCGCGGGCAGTCCGGATGGCGCTCGCGATCCGCGAGCGCTTCGTGGAGATCAGCGAGGAGTGGCGGCGGCGCGGGCACGTCCTCCAGGTGGGAATCGGGATCGCGACCGGCTACGCGACGATGGGCCGGATCGGGTTCGAGGGTCGCTACGACTACGGCGGCGTGGGCAATGCGATCATCCTCGCCTCGCGACTGAGTGGCGAGGCGGAGGCCAACGAGATCCTCATCGCACAGCGGACGTTCGCCGCGATCGACGACGGCCAGATCGCGGCCGAGCCCGCGGGAGAGCGGACACTCAAGGGGTTCAGCCGGCCGCTGCAGGTCTACACGGTCGAGCCCGCCGAGCGGGCCGCGCAGGTCTAGGAGGACCTGGATGGGACTGCTCGATGGCAAGAATGCGCTGATCTTCGGCGTCGCCAACGACCACTCGATCGCCTGGGGGATCGCCAGGGCGTTCCACGCCGAGGGTGCCGACGTCGGTTTCTCATCGATCGAGAGCCTCGTCGAGCGGCGCGTCAGGCCCCTCGCGGAATCGATCGGGTCCACGTTCGTGGAGCCCGCCGACGTCCAGTCCGACGCCGACATCGAACGTGTCTTCCAGCGCTGGGGCGAGACCCACGACCGCCTCGATATCCTGGTCCACGCGCTCGCCTTCGCGAAGCGCGAGGACCTCGCCGGCCAGTTCGTGGACACGTCCCGCGACGGCTTCGCGCTCGCGCTCGACGTGTCGGCCTACTCCCTCGTCGCGCTGGCGCGCGGCGCGCGTCCGCTGCTCCGTCCCGGCTCGTCGATCCTGACGCTCACCTATTACGGCGCGGAGAAGGTCGTCGCCAACTACAACGTGATGGGCGTCGCCAAGGCCGCGCTCGAGGCATCGGTGCGCTATCTCGCCGCGGACCTCGGACCGGACGGGGTTCGCGTCAACGCCATCAGCGCCGGGCCGGTCCGCACCCTCGCGGCGAGCGGGATCGCGAACTTCAAGAAGCTGTACGGGTCGTTCGCCGAGCTGACGCCGCTGCGCGCGAACATCACGATCGAGGACGTCGGCAAGACCGCGCTCTACCTCGCTTCCGACCTGTCGAGCGCGGTGACCGGCGAGGTGGTCTACGTGGACGGCGGCTTCAGCGTGCTCGGCGTCCCGACCGACGCCTGAGGGATCAGTCGCCCGCGGCCCGACACGTCGCGCACAGCCCCAGGATCGACAGGTGGCTCAGGTCGACCGAGAATCCGCGGCTGCGCTCGAGGGTCGCGACGAGCTCCGCCACCTCAGCAACAGGCAGCTCCCAGCTGCCCCGGCAGCGCCGGCACTCGAGATGGCCGTGCTCGATCACCGGCAGCACGTGGAACTGCTCGCGCCCGTCCGACGCGTGGCTGTGGCTGACGAAGCCGATCTCCTCGAGCACGTCGAGCGTTCGGTAGACGGTCGACGGGATCGTCGCCGGGTCGATCGCGCGGCAGCGCTCGACGAGCTCGGCGCCGGTGACGTGGCCGTCGGTCGAGGCCAGGACCTCGATGAGCGCCCGGCGCTGCGGCGTCCAGCGCAGGCCCCGCTCGTGGAGCGCCTCGCGGATCGTCGACCAGTCGCCACGCGCAGCCCCGGTCCCGCCAAGTGATCCGTCGACTGCCATCGCACGAACTATAGCCGGAAGCTCTTGCGCCAGACTTCAATTGCAAGTCGTTGCAATATGCTTCCTCGTCCGCTACGCTCGACCTGCCCGAGGAGCCATCCGGAATGTCCGATCCAGTCGCCATGGTGATCGCCGCCATTGCCGCGCCGACAGCCGCGAATGTCGGCGTGCTCGTCACCGGTCTGCTGCTCGGGATCCGCCACGGGATCGACTGGGACCACATCGCGGCGATCACCGATATCACCAGCACGACGGCGGCCGCTGGCACGGCCGAAGCCGCGCACGTTGAACAGCACCGTGAGATCAGCGGCCAGCACCACGGCCACGGCGGTCAGCACGAAATGCGCGCCCACGATGCGGGTCCCGGCGCCGCGACACTCGCGCCCGCGACGGCCGGCGTCGGGGCGATCGGTCGCTGGAAGCTGTCCGAGCAGGGCGAGGCCATCCGCCTCGGCACGCTGTACGCGCTCGGCCACGGCTTCGTCGTCATCGTGCTCGGCGTCGCGGCGATCCTTTTCGGCGCCTTGCTCCCGGCGTGGCTCGATCCGCTGATGGGCCGCATCGTCGGCGTCACCCTCGTCGTCCTCGGGATCTGGGTCCTCTACTCGGTCTACCGCTACGCGCTGGCGGGCGAGACGTTCCGGCTGCGCAGCCGCTGGATGCTGCTGTTCGACGGCGTGCGCATGGGCTGGCGCCGGTTGCAGGCGCGACTCCACGGCCACGAGCACGTCGAGCCGCTCGAGATGAGCTCGTACGGGACGCGGACCGCGCTGGGCGTCGGGATGATCCACGGTGTCGGCGCGGAGACTGGCAGCCAGGCGCTGCTGATCGCCGCCGTCGGCGGTGCATCGAGCGCGGGCCTCGGGGTGCCGATGCTGTTCGCGTTCGTGATCGGCCTGCTGATCTCGAATCTCGTGGTCGTCGTGTTCAGCTCGGTCGGCTTCGTGACGAGCCAGACACGCGAGCGCGTGTACGTGGGGATCGGCGCGGTCGCCGGCGTGTTCAGCCTGGCGATCGGCCTCGTGTTCGTGTTCGGGCAGGACGCGATCCTGCCGGACCTGGGGGCGATCCTGCCGTTCTAGCGGGCACGCCGCCGCGGTTGCCAGTCCGATATCGGACGCTCGGCGAAGTCACCGCCGTCGGAGTGGCCATTCCGAAATCGGTTTCCGAAATCGGACGCGCTGTCGAACGGGGGTGTTCCGCCGATTCCTCCGATTTCGGATCGGGCTCGGGAAAACGGCCCTGAACCCCGCTCAGTCGCCGCCGCGGACCTCGAAGCGCGCCAGGCGGAGCGACCCCAACACCAGCGAACCGACGATCACCACGGCGATGATCGCGACCGAGAGCGGCAGCGCGAGCGGCGTCTGGCCGAAGGGCGGCTCGCTCAGCCCGGCCGCGATGCCCAGCGTCGCCTGGCGGATCGACAGGAATTTCGTCCCCTCGAGGAGGCCCGCGAGGGTCCCCTCCCAGATCAGCGTGTATGCGAGCCCGATGATCAGCGCCCGTCCGGTGAACGCGCTCAGGGCGACGAACGCGCTCGCGTAGGCCGCACCGCCGACCGAAGCGGCCAGCGCGTAGGCGAACGTGGTGCTGAGCGAACCAGGGCCGAACCCACCGGCGACGAGCCCGGTGGCCACGGTCGCGGGCATGATCAGGGCAACCGTCAGGCCGGCCGCGACGAGCATCTTCGCGCCGACGATCCGCCAGCGCGGGATCGGCTTGATGATCAGGTAGACCGCGGTGCCGTCCTCCAGCTCCGACCCGAGCGCCGCCGTCCCGAAGACGAGCGCAACGAGCGGCAGGATCGTGCGGACGCCCAGCGGATCGAGGATGCGGTCGACCTCGAGGGAGCCCTCGGCGATCCGCGCGAGGAGCGCAACGAGCACTGGCAGGCCGACGAGCAGCAGCATGAGCAGCGTCCGCCGGCGGCCGAGCAGGCCGCGCAGGGTCACGGCCGTGATCGGCATCGTGGCGATCATCGGCGCACCAGGTAGCTGAACACGCTCTCGAGCGAGTCGTCGGTCGGCCGCAGCTCGAACAGCGTGATGCCCTCGTCCCGCGCGACCCGCGGGACGGACCGCGTGAACGCCCCGAAGTCGGAGGTGCGGACCGACAGCACGCCGTCGTACAGCTCGGCCCCGAAGACCGACGGGTCGCCAAGGAGCGCGGCCGCCAGGCGGCGGTCGTTCGACGAGCGAACCGTGAACGTGTGCGGCCGGTCGGTCATCAGCCGGCGGATCGAGCGGAAGTCGCCGGACGCGGCGAGGCGACCGGCGTAGATGACCAGGACCGAATCGGCCAGCCGCTCGACCTCCTCGAGGATGTGCGACGAGAAGAGGATCGTGCGCCCGGCCGCGGCCATCGACCGCAGCAGCTCGATCATGTGCAGCCGCTGGCGCGGGTCCATGCCGTTGAACGGCTCGTCGAGGAGCAGGATCGGCGGGTCGTGGACGAGGGCGCCCGCAAGCTTGATCCGCTGGCGCATGCCCTTCGAGTACGTGCCGATCGGGCGGTCGGCGGCGGCCACCAGGTCGACGGTGGCGATCGCCCGCGCGACGGCGGCGTCGACGTCGGGAAGGTCCTGCAACTTCGCGTTGAGCAGCACGAACTCGCGGCCGGTCAGATAGGCGTGCACCGCTTCCCGCTCGGGGACGAGGCCGAGCTGGCGGTACATCGGCGGGTTTGCCCATGCGCGCTGGCCGGCCACCGTGACCGTGCCGGCCGATGGCTGGAGCAGGCCGGCGAGCAGGTGGAGCAGCGTCGTCTTGCCGGCGCCGTTCGGTCCGAGCAGGCCGGTCACGCCGCTGCCGAGCGCGAACGAGATGTCGTTGACCGCGACGACGTTGCCGTACCAGCGCGAGACGTGGTCGACCGCGAGGGCCGGCGCGGGACCGGTCGGCGGCGGTGCAACCGCGTCGGTCACGCCGAGATCCGCTGGTATCGGCGGATGGTCAGGGCGACGAAGAGCACGGTGCCCACGATCGCCGCCGCGAGATAGGCGTACCCCGGCAGGTCGATGTCGACGACCACCGGGCTGCCGGCCGCCGTGTCGAAGAGCGCGGCGTTGAGCCCGTCGAGCACGTCGGTCGGGCTGAGCAGGACGAGGATATCGCCGACCCCGCCGAACGCTTCCTCGTGCAGGATGGCCACGACGATCGACGGGATGACGAGCGCGGCGATGATCCCCACGGTGGCGTACGCCCGGCGAGGCGTGTGGGCCGAGACCACCATCGCCAGTGATCCGAGCAGCCCCGCGGTCATCACCGACTGGATGATCAGCGGCGGCACGCTCGGCAGCTCGGCCGTGAACCCGTCGATCGGGCTGTCGGCCACGAAGACCCGCCCGACGAACAGCACGGCGTACGGCAGCACGATCATGATCAGCAGCGACGCCACCATGCCCGCGACCTTGGCCACGCTGTAGTCCACGCGCGCAAGCGCGCGGGAGAAGTAGAGCGGCAGGACGCCGTAGCGCTGGTCACGTCCGAGCAGCTCCGGGCCCTGCGCGGCACAGAACAGGATCACGAACGTCGAGATCAGCCCGGCGAACGCCGAGTAGCGGATTGGCGAGCTTTCCTCGACGATCGAACCCAGCTCGCCGGCCTGCTTGGCGAGCGCCGCGATCCCGACGCCGATGACCGCGATCAGCAGCGGCAGGGCGGCAAGCCCGAACGGCACGATCTTGGCGCGCCCGCCGCGACCGATCCCGTACGCCGAGCGCAGGGTGTGCGCGAAGAGCGCCCGAATGGCGTGCTGGCGACCGAGGCGCGGCCCCGAGTAGCCCTGGTAGCCGAGGTCGTAGATGCTGCCGCCCGGGCCCGAGGCGCGGAGCGGGGCGTTCGATGCCGTCATGCCGCAGGTGCCTCGGGCGGCTCGTCGCGGAACAGGTCCTCGAGCGAGTGACGGCGCTGCTCGACACGGATCAGTGGAAGCCCCAGCTCGACGACCGCGTCGCGCACGAGGTCGTACGTCCGCTCACCGTCGAGTGCGACCAGCACCAGGCGGCCGTCCTCGACGACCTCCAGGCCCTGGCCCTTCAGGGCGCCGGCCAGCTGTTCGCCGCCTTCCTCGACCTCGACCGCGAGGACGCCCGTGTGCTCCGTGAAGGTCTTGAGGGGCGCCGACTGGAGCAGCTTCCCGGCATCGATGGCCACGAGGTACGTGCACACCCGCTCGATCTCGCCGAGCAGGTGGCTCGCGAGGACGATCGCAATCCCGAACTCCGTGCCCGTTCGCCGGACGAGGTCGAGCATCTCGTCGCGGCCGGCCGGATCGAGCCCGTTCGTCGGCTCGTCGAGGAGCAGCAGCCGCGGGTCATGGACCAGCGCCTGGGCCAGCTTGACGCGCTGCTTCATGCCGGTCGAATAGCCGCCGATGGCCCGGTAGCGCTCCTCGTACAGGCCGACGTGGCGCAGCACCTCGGCGGTCCGTTCGCGGGCGGCGGTCCGTGGCAGGCCCGACATCTGTGCCATGTGCCCGACGAAGTCGGTCGCCGACGCCTCGGGCGGGAGGCAGTCGTGCTCCGGCATGTAGCCGACGAACTCGCGGACCTGCGGGCCGTGCGTGCGAACGTCGAGGTCCATCACCTTCGCCGAGCCGGATGTCGGCTCGAGGAGCCCGAGCAGGAGCTTGAGCATCGTGCTCTTGCCGGCGCCGTTGGCGCCGACCAGTCCGATGATCCCGGGTTCGAGCTCGAGGGTCAGCGCGTCGAGCGCGGTGACGCCGTTGCGGTAGCGCTTGGTCAGTCCGTCGAGTGCGATGAGGGGCATTGCCCCAGAGGGTACCGTGCCGGGAGCGTCCGGCGTCTCGCGGTCGCGGCTCAGCGCCGGTCCGTCTCGGCCTCCGGGGCGCGCAGCCAGTCCTCGGCCTGCTCCAGGTAACCGGCGGCGAGGTGGCGCAGCCGTCGGCGGAGCGTCGGTCGGCGGCCGGGCGCGATTGCGGCCGGGGTATCGGCCATGGCCACGGAGGGGGCAACGGCCGGGGTCGGCTCCGCTGCCACCGGCTCGGCCTGGCTCGCGGCGATCGCCACCGGAGCCGGCTCAACGCGCGGGAAGCGACGGTCGGCGAGCACCGCGACCTCATCCCAGGCACGCGGCCGGGAAGTTGTCGGGCGCCACTCCTCGGTTGCGCGCGGCACGTCGATGCGGCCCTCGAACAGGTCGTTGAACGTCTCCCCGTCGAGGCGCTCGTGCTCGACGAGATAGGCCGCCAGACGCCGCAGCGTATCGACGTGCTCGACCAGCGTTCGATACGCGCTTTCGTAGGCCTCATCCAGGATCGTGCGGATGGCCCGCGTCGAGGCAGCCTGGACCCCGGACGGCATCGACCCGCTCGAGCTCGCGACGAGGAACCCGAGATCGCCGCGGCCCGACGTGCCCCCGTCGGCGGCCTCCGGGTCGCGTCCCATCCCCCATTTCGTGACCATGATCGTCGCGAGGCGGTTCGCCTTGTCGAAGTCGTCACCCGCCCCGCCGGTGACCTCGTGGAACAGCAGCTCCTCAGCGGCTCGCCCGCCCATCAGCGCCACAAGCCTGGCCCGCAGGTCGGATTCGGACGGGAGGTCGTTGTCCTCCTGGGAGCTCACCGTGACGCCGAGTGCGTCGCCGTGCGCGAACAGGCTGATCTCCTCGACCTTGCGCTTGTCGCCATGGACGCGGCCACAGATCGCGTGGCCGATCTCGTGGACCGCGATGATCGAACGCTCACGCTCGTCCATCGACCGGCGGCGGGACGTGCCGACCGCGACCTTCAGCCAGCCCGCGTGGATGTCGGCCGGTGCGATCGTCATGGCGCCTTTGCGGGCCGCGATGATGGCGGCCTCGTTGAGCAGGTCGCTCAGCTGGGCGCCGGAGAAGCCGTAGGTGCGCCGAGCCAGCGCGTCGAGATCGACCTCGGCCGCGAGCGGCTTGCGCACCGCGTGGACCGCGAGGATCGCCCGGCGACCGGCCACATCCGGCAGGCCGACGTGGATCTTGCGGTTGAACCGACCTGGACGAAGGACCGCCTGGTCGAGGATGTCGACCCGGTTCGTCGCGGCGATCACGACGATCTCGTCGGACGTCGTGAAGCCGTCGAGCTCGATGAGCAGCTGGTTGAGCGTCTGCTCGCGCTCTTCGTGGCTGTTCGGGCCGCCGCGGCTCCGGCCGATCGCGTCGAACTCGTCGATGAAGATCACACCGCGGCCGAGCTTGCGCGCGCCGGCGAACAGCTCGCGTACCCGACGGGCGCCGACGCCGACGAACTTCTCGACGAACTCGGAGCCCGACGCGTAATGGAACGGGACGCCGGCCTCGGCCGCCACGGCGCGGGCGAGCATCGTCTTGCCGGTCCCGGGAGGGCCGAAGAGCATGACGCCGCGCGGGATGTGCGCGCCAAGCAGGCGGAAGCGCTCGGGGGCCCTGAGGAACTCGATCACCTCGGTCAGCTCGAGCTTCGCCTCGTCGCAGCCAGCCACGTCGGTCAGGCAGATGGGACGGGCGTCGCCGGGGTCGCCCGACGCCGATGCGGTCGGATCGTCGGCGGCCCGCGGGAGGATGGTCCGGAACCCGCTCGAGGTGTCGCGCCCGGTCGAACCGGCGCGGTGCATGCGCAGGACGAACACTGCCAGGACGACGAGGAGCGCCAGGGGGACGATCAGGCTGACGACCGTGCGAATCGGGTCGACGGCGGTCGCGGCCGGCTGGCCGGTGACGACGATGACGTTGCCCCCGGGGCCGGCGTACTGCTCGAGCGTTTCGAGTGTGGCGGGGTCGAGGGCGACCTGACCGCCGGCCGGGGTGTCAGCCGATCGCGTCAGCGCGAGAGCGACGACGAGGGAGACAAGGACCACACCTGCGATGGCGACGGCGATGATCGGCCATCGGCCAGGGGGACGTCGGGTTCGGGAGAGGCGCAGGACGCTGACGGGCGCACGCACGGGCAGATACCGGGGATGAGGGCGGGATAAATCGATATACAGATGCTATGGATGCGTCCCCTCGTGCAGCAACCCTGCATCTGTACCACTGACGCTACGTCAGATGGATGGTTTCTGCAGCAGACCGCCCCGATCAGCCCACGTTGAGGCTCGACAGGGCTCCATCCGCCGCGTCGAGGAAGCCGTCGAGATCGACGCCGTTGGCGCCCTCGAGGGCGAGGATCACGGGCTCGCCGCGGACCTCGAAGACGTACAGGCGCGTGACAGTCTGGGGCTCGACGTAGAACACGTCGTCGCCGCTGCCGAAGAGCGGTGCCCGGTCGCCGGACGGCATGACATCGAGCCGGACGGCCCGGTGACCGTCGACCCGGGAGCGCCGCTGATCGAGCACGACCACGGCCGTGTCCGAGCGGAAGGCGTCGAGCAGGTCGTTGGCGTTCGCGCGGACCTCGTACGCCTCGTCGCCGTCGAAGACGGTCGACACCGAACTCGCGAGCGTGAGGTAGCCCTCGTCGCGGGCGAGGACGACGAGCCGATCGCCGGTCCGGAACGTCTCCCAGCCCTCGTCGAGGTCAATCGACAATTCAGGCTCGAACTGCGACGGGGTGTAGGAGCCTGCCGCAAGGGCACAGGTCGCGCCAGGATCGGGCTCACACAGGTCTGTGGGACCGGCCGGCGCAGGCTGGGCCGTCGGGTCGGGGGTCGGGTCCGGCGTCGCCGGTGGATCCGACGGTGCCGTCGGGGCGGCCACCGCCGAGGTGCCCGGATCGGCCGAGGCGTCGGCAAGGGCGCTTGGCTCCCCCGGGCCCGCGCCGAGTGCGGCGAACACGACGAAGCCACCGAACAGCAGCGCAAAGGCCGCGGCGATGCCCAGCAGCGGCGCGACGACGGCGCGGTCCGAACGGCCGACGGCGGAGGTCGGCACCTGGACGGCGAAGCGGGCGGTGGTGCTCGTCGGGTCGACTGCGACTGCAGCCGGTGCGGGAACCGTCACCAGTGTCCGCTCCAGGGCATCGGCCAATGCGCCGCCATCCGGGTAGCGCGCCGCCGGATCCGGGTCGAGGGCCTTCGCGACAACCGCGTCGAGGTCGGGTGGGAGCGTCGGATCGATGGCCCGCGGACGCGGTGCCGGTGCGCCGACCCGCGCGAGCGCGATGGCCGCGGTCGTCTCGCCGGTGAACGGTCGCGTCCCGGTGAGCATCTCGTAGAGCACGAGCCCAAGGCTGTACACGTCGGACGCGGGGGTCGTGGGCAGTCCGCGCGCCTGTTCCGGGCTGAAGTAGTGCACCGAGCCGAGGGTCGTGCCGGGGATCGTCGCCTCGGATTCGGCGGCGATCCGGGCGACCCCGAAGTCGGTGATCCGCGCCCGATCCGCAGCGTCGAGGATGATGTTCCCGGGCTTGACGTCGCGATGGACGATGCCGCGGGCATGGGCCACCGCCAGGCCGCTGGCCACGTCCGCGGCGATCCGCACGGCCGTTCGCGGCGCGAGCGGCGCGGCGTTGCGAATGCGCGTCGCGAGGTCGTCGCCGTCCACGAGCTCCATCACGAGGAACGGCTGGCTGCCGTCGGTGCCGGAGCCGAGATAGCCGACCACCGCCGGATGGTGCAGGACGGCAGCCGCGTGGGCCTCGCGCCGGAACCGCAGCGCGAGGTCCGGGATCGGTGACGATCTCGGGGCGCAGCAGCTTCACGGCCACCGGCCGCCCGAGCTGCGTGTCCCACGCCCGGAACACGGTTGCCATCCCGCCCCGCCCGATCAGCTCGTCGAGGCGGTAGCGGCCGGCGAGCAAGTCTCCGGGTTCGGCCATGCGCGCACGGTAGCCGGGATCGCCGGACGCCGCCGTGCGCGGGCCCACGCATCTTCTGATGCGCGCGCGGTTCGTAACGTTTCGTCGGCGCAGGGCCGGTTTCCCGCGGGCGGGCAGATCCGGCCCGGGTCCGGCGCGCATAGCAGCCGGGTGGTCTTGAGCGCCGAAGAGGCCGCCGGCTTGGGCGCGGATAGCGACCGGGGTGGTGGCAGGCCCGATTCAGGCCTTCAGGGCCGCCTTGTTCCCACGTAACACTGCACGGGTTGGTAATCGCGACTTACGGCGCTGCCCGATTACGCCGCGTAATCGAAATCCCCACGAACCCGCACGCCCGATGACTCAGCTTGCAGTCTAAGCGCTTTGGTCCGCACGGCTGTGCGACCTCGATTAGCCAGAGTAATCACCGACCGGTGTATTGGCCGGGGTTGATCGGCACGGCTCGCGGCCCACGTGTCCGCGGAGCAGAAACTGGCGGCACCACTGCACCGGCGTCGGCACGGAATGACGGAGATTTGGAGCGGGAGACGGGATTCGAACCCGCGACATTCGGCTTGGAAGGCCGACGCTCCACCAACTGAGCTACTCCCGCTCGAGAAACGCTCCTGCGCCGACGATACGTCCGCGCTCGGTGACAGTTCACGCACACGATATCGCACTTGGCGGCTTCGGCGAGGATCCGCTTGATCCCAGCTCGGCCGACCATCCGGGTCACGCCGACTCGCTTGTCGCTGCCGTCGCGGTGATCGAAAGTCGATGAAGCATGGCGGAAATCGCCCGCCAGAATCGGCGCAGGGCACCTGCCGTCGTGCCCGTCCCCAAATCCGACCGCAGCAAAGTGCGCAGCGCGGAAGGCGTAGAGTTGCGCGAGCCGGGTGGGAGCGGGGGCCCCGCGCCAGAGGGACCAGCCATGCGGACGCAGCTTCTTTCGATGCTTGTCGGCAGCGTCCTGGTCGTGGCCGGCTGCGAGACCGTTACCCCAAGCCCAGCACCACGGGACTCTTCGGCGGCACCGGATCCGCGCGATGGCAATCGCGCCGCCGAGCAGATCCTGCGGGTGGACATTTCGGGCGAACCCGCGACACTCGACCCGACCAAGGCGGAAGGCGGCCGTGAGACGACGGTCCTCAAGGCACTCAACAACACGTTGGTCCGCCTCGACGAGCGGCTGGAGGTCGTGCCCGCGCTCGCCGAGACGTGGGAGATCTCTGGAGATGCGAAAACCCTGACATTCCACCTCCGTGACGCGCGATACAGCAACGGGGACCCAATCGTCGCCGGCGACTTCGTCTACAGCTGGAAGCGCCTCGCAGACCCGCGCACGGAAGCGGGCTACTCTTACGTCATGGCCGAGGTCGAGGGCGCTGGCGAGCTCCTCGGCATGAAGGCCGGAACGCCCGACGCCGAGATCGATGCCGCTCTCGACCACGTTGGCGTTGAGGCACCGGACCCGAAGACCTTCATTGTCCATCTCAGGAACCCGGCCACGTGGTTCCTCAGCGCTGCGACGTTGTGGGTGTTCGCCCCGATCCAGGAGGAGTGGATCACCGGCACCGATGCCACCGAGGCTGCGAACTACGTCAGCTCGGGGCCGTTCATCCTCGACACCTGGGATCACGAGAGCCAAATCGTGCTCAAGCGCAACCCGAACTGGTGGGGCGTCGAGCCGGGCCTGGCCGAGATCCAGATGTCGATGCGCGGTGACCCCGCTCAGGCCCAACTCGCCTATGAGGCGGGCGAGCTCGACATCGTCGTCACGCCGCCAGAGGATGTCGAGCGCGTCAGGAACAACCCTGCGCTCGGTGGCGAGTACCGTCAGACCAATTGGCTCGGGGTCAGCTGGCTTGCGTTCAACAACTACCAGGATCCCAGCATGGCGTCGTTCGCTCACCCGGGCCCGACCGCAAACAAGGACTTCCGGATCGCGCTCACCCAGGCGATCGACAAGCAGGCGTTCATCGATGCGACCCTGGGCGGGCTCGGCACCACTGCCAACAGCGTCGTCATGCCCGGGATCCCGGGCTACCAACCAGATCTGAACCGGTACCCGTTCGATCTCGACTCCGCACAGGCGCACATGGCAACCGCCCTGGCCGAGCTGGGCGTCAAGAAGGCGGCGGAACTCGGCGAACTCCGTTTCGGATATCTCTCGGCGAGCGGCTTCGAGCCCGGGGCCGCATTTCTGGCCGAGGCCTGGAGGCAGGCGTTCGGTCTCGACGTCGACCAGATCGAGAGCGAGGGCGGTGTCTACTACAGCGAGCGCGCCGCAGGCGAATACGACATCGCGCGGGGAGGTTGGTTAGCCGACTTTCCGCACGCTCACAACCAGCTCGACGGACTATTCACGTGTGGCAGCGGAGCCAACGATGCCCAATCCTGTAACCCGGCGTTCGATGCCCTCATAGCGCGCGCTGCCGCCGAGCCGGACAGCGAGCGTCAGCTACCGCTTTACAACGAAGCCCAGGCCATGCTCATGGACGACGCCGCGATCCTGCCCCTCGAATTCAGCGTCACACCCTACGAGGTCAAGCCGTACGTGTCGGGCCTGACGGTGACGCCGGCCTTCAGTCAGGTTCCCGGGGACGACTTCTACGAGACGATCCAGATCCTTGACCACTAGCTCTGACGGACTCAGCGTCGCCGCTGGATCGGCGTAGGCTCCGCTCACCGCTCTGGAGCTGACGTGCGCCTTGAGTTCCGTCTCCTCGGCGATGTCGCGGTGCTCGCCGACGGGCATTCGCTCGATCTCGGTGGCACGCGCCAACGGAGCGTGCTGGCGCTCCTCGTCCTTCAGCGAGATCGATCAATCGCGACCGAGCTCCTAGCGGACCGCCTGTGGCCGGACGACCAGCCGCTCAGCGCGATCAAGACAATCCAGGTGTACGTCTCGCGAATCCGTCGCGTCCTCGGGGCGGAAGCCCATCGACTGTCATCGTCGGCGACCGGCTACCGGCTGGCCGTTGGCGACGACGAGCTCGACGCAGCGCGGTTCGAGCGAGGGCTGCGCAGGGCCCGCGAGGCGCTCGCATCCGGCTCCATCGACAGCGCCATGGCAGGACTGCGGGAATCCCTCGCGCAGTGGTCGGGCAGCGCCCTGGGCGATCTGGCAGGCGAACGGTTCGCGCGGCGTGAAGCCGGTCGGCTCGAGGAGCTCCGTCTCCAGGCCCTCGAGGAGCTGTTCGAGGTGCAGATCGGCGCCGGGTTGGGCCGCGACGCCATCGGCGAGATCCGCGCCCTCCTGCTGGACCAGCCAGGTCGCGAGCGACTGTGGCACCTGCTGATGGCTGCCCTCTATGCCGATGGTCGCCAGGGCGAGGCTCTCCAAGCGTACCAAGATGCCCACACGTACCTGGCGGACGAGCTCGGGCTCGACCCAAGCCAGGAGCTCAAGGACCTCGAGCGGGCGATCCTCACGCAGGATGCGCCACGACCCCGGCTCGCCTCGTTCAATTCGTCGGGCTCGTCAGCGGTTGCGGCTGGAGCGGCAGGGAATGGTCGCCGAACGCGGCGTATGGTCACCGTCGTCCGCGCGAGCGTCGTCCATCCGGAGGTCGGGGACGACGCCGACCCCGAGGTCTTCGACGCCGCCGAGCGGCGGGTCCTCGAGGCCCTCCGCCCGGCGGTCGAGCGACACGGCGGCATCATCAGTACCGCAGGTCATGCGGGGATGACCGCGGTCTTCGGACTCGCCCTCGCCCGCGAGGATGACGCGCTGCGTGCCGTCCGCGCGGCCGCCGAGATGCGCGTCGACTTGGCGGGTGACAACTCCGATCTGCCGATCTTCGGGATCGGTGTCGCAACCGGCGAGGTGCTCGCCGACTCGAGTAGCGATTCCAGGTCACCGCTCACTGGGGCACCCGTCGAGCTGGCGGTCCGCCACGCCTCGCAGGCGGCGCCGGGTGAGGTGGTCGTGGCTTCCGAGACCGAGCGACTGGTGCGAGCTGTGACGTCGACCGAGGCGATCCCGGCCGGGACGGCCTTTCGACTCCTCAGCGTGCGTGATGGCGAGGCGATCGTTCGCCGGACGTCCACGCCGTTCGTCGGCCGAGAGGCCGAGCTTGGCGCGCTCCTCGCCGCTTTTGAGCGGGTCGTGTCGACCGCCGCGCCAGGTCTCGTATCGGTCGTCGGCGTTCCGGGCGTCGGCAAGAGCCGCCTCGTCGCCGAATTCTTTGCGCGGATTGCCGATCGCGCCCGAATCCTGCGCTCGCGCTGCCTGCCATACGGCGAGGGGATCACGTACTGGCCGGTGCGGGAGCTCGTTCATGCGGCAGCGGGGATCGAGTTGGGCGACTCGAGGGATGATGCCGTTGGGAGGATCAGGACCGTCCTTGAGGCGGCAGACGGCGGCGAGGTCACTGCTCGAATTGCAGCGATCGTCGGACTTGACGGCCGCGCAGTGGAGCCGGAGGAGGTTCCATGGGCAGTCCGGCGTCTTGTCGAGACGCTCGCCGCCGAGCGGCCGCTCGTCCTGCTCGTCGACGATCTCCAATGGGCCGAACCTGCGCTCATCGACCTCGTCGAGCACGTCATCGATCTCGGTCGCGGACCGCTCCTCGTCATCACTGTCGCGCGGCCCGAGCTCGAGGACCTGCGACCCGCATTCCTTGGGCGCCCAGCCATCGACGTGATCCGCCTCGACTCCCTGGATGACGCGGAGACCGCCACGCTTCTTGGCCACCTCGCGCCCGAGATACTTCCCGGGTTGCTGCGGTCCCGGATCCTCGCTTCCTCAGAGGGAAACCCGCTGTTCGTCGAACAGTTCGTCGCCTACGTCGCCGATGAGGTCGTCGCCGGCGGAGGCAGTCACGGCGATCCGGCGGCGCTCAATCTGATGATGCCGCCGACCATTGGGGCCCTTCTTGCGGCTCGGCTCGACCGACTGCCGGACGCAGAACGCCGCCTCCTCGAGCGGGCGGCCGTGATCGGCCGAACCTTCGGGACCGGAGCCATTGTCGAGCTGCTGCCCGATCGCGACCATACGGGGCTCCAGACGCACCTCGCCCAGCTGGCACGGCGAAGCCTCATTCGCCCCAACCGGACGGACTCCCTCGATGACGAGGCGTACCGATTCCGCCATCTCCTCATCCGCGATGCCGCCTACAGCGGGGTGCCGAAGCGTGATCGAGCCGACCTCCACGAGCGGTTCGCGGCCTGGCTGGAGCGTCGCTCCCAAGCCAACCCGGGCGACGCTGACCTCATCGTCGGCTATCACCTCGAGCAGGCGCATCGCTACTGCAAGGAGCTGGGGGATGACGGGCCCGCAGTCCGGGCGCTCGCGGAGCGAGCGCTCCGGCTGATCGCCCCGGCCGGACTGGCCGCAGAGCGAGGCGATCCCCATGCGGCCATCTCCCTGCTCCGGCGCGCCATCGCTCTTGCTCCGCCGGGTCACGACCGCATCGAATTGCTGATTGCGCTTCGGGGAGCACTCCGGACAGCAGGCGAACGCGAAGCGTCGGATGCTGCCGATGCCGAGGTCGTAGCCCTGCTGTCCGAATACCCCGACATGGGATTGGGGCATCGTCGCTGGCTGGCCGACGCATTGTTCGACGGCACCGGCAGGATGATCCCGGAAGCCGAAGCCGCGTACGCGTACTACGAGCGCGTCGGGGATCAGATGGGCATGATCCACGCCCTGGAAGTCGCGACGAACCTGCAGAGTGGGTTCCCCGCCGCGGTGGACATGCTCGACCGGGCCGTCGCTCTGGCCATGGAGATCGGGAGGCCCGACCGTGCCGCGACGCTGGCTGCACGATCTGCGTTGATCCTGCCCAGAAGCCAGGTTCCGGTTCCGGACGCGTTGGCACGACTTCGGCGCTATCTCGATCTGGCCGGCAGCAACCGATTCGCGCGCGCCCTGATCCTCCTGCACATGGGCGAACTGGAGGCCATGGCCGACAGCCGCGCCTGGCGGGGCAATTTTGATGAGGCCAAGGTCATCATCGACGACCTAGGCCTGCAGATGCCGTTCGGGGTCTTCGGGTTTCCGTGCTTCCTCGGCCTCACCGAGTTGCATGCGGGTGAACCCGCCCGAGTCGTGGAGCTGCTGCTGGAGTGCTGTGCAAACCTCGACAGGCTCAGCGACCTTGGGCGCCTGGCGTCGGTCGCTCCGCTGACCGCCGAGGCACTCCTTGCGGTCGGGCGGCTCGACCAGGTTGAGCGCTATGCCTTCTGGGGGAGGGATATCGCCGATCCCGATGATGTCGATGCGCACGTAGCCTGGCGGATCGCGATCTCCGGGCTTCGCTCCGTCCAGGGTCGTCACGACGAGGCGATCACCCTGGCGGGCGAGGCGACGGCGCTCCTCGCCGTATATCAGGACGTCCTGTTGCTCGAACAAGCATATTTAAGGCTCGCAGGGGCACTTCGCGGAGGCGGTGACGAACCTGCCGCCCTGGCGGCCGCACAGGAAGCCCGGCAGGTCGCCGCAGGGAAGCAGGACATGGCAGCGCTGCGCAAGATCGACGCGTTCCTCAACGAAAACGGCTGACACCGTGGGGTGTCAGCCGTCTTCACACCGGCGCCGGCCCGGGAGGCCCGCCGGACGCCCGGGTCATCCCCGGACGAGGGCGTCGTAGCCAGCGTTGGTGGCGAGCTTGTGCCTGAGATGCAGGTCCTCGATCGATCGATCGAGGCACGGCCCGACGGCCAAACAGCCCTGGGCGTCACCTGGCAGCTCACGCGCCGCCACATTGCCGGCCAGCAGCAATACAAGGGCGAGCGCGCACGCAGGAGCGGTGAAGCGTCGAACGGTCCGGTCCGGCTTGGCCAACGGGAACGTCGTGCGAGATGTGAACATGGTCTGCCTCCTTCGAACTCGTCGCATCTGCGACATGTCGGAGGCTCGAAGGTGTCGGCTGCACCGCGGCAGCAGTCCAGCAAACGCGGTCATTGCTGTGGGTTCGCCGACCTGCTTGAGTGTCGCTCTACCTCGCGTCTGACGGTCTGGCTCATAGCCTCAGTCCCCGCCGTCGACCCCCGCAGTTCATTGAGCGACCGTCACGGCGGGGACCGCTCGGGGACGACGTCAGTCGGTTGCGGTGATCGGCAGGGCGCGCGGGATGAGCTCGGGAATTCGCTCGAGGAGGTCCCACAGCGTCGTTGAGAAGGGCGATGTCGGTCTGGCTCCGGGACGCTCGACCGCCACGATCTGGCGCCGGATCGTCGCCGCGCCGCCGAGCTCGATCTCCCGAAGCGCGCCGGTTGAGAGTACGTCGGCGACCGCGGTGCCGGGCAGCAGCGCGACGCCGAGCCCGCGCTCGACCATCCGCTTCGCCGCCTCGATGTTGTCCACCTCGGTAATCCCGCGGGGCACGACGCCGGCGGCTCGGAACAAGGCGTTCGTGACGTCGTAATAGCTCGATGTTCGGTCGAAGAGGATGAGCTGCACGTGGCTGATCTCGGCGACGTCCACGCTCCCGGCGTCAGCGAACGGATGGTCGGGCCGTGTCACGAGGACGAGCTCGTCCTCGTAAAGAGGGCGGCTGTGGACGCGCGCGTCCCGCAGCTTGCGGACAATTCCGAGCTCAACTTCGCCGCGAACCACGAGGTCGACGATCTCCTCCGAGTGCCCGGTCCTCACGCGCAGCCGAACGTCCGGGTGTTTCTCGGTGAAGCGGACCAGGATCTCCGGCAGGACGTAGGCGCTGACGGCCGGAGCAACCGCGAGCGCGAGCTCACCGACGACGCCGTGTTCCAGTTCCCGGACGAGCGAACCGCCGCTCCGGATGGCCTCCATCGCGCGGTCGGCATGCGGCAGGAAGGCGCGACCGGCCGGTGTCAGGACCATTCCCGCGTGCGTCCGCCGGAAAAGCGGCGCGGCGAGCTCCTCTTCGAGCCCCTGGAGCCGCGCCGTTAGCGCCGGCTGGCTGATCGAGAGGGCATCCGCGGCTCGCCGCATGTTCCCAAGCCGAGCGATCTCCATAAATCCTTCGATCTGAGCGAGGAGCATGGCACCACAAGAGTTTGGTGATCCTCTCGATCCGTGATCAGAACACAGCCGCGCCTATCCGAAGACGACGACTCATGACGCTCGTCCAGCTGTACCTGATCCACCGCTATCGCGCCGGCTCCCTTCACTATCTGACGCCAACCGAGGACAACCGATTGCAAACGCAGCGAATGCAGGATCTCGGCATCTTCTCCGTCGTCAGGACCGAGATCGGCCAGATCATCGTCGCGGAGGTGAACCGCGAGCGCATCGTCGAACTGGTCCGGCCCGCAGGAGACTCGGTCGCGGAGCTGATCCGGAAACCGATTCCTCAACACGCGTAGGCGGCCGACGTCGGCCGGCACGATCAATGCGATGAGGGTCTAGCGTCAGGCGGTCGGAGAGCGTGCCAAACTGGCGTCACGACGCCGCCGGGCGATGCCGGCGGCGTCGTGGAGTCCGATGCGAGGGTGCCGCGGAGCGGCTACCCGTGAGCTACTTGAGGACGATGAAGGCGTCCAGGTTGGTCCGCCGACCCGACTGGTCGTTGACCACGCGCATCGTGTGGGCGCCACTGGAGCTCCACTTCTTGCTCGTGATGATCCGTCCCAGCTGGCTGGTGGAGGCGCGGAGGTTGAAGCGCCCGATGAGCGTGCCGTCGGCGTACACCTTCGCGTAGCCCGAGGCCGAGTTCTTCGGTGCGATGAAGAGGACCTCGAGTCCGGTGAAGCTGAGCGTGGCGCGCCTGCCGAGGGTCGTCGTGTACGAATAGCCGGTGCCCGACGAGCCGGCCGAGGACACCTTGGTCCACGTGCCGGTGTACGTGAGGTTCGAGGCGCTGCGCCCGTACGTGGCGATCTTCCGGGAGGCGGACGTCGCCCAGTCAGACACGTTGGTGGCGGCATCGGTTGCCCGCACGCGCCAGACCAGCGACTTGTTGAAGGGGTACATGCGGTCGAGCGACGTGCTCGGGCCCGAGTAGATCGTGGTGAACGCGCCGCCGGCGACGCTGGCCTGGACCTCGTACGAGGCCACGCCTGAGCCGGTATCGGTGGCCGACCAGGTGATGTGCAGCGGCGCGGTCTCATCGACCCGGGCGCTGCCGAAGGTGACCGTCGGCGCGATGGCGACCGGCAGAACGGTATCCGGCCCGACGGTGACCGTGAGGGTACCGCTGTCCTGGAGGGCGCCGTCGCTGACGGCGTAGGTGATCACGGCGGGGCCGGTGAACGCCGCGAGGGGCGTGAAGCTGGACCTTGCCGGCGACCACGCTGGCACTGCCGGCGCTGGCGCTGACCGATGCCGAAACCAGGGACAGGCTGTTGTGCTCCACGTCCGTGTCGTTGACGAGGACGTCGAAGTCGGTTGCGCCCGAGGCGTTCGTGACGTTGCCGGTGTCGTCGACGGCGACCGGTGCATCGTTGGTGCAGGTGACGTCGACCGTCACCTCGCCGGTGTCGGTGCCGCCGTTGCCATCGCTGATGGCGTAGTCGAAGGTCCCGGCGCCGGTGCCGCACAGGTCGGCAGTGGGCGTGAAGGTGATGGTCCCGCTTTCGAGGACGACGCTGCCGCCGGTGGCGTTCGAGACGCCGGAAACCGTCAGCGTGTTGCCATCGATGTCGGAGTCGTCCGTCAGCAGGTTGGCCGGGTCGATGGTCGCCGGCATGTCCTCGGTGCCCGAGGCCGTGTCGTCGCCAGCGACTGGCGCATCGTTGGTGCAGGTGACGTCGACCGTCACGCTCGCGCTGTCGCTGCCGCCGTTGCCGTCGCTGATGTCGTAGGCGAAGGTGCCTTCGCCGGTGCCGCACAGGTCGGCAGTCGGGCGTGAAGGTGATGGTCCCGCCATCGAGGATGACGCTGCCGCCGGTGGCGCTCGAGACGCCGGAGACCGTCAGCGTGTCGCCATCGATGTCGGAGTCGTTGGCCAGCAGGTCGGCCGGGTCGATCGTCGCCGGCATGTCCTCGGTGCCCGAGGTGGAGTCGTCGACGGCCGCGGGTGCGTCGTTGTCGCAGCCGAGATCGACCGCCACGTGACCCGTGTCGCTGCCGCCGTTGCCGTCGCTGATGTCGTATTCGAAGCCGGCGGCCCCGCACAGATCGGCATCAGGCGTGAAGGTGATGGTTCCATCAGCGAGGGCAACCGAGCCGCCGCTGGCGCTCCCGACGCCGCTGACCGACAGGCTCGTCGCCGTCGACGTCGGTGTCGTCGGCGACCAGGGTCGGCCGGATCGATCGTCACCGGCATGTCCTCGGTGCCCGAGGCAGTGTCGTCGACAGCCTCGGGTGCGTCGTTCAGGCAGGTGACGTCGACCGTCACGCTCGCGCTGTCGCTGCCACCGTTGCCGTCGCTGATGTCGTAGTCGAAGCTGCCGACGCCGTCGCTGCAGTCATCGGCCGTCGGGCGTGAAGGTGACTGTGCTCGCGTCGAATTCGACGGTGCCGCCGGCGGCGTTCGAGACACCGCTGACCACCAGCGTGTCGCCGTCGAGGTCGGTGTCGTTGGCCAGCAGCTGGGCCGTGACGTTGGTTGCCGTGTCCTCGTCGACCGTGATGGTGTCGTCGTTGGCAACGGGCGCGTCGTTGGCCGGCGTGACCGTGATCATGATGTTGCCCGTCCGGACCTTGCCGTTGGTGACGGTGTAGGTCGTGTTCGCCGAGCCGTTCCAGTCATCGGCGGGCGTGAACACATAGTCGCCGTCGGCGTCGATGCTGAGCGTGCCGATGCTCGGCGCCAATGGGCCGACGGCGGTGACCACGAGCGGATCGTCGCCCTGATTGCCGTCGTTGGCGAGCACGTTGCCGCTCGCCGGCGTGTTCTCGGGGGTGTTGATCACGTCGTCGACGGGCCTGGGGGGACCGTTGGCCGCCAGCGCCAGCCCGGGCGAGATCGCCGCCACGAGCGCGATCGCGACCAGGAAGATGGCCAGCCGCCGAAGCGATGGCGTGAGATGAGTGCGTGCCATTACGAAATAGGCCCTCATGGAGAGTGACCGGCAAAGCGGGGATCGTTCGCCGCGTCGGATATGGAGGGTGCGCAGGTGCCCGGTCCGAGAAGTACCGACCGAAGGTCCCGGGCACCTGCCATCCAATCGGCGAATGCGCACGATCCGGTAGCCTCGAGCCCATGGACGCACGGGACGTCGCGATCCGCCAGGTCGCCGCGGCGAACCTCACCGAAGGCGAGACCGCCGTCATCCGGGACCTCCTCCGCGTGGCATTCGCAGATGACGGCGAGGGCTTCACGGATGCGGACTGGGAGCACGCTGCGGGCGGCACCCACTTCCTGCTCGAGAACGCTGGCACGGTGCTCGCCTACGCGTCGGTCGTGTTGCGTGAGCTGGAGGTCGACGGGCGCGCGCTGCGCGTCGGCTACGTCGAGGCCGTGGCGACCCGCCCGGAAGTCCAGGGCCGAGGGCACGGCTCGGCCGTCGTGCGGGCGGTCAACGAGCACATCCGAAGCACGTACGAGCTCGGCGCGCTGAGCACCGGGCTCCCCGACTTCTATCGGCGACTCGGCTGGGAACTGTGGCTCGGATCAACGGCCGTGCGGACGGAGCGTGGCCTGCTGCCGACTCCTGAAGACGACGGCGGGATCATGGTGCTGCCGACGCCCACCACCCCGGCACTGGATCGACACGCTCCGATCAGCTGCGAATGGCGCCCCGGGGACGTCTGGTGACGCGTTAACGTTGTGATGCGGCTGTAACGTGCCTGTTGCGCGCCAGAAGGCGCGCGTAGCAATGGCCCTGTAGCGTCCCCGAGAAGTTACGCGCGCGCGACCCCCAGTTCGATCCACCCCACTGAGAGGGGAAACGTGGACGTCTTCAGCATCGGCCTGCAGCTGGCGTTCGCGGCTGTCTTCGTCGTCGTGCTGCTGCGCTACCTGCGCGATCGCCGCCCGGTGCACCGCGACCTCCTGTTGGTCGCGGGCGCGGTGGCGGGCTGGTTCTTCCTGTCGACCCTGAACGCGCTCGTACCCGCAATCGGCACGAGCGTCGTCCGGTTGTCGGCGATCTTCATCTTCATCCAGCCGATCCTGACCCTCCGGTTGGTGCGCCACTTCGTTCCGGTTCGACGGACCGTCGTGCTGGCGGCGCTCGCCTGGAGCGTCGTCGCCTTGATCGTGACGTACGCCGTCGGCACGCGCGGGAACCCGCTCGCGACGGGGCTGGTCGTCGGCTATTTCGTGTTCTTCGAGAGCGTCGGCGCAGTCCTGCTTGCACAGGCCGCACGCAACCGGGTCGGCTATGCGAGCACGCGCCTCTGGATCGCGGCGATCGGCACGCTCCTCTTCGCTGCCACAGTCCTGGTCGCGGGCATCGCCAGCGCGACCGCCCCGCCCGGCGAGACGACCAATCCGGCGTTGACCGTGGTCTCGCGGCTGCTCGCACTCTCGGCGGGACTGTCCTACCTCGTGGCGTTCATGCCGCCGCAGCCCCTGCGACGGCTCCAGCAGCGCGCCACGGCGTTCGACTTCGGCCAATCGCTCATCGCGTCGCCCGACCGTGGACCCGAGGCGCTCTGGCAGGCCCTCGCCGAAACGGCGGTGCAGGTCGCAGGCGCCAGGGGGGCGGTCGTTGCGACGGGGAATCCGCCCATTGCTCAAGCGATCGCCGGCGTGCCCCCCGTGCCCGTCGTCGTCGGCGAGGTGGCAGCCCTGGGCGAGGCCCCGCTCGAGGGCGAGCCGGCCCGCTTCGCGGTGCCGATCGGGACCGAATCGCCGATTGGAGCCCTGACGGTGTTCGCCGGTGGCGACCCGTTGTTCGTGGAGGACGACCGCGTGCTCCTCGGCCTGCTGGCCGAGCAGGCCGCGCGTTCCGCTGAAAGCCAGGAGGCAATCCTCGAGCGGAACGTGCTCGAGAGCGTGCTCGAGGACCAGAGCCACGAGCTCGCCGAATTGCAGGCCCGCCTCGATGATGAGGCGCGCTTCCGCGTCGCCCTCGAGGCGCACCCGGGCATCCTGCTCGTCGTTGACCCCGACGGCCGGATCGGCTACGCCAACGCGCAGGCCCTCCACAGCCTCCAGTACGTGCCGGACCAGATCCGAACGGTCCACTTGCGCGAGCTGCTCACGGCGGCACCCGCCGTTGGCCAGGCCACGCAGGGCGTGCAGCTCGCCGAGGCGCGCCGCCGGGACGGAACGACCTTCCCCGTCGACTACGCCGTGAGCACGTTCGATCTCGGCGGAGCCACCTATTCGATCGCGGTCCTGACCGACATCTCGGAGCGACTCCAGACCGAACGGCTGCGCGACACCTTCATCGGCATGCTGTCGCACGAGCTTCGGACGCCCGTGACGTCGATCTATGGCGGCAGCCAGGTCCTCCTCAATCGGGGCGACCGCCTCGAGCCACAAACCCGTCAGGAGCTCATCGCGGACGTCGCCTCCGAGGCGGAGCGGCTCCACCGGCTCATCGAGAACCTGCTGGTCCTCGCCCGCGTGGAACGCGGCCAGGACCTGGCCGGCGACGAGCCGTTCCTGCTGCAGCGCGTCCTGCCGTTGATCGTGGAGCGAGAGCGGTCGCTGTGGCCGGGCACCAGCATCGAGATGACGCTGCCGCCCGGCCTGCCGACCGTCCGCGGCCATGACGGGTACGTCGGCCAGGTTGTCCGGAACCTGTTGAGCAACGCCGCGAAGTACGCCGGCGACGGAGCAACCGTCGAGATCGTCGCTTCGCGCGAGGACGCCGGCGTGGCCGTGCATGTGCTCGACAACGGCGCCGGCATCCTGCCCGAGCACGCCGACCACCTGTTCGACCTCTACTACCGGGCGCCGGGCGCCGCCGACCGAGCGCCCGGTGCCGGGATCGGGCTGTTCGTCTGTCGCCACATCATCAGCGCGCTGGGCGGGACGATCTGGGCGCGGTCGAGACCGGAAGGCGGCGCCGAATTCGGCTTCGAGCTGCCGATTTACGAGCCGGAGGACGAGGTCCTCCCGTCGGACGTCGCCGAGCCGGGCGCTCCGGGGGTGGCCGCCGTCAGCTGAGCGCCTGTTAGCCAGCCGCAAGCGGAGCGCCGAAGGGGTAGCGCCCGCTGTGAACGATCGCCCCCGTAGGCTTGCTGCTCCTCACGGGGTTTGTCATGGACAACAGGCCGCTCGTGCTCGTCGCCGATCGGCAGCCCGAGTTCACCCGACTCGTCGCCCTGTCGCTGGGCGAAGAAGGATTCCGTGTCGAAGCAGCCCACGACGGGTTGAGTGCCCTGGACAAGGTCAGCGAGCTCAACCCGGACCTGTTGCTGCTCGGCGTCGACCTGCCCGATCCGTCGGGCCTCCAGTTGCTCGAGGAGCTGCGGGCAAGTCATCCACTGCCCGTCATCCTCGTCGACCAGCAGTCGGCGGCATCGGCCGTATCCGCCGGCCTTGACCAGGGCGCGGACGATTTCGTCGCCAAGCCGTTCCATCCGCGCGAACTCGCCGCCCGCGTTCGGGCCGTGCTGCGCCGCCGCCGGCGGCTGCTCGGCGGCCACCGCAAGGTCGGCCACGCCCTTGTCGATCTCGATCTGCGCGAGATCGAGGTGGACGGACGCCGCGTCTCGATCGGTCGCGTCGAATGGCTCCTGCTCGAGCACCTCATCTCGAACGAAGGTCGGATCCTGCTCCACGAGGAGCTGCTCACGCGAGTCTGGGGCCCGGAGTACCGGGATGACGTCCCGTATCTCCGACTGTGGATCGGCCAGCTCCGCCGCCGCCTCGGCATCCCGGCCTGGGAGGAGGGTCCCATTCGAACGATCCAGGGCATGGGCTATGCATTCGACCCCGATCACGTCATCCCGGTGATGCGCTCGCGCCGGCCACGCTCAGGGCGCAGCGACCGGGCATGCCACACCGCGGGAACGAGCTGACCGGCCCCAGGATCAACCCTTGCGTTCGAGGATCGGCCTGGCCCGCTCCGTATCGTCGACCACGAAGGCGAACATCGCCCGGTCCCCCCACCGCCCGAGGAACAGGTGGCCGTAGATGTTGACGCCCGCGTCCGCGAGCTCGCGGGCGACGCGGGCCATGCCGCCGGGACGGTCGTCGACCTCCGCCAGGATCGACTCACCCTCGTAGTAGGTGTACCCGCCCTCGTCGAGGACTGCCTTCGTCGTCTCGTCGTCGGCGGTCGTCATGATCACGTGGCCGACGCCGCCGAGGCCCCCACCGCCGATCGCCCGGAGGTCAACGCCGCGGGCCGCGAGGGCCTCCGCGAGGACGGCCATCGAGCCGGGTTCGTTCTTGAGCTGGACGACGAACTGGTTGGCCACGTGTGCCTCCACCGCATTGGTCGGGGGATTCTATCCGCCCGGCCGTCCTTCGAGGCCTCGTTCATGCCAAACATCAGCCCGGGAAATCAAAGGCAAAGCCAGGCCCCAATTTCGGGCCGGTTTGCTGCCATCGATCACGGCCAGTGATCGTTGGCCACCGAATGGGTCTGAGATCGCCGCAGGGTCCTGCCACCGAATGCTCCGGCTGATATCTGGCATGCAGTCGCATGCGGCGTGGCGCCAGCGCCCCACCAACCCGACCGCGGCCCGTCCGTAAACCGGTTCATCAGTGCGATCAGCGGCTATCATGCGGCCAATGGAACCCGTACGCGTGCCGTCGATCCCGGCCGCGAACTTTTCCCTTCCCCCCAGACTCGAAGGCCTGCGCCGACTCGCCTACAACCTGTACTGGTCGTGGCACCCACGGACCCGCGCCCTGTGGAGCCGCATCGACCGGACGGCCTGGACGCGCTACCGCAACCCGATCCCCGTCCTGTCGCGCGTCGTTGACTGGGACCAGCTCCTCTCTGACGAGCGGTTCATGGCGGACTACGCGGACGTGCTCGCCGAGTTCGACAACTACATGGCCAACGGGTCGGACCAGTGGTTCCAGCGCAAGCACGCGAGCCGGTTGAAGGGGCCGATCGCCTACTTCTGCGCCGAATATGGCTTTCATGAATCGCTCGGGATCTACTCGGGCGGTCTGGGCGTGCTGGCCGGCGATCACATGAAGTCGGCCAGCGACATGGCGATCCCCTTCCTCGGCGTCGGCCTGCTGTACCGCAAGGGCTACTTCCGGCAGTCGATCGACGCCGACGGGCACCAGGAGCACAACTACCCCGACTACGACCTGTACCGCCTCCCGCTGAGCCGTGTCCAGAACGCGATCGGCGTGCCGCTGTCGGTGGTCGTCGAGATCGCCGGGCGCGACGTGACCGCCGCCGTCTGGCTGGCGCAGGTCGGGCGCGTGCCGGTGCTCCTGCTCGACACGGATGTGCCCGCCAACGCGGATTCGGACCGTCCGATCACCCACATGCTCTACGTCCGCGGCCGCGAGATGCGCCTCCACCAGGAGCTGGTCCTCGGCGTCGGCGGCGTGCGCGCGATCCGCGCGCTCGGGCTCGAACCGGCGGTCTGGCACCTGAACGAGGGTCACTCCGCGTTCCTGCTCGCCGAGCGCGCCCGCGAGCTCGTCGCGAAGGGCGCCACGCTCGACGACGCGTGGGACGGCGTTCGCCGCGACTCGGTCTTCACGATCCACACGCCGGTTGCGGCCGGCAATGAACGCTTCGACGCCGACCTCGTCCGTCGCGTCGCCGGTCCCCTCCTCGAGGGCGCGCAGATCCCGGTCGAGCCCGTGCTCCAGCTTGGCCTTGGGGTCGATCGCGACCCGCAGCAGTTCGACATGACGGCCTTCTCACTGCGGCTCACGAATGGGGCCAACGCGGTCAGCCAGCTCCACGCCGAGACGGCCAACGCAACCTGGAACGAGGTCGCGCCGCGGGAGATCCTCGGGGTGACCAACGGCGTCCACGGCCCGAGCTGGGTCGGCGCCCCGATCGCCGACCTCCTGGAGCGCTACCTCGACGTCAACCTCGACGACATCGACGAAGCCAGCGAGAGCCGGCGCTTCTGGGAGCGGCTCGACAAGATCCCGGCCAAGGAGCTGTGGGAGGCCCATACCCGTCAGAAGCGCGAGCTGGCGATCTTCGCCCGCGGCCGCCTGCGCAGCCAGTTCGCCCGCCACGGCGAGGCTCCGTCGGTCCTCGCCGAGCTCGAGTCGGCGCTCGACCCCGACATCCTGACGATCGGCTTCGCGCGGCGCTTCGCGACGTACAAGCGCGCCAGCCTGATCTTCCACGACATCGACCGGCTTGCCCGCCTGTTGTTTGACGAGAAGCGCCCCATCCAGCTGGTCTTCGCGGGCAAGGCGCATCCGGCGGACCGCCCGGGTCAGCGCGTCATCCAGGAGATCTTCCAGCGCTCGCGTTCGCCGCAGCTCCGCGGCCGCGTCTTCATCCTCGAGGACTACGACATGCGGATCGGACGGTTCCTGGTCCAGGGTGTCGATGTGTGGCTGAACAACCCGCGCCGCCCGCTGGAGGCGTCCGGGACCTCGGGCATGAAGGCCGCCCAGAACGCGGTCGTCAATGTCAGCGTCCTCGACGGCTGGTGGGACGAGGGCTTCGAGGGCGACAACGGCTGGGCGATCGGCGGCCGCGAGATGAACGTCGACGAGGCCGCCCAGGACTGGACCGACGCGATGGACCTCTACCGGATCCTCGAGGAGGACATCATCCCCGCCTACTACGACCGCGATTCGAGCGGGCTGCCACGACGCTGGCTCGAGACCGCCCGGCGTTCGATGGCTTCGACGCTCTGGCGCTTCTCGACGACGCGCATGCTCCACGAGTACACGGAGCGGCTGTACCTGCCGGCGGCCGGCGTGCCGGTGCCGGTCAGCACGCGCGCGCGGATCGTGACCGAGGCGGGCTGACCGCCGCCTCGCAGGAGTCCCACCGTACGTGTCCAACCGCATCTCGTTCGCGCTTGCGATCCACAACCACCAGCCGGTCGGCAATTTCGGCTGGGTGTTGGCCGAGGTGTTCGACCTCGCCTATGCGCCGTTGGTCAACGCGCTCGAGCGCTCCCCGAGCGTCCGCGTCTCGCTCCACTACACGGGTCCGCTGCTCGAATGGCTGCGCGCCGAGCGTCCGGCCTTCGTCGAGCGGCTGCGCGACCTCGTCGCCAGCGGCCAGGTCGAGATCCTTGGGGGCGGCTGGGCGGAACCGGTCCTCGCCTCGCTCCCCGAGCGCGACCGGGTTGGGCAGCTCACGCGGATGGCCGACGAGCTGGAGGGGTTGTTCGGTCGCCGGCCGCGCGGGGCGTGGCTGGCCGAACGTGTCTGGGAGCCGTCGCTCCCCTCGTCGCTTCGTGACGCCGGGTACGACTGGACGATCCTCGACGACGCGCACTTCCGCGCTGCGTCGATCCCCGAGGAGCAGCGCTGGGGCGCCTACGTGTCCGAGGACCAGGGAGCGCTCGTGACGCTGTTCGGCACCGAGCAGGGGCTTCGCTACCTGATCCCGTTCGGCACGGTCGAGGACACCATCGCCCACCTGCGGGCCAATGCGACCAGGGACGGGACGCGCATCGGGATGATGGGTGACGACGGCGAGAAATTCGGCGCGTGGCCAACGACCTTCGAGCATTGCTGGGGCGAGGGTCGCTGGATGGAGCGGTTCTTCGAGGCGCTCGAGGAGAACGCCGACTGGCTCCAGACCGTCCACCCGACGGCGTGGCTCACGAAGCACCCGCCGATCGGGCGGGCCTACGTCCCGACCGGGTCCTACGCGGAGATGGGCGAGTGGTCGCTGCCGCCGGACGAGTCACGTGCGTATTCGGCCGCGCTGCACCACGCCACCGACGAGGACCTCCCGGAGCGGCGCTGGCTGCGCGGCGGGTTCTGGCGCAACTTCCAGGTCAAGTACCGCGAGATCAACGACCTCCACAAGCAGATGCTGCGCACGTCGGCCAAGGTGGACGCGATGCCCGACGGCGCGGCGAAGGCGCGGGCGCTCGACCACCTCTACCGCGGCCAGTCGAACGACTGCTACTGGCACGGGCTGTTCGGCGGGATCTACATCAGCCACATGCGCCTCGCGACGTTCGAGCACCTGATCGCCGCCGAGGATCTCGCCGACGGCGTCGCGTCGGCACGGTCGGTCGCGGCGGCCGTTGACACCGACCTCGACGGGATCGACGAGGCGCTTCTCGCCGGGCGCGGGCAGACAGTCGTCGTCGACCTCGCCGAAGGCGGAGCGATCGGCAGTTGGGACATCCGGGCCGTGCGTCACGCGCTGGCGGCGGTGCTGCGGCGGCGGCCCGAAGCGTCGCACGCAACGCTCCTCCAGCACGCGGCGGTCGCGACAGCCGCCGCACCGAGCGGCACGACATCGATCCACGAGTTGATCCGGGTCAAGGAGCCGGGCCTTGCCGACCTCCTCCACTACGACGGGTACGAGCGCCGTTCCGGGCACGTGCGGTTCCTCGAACCGGCGGTCACGCCGGCCACGTGGGCCGACGCGAGCACGCCCGAGCTGGGCGACTTCGTTGCCGAGCCGTTCGAGGTCGTCAGCCTCGACGAGGCGGGCCTGGCTGTCCGGCGCGACGGCTCGGTCGAAGGCGGCGCAGGGTCGCACCCGGTCCAGGTCGGGAAGGTCTTCACCGTTGGTGGGGACCGGCGGTCACCCCGGCTTGGGCTCGAGGTGGCCGTCGAGAACCGGTCCGGTCATGCGCTGACGACGCGGATCGGCATCGAATGGAACCTGACGATGCTCGGCGGCGGCCGCAACCCGGCTGCGTGGTACGAGGTCGGCGGGGAGCGGTCGGCCCACGATGGCTCGGGCGTGCTGGACGGCGTCACCGCCGTCCGCCAGGGCAACGACCACGTCGGCGTGACCGTCGACACCTCCGTCGAACCGGCGGCCGATGCATGGTGGGCGCCGATCGAGACGATCTCCAACTCCGAGAACGGCTTCGAGCGCGTCTACCAGGGCAGCGCGCTGTTGCTGTCGTGGCCGCTGACACTCGGCGCCGGGGAGCGCCGCGCGTTCCGCGTCGACCACGTCGTGAGCACCACTCGCGACCGCGCGCTCGAGGAGGTCGGATGACCCGCGGCCGGCTCGTCGTCCACGGCCACTTCTACCAGCCGCTGCGCGTCGACCCGTTCAGCGGCACGGTGCCGGCGGACCCCTCGGCTGCGCCCTTCGAGAACTGGAACGCGCGCGTGGCCGCCGAGTGCTACCGCCCAAATGCCGAGCGGCGCAACTACGGCCAGATGTCGTGGGATCTCGGGCCGACCCTCGCCGAATGGCTCGAGACCGGCGACCCAAAGGCGTACCGCGGGTTCATCGACGGCGACCGGCCCGCCGACCGCGACGCGTCGATCCCCGTCTCGCGTGGCAACGGGATGGCGCAGTCCTACCACCACGCGATCGCGGCGCTCGCCTCCGCGGCCGACCGGCGGACCGAGATCCGCTGGGGGATGCGCGACTTCCTGCTCCGTTTCGGGCGTGACGCCGAAGGCCTCTGGTTCCCCGAAACCGCCGTTGACATCGCAAGCCTGCGGATCGCCGCCGAGGAGGGGATCCGCTACACGATCCTCGCGCCATGGCAGGCCGCCACGGCGAGCCTCGACACCCGGCGTCCCCACCGGGTTGAGCTGGGTGGCGGTCGGAGCATCGTGGTCGTGTTCTATGACGCTGGGCTGTCATCGGCGGTCTCCTTCGAGCCCGAGGCCACGGCCGATGCCGACCGCTTCGCGCGCGAGCGCATAGCGCCACGGTTGGGCGGGTCGTCCGAGACGGGCGGAGGCTCGCCGCTCGCCGTGATCGCCACCGATGGCGAGCTGTACGGCCATCACCAGGCGTTCCGCGAGCTGTTCCTCCAGCGCCTCATCCGGCCCGGCGCCGACCAGCCGGACCACGGCTTCGACGTCGTCGACCTGGCGTCGGCAGCTCGCGCCCGACCCTGGCAGCGCCGTTCCGCACGGTGCGCATCAACGAGCGGACGTCGTGGAGCTGCCATCACGGCGTCCTCCGCTGGAGCGGCGAATGCGGGTGCGTCACCGACGGCCATTGGAAGGCGCCGCTGCGCCTGGCGTTCGAACGGCTCGCGGCGGGGATCGACGCGGTCACCGTGGCGCAGTTCGGCGCGCTGCCCGGCGGGCCAGATCCGTGGGCCGCCCGCGACGCCTACATCGACGTCGTCCTCGGCGCCGAGCCGAGCGGCTCGTTCGCCGCGCACTGGCTCGGCAGCAAGGCGCCGGTGGAGGCGCGTCGCACGCTGCTGCGGCTCATGGAGGCACAGCGCTGGCGGCTGGCGATGTTCTCCAGCGACGGCTGGTTCTGGGACGATCCGATGCGCCCGGAGACGCGCCAGGTCATGCGCTTCGCGGCGCGAGCGGCGCGGCTGGCGGACGAGATCGCGGGCACCGACCTGGAGCGGCGCCTCCTCGAGGACCTGACGCTCCTGCGCTCGCCACGGAGCGGGCTGGACGGCGCGGCGATCTACCAGCTCGCGCTCCAGGACGTGGGGCAATCCTCGCCGGCTGCGTCCGACTCGGGCGAGCAGGCGTCAGCCTGACAAGATCGGCCCGGGAAATGCGTCAGCCCGTGGCCTGCGCACCACGGGCTGACGAGGGCTGCGCCGTTGGAGGGAACGGCGAGCGGGAAGGGATCTGGTCGGTCAGACCTGACGCCCGCCTGTGCCGCGCGCGGACACCGCGTCGACCGTCACAATGACACTCAAGATGGCGATCAGGACGATCAGCGCATCCATGGAGCACCTGCCTTTTTCTGGGCGGCTGAAGGAGCCGTAGCGAGCGTTTGGTATATTGGACTAGGCCAAATTCTAGGTTGGACTAGCACACTATGTCAATGGACGATTTGTCCCGGAATCTAGCCCCCGGTGATGGGCGGCGATCTGGACGTGGAGCGCGGCTCGGACGTGCCGATTTCCACGCAGATCTACTGGCAGCTCGCGTACCAGATCGACTCCGGCCGGCTGCTGCCCGGCTCGCGTCTGCTCCCGGTCCGCGAACTGGGTGCCGCCCTGCGCGTGAACCCGAACACCATCCGGGCGGTCTATCGACGATTATCCGATGCCGGCTATGTCTCGAGCCGCCACGGCGCCGGGACGCACGTGGCCGATCGCCCACCCCAGCGGCGCGGCGCCGAAGCGCTTGCCGGGCTCGTCGCCGAGATGCTGCGCCGCGCAGCCCATGCCGGCTTCACCGCAGATGAGGTTGCGTCAGCCACCTTCGCGGCAGCGACGGAGCGCAAGCGCCCGGGCCCGCACGTACGGGTGCTCTTCGCGGAGTGCACCAGCGCCGACGCCGGCTACGACGCCGAGCGGCTCACGGCCGAGTTCCCCGAGGTCGTCGAGGTCGAGGGCGCGCTGCTCGACGATCTGCCCGAGCGCCTGGACCGGTTCCACTACGACCTCGTGGCCACGACGACCTTCCACGCCGACGAGGCCCAGGCACTCGTCGCCGGCCGCGTGCCGGTCGTGGCGATGCTGGTCGGGCCCGGCTACGTCGAGCTCGTCCACGAGATCGCCGGCCTGCGCCCGGGTTCGAAGGTGGGGCTCGTCTGCGCCTCGGAACGGGGAGCCGACAACATCCGCGAAACGCTCGCCCTTGCGGGCACGACCGGCATCGAGCTCGTGTCGGGCACGACCGAGGGCGCCGACGACGAGATCGACCGGATCAACGAGACCGCCGACGTCATCCTCGTCTCGCGCGAGGCCCTGCGCCTCGGCCTCGACAAGCGGTTCGACCGTCCGGAGCGGCTGCGCCACTGGACGTACGAGTTCGACCCGTCGGGCCTGGAGCTCCTCCGCCGCGCCATCGAGCATGCCTTCGCGAACCGCCCGGAGCCGGTCCCGACCTCCGTTTGACACGTTCAACGGCTCGCGCCTACGGTTCCTGAGCACCCAGCCCACGTTCGTCCGCGGCCCGGCGACGGCTGCGCATGCCGAGGAGGACACGATCAGCGGCGCCCCACTGACCGACATCGGCTCCAACATCGGGGATGGGCGCCGTCGCGCCGTGGTCGAGGGGGTCACACCGCTCGTCGACGGCGGCCGCTTCCCGATCAAGCGCGTGGCCGGCGACCGGGTCGTCGTCGAGGCCGACGCGTTCGCCGACGGACACGATGTCGTCCTCGCCGCGCTCCGCCACTCGTGCCCCTGGCGGACCGTGGGTCGAGGTCCCGATGGAGCCGCTCGGCAACGACCGCTGGCGTGGCTCGTTCATCGTCGACACGATCGGCCGGCACGAATACAGCGTGGCCGCCTGGACCGACCATTGGGTCACCTGGCGCATGGACCTC
The DNA here is from genome assembly GCA_963824735.1 of uncultured Chloroflexia bacterium. Taxonomy (GTDB): domain Bacteria; phylum Chloroflexota; class Limnocylindria; order Limnocylindrales; family CSP1-4; genus DASTYU01. Next base: position 68,066 of record CAWGQH010000015.1, read on the forward strand.
GTGAAGCGGCTCGACGCCGGCCAGGACGTCACCGTGGACCTCAGGATCGGCGCGAACCTCGTCGACGGCGCGGTCAGACGCGCCGCCGCCGACGGCGCGACCGAGGACGCGGAGGAGCTCGAACGCTGGGCGGCCCGCCTTCGCCAAGGCACCGCCGCGCGCGGCGCGCTCGACGACGATCTCGACGCGCGGATGCGCCGCCACCCGGACCGCGACCACGTCACGACCTTCGAACCGACGCTGGAGATCGTCGTCGACCCGGTCCATGCCCGCTTCTCGAGCTGGTACGAGCTGTTCCCCCGGTCAACGTCGCCGAAGCCGGGCCGCCACGGCACGCTCAACGACGTCATCGACCGCCTCGCGTACGTGCAGGGCCTCGGCTTCGACGTCCTCTACCTGCCGCCGATCCACCCGATCGGGACGACCTTCCGCAAGGGCCCGAACAACGTGACGAGCTCCGGTCCCGACGACCCCGGCGTCCCGTGGGCGATCGGCGGACCGGACGGCGGACACACTGCCATCCATCCGGACCTCGGGACGATCGAGGACTTCGACGCCCTGGTCGAAGCGGCCAGGGCCCGTGGCATCCGGGTTGCGCTCGACATCGCATTCCAGGTCTCGCCCGACCACCCGTTCGTCCGCGAGCACCCGACCTGGTTCCGCCAGCGCCCAGACGGCACGGTCCAGTACGCCGAGAACCCGCCGAAGAAATACCAGGACATCTACCCGTTCGACTTCGAGTCCGAGGACTGGCAGAGCCTGTGGCACGAGCTGTGCTCGATCTTCGAGTTCTGGATCGGCCACGGCGTCGAGATCTTCCGGGTCGACAACCCGCACACCAAGGCATTCCCGTTCTGGGAATGGACCCTCGGCGAGCTCAAGCGTGCCCACCCGGAAGCGCTCTTCCTGGCCGAGGCGTTCACCCGGCCGAAGGTGATGTACCGCCTGGCCAAGGTCGGGTTCAGCCAGTCCTACACGTACTTCACGTGGCGCACCCACAAGCAGGAGCTGACCGAGTACTTCACGGAGCTCAGCCACCCGCCGGTGTCGCGAGTTCTTCCGCCCGAACGTCTGGCCGAACACGCCCGACATCCTCCACGAGACGCTCCAGACCGGCGGCCGGCCGATGTTCGAGGCCCGCTTCGTGATGGCGGCGACGCTCGCGGCCACGTACGGGATCTACGGACCTGCCTTCGAGCTCCTCGAGCATGTCCCACGCGAGCCGGGCAGCGAGGAGTACCTGAACTCCGAAAAGTACGAGATCCGGACCTGGGACCTGGAGCGGCCCGACTCGCTCGCTCCGCTGATCCGCGAGGTCAACCGGATCCGCCGCGAGCACCCGGCCCTGCAGACGAACGAGCGGCTGGTGTTCCACGACATCGACGACGACGCGCTGCTCGCCTACACCAAGCGATCCGCCGACGGCAGCGACATCGTCCTGACGGTCGTCAACCTCGATCCCAAGGCACGGCGCGCGGGCACGCTCCGGCTGCACCACGGGACGCTCGACCTGGACCCGGGGCGCGGCGTCGTCGCGACCGACCTGCTCGAAGGCGGCACGGAACGGTGGAGCGCCGAGGACCCGCGGATCGAGCTCGTTCCCGGCAAGCGCCAGGCACGCATCCTGCAACTGGCGTCGGCGCGATGACGACGATCGAGCAGGAAGACCTCGCCGACTCGTTGTTCGCCGCGCCGACACTCGCGGACGATCCGCTCTGGTACAAGGACGCGGTCATCTACGAGGTCCACGTCCGCGCCTTCCGCGACAGCAACGGCGACGGCGTCGGCGACTTCAAGGGCCTGACCGAGAAGCTCGACTACCTGCACGACCTCGGCGTCACCGCGATCTGGCTGCTGCCGTTCTACCCGTCGCCCGCTCAAGGACGACGGCTACGACATCGCCGACTACACCGGCGTCCACCCCGACTACGGGACGATGCGCGACGTCGCGCCAGTTCATCCGCGAGGCGCACCGGCGCGGGCTGCGGGTGATCACCGAGCTGGTCTGCAACCACACCTCGGACCAGCATCCGTGGTTCCAGCGGGCCCGCCGCGCCCCGCGCGGCAGCCCGTGGCGCGACTTCTACGTGTGGAGCGACGATCCCGACAAGTACCGCGAGGCGCGGATCATCTTCAAGGACTTCGAGACCTCGAACTGGACGTGGGATCCGGTCGCCGAGCAGTACTACTGGCACCGCTTCTACTCGCACCAGCCCGACCTCAACTTCGACAACCCGAAGGTCCGCGACGCGATCATGCGGACGATGGACTTCTGGCTCGAGATGGGCGTCGACGGGCTGCGGCTCGACGCGATCCCCTACCTGTACGAGCGCGAGGGGACGAACTGCGAGAACCTGCCCGAGACCCACGCGTTCCTCAAGCAGCTGCGCGCGCACATCGACAAGGCTTCGCCGGGCGGATGCTGCTCGCCGAGGCGAACCAGTGGCCGGAGGACGCGGTCGAGTACTTCGGCGACGGCGACGAGTGCCACATGGCGTTCCACTTCCCGGTCATGCCGCGCCTGTTCATGTCGGTGCGCATGGAGGACCGCTTCCCGATCATCGACATCCTCGAGCAGACGCCGGCGATCCCGGACAACGCCCAGTGGGCGCTGTTCCTGCGCAACCACGACGAGCTGACGCTGGAGATGGTGACCGACGAGGAGCGCGACTACATGTACCGCGTCTACGCGCGCGATCCGCAGATGCGGATCAACCTCGGCATCCGGCGCCGGCTCGCGCCGCTGCTCGGCAACAACCGGCGGCGCATCGAGCTGATGAACGGGCTGCTCTTCGTCGCTGCCCGGCACGCCGGTCATCTACTACGGCGACGAGATCGGGATGGGCGACAACATCTACCTCGGCGACCGCAACGGCGTGCGCACCCCGATGCAGTGGAGCGGCGACCGCAACGCCGGCTTCTCGTCGGCGAACCGCCAGCAGCTCTACCTGCCGGTCATCACCGACCCCGAGTACCACTACGAGGCGGTCAACGTCGAGGCCCAGCAGGCCAACCCGCATTCGCTGCTGTGGTGGATGAAGCGGCTGATCGCGCTGCGCAAGCGGCACCGGGCGTTCGGCGCGCGGCTCGCTCGAGTTCCTCCACCCCGAGAACCGGAAGGTCCTCGCGTTCCTGCGCCGGCTACGAGGACGAGACGATCCTCGTCGTGGCGAACCTGTCGCGCTTCGTGCAGCACGCGGAGCTCGACCTGTCCGAGCTCGAGGGCAGGGTGCCGATCGAGATGTTCGGGCGGGTCGAGTTCCCGGCGATCGGCGGTGCGCCGTACTTCCTGACGCTCGCGCCGCACTCCTTCCTGTGGTTCTCGCTCGAAGCACCGATCGCCGGCCCGGACGGCGGAGCCGGTCGGCATCCCGACGCTCGTCCTCGACCGACCCCTCGCGGAGGTGGCCGCGGATGACGCGGACGGGCAGCTGGCAAAGGCACTGATCCGCAGCCTGCCGAGCCGCCGCTGGTTCCGGGGCAAGGCCCGCACGATCAAGGCCACCAAGGTGACCGACGCGATCGTCGTGCGCGAGCCCGGGTGCGCGGCCACGGTCGTGACGCTTGCGGTCGACTACACCGAGGGCGAGAGCGAGCTCTACCTCCTGCCGCTCACGACGGCACCGCCGGCCGAAGCGGAGCGAATGCTGGCGGAGTCACCCGGTCACGTGCTGGCGCTCCTGCGTGGACGCGACGGCAGCAGCGACGAGGGTGTGCTCGTCGACGCCGCGCTCGACCCGGACTTCATGACGATCCTGCTCGCCGCGATCGGCGAGCGGCGGCGCTACAGGGGCGGCCGCGGAGAGTTGCGCGGCGCCCCGGACCGGACGTTCAAGGCCGCCCGCGGCGGGAACGGCGCGCTCCCGGCCATCCCGATCGGATCGGAGCAGAGCAACAGCTCGGTCGCCTTCGGCGACCGGATCATCCTCAAGCTCTACCGGGCGCTCGAGCACGGCATCAATCCGGATCTCGAGGTCGGGCGGTTCCTGACCGCACGCGGCTTCGGCGCGGTCCCCGCGGTCTGCGGCGCGCTCGAATACCACGCTGCCGACGGCACGCGAAGCGTTGCCGCGATTGCCCAGCAGTTCGTCGCCAACCAGGGCGACGTGTTCACCTACACGCTCGACTCGCTCGGCGACTACCTCGAGCGGGCGGTCGCGGAGGGTCCGCCGCCGTCCGTCGGGCCGCTGACTGCGGCAGGACTCCTCGCCGCCTCGACCGAGGAGCTGCCGCAGATCGCCAACCGCACCGTCGGCTCGTACGTCGACCTGGCCCGCCAGCTCGGCGTCCGGACCGGGGAGCTGCATGCCGCGCTGGCGTCGGAGACGCACGATCCGGCGTTCGCACCCGAGCCGTTCACCGAGCACTACCAGCGCTCCGTCTACCAGTCGATCCATACGCTGTCGCGCAACAACCTGCGGCTGCTCGGACGGGTCGCCGAGAGCCTGCCGCCGGGTGCCGCCCACGACGCGAAGATGGTCCTCGCGAGTCATGGCACCGTGGACGCTCGCCTGCGGGAGCTCCTGAGCCACCGCTTCGGCGGCCAGCGCATCCGCGTCCACGGCGACTTCCACGCGGGCCAGGTGCTGCACACGGGCCGCGATCTCGTGATCATCGATTTCGAGGGCGAGCCCGCGAGGCCGCTGAGTGAGCGGCGCCTCAAGCGCTCGGCGCTGCGCGACGTCGCCGGGATGATCCGCTCGTTCCACTACGCGGCGTACGGGTCACTGCTCCATCCGGGCCTCGGGCCGAACGTTCGCGAGGAGGATGCGCCGGCGCTCGAGCCGTGGGTCCGGGCCTGGTACCGCTGGGCGTCCGCGGCCTATCTGGGCGGATACCGCGAGGCGACGGTTGGGGCAGCGTTCCTGCCGTCGGACGCCGGCGAGTGGGCCACGGTCCTCGACGCGATGCTCTTCCACAAGGCGTTCTACGAGCTCGGCTACGAGCTGAACAACCGGCCGGACTGGGTCGCCATCCCACTGCGCGGCATCGCCCAGTTGCTCGAGCCGTGACCCAGCCGCCCGGCTTCGCCCTGTCCCGGACGGCGCGCAGCCGGTTCGGCGTCGACGGCGCGCTCGCAACCGAGAACGGCCACCTGAAGGTCCTCGACCGGTCCGGGGTGCGGCGCCTGGCTGCCCGCATGAACGAGACCCGGGAGCCGGGCAGTCCCCCCGCCCAGCCCGGCGAGATCGTCGCGATGGGCCTCCTCCACGAGATCTTCCATCTGCTCGTGGAGCGCTACGAGGACGAGGCCGCGAAGGGGACGCTCGGCGAGGCCGCCGACGAGCTCGAAGCGCGTCTGCGGGCCGACGCGCGCAAGGTCCTGCGCGGGTTCACGACCGAGTTTCCGACCGACGGCAAGCCCGAGCCGCCGCCCGAGGTCGTCGAGGAGCTGCTCCTGACCCGGGTCGCCAACGAGAACCCGGCCGCGATGCCGATCCGCGACCTGTTCGACGACCGTCCGCTCGCGACGGCCACGCCCTACGAGAAGGCGATTGCGACGCTCGAGGCGTCGCTGGCGGACGGACCGGCGTTCGGTCCCGAGGGCGAGACGCTGTTCGAGCTGCTGCGGGCGCCGGCGCGACATGCCCCGGGCTCGCTGTCCGGCCAGCTGCGCTTCATCCGCGAGCGCTGGCGCGGCCTGCTCGGGGATGCGCTCGAGCGCCTGATGGGCGAGATCGACCTGACGCTCGGGATCCTCGCCGAAGAGGAGCGGGCGCTCCAGCTGCGGGAGGTGCGCTGGGGCGTCGGCGCGGGCACGGCCCACGCGCCGTCGTTCGCGGGTGCCGAGCACGAACCCGAGCGCTTCAGCAGCGACTCCGCCTGGATGCCGCGGGTCGTGCTCATGGCCAAGAGCACATACGTCTGGCTGGACCAGCTGTCGCGCTGGTACGGCCGCGACATCCGCACCCTCGACGCGATCCCCGACGAGGAACTCGACCGCCTCGCGCGCTCGGGCGTGACCGGCCTGTGGCTGATCGGCCTGTGGGAGCGCTCGCGGGCATCCGAGAAGATCAAGCGCTGGCGCGGCAACGCTGACGCCGTCGCGTCGGCGTACTCGCTGGACGACTACCGGATCGCCGACGACCTGGGTGGCGAAGTGGCCTACGCCACGCTCCGCGACCGGGCGTGGGCCCGCGGCATCCGCCTCGCGAGCGACATGGTCCCGAACCACATGGGCATCGATTCGCGGTGGGTCGTCGAACACCCGGACTGGTTCCTGTCGCTCCCGGAGCCGCCCTACCCCGCCTACACCTACACCGGCGCCGACCTGTCCGACGATGAGCGGGTGGGGGTCGTGCTCGAGGACCACTACTGGAACGACGCTGACGCCGCCGTCACGTTCAAGCGCTTCGACAAGGCGAGCGGCGAGGAGCGCTACATCTATCACGGCAACGACGGCACGAGCTTCCCGTGGAACGACACCGCCCAGCTGGACTTCCTCAAACCCGAGGTCCGCGAGGCGGTCATCCAGACGATCCTCGCGGTCGCCCGACGCTTCCCGGTGATCCGCTTCGACGCCGCGATGGTCCTCGCCAAGAAGCACATCGAGCGGCTGTGGTGGCCCGAGCCGGGGTCAGGTGGCGGGATCCCGTCCCGTGCCGAGTTCGGCTCGATGCCGAAGGCCGAGTTCGACCGGCGCATGCCCGCCGAGTTCTGGCGCGAAGTCGTCGACCGCGTGGCGGCGGAGGTGCCCGACACGTTGTTGCTGGCCGAGGCGTTCTGGCTGCTCGAGGGCTATTTCGTCCGCACGCTGGGCATGCACCGCGTCTACAACAGCGCGTTCATGCACATGCTCCGCGACGAGGACAACGCCGGCTACCGGCGGGTCATCAAGGAGACCCTCGAGTTCGATCCCGAGATCCTCAAGCGCTACGTCAACTTCATGTCGAACCCGGACGAGGCGACTGCCGTCGAGCAGTTCGGGAAGGGAGACAAGTACTTCGGGATCGCGACGCTCCTCGCGACGCTGCCGGGACTGCCGATGCTCGGCCACGGCCAGATCGAGGGGTTCGGCGAGAAATACGGGATGGAGTTCCGCCGGGCGACCCTCGACGAGCGGCCCGACGACTGGCTCGTGGGTCGCCATGAGCGCGAGATCTTCCCGATCCTGCACCGGCGGGGACAGTTCGCCGAGGCCGACGACTTCCTGCTGTACGACTTCGTGACCGAGGGCGGCGGGGTCGACGAGAACGTGTTCGCCTATTCGAATGGCAGCGGCCCGGCTCGGTCGCTGGTCGTCTACCACAACCGCTTCGGGTCGACCGCCGGCTCGATCCGCGGCTCCGCGGCCTACGCGGTCAAGGAGGCGGACGGCTCCAAGCGCCTCGTGCGGCGGACGCTCGCCGAGGGCCTCGAGCTGCCGACCGATCCGGCGGCGTTCGTCGCGTTCCGTGACGCCCGCACCGGGCTGGAGCACCTGCGTTCGGTCGGGGAGCTCCGCGAGCGTGGTCTCTTCGTGCGACTGGATGCGTACCAGGGCCACGTGTTCTGGGAGTTCCGTGAGCTTCGCGACGGGTCGGCGCACCAGTGGTCGCGGCTCAACGGGATGCTCGGCGGACGGGGCGTGCCCTCGCTCGAGGAAGCCCAGCTCGATCTGCAGCTCGAACCGGTCCACAGTTCGTTGCGCGCGGCGATCGCGGATCCGTCGCTGACCACGGTCGAACGGGTGGTTGCTGCGCTCGCCGAGGCAACCGGGACGGCCGGCGACCGCACTGCGGTCGTGGAGCTCGTCGCGAAGCGAGCCGCGATGACGCACGACGCAGTCGCCGCGATCAAGGATCCCGTCGAGGAGGCCGCGCTGCGCCTGTGGACGCTGCTGTCCGCGCTCGGCTCGCTCCCGAAAGGCGCCGACCCGGCCGCCACCAGCCGCGCCTGGTACGACGAGCTTCGGCTCGCACCAGTGGTCGCGGCCGGGCTCCGGGAGCGCGGGCTGAACGAGGCCGAGGCATGGTCGGTCGCGGATCTCGTCCGCGTCCTGCTCGATCTGCCGCGGCCCGGCACGCTCCGGGGAGCCGCGAAGACCCTCGACACACGGCTGCTCGAAGCGTGGCTCGCGCGGGACGACCTCCGTGCCGCGATCGGCGTGAACACGTGGGAAGGCACCGACTGGCTCGACCGCGACCGGTTCGCGGCGATGCTGCGCTGGGCGGCGCGCCTCGACGCGGTCGAGGCCGGCAAGGCACCGCCGACGCGGCTCCCGCCATACATCAAGCGGCTGACCGAGGGCGCGGCCACGGCCGGCTACCGGGTGGATCGCCTCACGGAACTCCTTGCACCGACGCCGGTCGCCACGAAGGCGGCGGCCAGGAAGGCGGCTGCCAAGCCGGCCGCGCGGCCCCGAACGCCCCGCTGACTCACCACGGCGGCGAGCCACGGAGCGTCTCAGTCGAGGACGAGCCGGCGGAGGAGTGACGTCGGTGGAGCCCCGTGTGCGATCAGGCTCTCGAGGTGCGGCCGATACGTGAAGCCCGGCGTCTCGCCGTAGCCGCCGACCACTCGCGGCTCGGGGACCGCGTCGGCGCCGCGCGGATCACCGGACGCCGCGGCGGCGCGCCGGCGCACCTCGCGCTCGATGTCCCAGAACTCCATCGAACCCGCGAAGTACGTCGACAGCTGGGTCGACGAGAGGCGCGCCCGGTCGTACTTGTTGCGCGCCTCGGCCTCCTCCTGGAAGCCACCCTCGACCATCAGGCTGACCGCCTCCTCCTCGGTCATCCCGTGGACGTGGATCCGCGCGTCGATGATCGCGTTCGTGATCGAGCGCAGGTAGAACTTCCAGTGGACGAGCATGAGGGACGGGTCCTCGGACCCGTACCCGACGTCCATCATCACCTGCGTCACGTACACGGCCCAGCCCTCGTGGAACAGGCCGAGGCCGAAGATCGTGCGCAGCATCGACGGCGCGCGGTTTCCGTAGACGCCCTGCAGGTAGTGCCCAGGGACAGCCTCATGGATGGTGAGCAGCCGAAGCATGCGCGTGTTGTCCTCGCGCAGGTACGACTCCTTGCGCTCCTCCGGCCAGTCCTCGGGGACCGGGGTGATCGCGAAGAAGGCCTTCTCGCTGCGGTCGAGCGGCCCGGGCGAGTCGAGCATCGCGCCACCGAAGGCGCGCAGGAATGTCGGCGTCCAGCGGATGTCGAGCGGTTCGTCGGCCAGCCCGATCAGGTCGCGCTCGCGGCAGAACGCCTCGATCTGCTCGAGCTCCTCTCGGCAGAAATCGAGCAACTCCTCGGACTGCGGATGGTCGGCGGAGATCGCGTCAAGAACGCCGCGCACGAGGCGCTGCTCGTCGGCGGGCGGTTCGGTGCCCGGGAACCAGGTCGGCCACAGGTCCGTGGCGATCCGGACCATCTCGGCGCGGACGGCGCCGTAGTCGCGCTCGGCCTGTTCGAGGATCCGCTCGGGCGTCAGGTCCTCGGAGCGCATCGTGTGGCGCATCTTCTCGGCGAACAGCGCGCCGCCCAGCCGCCCCTCGCCTTCGCTCCGCGGCAGCACTTCGTCGCGGAGGTGGCGCTCGAAGCGGTCCATCTGTGCGCGTGCGCGCTCGGTGGACGCGCGAAGCCGTGGCAGCACGGCGGCGACGGCGGGATCCTCATCTTCCGCCTGCTGGGCCGTCGTCAGCGCCTCTTCGGCGAGCTCGATCACGCCCGGCAGCTGCTCGAGCGCCTTCTCAGTGTGGAAGCGTGCCACCGGAAGCTCCCCGACCGGCCCGATCTCCTCGATCGCGGCATCGACCACCTTCTCGAAGCCGTCGAGCCGTCCCGCGACCGATGCGAGCCGCTCCGCCAGTGGCGCGAATTCCCGGGAGACGAGTCCGAACAGCCCGCCGCCGAGGAGGTAGACCCACTCGAGTGGGCTCCAGGCTTCTTCGCGCAGATCCGCGTCCGAGAAGCGCATTGCGTCCAGCTGCTGGACGAGCAGATCGCGATCGATGAGCGTCGTCGTCGGACAGGTCCGTGGAGCCGAGGAACTCGGCCAGCCAGCGGTCGGCGAAGGCGATCCGCTCGCGCCGTCCGGCCGCCGACATGTCGGGCCACAACGCGTCGTACGCGTGCTCGCCGATCATGGTCGCGGCGGTCGGGTGGAGCGCGAAGAACTCGGACAGGAACGCGTCGCTACGCGCGCGGAAATCGGTCACGGAGAACCTCGTCGGGATGCTCGGGCGGTGGTGCGAGTCTAGCTGTCCCCGCTACCATCCGAGGCCATGTCCGACGCGCGATGGATCCAGCCGGTCATGCTCGAAGGTCGCATCGTGCGCCTCGAGCCGTTGGGCCGCGACCACCTGGACGGGCTGGCCGAGGTCGCGTTCGACCCGAGCCTGTGGCAGTGGACGCTCGCCCGGCCGGTCGATCGGGCCGGCCTCGAGGCATGGCTGCAGACCGCGCTCGCCAACGCCGATGCAGGGATGGAGGTCCCGTTCGCGACCGTGGAGCGCGCCTCGGGCCGCGCGATCGGCAGCACGCGCTTCCTGAGCATCGTGGCGGAGCACCGTCGGTTCGAGATCGGCTGGACGTGGATCGCGGCTTCCGCCCAGCGCACCGGAGCGAACCGCGAGGCCAAGCTCCTCCAGCTCGAGCATGGCTTCGAGCGGCTCGGCGCGAACCGGATCGAGTTCAAGACCGATTCGCTCAACGAGAAGTCGCGCACCGCGCTGCTCGGGATCGGCGCGACCTTCGAGGGAATCTTCCGCAACCACATGGTCATGCCCGATGGTCGCCTCCGCCATTCCGCGTACTACAGCGTCACTCGCGAGGAGTGGCCCGAGGTGAAGGCGCGGCTCGTCACGCTGCTCGATCGCTGACTTGCAGAGGCGGCACGCCGCCCGCCATCATCGGCGCGCACAGGGCGCCGGGCCCAAACCGCGCCCCAGCAGCTCGGAGGTCGTCGTGAGGGGTTTCATCGTCGGGACCGTGGCGACCGCGATCGCCTTCTGGATCGTCGCCTCCGTGTTCCCCGAGTACCTGGGATTGGACTTCCTGACCTACGAGGGGGAGCCCTACGGCCTGTTGATCCTCGCCCTGATCTTCGGCGTGATCAACGGCCTGATCGGCCCGCTCGTGCGACTCATCTCGCTGCCGATCTCGTTCATGACGCTGGGCCTGTTCGGGTTCGTGATCAACGGCATCCTGCTCATCGTCATCGCGTGGATCGCCCAGAATCTCGAGATCACCTTCACGGTGGGGAACTACCCACCGACGTTCGACGCGGACACGATCGTGGCCGCGATCGTCGGCGCGGTCGTGCTCGGCGTGGTCAACTCGGTCGCGCACTCGGTCGTCAGGGACTGACGGGCCGTCACGACGGCTGAGCAGACGGGCACACCGCCCGAGACCGACCGCCTCCCCGACGTCGCCGACGGCCTGCGGCTCGCGGCTCGCCGGTTCGGCACGCCGCTGTTCGTCACCGACGAGGCGGTCCTGCGGGCCGCTGCGACCGAGCTCGCCGTCGCGTTCCCCGACCCGATCGTCCGCCAGTTCTCGGTCAAGGCAAACGACGTCGCCGGCGTGGTGGCCGTCCTGCACGGGTTCGGCCTGGGGGCGAACGTCGTGTCAGGTGGGGAATGGGCGATCGCCCGGCGCGCGGGCGTCCCGCAAGAGCGGATCACGATCGAGGGGATCGGCAAGACCGACGCCGACCTCCGGCGCGCCGTGCGCGAGACGGCAGCCCGGACGCCTCCGGCCTGGCTGGCAATCGAATCACCGGACGAAGCCGAGGCCCTGATCGCCATCGCGCGCCGGGCGCGTCTGGGCACAGCGGACCGTCCGCCGCTCGACGTGCTGTTCCGCCTCAACCCAGCGGTCGTCCCGGAGACGGCCGCCGGCCTGGCCGTCGGGGCCGTGGGTACGAAGTTCGGCATGACCGAAACCGAGCTGACGTCCACGGTTGAGCGCGTGGCGGGTGCCGACGGCGCGCTGGTCGCGCGCGGGATCCACCTCCACGTCGGGTCCCAGCTCGGCGCGGTCGATGCGTGGCGCGATGCCGTACGTCGCGGGCTGGCGCTGCTGGGCCTGCTGCGGGGCGGACTCGACCGCTTCGACACGCTCGACCTCGGCGGCGGCTTTCCGGTCGGCCCACTCGGCCAGCCCGGTCCGCGCCCCGAACGCTTCGCACGGGAACTCGCGCCGCTGCTCGAGACGATCCCGGTTGACCGGCGACCGCGGCGGCTGGTCGTCGAGCCCGGGACGCTTCCTCGTCGCCCGTGCCGGCTGGCTGGTGGCCCGCGTCCTCCACGTCCGTGACCGCCCCGGCGCCGACGTGGAGCGCCAGGTCGTGCTCGACGCCGGGATGACCGAGCTGATCAGGCCCGCGCTCTATGGCGCCCGCCACGAGATCGAGGCGTTGACCTCGCTCCGCCGTCCTGTCGCCGGTCACGTCGGCGCGCCCGGAACCGCGGCCCTCGTGGAGGGGCCGGTGTGCGAGTCGACCGACCACCTCGGCACGCACGATCTGCCGCCGCTTCGGCGCGGTGACCTCGTCGCCGTCCGCGACGCGGGTGCGTACGCAGCCTCGCTCGGGTCGACGTACAACGGCCGGCCGCGACCCGCGCAGGTCCTGCTCGAAGCGGACGGGTCGCTCCGGCTCATCCGGCGCAGGGGACGCGCTGCCGACCTGGGCTGATCGCGGCCCAGCGCCCGGCGGACGCCGGCGGCGCAGTACCCTTGCCCCGTGCCGTCACGCCACGTCATCACCCGGGTTGGATTCGCCGCGCTCGTCGCGTTGTGGCTGGTCGCAATCCCGGCGGCCCTCCATGCCGCCGATGCGCCACCGCCGGGACCACCGTTCCCCGAACCGGAGATCGATCGCGCCGTCTACGACTTCGCCGGCGTGTTCGAGCCCGAGACGATCGCTGCCGTCGAGGAGACCATCGATCGAATCGAACAGCGGACGAAGGCCGAGGTCGTGGTCTACACGCAGGTCGTCGACATACTCCGACCACCGAGGAGACCGAGCGGCACGCCCTGGCACTGATCGACCAGTGGGGGGTCGGCCGCAAGGGGTTCGACGACGGCCTCGCGATCTTCTTCAACTTCGAGCCGAGCCGTTCGAGCGGACAGGTCCAGCTCTACGCGGCGCCCGGTTTCGCCGCCACGTTCCTGACCAACAGCGAACGCCAGGAGATCTTCGAGAACGACATGCTCCCGCACCTGCGCGCAGACGACTGGGACGCGGCGATCCTCGCCGCCATGGACCGCATCGACGAGGTGGCCACGCCCGAAACCGCCGCACGGCTCGAGCGCGGCCGGCAGCTCAATGCCGCCATCGGCCTGATTGGTGCGCCGCTGATCCTCGCGGGCCTGGTTGGCTGGGGCTTCTTCCACTGGCGGCGGTACGGCAAGGACCCGGTCTACCTCGACTCGCCGTCGATCTACGTCCCGGCCCCGCCGCCGGACCTCACCGCGGCCGCCGGGGCGATGGTCATCGACGGGAAGACGTCACGCCGCGCCCTGACCACCGCGATGCTCGACCTGGCGAGCCGCGGGCTGATCGGGTTCCGCGAGGAGAGCGGCATCCTGGGCTTCGGCCGGAAGGTCGGCATCGACCTCGACCCCGCGTCAGGCGACGAGATCGTCGAGGCCCAGCGGGCGCGCAACAGTCGCCGGCCCATGAGCCCGGCCGAGCAGCTCGCGCTGCGCCGGCTGCGGCCGATCGGGAAGGGCAACTACATCGAACCCGACGAACTGCTCAAGTTCGGGGAGGCCGTCGCCGAGTTCGATGCCGCGCTCGAAAAGCACGTCGTCGGTCAGGGCTGGTTCGCGGAGGCGCCGAGCAAGGTCGTGATTCGCTGGGTCGTCCGGGGCGCGCTGGCGATCGTCGGTGGTGCGGGACTGCTGTTTCTGGCCTTCCAGATCCCGATGAGCGGGCTCGCCCTCGTCGGTGGGGCACTGATCATCGGGGGTGTCATCCTGTTGCTGCTGTCGCGCCTGATGCCCGCCGTCACGATGCCCGGGGCGATGATCCGGGCCCAGCTTTCCGCGTATCGGCGGACGCTCAAGAAGACCATGGAGCAGTCGCGCTCGATGGACCAGGTCGTCGCCGACGCCGGGCTCGAGTGGCTCGACACGCCCGACCAGGCGATCGTGTGGGGCACGGCGCTCGGATTGCAGGACGAGATCGAGAAGGTCCTCGAGCGGAGTCTCGATGACGTCAAGGACGGGCGGGCGGCCGCGACGGGAACCTACTTCCCGGCGTGGTACGGCGGGTCGGGCGGCCAGGGCTTCGCGAACACGGGTGGTGGCGGTGGCGGCGTCTTCTCGAGCTCTGGTGTCCCGAACCTCGGCGGAATGATGGCCGCGCTCGGCACGATCGGGAATTCGCCGGCGTCCTCGGGGAGCGGTGGCGGGTTCTCGGGCGGTGGCGGAGGCGGTGGCGGAGGCGGCGCGGGCGGCGGCTTCTAGGGCCGGGTGCTCGTCCGCCGCCAAGGGCCGGTGTTCTGGGCGCAACAAATCGGCCGAATCGGCCGGGAATGACCCGCTCCGTGGCCCATTGGTGCTGGCCAAGCACCGGACTCAGGCGATCCGCTGCGGGATGATCGCCGAATCGCGCGATCTGTTGCTCCATGAACACCGCCGTGGAGTGGAGTCAGATTCCGAACAGCGCCCGACAGCGGTCCAGGCCGTCCACGTCGACCGTGGGCCGGGGACGCGCCTCCCACATCGATCGGGTCATGCGGTATTTCGCGGTCTCCCTCGACACGCCCTCGGGTGCGAGCCGGCCGAACCCGTTCGGCTCGTAGCCAAGGCTCTGCGAGACCGCGTTCGACGCCGCGTTGTCGAGGAACGCCTCCGATTCGGCGACCTCGGCACCGAGGTGGTCGAAGGCGAACGCCAGGACCGCGCCGCGCATCTCCTTGCCGATCCCCTGCCGCTGGAACCGCCGGGCGACCCACGAGCCGGTGTCGACCACGTGGTGGACCGCGAACCCTTCGGCCGCGATCGTCTGGGCGGCGACGAACTCTCCGTCCCGCTCCACGGCCAGGTTGAGCCACCATTTCCCGGGCGTCCACGTGCCACGCATCGTCCAGTGGTGCTGAACGAATCCGATGCTCGAACTCCGGGCTCGGCCGCGTCGTCCACGGCACCCCGAACGGCATCTCGTCCTCGCCGTGGATGCCGGATCGGGCCAGCTCGGCAAGGTCGATCAGCTCGTCGTCGGTCGGCAGGCGGAGGACAAGATGCTCGCTGCGGATGCGCAGATCGAACAGCGGCCAGAGGGGATGCGTCACGGCCGGACGGCTCCAGTGTGGTCGGGGGACCGCGACGGTACACTCCGCCCATGGGTGCTGTCGAGACGATGGAAGTCTTCTTCGAGAAGCTGAATGCCGGCGACCGTGAGGGCGCGGTGGCGCTGATGGACGACATGACCGAGATGCGCGTGCACGTCGGCGACAGCGTGCAGACGTTGCGCGGGGTTGACCGGGTCGGCGGCTGGTTCCTGCGCGGCGACGTCGGACTGCGCATGATCCCCGGGGACGTGCGCGACACCGGCAACACCTACGAGGCGGATGTCCTCGTCGTCCGCCCGGGCGCGCCGACGCAGCACATCGACGCCACGTTCCGGGTCGAGGCGGGCAAGATCACCGCGATCAACATCGCACCGCGCTAGTCCAGCCTGCGGGGTAAGGCTCTCCTTCCCGTGATGCAAATTCCCGGCATCATCGATGCCGGGAAGTCGCATCGCAAACAATGGAGAGATTCGGCGCACCCGGCGCCCGGCGGCCCGCTTTACGGCGCCGTGCTCGCGGGTGGATCGCTCCCGAGGAACCCTCCCGGATCCTCGTTCGAGCCAGGCACCGGGATGATGACCGTGTCCCCGATCGAGATCTTGTCAGGGTCCTTGATCGTGTCCTTGTTGGCCGCGATGAGGTCATCGATCGTGATGTCGAAGCGCTTCGCGATCTTCGACATCGTGTCGCCCGACCTGACGACGTAGACCCTGGGCGTCGGGGCAGGCGGGACCGTCGGGGACGGGGCCACCAATTCGAGGGCCGCACTGGGCGCCGGCGACTCGTTGACGGCCCCCGGCCCGCCACCGATCCCGATCCCGCCGACCAGGTCGAGGATCGACGGCAGGAAGAACAGGGCCAGCGCGGCAATGCCCAGCGCGGCAGCCATGACGCCGAGCCGAGGCAGACCGGGGATCGCCGCGCGTGCCTTGATCGTCGGATAGGCCTCATAGCGCCGCGGCTCTTCCCACGACGGAGCGTCGCCATGCTGGTCGCGGTTCGGGGGCCGCGATGGCGGCCGGGTGCTCGTACGCCCTGGTCCGGATCGCCCTCGTACGCCCTCGGGACATACGGCTCGGATGGACGCTCGGGCGGGCGGGCGCCCACGAGACCGGCCAGCTCGGCGTCGGGTTCCTGGGCTCGCTCGGTCGACTGCGACGGGTTCCAGGCCTCGCTGCGCGGCGCATCGTCCTGCGCCTGGCGCGGCGGGTCGACGAACAATTCGCCGCCTGCCACGCGATCGGCCGTGCTACCGGCGAGCCCGCGCGCCTCGGGGTCGGCGAGGACCTGCGGCGGTGGCGTGCCCGCTCCGGCCGCTCGGGCGGCTGCTGCAGCTCCGGCCGCGCCCGCTCCACTGCTCATGCCCGGCCCAGTCGCCCATGGCGGCGGCGCCGCCCAGTCCCGTGGCGGGTTCCGGCGCGGCGGCAACGGCGCGGGGCCGTCATCGCGCTCCGCATGCGTAACCGGCGGCGGCCCCTGCCATTCGGCGGCCGGTTCGGCTCCTGACCGAGCAACGTCGTCGCCTTCGGGCGGCCGTCCTGCCTGCGTGTCGTGGCGATGCTCGTCGGTCTGCGACATCGCGACCGCTGCCCCCGGAGGCGGAACCGCGGATCCGACACCGCCGCGCGTCCGCGCGGCCTCGCGCTGGGCCCAGTCCTGGAAGGTCGGGCATACCGCGAACGCACTCGACAGGCAGTACGCCTCCTGGTGGGCGATGGCGCGCGGCGCCGGATGAACCTCCGCGTAGCAACGGTGACGGTGGTCCGGTCGGTCGGAGCGCTCGTCCCGGTCGTCCTCGAATGCGACGAAGGGGCAGGCCGGCGCTCCATCCGCATGGGCCATGCCGCGTTCGGTCATCGCGCGGATGATACCCGCCCGGCACGTTCACGACCCGTTTGACAGGCACGTTGGAGGCCCGGACACTTCGATGATTGGACGGCCCATTCCGCCGTCCGAATCAGACTTCGAGTGCCCGAAGGAGTCCCATGTCCCGTCTCAGCCGTTGGCTCGCACCGACCACCGTCGTCCGCGCGCACTGTGACTTGCCGTGCGGCGTCTACGATCCCGAGCAGGCCCGCATCGAAGCCGAGTCGGTGTTCCGGATCCAGGAGAAGTACCAGGGCAACGAGGATCCGGTCTACCGGGCCCGCGCCATCCATATCAAGGAGGAGCGCGCGGACCTCGTGAAGGAGCACCTCGACGTGCTGTGGCACGACTACTTCAAGCCCGAGCACCTCGAGGCCGTACCGAACCTCCACGAGCTCTTCTGGAACGCGACCAAGGCCGCCTCGAAGGCGAAGGCCTCGGTCGACCCGGCGGACGGCAAGGCGCTGCTTGTCGCGATCGACGAGATCGATGCCGCGTGGAAGAAGACGGGTGGAGCCGAGAAGACGCGCGTCGCCGGGCGCCCGGGCTGAGATCGGCGCCATGACCCCCCAGAAGCCCCGCCAGGCGGCGGGGCTTCGTCGTTTCCGGGGGCCGTGGCGCGTCGAGGTGGCCGAGGCCTCGATGCTCCCCGCGATCGCTCCCGGCGACTGGCTGCTCGTCGACCCGACGACCCGCAACTGGCCGCGACGCGGGAGCGTCGTCGTGATCCGGGAGCCGGATTCCGGCGAGCTCGCGATCAAGCGGGTGGCCGCCGGTCCCGGTGACCGCGTGCCGTTCGCGGACGGCTACCTGATCCTTGCCGAGGACGAGGCGTGGCTCGTCGCCGATGCGGACGAAGAGACAGCGCGTGCCGCCGGCTTCGGCGAGCCGATCGATTCGCGACGCTACGGGCCCGTGCCCCTGGACTTGCTGGTCGGGCGGGCCTGGTTCCGCTACGGGCCGCTCAAAGCGCCGTCTCGGCCCGATCCGGCACCGATAGTGGCCAATTATTCGCCGACGCGATGCGTGTCAAGGCCTCAGCCCTTGCGAGGGCCGAGTTGTAGGCCAGATACCAGCCAGGCTGCATCGTTGGCCACGAACTCGCACGATTTCGGCGTGTTCGAGGCTCGCGGTCATGCCCTTCAATCACCCTCGCTGATGTTTGGCCGCTGGCTCGGTCCGCTCAGGCATCGAGGCTGAGTCCAGCCGCCAGGCAGTCCTCTGCGAACAGCGCCTGTGCCTCGGCCGTGGGGTTCCAGCGGGTCGGGAAGCAGACGACACGGTCCAGCCCCAGGGCAGCCAGCGCCCCGAGGAAGTCGATCCGTTCCTGTCCCGGTTCGCGGACGTCCTGGTCGCGCGTGTACAGCGACACCCGAAGCGTGGCGGGGTCGCGGTCCTCCTCCTCGCAGCGCTGCCGGATGATCGGCAGCAGCTCGGCCACCTCGTCCGGCACGAGGAACACCAGGTTCAGCTCCTCGGCAAAGCGCGCCGCGTAGCGGAACGTCACGTTGCGCCCGTTGCCGCCGACGACGATCGGGATCCGCGGCTGCTGGAGGCCCTTCGGCTCGTTGATCGCCCCGCGGACCTCCGCGTATTCGCCTTCGAACGACGCGCGCCCCGGCTCGAGCATCCGCTTCACGACTTCGAGGTGGTCGCCGAGCGCCGCCATCCGCTCGCCGAGGGTCGGGAACCCGTAGCCGTAGGCGATCCACTCGTCTTCCTTCCAGCCGGCCCCGATCCCGAGCTCGAAGCGCCCGCCGCAGATGACGTCGATCGTCGACGCCATCTTGGCGGTGAGGGCCGGGTTGCGGAAGCCGGTGCAGACGACCATGTGGCCGAGGCGCAAGCGCTTCGTGACCATCGCGAGCGCCGCGAGCACCGAGAACGACTCGAACGTGATCTCGTCGGCCGGGACGGGCACGGTGTGGAAGTGGTCGAACGCCCAGAGGGACTCGAAGCCCAGGGTCTCGGCCTGTTCGGCGAGCTCGATCGTGCGCGTCCAGGCCTCGGCCGGGTCCCAGCCGTCGTACTCGCGCTTCCACCCCTGCAACGTCATCAGGCCAACCTGCATCCGGACCTCCTTCGAACCCGCCCTCAACCCTGACATGGTGCCGTGTCACCGGGTGCGCCGTCACGCTCGGCGTCCACGGGCGCCCCTATGCTGGCCGTCATGAGCGATGTCGCATTCGATCCCGGTGCTCCCCTGCCCGGGCCGCCTGATCCGTGGGCCAGCACCGCCATGCCCTCGCTGCGCTCCGGGCCGCCGTACCACATGACCGAGATGATCGAGGCGGAGCCCGGCGTGGCCGGGCGCCTGCTGGCGTCACTGGCGGCCCAGTCCGGCCCGGCGGCCGTGCTCGCCGCTGCCGTCACCGAGGCGGCTGCCGCCGGCCGGCCGATCCTGGTGACCGGCTGCGGAACGTCGGAGCACGCGTCGCTCGCCGGGGTCGAGATCCTGCGCGACGCATTACGCACCGCCGGCCGGCCGACCGCGACGCTGGCCAGCGTCCAGGCGCTCGAGCTGTCGCTCGACCCGGTGAGCGGCGGCCTGGTGATCGGCGTGTCACACGAAGGCGGAACGCCCGCGACGAACGCCGCCCTGGCCGAGTGCCGCACCGCCGGCGCGCGTACGGCCATCGTGACGGTCAGCGACCGATCGCCCGGGGCAGCCCTCGCCGACATCGTGGTGACGACGGAGGAGCTCGATCAGAACTGGTGCCACGTCATCGGCTACCTGGCGCCGATCCTCGCGTTCGCGGCAGTCGGGGCGCACATCTCAGGCCAGCCACTTGACCCGGCTGCCGCCGTCGACCTCATCACGCATGGCGTCGACCAGGCGGGCGCGGCCGAGGGGGTTGCGGCACGGTTCGCGGACGCAAACCGGTTGCTCGTGATCGCCTCCGGAAGCGACCGCCCGGCCGGCCGCGAGCTCGTCCTCAAGATCGAGGAAGGGACGTGGGTCCCGTCCGCGTACCGGGACCTGGAGACGTTCCTCCACGGCCACCTGCCCTCCGTCGACGCGTCGACCGCCCTGGTCCTGATCCTCACCGAGCGCCAGCGACGCGCCGAGCGCGCCAAGCGTGCCGCGGACCTGTTGCGGGCTGCGCAGGTGCTCGAGGTGCGGGCTGCGGCGATCATCGCCGAGCCGCTCGACGCCGACCTGCCGCGCGACCTCACGCCCGCAGGGCGGCTCCTGGTCCCGGACGCGCCGGGCCTGCCTGCCCCCGTCGCGGCGCTCCTCGGTTCGGCCGCGCCGCTCCAGCTCATCACCGAGCGCCTTGCGCGGGCCCGCGGCACGAACCCGGACCCGATCCGCCGCGACGACCCGCGCTACCGTGCCGCATCCGAGGCAGCGGAGCACTGATTCGGCGATAAGCCACGCTCATCAATTTCGCGCTAGACCCGCCCGACAAGCTCCTCGCCCATGACGTCGACCATGTCGAGGTCCCACGGCAGGAAGTCCTGGAGCATGATCCGCTCCACGCCCACGTCCGCATAGCGGCGCACGGCCGCCCGGGCCTCGTCCGGCGTCCCGAAGATCCAGCGCGTGCGCCGCTCTTCGAGCCACGCCTCGCCCTCCTCGGCCCCCTTCTCGCCGAAGGCGGACATCAGGGCCGCCTGGCGCTCGCGGACCTCGCCCTCGTCGCGCCCGACGAGCACACCGACCATGGCCGACCGGGTGATCTCGCGCGGGTCGCGGCCGATCGCCCGGCACGCCTCATCGATGGCGGCCCAGACCCGCGTCACCTCCTCGGGCCGGGCGGAGACGATGTTGTACTCGTCGGCGTAGCGGGCCGCCAGCCGCGCGGATCGCGGCTTGCCGTCGCCGCCGATCACGATCCGCGGCCGCACCGTACCGATGGGCGTCACCGGTCGCCCGGGAACCTGCACCGGCTTCGGGTAGAACTGCGCGTCGTCGACGCTGACCCGCCGGCCCCGGTAGGACCAGCCGTCGGGCTCGCCCCACAGCCCGTGGAGCATCGCCAGCTCGTCCTCGACGAGGTCGAAGCGTTCGCCGACATCCGGGAAGTCCAACCCGAGTTGCCGGTGTTCCTCGGTGTTCCAGCCCGCACCAACACCGGCCTCGATCCTGCCACCGCTCATCTCGTCGACGGTCGTCACGACCTTCGCAAACACGCCGGGATGGCGGAACGTGACGGGCGACACGAGCGCCCCGAGCCCGATCCGCTCCGTCTCTCGGGCAAGGCCGGCGAGGACGGCCCAGGCATCCGTGGTCGGCATGCCCGACGGTCCCGGAAAGCTCTGGAAGTGGTCGGACCGGAAGAACGCTTCGAAGCCATTCCTCTCCGCGCGGCGGGCGATGGCCACCTGGTCGAGGTAGCTCATCCCCTGCTGGGGCTCGGTCATCAGGACGAAGCGCATGGTTCCTCCACAAGCGGGCAACCGTTCTGCAACCAACGACCTTTCAAATCGAAACGATCTTCGTGGTTGACAGAATGGTCAATCCTGTTGGAATATTTCACGCGATGAGAACTATCACGCCGACGACCGATCTCCAGGACGAGGTCATCGCCAACTTCCGCGAGGCGTTCGCCGAGCTCCGCTGCCTGGGCAGCGAGCGGATGCATCGTGCCGACATGAGCATGTCGCATTTTCACCTGATGTCGATGCTCGATCGCCACGGCTCGATGACGATGAGCCGCATCGCGGAACTGCTCGGCGTGTCGGTGTCGAACGCGACCGGCTTCATCGACCGCATCGAGGAGCGTGGGCTCGTCGAGCGGATGCGCGTTCCACAGGATCGCCGCGTCGTCCACGTCCGGCTCACCGACGCCGGGCGCCAGATGCTCCAGGACGTCGAGCTGTTCAAGGAAGACATGATCCACGGGATCCTGAACCGTCTCGACGAGCGCCAGCTCAGACGCGTGGCCCTGGCGATGAGCGACCTGCGGGCCGCCGTCGTCGAGAGCCTCAGCTCGGACCCGTCCGTCCAGCTCCATCAGCACGTCCAGCGGGCACACGGCTCGCCCGAGGCGTCGTCCCGGACCGCCTGACCGGTCCCACCTCACCAGCGACAGACCCAGCGAAAGGACTCATTCATGGAATCCATGCCTGCCAGCGTCGAGGGCCGCGGCCCGACGCTCGCCGAGGATCCCGCCCTCGGACTGAGCCATCGGCAGAAGCTCGAGATCCTCGGCGCAGTCCTGCTCGCGTTGTTCCTCGGTGCGCTCGACCAGACCATCGTCAGCACTGCGATGCCACAGATCCTCACCGACCTCAACGGCAGTGCGCTCTACACGTGGGTCATCACGATCTACCTGCTGACGTCCACGATCACCGTCCCGTTCTACGGCAAGCTGTCCGACCTGTTCGGCCGCAAGCCGCTGCTGATGTTCGGCATCAGCGTGTTCCTGATCGGCTCGGCCTTGTCCGGCTTGAGCCAGACCATGGAGCAGCTGATCATCTTCCGGGGCCTGCAGGGCATCGGCGCCGGCGCCCTGTTCCCGATCTCGCTGGCCGTCATCGGCGACCTCTTCTCCCCCGCCGAACGCGGCCGCTACCAGGGCCTGTTCGGCGCCGTCTTCGGGCTGTCGTTCATCCTCGGCCCGGCGATCGGCGGCCTGCTCACCGACTTCGCCAGCTGGCACTGGGTCTTCTTCGTCAACATCCCGATCGGCATCGTCAGCCTGGTCGTCATCTGGCGGCTGCTGCCGACCGTGCGCCGGCCTGACGCCAGCCGGAATATCGACTTCCTCGGTGGCGGCGTGTTCGCGGTCGCGATCTCGTTCCTGCTCGTCGGGCTGACGAACAAGTCGGGCCTGACGTCCGCGGGGATCCCGAATGCGTGGACCGACTTCACCGTCGGCGGCTTCATCCTGATCGCGCTCGTCCTGTCGGCGATCTTCCTGGTCATCGAGTCGCGAGCGAAGGAGCCCATCGTCCCGCTCAACCTGTGGCGCGACCGGACCTACGCGTCGTCGATCATCTCGACGTTCCTGATCAGCTTCGGGTTCTTCGGCGCGATCATCTTCCTGCCGCGCTGGTTCCAGGTCGTCCGCGGCGAGAGCGCGACGCTCTCGGGTTACCTGCTCTTCCCGCTGCTGATCGGCCTCATCGGCAGCTCGATCATCTCCGGAATCCTCGTCTCACGGACCGGCCGCTACAAGGTGCTCGTCCTGTCGGGCATCGCGATCATGGCCGTCGGCCTCGTGTTGATGCACCAGCTGACCGCGACGACCGATTACCCCGCGATGTTCCTGTGGATGTTCGTGACCGGCGTGGGCATCGGCCCGACGCTGTCGGTCTTCACGATCATCGTCCAGAACGCCGTGCCGTTCTCGATGCTCGGCGTGGCGACCAGCAACCTGACGTTCTTCCGCCAGATCGGTGGCACGGTCGGGCTCGCGATCGCGGGCACCGTGTTCGGCAACTCGCTGCTGAACCGGCTGCCGACCGAGATCGTGGCCAGCCTGCCGCCCGAGCTGCAGACCCAGGCGCAGCAGATGCTCGGCTCGGGGGCCGAGCCTCAACGTCAACCCGAACGACCTGACGGGCGTCGGCCAGAGCTTCGGCGCGGCCGTGGCGGCGGTCGTGCCCGCGCTACAGCCGTTCGTCCCGAACCTCGACGCGGCGTTCCACCAGGCGATGTCGCTGTCGATCGCCGACACGTTCCTCATCGGGATCGTGACGACCGGCGTTGCCTTCGTCGCCGCGCTGTTCATGCGGGAGCTCCCGTTGCGACGGACAACCTCCGACGTGGCAACCGCTCCGGCGGCCGACGCGGCGGCCGATGACGCCCCGCGCCCGACGTTCCGCGAATCGCCGGTTACCGACTGACGACACCTCCTCCCTCCTCCTCCGACGACCCCGCAGCGGCCCCGCCGCCCGGGGTCGTCGACTGTTTGGGCTAGGATCGGCGCGATGAGTGCAACGACCGACGCCGAACCCCGGGTCGCGCCGTTCCCACCGGAGCTCGTGGCTTCGGGCGTCTCCGAGGACGCCTTCGAGGCGCTCCTGTCGGTCGCGGAGCTGCCCTCGGGCTCGATGCACCGGGTCAGCCGTGGCGACCTCGACGTCCTGCTGGCGCACACGACCGACGGCATCGTCGCGACCCACGACCGCTGCCCGCACATGAGCGCGCCACTGTCGATCGGTGAGCTCGATGGGTGCGTCGTGGCGTGCCCGCTCCACGAGGGCCGCTTCGACCTGCGCTCGGGCAACGTGGTCCAGATGCCGACGACCGGCGGTCTCGAACCGGACGGCGGCTACCACCCGACGTGGACGCCCGGCGGACGCGACCCGAAGGTCGACCCGCCCGGCAAGAAGGCCGCGGCGCGGGCCCTCACCCGGGTCCGGCGGTTCCGCTACTTCCCGGTCCGCATCCGCGACGGGATGATCGAGGTGGCGCTTCCCCCGAACGGCTGAGCGGCGACCGGTTGGATCCATGCGGAGTTTGACCCGGCCAAGATCGGTGGGAGCGGTATTTCGTGGGTAGCAGCGGTCATAAGGTGATCGTGCTCCCTGCTGCAGAGGCCCTTATGGCCCAGAACGTCCGCGCATACCGATGCGAGCGGTATCCGCAGCGATAACGTCGGCCTCGCGCGGGCCAATCGCGGTCGGTGCGCCGGATTTACCGCTCGTACCGATATGGACGAGCCTTAGCCTCGCGCGACTCCGGCGATGGCGGCCAGCCTGTTGAGTCCCGGGTCGTGCGGCCGGTTGTCAGCTCTCGGCGTGGTCCGCCTGGGCAGGCTCCTTGACCTCGTCCCGCTCGATCGGCTTCGTCTCGGCGGCGGTCTCGTCGGCCTCGGTGCGGTGGTCCTTCACGTATGCATCGACGATCCGGCAAGCCTCGTCTGGATCGTCGGTGATCCGCAGGAGATCCACGTCCTCGGGGGTGATGGCAGCTTCCGCGAGCAACGTCCCGCGCACCCATTCGAGCAGCCCGCCCCAGTAGTCGGTGCCGATCAGGACAACCGGGAAATCCCGGATCTTCCTGGTCTGGATGAGCGTGAGGGCCTCGAACAGCTCGTCGAGCGTCCCGAATCCGCCGGGGTAGATGACGAACGCGTCGGCGTACTTCACGAACATCGTCTTGCGGACGAAGAAGTAGCGGAATTCGACCCCGAGATCGACGTACTGGTTGAGGCCCTGCTCCATCGGCAGCTCGATGTTGCAGCCGACTGACAGCCCGCCCGCCTCGTGGCAGCCTCGGTTCGCGGCCTCCATGATGCCGGGGCCGCCGCCGGTGATGACGGCGTAGCCGGCCTTCGCGAGGCTTGCGCCCAACCGCCGGGCGCTCTTGTAGTTCGGGTGGCCGCGCGGCGCCCTCGCAGATCCGAACACGGTGACCGCGGGACCGACGGTCGCCAGGGCGTCGAAGCCTTCGACGAACTCCGACAGGATGCGGAGTGACCGCCACGGATCGCTGTCGAGGAACTCCGGCCGGGGCGAACGCTTGAGGAGCGACTCGTCCTCGGTCCAATCAACGCGTCGGGTCGCGACGTGTTCCGTGTCGCGCCGGATCGTCAGCCGGCCGGTCCGCCTGCGTGCCTCCGGTCCGTGGTCATGCTCTCGCTCGCTCATGTGCCTAGGATGGCAGCCGGGAGGTATCGGCGATGCAACGGACGCGCTGGGCGGTCATCGCGGTCCTCGTACTGGTTGGTGCGGTGTGGATCGGCCAGGGAACCGGGTTGCTGCAGGGCTCGAGCTTCATGGTCGGCGACCCGTTCTGGGCGATTCGCCGGATTGGCGCTCGTGGTGGCGGGCGGAGTCCTGGCGGCGCTGACGCTCAGGCGCCGGGGCGCGTGACCCACCGCTTCCAGGTGGCCTCGTCCCGGCCGACTGCGACCTCGCTGTCGAAGCGAACGAGCGGCAGGCGGAGCAGGCTCGGGTTCGCGGCGATGCGCTCGACGATCTCCGCGTCGTCCATGCGCAGGTAGCCGAGGCCGGCTTCCTTGTACGCGCGGCTCTCCGGGTCGATGAGCGCCGCCGCGCCGAGCCGCTCGACGAACCTCCGTAGCTCGGCGGGCGCGAGCGGACGACGGCGCAGATCGACGTAGGAGATCGCGATCCGGCGCTCCTTGAAGAACCGCTGCGCGGCCCGCGTGCTCTTGTCGCCGTCGAGGCCGAACACCTGGACGAAAGGCGCGTTGGCGGTCACGACCGAGAGTGTGCCGCGGAAACGGAGGCGCCGCCGCCCGGATCAAGTCGAGCGACGGCGCCGATTGGACTCGTGGTGTTCCGGTGCAGTCCAGCGGAACGGGTCCTGGATGCAGGATCGCCGCAGCCCGCTCCGCCGGACACGGACGGGGGTCAGCAACATCCTCGTCATCCGTCCATGAACGTGGCTCATCGAATCGGCACGAACGTGCGGACCGGTTCGCCCAGGATGCAGTCTGGGCGGTTGGGCGTGCGGACTCGTGAGAATCCGATGACGAGGGGTAATCGGCCGGCCCGCGAGGGGCCCGCGCGGTACCATCCCCTCGCAGGAGGTGCCCCTTGACCGTCTGGTTCACGGTCCGTCTCGACGATCGTCCCGGCTCCCTCGCCCGCGTCGCGACCGCGCTCGCGGAGCGAGGCGTGAACATCACCGGGATCGTCGGCGTGGCCGAGGACACGGACGGGGCGCTGATGCTCACGACGTCGGACCCCGACGCCACGCGCGACGCGTTCTCCGCGCTGGGCCTCGCCTTCGAGGAGCACGACCCGACTGCCGGGACCGACCCCGACTCGATCTCGGTCGGCGACCTGCGCCCCGGGGCCGCCGGCCGCGGCGTCCTCGGCTGATCCGCGAACCGAGGTCGAACGGAATGCCCCGCCGCCAGGCCGAGCCGATCGCCGCGGTCCGCATCGAGCTCGCCGACGAGCCGAGCGCCATCCCGGCTGTCGCCTCGAGTGTCGCGGACGCGGGTGGGCGCATCCGGACGCTGAGCGTCGTACGCCGGACGCCCGGACCTCCGCCGCTGGCGGAGATCGAGCTGGAGGTCGAGGGACTGTCCGAGGACGGCACGCTGGACGCCCTGCGCGGCGTCGAACCGGTCGTCGACGTGCAGCTGACCCGCGAGCTGGGGACGATCTTCGGCAAGCGGATCATCGTGGTCGGCGGCGGCGCCCAGGTCGCACAGGTCGCGCTCGGCGCGGTGAGCGAGGCGGACCGCCACAACCTCCGGGGCGAGCGGATCTCCGTCGACACGATCGCGCTCGTGGGCGAGGCGGAAATCGCCGCGGCGGTGCGGGCCGTCGCCGACCTGCCCCGCGCCCGGCTGCTGGTCCTCGCCGGCTCGATCATGGGCGGCGACATCAGCGAGGCCGCCGACGAGCTGCGCGCCGTCGGCATCCCGATCATCGCGCTCAACATGGTCGGCTCGATCACCGAGCACGTGGACCTCGTCGTGTCCGACCCGGTCCAGGCGGGCACGATGGCAGTCATGGCCGTGGCAGAGACCGCGACCTTCGATCTGGAGCGGCAGCGGGGGCGACGGTACTGATGCGCATCGCGACCTGGAACGTCAACTCGCTCAACGCCCGGATGGAGAAGGTCGAGTGGTGGCTGAAGCGCGCCCGGCCCGATGTCCTGCTCCTCCAGGAAACCAAGCTCGCCGACCAGGACGCTCCGTTGCTGGCATTCTCGATGGCCGGCTACGACTTCGTTCATCACGGCGAGGGACGCTGGAACGGCGTCGCGATCGCCACCCGGCAGGGTCTCGGGATGAGCGGACCCGTCACGAACTTCGGCCTCGGGGGCGTCCGCGATTCGAGCGCCGGATCGTCGACGGGTTTCGGCGAGGACGACTTCGACCCGTTCGACGAGGCGCGCATGCTCAGCGTCTTCTGCAGGGGTATCCGGTTCGTCTGCATCTACGCGCCGAACGGGCGCGTCGTCGGGTCGCCGTTCTATGCGGGCAAGCTGAACTGGTACGCGCGGCTGCTGCAGTGGCTCCGCGAGTCGGCCAGCCCGGACGACGACCTCGTCATCGGCGGCGACTTCAACCTCGCCCCGACCGACGACGACGTGTGGGATGCCGAGGCCGTCCACGGTGGGACGCACGTGTCGGCTGCCGAACGTGCCGCCTTCCAGAAGCTGCTCGATTGGGGCCTGGTCGACGCCTACCGCTCGGTCCGCTCCGAGGCTGGGCGCTTTACGTGGTGGGACTACCGCGCGGGCAACTTTCACAAGAACTTCGGGATGCGCATCGACCACCTCCTCGTGACGCCGCACGTGGCGGAGCGGATCGTCGCCGCCGAGATCGACCGCGAGGCGCGCAAGGGCAAGCCGATCCCGTCAGACCACGCGCCGCTCGTGCTCGACCTCGACAAGGATGGCGCGCCGTTCGACGCGGGCTGGGAGGCAGCGGGCGAGCGAATCGCGGCCCGCGGCGGCGTCCAGCCGAAGTAACCACCGCGCGATGAGCCCGCAGCCGCCGCCGTCCGACTGGATCGTCCCGCCCGCTCCGTTCTCGGGCCGCATCGAGCTGGTCGAATACGACCCAGCGTGGCCCCGCCAGTACGAGGCGGTCGCGGCGCGGATCCGCAGCGCGCTCGGCGACACAGCCATCGTCCTCGAACACGCCGGCTCCACGTCGGTCCCCGGCCTCGCCGCGAAGCCGGTCATCGACGTCGTGCTCGGCGTCCCGGACGCGACGAACGAAGGAGCCTACGTCCCGGCCCTCGAGGCGGCGGGCTTCGAGTTCGCGATCCGCGAACCTGAGTGGTACGAGCATCGCCTGTTCCGCGGCCGCGATCCAAAGGTCAACCTCCACACGTTCGCCGCCGACTGCGAGGAGATCGAGCGGATGGTCGCGCTCCGCGACTGGCTGCGGACGCACCCCGAGGATCGCGAGCTGTACGAGGGCGAGAAGCGCCGACTCGCCGAGCAGACCTGGAACACCGTGCAGGACTACGCGGACGCCAAGACCGAGGTCGTCCGCGAGATCGTCGGGCGGGCACTCGCGGCGAATTCGACGGATGTCCATGGCACCGACGGCGGTGACCACCGACCGTAGGCCGGACCGGCCGCACCTGCCCGAGCGCCGGTACGACGGGGCCCTGCTACCGTGGCCCGAGGAGAGATCCGCCATGTCCATCGCCGCATCCTCACGGACCGAACGCCTCGCCGCCGCAATGGGGCCGGTACAGCGGATGGTCGAGTCACGCGCGTTCGCACGGCGGGGATCGCCCGGCGTGGCCGACTTCATGGTGGGCAACCCGCAGGAGATGCCGCTGCCCGGCCTCGTCGACGTCCTGCAGCGGAACGTCCAGCCGCGGGACAAGAACTGGTTTGCCTACAAGCTGAACGAACCCGAGGCGCGGGTCCCGGTCGCGCGCTCGCTCACGCGCCTGACCGGCCTCGACTGGGATCCCGAGGACGTGTTCATGACGAACGCGGGGTTCGGTGCCCTGACCGTCACCCTGCGGGCCATCACCGAGCCGGGCGACGAGGTGCTCTACCTGTCGCCGCCGTGGTTCTTCTACGAATTGCTGATCGCCGGGGCAGACGCGGTCCCCGTGCCGCTCAAGCTCGAGCCCCCGGCCTTCGACCTGGACGTGGACGCCATCTCGGGCGCCATCACACCGCGGACGCGGGCGATCATCGTCAACAGCCCGCACAACCCGTCCGGACGGGTCTACCCGCTGGAGGCGCTGAGCCGGCTTGCGCTCGTGCTCCAGGACGCCTCGCGCCGCAACGGCCGGACCGTCCATCTGATCGCAGACGAGCCATATCGCCGGATCGTGTTCGACGGCATCCGCTATCACAGCGCCGCCGAGGTCTACTCGGGAACGATCGTCACCTACTCCTACGGCAAGGTGCTCCTTGCGCCAGGGCAGCGGCTTGGCTACATCGCCCTCCCGCCGACGTCGCCGGAACGGCCGGCGCTGCGATCGGCGATCGAGCTCTTCCAATGGGCCACCGGCTACGCGTTCGCGGACGCCCTGATGCAGCACAGCGTCGCCGAGCTCGAGGACGTGTCGATCGACATCGGCCGGATGCAGGCCCGCCGTGACCGGCTGGTCGGCGGGCTGCGCCAGATGGGCTACGAGACGACCAACCCCGAAGGCACCTTCTACGTCCTGGTGCGCACGCCGATCGAGGACGACCTCGCGTTCGCGGAGCGACTGGCCGAGGACCACGACGTGCTGGTCCTGCCGGGGACCGTCGTGGAGCTGCCCGGCTGGGTGCGCGTCTCGCTGACGGCCTCCGACGAGATGGTCGAGCAGGCCCTGCCCGGTTTCGAACGGGCGCTCGCCCAGACGCGCTGAACGCGGCCCGCTGCGGCCCGACATGTTCGCCGCGGGCGAACGAAGACGGGCGATGCGCGCGGGAGCGGAGCGTGCGGCGGACGAATCGATTCGCTGCCAGCGAACACACGCGGCCGCACCGCTTCACGCCCGCGCCGTTGCGGTCCATGGGACGCCGGGCACCGCGTCGCGCGGCGCGCGCATAGCCTCCGGCATTCATGGATCGGTCGGACGCGCCCCTCCCCGAGATCCGCCTCATCGAGCTGGAGAAACGGTTCCGGGACGTCGTCGCGGTTGACCGGATCTCGCTTCGGATCGAGACGGGCGAGTTCTTCTCGCTGCTCGGCCCGAGCGGCTGCGGCAAGACCACGACGCTGCGGATGATCGGCGGGTTCGAACCGCCAACCGGGGGCCGGATCGAGCTGCGCGGGCGGGACGTCACGCGCGACGCTCCCGACAAGCGCCCCGTGAACATGGTGTTCCAGCACTACGCGTTGTTCCCCCATCTCGACGTCGGCGACAACGTCGGGTTCGGGTTGCGCCGCAAGGGCGTCCCGAAGGCGGAGACCCGGACGCGAGTCGGCGAGGCGCTGGAACTCGTGAAACTGACGGGCTACGAGCGCCGCCGACCGAACCAGCTGTCGGGCGGGCAGCAGCAGCGCGTGGCGCTCGCCCGGGCGCTCGTGAACCGGCCAAATGTGCTGCTCCTCGACGAGCCGCTCGGCGCCCTCGACCTGAAGCTCCGGCGCCAGCTCCAGCTCGAGCTGAAGCGGATCCAGGTCGAGGTCGGGATCACCTTCGTGTACGTGACCCACGACCAGGAAGAAGCGCTCACGATGAGCGACCGGATCGCGGTGATGAACGGCGGTCAGATCGAGCAGCTGGGCACGCCGGAGGATCTCTACGACCGCCCAGCGACGCGCTTCGTGGCGGGGTTCATCGGGACGACCAATCTGCTCAGCGGGACGGTCGTCGGCCGCGAGGGCGGTGTGACGACGGTGCGGCTCGCCCATGGCGAGCTGACGGGGACGACGATGAACGGGCTGGCCGCCGGCCAGCCCGTCGAACTGTGCGTGCGGCCCGAGGCCATCACGCTCCAGCCAGGCTCCGCCGAAGGCGCGATCGCCGGCCAGGTCGAACAAGCCGCATTTCTCGGAACCACCATCCAGTACCTGGTGCGCACGGCAGGCGGTGAGCCGCTGACCGTGCTCGCCCCGAAAGCCGGCGGGAAGCTGCCCGTCGGTGCGGACGTCGCACTCAGCTGGTCGCCGGACGAGGCACGGGTCCTCGGCGGGGACACGTTCGGCTCGCAGGAGGAGGCACCCGGATGACGCATCGCTACGACGGCTCGAGCATCGACATCGAGAAACAGCTCGTCCGCTACATGGTCGAGCACAAGCTCACCCGGCGAATCCTCCTCGAGCGGATCGCCAAGGTCGGCGCGGTGACCGCACTGGCGCCGATCGTTGCTGCTTGTACCGGCGGCGGGGCCACCGCGTCCCCCAGCGCGGCAAGTGCCCCGCCGCCTCCAACCGGTTCCGCGGCCCCGCCGAGCGAGGCCGCGGCACCCACTCCGGTGCCCGACGCCCGAGGCGAGCTGTTCGTCTACAACTGGACCGACTACATCGGCGAGGACGTCGTCCCGACCTTCGAGGAGAAGTACGGCGTCAAGGTGACGTACGACTTCTTCGCCAACACGGACGAGGCGTACGCCAAGCTCGGCGACGACGGCGGCGGCTACGACGTGAGCTTCCCGATCTCGGTCGACATCCCCGACTTCATCGAGCGGGGCGCCATCGTCGAGCTCGACAAGTCGCTCATTCCGAACCTTGCGAACCTCGGCGCCGAATGGGCCGATCCCGGCTACGACCCAGGCAACGCCCACTCCGTGCCCTACATGTGGTGGACGACGGGCGTGGGCTACGACACGTCGCGGATCACCGACGCGCTGACGAGCTCCACGGCCCTCTGGGACGAGCGCTGGAAGGGCCACATCTCGATGCTCGACGACTGGCAGGAGGCGTTCGCGCTGGCGCTGATCCAGCTCGGCTACTCGGCCAACACGGAGAGCACGGCCGAGCTCGACGAGGCACTGGCGCTGCTCGAGCGACAAAAGCCGCTGGTGCGGACCTACACGACCGACACGATCACGGCGATGTCCAGCGGCGACCACTGGATCGGCCACATCTGGGGCGCAGACCTGTACCAGATCAGCCAGGAGAACGAGAACATCGCGTACTACGTGCCCGAGGAAGGTGGCGTCAAGGGCTCGGACACGATCACGGTCTTCTCGGGCGCCCAGCATCCGATCGCCGCCCACCTCTTTATCAACCACCTGCTCGATGCCGAGATCAGCGCGTCGAACACCAACTTCATCGGCTACATGGGCCCGAACGCCGCGGCCAAGGAGTTCATCGACCCGGCGATCCTGGACGATCCGGCGGTGAACCCCGACCAGGCGATCGTCGACAAGCTCCAGGAGCTGCTGGACCTCGACCAGGCCGTTCGGGACGAGTACCTGGACCGGTGGCAGTCGCTGCGCGGCGGTTGACGGCCGTGACCTCGCGTTTCGCGTGACCCGGCGGCCCGGATGAACGCCGTTTCCGAGGCGCCCGTGCAGGCACAGACGCGGCGCGTCGCGCTCGCCGAGCGGTTCGGCGGCCTTCGCCAGTGGATCCTGCTGGCACCGGGCCTCGGCTGGCTCATCGCGTTCTTCGTCGTGCCGCTCGTGCTGATCTTCGTGGTGAGCCTCGGCCACCGCGACGAGCTGGACCGGGTCGTCCTGAGCAACCCCAGCCTCGACAACTACGCACGAGCGATCGACCCGCGCTTCATCCCGACCCTGCTCAACTCGCTTCGCTACGCGGCGCTGACCACGATCCTGTCGCTGCTGATCGGCTACCCGCTGGCCTACTGGATCAGCCGCTACGGCGGGCGCCACAAGGGTCTGCTCCTGATCCTCGTGATGCTGCCGTTCTGGACCAGCTACCTCATCCGGACCTACGCCTGGATGATCATGCTGCGCGACAACGGGATCGTGAACTCGATCCTCCAGGGGGTCGGCATCACGTCCGAACCGATCATCCTGCTCAACACCGACTTCTCGGTCGTGCTCGGCATGACCTACGGCTTCCTGCCGTTCGCGATCCTGCCGCTGTACGTCTCGATCGACCGGCTGGACCCGGCCCTCGTCGGGGCGGCACGCGACCTGTACGCGAGTGGCCGGCAGGCATTCCTCCACGTGACGCTGCCGCTGACGATGCCGGGCATCATCGCGGCCGCCATCCTTACGTTCATTCCGGCGATCGGGGACTTCGTGACGCCCGACCTGCTCGGCGGCGCGAGCACGACCACGATCGCCAAGGTGGTCCAGGAGCTGTTCCTCGAGGGGCGCGACTGGCCGTACGGCTCGGCGCTCGGGTTCTTCCTCATGCTGATCACGCTGGTGGGCACGTTCATCGCGCTGCGAACGCTCCGACGCGAGGTGGTGGGCGCATGAGACGCGAGCGCAATCCGCTGCTGACGGCCTACGCGGTCCTCGTCTACGCGTTCCTGTTCGCCCCGATCGTCGTGCTGATCGTGTTCAGCTTCAACGACTCGCGCCGGAACATCCAGTGGCGCGGCTTCACGACTGGACTGGTACCCGCGCCTGTTCGCCAACGACGAGCTGCTCGACGCCCTGTCGGTCACGCTCCAGGTCGCGGTCGCGGCGGTGCTCGTGTCGGTGATCCTCGGTTCGCTGATCGGGCTTGGGCTGGCGCGCCTCCAGTCCCGGGCACGCGCCGGCGCCGACACCCTGCTGCTGCTGCCGATGGTCACGCCCGAGATCGTCGTCGGGCTGAGCCTGCTGCTGTTCTTCCTGCAGCTGTTCGACGCCCACGGATCGGTCGGCCAGCTGCAGCTCGCGCACATCACGTTCTGCATCTCGTACGTGGCGGTCGTCGTGCGTGCGCGAGCCGCAGGCATGGACCCGAACCTCGAAGAAGCGGCCCGCGACCTCGGCGCCTCGGCGCTGGGTGCCTTCCGATTCGTGACGCTGCCGATTCTTGCGCCGGCGATCGCCGCTGGCGCGATGCTGGCGTTCGCGCTGAGCTTCGACGACTACGTCATCACGACGTTCAACGCCGGCGTCGGGTCGTCGACGCTGCCGCTCTACATCTACGGAAAGATCAAGTTCGGCGTGACGCCGGAGATCAACGCGATCTCCACGATCATCGTCGCGGTGACCGCCGTCGCGATCCTCCTCGCCTGGCGCTTCGGACGACTCGGGGGCGTCGAGCGCAGCAAGCTCGCCGACGACGCCGCCGGCTGAACCTGGCTCTGCGGCCCCTGGTTCTGGGCGCGCCGGTTGCCGTCGTTGGTACTTCCGTCCGGTGTTGCACATGGCCCCCGAGCGGGTACACAGACACGACCCGCTACCCGTGGAGGCTGCAGGGTGGCCACACCCGCATCAATGGATCATTCCGCGCTGCCCGAGGGGGGCTTCGCGATCCGCCGACGAATCGTCGCTCTGGTCGTGTTGCAGTTTGTCGTGCTCGTCGGCATGTTCACGGTCCTGGGCCTGTGGCCCGACGGATCGGGCGCACGCGTGCTCGTCGTCCTGGTGCTGGCCCTGGTGACGTTGTCGCTGCCGTTCGTCCTCGCGCTGATGGCCGCACCGATCGTCAGTCGTGCCGAGGCGCTCGAACGGCAGCACGCCGACCTCCTCCAGCTGTACGGACGCGCACGATCGGACGCCCTGGCTGACGGCCTCACCGAGCTCGGCAACCACCGTGCTTTCCAGGAGGAGCTGGCCCGTCAGCTCGTCCATGCGGAACGGCTCGGCACGCCGCTGTGCCTGCTCGTTGTCGACGTCGACGACCTCAAGCGCGTCAACGATGAGCACGGACACGCCGCGGGTGACGCGCTGCTCGTTTCGGTCGGACGCCTGGCGCTGACGCTCGTGCGCCGATCCGACCGGGCATTCCGCGTCGGCGGCGACGAGTTCGCGATCCTGCTGCCGCAGGCCTCGGTCGACGACGGCCTCGTCATCGCGCGTCGGATGCTTGCCGGCGCAGTGAGTGGCGGCGTCCCCGGCCAGCCGGTTGCCCCGTTCTCGCTGTCGATCGGCGTGTCCGCGTACCCCGCACCGACGACCGACAAGCACCTCCTCTACCGGCACGCCGACGCGGCCCTGTACTGGGGCAAGCGCCACGGCCGGACGACGGTCGTCGGCTATGACCCCGGGCGGCATGGCTCCACCGTCGACGAGCGGTCCGTGCCGGAGATCGCCGCCGCGGTCACGGCGATCATCGCCGAGCGCGGCCTGCGCCCCGCCTACCAGCCGATCTTCTCGCTCGCGACCGGGGATGTCGTCGGGTTCGAAGGGCTGGTGGGCCCGGTCGACGCGTCACGCTTCCCGAACGCGTCGGCACTGTTCGCCGGCGCGGAGAGTGCCGATCGGACGGTGGAGCTCGACATGGCGTGCCTGGCCGTGGTCGCGCGCGGGGTCGGGACGCTTCCGGAGCAGACGTACCTGAGCGTCAACATCTCGCCGCGCACGCTCGAGTCGGAGCACTTCCAGCCGATTGAGCTGCGCGCCATCTTCGGGCGTCACGGGATCACGCCCGACCAGCTCGTCCTCGAATTGACGGAACGCCAGGAGGTCAAGGACCTCGAGCAGCTGCGTCGGAACGTGGCTGCCTGCCGCAAGGCCGGGATGCGCATCGCCGCCGACGACGTCGGGGCCGGCAACGCCGGTCTGCGGCTGCTCAGCGAAATCCAGTTCGACATCGTCAAGATCGACCTGTCGCTGGTCCAGGGCGGCATCCTGCACGACCCGGACCACGCGGTCCTGCGCGCGCTGCAGGAGCTCGCGGCCCGCTGGAACGCGTCGATCGTCGCCGAAGGCGTGGAGACGCCGACGCAGCTGGAGGTCGTGCGCGACCTCGGCATCCGGGCGGGCCAGGGCTACCTGCTCAGCCGCCCGGCTCGCGACGTGCGTGCCGTGCGGATCGATCCCGACGCGCTGATCGCGTCGGGTAACCCGGACGAGGACGAGGACCTGCCGGCGGCCGACGGGCGGACCGCCGCCGCCTGACGGTCAGGCGCCGGAGCTGGCCTTCGAGCGGGCCGCGATACGGGCCGAACTGTCCTTCTTCCCGGTCCCGTTCGTGCCGTTCGAGCCGTTGGTCTCGCCCGGCTTCGGGGGCGGAACGTCGTAGCGCTGGCGGACGAGGCGGTTGCTGACGAAGCCCTCGCCCGCATAGCGGTCGGCGACCATCATGTCGAACGCGTGCACCGAGGGCTCCTCGGTCGAGTAGCGACCCGCCACCCAGGTCGACGAGCGGGTCCCGCGCTGCTGCAGCTCGCAGACGTGCCAGTCCTGGCGGTTCGTCAGGTCCCAGAACGCGACGGCTTCGGACGGGTCGAACGAGGGCGCGGAGATCGTCGACGGCTCGAACAGCCACTCGCAGCGGATCGTGGTGCTGTCGACCCGGTTCGGCGTCAGCCAGTGGACGAGCAGGTAGTCGGGGTGGAGCGACAGGAACATCGTCGGCCACACCAGGTAGTAGTAGATCCGCCGCTCGTCGAGCGGCGTGATGCCCGCCATCGGCGGCCGTCCGTCGCGATGGCCGCCCTCCATGGCCATCGTCTCCGCGCCGCCGGCAAGCTCCATCCAGCCACCCTGCCAGCCGCCCTTGGTCATGAAGTCGGAGCCGAGATCGTACGGCGTGAGCTTGTTGAGCTGGGGATGGAGGCCCGGGCAGTGGTAGCACTCGGAGTAGTTCTCGGCGATGAACTTCCAGTTCGAGCTGACGTCGTAGTCGATCCGCTTCGCCGAACGGAGCCCGCCGAAGTCGAAGCGGCTCAGGTGCTCCACGAGGTCGCCGAGCTGATCGGCCAGCGGGGCCGCGTCGGGATCGAGGTTGAGGAAGACGAACCCCTGCCAGACCTCGCAGCGCACGCCGACGAGGCTGAACGTGTCCATGCTGAAGTCCTCGAGGCCGTCCGTGTGCTTCGCGCGGATGAGGCTGCCATCGAGGTCGTAGATCCAGGCGTGGTACGGGCACTGGAGACGGACCACCTTGCCGCACTGGTCCTCGGCCACTGCCGTGCCGCGGTGGCGGCACACGTTGTGGAAGGCTCGCAGGACGTTGTCCCGACCCCGGATCACGATCAGCTGGTCGCCGTCGATCTCGGCCAGGAAGTAGCTGCCCGACTCCGGCGCCTCCTCTGCCCGCCCGACCGGGATCCAGTCACGGCGCAGGAGCTGGCTCCGCTCCCAGTCATGGATCCCTGGGTCGTGATACGCGCGCTTCGGCAGCAGCGTGGCACTGCGATAGTCGCGACGGATCCGCGACAGCTCCTCGGCGGTCAGGATCGTCGTATCGGGTGCCATCTGGAACGCCTCCTGGACGGGTCGCGGGTTCGCCGGAGTCTACGCCGTCGCGCGAGCCGGCCCGCCCGTCAACCGAGCCCGTCCGCCGAGCCGGAATTGTCGGGGCATCCATTTCTATTGCCTTCCGTGTCCCATCTGGCGGCCTGCGCGGTTGCAAACCGCGCGATCAGCCCGGTCGCCAGCCGCTAGCGGAGCTCGACGCGCTCGTGCCAGTGCGGCACGTGGACCTCGAAGCCGAGCTCGCGGACCTTCGGCTCGAGCGCGATCTGGGCCTCCGGGTCGCCATGGACGAGGAACACCAGACGCGGAAACCCCGCGTCGCCGAGGTGCCTGCCGCGGCCGAAACTGGCGAGCCACGCGAGGAGCTCCGGCTCGTCGGCATGGGCCGAGAAACCGCCGATCGAGCGCACGTTGCAGCGCACGACGTGCTCCTGGCCGTCGATGCGGGCCGACTTCGCGCCGGCCTGGAGGTGCGCGCCGAGCGTGCCCTCGCCCTGGTAGCCGACGAACAGCAAGGTCGCGCTCGGGTCGCCGATGAGGTTGCGCAGGTGGGCGACCACCCTGCCGCCGGTCAGCATCCCGTTCGAGGCCACGATCATGTACGGCCGCGGCGCTTTCTCGATCGCCTTCGAATCCTCGACGTCGTTGGTGATGATCTGGTTGGGGTAGTCGAGCGGCGTGTCGCCGCTGCGCAGGAGCGCACCCGTCTCCTCGTCGAAGTACTCCGCGTACTTCCGGTAGATGTCGCTCGCCTTGGACGCCATCGGTGAGTCGAGGTAGAGCGGAAGGAGCGGGATCGCGCCCTGCTCGATGAGCCGGTCGAGCTGCCACACGATCTCCTGCGTCCGCCCGATCGCGAACGAGGGGATCAGCAGCACGCCGTTCGCCTCGTCGACCAGGCGGACGGTCTCGGCGAGGATACGCACGGCCTCGTCCGACGGCTCGTGCTCGCGACCGCCGTAGGTGGACTCGACGAGGACATAGTCGGCGGCGTCGAGGGTCGTCGGGTCGCGGATGATCGGCGTCCCGGGCCGGCCGAGGTCGCCGGACACGACGATGACGCGCTCCGGCTGGTCCCCATCCTGCTCGACGCGGAGGCGGATGATCGCGGAGCCGAGGATGTGCCCCGCATCGAGGAATGTCGCGTGGACACCGGGCGCGACCTCGAGCTCGGTGCCGTAGTCGCCTGGCCGGAACAGCGGGAGGACGGCCTCGGCATCGTCCTGCGTGTAGAGCGGCGCGTCGAGGTCGATCTCGACAGCCGGCGGTTGCGCGCGCAGGGCGACCTCCGGGTCACTCGTCGCCCCGGCCGGGCCGGCCGCATCGACCGCCATCACGGTCGCTTCGCTGGGCATGGTGCCGCCCTCGGATGCGAGGGTGACGGCGGCCTGGTAGGCATCGGTCTCCGCCCGGTCGTCGGCCTCGACCCGATCGGGGTGGTGCTTCTCCCAGCGCGCTTCGCGCTTCGCGAACTGCTCGTGCAGCTTGCCCGAGTCGAGCAGCACGAGGCGCGCGAGCTCGGCGGTACCGGCGGTGCAATGGATCGGCCCCGAGAAGCCCTCCCGCACGAGCACGGGGAGGAGGCCGCAGTGGTCGAGGTGGGCGTGGGTGAGCACGACCGCGTCAAGCTCCGACGGTTCGAACGCGAACGGCACGCGGTTGCGAACCGCCTCGTTCGGGCTGCCCTGGAACATCCCGCAGTCGATGAGGACCTTGGCGCGTCCGGTGTCAAGGAGGAACTGCGAACCGGTGACGGTCGTCGCGCCGCCGAGGAAGTGGAGGTGCATGTGAGGATGGTGCCATCGCTGCCGCCCCGTCTGCGTGGGCAGCCCGTATCCTCGGGGCGTGTCGGCTTCGTCGCAGTTCGAGGTCCTGGAGCGCTCGTACCTGGCGTTGGGCGACGCGTTCGGTGCACTCGTGGTGGCGAGGCACCGGGGCGACGACGTCACGGCAATGGAGCGTGCCTATGGCGAGCAGCGACGAGCGATCGCCGCGGCGCTGGTCGAACGCGACGGCATTTGGGCGCCCGACGATCGGCCGATGGTCGCCTCGATCGAGTCCGCGCTCGGCTGGATGGACGAGTGGGAGGCGGTCGAGGGGCTCGTGGAGGTGGGCGGACCCGAGGTGGAGCCCGCCGAGGTGGCCGAGCTCCGGCGGCGGACCTTCCGGGCGTTCGGCGAGGCCGCTGCCGCGGTCCGCATCGGCGACGAGGTTATCGATCGCGTCACCGCCTTCGGGCGGCTCTCAACCGATCGCGATCCGGCACGCCGGCGCGCGGTGTTCGATGCCCTCGAACCGGTCTGGCGAGCGGTCGACGGCGATGGCGGGCCGTCGAGCCCGTACCGCACGCTCGTCCGCTCGAGTGCCGCGCGCTGGGCCCGCGAGGGTTCCCCGGTCGAGGCCGCGGCGACGGCTCTCGGCATGGCGCCTGGGTCCCTGGAGACGACCCTGCGCGAAGTGCAGGCTGCGTGGCGCGACGTCCGCGGTCCCGAGCTGGTCGAGCCGTGGGACTACCGCTATCTCGTCGGGTCGATGGACCGTCACGTGGGTCGTCACGTCACCCGCGAGCGCTTGCAACCGATCAACGACGCGCACCTGCGCAGCCTCGGGGCCGATCCAGAGGCCCTCCGGATCAGGTACGACGTCACCCCGCGCCCTGGCCGGCCGCCGATCGCGACCGCGTTCACCATCGGCAGCAACATGGGCCGGATGGGGGGCGACGGCGTCTGGCAGCCGGCCACGCCGTGGATCTTCGCCACGTACGCGGCGGGAGGGCTGGGCAACCTCGAGGAGCTGCTCCACGAGAGCGGGCACGCGCTGCATGAGGCCGCAATCCGGGCGCGGCCGGCGCTCTACTCGCCGCTCGCTGAAGACGGCGGGCTCTCGGAGGGCATCGGCGACCTGGTCGGCTGGGACGCGCATGAGCCAGCCTTTCAGCGACGGTACCTCGGTGCCGCCTCCGAGCCCCACGAGAGCCGCCTGGGCCGCTATGGCGGGGTGATGCTCGACGTCTGTTGGGCGCTGTTCGAGATCGTCCTTCATCGGGATCCGGACCTCGACCCCAACGTGGTCTGGGCCGAGCTTACGGCGAACGGCCTTGGGATCGTCCCCCACCCTGAACAGGCTTCGTGGGCGGTGCGTGGCCAGCTCATCGACGGCCCGGGCTACATGGCGAACTACGCCCTCTC
This sequence comes from uncultured Chloroflexia bacterium, assembly GCA_963824735.1. GTDB lineage: Bacteria > Chloroflexota > Limnocylindria > Limnocylindrales > CSP1-4 > DASTYU01. The sequence continues at coordinate 108,927 of CAWGQH010000015.1, forward strand.
GGCAATGGTGGCAGCGGCGGTCAGGGCGCGGATCCGCGACGTCCGCGGCGACTGGCTGGCCGAGGGCGGCGACCCGGGCTGGTACGACTTCGTGTCGGACGGACTGCTGCGGTTCGGTGCGAGCCGGCCGGCACGGGACGTCCTGACGGAGTTCCTCGGCGGTCCGCTGACCGCGACGCCGCTGCTCGACGATCTCGCGGTCGCGGCCGGATAGGCTTGTTCGATGCAGGCGCTGATCCTGACCAACGAGTACCCGCCGAACGTCTACGGCGGCGCGGGCGTCCACGTCGAGTACCTGACCCGCGAGCTGGCAGAGCTCATCGACGTCGACGTCCGGACCTTCGGCGCGCAGGACGAGCGCGAGGGCTCGCTGTGGGTTCGCGGCTTCCCGGTCGCCCACGAGCTGTCGGCTTCCCCGCAGCAGCTGCGGCCGGTGCTCGCTGCGTTCAGTCGGTCGATCGGGTTCGTTGCCGAGCCGGTCACCGCGGACGTCGTCCACTGCCACACGTGGTACGCCCACCTCGGCGGGATCCTCGCCAAGCTCGCCTACGGCATCCCGCTCGTGATCACCGTCCACTCGCTGGAGCCGCTCCGCCCGTGGAAACGGGAGCAGCTCGGCGGCGGCTACGACGCGTCGTCATGGGTGGAGCGGACGGCGCTCGAGATGGCCGACGCCGTCATCGCGGTGTCGCAGGGCACGAAGGACGACGTCCTGGCCAACTTCGACGTCCCCGAGGAGCGGATCGCGATCATCCACAACGGGATCGACACCGACGAGTACCGCGCCCAGGAGGCGACCGACGCGCTGGAGCGGCACGGGGTCGACCCTGCCGTTCCGTACGTCCTGTTCGTGGGCCGGATCACGCGCCAGAAGGGCATCGTTCATCTCGTGCGGGCGATCCGCCACCTCGCGCCGGGGACCGCGGTCGTGCTCTGCGCGGGCGCGCCCGACACGCCGGAGATCGCCGCGGAGATGGAGGCGGCCGTGCGCGAGGCACAGGCCGTCAACCCGAACGTGCACTGGATTGCCGAGATGGTCGACAAGCCGACGGTCCGCCAGCTGTACTCGCACGCGGCCGTGTTTGCCTGCCCGTCGGTCTACGAGCCGTTCGGGATCATCAACCTCGAGGCGATGGCGTGCGAGACGGCGGTCGTCGCGAGCGCCGTGGGCGGGATCCCGGAAGTCGTCGTCGAGGGCGAGACGGGGCTGCTCGTGCCATTCGAACCTGCGGGCGGCGGGTCGTTCGAGCCCACTGATCCGGATGCCTTCGAACGCGACCTGGCGGCGCGGATCAACGAGCTGATGGCCGACGAGCCACGCCGGCGGGCCATGGGAGTCGCCGGCAGGCAGCGGGCCGTCGACCACTTCGGCTGGGCCGCCATCGCGCGCCAGACGGTGGACCTCTACGAGACGCTCGCGGGGCGCTGAGCCGCTCGTGCGAGCGAGCGGCAGCCGGACAAACCGTCATTTGGTTCGGGCGGCATGAGGTTCGTTCGCTGCTTGGTTCGCCGGATGAACCACGCGCCGCTGCGGCGGCGCACGCCTAGATCGCGGCGAGCACCAGGGCGTCGACGGCAACCGCGGCGAAGAGCAGCGTCAGGTACGAGATCGAGTAGCGGTACAGGCGGATCGCGCCGGCCGTCGACGCCTCCTCCGACGTTCCGTGCCGCCACAGGCGATATGCCTGCCACAGGAACATCGCGCCGAGGACGACGGCGGCGGCGAGATACACGGCGCCCATCCGAGCCACCGCCCACAGGACCATCGAGATCGCGACCATCAGGATCGCGTAGAGGCCGATCTGGCGGGTCGTCTCGGGGATGCCCTTCACCACGGGGAGCATCGGCACCCCTGCCGCGGCGTAGTCCTTGCGGATCCGCAGCGACAGCGCCCAGAAATGCGGCGGCGTCCAGTAGAAGACGAGCGCGAACAGGAGCAGCGCCGGGACTCCGACGTTGCCGGTGACGGCCACCCAGCCGATCACCGGTGGCAGCGCGCCGGCCGCCCCGCCGATCACGATGTTCTGCGGGGTCGAGCGCTTGAGCATGATCGTGTAGACCACGACGTAGAAGGCGATCGCGAGCAGCGTCAGGTACGCCGCGAGCAGGTTGACGAACCACGCCATCACGACGAACGACACGATGCCGAGCGCGACCCCGAAGACCACGGCCCGCTCCGGTTCGACCTGGTGGGCCGGGAGGGGCCGGCGCCGGGTGCGTGCCATGAGCTCGTCGATGTCGCGATCGAGGTAGCAGTTGATCGCGTTCGCCGACCCGGCGGCGAGCGTGCCGCCGATGAGGGTCCAGGCCACCAGCCAGCCCCAGCTCTGCCATTCGATGCCGGGCACCTCGCGGATGGCAAGCACCATCGCCGGCACAGTGGTGACGAGCAGCAGCTCGATGATCCGTGGCTTGGTCAGGGCGATGTACGCACGAACCGAGTCCCCCGCGCTGCGCGGCGCCGACCCGTCGCGATCGCCATCGCGTGCGCCGACACTCCCGCCGTAGCTCGGAGGTCGCCGCGGCGGCTCGGGCGGTGTAGTAGCTGGTGATCGCGAGACCGGCCAGGAGCGCCCAGATCGTCGCCCCGAGCGCGAGGTGGAGCGTCTGCGTCCACGCCGCGAGCTTCGTCAGGACCTGCAGCCCGCCGACGAGCGCCTGGACCGGATACAGGATGCCGGCCGCCACGGCCAACCGCACGATCGTGGGATGGGCGCGCTGGGTGCGCCAGGCGACGATCGCGGTGGCGACGACGATGACCCCCACCACAACCGCGACCCAGCGGTGCAGGACGTGGGCGCTGGTCAGCTCGGTGAGGGCCGGGAAGGGCGTCCCGCCCATCAGCGGCCAGTCGCCAAAGACCAGCGACGAGGTGATGCCGCCGGCCGTCACGTTCGACCCGAACATCAGCAGCGCGAACGTCGACGCGGCCGCGAACGTCGCGAGCAGCGTGAACCGCTGGCTCGCGCCGCGAACCGGGAGCCGGGCCGGGTAGCCGGCACGCACCAGGATGAAGACGAGGACCCCGAGCAGGAGCATCGCTGCGGCAAGGTGCGCGGTGACGGACTCCCCGCTGTTGCCGAGGCGAACGGTCTCGCGGCCCAGCCACGCCTGGAACCCGACCAGGGCCACGGCCGCGAACGACGCGATGACGAGCGTGCGACGGTCGCGGTGGTCGACGAGCGAGAGGATCGCGAGGCCGAGGATCTCGAAACCGATCAGGACGGCGATCCCGCGATGGATCCACTCGATCCACGCCTTCGGGTCGTCGAGCGGCGGCAGGAGCTGGCCGTAACAGAACGGCCAGTCGGGGCAGCCGAGACCGGAGTCCGTGGCACGCACGATGACGCCGACCGTGACGAGGACCAGCGTCGTGACGAGGGTCGCCGCCGCGAGCTTCTGGAAACGGGTCAAGCGAGCTCCTGGACGGCTCGGGGCCCCCACGGCCGTCGATCGAGATGGATGCGGCGCAATTCTAGCGCGGTCGCTAGGCTGTGCCGGTGATCCGAACCTCTCGAGTCGCGGCGATCGCCGCGCTGACCCTGCTTCTGGTCGCCTGCAGCGGCGGCGGCGCGACGCCGGCCTCATCCGGCCCAGCGTCACCCGGCCCCTCGGGCAGCGCCGAGGCGCTCTGCGAGCGCGCGCCCGACCCGACGAGCCTGCCCGACGAGTGGGATACCGCCTCCCAGTCGCCGTCCGTGATCCCGTTGATCGTCACGAACCAGATCGTGTGTGGCCAGGCACGAATCGTCTTCCTCTTCCTCGACGATGCGCAGCGTGTCGTCAGCTCGCCGGACCGCACGGCGACGGTGGCGTTCTACGACCTCGCAACCGATCCCGACACGCCGGTGACGACCGCCGAGAGCGAGTTCGTGTGGGCGATCCCCGACGAGCGCGGCATGTACGTCGTCAATGCCGATTTGCCGCACGCCGGCATCTGGGGAGCGGAGATCACCACCGAGGCGCCGCAGGTCCCGACCGAGAAGATCCGCATGACCTTCGAGGTGGCCGACTCGACGCCGACGGTCCAGGTCGGCGCTCCGGCACCCGCCTCGGACTCGCCGACGGCCGCGGACGTGGACGGCGATCTGTCGCAGATCTCCACCGACGAAGACCCGGTCCCCGCGTTCTACGAGACGTCCGTGGCGGATGCGCTCGCGGCGCACGAGCCGTTCGTGCTCGCCTTCGCAACGCCGAAGTTCTGCACCAGCCAGCAATGCGGCCCGACCCTCGACTCGATCAAGCCGATCGCCGAGGCGCACCCTGACGTGACGTTCATCAACGTCGAGCCGTACGTCCTGGAGTACACCGACGGCCAGCTGCAGCCGGTGCTGGACGCGAACGAGCAGCTGCAGGCCGCGCCGACGACCGACGAGTGGGGCCTCCTGTCGGAGCCGTGGATCTTCGTGGTCGACGGCGACGGGGATCGTCCGCGGATCGTTCGAGGGCGTCGTCGGCGAGGCGGAGCTGGAGCGCGCCCTGGCCGAGGTCGAAGGCTGAGGGACGGCCTCGCGGCGCTACTCGCGCGTCCTCGAGGCGGAACGCGACCAGCGCGTCACCCTCGGTCCGGTACCAGACGCGGACCGGTGACGCCAGCGCCTGGTGCTCGGCGAGGTGACCGGGCGGGAACGCGGCGCCGTTTTCGAGCCTGCCGATGGCGAATTCGAGCTCGCGACCGTCGGGCATCAGGAGCGTGAACCCGCGCACGTTCGTCAGCCCTGCCGAATCGATGGAGCTGACGATCCCGACGGCTTCCTCGCCCTGCGGCGCCTCCGGGTCGCGGGCGGTTCCGCCGAACACGGCGGCGGCAACGGCGACCGCGACCACGATCACGGCGAGCGCGGCAACGAGGAGCCGGAACGTGCCGCGGTCCATCCTTGGGGCAGGCCGTCAGCCCGCGGTCGCGCCGGTACCCGTGCTGCCGGGCGCGTGGAGCGGGGTCCGGTCGGCACAGCGCGGGCAGGTGGCCGCACCCGGCTCATACGTGGGAAGGTCCAGCTGCCAGAGCGAGCGGAGCGCATAGGATCGGCCGGTTCGCGGCGACTCCAGCGCGGCACGACCGCCGCTCCGGTCGACGAGCACGTCGCACTCGATGATCTCGCCACCAGCCTCCTCGACGGCCGGGATCATCGCCAGGAGCGAACCGCCGGTCGTCAGGATGTCGTCGACGAGCAGCACGCGTTCGGCCGGGTCGATGCGGAACCCGCGCCGGAACTCGCGGTGGGTGGCACCGTCGGCGTCGCGGACCTCCTCGGCGAAGATCGACCGAACGCCGAGCTGGCGGGCCGTCTCGAACGCGAGGATGATCCCGCCGGTCGTCGGGCCGGCCACCACGTCGACCATGGGCTCGCCGTCGCGGGTCCGCACGCGGGCGGCCCACAGGCCGCACAACTCGCTGGTCGCGGCAGGATCCTGGAGCACCTGGAACTTCTCGACGTAGGCGTCGCCGTGGCGGCCGCTCTTGAGCAGGAAATGGCCCTCTCGAAAGGCGCCAGCGTCCCGGAAGATGCGCTCCGTGCGCAGGGCGATCGCGCGCCGTGCTGCCTCGTCAATGGCGGGTCGAACCGTGGTCACGAAACGAGTCTAGTGGGGCAGGCCGCTACGTGAGCTGCGCGGCGAGCTCCACCGGATCCAGGCGCCGAACCTCCGCCACCTGGTCGAACGCTCGGTCCGGGCTCACGATCTCGGTGATGCCCTCGTGCACGCATGTCGCGACATGGACGAGGTCGCGAGCGGCAAGCGTTGGATATCGCGCGGCGAGGTCGGGTACGCGTCGCATCAGCGCATGGCTGACTGGGAGGACGGGCGCGAAGATGTCCATCGTCTGTCGCGCAACACGGCCGGCCAGCTCCGGTCGACGGACGCTCAGGTACCGATGCAGGATCTCCTGGACAACTTCGACGGAAGTCGTCGCGGGCAGTGATCCTGCCGATACGCGGTCCATGACTCGAATGCACGCCTCCTTCATCGCGTGCTCTCCTCCCGCCGCGTACATGATCACCGCCGTGTCGATGAAGACGGTCACCAGTCGCCCAGCTGGCTTCGCATGATCTCGGCCTTCATGACCTCCCAGTCGTCCACTGGCGCATTCATCGTCAGCATGTCCTCGAAGGCACGACGCCGCGCGTCCGACCCTGGGTCGATGTAGCTATCGATCGCGTCCCGGATGATCGCGCCGACGGACGTTCCGTCGCGCGCGGCCATTCGCTTCAGCTTCTCGACCTGTTGGGGTGATAGGAGCACCTGGGTCCGTTCACTGAACATGCACATACCATACCATGTGCAGGATCGCGCTCCCTCCGGCCTACGGCCGGTATTCGACGCCCTTGGCGGACGAGGGGGACTGCTTCCGCGGGAGCGCAGTCCCGATCAGCGGCCGGTGGGAGTCGAAGCCGCGCCGGCCGCATTCGGCCGCGAGCTCGTCGACGAGGCGCACCGGGAGCGTCGGGTCCGCGAAGATCGCCGTTCCCACCTGGACCGCCACCGCCCCGACCGCGAGGTAATCGAGCACGTCCGCCAGCTCGGTGACCCCGCCGATGGCCACGATCGGGATGCGCACCGACTGCGCGACCTCGTACACCACCCGAAGCGCAACGGGCTTGATCGCCGGGCCGGACAGTCCGCCGAACACGTTGCCGAGCAGCGGGCGCTCCCGGGACGGGGACACGGCAATCCCCGACAGCGTGTTGATGGCTGTGAGCGCATCGGCGCCCGCCTCCTCGATCGCCTTCGCGATCGGGCGGACGTCGGCCACGTTCGGCGACAGCTTCACGAGCAGTGGCAGGTCGGTGGCGCGTCGGACCGCTGCCGTGACCTCGCCGGCCGCCGAGGCGTCGATCGCGAACTGCAGCCCGCCACGCCCGACGTTCGGGCAGCTGATGTTCAGCTCGATCCCGGCGACGCCCGGCACGCCGTCGAGCCGGCGCGTCACCTCGACGTAGTCCTTGACCGACTCGCCGGCCACGTTGACCAGCACCGGCACCTTCCAGCCCGCCCACGTCCCGGCGTACTTCTCGACGACGGCATCGACGCCCGGGTTCTGGAGCCCGATCGAGTTGAGCATCCCGCCGGGCGTCTCGGTGACGCGCGGCGTCGGGTTGCCGATGCGTGGCTTGAGCGTGGTGCCCTTGCAGCAGATCGCGCCGAGCCGATCCACCTCGACCACGTCGCCGTACTCGATCCCGTAGCCGAACGTCCCCGACGCGACGAGGATCGGGTTCGGCAGGACGAGCCCGCGGCCGAGGTCGACCGACAGGTCGACGTCCGGCGGCGCGAGCAGAGGCTCGACTGGGGCTGTCACGCGGCCTCGTCTGCCACCCACTTGCGCGGGTCGCCGGCGCCGAGGTCGTCGATCCCGGCGTCGATCAGCGCGCCCGCGACAAGCGTCCGCCGATGCGCGGCGAACGTCAGGATGTGGGCGATCAGCCCGCCGTAGGTGAAGATCTCCGCGGGTTCGCAGTGCGCGTCGACGAACGTCTCGTCGAGGCGACCCTCGCCGACCACGGCCCGGACGTGGGCCAGGTACGTCGGCCCCTCGGTCGCGAGGCGCCGGCGAATCGAGTCGATCGGCTCGTGCTGCTCCACGGCCCAATCGTAGTCACGGCCGGCCATCACGGCATTCCACATCGCCAGCTGGCCAACGAGCCGTGACAGCAGTGAGCGCAGCGTCGGATCGTCGTCGATCCCTTCGACCGAGACGACGATCGGCTTGTCGAGCGTGGCGTCATCGAGCCGCGCCGCCCGTTCGATCATCTCGCCGGTCAACCAGATGTGGTGCTCGACCATCTTCGTGAGGAGGTCCATCGATGTCTCCTTTGTGCGCGAGGGCAGACGTAGCCCGCCCGGCGGATGGAAGTGCACGCCGCTTGGCGCGTCGATGCGGGTCTGGGTCGGCCGCCGGCGCCACGTTGTGGGAGCCGTCCCGAACGCCCGCGCGAAGGCCCGCGTGAACGCCTCGTGGGACCCGTAGCCGGCCTCGACGGCGACGTCGAGGACCGTCCAACGAGTGGTCACGAGGCGGTACGCGGCTCGCTCGAGCAGGACGCGGCGCCGGAACGTTGCCGGCGGCTCGCCCGCCACCGACGCGATCATCCGATCGAAGTGGTACCGCGACATGCACAGACGCTCTGCCAGGTCCTCGCCGGACGCCTCGTGGTCGTCGAGCGCCTCGGTCAGGAGGTCGACGAAGGCGACGAACGTGTCGCGGGCAGCAGTCATGATCCGATGGTCGCCCCTGCCGCTCGACGGCCGCTTGATCGCGCTTGCTGAATTGACCAGGGCCTGGGTTCCAGCCTCACCACGCCGCCTCCCAGGCGATCTCCTCGGCGGCGAACACCGGGCCCTCGCGGCACACCCGCTGCGGCGTCCCGCCCGTGGTCTGCACCACGCAGCCGAGGCACGCACCCACCGCGCAGCCCATGTTCTGCTCCATCGACACCTGCAGGAACGCCTTGCGACGCGCCGCGGGCGAACCGGGCGCGTCAACACGTCCCCCGCCCCGCTTGCGGCCGAGCTTCGCGACTCCGAGCCGGCCGCGCCGCCCCTCCGCGAGGCGGGCCAGCGCGGCGAGCATCGGCCACGGCCCGCACGCGAACGCCTGGTCGGCCCACGCCTCGAACTCCGGCACGAGGTCGGTCACGAACCCGTGGTGCCCGAGCGAGCCGTCGTCGGTCGCCACGACGTATTCGACCTCGTCGGGGAGCAGCGTGGACGGGTACACCTCGCGGGCGGAGGCCGCCCCGAACAACAGCGTCACCTGGCGCCCGTCACGGATCGCCTCGTCGGCGAGCATCCGGACGCCGGCCATCCCCAGGCCTCCCGCCACGAGCAGGAGGTGACGGCTCCGCGGATCCACCTCGAACGGCCGCCCGAGCGGCCCGAGCATGTCGATCCGGTCGCCGGGCCGAAGATGCGTGAACCAGTCGGTGCCGCGCCCGATGACCCGGAAGTGGACCGTGACGACCCCCGTGACCGCGTCCGCCGTGTTCAGCGAGAAGGGTCGGCGCAGCACAAGGCCGGAGTAGTCCCCTGGACGAACGTGCACGAACTGGCCGGCGCGTGAGCCGTTTGCCAGCTCGGGTGCGTCGTAGGCCTGAATCCATTGGCCCGGCAGAATCTCGCGGCTCTCGATGAGCTCCGCGGCAGCCAGGCGCATGGTCACGCGGTTGGGCGGCCCTCGGCGCCGTCCGCGTCGGCTTCGCCCTCGTCGGCTACCTCCGACTCCGCCTCGGCCTCGGCCTCCTCGACCTCCTCGTCGGCGGCCTCGAGCTCATCCTCTGGGGCCACCGCCGGGAACGCCTCCGCCAGGGCATCCGCGAGGTCCCCGAAGATGTCGGTCGGGTCGTAGAACTCGACGATCTCCTCGGCGCTCGACAGCGTTCGCCACTCGCCATCGGTGTCCTCGGGGACGACCTCGGCGCGGAAGTTGCCGCTCAATTCGAGGACCAATCGCTCGTCCTCGTCGTCGACGACGATCAGGTCGCCGACCTTCCCCGTCAGCCGTTCGGCGGCGGTTTCGAACTGCTCGATGAGGCGCGCCTCGCTGTGCTGGCTGCGACCCTGGAAATCGAGGGCGAGGTCGTACAGCCGGCGGGCCGCCGTCTCTTCGTCGTCCGCCTCGAGGTCGGCGGGCTGCGCTGCGGCCCAGTCGTCGGCCGCGGCGACATACGGGTCCTCGCCGACCGGGCCCGTCTCGTCGACGCCGATCCCGGCGACTTCGAACAGCTCCTCTGCCGCGGTCGGTTCGATCTTGCCGGCAGCTTCCCGCGCCACCTCGGCGAAGGCCGCAAACACGTCGCTCGGGTTGTACAGCTCCACGACTTCGGCCGCTGACTCGAGCACCTCGGTGTCGCTGACCCACTCCCCGGTGTCCTCGTCGAGGTACCGACTCCGGCTGCGGAACGTCATGTCCGGGGCGATCGACAGGTAGTCCGGCTCCTCGTCGATGAGCGTCATGCCGCCCAGGCCGGAGATCCGGCTGCGGTTTGCGTCGAGGAACCGGCGCAGCTGTTCGGTCGCCTGGACGATGAAGTCCGACCGTTCGAGCTCGGCGTCACGGGCGAGCTCCCCGAGCAGGTCGTTGCGGCCAGTTTCCATGGTCTGCCTCCCGTTCGGTTCGTCGCCTTGTTCGCGCGGGTCGCGGACGTCTCGTCGAAAGCTCATCGGTTCAGGGGTGGTATTCGAGATCGGGTCCCATGCGCTCGCGCAGGAACATCGAATGATGCCGTTCGAAGATCCATTCCCCGGCCCGGTGCCCGAGGGCGCGTGTGCCCTCGTCTGCCTCGAGCCTGTCGAGCGTGGCGTAGTCGGGCAGGTCGAGCAGGATCACGTTGTCGAAGTCCCAGCCGTGCGCGACGTTGTACCAGCCGATGAAGTGAATGCCGAAGCGCTCCTCGTATTCCTTCACCTGCCTGGGAAAGATCGTGCGCATGAAGAATTTGAAGAACGGGTCGCGACCGCGGCGGACCGAGAAGTAGGTCGCAAGGACGGGCACGGCGTGTTCGATCCTCCTGGGCAGACGCCGATCGGGCGGGAAGCGGCGCCTATTGTCGCACGGGGTCCTCTGGCTCGGCGGTGGGCTCGACAGGCGTGGTCCCGCCCTCGTCCTCCAGCTCGCCGACGGTCTTCGTCTCGCTCGCCAGCGGGCGCCGGCGACCCCGCCGGTCGGCCGCCACGAGACGCAGCAGGAAGATCACGGTCTGGCCTGCGAACAGCAGCAGGATGAGCACCGTGAACAGCAGCACGGCGCTCAGCCACGCCGGCCAGTGCCACGCCACGCTCAGGGGCGTCAGCACGACCAGGAACACGAGCAGTCCCAGCTGGAAGCGGAAGCAGCCGAGCCCGGGCCCCCGCTCGGCTTCGAGGTCGTCGCCCTTGTACTGGACGGGACCGGTTGACGGTCGTTCGGTCACGAGCGTGAACTCTACGTGAGGGAGGTCCGAACCGTTCATTACCCGGGCTGATGATTTGGCCGCAACCTGGATGGCCGAACGTAGGGACCGTTGCGTCACGGCGCGGGCGTCGATGGCGCCGGCGTCCAGGAAGAGCATCAGTCGCCCCATGCCTCGGACCAGGGCCTCACGGAAGGCCACATCTCTCGCGAGCGCCTTGTCCTCGAGCCACAGGCCGTTGACGACGAGCGTGCCCGTCGGACGGTCCATCCGGGCATCGAAGCGGGCGACGAGCCGATCGCCCCACAGGACCGGCAGGGTGTAGGCGCCCCAGCGTCGCTGTTCGACGGGCTTGTAGATCTCCCAGATGTACTCGAAACCGAACAGGCTCGTGGCCCGGCCGCGCGCGCTGACCGGGTCGAGCGGAGCGAGGAACGTTGCCTCCTCGTCGGTGGTCGGCCCGAGCGGCTGCCAGGTGGGCGGCGTGCGGCCGGCGAGGAGATCCGCCAGGAGTGGCTCGTCGGCGGCCAATGCGACCTGTGGCGCCCGCCAGCCCTCGACCCGCACCTCGAGGAGCTCGCCTGCGTCGAGCTTGCGCTGTCGCCACGACGGCCAGCTCGGCGGGGGGACCTTGCGCCGCATGAAGTTGCCGACCGTGCGCATCGGTGCCAGGCCGTCGGCGCCGACGAGCTTGGTCATGAGGTAGTCGTCGGCGACGTCAGGATCGCTCTCGCGGATCAGCTCGGGCGGGGCCACGACCTCGGTGAGGGCATAGACGCGCTCGAAGCCGTCGCGTCGATAGATCATCGCGTCGCCGATCCGCCACAGGAAGTGGAGCGCCAGCGAGCTGTCCTTGCGGCCCCGGTAGTTGTCGATGCGGGTACGCGTGCCCGTGGCGAACTCGCGATTGCTGACCGTGCCCCGCTCGGCGAGGACTTCGCGCATCTCGGCGATCGCCGGTCCGTGCTCGCGCTGGAACTCGATCCAGTTCGGCTGGTCGAGCTCGCGGCGCATCAGGACGCGCCAGTGCGGCAGCTCGTCCATCGGCCGCACCGCGAGCCAGCCGCCCCAGTCGAAGAACTTGCGCTGCTCGTAGGTGAGCGTCGCCCAGTCGTCCTGTCGGTAGTCGAGGACTCGAGCGTGGAGGATCAGGTCGTGGGCGCGCGCGAGGAGGACGAGCGGATCGAGCTGGAGCTGCTCGATGGCGCGCATGGCCTGTTCCGCGCCGTCAAGTCCTTGCCACCGGCGGCCCGGCCACAGGCCCTGCTTCCCGAGGACGAACCGGCGGGCGATCTCGAGCGGGATCTCCAGCGCCACCCGGCTACGCGGCAGGTTCGGGCGTCTTCGCGAGGTCGGGCACGACCTCGACGTTCGGGAGCCGTTCGAGGATGGCCGGCGGCCCGATGACCTTCCAGCTCCGGCTGCCACCACCGAGCACGATCCGCTCGCGATCCATCACCCGAGCGTCGACCCAGATCGGCATGCCGTCAGGCAGCCCGAACACGGTCACGCCGCCGATCTCGTGGCCGGTGATCTCGCGGGTGAGCTCCGGTGGGGCGAACGACGCCTTGCGCGTACCGAGCTTGTCGCGGACGACCCGATTCACGTCGAGCCGGGTCGTGGCCAGCACCACGCACGCCGCGTACCGCGGTGGATCGGACTTGCCGATGACGAGGATGGTGTTGGCGGACTCGTCGGGATCGAACCCGTACGCGGCGCAGAAGGCGGCCGTGTCGGCCAGCGCCGGATCGCACGGGAAGAGCTCATACGGAGCTCCCAGCGCATCGAGCCGTTGGGCCAGGGCGTCGCGGGTCGGGTCGTCAGGCATCTGCCGCAGGATAGCCGCCCCGCTACCATCGGCCCCATGCCCGACGACCACCGTCTTCCTCCCCCGCCGCCATTCGATGCCGAGGCCTACCTCGAGCGGTTCGGCTGGCATCCCGAGCCCGAGCTGATCGGCTTCCGCGACGCAGATGCGTCGCGTGAGGGCGTCCGCCGGCTCGGCGAGGCGACATGGGCCGTGGCGGTCGACTTCCTCTATGAGCAGGCGGCCCGACGGGCGATGGGCGCTTCGCGCGACTACGACACGGCCCGGGCCGAGTTCTACGGCGGGGATGCCGGGCCGTCGCCCGCTCCGAGCGCACCGTCACGATCGGCGGACGTGCTCGCCGAATTCGAACGCCGGCTGGCCGCATCCCAGCTCAACGCCCAGCACCCGCGGAACTACGGCTACTTCACGCCGCCGCCGTTGCTCATGTCGATCGCCGGCGAAGTGCTTGCCCAGATGACCAACCAGGGTGTCGACGTCTGGCACGCGGGACCCACCGGCGCGTTCGTCGAGGAGGAGGTCGTGCGCTGGCTGGCCGATCTCGTCGGCTACGGCCCCGACAGCTTCGGGCTGCTGACCTCTGGCGGGGTGATGGCCAACTTCATGGCCATGGCGCTGGCCCGCGACATCCACCTGCCAACGGTCTGCGGGCTGGACCGCCCGCCCCGGGGCCGCGACCTCGAGGGTGTCCGCGTCTACACCTCGGACCAGACGCACTTCTCGATCGCACGGGCGCTCGACGAGCTGGGGTTCCCGCACGACACGCTGGTCGTGATCGCGGCCGACGAGCTGTTCCGGCTCCGCGGGGCGCCCGTCGCGAAGGCGATCGCCAGCGACCGGGCTGCCGGGCTGACGCCGCTCGCGATCTCGGCCGTGGCGGGGTCCACGAACACCGGCGCGGTCGACGCCCTCCCCGAGCTTGCCGACGTGGCCGAACGGGAGGGCCTGTGGCTCCACGTCGACGCGGCGTACGGCGGTGCGGCGCGCCTCTCGGCGAAGCTGGCGGGCCGCGTCCCCGACCTGCACCGCGCGCAGTCGGTGACCGTCGATCCGCACAAGTGGTTCTTCCAGGCCTACGACATCGGCGGGCTGCTGGTCCGCGACGGCAGCCACCTCGGGCAGACGTTCGGCGGCCGGCGGCCCGAGTACTACCGCGACGGCGAGGGCCTGGCCCACGAGGAAGACGCGGGACAGCTGAGCTTCTACAAGCTCGGCTTCGAGGGCACCCGCCGCTGGCGGGCGCTGAAGCTGTGGCTGTCGTGGAAGCACCTCGGCACCGAAGGATTGGCGCGCCTCGTCGAGACAACCGTCGATCTCGCCGCGCACCTGTCCCGGCGCTGCGCCGAGGCCGACGACTTCGAGGCGCTGCCGGAGGCACGCGGAGCTGTCCGTCGTGTGTTTCCGCCACCTGCCCGGCGGCCGGGACGCCGCGCTCGCGATGCCACCGGCGGAGCTCGATGCCCACCAGGACCGGCTCCAGGCCGCGCTCGAGGCATCGGGTGACGGCTGGCTCACGACCACGCGGTTGCGCGGAGCCACGTACCTGCGCGCCGGGATCGTGAACTACCTCGCGACCGAGGCCGACATCGACCGCCTGCTCGACACGCTGCGCCGCCTGGCCGCAGGCGCGCGGCCCGACGGCTAGCTGGTCGCGCCCCAGGGATCTGCCCGCTCGTGCCTTGTCCATGGACGCTCGGAGCACGAGTGGCGTGGAGATCAACCGATCCGAGCCAGGCGAATCGGGAGATCGTGTTGCGTCCACGCTTGAGTCGGCCGCCCAATCGATGCGGCGAGGCGATGGCGGGCCGATATCACCGCTCGATGTGCTCCCAGCGTCCATGCAGCGAGCACGACGTGACGTTTCCGCGGATGGCCGCGATCACGCCCTCGAGCGATACGCCGCGACGCGGTCCTTCATGCGATACCACTCGCCGACGAACGGCAGGAACCACGGGTGGCCCTCGTACGGCGCGGGCACCAGCGGGAAGCCCAGCTTCGTCAGCGCGGGTGCCGGGTCGCCGGCGAGCCAGCCGCCGACCTGCGTTCCCAGCCCGGTCATGAGCGCGACCCCGGTCCCGCAGCAGCCCACGGCGTAGGTGACGCCGTCGGACGTGCGGCCCGCGTGCGGCATGCGGTCGAACGTGAAGCCGACGTTGCCGCCCCAGGCGTATTCGATTCGATAGTCGGCGAGCTGCGGGTGGACCTCGAGCAGTCCGCGATGGAGGATCGCGGCCGAGCGGTCCACGGACGTCGGCAGGAAGCTGGTCCGCCCGCCGAAGATCATCCGGCGATCCGCGGACACGTGCCAGTAGTACAGGAAGTACTTCGTGTCCCAGAACGCGCGGCCCGTCGGCGACAGCTCCCGTGCCAGGTCCTCGGGGAGTGGCTCGCTGGCGATGATGTAGCTGCCGATCGGCATGATCCGTCGCCTGATCCCGGGCGCGACGCCGTCCGTGTAGCCGTTCGTCGCCACGAGCACCTCACGGGCGAGGATCGAGCCGCGTTCGGTCTCGACGACGAAGCGGCCGTCGGCCTGGCGCCGGACCGAGCGTGCACGGACGCCCTCGTGCAGATCCGCGCCGGCGCGGTCGGCGGCCGCGGCGAGGCCCGCGAAATAGCGTGCCGGGTGGAGCAGGCCGCCGACGTCGACGGCCAGCGCGCCGTGGTAGGCGTCGCTGCCGATCTCCTCGCGGATGCTGCTCGCGCGGCAGGATGCGCGCCTCCACCCCGACGGTCGACAGGCTGGCGCGCGTGTGCTCGAGGTCGTCCACGTGGGAGGCGGCGTACGCCAGCTCGAGCGTGCCGTGCTCGCGCCAGTCGCAGTCGATCGACTCCTCGGCGATCAGCCGGCGAACGAGATCGAAGGAGTCGAGCGTGTCCCGGTAGAGCGCGGCGCCGGTCTCGTGGCCGTAGCGGCGGAGCAGGTCGGTCGGGCCCCACTTGTAGCCGGGGTGGACGATGCCGCCGTTCCGGGTCGAGCCACCCCAGCCCAGGGTGTGCGCCTCGAGCAGCGTGACCTTCGTCCCCCGCCGGGCGAGCTCCCGCGCGGCGGTGATTCCCGCGTAGCCACCGCCGATCACGACGACGTCCGCCGTGTCGGGCAGGTCCCGGCCCGAGCGGTCCGGCTGCGCCGGCATCGTCGCATGCCAGTACGGCCGACGCTCGTAGTCGCGGTTGAGCTCGGGGCCCTTCGCCATCGTCCGCGGAGCGTAATCGAGTGACGGGCACGAGCGAAGCGCGTCGCGCACGAGACGCACCAGGCGTAGGCTGGCGACCGAATGGGCGAGGAGCATTTCGAGCACATTCAGTCGCTGACGCCGGACGAGCGCTCGCGCGTCCGGAGGCTCGCGGTGACGATGCTGCCGGCGATCGTCCTGATCGCCGTCATCGGCGCGGCCATCTTCGGCGGTGGGCGGTCTGCCGACGACGCCTCCAACCCGCAGCGACCAACAGCCGCGTCTGCCGAACCGGTGGCCGAGGCCAGCCTCGCCCCGGATGTCGAGGCGCTCCGTGCCGCCGGCTTCCCGGCGCGTGCGTTGGGCCTGCCGGTTCATTCCGTCGCCCGGACGATGGCCCTCCGTGCCGATGGCGAGATCCGCGAAAAGGTCGTCGCCGTGGCCGGCTGGTTGACGGTCCCACCCGAGCCCGACTGCGGGCTGGATGTTGCGGTGGATCCCGATGGGCCGTACGGCGTCGGCGCCGATTGCCGGCGAGCAACCGTGCTGACCGACGATGCCGAGCCCGTGTTCGCGGTCCGGGGCGGCAAGGCCACCCGCCTCCGCGACGCCGGTGCCGACTCGGAGTTGCGTCCGCAGGCGCTGCCCGGCGTGTCACTCGCCACGGTCGCGGTCGGCCAGCTGGCGCCGGACCTGGTGATCCGGCCCGAGCGCGCGGTCGTCCTCGGCCGGTTTGCCGATCCCCGGCTCTCGGAGTGCCGGTCCTCGTCGTCGGACTGCGGTTCGACATTCGCCATCGAGCGCGTCGTCTGGGTCGACGGGAGCTGGCGCCTGCGCCGGCCCGAGATCTACCCGGCCGACGTCGACCCGGTCCCGTCCGGCATGGTCCGCTGGCCGATCGTCGATCGCGCGATCCGCCGGGGCGCCATCGTCCTGACCGAGGTGATCGTGGAGCGCGATTACCTCGCGACGATCGACCCCGTCGCTGACGCCGCGGTGCCGCGTGACGTCGGAGCGATCTGGTACGTCCGTGCCCTCCTGCGACCGCGCGGCCTGGAAGACTCGCTCGGCGAGGTGGGATGGGCGGTGATCGAGGACGACACGGCCGCAGTCCTCGCATCCGATCCCGAGCGCACAGCAGAGGAAGCCTCGTCCACTCGGCCCGGGGCCGGGCCGTCACCGTCCGAGGAGGCGATCGCCATCCCGGAGCGGATGCTCGGCCTGGAGGTGCTCGACGTCGAGGCGGCACAGCGGCTGGCCGCCGGCGGGGACGAGCCAGGGCGACTCATTGCCGTCGATGGGTGGCTCGCGGTCGCGCCGGACGAACCGGGCTGCACCGAGCTCCCGGTCGTCGCCTGCCCGCGACGCGGCGATCTCTCGGGAACGCGCGAACCCGGAGGCCCGACCATGGCCGTCGAGACGCTGCCGGGCACGCCGCTGCTCGGCCTGACGCGTCAGAGCCCGAGTCTCGGCACGTGGACCGTCCCGAACCGGGTCGCGCTCGTCGGCCACTTCCACGCGACCCCGGCGGGGCCGCTGTTCACCATCGAACGGCTCGCCTGGCTGCGCACCGCTGCCCGGCAGCGACCGGTGCTGACGGCTCCAGGCTCGCTGGCCACGACCTGGTCCCGAGAGGCGGCGGAGGCGGCAGCCCGCGCCTCCGTGGAAGGCGCCGGTTCGACGCTGTTGCTCGCCCTCCTCGACCGTCCAACATTGCGGCGCTTCGATGGGATGGCCGCCGATGCGATCGGCGCCGCCGGCGGCCCCGTCTGGTATCTGCGCACGATCGTCTGGCAGCCTCGGCCGGGTGCCGGGGACGTGCCGGTCGTCGGTTGGTCGGTGGTCGACGACCGAACGCACGAAGTGCTGGCGACGGGTCTCTGGCCGGACGCGCCGTAGCGTCAGTCCGCGGGCGCCTCGTGGGCGATCCGGCCGTCCGCGATCGTGAGCAACACCCGGCCCGGGAGCGTGCGGCCGAGGAGCGGCGAGTTCCTGCCGCGCGACCGCAGGTCCGCGGCGGCGACCGTCCACGCGTCCGCCCGGTCGAAGACGACGAGGTCCGCTGGCGAGCCCTCGCCGAGCCCCGGCCGGCGGCGAGAGCGTGATCCCAGGACCCGGGCTGGTCCGGCGGTCAGCGCAGCGATCGCCCGTGCGAGCGGCAGGTGGCCCGCATCGACCGCCGCGAGGAGCACGCCGAGCGCCGTTTCGATCCCGCTGATCCCGTTCGCTGCCAGCCCGAACTCGACGGCCTTGTCGACCTCGGTGTGCGGGGCATGATCCGTTGCCACTGCGTCGGCGGTGCCGTCGAGGAGCGCGGCGAGCACGGCGGCCGCGTCAGCGGGTGAGCGGAGCGGCGGGTTGACCCGCAGCGACGGGTCGTAGGGCGGCGCCTCCAGGGCGCCGTCGGCCCACGGATTGCCGCTCGCGTCCCAGGCCCAGCGCCGCGCACCGGCCAGCCACTCGTCGCTCAGCGCGAGGTGGTGCGGCGTCACGTCGCACGTGACCGGCAGCCCGGCCGCCTTCGCCCGCCGAACCAGATCCAGGGCGCCGGCGGTCGACAGGTGGGTCAGGTGGAGCCGTGCGCCGGGGACGTCGCGCACGACGTCCTCGAGGATCGCCAGGTCGCGCGCGACGGCACTCACCTCGGCAGCGGCAGGCCAGCCGCGCAGCCCGAGCACCGTCGCCACGAACCCGTCGTTCGCTTCGGCGCCCTCGGTCGCCGAGGCGTCCTCGGCGTGGTCGACGATCGGCAGCCCGGCCATGCCGGCGTAGGCCAGGGCGTTGCGCAGGATCTGTGGAGAGCGGACCGGCGCGCCGTCGTCCGAGAAGCCCACGACGCCGGCGTCGCCGAGCTCGCCAAGCGCCGCCAGCTGCTCTCCCTTGCGCCCCGCGCTCACCGCGCCATAGGCGAGCAGCTCGACCGGCGAGCCGGAGGCCGACGCCGCAGCGTTGATCCGGGCGAGCACGCCCGGCTCGTCGAGCGCCGGGTCGGTGTTGGGCATGGCGCAGACCGTCGTGAACCCGCCATGGGCCGCCGCCGCGAGCCCTGTCGCGATCGTCTCGGCGTCCTCGTTGCCGGGCTCGCGCAGGTGCACGTGCAGGTCGATGAAACCGGGCGCGACCACGACGCCGCGCGCGTCGACGCCGTCCGCGTCCGCGCCATCCAGCCAGGTCACCGTTTCGAGCCGTCCGTCCCGCACGACGATGTCCGCGGGCCCTTCGCGGCCGGTCGCCGGGTCGACCGCCCAGACGCGGCTCAGGTCCAGCTCGGCGACGATCCGGCCGACGTCACCGGGCGCCTCAACCGCCATCGCGGACCCCCGCCAGCAGGTAGAGCAGCGCCATCCTGATCGCCACCCCGTTGGTGACCTGGTCGGTGATGCGCGACTGCGCCGAGACGGCGACGTCCGGCGCGATCTCGACGCCCTCGTTCATCGGGCCCGGATGCATCACGATCGCGTCCTCCCGGGCGAGCGCCAGGCGCTCGCGGGTCAGGCCGAACCGGGCGGCGTACTCGCGCAACGACGGCAGCAGCCCGGACGCCATCCGCTCGCGCTGGATGCGCAGAGCCATCACGACGTCCGCGTCCCGCAGCGCGTCGTCGACGGACGACGTCACCTGGAACCGCCGCCCCGCGGCGGCCCCGTGCGCGGCCCACGCCTCGAACCCGTGGAGGAGCGTGGAGGGGCCGCACAGCCAGAGATCCGCGCCCGCGGCAGTCAGCGACCAGATGTTGGAGCGCGCGACGCGCGAGTGCAGCACGTCACCGAGGATGACGACCTTCCGACCCGCGACCGTCCCGCCCGGCAGCTGTCGACGCATCGTGTACAGGTCGAGCAGGGCCTGGGTGGGATGCGCGTGCCAGCCGTCGCCGCCGTTCAGCACCGAACCGCCGAACACCTCCGCGGCGAGGTACGGGGCGCCGGACACCGAGTGGCGCATCACGAGCATCCGGGCACCGAGCGCCTCGACGGTCCGGATCGTGTCGACCAGCGACTCGCCCTTGGCGACCGACGACGTGGCCGCGGCGATGTTCACGACGTCGGCACTGAGGTTCTTGGCGGCGACCTCGAACGACACCCGCGTCCGCGTCGACGCCTCGTAGAAGAGGATCGTCACGTTGCTGCCGCGGAGCGCCGGGACGCGCGGGATCGGGCCGATCGAGGACCTCGCGCATCGCGTCCGCGGTGCGCATGACGAGCTCGAGGTCGTCCGCCGACAGCACGTCGACATCCAGGAGGTGGCGATGGCGCCACGGGACGTCCTGCTCGTACGGCGCGCCATCGACGGCCGGAACGGGAACGTCGGTGAGTGCGGGCTGCCGGGCCTCGTCCGCGGCAGCGAGGTTCATGCGACGGGCTCGGCGGCCGCGGCGCGCTCTTCGATGCGCGTGATCTCGACGCCGTCGACGCCGTCGATCTCCTCGAGCTGGACCTGGACGAGCTCCTCGCGCGAGGTCGGCACGTTCTTGCCGACGTGGTCCGCGCGGATCGGCAGCTCGCGGTGGCCGCGATCGACGAGCACCGCCAGCCGGATCGCCTGCGGCCGGCCGAAGTCGACCAGGGCGTCCATCGCGGCGCGGATCGTGCGCCCCGTGTACAGAACGTCGTCGACAAGCACGACCGTGCGGCCGTTGAGGTCAACGGGCAGCTCGGTGCCCTTGACGACCGGCTGCTGGGCAATCAGCGAGAGATCGTCGCGGTAGAACGTGATGTCGAGCGCCCCGACGGGCACCTCGACGTTCTCGTGCTCGAGGATTCCGGCCGCGATCCGCTGCGCAAGCGGAACGCCGCGGCGCTGGATGCCGATGAGGACGAGCCCGGCCGTGCCCGCCTGCTTCTCGACGATCTCGTGGGACATGCGGATCGTCGCCCGGCGGATCTCGTCCGGGGTCATGATCTGACGGCCGTTCACTCGCTCCTTCCCGGCCTCTCGGGGCCATCGTGCGGCCTCACAGGGCGCGCGCCGGAGGGACGGCACCAAGGATACTCCGCGACGAACTCCGTCTGGTCCTCATCGGCTCTGTTCAGTTGCCGCCCCACGGCAGCTGGGACGAATGCGGTGCCTGAACGGCGCCGATCTGCCGCAGGGCCGCACGATCGGTCCCTGCATGTCCTGCTTCTGCCGTCGGACGGCACGAAGGACGTTCAGCAGCGCTTTCATTCGTCACTGCTGCCGCCCCACGGCAAGCCGGCGGCCTGGGCGATCCGCCAACCCGGGAGTGGCGCTAGCGAATGACGACGACCTGGTCGCCGGGGGCCGTCTCGGCCGTGCCAACGCCCTCGTCGGTCCAGGCCACGATCTGGACCCGACTGCCCTCGCCGCCCTGGCCGGCGGGCGTGGCCCACGCGAGCCGGCCGTCACCGATCGAGAAGCCCGGCAGCGCCGGCTCCTCCTGGGGCGCGTTCTCGGGCTGCCGGATCTCGCCGTCCGCATCGATGAAGAACAGGCTCAGTCGCCCGAACGACGGATCGGCCGAGTCCTGGACCCAGACCGCGAACGCGGTGCCGTTCTCGTCCCAGCGGACGTCAAACGGGGAGCCGGAGGCGTCGAGGACGGTCTCGCCCACCTCGGCGGCGGTGCCGGTGTCGGCGTCCCACGACCGCAGCTCGAGGACGCCCTCACCGAGCGCGATCTCATGGCCGTCGTCGGTCGCAGCAATCGGGCCGGTGAACACGAGCGCGCGATCCCCGTCGGGCGCCACGGCCGGTCGCCATCCGTCCATCGCGAGCGGCGTCTCGGTGCCGCTCGCCGGGTCGATCAGGAACGTCTCACCCTCCGCTCCATTCTCCGCCGGACGGCTGCCGACGAGCTGGTCGTCGGCCCACGAGGCAAAGACGCTGTGGTGGTCGTTCGTGGCGGGCTCGGCCCGCTCGGAGCCGACGCGCCACACGTAGATGTCGGGGCCCGCACTCTCGTCGGCCGGCCGGGCAGTGAACGCGAACCAGTTGCCGTCGGGCGAATAGGCGGCTGTCTGCCCGACCACGATCAAATCACTGGCGATGGCGATCGACTCCGGGGTCGGCGTCGGCGTCACCGGGTCGGTCTCCTGGGGCGAGGGCGTCGAGGGCTCCTCGGTCGGTTCGGTGGATTCGGCCGGCGTCTCGGTCGGCGGCGCGGACTCCGTGGGGACGTCGCTCGCAGGCGGTGTCTCGGGCGCGGCGCTGGCAGTGGACGGCGGCTCGGAGCCAGCCGGTGACTCGGATCCAGCCGGTGGCTCGGTGACTTCCGCGGTCGCGGTGACTTCCGCGGTCGCGGTGACTTCCGCGGTCGCGGTCGGTTCCTCGGTGGCCGGAGGTTCGGTCTCCGGAACAACCGATTCCGGCGCCTCGCTCGACGTCGGGAGCGCGAACACGATGACCTCGCTCCCGTTCGACGCGTCGGGCTTGCTCACCGCGATGGCCTGCTGGTCGTCGGGCGAGCCGATGATCGTCTGCGGCTCCGCCGCGAATTCCAGCGCGGTGGCGGACGGGTCGGGAACCATCGGGCAGTCGACGTCCCGCTTCGGGCAGACCGAATCGACACCGAACCGCGAGTAGCCGAACTTCCCGTCCGGGTCGCGCTGGACGAAGCCGACATCGCCGGCGGCCACGAGGAACGGCGTTCCGACGGGGCCCGGCAGCAGCGACGCCGCTGCGGAGGCGGCAATTTCGGGCGCGGCCTCGGTCGGCGGCGCGATCGTCGTCGGTGGTGTATTCGAGAGGAGCGTCGCCCCGAGCACAACGACGATCACGACGATGCCCGACAGGGCCCCGAGCGGCAGGCCGCGCGTCGGCGCCCGGTGGCGGCGTTGCGACTCGAGCTCGATCGCGGCAGCGGTTCGTGCCCACAGGTCGCGTGGCGGTGGCGGTGCGACGTCGCGCAGCGTGCGCAGGCGATCACGATTTTCGAGGTATTCGTTGGCGCGGCGCCGGCACGATCGGCACGCCCCGAGGTGACTCTCGAGCCAGGCGGCTTCGGCGGG
Source organism: uncultured Chloroflexia bacterium (assembly GCA_963824735.1). GTDB lineage: Bacteria > Chloroflexota > Limnocylindria > Limnocylindrales > CSP1-4 > DASTYU01. The sequence goes on from CAWGQH010000015.1 coordinate 131,784, forward strand.
ATCGAGCGGCCAGTCGAGCCACTGCGCGGCGCGGGTACGCGCCCGCTCATGCGGCGAGGCCCAGTCATCGGCCCGGCGCGTTCGGCGCCCGAGGGGATTCATCGATCCTGCCCGACCGGTGCGTCAGATCGCGGGCCGCGGTCGGCGGCCGCGTCGGCGGCACGTTCGGCAGCGAGCGCCTGGCGGAGGCTCTCGCGAGCGCGCGTCAGGAGCGCGCGAGCCGCCACGTGGCTCACACCGAGTGCCGCGGCCAGCTCGAGTCCGGTGAGATCGTGCAACTCGGCGAGGAGCAGTGCGGCGCGCTGGCGCTCGGGGATGCGGTCCAGGGCGCGCTGCAGGTCGCCGGACAGGCGCATGTCCATGACCGTGTGCTCGGCCGACGGTGCCGCCCCGCGTGACTCACCCGACCACGGCAGGAACCGGATGATCTTGCGCCGGCGGATCTCGTCGAGCGCCACGCGATGGGCGATCTGGTAGAGCCACGCCCGCGCGTTCTCCGGCTTCTCGAGCGTGTCGTAGTTGCGGTACGCCTTGACGAACGCGTCCTGCGTCAGGTCGGCGGCGAGCTCCGGATCGCGGACCATGCGCAGCAGATACACGTGGATCTCGTTGTGGTGCTTCGCGAACAGCGTCTCGACGAATGCCGCCGCGTCGTCCTGGTCCCACGTCTCGCTCATGGCGCGGCCCGCCCGTGGCGCGGAGGCGCCGCGGCTGAAGACGCGCAGGAACGATGGGTCGCTGGACATGAAGGCTCCGAACGGCCGGATGGTGGGCTGCTCGACGGGGGTCGCGCACTCGTCAGCCCAATGACGGCGGCGCTGCCCCTCATGTGACGCTTCATCAGGCCGTTCCACCACCCGCCACGGCCGCGCGGCCGAGCAGCTCCTCCACGGCATCCTCGGGCGAGACCGGATTGACCGGCAGTCCCGTCCCCAGCTCGAGGCCGGCGATCTCCCTGAGACGCGGGTGGATCTCCCAGTGCCAGTGATAGGTCGCGTCCACCGACTCGCGCAGCGGCGCGGTGTGGAGCACGAGGTTGTAGGGCGGCCCGTCGAGGCTGACCGCCAGCCGGCTGAGGACCTGGCGGAGCGCCTCGGCCGTTGCCGCAACGTCGGCCGGCGTGGCGCGCCCGAAGTCCGCGTCGTGGCGGCGGGGCACGATCCAGATCTCGAACGGTGAGCGCGACGCGTACGGCGCGAACGCCACGCTGTGGTCGTCGAGCCAGAGCAACCGCTCCGGCCGGTTCGATTCCTCGCGGACGAGGCGGCAGTACGGGCACTCGCCCTCGCGGATCACGAAGCGCGCAGCCCCGCCGAGCTCCTCGGCGATGCGGTGCGGGATCTGCGGCAGGTCGTACAGGTCCAGGCACAGGTGGTTGGTCCGGGCGCCCGCCTGCGCGCCCCAGTTCTGGACGACCTGCAGGTAGTCGGTCTGGCCCGCGTCGCGAGCCTCGGCCAGCGCACTCCGAGCGCCGGCCACGAGCCCCACGATGATCTCGTTGCCGACGGCGTGGAGGGCGCGATGCTCGTCGGGCGGCGCGACCACGGTCCGCCAGCTCCCGCTTGCGCGAGCCTGGGCGAGCGCGACCTGGGCGAGGTTGCGGTCGAGCTCGCGGGCGTCGTCGCCGGTCCCGACCACGTGGAACGCGAAGTCCTTGAGCATGCGGACGCGCACGCCGTCGCCCGGCGGCGACGAGCAGTTCGCGCAGCCGAACATCCGATCGTCCACAGGGTCGGCGGCACGGGCGAACCGGTCCCGGTGGAACTCCCGATCGACGATCGTCGCGACCCACCAGCTGGTGATCGGGTCCTTGCGCAGCTCGAACAGCCCGGCCGACACGTCAGGCCCCGGCCGCGGCAAGGGTCCGTTCGAGCGCGTCGGCCGCGGCCGCGGGCTCGTCGACCGGATCTGCGAGGCCGCCCCCCTCGATGCCCAGTCGCCCCGCCAGTGCCTCCGCGAAATGGCGAGCCGCGGTCGCAACCGAGGCCGTCGTCGGCGGCCCGGGCCGGCCGAGCTCTGCGGCCACGGAGGTCGAGACAACACCGGGCATGCCGCAGGCATCGATCAGGTCGAAGTCCGCGAGCTCGACCGTCACGTTCAAGCGCGATCCCGTGGTAGCTCACGCCGCGCTCGATGCGCAGCCCGAGCGCGCCGATCTTGCGCGGTGCGGGTCCGTCGGGGTCCACCCAGCAGCCCGGGTGACCATCGCGACGGCCGGCCTCGACCCCGAGCGCCCGGCAGGTGTCGATCATTGCGCCCTCGAGCGCGCGCACCAGCGGCCGTACGAGCAGGCCCCGCCGGCTCAGGCCGATGATCGGGTAGGCCACCAGCTGGCCCGGGCCGTGGTAGGTCACCTCGCCGCCCCGTTCGACGCGGACAACGTCGATCCCGCGCGCTGCAAGCGCCTCGGGCGAAGCGAGGATATGCGCCGGATCCGAGGTGCGGCCGAGCGTGAGCACGGACGGGTGCTCGAGCAGCAGCAGCTGGTCGCCGATCCGCTCGTCGGCGCGCGCAGCGGCCAGCCGCTTCTGCAGCGACCATGCGCGTTCGTAGGCGATCCGGCCGAGCCAGTGCACCTCGATGCCCCCGGAAACAACCCCCGAGGTGCCCGCCTCCACCGGCGCCATCAGCGTGGCGTCCACCGCCGCACGATAACAGGCAGGCCCGTTTCCGCCCGTTCCTGGGCGAGCGGGGTATGGCAGCATCGCCGCTGATGGCGTACCGGATTCTTCTCGTCGAGGACGACCCCTCGATCCGCGAGCTGACGACGATCGGGCTCCGAGCGGCGGGCTACGAGGTGGTCGATGCGGCCGACGGCCGCCAGGCGCTCGACCGGTTCGCGAGCGAGCACCCCGATGCGGTGGTCCTCGACATCATGCTGCCGGTGCTGGACGGCCTTGCCGTGTGCCGCACCATCCGCCTCGAGTCGGCCGTCCCGATCATCATGCTGACCGCCCGGACTGACGCCTTCGACGTCGTGGCAGGGCTCGAGGCCGGCGCCGACGACTACGTGCGCAAGCCGTTCGAACTGCCCGAGCTGGTCGCCCGTCTGCGAGTCGCGCTCCGCCGCGCCGGCACGACCGAGACCGGCGGCCCGCTGCGGCTGGGACCGCTCGAGATCGACGAGACGTCGTATTCGGTCCGTCGGGACGAGCGTGAGATCGCCCTCAGCCACACCGAGTTCCGCCTGCTCGCCGAGCTGGCCCGGCGGCCCGGCCAGGTGTTCACGCGGGAGCTGCTCCTCGAGCAGATCTGGGGCTACGACTACCTGGGCGATTCGCGCCTCGTCGACGTCGCGATCCAGCGCCTGCGGGCCAAGGTGGAGGCCGAGCCGGCGCATCCCGAGTTGATCCTCACCGTCCGCGGAGTCGGCTACAAGGCACGCAAGTGAGCCGGCGGTGAGGGGTGTCCGCGCGCGGTTGCTGGTCACGATCATCGGCCTCGTCGCCCTGACGTCGATCGTCCTCGGTGCGGGCGCGTACGTCTATGTCGCCACGTCGCTGCGCGGGCAGCAACAGGAGCAGGCCGTCGCCCAGACCGACTTCAACGTGGGCGTCCTCGCCGACCAGGTGCTGCCCGCCGATGCGACGAAGCAGGACGTCGTCGACACCGGCCTCATCGACGCCTTCGAACTGCGCGGCGGGGCGGGATCCATCGTCGACTTCGGCGACGGCGATCCGGTGACGTCCGGGTTCGTCGCCGCAACCGCGCTCACGCAGCTGTCGCCGGAGCTGCGGTCGATCGTCGAGGGCGGCGAGATCGGCTTCGAGCGCCTGGCGCTGGACGGCACGCCGTACCTCGTGACGGGGGCACGGCGTCCGGACGGGGGCCCGGCGTTCTACTTCCTGTTCGACGCGGCCGCGACCGAGGCTGCGATCGCCCAGCTCGGTCAGGCGCTGCTCGTCGGCGGCCTGGTCCTGACCGGCCTTGCGGCGCTCGCCGCGGGGTTCCTCGCACGCGGGATCCTCCGGCCGGTCAGTGATGCGAGCCAGGCCGCAGGGCGCATCGCGGAAGGAGATCTCTCCGCTCGCCTGCCGGTCGATTCGCGCGACGAGTTCGGGGCGTGGGCGGCGACGTTCAACCGGATGGCCGCTTCGCTCGAGCGCACGGTAGCGGAGTTGCAGTTCGCCCAGGACCGGCAGCGCGCGTTCGTCGCGGACGTGTCGCACGAGCTGCGCACGCCGGTGACCGCGCTCGTGCAGGAGGCGGGGCTCCTGCGCGACCACCTCGACGACCTGCCGTCGGATGGTCGTCGTGGCGGCGAGCTGCTGATTCGTGACGTGGCCCGGCTCCGCACGCTGGTCGACGACCTGATGGAGATCTCGCGCTTCGACGCCGCGGCCGAGGTCGCCACGCCGAACGAGTTCGATGCCGCGGCCTTCGTCCGGGCCGTCGTCGCCGCACGCTTGCCGGGCGCCCGACTCGACGTGCCCGATGAGCCGGTCCGAGTCGTCCTCGACCGGCGACGGCTCGAACGGATCCTCGGCAACCTCCTTGACAACGCCCGCGAGCACGGCGAGGCGGCCGCCGTGGAGGTGGGGCTGGGCCTGGAGGAGGACACGCTCCGCCTGACCGTTGCAGACCGCGGGCCCGGGCGTCTCGCCGGAGGAGCTGCCCCACCTGTTCGAGCGCTTCCACAAGGCGGATCCATCCCGGAGCCGTGGCGGCAGCGGCCTCGGGCTGGCGATCGCGCGCGAGCACGCCACGCTGCTCGGCGGAACGCTCGACGCCACGCTGCGTGATGGAGGCGGGTTGCGCTTCGAGCTGCGGCTGCCTGTGACACGACCGTTACCCGGCGGCGATGACTCGGTTACCGAGGAGATCGAGGCTTGAACGCATCGATCTCGCCGCCTGGAGGCATCCCGATGCCTGCTCATCGCCTCATCGCACTTGCCGTCCTCATCGCGTTGATGACCGTCGCCTGCTCGTCCGTGGGCAGCGGCGGGACCCTCACCCCGCGGTCGCCCGATTCCGGCACGATCGCGCCGGTCTCCCCGGAGCCCTCGGCCGATCCGGCGACGCCGGAGCCGTCCGAGGAGCCGGCCGAGTCCGAGCCGCCGGCGACCGTCGCGCCCGATCCGACCCCGACGTCGGCTCCCGGCGGTGCGACGTCCGTGAAGATCTACCTGTTCATGGACGGGAAGCTCGTTCCCGCTGCGGCGCCAGGTCGACGAGACCCGCGCCGTTGGGCGAGCCGCGCTGAACGCCCTGTTCGAAGGCCCGACGGCCGAGGAGTTGGCCGCATCCCCGCCACTCACCACGAGCATCCCCGACGGCACGATCCTGCTCGGACTCGACATCGCCGACGGCCTGGCCACGGTCGACCTGTCGCGCGAATTCGAATCCGGTGGCGGCAGCGCCTCGATGTTCGGGCGGCTCGCCCAGGTCGTGTACACGCTGACCCAGTTCCCGACCGTGAAGCAGGTTGCGTTCCAGCTCGACGGCGAGCCGGTCACGGTGTTCTCGGGCGAAGGCATCGTCCTCGACGAACCGTCGGACCGCGAGGACTACGAGGCGTTCCTGCCGTCGGTCTTCGTCGAGCGGCCGACGTGGGGCGCGACCATCGGCAACCCCGTCCGCGTCAGCGGCATCGCGAACGTCTTCGAAGCCGTGTTCTTCGTCGAGGTTCGCGACGCCGATGGCGACACGCTCGCCAAGGAGCGGGTCATGGCCTCGTGCGGGACCGGATGCTGGGGCACGTTCGACGTGACGATCCCGTACGACGTGTCAAGCCGGCAGGAGGGCAGTGTCATGACCTACACCCTGTCGGCGGTGGACGGCAGCATCGAGGATCAGCGCAGCTACCCGGTCACGCTCGTCCCGTAGGCGTGTTTCATGCGATCCGGGTGATGCCGGATCGGGTGACCCGGGGATGAATGGAGCGGACGGCCGCGGAGCCGTCCGCTCTGTCACGTTCCTGCCCACAGAGGGAGTCCCATGGATCTGCTCAACGACGCCCGCCGCCTGGCGAGCATCGGCACGTATTTCATCGTCATCGGCTGGCTCTTCATCGCCTACGCCATCGTCGCCGGGATCCTCTGGTGGATCGATCTCGTCCAGCGGCCCGCGTTCAACTTCCTCGAGGCGCTGGCGATCTCGCTCGGAGCGATCGGCCTGCCGTTCTTCCTTGCCGTGCTGGTGCTCGGGCTCGGGTACACGATGCGGCTGTTTGCGCTGTACGTCGCCAGCAAGACCGTCTAGCGCGCTCGGACCGCTCACCCATGCGCACGCGCCTGATCTGGGCCCTCGCGGCCCTCGCGCTTGTCGTCGCCGCCTGCTCCCCCGGGGACGCGAGCGGCGGGCAACTCGAGGGCACCGACTGGGTCCTCCGCTCGTACGAGCTCGACGGCACGCTCACCATCGTCCCGGACAACCTGTACGCCGACGCCGAGTTCACGGCGCAGCGCGTGCGGGGCTTCGCGGGCTGCAACGAGTTCGACGCGTTGTATCGCGCGGGCGGGCGAACGCTGTTCATCTCGCAGGCGGCGGTGACACTGCGGGCCTGCGACGAGGAGACGATGGCCTTCGAACAGGCCGTCCTCGGGCTGCTCGAATCCAGCCGGACGTACACCTCGCGGCGCGACACGCTGACGATCTATGGCCCGGGACGCAACGAGATCCTCGTCTACGACGCCGCGCCGCGGAACCCGGTTCGCGGGGAGTGGCAGGTCACGGCATTCAACAATGGCGCGGAGGCCGTTGTGTCACCCATCCTGGGCACCGAGATCGACATCGCGTTCGGGCTCGCGAGCCTGGGTGGCTTCGCCGGCTGCAACTCGTTCAGCGGCACCTACGGCACGAACGGCAACATCATTCGAATCGGCGCCCTGGCCACGACCCGGATCGCCTGCGACCAGGAGGTCATGGACCAGGAGACGGCCTTCCTCGAGGCGCTGCAGGGCGTCGCGCTGATCGAGACCCGCGGCCCGCAGGTCAACCTGACGGACCTCCGCGGCGCCATCAAGGTCACGCTCGTCCGGCCCGAACCGCTGGTGCCTGCCTCGCCGGGACCGTCCGGGGAGCCGACCGAGGAGCCCACCGAGGAGCCGACCGAGGAGCCCACAGAGGAGCCGACCGAGGAGCCGGAAGCGACCCCCACGCCCACGCCCACGCCGACGCCAACACCCACGCCCGCAGCCTCGCCAACCCCGGCCGAGACAGCGGCGGCGTCCCCGACGCCGGCGGCGTCCCCGACCCCACCCCAACCGGACGTCGCGACATGCGAGCTGGCGAACGCCGGCGGGACCACGGTCGCCACGATCGTGTACCCGGCCGAGTGGTTCACGGAGATCGAACCACCTGACGTCGCCTGTCGGTACTTCGACCCGGAGTCGTTCACGATTCCCGCCGATCCATCGACGCTCGTGACGGCGGTCATGGCGTCGACCACGGACACGGCCTACGCCGACGCCGTTGCTGCGGCAACGAACGCGGACACCTGGGACGTGAGTCGCATGCAGGAGATCACCGAAGACGGACTGCCGGCCACCGTCGTGGAAGGCGTTGCCACAGCCGATGGGGCGGGCGTGCCGACCGGTACCTCCCGCTTCGCGTATTTCGTCGACGTCGGGAGTGCTGGCACGGTGAGCCTGTTCACGACCGGCTCGGCCGACGACGAGACCTACCAGTCGCTGACCGGCGTGGTAACCCTCATGGCTGGTGCGTCCACGTTCGTTTCCGGAAACTAGCCAGCCCGATCAGCAGCGCAGGCGAGCCATCTCGCGATCGAACAGTGGCTCCTCGGCCACGACCGCCGGGAGCCGCTCGCCGAAGTACTCGATCTCCACAGACCGGCCCGGCGTCGCCGCCTGCGCGGGAAGCCACGCATAGGCGATCGAACAGCCCGTCGAATACCCGTACGCGGCGCTCGTGACGTACCCGGCCGGCCGGCCGTCGACGAGCACGGGCTCCTTGCCCATCACCACGGCTTCGCGGTCGTCGAGCGTGAGGCACGTGAGGCGGCGGGCGGCCGTGGCCTCGCTCCGGCCCTCGAGCGCGCTCCGGCCCACGAACTCTCCCTTGTCCACGCGCACGGCGAACCCCAGCCCGGCCTCGAACGGGTCGTGCTCGGTGGTCATGTCCGTGCCCCACGAGCGGTAGCCCTTCTCGAGCCGCAGGCTGCCGAACGCGCTCCGCCCCGCGGCGATCAGCCCGTGCTCGCGGCCCGCCTCCCACAGCGTGTCCCACAGCTTGCGGCCCATGTCGGCGGACGCGTACAGCTCCCAGCCGAGCTCGCCGACGTAGCTCAGGCGGAGCGCGGTGACGGGCACCTGCCCGACGTGGATCCGCTTCGCGCGGAAGTAGCCGAACCCCTCGTTCGACACGTCATCCCCGGTGAGTGGCGCGAGGACATCACGGGCACGCGGCCCCCACAGCCCGATGCAGGACGTGCCGGCGGTCACGTCGCTGATCTCCACCGATCCGTCCGTCGGGGCGTGCCGCTCGAACCAGTCGAGGTCCAGCTGGCCGTTCGCGCCGACCTGGAACAGATCGGTATCGAGGCGGGCGATCGTGAGGTCGCTGCGGATGCCTCCGTGCTCCTCGAGCAGGAGCGTGTACACGACAGTTCCCACGCGTCGGTCGAGGTTGTTGGTCGTCAGCCGCTGGAGGAACGCGAGTGCACCCGGGCCGCGCACCTCGATGTGCTTCAGCGACGTCATGTCGTACAGCGCGACCCCGTCCCTGGTCGCGAGCGCCTCGGCGCCCGCGATCGGCGACCAGTAGCGCGCCGCCCAGGCGCCACGCTCGGGGATCCGCTCGCCGTAGCGCTCCAGCAGCCCGGCGTTCGCCTCGAACCACTGCGGGCGTTCCCAGCCGGAACCCTCGAGGAACGACGCTCCGAGCGCCTGCTCGCGCTCGTAGAACGGACTCGTCCGCAGCGGTCGCGGCGCCTCCATCGGCTGGAGCGGATGGATCACGTCGTAGACCTCGACGAAGTTCTGGACACCACGATCGCGGACGTACTGCGGGGCGAGCTGGTGAGCCTCGAAGCGGTTCACGTCGCATTCGTGGACGTCCAGCGACGGCGCACCGTCGACCAGCCATTCGGCGGCGGCGCGCGCGACACCGGCGGAATGGGTCACCCACACGGCCTCCGCGACCCAGAAACCGGCCACGTCCCGCGACTCGCCGAGGAGCGGGAAGCCGTCCGGCGTGAACGAGAAGACCCCGTCGATCCCTTCCTCGATCGTCGTCTCGCGGAGCGCCGGCATGAGCGCCTGCGCCCAACCCCACGACTCCTCGAAGTCCTCCGGGGTGAACTCGAGCACCGAAGGCATCACCGGCGCCTCGGCCGGTGACAAGAGGGAGGCCGCGTCCACCGGCAGCGGGCGGTGGCCGTAGGCGCCGATCCCCATCCGGTCGACGTGCTCGCGAAAGTACAGGTCGCGGTCCTGGTGGCGGAGGATCGGCCGCTCGTTCTCGAGCTCGGCCGACGCGGCGATCGCCGCGAGCGCGGGCACTGGCCCCGTCTTCGCGTAGAGGTGGGCCAGCGGCTGGAGCGGCGTCGCCACTCCGACCATTGCCCCGATCCGAGGCCCCCAGATCCCCGCGCATGAGACGACGACGTCCGCCGGAACTTCGCCCTGATCGGTGATGACGCCACGGACCCGGCCGTCGTCCGTGCGGATGCCGGTCACCATGCACTCCCCGACGACGCGGGCACCGCCCTCGATGGCGCGGTGGGCCATCACCTCCGCGGCCCGGACCGCCTTGGCCAGTCCGTCGGACGGCACGAGGTACCCGCCCAGCACGACGTCCCGGTCCAGGAGTGGCGAGACCCGCACGCACTCGTCGGGGTCGAGCAGCCGACGCACCCTCGAGTCCCCATGACTGCGCGTAGCCGTGGCGCCGGCGCAGGTCGGCGAGGCGCGCCTCCGTCGTGGCCACCTCCAGGCCGCCGACCTGCCGGAAGCACCACGCCCCGTCGAGCGTCAGCCCGCTGTATTTCTCGACGGTGTACTTCGCGAACTCGGTCATCGTCTTCGACGGGTTGGTCTGGAAGACGAGACCCGGGGCGTGCGAGGACGAGCCGCCGGCCGCGTACAGCGGCCCCTGCTCGAGGACCGTGATGTCGGATCCAGCCACGTGCGACCAGCTCGTCGGCGAGGGCCGTGCCCACGATCCCCGCCCCGATGATCACGACCTTCGGCGGCACAGCCATGAGTTCGGAGGATAGCGCCGCAGGCCTACGCGCTGGCTGTCCGAAATCGGAAGGCGTGCTACGACACACCCCTCGATCACCGGCTTCCGAAATCGGATTCCGAATTCGGAATGGCGCGGGGAACAGGAGTGACTTCCAGGATCGTCCGATTTCGGAACGCGGGGCGCGCCGTGCAGCCGGAACGCCTGCCGGCGCGCCTATAGTGGGTCCGCGCGATGACCGATCAGACCGGCGTCACGGCGCGAACGCTGGAGGACCCGCTCGCCGAGGCCCTCCGGATCGTCGCGGCCGCCGACCAGCGCGGGCTCCTCGTCCGGCTGATGGGGGGCATGGCGGTGCGTGCCCACTCCCCCGACTGGACGCACCGGACACGCCGCGTCGAGGTCGATCTCGACTTCGCCACGCGCAGCAAGGACCGCGCCGCGTTCTACGAGCTGCTCGAGGCCGAGGGCTATACCCCGGATAAGCAGCACAACGCGCTGTTCGGGCGCAAGCAGGCGTACTTCATGGACGCGCCGCGCAAGCGGCCGGTCGACGTGCTCGTCGACACGCTCGAGATGTGCCACCGCTTCGACTTCGCGGACCGGCTGTCGAAGGCGACGCCGACGCTGCCACTGGCCGAACTGCTGCTCTCGAAGCTGCAGGTCGTGAAGATCAATCGCAAGGACGTGCTCGACGCGCTGGTATTGCTTGCCGAACACGAGCTGGCGTCGGACGACGGGGAGACGGTGCACGGCCAGGGCTACGGCAAGATCAATGTGCCGCGCATCCTGGAAATCACATCGAATGACTGGGGCTGGTGGCGGACGGTCACCGCGAACCTCGACAAGCTCGCCCAGTTCATCGATACGGAGATGACCCCTGCCGATCTCGATGTCGGCGCCGATCCGGTGCGCTTCGACGTGCGGGAGCAGGTTCGCGCGCTCCGCCAGGCCATCGACGAGGCCCCGAAATCGACCCGCTGGAAGATGCGAGCCCGCGTCGGCGAGCGCGTGGCGTGGTATTCGCTGCCCGAGGAGGTCGGCCACGGCCAATGATCCCGACCCCGAGCGCGGTTTGCCGCGGACTTGACGAGCGCCGAATACTGACGCGCGGAGGGAGGGGTCAGTGAGGATCTTCTTCGCCACGGACATCCACGGTTCGGAGGTGTGCTGGCGAAAGTTCCTGAACGCGGGCGCGTTCCACAAGGCCGACGTCCTGATCATGGGCGGCGACATGACCGGCAAGGCCATGGTCCCGATCACGGAATCGAACGGCGGCTGGGAGGTCACGCTCCAGGAGCAGCGCCACGCGCTCGCCACCGACGACGAGCTGCGGGCGATGGAGAAGCGCATCCGCGACCGCGGCTACTACCCGATCCGCCTGACGCGCGACGAGCTGGCCGCGTGGTCCGCCGATCAGGCCCTGGTCGACGCCCGGTTCAAGGACGAGATGCTCCGTTCGGTGGAGGCCTGGATGGCGCTCGCCGACGAGCGCCTCGGCGGCACGAGCATTCGCTGCGTCGTCTCACCCGCGAACGACGACATGTTCGAGATCGACCCGATCATCGACCGCGCCCAGCACGTGCAGCTCGGCGAGGCCAACACGATCCCGCTCGACGGGTTCACGCTGGTCTCGACCGGCTGGGCGAACCCGACCCCGTGGAACACCTTCCGCGAGCTGCCGGAGGACGAGCTTCGAACGCGGATCGACGGTCTCGTCGCCGACATCCCCGACCGCCAGCGCGCGATCTTCAACTTCCACGCGCCGCCGTACGGCTCGAACCTCGACGCCGCGCCCCAGCTCGACGCCGACATGAAGTACGTGGCCGGCGGGCAGGCGCTCGTGCCGGTCGGCTCGAAGGCGGTCCGCGAATCGATCCTCGAATACGGTCCCGCACTTTCGCTCCACGGCCACATCCACGAAGGAAAGGGCGCGGTGAAGCTCGGCCGCACCCTGGCCGTCAACCCCGGAAGCTCGTACGAGGACGGTGTGCTCCAGGCGGCCATCGTCGACCTGGACACCAAGAAAGGCGAGGTGAAGCGCTATCTGCTGATCAACGGTTGACGGGAACTGATCCGGGGGGCAGCAGGAGGACTGATGGAGACAACCTCGAGTGAAGCGTCGGCCGCCCCAGCGGCACCGACGCTGTTCCTCCGCAACGCAACCGGGCTCGTCAAGGGCTGGTCCGGCTTCGACGCGTTCGGCTACTCGTTCATGGCGGTCAACCTCGTCACGCTCGGCATGTTCTACAGCCTGGCGGTGTTCGCCTATGTGCCGGACGCGTCGCCGGTGCTCTCGATCCTCATCGCAGCGGGCGCGGTGACGTTCCTCGCGATCGCCTACGCGGGACTTATCGCGGTGATGCCGCGCGCAGGCGGTGACTACGTCTGGCAGACCCGCGTGCTCGACGGGCTGCCCGGGATCGTGGTCGGCGCGGTCGTCGGCGCGATCGGGTTCTATCTCGTCTCGAATGCCCTCGGGCTCGGTGACGCGGTCGGGATCGGCGCGGGGGCCGTGGGGCTCGTCGTGGGCGGGCTCCTCGGCCGGCTGCGCGGCGGCGTTGGGTTCGTCCTCGCGGCCACCGGCTGGTGGTTCATCCTCGCGATGTGGGCGCCAATCTACGGGGCGATCCTCAAGCTCGAGTTCTTCCAGCCGCTGGCCGCTCTCGTCGGATGGTCCGAGGGCGTCACGTTCTTCGGGTCAGACAACGGGACGCTCGTCGTCTCGATCATCGTTATCGCCCTGACGGCCGGCCTCGTCGCCCTCGGGATGGCGGGCTATGCGCGAATCCAGCGGATCTGCCTCTATCTGGGCCTGATCGGGTTCGCGATCATGGCAGTTCTCATGCTGGTCTTCTCGCAGGCCGACTTTCAGGCTGCGTTCGATCGTGCGAACCAGAGCCTGTTCGGAGTCGCCGGGGCGTACCAGAAGACGATCGACGACGCCGCAGTGAACGATGCCTTCACCGGCTCGGTCGATCCGCTCGCAATGGGCAGCGACCTGGTGGCGACGCTCGGCGCGGCAGTCGTGATGCTGCCGTTCATGCTCTTCTGGATCCTCTACCCGAACTGGGGATCGACGCTGTATGGCGAAGTCCGCGGCTCGGGTGACTTCCGGAAGGTCCTCCAGGGCATGCTCGGCGGGATCTGGGTGACCGCGGCGCTCGCGATCGTCTTCGTGCTGCTTGCGGCAAAGACCTTCGGTTGGCTGTTCTTCAACGCCACGAACGTCAACTTCATCAACTGGTTCTATGGCTACACGACGACGGACCCGACGGTCCCGATCTGGAGCTACCCGCCACTCCTCGCGTCGTATCTCATCGATTTCCCACTCTTCCAGATCGCGATGGTCGTGCTGTTTGGGGTGTGGTTCCTCGGCTGGTCGGGGACGCTGTTCCTGTCGTCGACACGGATGATCTTCGCGGCGGCGTTCGACCGGATCCTCCCGGAGCGTGCCGCGGAGGTCTCCGACCAGCGCGGCGTGCCGGTGGTCGCACTCCTGTTCATCATGGTCCCGGCGATCGTCGTGAGCGTCCTCTACGCCTACTCAGCCGACTTCCGGGCACTCACCCTCGATGCCACGCTGGTCATCGCGATCACCTTCCTCGGGAGCACGGTCGCGGCGACGATCCTGCCGTGGTGGAAGCCCGACCTCTTCAACAACTCACCGATCGCCCGACTCAAGGTCCCGATCACGGTCGCCAGCCTGATCATCACGGTGATCCTGGCGTACGTGATCTACCTGTGGCTGTCCGATCCGCTCTACGGCATCGGCGTCGGGAACACGAACTCGATCATCTTCCTCGGCGTCCTGTACGGCCTGGCCGCGATCGTCTACGTCGTCGCGCGCCTGTACCGCAAGTCGCAGGGCGTCGACCTCGACGCGATCCACGCTGAGATCCCGGCCGACTAGCACGTCCGGACAAGCGTTCTGGCGCGCCCGCGCCCTCCGGGCGCGCCACCAATCTGAGCACGGATCAGGCCCTCCGGCGAGCCGGAGGGCCGTCCGATTCAGCGCGGCGGTTTCGTTCGCGTTGCGAATGACCGCGCGCCGGAGGCGGTGGTTCGCCTAGTGAGTACGCAAGCCCCACCCGAAAGCGAACAGCGGGTCGTAGTCGTCGTCACCGACGTTGATCGGTACCTGCGCCTCAGAGCGTGGCCACGTCATCGGCAACTTGCCCGTAAACGGCTCACTACCAAAGAGGACGTCCGCGACACCCGCACCTTCGCTACCCGGCAACCACGAGGCCACCAAGGCGTCCATCTTTCCGAGTTGGTCAGTGAGCACCTGCGGGCGACCGGATACCACGATCACCACACAGGTCTCGATTGCCTCGCAGACCTCGTCGATGACTGCCTTGTCACCGGGCAGCAGGGACAGCGACTTCTCCTCGAGCTGCTCCGGCGAGCAGAAACCGCACTCTGGCCCGCCGACATCGCCGTAACCCTCGGCGTATGGCGTCTCACCGACGACCACGACACCGACGTCCGCACCAGTCATCGGGGCTGAGGCGTCTGCGCTGTAGGTGACCGCGGCCTGCGGTGCCACCTCCTTGATGCCCTCGAGGATGGTTGTGCCCGGGATGATGTCCCCGGAGATGCCCTGCCAGGCGATCGTCCAGCCGCCGGCTTGATTGCCAATGTTGTCTGCGTTGCGGCCGGCCACATAGATGTTCGCGTCGGCCGACAGTGGCAAGCGCGTCACCGTCGTTCTTCAGCAGCACCTGCGACTCCGCCACGGCCTGCCGCGCGATCGCACGATGCTCCGCGGCTGCCCACCTGGTCGATGTTGTCCTTCGAGGCAAGGGGGTGCTCGAAGAGCCCGAGCTCGAACTTCGCCCGGAGGATGCGGCTCACGGCGTCGTCAATTCGCGCCATGCTGACCCGGCCGGCGTTGACCTCGGCGAGCAGCAGTTCCTCGAACTGCTGCGCACTGAATGGCTCCATGAACATGTCCGTGCCGGCGTTGACCCCAACCCGCACCTTATACGGGGTCAGCCCAGCGATCGTCCGGATTGTCCGGATCGGGGATCTGATGTATGCCTTCCCAGTCCGAGATGACGAAGCCACGGAAGTGGTACTTGCCCTTGAGGACGTCGGTGATGAGCTCCTCGTGGGCGTGCATCTTGACCGGGTCGCCCACGCCGTCCTCGATCCAGTCCACGCTGGAGAACGACGGCATCACGCTGCGGACATGGTGTCGCCTGATCGCCCTTGAGTACGGTGCCAAGTCGATGGTCTCAAACTCGTCCCGGCTGGTCAGTGTGATGCCCTGGTCGATCGTGTAACGCTGCTCGAACCACGGCTTGCCCTCGTTGTCAGCAGCCGTGGCGGCGTCGTACTGCGTGTCGCCGTCGCCGGCATAGTGCTTCGCGGTGGCAAGCACGTGGTCGGGCCTGATCGACCTTCGCCCGCGGCCCTGGAGACCGTCAATGATCGTTTCCATCCTGGACACCAACGCGGGGTCTTCGCCGAAGCTCTCGTAGGTGCGGCCCCAGCGCTCGTCACGGGCGACGCAGACGCACGGCCCGAAGCTCCACGGGATGCCGGTTGCGCGCACCTCTTCGGCCGTGGCCTGGCCGATCTCCCGCACAAGCGCGGGGTCACGCGTGGCACCGAGGCCGATGTTGTGCGGGAAGACCGTGGCGCCGAAGACGTTGCCGTGGCCGTGGACGGCATCGATGCCGTAGATGATGGGGATCCCGAGGCGCGTACTGAGTGCCTGTTCCTGGAACGCGTTGACCATGTCGACCCAGGCCTCCGGCGTATTCGGCGTTGGGGTCGAGCCACCGCCCGAAAGCACCGACCCCAGCTTCAGTTGGGCGATCAACGTGGGGTCGTCCGCGACGGCGCCACGCTCGGCCTGCGTCATCTGGCCGATCTTCTCCGCCAGCGTCATTCGGCCAAGCAGGTCCTTGACGCGCTTGGCCACCGGCTGGGTTTTGTCGCGATACGCTGGGCGAGAAGACGCCGCATCGAGCGACGCCAACTGGTCGCTCGGGCCTGCCTGACCAGCCAGCACGGCGTCGGCCGGCACCAACGTCATGACCAGGATGGCCAATGCGATGAAGGAATTGCCTGAACGTGATCGCATCTCGTCCTCCCATGGCTTGCTTACGTCGAGACAGGACCTGTCTCACCACCATGGCTGGTCGGCCGTCGAATGCGGCCGCGTCGCGATCGCGGGCGCCGTGGGGGATGGCGCCTCAGGACCGGGCGGCCAATGACCGCCGAGAAGCAGGAGCGAATTCTAGGACGGCATCCCGGCGACGTCTAGGGTCTCGGGGTTTTGGCGCGATTCGTCGAAACACCTAACCCGTGGAGACCAGTTCGGGGTCGTTGTTCGTGCGCGCCCGGCGCCCTCCGGGCGCGCCAGACTTCACTCGATGAACACCGTCACCCGGCTCCTGCCGCTCGCGATCGGCGCCGCGCTGGTCGCCGGCCTGACGTGGGTCCTCCTGGACCGCGACGTGGAGCTTGGGAGGTGGCTGCTCGCCGCGCTGATCCTCGGCCACGGCCTGGCGCACCTCGCCTTCGTCGTCCCGACACCGGAGCCGGCCAAGGCAACGGGCAGCGGCATGGATTGGCCGTTTGACCTGGGCCGATCGTGGCCGGTCACCAGGATTGGCCTTGATGCGCGGCTCGTGCGTGGAGCGGGCATCGTGCTGACGGCCGTCACGGTCGTCACGTCGCTCCTGGCGGCGCTTGCCACGATCGGCATCCTCGTCCCAGCGGACTGGTGGTCGGGACTGGTCGTCGCGCAGGCGGTGAGCTCGCTGCTCCTGCTCGCCCTGTGCTTCTCGCCGATCTTGCTCAACGGCTTCGCGATCGACCTGGCGCTGCTCTGGCTCGCCCTCCTGTCCGGCTGGAGCCCGGCGGGGTAGCGCTCGCGGGTGGTGGCTGCGGCGCCGCGTATTACCGTGGCTCATCGATTCCGCACGAACGTGCACGCCCATCCGCCCAGGCTGCAGTTCGGGCGTGCGGGCGTGCGGACTCGTTCGAATCTGATTACGCCGGGTAATCGCGGGGCCCTCGAGCGCGACCCTTCCAGCTACTCGCCCGAGAACCAGCCGGTCGGGGCAGGCGCGGTGTTCTGGTAGATGTGCTTCGCCTCGCGGTACTCATCGAGGCCGCTCGGCCCGAGCTCGCGCCCGATGCCCGACTGCTTGAAGCCACCCCACTCGGCCTGCGGCAGGTAGCGGTTGTACTCGTTGATCCAGACCGTGCCGTGGCGAAGCCGCCCGGCGACGCGTTGCGCGCGCGAGGCGTCGGCGGTCCACACCGCGCCGGCCAGGCCGTAGTCGGTGTCGTTGCCGAGCCGGATCGCCTCGTCCTCGGTCGTGAACCGCTCGACCGTGACCACGGGCCCGAAGACCTCCTCGCGCACGATCGTCATGTCCGGGCGTGCAGTCGGCGAACACCGTCGGCCGGAGGTAGAAGCCGTCCTGGAGCTCCGCTTCGGTCGGGCGGTTGCCGCCCGCGACAAGCCGAGCCCCCTCGGACACCCCCAGTTCGATGTAGCGCTCGACCCGATCGCGATGGTCGGCCGAGATCAGGGCGCCGGTCTCGGTTGCTTCGTCCGTCCCGTGGCCCAGCCGGATGCGATCCGCGCGCCGCGCCAGCTCCTCGACGAACCGGTCGTGGATGCTGTCCTCGACGATCAGCCGGCAGCCGGCCGAGCAGACCTGGCCGCTGTGCAGGAACGCGGCGGTCAGCGCGTTGTCCACCGCGGTCTCGAAGTCGGCGTCGGCGAACACGATGTTCGGACTCTTGCCGCCGAGCTCGAGCGCGACCCGCTTCACGTTGACGGCAGCCGCGGCCATGATCGACTTGCCGCCGGCGAGGCTGCCGGTGAACGACACGAGGTCGACGTCGGGACTCTCGGCGAGCGCCTGTCCGACGCGGTTGCCCGGCCCGAGCACGAGGTTCACGACGCCCTTCGGGACGCCGGCCTCCTCGAGGAGCCTGACGAGGTGGATCGTCGTCAACGGCGTGGCCTGTGACGGCTTGACGACCATCGTGTCGCCGGCGGCCAGCGCCGGCGCGACCTTCCACGAGATCTGCAGGAGCGGGTAGTTCCACGGGGCGATCAGCCCGCACACGCCGAGCGGCTCGTAGACGATGCGGCTCAGCGCGTTCGCATCGGTCGTGGCGACCAGCCGGCCAGCCTCCTTGTCGGCGAGCCCCGCGTAGTAGCGGAAGACGCTGATCACGTCGTCGACGTCGTACTCGCTCTCGCGCAGCGCCTTGCCGGTGTTGAGGGTCTCTCGCGAGCGATATCGGCCCGGTCGCGTTCGAGGAGCTCGGCCGTGCGCGTCAGGAGCGCCGCGCGCTCGCCGGCGGGACGCCACGGCCAATCGGTCTCGTCGAAGGCCCGCCGCGCGGCGGCGATCGCGCGCTGGATGTCGGCGTCGTCGGCGACGTCCACCTCGGTGACGACCGTCGCGTCGGACGGGTTGACGACCTGGCTGCAGGTCCCGGAGGTCGAGGCGACCCACTCGCCGTCGATGAACAGGCTCGGCACGGCGGTGAGCATCGAGCCGAGCCGAGCGGACGTCAAGGCCGTGGCCCGCCATCCGATTTCGGAAGCGTTCGATTGACACACCCCCACCACCCCTCCTTCCGAATTCGGAATCCGGTTTCGGAATGCGGCCGGCGACGGCAGTGACTTCGCCGGCCGTCCGATTTCGGAATGCGCATCCGCGCCGACAGCGCCGCTACGATGCAGCCCATGCCGTCACCCGAGCCGAGACCGGCCCATCACCCCCAGCATCTCTGGCGGAACCCGGAGCCGAAGCGCGCCTACGACGTCGTGATCATCGGCGGCGGCGGGCATGGCCTCGCGACGGCCTACTACCTGGCGAAACTCCACGGGATCACGAACGTCGCCGTGCTCGAGCGCGGCTGGCTCGCCGGCGGAAACGTCGCCCGCAACACGACGGTGATCCGCTCGAACTACCTGTGGGACGAGTCGGCGGCGATCTACGAGCACGCGCTGAAGCTCTGGGAGGGGCTGTCCGAGGAGCTCGACTACGACCTGCTGTTCAGCCAGCGCGGCGTCGTCAACCTGGCCCACAACCTGCACGACGTCCGCGAGGGCATGCGGCGGGTCAACGCGAACCGGCTCAACGGCGTCGACGCCGAGTGGCTCGAGCCCGAGGACGTCGAGCGCGTGTGTCCGATCGTCAACGTGTCTGCCGACGTTCGCTACCCGATCCTCGGCGCGACCTACCAGCCGCGCGGCGGCATCGCCAAGCACGACCACATCGCCTGGGGCTATGCGCGGGCCGCGGACGCCCTCGGCGTCGACCTGATCCAGCACTGCGAGGTCACCGGCATCACGGTGGAGGACGGTCGAGTCGCCGGCGTCGAAACGGCGCGCGGGCCGATCGCCGCCGGGCGGGTGGCGATCGTCGCTGCGGGCCATGCGTCCGTGGTGGCCGCGATGGCCGGGATCCGCCTGCCGCTCCAGAGCCATCCCCTGCAGGCGCTGGTGTCGGAGCTGCTCGAGCCGGTCCACCCGACCGTCGTCATGTCCAACACGGTCCACGTCTACGTCAGCCAGGCGCACAAGGGCGAGCTGGTGATGGGCGCCGGGATCGACCCGTACAACTCGTACGCGCAGCGCGGCTCGCCGCACGTGATCGAGGCGCAGATGGCGGCGGCCATCGAACTCTTCCCGGTCTTCGCGCGGGCCCACGTCATCCGGACCTGGGCCGGGATCGTCGACGTCTCGCCCGACGCGTCGCCGATCGTCGGCCTCACCCCCGTCCGCGGCCTGTACCTCAACTGCGGCTGGGGCACGGGCGGGTTCAAGTCGACGCCGGCCTCCGGTTGGGTGCTCGCCCACACGATCGCCAACGACGAGCCGCACCCGCTCAACGCCCCGTACGCGCTGGAGCGGTTCACGACCGGCGCCCTCATCGACGAGCACGGCGCCGCGGCGGTCGCCCACTGATGCTGCTCGTGCCGTGCCCGTGGTGCGGGCCACGACCCGAGGTCGAGTTCCGCTACGGCGGACAGGCCGGCGTCGCCTATCCGGAGGACCCGGACGCGGTCGACGACGCGGCGTGGGCCGAGTACGTGTTCATGCGCGACAACCCGAAGGGCCCGTTTCGCGAGCGCTGGGTGCACTCGGCCGGGTGCCGGCGCTGGTTCGAGGCCACCCGCGACACCGTCACCCACGAGTTCCTCGAATGAGGCTGGCCGAGGGCGGCTCGCACATCGACCGCGGAGCGACGGTGCGGTTCCGGTTCGACGACGTCGAGTACGAGGGCTTCGCGGGCGACACGATCGCCTCGGCCCTGCTGGCGAACGACGTGCGCGTCGTCGGGCCGCGGCATCTACACCGGCCGGCCGCGCGGCGTGTTCTCCGCCGGTTCCGAGGAGCCGAACGCGCTCGTCCAGGTGCGCTGGCCGAGCGGCTTGAGCGAGCCGTCGCTGCGGGCGACGGTCGTCGAGATCGCCGACGGGCTGGAGGCCTGGTCGCTCGCCGGTCGCGGCCGCCTGGAAGGCGAGGATCGCGGGCGGTTCGACAGGAAATACGTGCACGTCGAAACGCTCGTGGTCGGCGGCGGCATCGGCGGGGCGGGCGGCGGCGGCAGCGAAGCAGGACGGCCGGGTGCTTCTCGTCGACGAGGGGCCCGTCATCGAGCCCATCGAAGGCGTGCAGATCCTCGCGCGTGCGACGGCCCTCGGGATCTACGACCACGGCTACGTCCTCGTCGCCGAGCGGCGGCCGGGACACCTGACCGAGGGCCGGCTGTGGCACATCCGGGCAGGGCGGATCGTGCTCGCGACCGGTGCCATCGAACGGCCGATCCCCTTCCCCGACAACGATCGGCCCGGGATCATGCTGGCGAGCGCGGCCGCTGCGTACGTCGAGCGGTATGGCGTCCTTGCCGGCTCGGCGCTTCGCGTTGGCCACGACGAACGATTCGGGGATCGAAGTCGGCGTCGGTGCTCCAGGCCGCCGGAGGCGGAGCTGCGTCGAGGTTTTCGACCTGCGTCGGGGCGACCGCATCGACGGCAGCGCAGCGGACCTGTTGCTCGTGTCGGGCGGCTGGAACCCGAACCTCGCTCTCTGGTCGCAGGCCGGCGGCCGCCTCCGCTTCGACGATCGGATCGGCGCGTACGTCCCGGATGGCGAACTGCGGAATGTCGAGGTCGTCGGAACGGCGACCGGCGACGGGCTGCCGGACAGTGCCGCCCCGACGTGGGACGGCACTGGCGACGAGGACACCACGTTCGTCGACCTGGAGCGGGACGCGACCGTGGCCGACATCCGTCGCGCGCTGGGTGCCGGGCTGACCTCGATCGAGCACGTCAAGCGCTACACGACCATCGGCACGGGCAGCGACCAGGGCAAGACCGGCGGGGTGCTGGCGAGTGCCGTCGCTGCGGCGCTCCTCGGCCAGGAGCCCGGCGCCCTCGGCGTCCCGACGTACCGCCCGCCGTACGTGCCGGTGTCCTTCGCCCAACTGGCCGGCCGCGATCGCGGTGCGCTCCACGACCCGGTCCGGACCACGCTCGATCCACGCGTGGCACGTCGACACACGGGGCCGTCTTCGAGGACGTCGGCCAGTGGAAGCGACCGCGCTACTTCCCGCGCGACGGCGAGTCGATGGACGAGGCTGTGCTGCGCGAGTGCGCGGCGGCTCGCCGTTCCGTGGCGGTGATGGACGCCTCGACCCTCGGCAAGATCGACCTCCAGGGCCCGGACGTCGGCGTCTTCCTCGACCGCATCTACACGAACCGCTTCTCGAACCTGGCCGTCGGCGCGTGCCGTTACGGGCTGATGTGCCATGCCGACGGAATGGTCTTCGACGACGGCGTCACCAGCCGCCTCAGCGACGACCGCTGGCACATGACCACGACGACCGGGAACGCGGCGCCGGTGCTCGAGTGGCTCGAGGAGTGGCTCCAGACCGAGTGGCCGGAGCTGCGCGTCCACGCCACATCCGTGACGGAGCAGTGGGCGACGATCGCCGTCGTGGGGCCGAGGTCGCGCGACGTCCTGCGGGCGCTGGCGCCGGACCTGCCGGTCGAAGCCGCGGACTTCCCGTTCATGACGGTGCGCGAGGCCGTGGTCGCGGGCGTGCCGGCTCGCGTGTTCCGCATCTCGTTCTCCGGGGAGCTGGCCTACGAGATCAACGTGCCGACCTGGTACGGCCACGCGATGTGGGAAGCGGTGATGGCCGCCGGCGAGCCGTTCGGGATCACGCCCTACGGCACCGAGGCCATGCACGTCCTGCGTGCCGAGAAGGGCTACCCGATCGTCGGCCAGGAGACCGACGGCACCGTCACGCCGATCGACCTCGGCATGGACTGGATCGTGTCGAAGCAGAAGTCGTTCGTCGGCAAGCGGTCGCTGGCGCGGTCCGACACGGTGCGGCCGGATCGCAAGCAGCTGGTCGCACTCCTGCCCGAGGACCCCGAGTCGCTGCTGCCCGAGGGGGCGCAGCTCGTCCTCGATCCATCCGCGCCGATCCCGATGCCCATGGTCGGCCACGTCACCTCGAGCTACCGGAGCGCGGCGCTCGGTCGAACGTTCGCATTGGCGATGGTCAAGGGAGGCCGTTCGCGGCTCGGCGAGCGGGTGTTCGCGCCGCTCCCCGATCGAACGATCGCGGCCACGATCCACGACTCGGTGCTGTTCGACCCGGAAAACCTCCGCCGCGACGGGGAGCCCGAGGCATGATCAGGCGTTCGCCGCTCGACGGCGTGACGCTCATCGACGGCCTGCGCGAGCTGCCGTTCCTCGCCCAGTTCGACGTGCGGGTCGACGAGCACCACCTCGACGCGCTTGCCACGGTGCTTGGCATTGCACTGTCACTGGAACCGAACTCGGTCGCCGGCGACGAACGGCTCGCCGCCCTGTGGCTCGGCCCTGACGAATGGCTCGTCGTGGGGCCGGCGGATGAGACGGCATTGCGCGATGCGCTCACGCCCGTGGGCGGCTTCGGTCGTGGACGTGTCGGCGAACCGCACCACACTCGAGCTCCGCGGCCCACGCGCCCGAGAGCTGCTCGAGTTCGGCTGCCCGATCGACCTGCACCCGCGCGTCTTCGGTCCGGGCCGCTGCGCGCAGACGCTCCTCGCCCGCGCGAACGTGCTCATCTGGCACGTCGCCGACGAACCGGAGGACACGTGGCGGCTCTTCGTCCGGCCCTCGTTTGCGGCCTATGTCGCCGCCTGGCTCGCCGACGCAGCCGAACGGTCTCACCGATTGAGCGTCGACAGTTCGAACTCTCGTCGAGTCGCGAACTGCTCGTAGCCGGCCCGCTCGAACGCGGCGGCCATCGGTGCGTTCGCGAGGTCGGTGTCGGTGCGAACGACCATGTCGGGCACGTCGTGTCGCAGGATCGCGGTGCCTCGCGCCAGGAGATCGTCGACGTAGCCACGGCCGCGCTGGGACGGCACGACCCCGATGTACCCGATTGTCGTCATGGCCGGTGCGCGGGCCGGCATCACCAGGCCGACCAGCGCGCCAGACGAGTCGTAGGCGAGCTGCCACCAGCCCGGCTGGACCTCGAGGGCGCGTACGTCCTCGAGGGTGCTTTGCGCTTCGGCGGCCGCGCCCAGGCGGTCGCGATCGGCCTCCACGCGCGCATCAAGCGTCGCGCTGGAGACCGCCTCGAGCGCGCCGAGAAAGGCGGCTTCCCCGGCCTCCTCGTACGTTCGGAACGTGAGGCGGCTGCCCACCTTGGGCGGCGGCCCCTCGTACGACCAGCGCGAGGTCGATCGGACGACCTCGAACCCGGCGCGCTCCAGCCAGCCGGCGCGCTCGTCCGGGTCGTCCTGCCACTGCGGCGTTTGCTCCGGCTCGTCCAGGACGTAACCGAACTCGTCGGGCGAGCCGGCAAGCGCATCCTTGACTCGCCCGTTGGAGGAGCGCGTCGGCGATCGTGGCGCGGGCGAGCCGTCCCGTCGTCGGGTACGGCGACGTCGATCAGGACGAGCGAGATCGGGACATCCAACTTGGGAAGCGACCAGAACGCGAAGCGCCCGACGGTACCGTCTGCCGTCGGTGGCTACGTAGCACCACTCCGGACGCATCGCGCCGCCCGCGAACATCCGATCGACGTATGCGGCCTGGTCCGCCGCCCGTTCGGGATCAGGCTGAACTGCGAGGAACGCCGACAACTCGTCGTCGGCGATGGGACGGATCGTGAGCATGGATCTCCTCGTGGAAGCGGTCAGATGGTCGAGTCAGGAACATCTCCGTCACCTCCTTCCACGAGTCGAACCGGCGAGGGTATGAACGCCACAGCGCGCTTCGATTCAGTACATCACGACTTGCAACCCGCAGCTCCCCGACGCCCCCGGCCGCGTCACCGACTGAGGACCTCCTCGAACACCTCCAGCGCGTCGCGGGAGAACAGCACGAATGTCACGCGTTCGACGCTGCCAGGCTCCATCGCCAGCATATCGCTGACCGTGTCGATCGCGATCTGCGCTGCGAGATCGACCGGATAGCCGTAGACACCCGTCGAGATCGAGGGGAACGCGACCGATGTCGCGCCGAGCTCGGCGGCGAGCCGGAGCGAGGTTCGGTAGGCGCTCGCGAGCAGCTCGGGCTCGCCTGCGGCGCCGCCGTGCCAGACCGGCCCGACGGCGTGGATCACCCATCGAGCCGGCAGATTCCCGGCATCGCTGACGACAGCGCTCCCCGTTGGACAGAAGCGGCCGGCACCGTACCGCCGCTCGAGGTCCGACATGATGGTCGGCCCGCCTGCCCGGTGGATCGCCCCATCCACGCCGCCGCCGCCGGCCAACGCGCTGTTTGCCGCGTTGACGATCGCGTCGGCGTGGACTGTCGTGATGTCGCCCTGGACAAGCTCGATGTTCATCGCGTTGTTCCCGTGCGTTCCCTGGTGATGGTAGGTCGATGTGCCGCTATCGTGGACTCGATGAGGCGATCGCTCTGGGCAGTAGCGGGTGGCGTCGCGGTCGTGGTCGCCCTCGCGGTCGCGACTGCGGTCCTGCCCGGCTCCGGCGCGGACGCCACGCAGGATCCGACGCCGACGTCGCTGTACCGGTCGGCGCCCGACCTGTTGCCGCCGGCGCCTACGTGATCGACAAGCTGTTCGAGCGCCCGATCACCGCTCGCGCTGCCCGCCAACTGGACTGGTCTCGAGCATGGTCGAGGCCAGGCATTGATCGTCAAGACCGTTGATGCCCAACCGTTCGGGACGGTCGGACCCACGGTCCTGCTCGGCATCTACGCCATGGACTTCGGTGTATGCGGACCCGTGCCGCGACAGGAGCCCGGCCCCCGAGGACCGGCGAGCGTGGTCGCCTTCGTCGCTCGCCTTACGCATGCCGTGGGCGTCGCAGCCGGGCCGATCGAGGACACGACCGTCGGCGGGCGCCCCGCCAAGGTGTTCGACCTGCGCAAGCACGATCGATCGTCGACGACTGTCGAACGCAATCCCTTCAGCCAGTGGTCGTTTCGTGCCGAGGCCGGGGTCGGCCACGGCAACGGCACGTCGTCGGGTGGCGCTCACCAGCGGATCTGGCTCCTCGACGTCGACGGCACGATCATCCTCATCGACGCGGACAGCGGAGACGACTCCTTTACGGAAGACGTCGAGGAGCTCTATCAGATCGTCGACAGCATCCGGGTCGAGTAGGTCGAGTCAACGCCGCCGCGGCTGAACGCTGCCCAGTTCGGCCGAGATCGCGGGCGGCGGCCCGCTCGACCCGCTCGGTGACTCGCTCGCGCGTGCCCGGACGCCGGGAAGCGGTACGACGGTCCATGGACATGGACGGCGGCCAGCACCTCACCGTCGCCGTCGATCACCGGGGCGGCGACCGACGCCAGCCCCTCGCTGAACTCGTCGCGGACCCAGGCGTGCCCGTCGCGGAGCACCTCCCGGAGGCGCTCGCGCAAGGCGTCGGGGTCCACGAGGGTGGCCGGGGTGAACGCCTCGAGCGGCGTCGCGAGGAAGCGCTCCAGCGCGGCGGGCGCCAGGCCGGCGAGCATGACCTGCCCCGACGGCACGGCGTGCATCGGGACCCGCGAGCCGGTCCAGTCCCGCACCTGGACCTCGTGGGCGGTGCCGACCTGGTCCACGTAATGAACGACGCGCCCGTCAGGCACGGACAGCCCCGCAACCTCGCCCACCCCGGTCGCGAGCTCGACGAGATGCGGCCGCGCCACGGCCACCAGATCCCGCGTCGGGACGTGGCGGGCCGCCAGATCCGCGATTCGGGGCCCCAGCCGGTAGCGGGTCCCGCCTGCCTCCTGCTCGACCGCGCCCTCGTGCCACAGCGCGGTCAGCAGCCGCGCCGCAGTGCTCTTCGGAATGCCGACCCGCTGCGCGACCTCGGTCACGCCGATCGGGCCGTCCGCGAGTGCGGACAGCACGGCGAACGCTCTCTCGATCGACTGGACTCTGGACACGTAGGCGGCCCTGAATTACGCTCCGGACGCGGGCTGTTCCACTATACGGCACCGTTCCGCAATGCGGAACCGCCGCACCGGGCACGAGGAGCTGGTTCGAGGCGATGGCCCAGGACGACTACGAGGAAATCGATCTCTCTGCGTTGAAGGACGACGAGCTCGTCGAGCAGATGCAGAACGACCTCTACGACGGCATGGCCGACGAGATCGTCGAGGGCACGAACATCCTGCTCGGGCGCGGCTGGGAAGCGACGAGGGTCCTCGACGACGCGCTGGTGGCCGGCATGAAGATCGTCGGCATCGACTTCCGCGACGGGATCCTGTTCGTCCCCGAGGTGCTGCTCGCGGCGAACGCGATGAAGGCCGGCATGGCGATCCTTCGGCCGCTCCTCGCCGAGACCGGCGCCGAGCCCATCGGCAAGGTCGTGATCGGGACCGTCAAGGGCGACATCCACGACATCGGCAAGAACCTCGTCGGGATGATGCTCGAGGGCGCCGGGTTCGAGGTCTTCGACCTGGGCATCAACACCGACGCGGACAAGTTCATCGCCGCGCTCGAGCAGCACAAGCCCGACATCCTGGGCATGAGCGCGCTGCTGACCACGACCATGCCGTACATGAAGGTCGTCATCGACGAGCTCAAGAACCGCGGCATGCGCGACGACTACATCGTGCTCGTCGGCGGGGCGCCGTTGAACGAGGAGTTCGGGGCAGCGATCGGCGCGGACGCCTACTGCCGCGACGCCGGCGTGGCCGCCGAAACGGCCCGGAGGCTGATCGATGCCAGGCGCGCGGCTGCCTGACGGCGCTCCTGCCCGGCGCGTCCTGGTCGTCGGTTGTGGTGCGCTCGGACGCGAGCTCGTGGCGCTGACGCGGAACCTTCCCGGCGTCGACCTGACCTGTCTCCCCGCTGACCTGCACAACCGCCCCGAGCGCATTCCCGACGCCGTCGCCGCACGACTTCGCGCACGTGGCGGCGACTACGACCGGGTCTTCGTGGCATACGCCGATTGCGGCACGGGTGGGCTGCTCGACCGGATGCTCGAGCACGACTTCGAGGGCGTCGAACGCATCCCCGGCGCCCATTGCTACGAGTTCTATGCCGGCGCGGCGGCGTTCGAAGCGCTCCAGGAGGAAGAGGTCGGCACGTTCTACCTCACCGACTTCCTCGCTCGGAACTTCGAGCGGATCGTGTGGCGCGGCCTCGGACTGGATCAGCACCCCGGGCTGCTCGAGACGTACTTCGGCAACTACCGGCGGCTGGTCTACCTCGCGCAGACCGAGGACCCGGAGCTCGTCGAGCGGGCCCGGGCGGCGGCGGACAAGCTCGGGTTGGCGTTCGAATGCCGGCAGACCGGCCTGGGCGACCTCGCAACGGCCATCCGAATCGCTGCGAGCGATAAACCAGTGGCATCGGCGGCCACAAGCCCCGCAGCCCAGCCCGTATCGAACCTGGCATCGCTCACATCGATGCCAGGCGCCGGGATGGGCCGTAAGGGCGCTCCCCTCGCCGAGGACTGATGCCCTTGCGGGCGATCAAGGCCGCCGGGTATCGGTCGCATCGATATCGGCGCCCGCACGGCGCGGCCGAAGCCGCCGGAGCGCCACCTGATGGCCGGCACGCTGACCGTCATCTGGTGGCGCGACATCCCCGCCCAGGTGATCGCCAAGGACAAGCGGCGGGCGAGCAAGATCGTGCTCCACCCGCGCTTCCAGGTCGCCATCGACCGGGCAGCGCTCAAGGCGGGCCGCCGCGAGATGGACGCCTACATCGCCGAGTGGCGCAAGGAGCAGCGACGCTGCGACGACGACCTCGAGGCGGCCGCGCGCGAGGAGGCGGAGCGGCTCGAGGCGCACTACACGAAGGAGCGTCTCAACGAGCTGGTCACGACCGGCGGCGTCGACGAGACGAAGGCAGCCTCGTGACCCGCACGGTCATCGCATCGGCGACGCGCGAGGTGGTCATCGGCGACGACCGCCCGTTCGTGATCATCGGCGAACGCATCAACCCGACCGGCCGGCCGCTGCTCGCCGGGGAGATGAAGGCCGGCGACTTCAGCCGGGTCGAGCGGGACGTGCTGGCCCAGGTCGAGGCCGGGGCGCACATGCTCGACGTCAATGCCGGCATTCCGCTCGCCGACGAGCCCGCGATCCTCGCGACGACCGTGCGGCTCGTCCAGTCGCTCACCGACCTGCCGCTGTCGATCGACTCGTCGATCGTCGAGGCGCTCGAAGCAGGGCTTGCCGCCTACGAAGGCAAGGCGCTGGTGAACAGCGTTACGGGCGAGGAGGAGCGGCTCGAACGCGTCCTGCCGCTCGTCCGGAAGTACGGCGCGGCGGTTGTCGCGATCTCGAACGACGAGACCGGCATCTCCGAAGACCCGGACGTGCGCTTCGCGGTCGCGAAGCGGATCGTCGAGCGTGCCGCCGACCACGGGATCCCGCGCGAGGACGTCATCGTCGACCCGCTCCTGATGCCGATCGGCGCGTTGCCGACCGCCGGCCGCCAGGTGTTCCGGATCCTCGGCCGGCTGCGCGACGAGCTCGGCGTGAACTCCACCTGCGGCGCGAGCAACGTCAGCTTCGGGCTGCCGAACCGCGAAGGCATCAACGGCGCGTTCCTGACGATGGCCATCGCGAGCGGGCTGACCTCGGCCATCACGAACCCCATCGCGGAGGGCGTCCGCCACGCCGTCATGGCGGCCGACGTGCTGATGGGCAACGACCGCGATGCCAGCCGCTGGATCCGCCAGTTCCGGGTTGCCCCGCCCGATGGCGAGAACGGCGGCCGGAGGGTGAACCGCCGGCGTGGCGCCGGCGCGGGCGCGGGGGCCGGTTCGGCGACGACGGGATGACGCGCTCGGCCGAGCCGCTCGTGATCTTCACCCCGTCGGGGCGGCGCGGCCACGTTCGCGAAGGCACCACGGTCCTCGACGCGGCCCGTTCGCTGGGTGTCGACATCGATTCGGTCTGCGGCGGGCGCGGCATCTGCGGCCGCTGCCAGGTGTCGATCGGTGTCGGGTCGTTCCCGAAGCACGGGATCACGTCCTCCGCGGAAAGCCTCTCGCCGTTCGGGGAGGTGGAGGCCGGCTACCGCGCAGAGAAGGGGCTCGAGGCGGACCGACGCCTCGGGTGCACGGCGACGGTCCGTGCCGACTGCCTGATCGACGTTCCGCAGGAGAGCCAGGTCCACCGCCAGGTCGTTCGCAAGGGCCTCGACGTCCGCGACTTCGACATCGACCCCGTCGTGCGGCTCCACTACGTCGAGGTCGAGCGGCCCGAGCTCGCCTCCCCGTCCGGCGACCTGATCCGGCTGTACGAGGCGCTCGAGCGCGAATGGGGCCTGACCGGCCTCGAATCGGACCTGCATGTCGTTCGCGCGCTCCAGCCGGCGCTCACCGAAGGCGACTACGCCGTGACGGTGGCCGTTCACGAGGGGCGGACGCTGACCGCGGTCTGGCCCGGCTACCACGAGGACCTCTTCGGGGTCGCGATCGACGTCGGCTCGACGACGCTCGCCGGGCACCTGGTCCGCCTCGCCAACGGGGAGCTGCTCGCCTCGTCGGGCGTGATGAACCCACAGATCCGGTTCGGCGAGGACCTCATGAGCCGCGTGTCGTACGCGATGCTCCATCCCGAGGGCGCCGGCGAGATGACGCGCGCGGTCAGGGCCGCGTTGAAGGCGCTCGTCACCGGACTCGCGCGCGACGCCGGCGTCGACCGCGCGAACATCCTCGAGCTGGCGTTCGTCGGCAACCCGATCATGCACCACCTCCTGCTCGGCATCGACCCGACCCCGCTCGGCACGGCGCCGTTCGCGCTCGCCACCGACCGGGCGGTCCGGACGTGGGCCGTCGAGCTGGGCATCACCGCGCACCCCGGGGCACGGGCGTACGTGCTGCCGTGCATCGCCGGGCACGTCGGTGCGGACACGGCCGGCGTGATCCTCGCCGAGACGCCGCATCGCGCCGAGGGTGAGGTCCGGCTCGTCGTCGACGTCGGGACGAACGCGGAGATCGTGCTCGGCAATCGCGAGCGGCTGCTGGCCGCCTCGTCGCCCACCGGCCCGGCCTTCGAAGGCGCCCAGATCTCGTCGGGGCAACGCGCGGCGCCCGGCGCCATCGAACGCGTCCGGATCGACCGCGAGACGCTCGAACCGCGTTTCCGGATCATCGGTTCGGAGCTGTGGTCGGACGAGCCGGGGTTCGCGGCGGCGGCCGCCGAGCTGGGCGTCAGCGGGATCTGCGGTTCGGGCATCGTCGAGGTGATCGCCGAGCTGTTCCTCGCCGGGGTCATCACGCCGGACGGCATCATCGACGGGTCGCTTGCGGACAGGACGTCGCGCATCGTCCCGGACGGGCGCACGTTCTCGTACGTGCTCCACGCCGGCGAACCGCGCATCCTCGTCACCCAGAACGACGTCCGCGCGATCCAGCTCGCCAAGGCCGCGCTGTACGCCGGCGTGCGCCTGCTCATGGACCACGCGGGCATCGAGGCCGTCGACGAGGTCCGGCTGGCCGGCGCGTTCGGCAGCCAGATCGACCCGCTCCACGCGATGGTCCTCGGCCTCATCCCCGACTGCGACCTCGACCGCGTCAAGGCCGCCGGCAACTCGGCCGGGACCGGCGCGATGATCGCGCTGCTGTCGGCGGCCGCACGACGCGAGATCGAGGATGTCACGCGCCGGGTCGAGAAGATCGAGACCGCGGTCGAACCCCGCTTCCAGGAGCACTTCGTCGACGCGCTCGCGTTCCCGCACCGGCAGGCGCCGTTCCCGAACCTCGAGCAGCGTGTCGAGCTCCCGAAGCGCCCGGCCGATGGGGGGGTCGGGAGTGCCGGAGCTCGCGGGGCGCGGCGGCGTCGGCGCGAAGTCGCCGCAGCCTCGAGGGACCGCACATGACCGACGATGCCCATCGCAGGCGAAGCGGCGGCCGCGCGGCCCGCCAGGCCGCCCGGCTCCATGCCCACGTCGAGCGGACGCCGTTCCTTACCCGGACGTTGAAGCCGTTCGAGATCCTCGACGAGGAGGGCCTCGCGACCATCGAGCACAACGCCGACACGATCCTCGAGGAGGTCGGCGTCGAGTTCCGCAACGACCCCGAGGCGCTCCGCGTCCTGGGCGACGGCGGAGCCGACGTCCAGGGCGAGCGCGTGCGCTTCCCGCGCGGGATGTGCCGCCAGATCGTCCAGGCAACCGCGCCGCGCGAGTTCGTCCAGTACGCCCGGAACGAGGCGAACAACGTCCGGATCGGCGGCGACGCGACGGTCTTCGCCCCGAACTACGGCTCGCCGTTCGTGCGCGACCTGGACAACGGCCGGCGCTACGGCACGATCGAGGACTTCCGCAACTTCGTGAAGCTGGCCTACCTGTCGCCGCACCTCCACCACAGCGGCGGGACGGTCTGCGAACCGGTCGACGTACCGGTCAACAAGCGCCACCTCGACATGGTCTATTCGCACATCCGCTACAGCGACAAGCCGTTCATGGGCTCGGTGACGGCGCCGGAGCGGGCGCGCGACACCGTCGAGATGGCGCGCCTCACGTTCGGGGCCGACTACCTCGAGACCCACGCGGTGACCCTCAGCCTGATCAACGCGAACTCGCCGCTCGTCTGGGACTCGGTGATGCTCGGCGCGGCGCGGGCCTACGCCGAGGCCAACCAGGCCACGCTCCTGACCCCGTTCATCCTGGCCGGCGCGATGGCGCCGGTGACCGCGGCCGCCGTGTGCGCCCAGACCCTCGCCGAGGCCCTCGCCGGGATGACGTTCGTGCAGCTGGTCCGGCCAGGCGCGCCGGTCGTGCTGGGATCCTTCGCGAGCTCGATGTCGATGCAGTCGGGTGCGCCGACCTTCGGGACGCCGGAGCCCGCGCTCGTGCTGTACGTCATGGCCGCGCTGGCGCGGCGGTTGGGCGTCCCGTTCCGATCGGGCGGTTCGCTGTGCGCGTCGAAGGTCGCAGACGCCCAGGCCGCCTACGAAAGCGCAGCGACCCTCCAGCCGACGGTCCTCGCCGGCGTCAACTTCGTGCTCCATGCGGCGGGCTGGCTCGAGGGCGGGCTGTCGGTCGGCTACGAGAAGTTCATCCTCGACGCCGACCAGTGCGGGATGATGGCCGTGTTCGTGAAGGGCGTCGACCTGTCGGAGAACGGCCAGGGACTCGACGCGATCCGCGAGAACGGGCCGGGCCAGCACTTCCTGGGCACCGCCCATACGCTGGCCAACTTCGAGAGCGCGTTCTACCGGTCCGAGACGGCAGACAACAACTCGTTCGAGCAGTGGGTCGAGGACGGCTCGCTCGACGCAGCGCAGCGGGCGAACAGGATCTGGAAGCGGATGCTCACCGAGTACGAGGCACCGCCGATCGACCCGGGCATCGACGAAGCGCTCCTCGACTTCATCGCCACGCGGAAGGCGTCCTTCCCCGACTCCGAGGTCTAGGCCGTGCTGTTCCGGCGTCGCTCGACGGTCTCGGCGTCTGGGTCGCGAGGCGCTCGCTCGGGTCCTTGCGAACCCGACCTTCGAGCTGGTGCCGCTGAAGCATGCGATCGACAAGGCGGCGCTCCTGCCGGCCGGCGCGACCGTCTCGGTGACCGCTTCACCGGCGAAGGGCATCGAAGCAACCGTTGCGCTCTGCGAGCAGCTCCAGGCCGCAGGGTTCCGGGCGGTGCCGCACCTTTCGGCGCGCATGGTTCGGGACCGCAGCCACCTGTGCGACCTCGTGGCGTGGCTGGAAGGCGCCGGCGTCGGGCGCGCGTTTGTCGTCGGCGGCGACGAGAAGGAGCCCGGCGCCTTCGTCGACGGGCTGTCGCTGCTGCGCGAGATGGCGGAGATCGGGCATCCCCTCGACGAGATCGGGATCCCCGGCTACCCCGAGGGTCACCCGTTCATCGCCGACGGTCGGCTGCTCCAGGCACTCCGTGAGAAGGCGCCGTTCGCGAGCTACATGACGACCCAGCTGTGTTTCGACCCGTCCGCCATCGGGTCGTGGATCGCGGCGACGCGCGCGGACGGCATCACCCTGCCGGTCCATATCGGCGTCCCCGGCGTGACCGAGCCCCACAAGCTGCTGGCGATCGCGGCACGGATCGGGGTGGCCGACACGCATCGGTTCCTCAGCAAGAACGTGCGTTTCGTGGCGCGACTGCTGCGCTCCGGCGGGTTCTACAAGCCGGACGGCCTGCTCGACGGGCTCGCTCCCACGGTCGCCGATGCAGCCGCGGACGTCGTGGACCTGCACCTGTACACGTTCAACGCGGTCGACGCGACCGAACGGTGGCGCAAGGAGTACCTGGCCCGCCTCGCCGGCTAGCTTCCGTGTGAGGGTGCCGTGATTACTTCCACTCATCGGAATCCCACGAACATGCAGGCCAATGCGCGCAGAACGACATCTGAGCCATTGGGCGTGCAGCTTCGTGCGAATCTGATTACCTGCCGTAATCGACTGCCCAGCACGCAACGCTTGGCGGCAACCCCACGTCGTGCAAGACTGTCGCCCCCGCACAGGGAGCCACGCGATGTCGATGGATCGACGCGCCGCCAGGTTCGGGCCCCTCGACGAGCCCGCTGAATTCGGACGCTCCCACTACCCGCCCATCGCCGACTACGCGTACATCTCCGACTGCGAGTCCAACGGCCTCATCGCCCCCAGCGGGAACGTCGAGTGGCTGTGCATCCCCCGGCCCGACTCGCCGAGCGTGTTCGGGGCGATCCTCGACCGCAGTGCCGGCGGCTTCCGCTTCGGTCCCGCCGACGTCCTCGTCCCGGCCGCCCGCCGCTACATCCCGGGGACGATGGTCGTCGAGACGAGCTGGAACACCGCCACCGGCTGGGCGATCGTGCGGGACACGCTGCTCATGGGCCCGTGGCATCACGACGACGCTCGCGACTCGACCCACAAGCGCGCCCCGACCGACTACGACGCCGAGCACATCCTCCTGCGCACCGTTCGCTGCGTGAACGGCGAGGTGCAGATGACCATCGACTGCGAGCCGGTCTTCGACTACGGGCAGCTCCTCGGCCGCTGGGAGTACAGCGGGGATAACTACCGACAGGGCGTCTGCCGCACCGAGGGGTCGGACGTCACGCTGACGCTCACCTCGGACATCAACCTCGGCTTCGAAGGACCGCGTGCGCTCGCCCGAACGCTGGTCAAGCAGGGCGAGACTCGCTTCGTCGCCCTGTCGTGGGGCCCGGTCGCGCCGCCTTCGAACTTCGAGGAGGCATACCGCCGCCAGGTCTGGACGGCACACCACTGGCAGCACTGGCTCGCCCGCGGCAACTTCCCCGACCATCCCTGGCGCGCATACCTGGAGCGTTCCGCGCTGACCCTCAAGGGCCTCACCTATGCCCCGAGCGGCGCGATCATCGCGGCCGCCACGACGTCGCTCCCCGAAACGCCGCATGGCGAACGGAACTGGGACTACCGCTACAGCTGGATCCGCGACTCGACGTTCGCGCTGTGGGGCCTGTACACGCTCGGCTTCGACTGGGAGGCGAACGACTTCATGAACTTCGTGGCCGACGCCGCGGAGGGACCCGGCGACCTGCAGGTGATGTACGGCGTCGGCGGCGAGCGTGAGCTCGAGGAGCGGGTCCTCGACCACCTCGAGGGCTACGACGAGGCGCGGCCGGTTCGGGTCGGCAACGGCGCGTACAACCAGCGCCAGCACGACGTATGGGGCGCGGTC
Organism: uncultured Chloroflexia bacterium; assembly: GCA_963824735.1. Lineage (GTDB taxonomy): Bacteria > Chloroflexota > Limnocylindria > Limnocylindrales > CSP1-4 > DASTYU01. The sequence goes on from CAWGQH010000015.1 coordinate 167,022, forward strand.
CTCGACTCGTTCTACCTGCACATGAAGTCGCACGACCGGCTCGACGAGCGGATCTGGCCGATCATCGAGCGCCAGGTCAGGGAGGCGCTCGAGCACTGGCGCCAGCCCGACCGCGGCATCTGGGAGGTGCGCGGCGAGCCGAAGCACTTCACGTCGTCGAAGGTGATGTGCTGGGTCGCCGCCGACCGCGGTGCCCGCCTCGCCCGCCTGCGCAACGAGCACGAATTGGCTCGCGAGTGGCAGGAAGCCGCCGACGAGATCCATGCCGAGATCTGCGCCAAGGGCGTGGACGAGCGCGGCGTCTTCACCCAGCACTACGACACCAAGGCGCTCGATGCGTCGCTGCTCCTGCTGCCGCTGGTCCGGTTCCTGCCCGCGGACGACCCGCGCATCCGGGCGACGGTCCTCGCGATCGCCGACGAGCTCGCGGTCGACGGGCTGATCCTGCGCTACAGGACCGAGGAAACCGACGACGGCCTGCAGGGCGAGGAGGGCGCCTTCGCGATCTGCTCATTCTGGCTGGTGTCGGCGCTGGTCGAGATCGGTGAGGTCGAGCGTGCCCACCAGCTGTGCGAGAAGCTCCTCTCGTTCGCCAGCCCGCTCGGCCTGTACGCGGAGGAGATCGACCCGCACAGCGGGCGCCACATGGGCAACTACCCGCAAGCGTTCACGCATCTCGCGCTGATCAACGCGGTCATGCACCTGATCAAGGCGCAGCACGCGACCACGCACAAAACGCCGTTGGCGCCGCAGACCGAGGCGGGGCGGGAGGACGAAACGACAACCCACGACGACCACACCACCGGCTCGACATCGAGCGCGGAGGAACGATGGCCGGCGAAGGGTCGATGACGCCGGTCCGCTGGGGCCTGCTGGGCACCGGCTCGATCACCGACAAGGTCGTGCCGGGCGCGCGCCGCTCGGACCGGGTGACCTTCGTGGCGGCAGGCAGCCGAACGCTCGAGCGGGCCGAGGCGTACGCCGCGCCCAAGGGCATCCCGCGCGCCCATGGCTCGTACGAGGCCCTGCTCGACGACCCCGACGTCGAGGCCGTCTACATCTCGCTCCCGAACTCGATGCACCACGAGTGGACGATGCACGCGCTGCGGGCCGGCAAGCACGTGCTGTGCGAGAAGCCGTATTCGACCCGCGAGGCGGACGTCCACGAGGCGTACGACCTCGCCGACGCCCGAGACCTGGTCCTGTCCGAGGGCTTCATGTGGCGGCACCACCCGCAAGCGGCGGCGCTGCGCGCGACGCTCCCGGAGCTCGGCGAACTGCAGACGATCCGGGCCACCTTCGCGTTCGTGATGGGCGCCGACCGCGCGACGGACATCAGGCTGCAGGCCGATCTCGAGGGCGGTTCACTCATGGACGTGGGCTGCTACTGCATCAGCGGCGCGCGGCTGCTCGCCGGGGAGGAGCCGGAGACTGTCTACGGGCGGGCGGCCTGGGGCCCGTCGGGCGTCGACCTGCGCTTCACGGGCGTCCTCCGCTTCCCGAGTGGCGTCATGGCCGAATTTACGTCGGCCTTCACGATGGACCACCGTGGGCTCGAGGCAATCGGGGACGTGGGCTCGGCGATGCTGCTCGACCCGTGGCAGGCGGACCCGGCGACGCTGGTCCGCGACGGCGAGGTCACGCGCTGGCACCCAGACGATCCGAACCCCATGGAGGTCCCCTACTTCCACGAGTTCGAGAACTTCAGCGCTGCGGTCCGCGGTGATGCGGAGCCTCTGCTCGGCCGGGAGCACGCCGCCGGCCAGGCGCGGGTCCTTGGGGCGCTCTACGAGTCGGCGCGGACGGGCCGCGAGGTCGCGTTGTAATCGGGCCCGGTCTCGACACTACGGGCGACGCGAGGCGAGCCTCCGCACCGCGGTCGTGATCGCCGCACCAATCGCCGCTCCAGTAAGCCCAACCGTCAACACGATCTCGAGATACGGCACGATGTACTCGACCGTCGGCGGCCGCCCGCACGGCCGACCCTCGACGATGGTGAGGGCAGTGACGCAGCCGGACGTCGTCCGCGCGATGACCTCGACAAGCGTCCCGATGATGCCGGCAACGAGCCCCGCGAGCATCCCGTGGAGCGTCCCGAACGGCACGGCGCGCGCGGCCGCGATGACGCCGCCGGCCAGTTGTCCGGCGAGCGTCACGCTCAGGGTCCAGAACGCAAAGGCGAACAGGAACTCGTCTCTGTCACGCACGACCGCGTCGAACCCGGCGTGCGCCCAGGCATGCAGGAAGACCGATCCGATGGCGATGCCGATCCCTGCGGCGAGTCCGACACCCAGTGCCCAGCGCGGGCGCAGCTCCGGACGCTCGATCGTCGGCGGGTCGGTGGTCGTGTCGAGCGCCCCCCAGGCGGCCACGGGCCGCGACGGAAGGCGGCGCGACAGGGGCGCCGCCGCCCACGGCACGACCACGATGATCAGGAAGCCGGCGATGATCGAGCGGCTCTTCGACGAGCACGCGGATCTCGGGGCTCATCACCAGGCGCCACAGCCACTCTGGGCCGACCGCTGGGACGACTTGCCGCACGAACGCGAGGGTGTCCGAGGGCGTTGAGAAGAGGATCTCCATGAGCTCGCGCATGGAGACCACGATCTCGAACACGGCGATCGCGATCGCCAGGATCGCCGCCGCACCGACGGCCACGGGCAGCGAGGCAATTGTCGGGGAGCGGAGGCGGGTCGCGACCGGGAGCCAGAGACGCGACGTCGCCACCAACCAGCCGATGAACAGGATCGCGCCGAGGCCGACGAGGATCGTCAGGCCGAGGTGGAACGGCGCGACGTCCGGCCGCAGGAGCACCGAGTCGCCGCTGATCGCGGTCGTCAGACCCAGACGCTGGCCAATCAGCAGACCACCGACAAGGGCAAGGGCGAGCGGCACGATCCGGACCGGACCGCGTCCGGTTGCCAGGAACGCGAACGTCTGGCGCCAGGTCCCGAGCGCCACGATCAGGCCGACCAACGGACCGAACGCAAGCGCCGCCAGACCCCGTGTCGTGAACGGACCCAGGCCGAAGTACCCGACGAGGGTGGCGACCTCCTCGTACGCCAGCGACCCGACGATGCCGACGCCCAGGGCGTCGAGCACCCCGAGCCGAAGGAGCGGGGCCGGGTCGTCGACGATCGCGACGCGCTGGCTGTTGGTGGGGTGCCACGCGAGATGTCGGCGCCACGCCAGGGCACGAAGCCAGCCGGTACGACCTCCGGAAGAGCCCGCAATCGACGACGTCGGCCGCTCCCGGTCGGCAGCGGCGGCCAGGACGCGCCGGATCTCCGGCTCGTGCGTGGATGCTCGGACATCGGCGTCGTGCTCGCGCGCACGCAGGATGCCGGCGCGCACGAGATACACGAGCGGTACCAGTGCCAGCAACCGCCAGCCGAAGCTGCCCACAATCCCCGGATCGGAAACCAACTCGTCCAGCAGGGTGACGACGAACGGGATGATCGCCACGACCACCAGCGCTCGCCAGATGCCGATCGCGTAGTAGGCGAGGTCGACATCCCGATTGCGAATATGCGCGAGCTCGTGGAGGACGATGGATCGGAATGCGGGCGGGTCGCGGACCGCAAGCGGCACGAGACCCCCGGTGAACGCGAGCTCTCGACGCCCAGGCGGTCCGAAGGCGAGCCCAAGCGCACGCACGTCGACCGGCTGCCACCGAAGCCCGGGCGGCGAGGACATGCCGGCCTCGGTGCTCAGCGCGTTGATCTGGGCCCACAGCTCGGGCGCATCCGCCTCGTGAAATGGGCGGTACCGGCGGCGCAACATGGCGACTGCGACGACGTATGCCACGACACCGACGAGGAGCAACGCAACCACGCCCGCCACGACCGCCGTTCGTCGAGCTTCGTTCACGTCGGCCATGCACGCCAGGAACGTGGATTGCTGATCGTCGGTGGGTAGCTGGCCGACTGGAGCATTCATTCCGAGCAGGCACTGGTACAGGCCCTGCGCCTCGGCCCCAAGGTCGGCGAACTGCGAATACAGCCAGTCGAAGGCAAGCAGGCTGACCCCGATGATGGCCGCGATGAACAGCAGGAACCGGAAGGTCGTGTCGGAGGGAAAGGCGAACGGGTTGAGCCGCATCAGACCCAGCCGCTAGAGAACCATCGCCCCCACGATCGCGTCCGCCAGCACCGACGCCTTGGGCTCTCGCAGGCCCATTCGCTCGGCGGTCGACAGGGCCACCTTGCGAAGCTCGTCGAGCTGCGCCTGGGTCAGCTGTGGAGGCGGAGGCGCTTCGGCGGCGGCCTTCTCGCCCTCCGGCTTCGGACTGCGTCCGAGCACTCGCTTGACCAGCGCCTGGATCATCGGCTTGGCCTCGTCCTTGAACGCCGCCTGCAGCTCCCCGACGAGGTAGCCCAAGAACGTTCTTCGCCGCCTCGAGCGCGATGGGTGTGACGAGCACGACGGCGGCGGCAGCATCCACGCCGAACCCCAGCATCTCGTCCGATTTCGCGCCACCCGGTGTGCCTCGCCTCGGGTCGTAGTACGCCTCGGTCATCGGACCGAAGAGCGGCCGTTCCTCGGGTGCGGCATCCTCCACGACGGCCCGTGCAAGTGCCTCCACGACGGCTCGCTCGTCGCTCTGGCTCAGGCCCGTCTCGGAGGGCCGCCTCCGAATTTCCGATGTCCTGCGCCCGCCATCGCGATCCCTCCCCCGTCGCTCCGCTCATGCGAAGCACTCATGGCCCGCGCGCGTGCGCCAACGCCGCGCTATGCACAGTCAAGCACCGCCGTCAACGGGATCTTACGATGCTGGAGGAGGCGGCATCTTCAGCCTGCCGGTCTTGACGATCCGGGCCATCGGGATCACGCGCCCGGTCTGTTCCGGGTACGCCGCAAAGTGCGGCAGCGCCTCGACGTGCTGGTCCCATAGCCGATCGCGCTCGGCGCCCTCGCGGAGGACTTCGGCGCGGCCGGAGTACGTCTGGTCGCCGAACTCGAACTCGACGTCGGGATGCGCTTCGAGGTTTGCCACCCACGCCGGGGTCGAGTGGGAGCCGCCGGCCGTCCCCGCGACAACATACGCGTCGCCGTCGCGCGAAATCGTGAGGATCGACCGACGGCGCTCCCCGGTCTTCGCTCCCGTCGAGTACATGACGATGATCGGGTGACCCTTGAGTGGCCCTTGCGAGGCCCGGCCGCCGTTCGCGCGCAGATCGGCGATGAGCGCCTCTTCCCAGGCTTGCTCGTCCGAAACGCGGGTTGCCGTCTCGGGATTGGTGTCGGTGTCGGTCATCGTACGGTCCTCCGGGTTCGTTGCTTGAGCAACGATGCCACAAATTCGGGAAGGCTGACGCGGCTGGTATAGGAGCGCGAGTCCGGTTAGCTTCGTGCCACAGACCAGCAGTGACCTGCCGGCAACTGGGGGAATGGCTCACCCTGTATTCCGGTCTGCGACTTGACGCGTCGGAAAACCACCGACGACTCCCTAGGAAGAGGTGGGCGTGTCGAAACCTGGCTCGCATGAGCGGACGCCACAGGCTGTCAATCGACTTCAGGGTGAGGTAGCGGACCTTCGCGCGTCGCGAAGGCGTGTGGCCGAGGCCGCCTATGCCGATCGACGAGCGATAGAGCGGGCCTTGCATGATGGCGTCCAGCAATATCTTGTCGCCCTTGCCATCGATCTGCGACACCTGGCCGGGCTCGTGGACAGTGATCCGGCGGGCGCAACTGGGCTGATTGACGAGATGGCCGCACGTGCACAGGAGGCGCTGGAGGAAACGACAGGGTTGGCGCACACGGTCTATCCGCCGCTGCTCGAAGGGCGTGGGTTCGCGAGCGCCCTGAGGTATGCCGCGGATAGCGCCGGCGTGACTGCATTGGTCGACGTTTCCTCAGGTGGCGACTTCCCGCCTGAGATCATTGCTGCTGTCTACTGGTCCTGGGTCGAGGCGCTGTCGTCCGCGTCACGTGGGTCGCAGGCGACCGTGGAGGTGCTCGACGAGCATGGCGGGCTGACCTTCGAGTTCACGGTTGCCGGGCACTACCCTCAGGCACGACTCGACGGTCTTCGAGATCGTGTCGAGGCGTTGGATGGCCGCCTTGGCATCGACGACCGGACCGACGGCGGATCGCGTATTCATGGCTGGCTGCCATTGTCCCGATGACTCGGATCGTTCTCTGCCAGGTACAGGATGACCGCCTTGACGCGCTTGTGGACCGCCGGCTCCCAGGTCAGCCCAAGCTTCATGAAGATCGAGTGGATCACTTTCTCGACCGATGCTTCGGTCACGACGAGGTCATCGGCGATCGACGCATTGTTCATGCCCTCCGCCATCTTCCGCAGCACGTCGCGTTCCCGGGCGGTTAGCTGGCTGATGGGGGAGGTCGCGGCGCGCGTCCGATCCGCCACCAGCCCTTCCACCACTTTGGGGTCGATCAGCGAGCCTCCTCCCGCGACGGCGCGGATGGCAGCGACCAGAGGATCGAGGTCGTACACGCGCTCCTTCAGCACGTAGGCACGCCCTGCGCTGCCGGTGTCCAGGAGCGCGAGTGCGTAGCTCGGATTGGCGTACTGGCTGAGGACGACCACCCCGAGATCCGGGTTTGTCTCCCGCAGGCGTCGGGCTGCCTGGATCCCCTCGTCCGAGTGGCCCGGCGGCATGCGAATGTCGGTGACCACCACGTCTGGACCCTCGCGTTCGACGGCCGTGAGCAACGAGTCGAGGTCCCCGCAGACCGCTGCGACTTCGAATTCGCTCTGCGCCTCCAGCAGGCGCCGGACGCCCTCCCGAACGAGGTAGTGGTCCTCGGCGAGCACGAGCCGGATCGGCATGGGCGGAGAATACGCCCGTGATGTCGGACCTCCCGCTCGTCCTGATCGTCGACGACAACGACAGGAACCGGAAGCTCGCTGCCGATGTGCTCCGCTCCGCCGGTTTTCGGACGATCGAGGCCGCGACCGCGGCGGACGGGATCGCGCTCGCCTCCGAGCATCTCCCGGCCGTCATCCTGATGGACGTGCGCCTTCCGGATCTCGACGGCGCGGAGGCCGTGCGGATGCTCGGGGCCGAGCCGCGGACGTCGCGGATTCCTGTCGTGGCGGTGACTGCTCTCCGCATCGATGCCAGCGATGACTGGTTTCTAGACGCCGGCTTTGCCGGCTACGTCGTCAAGCCCATCGACATCGACGAGTTCCCCAGCATGGTTCGACGGTACTGCGCGCCCGGCCCGGGCTGACTCCTCCTGCGCCGGGAGGCCCAACGAAGCCCGGATGCCAGCATCCCCCGCATTTGCAAGGAGGCATGGTTGGCACCCGATCGGTGTCCCCGTACGTTCGGCGAAGCGGACGCAGACGTTCCGCAGAGACATCCGGCAACGGAGATTGACCATGCAGCGCACCCGATCCCTCGCCGCCGCAGCCGTCGCGGCCTTCGCTCTGCTCGCCGTTGTGGTGAGCATGACGTTCGCGTCACCGCCTTCCGGCGTCGCGCCCACGCTTCTTTCGCGAGGCTCGTACGACGACTTCAAGGTCGACGTCGTTCCCGGACAACGGCGGTCCTGTTCAAGGCTGAGTCCAAGGGCCCGATCGACGTCGTGGTCCGGCGCCACGACTACGTGGACGGCGGTTCGACCGGCTGGCACCGGCACCCGTATCCCGTGTTCATCACCGTCAAGTCACGGGTCAGCTCACGTTCTATGACGCCAACGACCCGGACTGCACACCGGTCGTCGTGTCCGCGGGTGGCGGCTACGTCGATTCGGGCAAGGGCCACCTGGTCCGCAACGAGTCGGGAGCTCCCGCCACCGACGTCAGCGTGATCATGGCGCCGGTCGGCGCCGCCTTCCGTTCCGAACTCGACGCCCCGAACCCGAACTGCGGCTTCTGACCCGCGTGTCGGCTTCGGCGGTCCATCCCCGTTCCCGAAGACCATCCCTGCTGTCGAATTGAGGAGACACCGACCATGCTTCGCAACTCACTGATCGTCGCGAAGGCGACCATCCCCGCTCGGATCATCCATCCAGTCAGTGCGCTGGCCTGCGCTATTGCCTTGACAGTGCTCGTTGGCAGCAACGTGGCGGCGTACCAGTTGGAAACTGATCAAGGGACTGGCGGCGCGGCCGTGGATCCGCGGCTCGATATTCCGCGTCTCGACATGTCGATCAAGGATCTCCATCTGAGGTTCAAGCTCGCGACCAAGGCCGGCTACGACGTCGTTGTCGGAGGATAGAAACAGTGGCCCGGCCGCGCACGCTTGACTCCACAGCATCCCGAGGGGCGGCACCGCCCCTCGGGACTTCGCGCCGCATGCCGCTGGTGGGTACCGTCAGGCGACGCCTGCCCCGTCGTGCACAGCATGACGTTTGCATTGGGACCGTGGCACGAAAGCCCGCGGCCTCGCTCGATGGCGCTGGAGGTCAGCAATGACGGTCGCTGACTCGTCTTCCTCGTTCCGTGGAGCCAGGTATCGCTTGACACCGCCGAGGCAGGTAGTCGCCGCGTGGGGCTGGATTTGCCGGGCATGGAGTAGCGTTACGCGGCCGAGGGGCCGAGGGGCGGAGGGGCACGGGGGCCGAGGGGCCGAGGGGCCGAGGGGCACGGGGGAGAAAGGAAGTCTGATGAGGCCTTGGCAATCCACGCTGGCTCCGATGAGCGTCCTCTTGTGCGCCTTCCTGCTTGGCGCCTGTTCGCCCGGGCCAGGCAGTTCCACCACAACTACCATCCCACGCGTCGGCCTGATGCACGTGGGAACGGACCACGAGCCGCCATCCCTGGATACGCTGGTGGCGCGCCTGGTTGACTTGGGGTGGGTCGACGGTCCGCAGGACGAGCTCATGGCAAAGCTCACCGATAGCGGGCGAGTGCGAAGCCCAAGAATCGAGCTGCTGTGGCGCAATCTCGAACCAGGAGAGGTCGAGCGACAGGCCGCCAAATTCGTTCACGACCACGTGGACGTCATCGTTGCGTTCGAGGACAAATCCATCGCCGCTGCTCAGGCTGCGACGTCGGCGACCCAGGATCGGATCCCGGTGGTCTTCCTTCACCCGTCCGATCCTGTTCGGTCCGGCCTCGTGGAGAGCCTGTCCCACCCGGGCGGGAACCTGACGGGGGTCTACGGGGCCCGGGATCCGGTCGTCAAGCAACTCGAGCTCTACCATCAGATCGTGCCAGGTCTGAAGACCCTGCTTACGCTCGTCGATCCAAACGACCCGAGCACGCCACCCCTCCTGGCGCAGGCACGGGACGCCGCGGAGAAGCTCGGGCTCGAGCTGGACATTCGTGAGGCGACCGAGGCAGCGGATCTCGAGCGCGTCTTTCACGCGCTGGCCCCTGGAGACGTCGAAGGGGTCTTCCTCCTTTCGCCGAGCCTGCGACTAAATCACTCGAAAAGAACGATCGAGCTAGCGGCAGAAGCCAAGCTGCCTGTACAGGCCCACCGCAAGGAATGGGTCGAAGGGGGGGCACTCTTCTCGTTGGGAGTCGACGTAGGTCCCGTCGGCGCCGCCGGCGCACGATACGTCGATGCCATCCTCACGGGCACGCCGCCAGCGGAGCTCTCCGTCGAGGAGGTGCCGAGGGTTGAGTTCGCGATCAATCTCGCGAAAGCCGCGGAGCTGGGCATCGTCGTGCCGCAGGCGGTGATCGAGCGCGCCGACAAGGTCTATCGATAGGCGAACACCCGGACTGGAGTGCATCCCGTGCCTGCGTCCGCAGGGCCGCATCACCGCCTGATCTGGAAGTACACGCTGGTCGTCGTGGTGCTCGTCGTTGCGGCCATCGTCTCAGTGGGTATCACCGAGTCCTACTTCGCCTACGAGGACAGCAAGCGGGCGGTGACCGGAGTGGAGGCGGACAAGGCTTCGTCCGCCGCCGTTTCCATCGGTCAGTTCATCGAGGACATCGTTGGCGATCTCGAGACGGTGGCTGAGCCGAGCGACGACCCGACGCGACAAGAGCGGTTTCAGCAATTCAAAGGACTTCTCGGGCACCAGAAGCTTCTGAGCGCGCTGACCTACTTCGACGAGGGTGGCCGAGCCTGTGTTCGCGTCTATTCCTTCGAAATCGACGAGATCGACACGTCGGAGTGCGAGAGCGATGGCTCAAAGACTCCCGCGTTCATCGTCGCGAGGACCGGCCAGACATACTTCGGGAACGTCGTCTTCAGTGAGCGCGACGGGAGGGCTCACATGACGGTCGCCATCGCCGAGCGCGCGCCCGGGCAGGGCGTCATCGAGGCCGACGTCGACCTGATAGACGTCGAGGACGCGATCGACCGGGCACGGATCGGCGCCGCGGGCTATGCATATGCCGTCGACGCCCAAGGCACCCTCATTGCCCATCCCGACATCAATCGTGTCCTCGCGCACACGAGCTTCGCCGCGCTCCCGCAAGTGCGGACCGCCTTGAGCGGACCGACGACGACGCGCTCGGACGTGGTCGCCACCGGCCGTGACCCGGACGGGGGAGAGGTCATCAGCGCCTTCCACCGTGTCGATCCGCCCGGTTGGTGGGTCTTCGTCGAGGAGCCCCTCAGCGAGGCGTTCGCACCAATCCAGTCGGCAATCTGGCGCACGGCGCTGCTCCTCGTCGTGTTCCTGCTGGTGGCAATCGCGACGAGCGTCCTGCTGGCGCGCAACCTCGTTAGACCGATCCAGTCGATCCAGATCGCCGCCGGGAAGATCGGCTCCGGTGCGCTCGATCAGCGGATCAAGGTTTCGAGCCGCGACGAACTGGGCGCTCTCGCCGAGGAGTTCAACCGGATGGCTGGACAGCTGGAGGCGTCTTATGCCGGGCTCGAGCATCAGGTCGAGGACAGGACTCGGGAGCTGACGAGCGCCCTGTCCAGGCTGGACGAGCAGGCCCGCGAGCTGGAGGCAGCGAGCCAACACAAGTCGCAGTTCCTCGCCAACATGTCCCACGAACTCCGGACTCCGTTGAACGCGATCAGCGGATTCTCGCAGGTCTTGCGCAAGCAGCTGTACGGCGAGATCAACGAGAAGCAGGCCGAGTACCTCGACGACATCCTCGCCTCGGCACGGCATCTCGAATTGCTGATCGACGACGTCCTCGACCTCTCGAAGGTCGAGGCGGGACAAATCGAACTTCAGCTGGCGCCATTCTCGCTGCCCGCGGCGCTCGATCGCGGGGTCGTGATCGTCCGCGAGCGAGCGACGAAGGAAGGCGTCCAAATCTTGCTCTCGTCGGCGCCTGGCACGAACACCGTCATCGGCGACGAGCGCCGGGTCAGGCAGGTGATCTTCAACCTGCTCTCGAACGCGGTGAAGTTCACGCCCGCCGGCGGCACCGTCGACGTCGCGGTGGCCCGAATCGATGGGGAGATGCGCGTTTCCGTCAGCGACAGCGGGCCTGGGATCGCCAAGGAAGACCAGGTACGGATCTTCGAGGAATTCCAGCAGGCCACTGCGGGCAAGGAGCAGCGCGAGGGAACCGGGCTCGGGCTGGCGCTGTCGAAGCGCTTGGTCGAGTTGCACGATGGGCGCATCTGGGTCGAAAGCGAGCCGGGGAAGGGAAGCATGTTTGTGTTCACACTACCTGCACCACCGACCCAGTGATGGCTGGTGAGCAGATCCTCATGGTGGAAGACAACGCGAAGAACATGAGGCTGCTTCGGGACGTGCTGCGGGCGACCGGGTATCGCACGCTCGAGGCATCGACAGGCGGAGAGGCGCTGACGTTGGCGACCGAGCGTGGACCGGCGCTCGTCTTGATGGACATCCGGCTGCCGGACATGGACGGCGTGGAGGCGTTGAGCCGGCTGCGCTCGGACGACCGGACCGCATCCATCCCGGTGCTCGCAATTACCGCAGAGGCCATGGAACGAGATCGGGCGCGGTTCCAAGACGCGGGCTTCGATGGCTATCTCTCGAAGCCGATCGACATCGATGAGCTCCTCATGACTATCGAGCAGCACTGCGGGCGCCGCGGCTGAACCGGCCGGTGCGCCGGCAAGCTACGCAGCCGCGACGACGAAGACGGTCACGACAAGCGGGAGGTCGGAGGGCGGAACGGCCCGGCTCGCTTGACGTGGAGTAACCATCGCTTCCCGCGTCGTGTTTGTATGGGAACACCGACATGGCCAGAGATCGGATGGTCGAGCGAGGGAGGCACGATGGATCGCCGGGTCGCGTTTGACTTCGACATCGAGTTCACGAATGGCGGCGGATTGCAGGGCCAGGACTTCCGGCTCGACGTCCCGGGCGAGGACGTCACCGACGGGTGGATCGGAGATGCGCTCGTCCGCGATCTCCGGCTGCTGATGGTCGGCGACGTGCGGATTCGAAACCGGCGGATCCTCGAGGAGGCGCACAAGCGGGGAACCGAACCGGCGACGCCGGGCGGCGAGGCGACCGGCGCACGACGACTCGTCGATCTCAGTCATCCGATCGTCGAGGGCATGACGACCTACCCGGCCTCCCGGTGCCCGAGATCAGGCCGCACCTCACCCGCGAGGCGAGCACGGCCCACTACGCACCCGGCGTGACCTTCGCGATCGACGTCATCACGCTGTGCGGCAATACCGGGACGTACGTCGACAGCCCGTTCCACCGCCTCGCCGACGGGCAGGATCTCGGCGAACTGCCGCTCGAGCGGCTCGTCGACGTCCCGGCGGTGCGCGTCGACGTGACGGGCTCGGGTTCGCGCGCCGTCGACGCGCGAGCGCTCCTCCCCTATGACCTCGGCGGGCGGGCGGTCCTGATCCACACGGGGCACGACCGCCTTTGGGGCAGCGAGGCATACGGCCGCGACAACCCATTCCTGACTGCGGCCGCCGTCGAACTGCTCGTCGAATCGGGTGCCGCGATCGTCGGGATCGACTCGCTCAACATCGACGACCCGGCCGACCTCACGCGGCCTGCGCATTCCGGGCTGCTGGGAGCCGGCATCCCGATCTGCGAGCACTTGACGAACCTCGCGGCGGTCCCTGTCGACGGTGCCTGGTTCAGCGCGATCCCCGCCCCGGTCCGGGGAACCGGCACGTTCCCGGTCCGCGCGGTGGCATCCATCCCCGCGCAGCCCTGACCGGATCACCAGCTGATCGGGACGCCCTCGCATTCGTGCGGCGGCGCGTTCGATGGACGAGCGGCCCCTTGAGCCTGGGCCGCCTGGAGCATTTGGGTCCAGGCGTCCCCGCCACCGGCGGCCTCGAACGCCGCCTGGGGGTCCGGTCCATCCGGGTTCCCGGCGGTCTGGCGCTTCGCGTCGATCATCGCCTCGAATGCCAGGAGCACGCGATCGAGCTCGCTCATCGCCGCGAAGCCCGGCGGCCACGCGGCGGCTCGCGATGCCGCCTGCCGGCCGCTTTCGAGCTCGACCGTGATGGCCTCCGCGAGGCGGCCGGCTTCGGCCGGATCGCCACGCTGCACCGCTTCGTCGAGCGCCTTGCTGAGCTCCGAGTCAGTCCCGGCGTCGGGGTTGCCGACCGCCCGAAACATCGCACTGAAGGCGTCACAGGCGTTCGTCGCGAACTCCTCGAAGGTCGCGGGCGGTAGCGACGACGCGGCAGGCGCTGAACATGCAGCGACCGCCAGGACCAGGATCGCGAGCCAGCGTTGGCTCCTCATGATTGGGTAACGCACCGATGGCATGACCGTTACGCGGGCTGCGGCGGACAGGTTAACGCGGCTGCGGCGCAATCCCGCACTTCGACCCGGGTTCGCCGCTCGAACACAGGCAGATCGGGGCCTTCGCTGCATGCCGAGCTCGACTGAGCAGAACGGCGGGGTTGCGACTGCAGTAACCGCGCAATGGACCTCGTGAGCATTCCCGTCGCCGAGGAACTCGCTACGTCCTTGCAGCATCCGCGCAACATCGCCACACTGCCTCTACGCGACTCGAGGTTCCCATGGACCCGAACGACGACCTCTGGACTGCGATCCGCCGCGTGCTGCCAGGCGCCGACGAGTTGGCGGCGGCCGTGGCGGCCGAGCTCGGCGATCCGATCGACGATGTTCGCCTGAGCGTCTTCATCGGCACCATCGCGATGAGCGGGCAGCTGGGACCCGAAGCCGCGGCCGCCGCAGCGATCGAGGCGGAGCTGGGCCGGCTCCAGGCGGCCAAGGGGACCGCGGTCGCCGGGCCGTCTCATTGAGGCCGACTCGCTCGCCGACCTGCTGGTCGAGACGCAGGCGCTCGAGGCCAAAGGGATCGCTGGACCTCGAGACGATCGTGGCGATCCAGCGCGCTTCGGGAGCGATCGCGGCGCGGACCGACCGCCCTCTTGTCGGCGCTGCAGCACCGCTACGCAGTCACCCGGCGCCTGATCTGGGAGCACTGCGTCGCTGCGATCGAGGCGGGCCAGCTGGACCCGCGCCTCCTCGCCACGTTCGGCCGCTTCCTCCTCCTGTGGAACGAACTCACCTCGCTCGCCGTCACCGACGGCTATCGGATCGCCGAGCGCGACATCCTCGCCCGCGCGGTGGAGTCCCGTCGCGGTGCGCTCCAGGAACTCCTCGGCGTTGTCGCCGACGACGCCGTGAGCGAAGGCCCGACTGCGCCGCGTGGCGGCGCGACACGGTCTGAACCCGGACCGCGCGTACCGGCTGGTCGCGATCGTGCCCAGCCCCGAGAGCGATCCGAGCCCCGAGCGTCCGGGCATCGGCGAGGAGGACCTCGAACTGCTCGCCGGACGGATCGGTCACCTGGTCGGGTCGACCGCCCCGGGCGCGGAGGGCGTCGGTGCAGGAATCCGTCTGCCGGCCGTGCTGCCGCTCCTGGGCCGCATCTGTATCCTCGCCCGTGAGGACTGGGCCGGCCTGACGCGGGTGCCGAATGCCCTCGACACGGTCCTCGGCAGCCTCGCTGCAGCAGCCCGGTCCAGGAGCAAGGCGCACAAGGGGACCCCGGCCGAGACGGTTCGGCCCGCCTGGGTGGCGGTCGGATCACGACCGATCGACGGCGTTGGCACGCTGGCCGCGACGTATGCCGATCTCGTGGACGCCACGCGAACCGCGCAGCGGCTCGGCCTGCGTGGCTGGATTCCGGACCCGGAGCAACTCGCCCTCGAGCGCCTGCTCCTCGCAGACCCGCAGCTCGCGGAGGCCACCGTGCGACGCGAGCTCGGCCCGCTGCTCGCCGACGAGCGGTTCGGCGGGGAGCTGATCGAGACGCTCCAGGCCTACTTCGACGCCAGCGAAAACGTGACCGCTGCGGCTCGGCGACTCAACCTGGCGACGCGGACCGTGGCCTACCGGCTGGAGAAGATCGAATCGCTTCTCGGCCATCCGCTCGACGGCGACAACGGTCGGCGCCTCTC
>CAWGQH010000016.1:0-265321 GCA_963824735.1 uncultured Chloroflexia bacterium
TCGACCGTGATCGCCAAGGACGCCTCGGGGACCGTGTCGGTCCGCCAGGCGGCGGATCGCGGGCCGATCGGAACACTCGTGGGCATCGTCACGGGCGGCCTCGTCGGGCTTCTGGGCGGCCCGGCTGGCGTCGCTGTCGGTGCGTACGTCGGCGGCTTCGGTGGGCTCATGTACGACATGTTCAAGGCCGGCGTGAGCATGGACTTCGTCGACGAGATCTCGGCCTCGCTGATCCCGGGCACGGCCGCCGTGGTCGCCGACATCGACGAGATGTGGGTGACGCCGATCGATACGCGCCTCGGCGCGTTGGGCGGAACGACGTTCCGTCGCCTCCCCGGTGAGGTCATCGACACGGAGCTGATCCGCGAGACCGACGCCGCGCGGATGGAGCTCGATCAACTCCGCACCGAGCTTCGGGAGTCTTCGCTCCAGGCGAAGGCGAACGTGGAGAAGGCGATCGACGGGCAGCGGCGCAAGCTGGAGGCCCTGGAAGATCGCATCAGCACGGCGCTCGCCGAGCAGGACGCCGAATTCCAGGCGCGCCTCGCCACGCTGCGCGAGCAGCAGGCCAAGGCGCGTGAAAACCAGCGGCAGCACATCGACGCCCGCAGGGTGGAGCTGAAGGCGTCGCACGAGGCGCGCACGGCGAAGCTCGAGGAGGCCCGACGGCTCGCGAAGGAGTCCGTCGAGGCGACGCGCGAGGCGCTCGTGCCCTGACCCGGGCGAGCGTCGCGAGGGCCACCGGGAGCCTGGAGCATCCGGTGGCCTCCGTTCATTTTAGGGACGGAGCTGCGCCACTCGCCACGCGCTGCCGCGAAGGCGGCGGCGAAGGGCATTCCACACGGCCGGTCGAATTGGCCGGATCGTGTGACGACCACTCATCCCGGCGGACCGGACGCTTCGTCCGTTGGTTCAATCAATCGAAAGGAGAGGTTCCAATGCTTGGTCTGGTGACCCGCGACTGGTGGGTCTTCGCTATCCGGGGCATCGCCGCACTGGTGTTCGGCGTCCTCGCATTCATCTGGCCGGAGACGACGCTCACGGTGCTCGTCTTCCTGTTCGGCGCCTACGTCCTCGTCGACGGCGTCGCGCTGCTCGTCGCGCTCGCTCGCGGCGACGCAGTCGCGCGACGCCACGCCTGGGCCGTGGCCATCATCGGCGTCCTCGGCGTCGTCGTCGGCGTCGTCACCTTCGTGTGGCCGGGCCTGACCGCCCTGTCGCTGCTGTACCTCGTGGCCTTCTGGGCGATCGCCACGGGCACGTTCCAGGTCATCGCCGCCATCGCCCTCCGGAACGAGCTCGAGGGCGAGTTCTGGATGGCACTCGGCGGCGTGGCGTCGATCGTGTTCGGCGCCCTGCTCGTCGCCTTCCCGGGCGGTGGACTGATCTCGCTCGTGTGGCTCGTCGGGGCCTGGTCAGTCGTGTTCGGAGTCTCGAGCCTCAGCCTCGCGTACCGGCTCCATGAGATCGACGCGGCGCTTCCCAAGCCCGCCCCGGGCGCGGCGGCGCACTGACCGCATCGGTGGGAGCGGCGAAAACGCCGCTCCCACTGCTGAGCCGACCGAGCCAAGGAGGCAAGAGGTGTCCGCTGATCTCCGCAACGATGTGTCCGGCGCCGACCGAATGATCCGATCCGCCGCTCCGCTCATGGCGCTCGGCGGCTTCGTGTTCGTTCTCGTCGCTATGCTGGGTCTCCGCGAGGTTGCTTCGCTCGTCGTCCCGGTGATGTTCGGGCTTTTCATCGCCCTCACCACCTGGCCGATGGTCGGTTCGCTCGAGCGGCGTGGCGTGCGGCACGGATTCGCTGTGGCCGGCACGATCGCGGTCGTCCTCGCCGTCGTTCTCGTGGCGGCCTCCATCGCCGCGCTCTCGGTGGGCGAGCTCGTGGTCCAGATCCCCAAGTACGAGGGCCGCCTGAGCGCGGCACTCGCGGCGGTACGAGATCAACTCGCGCAGCTCGGGTTCGGCGCCGATCCGGGTGCCATCTCCGCGATCATCTCGCCGGAGAGGATCCTCGCATTCGTCCGACCGGTGGCGTCGGCGGTCTCCGATGCGGGCGGCGCAATGTTCGTCCTCGCCTTCACCATGATCTACGCGCTCGCCGGCGCGACGTCGCTGCGGGCGCGGGCGGCTGCAGCCTTCGGCGAGCAGCATGCGCTCCTGCTCGGCACGGAGCGATTCGCCACCGACCTGCGAGGCTACCTCGTCGTGCGCGCCGAGCTCGGCCTGTTCGCCGCGGTGCTCTCGTTTGTGCTCCTGTTCGTGCTCGGCGTGCCGTTGCCCGTCCTGTGGGCGATCCTCGTGTTCGCCGCCAGCTTCATCCCCAACATCGGCACCATCATCGCCGTCATCCCGCCGACGATCCTCGCCCTTCTCGACAGCGGGCTGGGGGCGGCGGTGCTGGTGATCGTCGGCTATACCCTCATCAACTTCGCCCAGGATCAGTTCCTCCAGCCGGTGGCTATGGGGAGCGAACTCAACCTGAGCCCGCTGGTCGTCTTCATCGCGGTCGTCGTGTGGGTGTGGATCCTCGGGCCGGCTGGGGCGCTCCTCGCGGTCCCGCTAACGGTGGGGCTGGTCATGTTCCTCGAGGCGTTCCCGTCCTCGCGTGGCTTTGCGGGGCTATTCCGCAACAAGGTCGAGCCGCAGGCCGGGATCGTAGATGAGGCAGCCGCGCTGGGACGATCAACCGCGGAGTGAGCGAGACCGGACTCTTCTGTGACTCCCCGCGGGTGTTCGCCGGACACCCAGAGTCCAATTCTGGCATCCGCGCGCTCCAACTCCTGTCGGGAGCGCAATATTGGAACCCCTCCGAGTGCCGCTGTGAACCGCCTCACACGTCGGAGCCGCGTTCCCCCGGTACCACCACGAGAGGCATAATGAGACGCTACATATGGGGGCTCCGACACGGGGCTCCGGGGTCGGGGCGCCCCCAAACACCGGTTCACATCGAGCCGATCCGGAGAGATTGTTTCCACCGTCGATGCTGGCGGTCGGAGGTCGATCGCATACGCGTTAATGGCGATCCCTTCCTCAGGCACGAGGCGCCGAACGACGTGCGAGGGAGACCATGATCGAACTGCAGCAACTCACCAAGTCATACGCCAATCTCTGCGCACCGGCGAGCCGCAAGCTCGCCGTCGATGGCATCAGCGCCACCATCCGTCCGGGTGTCGTCACCGGCTTCCTCGGTCCCAACGGGGCCGGAAAATCGACGACGATGCGGATGATCCTTGGCCTGGACCGGCCGACTTCCGGGGCCGCGCTGGTCAACGGTCGACCGTACGTCGACTCGCCCGCCCCAATGGCCGAGGTCGGCGCGCTGCTCGACGCGGGGGCCGTTGACAGCGGCCGCAGCGCCCGCAACCACCTGCTCGCCCTCGGTGCCACGGTCGGCATCGGGTCACGACGGGTGGACGACGTGCTCGCATCGGTCGGCCTGGCCGAAGTGGCCAACAAGTCCGCCGGCTCGTTCTCGCTGGGGATGGGCCAGCGCCTGGGCATCGCCGCGGCGCTACTAGCTGACCCGCCGGTCCTGATCCTCGACGAGCCCGTCAACGGCCTCGACCTCGACGGCATCCAGTGGATCCGTGCCCTGATCACCGAACTGGCCCAGGAGGGACGGACGGTGCTCCTGTCCTCGCACCTGATGAGCGAGATGGAACTGGTCGCCGATCACCTGCTGATCATCGGCCAAGGCCGCATCCTCGCCGACACCCCCATGGATGCCTTCATCGAGCACGCCTCGGGCCGCGTCGTCGTCGTGACGTCTCCGGACGCCGGCGCTCTGGCGCCCCTGCTCGCGGCAGACGGCGTGACCCTGACGTCCGCAGAAGCCGGCCGGTTCGAGGTCGATGGGCGCACGGCCGATGAGATCGGCGACATCGCCGCCGAACACGGACTCCGCCTCCACCAGCTGGCCCCGCGTGGGGCCTCACTGGAATCCGCCTACTACGAGCTCACTCGGGGCAGCGTCGAGTTCACCCCGCCCCCGACGCATCACCCACCGGCGAAGTTGTCAGGAGCGCGGCCGCATGACGACTGAGGCAAGCACCACCGCGGCCAAGTCGACGTCTCGCCGCACTGAGCCGAAGACCACCACTGACCGTCAGACTCTGGGACGGGCGATCCGCTCCGAATGGATCAAGCTCCGGACCCTGCGCAGCACCTGGATCGGCATGGGCGCCGTCGTCTTCCTGCTGGTCGGCCTGGGCGCGATCGCGGCCGCCGTGAACACCGGCTCCGTCACGACTCCGGATGAGGGGGGCGGGTTCGGACCCGGCGACCCGCTCTCGACCGTCCTGCTCGGCGCCGACTTCGCGGTGCTCCTGGTCGGGGTCCTGGGCGCGATGACTGGCGCCCAGGAGTACGGCTCGCGCATGATCATGGCCACCATCGCGGCCGTGCCGCGGCGCTGGCAGATTGTCGTCTCCAAGGCCATCGTGCTCACCGTTGTCGTGCTTCCCACGGCACTGATCGGTGTCCTGGCCGCCTTCGTCGTGGGCATGGCCATCCTCTCGGCCGGTGGCGGCGCGACCGTGGCGCTCACCGACGACGGCGTCCTGAGCTCGGTGCTCGGGATGGCCGGCTACCTCACCGCGATCGCGCTTATGGGCCTCGGTCTGGGGATCCTGCTGCGCAGCGCGGCTAGCAGCATCGGCATCCTGATCGGCGGCGTCCTGGTGCTGCCGACCCTCGCCGGGGTCCTGCTGCCCGACAGCCTGGACTCGGTATTGCAGTTCCTGCCGAGCTCCGCCGCGGCCGCGTTCACCACCGTGAGGGGGGCGGGGGACGAAGTTCTCGAGCCCATCGCCGGAGCCTTGGTCCTCGCCGCCTGGGTCGCCGTCACTCTCGGCGCCTCCGTCCTGGCGATCACCCGCCGCGACGCCTGAGCCGCCGCGCCCAGCGCAGTCCGACTTCAGTCGCACGGGGCTGGGACGACTGGGCCGTCGGGAGGTCAGCCCTTCGGATCGGGACGATCGACCGCCAGGCGACCGTCGGTGTCGGCCAGGATGAGCGTTCTATCCCCGACCCGGGCCCTGACCCCCTCGATCCTGTCGCCCCCGAGCCGCTGTCGCCATGACGGTTGGTCGAATCGCGGCATGACCATCACGTCGATATCAGGGAACCGCTCGAGGAAGATCGGCAGGCTCCTGATCCCGGGCTCCGTTGCGAGCCAGACGTCTGCTTCGACACCTGCCGCGGCGGCATCGTCCAGCTGCTCGACGAGGTAGTGACGGCCCAGCAATTCGAGCTCGTCGCGACCGACAGTTCCCTCACCCGAGCTGAAGCCCTCGGTGTCGGCAGCCACGCCACCGGCGAGATACGGCGTCGTGAGCAACGATCGCGTCGACACGTCACCCAGCACGACGCGTGCCCCGATGTCGCGCGCGATGCGGATCGCCGCGCGGGCCGCGACTCCCCATTCGTCGTCCTTGTCCGACGTCGGCGAGCCTACGAGCCGGGCGCCGGCAACCGCCGATGCGATGTCGGGTGGAATGGCCGCCAGGTTCGCCGATTGGTCCATCAGGTCTCGCATCTTACTGCGCCGTCGCGCGCGGTTACGGTGCAGATCTGCTCGCGGTACCGCATGCTCGCTGCGGGACCGGCTTTCAAGCATGAAGTGGCTTGAGGTCACGTGATCGGCGATCGTCTCCTGACCCAGCCGAGCGCAAAGTCACAGAGGTCACGGGATTTGTGACTTCGCCGGCGGGAAGGTGGTACCGCACACGAGCTCGCAGACGTACGAATTGGTGAGAACTACAAGATGTAGTAGCGGAACGCGAACGAACCACAAGATATTGTGGTGAAGGAGGTGGTACCGCATACCGGATTCGAACCGGTGATCTCCGCCTTGAGAGGGCGGTGTCCTAGGCCTCTAGACGAATGCGGCGCGGCGTCGTGGCGGTCAGGGACCGCAAGCCGGTCGGCATGATACCAGCGGGTCCCGAAACCCTTCAACCGTGGCTCAGGCGCTGCTGCGCAGGCGGGGTAGTCCCCAGAGCATGTCGTAGAGCACCGACGGGCGGCCGGCGGCATCGAATGCCCCGAACGTCACCGTGGGGTTGTCGGGATCCAGGGCGTCGACGAGGAAGACCCGGTCATCGATCGGGAGCGCCTCGGTTTCCCGACCCTCCTCCCGCATGAGGAGGCCCGCGGCCGGCGACCGTGACCTCGATCTCGCGGTCCGGCCATCCGTAGACGCCCGCGAAGCGGGCGAGATCGCCCGCGCTGCCGGGCGATGGGTCGAGGCGGAGTGACGGGACGGTGATCCCGAAGAGCCGGGCCATGAGCTCGGTGAAGAGCGTGCGATAGAGGGCACGCCCGGTGCTGCTGTTCGTCATCAGGACGACGGCAGCATCGTGCTCCGGAACGATCCGCAGCGCCGATCGCTCGCCGCTGATGAGACCGTCCCACCCCCAGACCTCGCCGCCCTCCCACTCGAACCGAGCCCACCCGAGACACCACGCATCGAACCAGCCGTGGATCGACACGTCGGCCTGGACGGCGCGAAGCGCAGCCAGGGACGGGTCCTGGAGGTGGAGGGCCGCGAAGCGGAGCAGGTCCGTGACCGTCGAGACGACACTCGTTCCGGCTGGGCCATACGCGCGAGCCACCAACGGCTCGACTGCCACCGCGCCACCGGGCGTGACGTCATACCCCACGACGCGCCGGCCTGGCTCGGATCCAGCTGCGAACGTCGTGCTGGTCATGCCTGCCCTGTCGAACAGGTGGTGCCGCATCGCGACCTCCCACGTGTCGCCCGTGACGGTCTCGATGACCCGCCCCAGCACGCACCAGCCCACGTTCGTGTACGACCAGACGGCGCTGGCGGGCAGGTCCGGATCGATTTCCGCGACGAGCCGCGCCAGCGCGCCATCGTCCGTGTCGCGATGCGCCGCGAAGCCGAACTCGAGCGCCGCGCGCAGCGGGAGCCCGGAGCGGTTCGCAAGCAGGTCGCGAACCGTCGCGCGTTCGGCCCATCCGCCGCCACGCAGCTCCGGCACATGCGCCGAAACCGGATCGTCCAGCGACAAGCGGCCGGCATCCGCCAACCCGGCGATCACCGTGGCGACCATCGACTTGGTCAACGATCCGACGCTGAAGCGCGTTTCGGCGGTGACCGCCTCGCCGGTCACGACGTTGGCCGTTCCGTAGGACGCGGTCGTGACCACTCCGTCGGCGAAGGATCCCGATCGCGGCCCCGGGAACCGAATGCCGCTCGGCGTGTTCCGCGAGCAGGGCTCCGAGCTCGTCCTCGATCACGGAACGATCCTAGCCATCCGGGATTGAACACCTAGGCTCCCCGAAACGCTCTCAACTGGTGATCGGTCCCAGATGGGTCGATCGCCACGGAGTGGAGGGATGGGTGCACGAGGAGCTGGTCCGCCAGGCGAAGCAGGGCGACGCGGAAGCGTTCGACGCCCTGGCGCGCATGGTGGGCGACCGATGCCAGGCGATCGCGGTGAAGATCCTCCGCGACCGCAATCTGGCCGAGGACGCCGTCCAGGCCGCATTGATCACGGCCTGGATCGAGCTCCGTACGCTGCGTGACCCGTCCCGCTTCGAGCCGTGGCTCCACCGAATCCTCACCAATGCGTGCTACGCCGAGGCCAGGCGTCGCACGCGGTGGTCCGAGGGCCTGAGGATCCTTCCCGTCGCGGGCACGTACGGCCCCGACGACTACCTGACCGTGGACGACCGCGACCTGCTGGAGCGGGCCTTCCGGAGGCTCACCATCCAACAGCGCGCCGTCCTGGTCTTCCACCACTACCTCGGGCTCTCGATCTCCGAGGTGGCGGCACGAACCGGACTTCCCGTCGGGACTGCCAAGTCCCGGCTGCACCACGCCACGCGGGCGCTCAAGGCCAGCATCGAAGCTGACGCCCGGGCCACCCCGCCTTCCCAGGAGCGACTGGCATGACCGCGTCCCGAGATCCCGACCGCATGATCCACGCCTTCCTTCGCGAAGACGCAGGGCAGCTGGACGACCAGGTCTACGACGCCGTCCGTGCCGAGATCGAACAGAAACGACAACGGGTCGTCATCGGCCCGTGGAGGATTCCCGACCATGAGCAAGCTCTTGCCGATCGGTCTCGGCGCCGCCGCCGTGATCGCGGTCCTCGTCATCGGTAGCCAGCTCCTCGGTACGCCTGCTTCCGGCGGGGTGGGCGGGGCTCCCTCGGCCGAGCCCACCGCGCCCTCGCCGACTCCGTTCGGCGGCACCGTCCAGTTCCAGCTCGACGGAGCGACCGCCACCACAGACGTCGACGCCGTCGCCGATGGCGCGAGCGTGTCCGGCACGGCCGTCACGACGTACGGCGCAAGCACCCACACCGTCCGGCTGGAGTGTGCTGCCCGTGATGGCAATTCCTGGGCCCTCGGCGGCACGACCGAGCAGACCACGGCCCCAGGCGAGAGGGCCGGCGACTGGTCGGCGGTCATCGTCAGGGACGGCTCGCCCCAGCACATCGGGATCTGGCTCTCCGCCGACCAAGTCGGCAGGGAATCGACTGCGATGGCTGGCTCGCATCGGCCGATTTCGCCGCCATCGGTCTCGAGGACCTCCAGGCCGTCGAGTCCGGGCGCTGGTGCCCCCGCCTGATCTCGCGCCCTGAGCGGGAGCCGAGGACTCGATTCGCGCGGGCGGCCCTCCAGCCGCCCGCGCAATCACTCGCCTTCGTTGCAGCCTTCCGCGCGGGAAGCGTGCGCACAACGCCAGGTTTTCAACCGGGCGTTTGCTTTGTCCCTGAGGTCGCGTCGACCGGGTCGCAGGGCAGATTGAACCGATAGGCTGCCCCGGGAACTCTCTAGTCCAATCGCGGCCACGTCGGACGCGACCACGACCGAGGCCCGGAGGGATGGGTGCACGCAGAACTGGTGGCCCAGGCGAAGCGCGGCGATCGAGAGGCCTTCGATTCGCTTGCTCGCCTGACCGGTGACGGATGCATGGCGATCGCGTTCAGGATCCTGCGCGACTACGACCTTGCTGACGACGCCGTCCAGTCGGCGCTGCTGACCGCGTGGCGAGAAATCCGGACCCTGCGCGACCCGAGGCTCTTCGAGCCCTGGCTCCACCGGATCCTGACAAACGCGTGCTACTCCGAGGCCAGGCGTCGCACGCGCTGGTCGGAGGGGATCCGACTCCTGCCGGTCGAGCCTGTGCACGGGCCCGACGAGTACCAGGCAGTCGACAACCGAGATCAGTTCGAGCGTGCCTTCCGACGGCTCACCGTCGAGCAGCGCGCGGTCCTGGTCTTCCACCACTACCTCGGCCTCCCATTGCCGGAGGTCGCGGCTCGAATCGGCATTCCCGTCGGGACCGTCAAGTCCCGCATGCATCACGCCAAACGGGCGCTCCGGGCCATCCTCGAGGCAGACGCTCGGGCATCCACGGCATCGGGGGAGCGAACGGCATGACCGAACATCACGACCTCGACCGGCAGCTCAACGCCTTCCTGCTGGATGGCCCGACCTCGTTGCCCGACTCGTCGTTCGACGCGGTCCGCGATCGCACTGAGCAGACACGACAGCGGGTCGTTCTCGGCCCGTGGAGGGTTCCCACCATGAGCAAGCTCTTGCCGATCGGCCTCGGCGCCGCCGCCGTGGTCGCCGTCCTCTTCATTGGTTCCCGATTCATCGGTTCGCCGAGCTCGAATGTGGGCGGACCGGCGAGCCAGCCGCCGGCGTCGGCCGCGCCCTCCGAGGCGCCGGCATCGGCGGCGCCGGCATCGGCGGCGCCGTCGCCCGTATCCGCTCCGCCGCTGACCCAGAGCTTCACCTCGCGCTGCACGGGATTTCGCGTGTCGTACCCCGAGGGATGGACCGCTCGAGCGGCGACCGAGCCCTGGACGGATGGCCCGGGCGTCCCCCAATTCCTTTTTGACCCCCGGTTTCGACGACTGACGACCCGGTCCTGACCGACAACCTGTTCCTGCAATCACCTCGCAGCCGATCGGCGATTCCACGCCCGAGGATTGGATCGCGGGAGCAGATGGCGGGCGAGGATGCACGGCAACCGAGCCGATCGCCGTGGACGGCGCCACCGGACTGATCGGGGTCGAGGGCTGCCACCTCGCCATGGTCGCCGTCACAACCGACGGCCGCGGCTACTGGATCTCCTCCGCGCGCCCCCGACGATCCAGCCGCCGTCGCTCCCTACGACCGGGCGTGGTTCGAGGAGGTCCTCGCGACCGTCCAACTCCATCCCGAGGATGCCGTCGATGTGGCGCCGTCCGCGTCGCCTTGACCAATCGCCCGTCCACGATCGCGAAAGCCTTATCGCTCGATACAGCCCACGATCCTGATCGATGCGCGGGCGGCCCTCGGGCCGCCCGCTCTTCTTTGAACACTCACGCTTCCCCGAGAGCTGGTCAAATATTCGCCCCATGATTGAAAGTCAGGACCGGTGCCTCGCGATGGGCCACCTTGGTGGCCAGATATTCGCGGCGGAGCGGAAATGGCCGCCAAAGTAGGGCCAGCGTGGCCCGATGCGGCCTGAACTCTGGCCCTTCAATCACCGGGGCTGGTATTTGGCCACCAAGTCGGACGCCCGGGTCGCCAGGCAGCCGCCCGGGACGCTACAGCCGGTTCAGCTCGAGGAACCCGCGGATCGTCTCCGCCACCTGCTGGAAGCTCTGCTCGCCGAGCACGAGCCCGTAGTGCGAATGCGCCCCGAACGGCTCGAACTGGGCATCGATCCACTCGGCTACCCGTTCCGAGTCGTCCAGGGGTACGGTGCGGTCCAGCCCGCCACCGATGACCAGCCGCGGGACATCCAGGACGGCCCGGGGGTCGATCGGCACCCCGGCAAGCATCTGGCGCCTGGCCTGCCCCGACTCGTGTGGCTTCTGGCCCATCAGGTGCTGGATGCGCAGCACGTCTTCGATCGTCAGGTCACGGGCATCGCGCTGGAGTCGCTCCGGGAGCGTCTCCCAGCCGACGACCGAGCGCCCGTACGCGTCGGGGATCTCGCGCAACTCGTGCGGACGCACGGGCTCCCGCAGATCCCGGGGCGGTTCCGGGCTGATCAGGATCAGGGCGGCGATCGGCATCCGTTCGGCAGCCTTGAGCACGAGCAGACCACCCAGGCCGTGGCCGATCGCCACGGTGTTCGGGCCGAGGCGGTCCAACGCCGCGACGACGTCCTCGGTGTAGGTCTCGAACGAGAGCTCCGCCGGATCCGCGGTCGACGACCAGTGGTGGTTGCGCAGGTTGAGCGCGTGGCCCTCCCAGCCGCGTCCCGCGAAGTAGCCGAGATAGCGCTCCCAGACCCACGAGCCCCCGAGCTCGCCATGGACCATCAGCAGCGGCTTGCGCCGGGAGCGACGCTCCGGCAGCCACGACTCGATGTACAGCCCACGATCGTGCAGCTCGATCTCGTCCTTGCGCACGGGCCGGCCGTTGGTGGTGGGGCCGCTCGTGCGGGCGAGGATCTGCTCGGGCGGGCGGGCATCGGTCATGCGGTCACCATTCGTGAGGGTTGATCACGAGGCCGGTCAGGGCCTTCGGATAGAAGTAGGTCGATTTCTGGGGCATCACGTCGCCATCGGCGGCCACGGCCAGGATGTCGGCGACGGGCGTCGGATCGAGCAGGAAGGCGAGGTCGAATTCGTCGCCCTGGTCGACGGCGGCAAGCGCCTCCCGGGAGGACTTCGTGTACCCGATCGCGCCACTCGAGACCGCCGCGGCATCAACGCCGGCAAGACGTTCGAGCGCGACGCCGAGCAACGTCACGTCGAGCCGGCGAACCGCGTCGCCTCCGGCCGGCAGATATGAACGGAACTCCTGCCGGCGCGCCGTCAGGATCGCCCCGCGCCCACCGCCCGCGCCGCCGATCCAGACTCCGAACCGGCCTCGCCCGCCCTCGTCCGGCGATTCGAACGCTGCGAGCAGGCGCTCGCGGTCCACACCGTCCTCGACCTCGAACAGCTCGCGTGCCCGCTCCAGCAGGTCCGCGCGCGAGCCCGTGCCCGCACCCACGCGCACGAGGCGGTGGGTCGGCAGCACGGTCAGGGGCTCGCCGGCCTCGACCAGCAGCACGAGCAGGTAGTCGAACGCCGGGTCCTCGTCGCACGACCGGGTCATTCGCCGCTCGTCCCGATAGCGCAGCGCCGTTTCGTAGCGGTGGTGGCCGTCGGCGATCGTGAGCGGGCCGCGGGCAGCGAGACCCAGCATGCCCGCCACGCCCGAATTCGGCTCCGCTCCATCTGCCGGCACCGGCCACAACCGGTGGCGCGTGCCCTCGTCGTCGGTCACGTCGACCGCGGGCGTCCCGCTCGTCAGGTCGTCCAGGAGCTGGGCCGAGCGCCCGCTGATGTCTCGGTACAACGCCACGACCGGGCTCGTGTTGACGCCGGTCGCACGGAGGAGCTTGTAGCGGTCCTCCTTCGGACCCGACAGCGTCCGCTCGTGCGGCAGCACGGTCGAGCCGGGCTCGAACGATTCGAGCCGCAGTCGCCCGAAGAACCCGCGCTGCGTACGCTCGGCGGCGGTGCCCGGCACGCAGTACGCCTGCTCGTACACGTAGATGGACGGGTGCGGGTCCTTGCGGAACGTGCCGTCGGAGCGCCAGGCGGCCAGCGTCCGGGCGGCGCGGCGGTACCGCTCGTCCGGTTCGTCACCCGCCTCCTCGGCCGGCAGGTCGAGCCGGACGACGTTGGCCGGGTGCCGGGCGACGAGCTCTGCGCGACGTTCCTGGTCGATGACGTCGTACGGCGGCGCGACGACGTTCGTGAGGTCTCCGACGACGGACGGGTCGAAGCGAAGCGCTCGAAATGGTCGGATCTGGGGCACGGTGTCCTCGTCGGCGACCTGCGTCGCGGGCGATGGTGGAAGGAAATCATCGTACGATAGCCGCGGCCACGACGCCCGGACCGTCCCCGGGCGCACGAGCCAGATCGGTCGACGGCGCAACTTTCGTGGGGTCCGAGGCGTCCTTGCTCCGTCACCGACCAACCATCCTCAGCGGAGTACGCGTGCGCCGTCCATCCCAGAGCAAGAGCATCATGGCCCGCCTGCTCCCTATTCCGGTTCTCGTTCTCATCGGTTTCGCCTCGCTGGCGACCACGGTGGCTGCGGCAGACAGCGACGCGCCGACGATGGAAGCGCGGGTGCTGCTCGGCGGTCACGCGCGGGTTGGCTCGTGGATGGCCGTCGAGGTCCATCTCCGCAACGATGGACCGTCGGTGACCGGCGAGCTCCGGCTCGACGGCGGCTCGCAGAGCCGGACGCGGTACGGGACGCCTGTCGACCTGCCAACCGGCTCGGACAAGGTCTACCTCCTCTATGCCCAGCCCCCGGGCTTCGGGCGCGAGATCAAGGTCGACCTCGTCGAGGGCGACAACGAGATCGCGTCGGCCCGCGCCGAGTACGCGGTCCGCGACGCGTCCCAGCTGGTCGTGGGCATCGTCGCCGAGCGGCCGCAGGGCATCGTCACCGGTCTGAGTCTCCTGCCCAACCAGCAGCAGCAGGCCGCGGTCACGCTCGCGCTGACGCCGGCCGACCTGCCGTCGCGCGTTGAAGCGTGGAGCGCCATCGACCGCCTGATCTGGCAGGACGTCGACTCGAACCTCCTCGAGCCGGAGCAGCTTGCCGCGCTCCAGGGCTGGCTGGCGAGTGGCGGACGGCTGGTGATCGCAGGCGGGACGGCCGGTCCCGCGACCCTCTCGGCGTTCCCCGACACGATCCTCCCCTACCGTCCGCTGGCGACGACCGACGCCGCTCCCGAGTCGCTCGCCGGTCTCCTGGGCGAGCTGCCCGAAAACGCCGCCGACGTCGCGGCCCTGTCGGGCGACCTCATCGGCGGACGTGCGCTTGCCTCTGTCGGCGACCGGGTCGTCGCGGCCGAGCGACCGTACGGAAGCGGCCTCGTGACGATCATCGGCTTCGACCCCGCCACGCCGTGGATCGCCGAGAAGAGCGCCGCCGAGAACCTCTGGCGGCGGCTCCTTCCGCAGCGGACCACGACCGGCCAGGTCCTCACCGACGACAGCCAGCTGATCAGCGCCGTCTCGCAGTTGCCGGCGCTCGCCCTGCCGCCGATCGGCGGGCTGCTCCTGCTCCTTGGTGCGTACATCCTCCTGATCGGACCGGTCAACTACCTCGTCCTGCGCCGCCTCGACCGGCGCGAGTGGGCGTGGGTGACGATGCCGATCCTGATCGTGGTCTTCGCCGCCGGGGCGTACGGGTTCGGCGCCGCGCTGCGCGGCAGCAGCGTGATCGTCAACGAGATCGCGATCGTGCGCGGGGCCCCGGGCGCCACGGACGGCGCGGCCCAGGTCTACCTCGGCGTCTTCTCGCCGACCCGTGAGACCTACCAGCTCGCGGTGCCGGGCGGCGCCCTCCTGTCGTCGCCGGTCAGCGGCGAGTTCTTCGGCGGCGACGCGACTGCCGGCGGGCTCGACATCCTGCAGGGCAATCCGTCGCGCGTCCGTGACCTCTCGGTGGGCGTCGCCTCGCTGCGCGCCGTGCGCGCGGAGACGCCCGCGACGGTCCCGCTGATCGAGGCCGATCTCCAGCTTGTCGACGGCTTCCTCAAGGGGTCAGTGCGCAACGCATCCACCGAACGGCTGGAGAAGCCGGCGGTCGTGATCGGCTCGACGGTCCAGGTCCTGGCCGACCTCGATCCGGGCGAGCGCGCCGAGGTCAACACCCGCATCTCGCCGACCTTCTTCGGCCAGCCGCTGTCCGACAAGGTCGTGGGCTCGGTGTTCTTCCCGGATGCCTCGCGAGCATCGGAAGCGGTCATCCGCCAGTACGTCCGCCACACGATGGTCGACCAGCTGACGTACGACCCGATGTTCGGGACCTCGAACCAGCTGCCGTCCGACGGCCCGGTGATCCTGGCCTGGGGCTCCAACGAGGTGCTCGACATCGAGATCCAGGGCCAGGCGCCCCGGCGCACAGGGAACGTCCTGTACTACTTCAACGCTCCACTCGCGATCCACGGGCAAACGACCTTCACCTCGGACCTGCTCCGTTCGAGCGTGACGAGCACCGATTCCGCCTTCTTCAACAAGTCGCCGTGGTCGATCGACATGGGCCGGGGCAGCGCCACGCTGGCTTACCGCCCGATCCCATTCGAGGGAACGTTCCGCACCACCGACGTCGTCCTCAACATGGGTTTCGGCGGCGACATCGGGGTCGGCGGCGGACCGAAGCCGAAGCCGATCGAGCCGCTCGACGAGATCCCCGCTGTGTGCGACGCCCAGCTTGAGAACTGCCCGGGCGAGGTTCCTCCGGACGGCAACGTGAACTTCGACGGCGTGCCCGAGCTCGAGGTCTTCGACGTCGCCGCGAGCGAGTGGCGCCGCCTGCCGCACCTCACGCAGGGCCAGGCGCTACAGCCTCGCCTCGGCGGCGAACTACGTGGAGCCGACGACGGGCACCCTGCTCGTGCGCTTCGTCAACGAGAACGTGGACAGCGTCAGCTTCAACCTCGGCGTCGAGCTGTCGGGGGTGGTCGGATGAGCGCCATCGTGCGGGCCGAGGGCCTGGTCAAGCGCTACGACCGGACGCTCGCCGTCGCAGGGATCGACCTCGCCGTCGAGCCGGGGGAGATTTTCGGTCTCGTCGGGCCGAACGGCGCGGGGAAGACAACCACGCTGCGCATCCTCGCGACGCTGCTCGAGCCGAGCGCCGGCGAAGCAGAGATCTGCGGCTATTCGGTCATCCGGAACCCCGACGAGGTGCGCCGCGTCCTCGGATTCATGCCTGATTCGTTCGGCGTCTACGACGACATGAAGGTCTGGGAATACCTGGACTTCTTCGGCCGCTGCTACGGGATCCCGGCCGCCAGCCGGCGACGGATGATCGGGGACCTGCTCGACCTGGTCGACCTGGCGAACAAGCGCGACACGTACGTCCAGGCGCTGTCGCGGGGTATGCAGCAGCGACTGTGCCTCGCCCATGCCCTGGTCCACGACCCGCAGGTGCTCCTGCTCGACGAGCCGGCATCCGGCCTCGATCCGCGAGCCCGCGTCGAGCTGCGCGAGCTGCTCCGCGAGCTCCGGGCGCTGGGCAAGACGATCATCATCAGCAGCCACATCCTTCCCGAGCTCGAGGAGCTGTGCACGAGCGTCGCGATCGTCGATCACGGCTCGGTGCTCGCCCAGGGCCGGGTGGCCGACATCGAGCGGCGCCTGCGGTTCGGTGCCGTGCTGCGCGTCCACGTCCTTGCCGAGGGCGAGGCGCTGGAAGCGGCCCGCGACCATTTCGCGGCCGATCCCGAGGTCGCCAGCGCGTCGATCCTCGAAGACGGCACGATCGAGCTCGGCTTCCGCGGGGACGACGAGGCCTCCGCGCGGTTGCTCGCGAGCGCCGTCGGGGCGGGCCTCCAGGTCGTCACGTTCTCGCGTGCGGCGAGCGACCTCGAGGAGCTGTTCCTCCAGGTCACCTCCGCCGACCGCGAGCCGGTGGTCGCGGCATGAGCGAACGACCGATGGACGACGTCATGGAGGGTCAGGTCCCGGACGTCCCGGCGCCTGCCGTCGAGGATCTGACGACGGATGGCGCAATGGCCGAAAGCGTGGCCGCCTCCGCGGCCGAAACGGGTCGCACCGCCGCGGCTCCAGCCGTGCGCCGACCACACCCGATTCGCGGTCTCCGCCGCCTGCTCGGCGGGCTGTCCGCCGTCGGCGTCAAGGAGCTCCGCGGCCGGATGCGTGGACGGCGCGCCTTCGTCGTCCTGACCCTCTACCTCGTGCTCCTCGGCGTCTTCGCGTGGATGTACGAGCTGATCCTCGAGCAGCGCTACAGCGCGTCGAGTGGCGGGACCGCGGCGTATGCGTCCGCGGCCATCGGCCAGGAGCTGTTCGCCGGCCTGATGATGTTGGTCACGCTGCTCGTGGTGCTGCTGGCGCCCGCCTTCACGGCCGGTGCGATCAGTCTCGAGCGCGAGAAGCAGACGCTCGACCTGCTCGTCACGACGCCGATCTCGTCAGTGTCGATCGTGATCGGCAAGCTGCTCAGCGCGCTCACCTACGTCTTCATCCTGATCGCCGCTTCGGTGCCGATGACGGCCGTCGTCTTCGTGTTCGGAGGCGTCGGTCCTGACGACGTCATCCGCGGCTACATCGTGCTGTTCGCCACGGCATTCGGGCTCGGGGCGTTCGGGTTGTTCTGCTCATCGCTCGTGAAGCGGACGCAGGCCGCGACGGTCATCACGACGTTCGGGGTCATGGCGATCACCCTTGGCTCGATCTTCGCCCTCGTGTTCTGGGGCGCGATGACGCAGCCCCGCTTCGGCGAGCCGTCCGGCGGCTTCGGACCGATCAAGGGACGACCGCCGGAGGCGATCGCCTACCTCAACCCGTTCCTCGCCATGGCGGACGTGGTCTGTACCACCCAGACGACGTACGGCACGTACTGCGCCGGCCTGGCCGCGCTGCTCACGGGCAGCGACTCGGTCGTCGTGTTCTCCGACGCGCCCGTCACCGAGCCGGTTCCGATGCCGGCCGTGGCCCTGGACTTCGCCGCCGCCGGGGCTCCGGCCGTCGGACGCGGCTTGACGGCTGTCCCATCCGACGTGATTCCGGTGCAGCAGTTCGGCGTGAGCCGCAATGCATTCTGGCCACGCAGCGTTGCCGCGTGGCTCGTGCTGTCCACGATCCTGATCGCCGTGTCCGTCCAGCTCGTGTCGCCGACTCGCCGCTGGCGGATGCGGTTGCGCCGTTCGCGGAGAGCCGCCTGATGCGCGGCCGGCTCCCGCTCCGTCCTTCGCTTCGCGCCGCGGGCGAGGCCGCTCCCGTCGTGCCACCGGACCCGCGGCGCGCGATCGCCGGCCCGCTCGACCCGACGCTTCTCGCGATCCGGTCGGGGCTCGCCCCGCACCGGCGTCGACTGTGGCTGCGGCGGATCGTTCGCCGGACGTGGATCGCGCTGGCGGCGATCGTCGTGGCGGAGCTCGTCCTGTGGACCGTTGCCCGCTTCGTCGCGCTCGAGATCGCCCCGGTCATCGGGGTCGCGATCCCCGTCGTGGGGCTGATCGCGCTCATCGCCGCGGTCATCCACGCTCGGCCGTCGCTCGGCGAGGCTGCGCTGGCCGTGGACGCCGAAGGCCGGCTGGGGGACCGTGTCTCGAGCGCGCTCGAGCTGGCGGTCGCGTTCCCGGCGTTCGCCGGCCCCGGGACGATCCTGGACGCGGATGACCCGGCACGCGCGCAGGCCGACGAGTCGGCCGACACCGAGCAGTTCGTCCGGCGTCAGCGGCGCGACGCGCTCGCGGCATTGCGGGTGGTCCGGCCGAGCCTGTTCCGGCCCCGGTTCTCGCGTACGCCCGCCGCCGTTGCCCTCGTGGCCGCGCTGGCGCTGGCGCCGGTGTTGCTGATCGCCAACCCGCAGGCCGACGTCATCGCCACGAACCAGCGCGTCCGCGAAGAGGCCAACCGGCAGGCCGAGCGGATCGAGGAGATTGCACGCGACCTCGAGACGAAGGGCGACCGCACCGACGACCCACGTGACCAGCTGGCCGAGGAGCTCCGCGAGCTTGCCCGCCAGCTCCGTGACCAGCCGGGCGAGCTCAACGACAACCTCGCCCGGGTCGCGGCGACCGAAACCCGGGTCCGCAGCCAGCTCGATCCCGCGAACGAGCAGCGAGCGTCGGCGATGACCTCGCTCAGCCGAGCGCTGTCGCGGACTGCCACCGGGCAATCCGACGCGAACCCGAACGGCGATCCGGAAGAGACGCGTCAGGATCTCGACGAGCTCGGCGAGCAGCTCGACGGGATGACCGACCAGGAGCGGCGCGACCTCGCCCGGCAGCTGGCGGAGCTCGGTGCGACGGCCTCGCAGGCGGACGGCGCCGCGGCTACGGCGCTCGGCAACGCCGCCCAGAGCCTCGCCCAGGGCGACACCGCCGGCGCTCGGGACGCTCTCGGCCGGCTCGGTGAAGCGCTCGAAGGCGCAGACCAGCGCGTGGCGACCAACCGTGACCTGGCGGGCGCGGCGGCGCGCCTCCAGGACGTGGAGCGGCAGCTCGCGAACGCCGGCCCGGGTCAGCAAGGCCAGCAGGGTCAACAGGGGCAGGGGCAGGGGCAAGGGCCAGGGGCAGGGTCAAGGCCAGGGCCAGGGGCAGGGCCAGGGGCAGGGCCAGGGGCAGGGGCAGGGGCAGGGGCAAGGCCAGGGCCAGGGTCAGGGCCAGGGGCAGGGCCAGGGGCAGGGCCAGGGCAAGGGCAGGGCCAGGGTCAGGGCCAGGGCCAGGGGCAAGGGCAGGGCCAGGGTCAGGGCCAGGGCGCCGGCGGCGGCGGTGGCTCGAGCGCCCGCTCGCTCGGCCAGGGCCAGGGCAACACCGGCAATGCACCGTTCCCGACCGGCGCCAACCGCGCGGCTGAGCTCGGCGAGGACCTGTCCAAGGTCTTCAAACCCGACGAGCGCCTCGGCCGGCCCGGCGATCCCTCGTACGTCGCCGGCTCCGGCGGCGACGGCCAGACCCAGCAGGGCAGCTCGCAGGGCCAGGGCCAGAACAACGGCTCGTTCGTCCCCTACCAGGACGTGTTCTCGGACTTCGAGAACTATGCGCAGACCTCGCTCGACCGCGGCTACGTCCCGCTGTCGGTGAAGGACTACGTGCGCGACTACTTCAGCTCGCTCAACCCGTCGTCCTCGCAGTGAGCTCCGCACGCGGCGACACCCGCACCGAACCGGAGGCAACCATGGACTCGCCGACCACCCTCGATTCCGCCGCCCAGCGCCTCGCGCCCGAGGCCTTCGCCGAGCGCGCCCAGGCGATCGAACGAGAAGTCGGCCGCGTCATCGTGGGTCAGCGCGAGCTCGTGCGCCAGACGCTCACCGGGCTGCTCGCGAACAGCCACGTGCTCCTCGAAGGCGTCCCGGGGCTCGGCAAGACGATGCTCGTGCGGACCATCGCCGACGTCATCGACACGACCTTCAACCGGATCCAGTTCACGCCCGACCTGATGCCGGCCGACATCACCGGCACGAACATCCTCATCGAGGAGGAGGGCCACCGGGTCTTCCGCTTCCAGCAGGGCCCGATCTTCGCGAACCTCGTCCTCGCCGACGAGATCAACCGCGCGACGCCGAAGACGCAGTCGAGCCTCCTCGAGGCCATGCAGGAGCACCAGGTCACGGTCGCCCGGCAGCGCTACCCGCTCGACCCGCCGTTCTTCGTGCTCGCGACGCAGAACCCGCTCGAGATGGAAGGCACCTACCCGCTGCCCGAGGCGCAGCTCGACCGCTTCCTGTTCAAGGTCATGGTCCCGTTCCCGTCCGAAGAGGATCTCATCGCGATCATGGACCGCACCACCGGCGCCGAGGCGGTCACCGCGGGCAAGGTGTGCAACTCGGCCGAGATCGTCGAGATGCAGCGGCTCGCCCGCGCGGTGCCGATCGCACCGCACGTCACGGCCTACGCCGTCAGCGTGCTCTCGGCGACCCATCCCGACCAGCCCCGGGCGCCGGAGCTCGTCAAGGAATACGTCCGCTACGGCGGCTCGCCGCGAGGCGCCCAGGCGCTCGTGACGGCCGGCAAGATCTACGCGCTCCTCGACGGGCGCTTCAACGTCTCGATCGACGATATCCGGGCGGTGGCCATGCCCTCCCTCCGCCACCGGATCATCCTCAACTTCGAAGGCGAGGCCGAGGGCATCACGAGCGAGGCCGTCATCCGGTCCATCCTCGATTCCGTCGCCGCGCCCTCGGTCGAGTAGCGCTCCGGCGCGGCGCACCGGCCCATGACCGAGCAGCTCTCCGGCCCCACGCCCGCACCCGAGCGCGGCACGCGCCAGGCGTTCCTGCCGAACGACCTCGACACGACGGTCTTCGACGAGGCGTTCCTGCGCCAGCTCGAGCGGCTGCTGCTGCTCATGCGCTCGCCGGTCCGCGGTGGGCTCAAGGGCGGCCGGCGAAGCGTCAAGCGCGGCCAGTCCGTGGAGTTCGCGGACTACCGCGAGTACGCGCTGGGCGACGACCTTCGCCAGCTCGACTGGAACGTGTACGCGCGGCTCGAGCGGCTGTTCGTGAAGCTGTTCATCGAGGAGGAGGACGTCACGGTCACGCTGCTGCTCGACGCCTCGGCGTCGATGGCCAGCGGGCGGCCCGAGAAGCTCCTCTTCGCGAAGCGCGCCGCGGCCGCGCTCGGATACATCGCGCTCGCCAGCGAGGACCGGGTGACGGTCAGCGTCATGGCCGGCCGCGCGTCGCGTCGGCGGAACGGCCTGCGCGGCTCGGGGCGCGTGTTCCGGCTTCTCTCGGACCTGTCGGCCGTCGAGCCCGCCACCGGCCCCACGGATCTCGTCGCCGCGGCCCGCCATGCGGCCGCCCAGCTCACCGGTCGGGGCGTCGTGGTCCTCCTGTCCGACCTGCTCGATCCCGCCGCCGACCGGGTCATCCGTGAGCTCGCCGCGACCGGTTCGGAGCTGGTCATCCTGCATGTGTTGTCGCCCGACGAGCTCGACCCGGCGCTCGAAGGCGACCTCCGACTCGTCGATTCGGAGACCGGCGATCGCGTCGACGTCACGGCCGACCTCGGCACGCTCGACGCGTACAAGGCGCGCCTTGCGGCCTGGAAGCAGGGCTTCGCGGATCTCGCCGCGCGTCGACGGGCGAGCTACGTCGACCTGTCATCCGACACGAACCTCGCCGAGCTGATGTTCGCCGAGCTCCGCCGGCGCCGGGTCCTCGGGTAACCCGGAATGCCGCTGCTCAACCCCCTCGCGCTGCTCGGGCTGCTGTTCATCCCCGCGGTCATCGCGATGTACATGCTCAAGCTGCGGCGCGACGAGGCGGTCGTGCCGTCCACGCTGCTGTGGACCCGCCTGCTCACGGACGTCGAGGCGAACGCGCCGTGGCAGCGGCTCCGGCGGAGCCTCCTGCTGCTGCTCCAGCTCCTGCTCGTCCTGATCCTCGTGCTGCTCGCCGCGCGGCCGTTCCTCGAGCGCCCCGCCGGGCTGGCGCGCGACATCATCCTCGTCGTCGACACGTCCGCGAGCATGGGCGCGACCGACGTCCTGCCGAACCGGCTCGAAGGGCGCCAAGTCGGCGGCGATCGAGGCGCTCAAGGAGCTGCCGACCGGCGGCGTCGTCAGCGTGATCGCCGCCGAACGCACGGCGCGGATCGTGGCCAACGAGACGAGCGACCTGGGCCGCGTCCGGCAGGCGATCAACGACCTGCGGCCGACCAGCACGACCGGCGACCTCGGTGATGCGCTGGAGCTCGCCTCGAAGCTCGCCCGGCGCTCCGGCGACGCCGAGATCCTCGTCGCCACCGACGGCGCGCTCGCGACCACGCCCACGACCGAAGTCGACGCCCCGATCCACGTCCTGCCGGTCGGACGCGACCGCAACAACCAGGCGATCGCCGCGCTCGCCGTCCGAACCGATCCGTCGGCGCTGACGCAGTCGGCGTTCATCGGCGTCGCGAACCTCGACCTCGAATCGGCCGAGCGACGGCTCGAGGTCTACGGCGACGGCGTGCTCATCGAGGCCCAGGACCTGACGCTCGATCCACAGACGCGCCAGGACATCGTGATCGACGACATCACGAACGGCCGGGAGCGAACGATCAATGTCCTCGAGGTCCGACTGACCTCTGGCGACCCCAGACGCGACCGGCGATCCCGACCAGCTCGCGCTCGACGACCGGGCGTGGGCAATCGTGCCGCCAGGCGCAGGAGCGGGAGATCCTCGATCGTCGGGCGAGGGCGACCCCTACCTCGAAGACGGCGCTTCGAAGCTTCTCCACCGTCGACCGAGGCTTCGGCCTCGAACCGGCCGACTATCCGGCAGGCGCCGACAGGAACCCGACGGCACGAGCCTTGGGACCTCGTCGATCTTCGAGGACTTTGTTCCGGCGGAGCTGCCCGACGTCCCGATCCTCGCCATCGCGCCGGACCGCTCGAGCCCGCTCGGTGCGGTCAACGGAACCCTGACCAACCCGGGGATCGGCTCACTCAACCCGGACGAGCCGATCCTCAGCTTCGTCGACCTGTCCACGCTCCACGTGGCCGAGGCGGCGCGGATGACCCTCCCCGACTGGGCGCGGGCCGTCATCCCGGGACCCCGCGGCGCTCCGCTCCTGTACGCCGGCGAGCGCGATGGCCTGCCGACCGCGGTCCTGGCCTTCGATCCCCGCCAGTCGGACCTGCCGCTGCAGGTGGCGTTCCCGATCCTGCTGGCGAACCTGACCGGCGAGCTGCTCGGCGGATCGTCGACACCGGTCGATCCGATCCGGCCGGGCGACCCGGTCGAGCTGACGATCCGGCCCGGAACTGCCGCCCTGCGCATCACGGCTCCCGACGGAGCGGTCCAGGAGCTCGTCCCGGGCACCGATGGCAGCACGTCGGTCACGTACAGCGCCACCGGGCTGCCCGGCGTCTACACGGTCACCCCGATCCTCGATCCGGCCGCGTCAGCCCGGCGCCGTCCGGCTCCACGCCTCGGCCGACGGTCCGTCCCGAGACCTCGCCTTCCGCGTCCGGCGCTCCGGCAGCGGCCGCGGCCGGTGACGACACTCCCACCACCAACTCGTTCGTCGTGGCGCTGTTCGACGTCCGCGAATCGACGATCACACCGGGCGACGGACGCGGGCTGGTGGAGCTCGGCGCCACGGCGGCCGGCGAACCGGGCGCGTCCCCGGGCACGGCGGGCGGGCCGGCCGTGGCCGAGGCCCGGCCGACGACGCGCGACGAGCTGTGGATCCCGATCGTGCTGCTCGTCCTCATCGCGCTGTGCGTCGAGTGGGCCGTCTATCACCGCGACGCGCTGGCCCGCATCCGGCGCGGGTTCGCGGCGCGACTCGGCCGCGCGCCTGGCGGGAGCGCCTAGATGGGCCTCGCGTTCGAGGCGCCGCTCGCGCTCCTGCTGTTCATCCCGGCGTTCCTCCTGACGGTGATCCTCCACGTCGCCGCGCGACGCCGGGTCGGCGCCGGGAGGCGGCGGGTCGCGCTCGTGCTCCGCTCGATGCTGCTCGCGGCACTCGTCCTCGGTCTGGCCGGGTTGCAGATCGTGCTCCCGGTCAACCGCCTCGCGACGGTGTTCGTCGTCGACCTGTCCGACTCGATCGGGAGCGCCGGGCGCGAGGACGCGCTCGCGTTCGTGCGCGGTGCGCTCGAGGAGATGCCCGAGGGCGACGTCGCGGGCATCGTCGCGTTCGGCAAGGAGGCGCTGGTCGAGCGCCTGCCGAGCGACCTCGCCGAGATCGACCGGATCGCCTCGGCGCCGGTCCGTTCGGCGAGCGACATCGGTGGCGCGCTGCGACTCGCGACCGCGCTGTTCCCGGACGACGCGCAGAAACGGATCGTCCTGCTCTCCGACGGCAACGACACGACGGGGTCGGGCCAGGCCGAGGCCGCCCTCTCGGCGGCGCGCGGGGTCCGCATCGAGACCCGACAGATCGGGCTCGGGGCGAGCGACGAGGTGCTCGTCGAGCGCGCGTCCAGCCCGTCGACAACCCGCCTCGGCGAGGACATCGAGATCGTCTCCGAGGTCCGCTCGTCGGTCGCGCAGCCGGCGACGATCCGCTTGTTCGTCAACGGGATCCAGGCCGGTGACGCGCAGCGGGTCGACCTCGAGGAGGGAGCGAACACGGTTCGCTTCACGTACTCCCCGATCGAGGCCGGCTTCCATCGCTTCCGCGTCGTCGTCGAGGCCGGTCGCGACACCTTCAGCCAGAACAACCGCGCGGATTCGAACACGATCGTCCAGGGCGAGCCGCGGACGCTGGTGCTGGCCGGTGACGAGGTGGTCGCGGACGAGCTCGTCTCGGCCCTCGAGAGCCAGCGCCACCAGGTCGACACGATCGTGCCCGAGACGCTGCCGGAGCTGGACCAGCTGCTCGACTACGACAGCATCGTGCTCGTCGACGTGCCGCGGATCCGGCTGAACGACCGTCAGCTGGGCTCGCTCCAGGCATACGTCCGCGATCTCGGCCGGGGGCTGGTGATGGTCGGCGGGCCACGCAGCTACGGTGCGGGCGGATACGAGGACACGCAGCTCGAGGAGACGCTCCCGGTCGACATGGGCGTGCGCGACCGGCAGAAGCAGCCCGACGTCGCGCTGGTCGTCGTCATCGACAAGTCCGGTTCGATGGACGCCTGCCACTGCAACACGGCCGGCGGCGGCATGGGTGACGGCGGGACCGGCATCGGCGGCGTGCGCAAGACCGACATCGGCAAGGAGGCCATCCTGCGCGCCGCTGCCGCGCTGACGGAACGCGACGAGCTCGGCGTGGTGGCGTTCAACGAGTCCGCCCACTGGGTGGTCCACACCCAGCCGCTCGGCAGCGTCGGCGACCTGCAGGGCGCGATCGCGGGCATCCGGCCCGACGGCCAGACGAACATCTTCAGCGGGCTCGAAGCCGCGGTCGACGAGCTCGAAGGCGCGACCGCAACCCGCCGTCACATCATCCTGCTGACCGACGGCTGGTCGTCGAGCGGGCAGTACGCGGACCTGCTGGAGCGGATGGCGACGGCAGGCATCACGCTGTCGACCGTCGGCGCGGGCGGCGGCTCGCAGAACCAGTTCCTGTCGGGCCTTGCCGAGCAGGGTGGCGGGCGCTACTACGACGCCGCGAACCCGGCCAGCATCCCCGACATCTTCCTCAAGGAGACCCAGCAGGTCTCGGGCCAGCAGATCGTCGAGGAGACGTTCTTCCCGATCGCGACCTCCTCGTCGCCGATCCTGCGCGGTCTCGACCAGGGCTTCCCGCAGCTTCGTGGCTACAACGGGACAACCGCCAAGTCCGCGGCGCAGACGGTGCTCGTAAGCGCGCGCGACGACCCGCTCCTCGCCCAGTGGCAGTACGGCCTCGGCCGCTCGGTGGCGTGGACGTCCGACGCGACCGGGCGGTGGGCCGCGGACTGGGTCGGCTGGAACAGTTTCAACCGGTTCTTCAGCCAGCTGGTCAGCTGGACGTTCCCGGGCGAGGAATCGGGCGGGATCGAGGCGAGCTTCGTGACCGAGGGCAACGCGACGAAGCTGCGCGTCGAAAGCGTCGAGAGCGACGGCTCGCCGCGCGACTTCTTCTCGACCTCGGCCGCCGTCGTCAGCCCGACCCTCGAGACCGACACCCTCGATCTCGTCCAGGTCGCGCCGGGCGTGTACGAGCAGGATCTCGGCGAGATCGAGCCTGGCGCCTACTCGGTGCGGGTCACCCAGACGCGTCCGGGTGCTGCGGCACTGGGGAGGACGCTGGGGCTCGTCGCGCCGACGGCCGCCGAGTACCGGATCCTCGGCGCCAACGAGCCGTTCCTCGCCGCACTGCGCTCGGCAACCGGCGGGGAGGCGATCGAGGACGTCGCCCAGGTCTGGACGCACAACCTCACCTCGACGAGCCGGTTCACCGACCTGTGGCCGCTGCTGCTCGTGGTTGCCCTGCTGTTGTGGCCGCTCGACATCGCCCTGCGGCGCGTCTCGATCGGCCGGCGGGAGCTGGTCGCAGCGCGTGGCTGGGTCACCGGCGCCGGACGCCGGCGGAAGACGGTTGCGCCACGGCCGGCGGTCGCCGAAGGGCTCCTTGCCGCTCGCGATCGGGCGTCGTCGACGAGCGCGCGCAGCGCCCTCCGGGCAGAACCGGATTCGGGTGCTTCGGCGGCATCCGCCGCGTCTACCGCCACGTCCCCGACCCCGGCCGCTCCCCCGCCGGCGCCCAAACCGGCGGCGGGTCCGGCGACCCCACCGGCGGATCCGGCACCGCCCGACGCCACCGACACGATGGCCCGGCTGCGGGACGCCAAGCGGCGCGCCCGCGAGCGCTGACGCCGGGCCCTGATGCCCTGCCTGACCGGCAGGGCCGCCCGTGCTAGCCTCGGCGCATGTCCCCCACTCGCCCGGCCCTCGGCGGCCGGCTGTCGGTCGTGCTCGTCGCGATCGGGTTCGCCGTCGCGATCGTGGCCTGCGGCGCCCTCACCGAACCGGCGCCCGCGCCGACGCCCGCCGACTTCCAGGGCATCGCGTCCGAGATCGTCAAGCGCGGGATCGCGATCGAGCACCTCGTGTCGGGCGATGCCGGCTGTAACGACGACGTCCTCAATCCCACCGCGATCGGCCTCGACGCCAGTGGCAAGGACCAGGATGCGCCCGTCCGGCTGTACCTCTACATCTTCAGGAACCGCGAGGCGTACGAGCGGCTCCGCTCGGCGATCGACGGGTGCGCCCGGAGCTTCGTCACGGACCCGGAGACCTTCGAATCGATCGAATCGTCCCCGTTCGTCCTGGCCGGTCAGGGGCCGTGGGCGCCGGAATTCAAGGCGACCCTGCGCGAAGCGCTGACCGTGGCGTCCGGGACCGGCAACTGACCCGCTCCCCACCACTGTCCAGCGGTCTCCACCCAACCGCACGGTGACCATCGTCCCGGATCGGGACCGGGACCGCTCGACCTTCTCATCCGCCCCGGGACGACCGGGTGACGGTCCACGGGCAACGGCTTCGCGATCGTCGGTGCATGAACCGACCCCGCGTGCCCTACCGCCGGGTTCTCCTCCCGGTCGTCCTCGCCCTGATCCTCGCCGTCGAGTCGATCGCGGTCGCGTCGAGCGTCTTCGCGCGGTCCGAGGCGACGGACACGCGCGGCACCGGTTTCGACGTCGTTCGCCGCCCAGGCGACCAGGCCCGGCGTCCGAAGCGGGACCACCGGCGCACTCAACCCGTGGCTGGTGCCCATCGCCGAACCCGCCGAGCCGATCCGCGTCCCGGTCCGGCCGAAGACCGGGTCGATCAACAAGGTCAAGAGCGAGTCCAAGGTCAAGCCGTCGGGTGGATCCGGTGGGTCGGGTGGCGGCTCGAGCAGCGGCTCGAGCAGAGCCAGCTACGGCGGCAAGAACCGGATGTCGTTCCCGGCGCTCGGCATCAACCGAGGGGTCTCGTTCTTCTCGTGCTCGAACAACTCCTACCCGGGCAACGCGGTCTACCGCTGGGGTTGCGCGGGCGCGAACAACGTGTACCTGTTCGGCCACGCCCACAGCGTCTTCAAGCCACTCCACGACGCGTACGTCAACGGCCGCCTCCGCAAGGGCATGAAGGTCAGCTACGCCGACAGCAAGGGCAAGGTCCGCACGTACAAGCTCATCTGGTGGAAGGTGACGTCGCCGACCAAGGGCGGCTTCGCGTTCGCGGCCCAGTCGCGCCCGAGCCTCACGCTCCAGACGTGCGTCGGCGCAAAGAGCCAGCACCGCCTGATCGTCCGCTTCGTCCAGGTCTGACGCTCAATCCCCGGTTTTTGTCAGATACGCACGGGGTTCGTGTTAGGCGCCACGCGGTAGCCGCATCGCACCCCAGCCGGACCTCAGACGACGCGTAAGCCCAGAATCCGCCGCGCGATCACCAGCCGCTGGACCTGGCTCGTCCCCTCGCCGATCTCGGTGAGCTTCGCGTCGCGCATGAAGCGCTCGACCGGGTAGTCGGTCACGTAGCCGTAGCCGCCGTGGATCTGGATCCCGGCGTTCGTCGCCCGGCTCGACACCTCCGAGGCGAACAGCTTGGCCTCGGCGGCGGCAACGCCAAAGTCGCGGCCCTGGTCCTTGAGCCACGCCGCCCGCCACACGAGCTGGCGCGCCGCCTCGATCTCGGTCGCCATGTCGGCGACCATGAACGCGACCCCCTGGAACGTGCCGATCGGCCGGCCGAACTGCTCGCGCGTCTGGGCATACGGGATCGAGGCGTCGAGCGCGGCCTGGGCGAGCCCGACGGCCAGCGCGCCGATCGAGATGCGGCCGCCGTCGAGGATCTTGAGGAACGTCTTGAAGCCACTCCCCTGCTCGCCGAGCAGGTTGGCCGCGGGCACCCGCGCGCCCTCGAAGTGCAGCTCGCCCGTTGCCGAGGCGTGGAGTCCGAGCTTGTCCTCGAGTCGCCCGACGCTGAAGCCCGGCGTGTCGGCCGGGACGATGAACGCGCTGATCTCCGCGCGGCCCTCGGCGTCCTCGCCGGTCCGCGCGGTCACCACGTACGTGCCGGCCTGGCCGGCGTTCGTGATGAAGCGCTTTGCCCCGTCGAGCACCCACGAGCCGCCGTCGGGTCCGTCCTCGAACCGGGCCGTGGTCCGCGTGCCGCCCGAATCGCTGCCGGCCCCCGGCTCGGTGAGGCCGTACGCACCGATGACCTGGCCGCTCGCCATCGGCACGAGCCAGCGCTGCTTCTGCTCGTCGGTCCCGGCGA
Organism: uncultured Chloroflexia bacterium; assembly: GCA_963824735.1. Taxonomy (GTDB): domain Bacteria; phylum Chloroflexota; class Limnocylindria; order Limnocylindrales; family CSP1-4; genus DASTYU01. The sequence continues at coordinate 29,110 of CAWGQH010000016.1, forward strand.
GGTGGAGCGGGCCGCAGCCGAGGCTCGTGTGCGCCGCGACGATCAGCCCGAGCGACCCCCAGACCCGGCCGATCTCCTCGATCGCGATCGCGTAGGCGAGCGTGTCGAGCCCGGCGCCGCCCTCGTCCTCGGGGATCGGGATGCCGAGCCAGCCGAGCTCGCCGATGCGCCGGACGATCTCGCTGGGGAAGCGCCGTTCGCGCTCGTGCTCGTCGATGACCGGCGCGACCTCGGTCGTCATGAACTCCCGGACCGTGTCACGGAGCAGGGCGTGCTCGGGCCCGAGGTCGTAGTCCATCGGCCCGAGCCTACCATCGCCCGAAGGCGCCGCGGGCGATGATGCGCTAGCCTTCCCGAATGCCCGAGCTGCAGGACTCGGCCCCAGCCGCCGTCACGCCAACGGGACTCGCCGCCAACGCCGGTGCGCCCACCATGCCGGGCGCCTCCACGCTCCGCCGCGAGCTGCTCGTCCGCCTCCGTCGCGACGGCCCGAGCTCACCCGACAACCTCGCCGCGGCGCTCGGTGCGAGCCGGACCGGCGTGCTCCAGCAGCTGCGCGCGCTCGAGGCCGCGAACCTGGTCCGGCGCGAAACGGTCCGTCACGGCGTCGGCCGGCCGCGCCACGTGTACGACGTGACCGAGCACGCCCAGGACCTGTTCCCCGCCGCGTACGACGGGCTTGCCACTGGGATGCTGGCCGCGATCCGGTCGGTGGGCGGCGAGGGCCTCGTCGATGAGGTGTTCGAAGAGCGGCGGCGAATGGCCACGGAACGCGTCCGGGAGCGGCTTGCCGAACGGCTGCCGGCCGGTGCGTCGGTGGTCGACCGCGCCCGCGAGCTCGCGGTGATCCAGGACGAGCAGGGCTATCTCGCCGAAGCACTGCTCGGGCCGGACGGCGTGATCCGGATCGTCGAGCACAACTGCGCGATCCACCACGTCGCGACCGGCGCCGAAGCCGCATGCCGCGCCGAGCTCGAACTGTTCCGCGAGGTCCTCGGCGCCGATGTCGAACGCGAGACGCACATCACGAGCGGCGACCGCTGCTGCACGTATCGGGTAGGCAGCCCAGCGGACTGAGCCGGGCCGGGGACGGCCGTCAGGCCTCCTCGCGCTCCACGGCGAGGCGGTGCGCCGGCTCGAGGCGCGGCGCCGGGACGTCCGAGACGTTCGGCACGAACGACGCCGCCAGCGACGTCTCGGCGGCCCGCTGCTGATCCTCGATCGAGAGGATGCCGAGCCGGCCGAGCTGGGCGAGCTCGTCGCGGATGTACGTCTTGAGCATCTCCGGGCCGTCGGTGTTGATCGTGAACCGGACGTCGTTGCGCCGGAACGTGTCGAAGATCCAGCGGAACTCGTCCCAGCCGGACACGACCCGGGTATTGAGGTTCGAGGTCGGGCAGATCTCGAGGACGATCCCGCGCTCGCGGATCATGTCCATCGCTCGCGGGTCGTAGGCGGCCTTGATGCCGTGCCCGATCCGGTCGGGCTCGAGCAGCTCGACGACCCGGGCCACTTCGTCGACCGGGCCCGCCTCTCCGGTATGGACCGTGAGCCCCAGGCCGAACTGCCGTGTGCGACGGAAGAGCCGCCGGTAGTCGGCGACCCGGAACGTTGCCGATTCGGGGCCTGCGATGTCGACCCCGACCACGCCGCGATCGCGCCACTGGATCGCCTTCTCGGCAATGATCTCGTTGAGCTCGAACGGGAACGCGCGGTCCAGGCAGAAGATGAGCCCCGGCTTGATCGGGTATTCGAGCGTCGCCTTGTCCATCCCGCGCAGCGCGGCCGCGATGATGTGGTCGAGGTCCTGCTCGCCGCCGCGGTTCCGCTTCATCGGGTTGAAGCGGAGCTCCATCGTCGTGATGTTGTTCTTGCGGTAGGCCCCGCCGACGACCTCGTAGACGGCCCGTTCGACCGCGATCGGCGAGCTCTGGATCAGCTCAGTCCAGTGGAACAGCTGCAGGTAGCCGTCGAAGGAGCGGTTCCGGCGCGGCGACACGGTGATCATGTCGCGGAACTCCCAGTAGTCCTTCGTCGGGAGCTTGATGCCCTGCGCGTGGGCGATCCCCCACATGATCGCCGGGGTGACCGCGCCGCCGAGATGGCAGTGGAGCTCGGCGAGGGGCACCTTCCGGGAGAGCAGACGAGGCATGACCCGAGTCTAGCCGCCGCCGTAGCGCCCCGTGGCGGCCGAGACTACATGCACATCGGCAGGTACTTGTCGCCGACGCGCCGGACGACATTGACCCTGAACCCGCCAACGCTCGTGAACGTGGCGTGGTTCGGGTCGCTCGGCGCGAACGTGCCGCTCGCCGCGTTGATCGCGTCGGAGTGGTCGACGTCAACGAAGCCCACCGGGTCCCACCAACTGCCGTCGACATCGACACCGCTCCCGAGGCCGCAGTGGCCGAGGCTGTACGGGATCGGTTGGGCGCCCAACTGCCCGGCCGTCGAGGACGGCGCCACCGCGACCCCGAAGAACTCGCCCGGCGACGTCGCCATCGTCCCGTCGTCGGCCGCGGCGCTGATGCTGATGAGGACGGGTTCCCCGTTCGATCGCTCGAAGACGACCTGCCCCGACGGTCGAAACGCAAGCGTGTTCGGGCAACCGGCCTCGTTCGGGCAACTGAACGGCCCCACCTCGGCGTAGATGACCCCGTCGTCCGGCTGCAAGTCCGCCGGCGGCGAACTCGAAGGCGCGCGTGCAGTCGGGATCCTCGAGGCCGAGGCACGCGATCGGGATCCCCGGACCCACGCCGGCGGTGGCAGGCGGGCGACCCGCCGGCCGCGGACGAACATGCGGCGGCGAGGAGTGCGAGCAGGGCGACGAAGACGACCCGAGTCATGCGCGCCGGACGCGCAGGCGCCCGGGGAAGTTCCTCAAGAGCCCGAAACCCGAGCCGCTTGCATGTGGTGCACATGACGGCGATCGGCGACGAATTCGGTGGCCTGGACGTGCACGGGATGCAAACCGCGCCGGCGAACCAGCAGGGACCGTGCCCTACCCCGCCAGCGGGACGACCCGGCCCTCCGCGTCGAGGGTCGCCTGGCGGCGGCGCAGGGCCTTGAGCTCCGCGCCCGGTACCTGGTCGCGGGCGTGGTAGCTGGAGCGCACGAGCGGCGCCGACTCGACGTGCTTGAAGCCGAGCGCGAGGGCCTCGGCCTTCATCTCGGCGAACTCGTCGGGGTGGTAGTAGCGCTCGAGCGGCAGGTGCTTCTCCGACGGCCGCAGGTACTGGCCGACCGTGAGGATGTCGACGTCGACCGCGCGCAGCGCCTCGAACGCCTCGGTCAGCTCGTCGCGCGTCTCGCCGAGCCCGACCATGAGCGAGCTCTTGGTGTGGACCGCGTAGCCGATGTCGCCCGCCATTTCCTTGGCCCGGCGCAGGACGTACAGCGAGCGGTCCCAGCGAGCGCGCTTGCGGACCGGCTTCTGGAGCCGCTTCACGGTCTCGAGGTTGTGGTTGAGGATGTCGGGCCGCGCCTCCATGACGATCTGCAGCCGGTCGTCGGAGCCGTCGAAGTCGGGGATGAGCACCTCGATCCCCATCCCCGGGCTGCGCTCGCGCATCTGGAGGATCGTCTCGGCGAAGATCGACGCGCCGCCGTCCGGCAGGTCGTCGCGGGCGACCGACGTGACGACCACGTGCTCGAGGCGCATCGCGGCGACCGCTTCGGCCACCCGGCGCGGCTCGTCGTCGTCGAACCAGGTCGGCCGGCCCGTCTTGACCGCGCAGAACCCGCAGGCGCGGGTGCAGGTGTCGCCGAGGATCATGATCGTCGCGGTGCGCTGGTCCCAGCACTCCCCGATGTTCGGGCAGTGGGCCTCCTCGCAGACCGTGTTCAGGTTCAGGCCGCGCAGCAGGGACTTGAGGTCGTGGTAGTTGTCGCCGGACGGCAGCCGCGACTTGATCCAGTCAGGGTGGCGGCGGAGCGGCGTCGGCGCGCCCGGCGCCGAGCCCGCCCATGGCGATCGTCTCGGGCGTGACCGGACCGTGGTGTCCGCTCGAGGGGGGTTCGAACATCGGGAGCTCGCGGGCCATCGGTTCGAGTGTACGTCCTAGTGGGCGCCGAACGCGTCGCGCAGCCCGGCCTCGAGATCACGGGGCGTGTAGCCGAGCTTCAGGCTGGCCTTGGCCGACGAGGCCCAGTACGTCACGCCGTCCGACGCGCTGATGACCTCGCCGAAGTTCGACGGTTGGCCGAAGAGCTTCGACCCGATCGGCCCGAGGCGGGCGATGGCGCGGAGCAGACCGGTCGGGACGGTGAGTCGCGGCGGCGGATGGCCACCGGCCCGGGCCGCGGCCTCCAGCGCCTCGCGCAGGCGCATGTTGCGTCCGGCCAGGATGTACAACTCGCCGATCCGGCCCTGCGTCAGCATGGCGATGATGCCGCCGGCCACGTCGTCGACGTGCGTGGGCGAGATGCCGACGTCGGTCAAGCCCGTGACCCGGAGACGGCCCTCGTATGCCAGCCGTAACTGACTGCCGATGGCGGAATGATCGCGGGGACCGTAGGTCGTGCCCGGCATTGCGATCAGGACCGGAGCGCCGCTGCTGATCAGCTCACGAGCCGCGACGTGGGACAGGTGCTTGGTCTCGTCGTAATAGCTCAGGAACCCCTGGCTGATGTCGCGACGGTACGTCTCGTCCACGATCTTCTCGTGCGTGTTGCCGAGCGCGTTGACGCTCGACACGTGGACGATGCGCGGCACGCCCGTCGCGATCGCCGCCTCGAGCACGCGATGGGTCGCGCCGACATTCGCCTCGTACATCTGCGGCCGCTCGCGGGCCGGGATGCCGATGCGGTAGCTGCCCGCCAGGTGGATCACGCCATCGCAACTGCGCATGCCGCCGGTCAGCGCCTCGGGTGATGCGAGGTCGCCGGCGCGGACCTCACAGCCGAGCTCCTCGAGGTCGGTGGCGCGGCCCGGATCGCGGACCACGGCGACAACGTCGTCGCCTCGGGCCCGGAGCTGGCGGCAGACCGAGCTGCCGATGAAGCCGGCGCCGCCGGTCACGAACACTCGCACGGCGCCTCCCCGTGAGCTCGGGGCTTGGGTCGGGTCAGTAGATCGACGTCTCGGTCCCGACGGCCTCGAGCCATGCCTTGATGTCGCGGAGCAGCGCGGCGCCACCGGCGCCGTCGTTCGCGCGGTGATCGACCGCGAGCACCATGTTCATCACGGGCCGGATCGCGATGACGTCGCCGTCCGGCGTCGAGACCACGACGGGCCGCTTCGTGATGGCCTCCATCGTGACGATCCCGACCTCGGGCACGTTCAGGATCGGCATGACCAGGTTCGTGCCGAGGTAGCCGGTGTTGTCGACGGTGAACGTCCCGCCGCCGAAGTCGTCGACGCGGAGCTTGTTGGCGCGGGCCCGATTGGCGACATCGGTGATCGCCAGGTTGAGGCCGTGGATCGACAGCGTGTCCGCGTCACGGATGACCGGCACGATGAGGCCCTCGTCGACGGCGACCGCCACGCCGATGTTGATCCGGCGCTTGGCGAGCAGGCCATCGTCGGTCCAGTGGGCGTTGAAGGTCGGGTTGCGCTTGAGGCCCTCGGCCGATGCCTTGACGACGAACGGCACGTAGCTCAGCGAGATGCCTTCCTTGGCCTGGTACGCCTTCTTCCCCTTCTCGCGGAAGGCGACGAGGCGAGTCGCGTCGATCTCCATCTGGACGTAGGCATGCGGCGCCTGGAGCGCCCGGGTCATCTGCGCCGCGATCCCCTTGCGCATCTGGGTCATCGGGACGAGGACGTCGTCGGCTCCGGCGGGGAACTCGATACGCGGGACGCTCGGCGTGCCGGCACGATCGGCGCTCGGCGCGGCCGGGGCGGCGGCGGGCGCGGCTGCGGGGGCAGCGGACGCCTGGGCCGTGGCGGGCTGGCGGCGGCTGGGGCCGGTGCCGGTTCGCCGGTGCGCATCCGCTCGACGACCGCGAGCACGTCGTCGCGAGTGATCCGGCCGCCCTGGCCGGTCCCGACGATCTGGGCCGCGGTCAGCTCGTGTTCGCGGAGCAGGCGGCGGACCGCGGGACTCATGCGAGCGTCGGCATCGCCCGTGGCGGTGGCGGTCGGTGCGGTGGCCGTCGGGGCAGCAGGTGCGGCCGCGGCCGCGGCGCGTTCCGGACGTTCCGTCTCGCGCGGCGCCGCCGGATCGGGAGCCGGAGCGTCCGTCCCGTTGGAGCCGGATTCGGTGGCCGCAGCCGGTGCCGGGGCCACTTCGGCCGGGGCGGCCTCCTTCTCCGCCGCCGCGGGCTCAGCCACTGCGCCGCCGGCCTCCTCCTCGGTCTCGATCACGGCGATCTCGGCGTTGTTCGGGACGGTGGCGCCTTCCTCGGCGAGGATCTCCTTGAGCACGCCCGCGAACGGCGACGGCACCTCGGCGTTGACCTTGTCGGTGATGACCTCGAGGAGCGGCTCGTACTTCGCGACCGCATCGCCCGGCTGCTTCAGCCACTTGCCGATCGTCCCCTCGGCCACGCTCTCGCCGAGCTGGGGCATCGTCACCTTGGCCACGTGTGCTCCTCCTTCGAGGGTCGCCGCCCGGCCGTCCTTGCTGGGCCTCGGGCCGGGATCGCATCTCGGTTGGCATCTAGTGTCGCCGATCCGGCACATCCCGGTCGAGCCCACTCCCCTGCAGGCCGGCTTTTGGTCCCGTGCAGTCGCCTACGCACCACATGCGTGATACGAGCCGCAATCCCCGATTCGGGCGTCAGGTACGCACCTGGCGCGTGTTAGGTGCGATCCGCGTCGGCCGGGACCAGGCAACGGCTCGCATTCGTGCTCAGGTTGTTGGCGATATCCGCCTTCGGACCCGCTTGCGAGTGACAGGACCGTTCCTACCACGCGTCCCGTGCGTAGGTGACAGGAACAGGAGACCACCGGCAGCGGCGGACCTTGGCAACGGCGTTGGCGAGATGAGCCAGGCGCGAATTGTGTGCCCCCGAAGCGGGTAGGCACCGTCGAGCACGGCACGGTGGCGCGCAACTCGTCGTCGCGCGGTCGAGAGGTCCGGGAGCACCAGAAGGCGAGCCGTAGCCGCGGCGTGCCAGCCGAACCGTTCGGCGGCGATCCGCGGTGCAAGCCGCAGCTTCGCATCGTGTACGCGCAGCGTCTCCTCGACCGAGGTGAGCTCCGATTTGACTTCGACGACGAGCAACGTGCGCGACGGAGCGTGCCAGGCAAGGATGTCGATCGAGCCTCGCTCTCCATACACCGAAAATGAAACCTCCGAGCGAGTCTGCCAGCCGAGCGACTGCAGGACCTCCGCGGCTCGACCGACCAGGGTGGCATGGGCCTCGTCCATCAGCCGGTCGAGCTCACCTCCGCGCCATCGAATGACGAGGAGCACCTCTGCGTCGAGGGCTAGTGCGATCCCACGGAGGCTCCCGACCGTCATTGCCGCTATGCGGCCGCGTTCCAGGCGCGAGACCATGTCCTGGCTTGTCCCGGCCTCGTCCGCGAGGTCCTGCTGTCGCCACCTGCGGCGATGACGGAGTGCTCGGATCCGGCGGCCAGTGCGCAGATCGTCCACCGGGGGAGTCTGGTGGAGGCCGCTCAACCCGCACTTATCGGCCGGCGGAAGCCTCGAAGCTGGCGCCCGCCTTGCGGTGGGCCATGCCGCGCTCCACGCGCTGGGCCGCGCCCCACGACGGATCCCCGGCTGTGCGCTCGTAGCCGGTCCGGACGAGCGCCTCGAGCTCACCGAACAGCGGCTCGTCCACCTTGTTGAAGTTGAAGCAGGACTTGCCCTGCATTCGCTTGCGCAGCTCGGGCGAGGCGTCGTCGAGCAGGCCCGGTTCGACGTACACCGGCATCAGATAGATGCTCACGTAGCGCTTGCCCCGCCGAACCGCCCCGAACCACGTGGTCGGGTTGCGCTCGGCCTCGGGCGCCAGGTCGATGCCGTACCACGTGGCGTCGTCGGCCGAGACGTACATCTCGGGCGCGTACGGCTCCAGGATCGCCTTGAGGCGGTCGAAGACGGCGTCGAAATCGGGCGCGGTCGCAGCCATGTCCCCGCCTCCCTAGTACGCGGCCAGCTTGCGGATCGCGTCGGCGATCTTCTCCGGGTTGACCATGAACCAGTCCTCGAGGACGTGGTTGTACGGGACGCCGGGCACATCCGGGCCGGCGATCCGGGTCACGGGGCCGTCGAGGTAGTCGAAGGCCTCCTCGGCCACGATCGCGGCGATCTCCGCCCCGTAGCCGCCGAAGCGGTTGTCCTCGTACACGATCAGGCACTTGCCGGTCTTGCGGACCGAGTCGAGCAGCGTTTCCTTGTCGAGCGGGCGCAGCGTGCGCAGGTCGACGACCTCGACGCTGATCCCCTCCTCGGCGACGGCGTCGGCCGCCTCGAGCGCGTAGTGGGCCATCAGCCCGTACGCCACCACGGTCATCTGCGTTCCGGGGTGGCTGATCCGCGCCTTCCCGAGCGGCACCGTGTAGTCGGTCTCGGGGACGTCGCCACGCACCGAGCGATACATCTTCTTGTGCTCGAGGAAGAGCACCGGGTCGTCGTCACGGATCGAGGATCGGAGCAGGCCGCGCGCGTCGTACGGGGTCGAGGGGATCACCACCTTGATGCCCGGCACGTGCGTGTAGAAGGCCTCGATCGACTGCGAGTGATACAGCGCGCCGTGGACGCCGCCGCCGTACGGGGCGCGGACCGTCATCGGCACCGAGTAGCCGTTGTTCGAGCGGTAGCGCATCCGGGCCGCCTCGGACACCAGCTGGTTGAAGGCAGGGTGGATGAAGTCGGCGAACTGGATCTCCGCGATGGGGCGCAGGCCGTTGACGGCGGCCCCGATCGAGGTGCCGATGATCATCGACTCGGTCAGCGGCGTGTCGATCACCCGCTCGTCGCCGAACTCGGCCCACAGGCCGTCGGTCGCCAGGAACACGCCGCCCTTCTTGCCGACGTCCTCGCCGAGCACGATGACGTTGTCGTCGCGCCGCATCTCGTCGGCGAGGGTGTCGCGGATCGCCTCGATGAAGGTCTTCGGCGGCATGCCTCAGCCCGCCTCGTGCTCTGCGGCGTGGCCGCCAACGGTCCCGAAGCCCCACGGCGGGACCTCCTCCGACGGCCAGCGCTCGGCGAAGACCCAGTCCATTGCGGTCGTCGGATCCGGGTCGGGCTGCGCCTCGGCATAGGCCGTCGCGTCATCCACGGCCCCCTGGATTTCGAGTGAGAGCCGCACCTCGACCTCTTCGGTCAGGATCCCCGCTTCGCGCAGCTGGTCGCGGAAGCGCGGCAGCGGATCGCGCTCCTTCTCGGCGATCAGCTCTTCCTCGGATCGATACTTCGTCTGCTGGTCGTCGGAGGAATGGGCGGTCAGCCGGGTGACCTTCGCCTCGATCAGCGTCGGGCCGTCCCCCGCCCGCGCCCGATCCACTGCTACCTTGGCAGCGTGGTAGCACGCTAATACGTCAGCACCATCTACGACGACGCCTGGGATGCCGTAGCCGGCGGCGCGCTCCCAGACGCTGGACCCGGCCACCTGCCGCGCCATCGGCACGCTGATCGCGTAGCCGTTGTTCTCGACCACGAACACGAACGGGAGCTTGTGGATCGCGGCGAAGTTCAGCCCCTCGTGCACGTCGCCCTGGTTCGAGGACCCTTCACCCATGATCGCCATGGCGACCTGGTCCGTCCGGCGGATCCTGGCGGCCAGCGCGATGCCGACGGCATGCAGGAGCTGCGTCGCCACCGGCGACGACACCGACACCAGGTTGTGCTCGTGCGAGCCGTAATGGCCGGGCATCTGGCGCCCACCGGACGAGGGATCCGACGCGGTCGCGTACTGCGCGGTCAGGATGTCCCGCGCGCTCATCCCGAACGTGAGACACGTCGCGATCGAGCGGTAGAACGGCGCGACCCAGTCGTGCTGCTTGCGCATCGGCCAGGCCATCGCCACCTGGGCGCCCTCGTGGCCCTGGCCGCTGATGACGAACGGGATCCGCCCGGCCCGGTTGAGGATCCACATGCGCTCGTCGACGGCTCGTGCCAGCGCGACGAGCCGGTACATCTCGATCAGCTCCTCGTCGGTCAGCCCGACCGACGCCCCGAGATGCTCGACGCGGTCTTTGGTGCTCGCCATCGATCCGGGTCGACCTCCTGGGCTGCGGAAGACCGCTAGAAGTTGATGCTCCGGCCGTCGACCGCCATCGCGGCCTCGCCGATGACCTCGGCCAGCGTCGGGTGCGGGTGCGTCGCGCCGCCGATCTCCCACGGCGTCGCGTCGATCTGGAATGCCAGCGACGCCTCGGCGATCAGGTCGGTCGCGTGCGGCCCGACGACGTGGACCCCGAGCGTGTCGTCGGTCTTCGTGTCGGCGATCACCTTGGCGAACCCTTCGTACTCGCCACCGATCAGCGCCTTGGCGATCGCCTGGAACGGGACCTTGCCGACCTTGATGTCGAAGCCCTGCTCGCGCGCCTGCGGCTCGGTCAGCCCGATCGAGGCGACCTCGGGCCGGCAATACGTCGCGCGCGGTTGGGCGTTGTAGTCCATGTCGTGCACGTCGGCGTCGCCCGCGATCGTGTGCGCGGCCGTGAGTCCCTCGTGACCCGCGGTGTGGGCAAGCCACAGGCCGCCGACGATGTCGCCGATGGCGTAGACATGCGGCTCGCGCGTCCGCATCCGGCCGTCGACCTTGATGACGCCGCGGTCGGTCTCGATCTTCGTCGTCTCGAGCCCGATGTTCTCGATGTTGGCCGCCCGCCCGGTCGCGACCAGCATCATCTCGGCGCGCAGCTCCGCGGCGTCCTTGCCCTCGGGCCCGACGTCGAGGCAGATCCCCTTGTCGTCGACGGTGACCGACTTGGCGTCGAACCGCGCATTGGTCATGACCTGATCCCGCGCTTGGTGAAGCTCCGCTCGACGACGCGGCCGACCTCGGGGTCCTCGAGCGGGACGATGTTCGGCAGGTATTCGAGCAGCGTCACCTTGACGCCGACGTCATGGAACATCGACGCGAACTCGACGCCGACGGCGCCGGCGCCCACGATCACGATGTCCTTCGGGAGCGTGTCGAGCCGGAGGACCTCGTCGCTGGTCACGATCCGCTTGCCGTCGATCTCGAGACCGGGCAGCGACTTGACCCGCGAGCCGGTGGCGAGGATCACGTCCGTCGCGTTGAGCACCCGCTCGCCGCCCCCACCCGGCGTGCCATCCTCGCCCGCCTGGTCGACGCGGACCTTGCGCGGGCCGTCGAGCCGGCCGCGGCCCTGGATCCAGGTCACCTTGTTCTTCGTGATGAGCGACTTCAGCCCGGTCCACAGGCGCTTGACGACCGCATCGCGCCGCGCGGCCATCGCCGCGTAGTCGACCTCCGGCTCGCCGGGGAGCACGATTCCGAGCTCCTTGGCATTGCGGACCCGATCCGTGAAGGCGGCCAATTCCAGCAGCGCCTTGGTCGGGATGCAGCCGCGGTGGAGGCACGTCCCGCCGATCTTGTCCTCGTCGACGAGCGCGACCTTGAGCCCGAGCTGGGCCGCACGGAACGCGGCGGTGTACCCGCCGGTGCCCGCACCGAGCACGACGAGATCGAAATCGTTGGAGGAGCCGACGGCCATGGGTCAGGTGCCTCGGAGCGCCTCGACGCCGGCGGCCCGAACGCAGCGGACAAGGTGCCGGGTGGGCAGGTGGGTCATCGCGGCCATCGTAGGGGCACCCTGTGATCGTCGCAACCAACGGGACGGCTCAGTCGACCCGATCGACCCGGGCCTGTTGGCCTCGCTGCCCCGTTCGACGTGGTCGAACGCAGCGGGAACCGGCAACAGGCCCTGGAATCGAAACGACCCGGGTCGGCTGACAACCCGGGTCGTGGATCACGCTGGTTCGGCGGGCCGTTGGTCGGCCCGCGCCGAGAGGATGAGGATCAGTTGCCGCGCATGGTCCGGAAGCAGTCGCTGCAGTAGACGGGCTTGCCACTCGTCGGACGGAACGGGACCTGGGCTTCCTTGCCGCAGTTGGAACACGTCGCGCTGAACATCTCGCGCGGCCGGTCGCGGTAGCCCCCGCCACCACCGCCGTAGCCGCCGGCCGAATAGCCGCCGCCGGCGCCGTAGCTGCCGAACGACTCGTCGCCGCCGGTGCCTTCGTTGCGGGCGGCCTTGCGGCTGGCCCGGCACGAGGCGCAGCGGCGCGGCTCGGTGAAGCCACGCTGCGCGTAGAAGTCCTGCTCGGACGCAGTGAAAACGAACTCCTGTCCACAGTCCGCGCAGGTCAGGGTCTTGTTTGTGTACACGAAAACGAAACTCCTCTCGGTAGCCGGCGCGATCCCATCGGGTTTCTCGCGTCAGCCGTGAGAGGAGTCCGAGTGCGTCGAGCTACTGTTCTGGCTCCGGACGCTGCCGGAGCATTTACCCGGCGGAATCTACGCGGTCGAACCGGTCCTGTACAGCCCCGAACTTCGCCTGCGGGCGTCCGCGAACCGCCCCGTCAGGAACGCTGCTGGCGGGCGATTCGCCAGAGCACGAGCGCGGTCACGCCGATCAGCACGCCGATGGCCAGTGGCGTCCGGTAGACGACCGCTTCGAGGTCGTCCGGGAGCAGGATCGTCAGCACCACCGCGATTGCCACGATCGCGACGCAGGCGGCCGCGACGAGCGCCACCTGGAGTGGTCCGACCTCGCGGCGGTCAGCCACGATCCGCTCCGGGCGGGATGCCGATCGGGGCGACCAGGACCTTCCCCGCGTGCGCCGCCCCACGCCTGGTCAGCAGGCCGGTCTTGGGGCGGTGGAAGGTGACGGTCAGGTCGGCCCGGACCGCGGGATCGGACGGTTCCCCGCTCGACAGGTCGACCGCGGTCGGCGTGTCGACGGCGACCACCGGGATGCCGTCGGCCGATGCGCGCCGGATCAGCTCGACCGTGCTGCGGATCGGTTCGCGCAGGACGCCGCGCACGCCGGTCCCGAGGAGCGCATCGACGACGACTGCGGCCTTGTCGATGCCCTGTCCGAGCATCGCCACGTCGCGCGCCACCGGCGTGTGGACGATCCGGATCCCGGCATCGCGCGCGATCCGGTCCCAGTTGCGTGCGGAGGTGCGACCCTTCGGCCGGCTCTCGGATGCGACGAGGACGACGACGACCTCGGCCCCGGCGAGGGCCAGTCGGCGCGCCGCCACGAACCCGTCGCCGCCGTTATTGCCCGGCCCGGCGAAGATGACGATCGGGCCGCGGCCCCATCGGTCGAGATCCACGGCCAGCGCGCGAACCGCGGCCGCGACCGCGGTCCCGGCGTGCTCCATGAGCCGCTCCTCGGGGATGCCCAGCGCCTGCGCTCGATGGTCGGCACCCGTCATCGCCTCCGCGCTCATCGCCGGCAGCGCAGCACGATCCGCCCAACGGCGGCGGAGCCCCCGCAGGTCGAGCTCGAACAGCTCGGGATCGTCCGCGGGCAGCGGGGTTCGCGCATGGGTATCCGGGGAAGCCGTCATCTGCGCCAAGCCTAGCGCGCCGGGTTCGAGAGCCTCACGGCGAGTCCGAAGCGAGTCGGGCGCGCCCGTCACGAAACTCGACGAAGCCATCGCGTTCGAGGTCTCGCAGCGCCGCGAGGACCGCCTCGTGGTCATGCTCGCCCAACCCGTCCGGGCGCATCGACCCAGCTGCCCGCCGGCGCGTCGCGGACCGCCGCGAGCAGGCGACCGCGCAGCCAGCGGTTGGTCCGGGGGAACGGCGTCGCCGGGGTCGACGTGGTCGCCCGGCCGCGGACCGGCTCCACGATCGACCCGGCGGAGCGGCACATCCCGGCCAGCGGGCACGCGGCGCAGCGCGGAGCGCGAGCGGTGCAGACCGTGGCCGCCAGGTCCATCACCGCGTCGACCCAGGCCCGCGGTTCGTTACGCGACACCAGCCCGTCGGCCGCGTCCTGGAGCCGGCCCGGCGGCACGGCCTCGCCGACGACGCGCCCAACCACGCGCCGGACGTTGACGTCGAGCGGCGCGACCGGCACACCGAACGCCGATGCCGCGACCGCCCGCGCCGTATACGGGCCGATGCCGGGCAGCCGCTCGAGCTCGTCGACGGTGCCGGGAACGCGTCCACCATGCTCGCGCACGATCGTCCGCGCCGCCTCGCGCAATGCCAGCGCCCGGCGGTTGTAGCCGAGCCCGGCCCAGGCCCGGAGCACATCGCGGGTCCCGGCGGATGCCAGTCCGCGCGGCTCGGGCCACAGGCCGACGAACCGCTCCCACGCGGGCCCGATCCGCTCGATCTGGGTCTGCTGGGACATGACCTCCGCAACGAGGATGGGCCACGGTTCGGTGGCGCGGCGGACCGGCAGGTCGCGGCGCGTCGTGACGTGCCACGCGGCGATCGCACGGCCGAACCGCGCACGAGTTGGTGGTGGCGTGCGAGGCGTGGTCACGGCGTGATGGCCTTCACGCGGGACCAGAGCTCTGCCGCCAGGATGTCCGCCACCGCGGGCGTCAGGAGCCGAGGCGGCACGCCGGCCGGCAACACCACCCGGCCGGCCACGAGGCCCACCGGCCTGTCGTCAGCCACCTCCACCGCAATGGTCGCCCCGCCTCGCCCCGCGACGACGGCGGCCAACTGCGCGTCGTCGGGCGTACCGGGCAGCAGCAGGGCGCGGTAGCCCGGGAGCGCGGTGTAGATCGCGCTGTGCGGCCAGTCGACCGCCTCGTGTGCCGAGGCGCGCAGGCGCGGCCCCTCCCGGAACATGAGCGCGGCCTGCTCGGCCAGTCCCTGGCTGGATGCCGGTCCAATGACGCCGATCGCCTCTGCACCGTCGAGGAGCTCTGCTGCCGTCGCGAGCCAAGTGCCCCGACCCTCGAGCACGGAATCGAGGCCTTCGACGGCCGGCCGAAGCGCCTCGACGTCGGGTGCGCGCCCGCGCAGTCGATCGCAAAGCAGGCTCAGCACGGTGGTGGTGGCGAGGAAGGTTCGCGACGACACGCCGGACGCTTCGACGCCGGCGTGGAGCGGCATGACGACGTCCGCCGACGCCACGAGTGGTGAACGCGGCTGGTTCGTGACCGCGACGACGAGGCTCGTCCCGCGATGGCGCTCGGCCACGGCGACGGTCTCGGGTGTCCGCCCCGACGCCGAGATCGCGACGAGGACCACGTCCCGGGACGGCGGCGTGGCGGCGTCAACCGAGGCGAACTCTACCCAGGCGGGCGTCCCCGCCGACTGAAGCAGGACGGCGGCATCAAGCGCGGCGTAGCGGGAGCTGCCAAGGCCGGCGAAGACGACCCTGACCTGGCGTTTCAGCGTGGGGAGCTCGCTCAGGGGGCCGTCTTTGGCGCCGTACGCGTCGAGGAGACCGTCCAGCATCGTTGGCTCGCCGAGGACGTCCTCGAGCAGCGCCGCGGCCCGGTCGGTCGTCACGAGGTCGCCATCAGCGCGCGCATCCCCTCGGTTGGCGCCCACAGCCACTCGGGCAGGTACGTGGCCGCGTAGACGAACTCGTAGCACTCCTTCTCGATCTCGAATGCCCGGACCAGCGCCGGGTCGATCTCGATCGGCGCACCCGCCTGTCGCAATCCCGCCCGGTAGGCCTCGAGGAAGCGTTCGTGCGAGCGCCGCAGCCACGCCTCCAGGTCGAGACCGGTGCTTGGCACGGGGCCACCGTTGCGCTCCTCGGCCCGCCGTCCGGCGCTCCGCCCGACGTGATCGAACGACCGCAGCATCGACGCCACGTCGCGCAACGGCGACCGGTGGGCGCGCCGCTCTTCGAGGCCGCGCGTCGGCTCTCCCTCGAAGTCCACGATCCGGAAACCGTCGGGGGCCGCGAGCACCTGGCCCAGGTGGTAGTCGCCGTGGACGCGTGTGACGAGCGGCTCGCTCGGGAGCGCCTCGAAGATCGTGAGCTCCTCGGCGATCCTCGGCGCGAGCTCCCGCAGCACACGCCCGGCCTCGCCTGGGGTGACGTCGAGCGCGCGGTCCAGCTGCGTGCGCGCATCCTCGTGCCAGCCGCGCAGCTCGTCGCGGGTCGCCGGCCGCGACTCGAACCCGGGAACGCCGTGCGCCGACGCCAGCGCCCCATGGAGGCCCGCGCTGAGCGCGCCGATGTCGGCGGCGATCTCGGTCGCGAACTCCACGCTGACGCTGCCCGGCGCGAGCAGCCAATCGGTCAGCGTCTCGGCGAGCGACTCGTACGCGTCCTGCGGCGTCGGGCACGAACGCCTGGAGCAGCGCGACGGTCGCCGGCTCGCTCGAGCGCGACACGACCTCCGCGTAGCCCGCGAGCGGCGGGACGGCGGTGAAGCCGGCCTCCTCGGTCAGGTACGCCACCAGCTCGAGGTCCGGGTTCAGGCCCGGCTGGAGCCAGCGGTAGGCCTTCAGCAGGAGCCGCTCCCCGAGCACCACGCTGGTGTTCGACTGGTCGGCGCCGAGCGGCCGTTCCGCGAGCCCGTTCACCGAGGGAGCCCCGCCGGGCTCCAGGTCGCGCAGGCTCGACGCCGGACGGCACACGAGCGCGGCGGTGACCGGGCCGGACGGGGCCGGTTCCGCGGCACCCTCCGGGATGGACGGGAGCGCCGGGATCGTGCGCCCCTCGGCGATCGCGCCGGCCAGCGCCCGGAACGTGCCGTCGCCTTCCGCCGCCGGACGCAGCGCACCCGCGTCGGTCACGAGCGGGAACAGGTACGCCTCCGCCGGCGCGCGCTCGGACACGACATTCGCGACCGCCAGGACGTGCCGCCCGTCGCCGGGGAGCACGAACGCCTCGGCGAGCTCGATCGAACGGATCGCGCGGCCCTTGCCGCCGAACCACCGTGCCGATGCGACGCCGGCAGGATCGATCCGCCGGATCGCGTCCTCGACGGCCGGCCTCGTGACCTCCACGGTCAGATCAGCATCAGGATCCCGAGCGCGATGAGCCACACCGACCACGCGATGTAGGCGATGGGCACCACCGCGCCGGCGAGCGCCCATCCGTCCGGCTCGTTCGGACCCGCGAACTCGAGGACGCCGACGAGGATCGCGGCGCCGATCGGGATCCCGATGAACCCCATCCAGGCGGGTATGACCGAGGTAGCGACGATCGAGGCGGCCACGGCCAGCGTCCAGAGCCCGGTCAGCAGGTAGCCGAGGTGCTCGCCCACGCCAACACCCAGCAGCCGGTGGAGCGTCGCGAAGGTGACGACCACCGCCTCGCGGGTCGCATCGCCGGAGGGTCCTGCCGGCGCCGCGACGTAGCGTCGCGCCAGCTCGGCCACCCCGTACGGCCAGCGCACCAGTCCGAGCGCCTGGACGAGGGCTGCCGACACGCCGAGGACGACCGCGAGCGCGCTCAGCGCAGGTGGCGCGGCGAGGGCCACGGCCAGGACGGCCGCCAATGGCAGCATCGCCAGCGCGCTGAGGAGCAGCAGCTCCCAGCGAAGGAGGAGGCCGGGACCACCGGCGGCGAAGCGGCGCAGGATCTCATCCGGCTCCCTGCGCAGGATGTCCGGGTAGTCGAATGCCCGAGCGAGCGCGAAGAACGCCGCATTGAACGCGACCGGCACCACGATCAGCAGGACGGCGGCTAGCTGTTCGACGCTCACTCCGGCGCTACTGCGTTCGGGCGCCGAGCCGTCAGCCGATGTTGATCATGACGTGCTTGATGACGGTGTAGTCCTCGAGGGCGTACTTCGACCCGTCCTTGCCCCATCCGGACTGCTTCATGCCGCCGTGCGGTGTCTCCGAGGTCAGCGTGAAGTGCTCGTTGATCCAGACGTGCCCGAACTCGAGCGCCTTGGCCACGCGCATCGCGCGCCCGATGTCGCTCGTGAACAACGACGACGCGAGGCCGTACGGCGTGTCGTTCGCCCAGGTGATCGCCTGCTCCTCGTCGCTGAAGCGCTGGACGGTCACGACCGGCCCGAAGATCTCGTCCTGGATGATCTCGCTCTTCTGGTCGGGACCGGCGATGACCGTGGGCTCGTAGTAGTAGCCCTCCCGGTCGGGCGAGGTGCCGCCGACCACGACCTCGGCGCCGTCCCGCGCCCGGTCGACCATCCCGGACACCTTCTCGACCTGCGCCTTCGCGATCATCGAGCCCATGTCGAGGTCATCGGCCTCGGCCGGATCGCCCCACTTGATCGAGCGGACCTGCTCGCTGAGCTTGCCGACGAACTCGTCATAGACCGCGGGGCCGGCGATGACCCGCGTGGCCGCGGTGCAGTCCTGGCCGGCGTTCCAGTAGCCGGCCGACTTCAGCGTCTCGGCCGCGAGGTCGAGATCGGCGTCGTCGAAGATGATCACGGGCGCCTTGCCGCCGAGCTCGAGGTGGAGGCGCTTGACAGTCCCCGCCGCGAGCTGCGCGATGCGCTTGCCGGTCGCGGTGTCGCCGGTGATGGCGACCATCCGGACCTTGGGATGACTCACGAGCTCGTCGCCGATCGCCGATCCGGCGCCCGACAGCACGTTGACCACGCCCGGCGGCAGGTGCTCGGCCAGGATCTGGGCGAAGCGGAGCGCGCTGAGCGGCGTCCGGATCGAGGGCTTGAGGACGACCGTGTTGCCGGCCGCGAGCGCCGGGGCGAGCTTCCAGCTGGCCATGTACAAGGGGTAGTTCCAGGGCGCGATGCTGGCCACCACACCGACCGGGTCGCGGCGGATGAACGAGGTGTGACCCGCGAGGTACTCGGTCGCCGCGAGGCCGTCCGGCACCCGCGCGGCGCCGGCAAAGAACCGGTACAGGTCGACGCAGGTCAGGATCTCGTCGACCGCGGCGGCCACCGGCTTGCCCGCGTTCTGGCTCTCGAGGAGGCCGATCTCGTCCGCGGCGCCCTCGAGCGAATCGGCGATCTTGAGCAGGATCAGGCTGCGGTCCTGCGGCGTCGTGTCCTTCCAGGACGCGTACGCCTGCTCGGCGGCGTTGACTGCCCGGTCGACGTCCTCTGCGGCGCTCCCCGGAACCCTGGCGATCACCTGGCCGGTGGCCGGGTTCTCGACGTCGATGGTCTCGCCCGAGGCGGCATCGACGAACGAGCCGCCGATGAACTGCTGGTAGGTCGAAACTGCGGGAAGCGTCTCGGTCACGGGGCCCTCCATGGCGCGCGGTCGGCGCGGCAGCTGTCGCAATCGTGTGGACGGGATTGTGCACCCGGCGGCGCCGAACCTCCACCGCGACGCATCCCGCGCGACGCCGGTCAGCCTCCTCGCGCGACCGCCTCGATGAGATCCGCGGCCCGGACCGTGCCGGAGGTGGCCTTGATCCGGGCGCTCATCGCCGCCATACGGTCATGGAGCGCGCGGTCCGAGAGCAGGCCGTCGATCGCGCGGAGGAAGTCGTCGTCCGCGAAGTCGTACGCGGGGAAGCGGCGGCCGAAGCCGGTCTCGTCGACGCGCTGGGCGTTGTCGACCTGGTCCCAGAACAGCGGCAGCACGACCATCGGCTTGCCGTGGTGGAACGCCTCGGTGACCGTGTTGTTGCCACCGTGCGTGATCACGAGGTCGACGAGCGGCAGGATCGCGGGCTGCGGCAGGAAGGCCTCGCCGGTCATGTTGTCGTGGAGCGTGATCTGGTCGGCGAGCGGGCCCTTCGACACGATCACCCGGTGGTCGGTCCGCCCCAGCAGGTCGACCAGGCGCTGCATCAGCCCGACATCCGCCGAGCCGAGGCTGCCCAGCGACAGGTAGATGAGTGCGCCCGGGCGCTCCGCAAGGTGCGCTGGGAGATCGCCCAGGACGTCTCCGGCGTCGCGGACCGTCGAGTCGAGGCGATGCCACGTGGGGCCGAGCGGGTTCGCCCGCTCGTAGTCGGCCTCGGCGGGATACGAGTACAGGTTGAGGTACGGGGACTCGTGCATGAATTCGGGGCCGAGCTCGCCGTCGGCAAGGCCACCCGGCCCCATGCTCGCGACAGAACGCGTCGAAGTCGGCCCACATGTCGGCGTGCGCGCGGCGGTACTCGGCGAGGAACGCCGGCCAGGCCGAGCGGTCGTCGGCCGGGTAGCCCGACGAGAACGGGGCGACCAGCGGGTCCTTGAGCTCGGCCGGGTTGCAGGACACGATCCGGACCCACGGCCGCCCCGCCGCCATGACGGCCGGGAACGACACGACGTTGTCCTCGACGATCGCGTCCGGCTCGACCTCGCCGATGATCTCCTCGAGCCGAGGATTGACATACTTCGCCCCGTCGATGAGCGCCTGCCAGGTCGGGGCGATGAACTCGCTGATCTGCTCGAGCGTGCTCTTGCGGAAGACCGGCGCGGTGTCGCGGATGAAGTCGATCCAGAACTGGCCGGGGACCTCGGGCTCCTCGGGCGGCGGCCCAAGACGCATCAGGCGTTCCTCGAAACCCTTTGCCTCGAGCGTGCCCGCGAACGATTCCTCCACGATGAACACGACCCGGTGGCCGCGGCCGCGCAGCACCTGCCCGATCCCCACGCAGTTGTTCGTCGGCCCGTAGGCACCCTCGGGAAAGAAGACGATCGTTCGCGCGTCGCTCACCGTTGCCCTCCGAACCGTCCCGCCCGCACTCCGGCGGATCATCGCAGAGGTTGGTCGGCGACCGCGGGCTGGTCACGCGTGCCGTAACAGGACGCTGACGGACGTTGGTGTTCGCTGCGACCGAACGAATCGCTGCACGAACGTCGACGCGTGGCCACTTGACCGCATTTGACCGCGCTTCCCGAACGTGGCTGTTCGCCGCGGCCGAACGTCAGGGCGGAGTGTCTGCCGGTCGGCCGCGCTCGCGGGCCGTTTCGTTCGTTGATGGCGAACGCTCGCCGAAGCCACCCGGCGAACGCTCGCCGAGGTCACCCGGCGGCGCGCCGACCGATCACCGACCGATCACCAGCACCGCCCAGGCGACGAACAGGCCGGCGAGCGCGATCCAGACGTCGTACGGGCCCCACACCACGACCCGGTACGCGGAGCGCGGCACCGACCCGAAGGCCCGCGCGTCCATGGCGAGTGCCTTGCGGTCCCCATGGCGGATCGCGAGCACGAGGAGGCTCACCAGCAGCCGCGGATGCCAGCCGCCACTCAGGCCGCGGATGCGCCGCGCCTGGCGCAGGGTCGTGAGGTCCTCGGCGAAGCGCGGGATCGCCTGGTACGCGGCCAGCGTTCCGTATGCGAAACGCTCGGGGACGCGGGCCTGCTGGACGAGGCTGTCGACGAGCTTGGTCGAGTCCGTCGTGAGCGCGAACACCGCCCCGACCGTGGCGATGGCGAGGACCCGCAGCGCGAGGCTCACGCCGGCCATCAGCGCGGGCTCGGTGATCCGGAATGGCCCGATCGTGACCAGCTCGGCCGCCGACGGATCGAGGTTGGCCGGCGAGAACAGGGTGTTGAACAGGCCGATGCCGAGGGCCGCCAGCCACAGCGGGGCGAGCGCCCGCGCAAGGTCTCTGATCGGAATTTCGCCGAGCCACATGCCCGCGCCGAGCGCGAGGATCGCGACCGCGACCGGGGGCAACGGTTCCAGCGTGAACGCGAGCGCCACCAGCCAACAGATCGCGACCGCCAGCTTGACGACCGGGCTCGTGCGCCCGAGCGGGCTGTCGAGCTGGGCCTGTGACAGCTCGGGGGCGCTGATCATCAGGCCGCCCTCGTCACGGGGCGATCGTCCACGATCCAGCCCTCGTCGAGCTCGATGATCCGGTCCGCCACGTGCTCGACGAAGCGCCGATCGTGGGTTGCCGCAAACAGGCAGATCCCGGTCTCGAGACGCTCGTGGATGATCTCGACGAGTGCCTCGTGACCGTGGCGGTCCTGGCCGAACGTCGGCTCGTCGAGGACCAGCACCTGCGGCCAGCGCACGAGCACACACGCCAGGGACAGCCGGCGGGCCTCGCCGCCCGACAGCAGGTACGGACTGCGGGTGCCGAATTCCGCGAGCGGCAGCCCAAGGCGATCCATCAGGTCGCCGGACGCGGCCTGCTCGTCCGGCCGGAGGCCGAGCATCACCTCGTCCGCCACGGTATTCGTGAGGAACTGGGTTTCGGGGTCCTGGAACACGTAGCCCGCCCGTCGCGCCAGCTCGGCCGGCGGAAGGCGCGACGGGTCGTCGGCGCCGAGCAGCACCGTCCCGTGGTCGGGCCGCAGGAGGCCCACGAGCATCCGCCCGAGCGTCGACTTGCCGCTGCCGTTGGGGCCGACGAGCGCGATCCGCTCCGCCCGCCCCGCGACGAGGTCGATGTCGCGCAGGATCGGGTCCGTGTGGTCGTAGCCGAAGCGGAGACCGTGCGCCTCGATCAGGGCAGGCCCGGTCGGGCCGGTCGGGCTCGCCGGAACCCCAACAGGACCGGGCCACGGGGACCGTTCGGGCAGCCAGATCCCCTCGCGCCGCATGCGCACACCGGATCGCACGAGGACCTCGTCGGGACGCCCGAGGTCGATCGGCCGGCCCTCGCCATCGAGCGCCAGGACAAGGTCCGCGAGCGGCCAGGCAAGGTCGACCCGGTGCTCGACGAGGACAATCGACGTGTCGCCCCGGGACTTGATCGCGGCGAGCCGCGCGAAGAAGTCGGCGGTCCCGCCCGGATCCAGGTTCGCGGTCGGCTCGTCGAGGACGAGGATGCCGGGCAGGGCCGCGAGCACGCCGCCGAGCGCGACCCGCTGCTGCTCGCCGCCCGACAGGCGGGAGGTGCGCCGCCGCTCGAAGCCCTCGAGACCGACCTCGCGGAGCGCCTCCGGCACCCTGGCGATCATCCGGCCGCGGAGCCACCCGCGGTTCTCGAGGCCGAACGCAACATCGTCCTCGACGCGCTCCATGACGAGCTGGCTCTCGGGATCCTGGAAGACGATCCCGACGCGCGCCGACAGCGCGGCAGGGTCCCAGGTCCGGGTCTCGGTCCCGTCGACCTCGAGCGAGCCCTCGAATGCGCCATCGAAGTCGCGCGGCACGAGGCCGGCGATCGCGAGCGCGAGCGTGCTCTTGCCGGATCCGGACGGGCCGACGACCAGCAACGTCTGCCCCGCGCCCACCTCGAACGAGACGTCCGACAGTGCGGGGCGGGTCGCACCGGCATGGCGGAACCCGAGGTCGCGCGCGCGGATCGACCCGGGTCCGTCGTTCATGCGACCGTCAATCCGGGAAGCCCTGGAGCACGCCTGACTGGCGCAGCGAGCGCGCGATCAGCACCGAACCGCCGGCCACGATGACCGCGGCCGAGATCGCCATCATCACGCCGCGCACGAGCTGCACGACCGGGTCGACCGCGGCGAAGTAGAGCGCCCAATCATGGATCCACGCGGCGGCAGCGCTGGCAACCGCAGCGGCGACCAGCGTCGGGAACGCGTACGACCGGTAGAACGTGAACGCGAACACGAGCTCGGCGGCCGCACCCTGGACGAACCCGGACAGGAGCACGTCCGGTCCCCACGGGCTGCCGAGCAGCGCCGACACGCCGGCGGCTGTCATCTCCGCAAAGATCGCCGCGCCGCGCTTGCGCACGATCAGCGGCGCGAGAACCGCCGGGATGAGCCAGACGGCATAGAGCAGGTCCTTCGCCCACGGCGCCAGCGCGAACACCCCGTCGAGGGGCACCCAGATCGTGTTCCAGAACCAGAAGACGACACCGAATGCCACGCCGATCACGGCGGTGACGACGATGTCCCGCGTGCGCCACGCGTCCGAAGCGGCCGCGCCGTATGCCGGTGCCTGTCCCGTGCTGACCATCGCTCCCGAACCTCCGACTGTGGGCAGGAAATCAACGCCGACCGGGGAACGGCGGACGGCGTCGAGTCGGATGGCCTGCTTCCTTCGCTGGTACGAACCAGATCAGGTTCCGCGGGTCTGTGGCGATCGCCACACTCTCAGCGCTCGAGGGCGCTCCCCGGAGGCGTATTCGGTTGTCGGCCGATGGTAGCACCGGCTCGCGCCCGGGTCGCTGGGACCACTGCAAAGGGGCCAAGCGGCCCGTGACATGGCCCGCTTCGCGGAGCACGCTGCGGGTGCGGTCCCATCAGCGTCCCGAAGGAGGTTGAATGCGTCGCGCGCTGACGCTGTTCGCCGCTTTCCCTGTTCGTGTCCCTGACCCTCACCGCGGTCGCGCACCCTGCTCGTTCGTCCCGGAAGCACGGCGCGGCCGCATTCGACGTTGCGAGCCGATGCCGCCCCGCCAAGGCCGCAGAGGAGGTCCTTCGCATGAAATGCCTGGCCGGCCTGTTCGGGGCCATCCTGGTTGTCGCCGCGTTCGCCGCGCCCGTCGCGCTTGCCGCGGACGAGGACCTCCCCAACACCGGACGTGTCCTGATGGCCTTCGGTGGCGACATCGCGCTGCCTGTCGGCGAGCAGGCCGATGTCGTCTTCGTGGCGAACGGCGATGCGGACATCGCCGGAACCGTCAACACGCTGACCGTGATCGAGGGGAACGCGACGCTCCACGGCGCGACCGTCGAGACGATCGTGATCGTCAGCGGCACGCTCGCCCTCGAGGAGGGAACCACGGTCACCGGCAACGTCCGCTCGATCGAGTCGACCGTGACCCAGGCCGAGGGCGTCGAGATCGCCGGCGACATCAAGGGCCTCGACGCCGAGCTGATCGCGCTGGGCGCGTTCCTCGGACCGGCGGCCCTCCTGTTCGCGCTCGGCGTGTTCCTGGCCTCGCTCGTCGCCGGTCTGCTCCTGGCGGCCATCGGCTCCCGCCAGGTTCGCGCGGCCGAACGGGTGATTGCCGGCGAACCCCTGAAGGTCTTCGGGGTTGGCCTGCTCGGCGCGATCGCATCCCGATCCTCGCGATCGTGGCCATGGTCACGATCGTGGGGGCGCCGCTCGGGCATCGGCATCCTGCTCGGCTTCCTGCCGCTCCTGGCCTTCGTCGGCTTCCTGGTCGCCGGCATCTTCCTCGGCGAGGAGCTGCTGGGCACCCGCAAGGAACCGGCAGTCGCGCGTCCGTACAGGGGCGCCGTCCTCGGGATCGTCGTCCTCCAGGTCATCGGGCTGGTGCCGGTCATCGGCGGCCTGGCGACGGCCGTCGCGAGCATCCTCGGTCTCGGGGCGATCCTGCTCCTGGGCTGGCGGATCGTGCGCGGCACGGGCACCGGCGAGACGACTGCGCCGCAGGGCGCACCAGTCGCGATCGGCGCCTGACGCGGTATCGCCCGGGATCGCCACGGTTCCCGGGCGATACGCTTCAACCGTGGCTGCAACATCGCGCTGGACGGAGATCGGTGATCGCGTCTTCGTCCGGCGCTACGCGTTCTACGACCAGAACATCGGCGTCGTCCTCGGCCGCGATGCGGCCCTCGTCATCGACACCCGCACCACGTACCCGCAGGCGCGCGAGATCCTCGACGACCTGCGCGAGCTGACGTCCGCACCGGTCGAGGTCGTCGTCGACACCCACGGCCACTACGACCACGCCTTCGGGAATGCGGTCTTCCGCCCGGCGACGATCTGGGGACACGTCGGCTGCGGGCCGTTCATGGCACGGACCGGCGACGCGCGCAGGCCGCAGCTCGTCGCGCAGCTGCCCGACCTCGCCGCCGACCTCCGTGAGGTCGTCGTCGACCCGCCCGACCGGACGTTCGAGGAGCAGGCCGTCGTGGACGTGGGCGACCGGCAGGTCGAGCTGCGCTACCTGGGCCGCGGCCACACCGACCACGACGCGATCGTGCTCGTCCCGGGAACCGGCGTGCTGTTCGCCGGGGACCTGCTCGAAAACGGCGCCGTCCCGTCGTTCGACGACTCGTACCCGCTCGACTGGCCGGCCACCGTCGATCGCCTCAGGCCGCTGGTGGAGCGGATCGCGGTCCCGGGTCACGGCGACGCGGGCGGCGCCGAGTGGGTCGCCGAGCAGGCTGCGGCCCTGCATGTCGTCGCGGACCTCGGGCGGCGCATCGCGGCCGGTGAGATCGGCCTCGAGGAGGCGCTCGGCGTCGAACCCGTACCCGGCCTTTCCTGCCGAAGACGTCCGGCGCCCGTTGCTGCGGGCCGCGGCCCAGGCGCGGGGCGAGCTGGACCGGGCTGGAGTGGCCTAGCCGATCCGGACGACCCAGCGCCCGCGCGCGGCGCCCGCGACGATCCCATCGAGCCCCGCTTCCAGCGTATCGAGCGTCAATTCGGTGACGTTCGCGCCCAGTGAGCGGGGCCGCAGGTCGGTCGCGAGGCGATCCCAGATCTGGCGGCGGCGTTCGATCGGCACCAGCACCGAATCCATGCCGAGCATCGCGACGCCCCGCAGGATGAACGGCAGGACCGTGGCCTCGAGCTTCGGGCCCGCTGGCGTTCCCGCTGGCGGCGACCGTGGCGCCCGGCCGGAGCGTCCGCAGCACGTACGGGAGCGTGGCCGCGCCGACGGCATCGACGGCACCGGCCCAGCGTGCAGATTCGAGCGGTTTGCCCTCGACGGTCACCTCGTCGCGGGTCAGGAAGCCCGTCGCGCCGAGCTCGCGGAGGCGCGGGATCTCGTCGTCCTTGCCGGTCGCCGCCCAGACCTCGTAGCCGCGATCTCCGAGGATCGCCACGGCAGTGCCACCGACGCCACCCGAGGCACCGGTCACGAGCACCGGCCCATCCCCGGGCGTCAGGCCGCGCTCCTCGAGCGCCACGACCGACATCGCGGCCGTGAAGCCGGCGGTGCCGATCGCCATTGCCTCCCTGGCCGTCAACCCGTTGAGCGGCACGACCCAGCCGGCCGGCACGCGCTGGTACTCGGCGTAGCCGCCGTGCCGTGCGACACCCAGGTCGTAGCCGTGCGCGAGCACGCTCGCACCAACCGGGATGGACGCGTCCTCGCTTGCGACGACCACCCCCGCGAGATCGATGCCCGGGATGAGCGGGCTCAGCCTGGCAACCTTGCCGTCGAACCGCGTCGCGAGGCCGTCCTTGAAGTTGACGCTCGACCATTCGACCCGGATCTCGACCTCACCCGGCGGCAGGTCAGGCTCGCGGAACTCGCGGACACCGCGCTCGAGGCGGTCGTCGAGCCGCTCGGCGACGTACGCACGGAACGTGTCGGGGATGGCGGTCATGCGGCCATCCTACGCAGCACGCGGGCGTCCAGCCGACGGGCGACGGCCACCCTACTGAGCACCCTGCTCGGTCGAAGCCTCGCGGCGCGTCCAGGTCGACCGCGCGCTGGGGCGCAGCTCGGACTGTTCTTCGAGCTCGGGCAGCGCCTCTGCGCTGATCTGCTGGCGCGATGCGATCCACCGGCCGTAGCGGCCGGCGAGGACGCCAGCCGTCACGCCGTGGGCGACGACCGACAACAGGACGGTCCAGGCGACGGTGCTGGCGAGGGTGCTGGAAGCGCTCGCCCAGCGCATCGACAGCCAGGATCCCGAACACGATGGAAGCCAGCCCTCGCGGCCCGAACCAACCGATGAACGCAACGGTCGGAAGCGCCAGCCGGCTGCCGATCAGTGCGATCGCGACCGGGATCATTCGGACAACCGTCAGGCTGAGGATCGCGTAGAGGACGGGCCGCAGATCGCCGCTGCCCCGGAGGAGCGAACCGACGAACGTCGCACCAAAGACCGTCCACACCGCGATCGACAGGAGGATCCCGGCCACCTCGCTGAAGAGCTCCGCCCGCTCCTCGGCATGTCGTGTCACGGCGCCGAAGGCCAGTCCAGCGACGAAAGCCGCGACAAACCCATTGCCGCCGAGGCCCACGGCCGCGAAGTAGCCGCCGAGGGCCAGGGCAAGCACGGCGATCTGGCGAGACAGTCCTGATGTCAGCCCTCGTTGGTCGGCCAACACGAGCAGGCGGCCGCCGATGGCGCCGATCCCGATACCGACGACGATGGCGATGGCAATCTCCGTGATGGCCTCGACGAAGTGGCCGCCCTTCCGCGCCGACTTCGGCTGTTGCGAGCGCGATGAACAGGAGCACGAACGGCGTCGCGATGCCGTCGTTGAGCCCGCTCTCGACGTTGAGGATGCGCCGTATACGGGTCGGGACTGCCGGGTTCGTGATGACCGGGAGTCCAAGAGCGGCGTCCGTTGGGGCCAGGATCGCCCCGATGAGCAACGCCGTCGCCAGCGGAAGCTCCGGGAAGATCAGCGTGGCAACAAGTCCTCCCGCGGCGATCGTCAGGAGGAGCCCGATCCCGAGAAGGCGACCGATCAGGCTGGAGTCGCGCCTGAGACCGGCGATGTCGACCGTCGAGGCATCCGTGAACAGCACGAGTGCGAGCGTGACTTCGGCCAGATGTCGGACCGTCGACGACTCGACATCGACAGGCAACACATCCAGCACGACCGGCCCAAGCACGAGCCCCACCGCAACGAACGCGAGCGCTGGACCGATCGACAGTTTGTCGAGACGGTTGGCGACGAGCGCATAGCCCGCCAGGAGCAGGGCGAAAGCCGCGACCCCGATTTCCAAGTGCTGCCTCCGGACTCCGCGGAGTGATGGTCGGGAATGAGGGACGCGGAGAACCGACTGACCCCGGGTGCCCGCAACTTCTGTTACGAGGCCGGAGCCAGGTCAGCTCCTCGTCGAGTCGATTGGAGGGCTAGAAGCGACGCCGACCTGGGGTCACAACGGCGCCGACGACGGCGGCCTTGGCGACCGGCGACGGGCCTGGCCCGGCTGCAGCGCCGACGACGGCTGCCGTGGCGACCGGTGACCGGCCTGGCCCGACCGCTGCGCCGACGACGGCTGCCTTGGCGACGGGAGCGCCGATGACTCCCCTTCCGGCACGACCTGGACCGAGCGGCATCTCAGACTCCTACTGCTGCTTGCGCTTCGTCCGCTTCCATGGCGGCGATGATGGCCTGGATCGGGATGCGCCCGTTGGCGATCAGCTGACCGCCGGCCCGTCGCATCGCGGATGCGAACGGCGCGGCCCACAGGTTCTCGTAGACGAGGACACCGGCGACGCTTCCGGGGTCCATGGCCGCTGCGAGGTTGTCGACATCCTCCTCGGCAAGCGTTTGCACGAGCTCGGTCTCGAGCCGGGCGAGTTCGCCAAGCTCGTTCAGGTCACCGAGCTCCTGGGCCATGACGGTCCCGTCCTCGCCTTTCTGGAGGATGAGGATGTCCATGACCCGGATGATCCCGGCGTCGTGGAGCCGCAAGAGTTCTGCGGCGCCCTCTCCCGTGAAGTTCTGAGCCCCGACGGGAAACTCGACGATCAGGTAGTCGACGGGCCCCAGCTCGTCGAGCGATCTGTCAGACATGGATCCCCTTCTCGTGTGCAGTTGCGTGGTCGCCCTGCATGGTCGATCCCAGCGTCATTCCGCCAATCGCCGATGACATCACCCCTTCCGGTTGATTTCGGGCGCGGCCGCGGGCGGCGAGCCGGTCATGTCCTGGCTTGCTTCGATCGTCCGACGTCGCCGGCGCAGTCCCTGGCCGATCAGGATGATCCCGGCTGTGAACGCCCACGCCATCGTTCCCAGGATCAGCACTGCGGGAGGAGCCGCTCGGCTAACGATGAGACCCACGCCGAGAGCGCTCTCGAGACCACCCAGGAGGACGCTCTCGCGGCTCTGCTGCCGGATGGGATCCTCGCCCGCCAGCATCCCGCTCACCAGCTTCGTCAGGCCCGTTCCGAGGACGAGGACGCCCACGAGCAGGAACGTCTCCTCCGCCGACGGCGCGTCCTGCCGAATGACGCCCTGGATGAGCACCGCGCCACCGGCGACGACGCCGAAGACGCCGGCCACGATCGGCATCCGACGACCTCCGCGTTGTCGGATCTCACGCTGGAACACCAGCGTGAGGGCTCCGCCACTCAGCCAGTAGAGGCCCATGAAGTTGGCGAGCGATCCGCTCGTCCCCTCGCGCTGCAGCAGCAGCGTGAACCCCAGAAGCAGCGCCAGACACCCGCGCGCGATGGTGAACCAGGCGATCAGGCGATCGAGTCGCCGATGCGACTCGCGCGCCGGCTCAGGCGCGGTCATGGCGACGCCGTCCGGTCGGGTCAGCGTCATGGCGACGTTACTGGCGTCCCATCGCGATCCGCAGTCGCTCCTCCGGGGTGATCAGGTGGTCGAGATCCTCGGCGGCCTCGTCGATATCGATCTCGACCCACTGGATGCGACCGTTGAAACGCGCGCCGGCGGAACCGAAATCGTCAGTTACCGGTGTCCCGGTGTCCTCACCGAGGTCGGTTGTCTCGTCTCCAGAGAAGATCAGCGGGACCGTCCCGTCGATGCGACCCTCGCCCACCTTGGCGCCGTCCACGAAGAGTGAGGCGGTGCCGCCCTTGCCCAGGCCGCCGCCGTCATAGGCGAACTCCATGCGCACCTGGTGATCACCGCCGAGATCGACGCATCGCCGTAGATCTTGAAGCGGCGCAAGCCCATCAGGTTGTAGCAGTACGCGGGTTTGCCGTCGTACGCATAGAGGCTCCAGCCGCCGAATGCTCCGCCCTGGGCGATGATGACGCCCTTCGCACCGCCTTCGGGAACCTGCACCTGGGCAGTCACCGAGTGGGACTTGTTCTTGATGTACGATGACGGAGTTCTCGGACAGGCGGCCCATGCCACCGAACAGCAGCTGCCGCTTCCGTGGACGAGCTGGGGACGCCCGGCGAGCTCGGAGTTGAAGCGTTCGACGCGGCGGTCGTCGAGCGGCAGGACGTTGTGTTTGGCGGCCTCGATGAGGAACAGGCGCTGCAGCTCGTGCAAGCGGTCCGGCTGCTGCGTGGCGAGGTCGTGGGCCTGGGTCCAGTCGTCGGGGCCGTAGAGCTCCCAGACGTCATCGTCGAGCGCCGGTGGCGGCGCCATGAGCCAAGGCGTGCTGTGGCGGGTCACGGCCGTCCAGCCCTTGTGATAGATGCCCCGGTTCACGAACATCTCGAAGTACTGGGTCTCGTGCCGGTCGCCGCCGCAGCATCGTCGAAGCTGTAGGCCAAGCTCACGCCTTCGTACGGCACCTGCTGGACGCCGTTGACGAAGGTCGGCTCCGGCAAACCGGCGGCATCGAGGATCGTCGGCGCGACGTCGATGACGTGATGGAACTGGTTACGGACCTCGCCTTTGGCCTTGATGCCGTTCGGCCATCGGACGATGGTGCCGTTCGCGTCCCGCCCCAGTGGCTGGCGACCTGCTTCGTCCACTGGAAGGGCGTGTCCATGGCATGGGCCCAGCCGACGGCGAAGTGGTTGTAGGCCTCGGGCGTCCCGAACTTGTCGATGCGGGCGGCCATGAATTCCGGTGTCTCGAGAGCCGCCGCTCCGTTGAACATGAGCAGCTCATTGAAGGAGCCGTTGACGGTGCCCTCGGCCGAGGCGCCGTTGTCGCCGCTGATCACGATCACGAGCGTGTCGTCGAGGATCCCCAGGTCGTCGATGGCGTCGATCAGCCGGCCGATATGGTGATCGGTATGCTCCATGAAGCCGGCGTACACCTCCATCTGGCGAGCCAGCACGGGCTTCAGCGCGTCCGGCATGTCGTCCCAGCCGGGGATCTCCGGGGGCCGGGCTGTGAGTTCCGCGTCGGGCGGGATGACTCCGAGCTCCTTCTGCCGGACGATCGTCTCGTCGCGGATCTTGTCCCAGCCCTGGTCGAACTCGCCCTTGTACTTCGCGGACCACTCCGGCGCCACGTGGTGCGGCGCGTGGGTCGCGCCAGGCGCGAAGTACACGAAGAACGGCTTGTCCGGCATCAACGACTTCTGCTGGCGGACCCAGCCGATCGCCTTGTCGGTGAGATCCTCCGTCAGGTGGTAGCCCTCCTCGGGGGTCAGGTCGGGCTCGACGGGCGTCGTGCCGTCGTAGAGCGCGGGCGCGTACTGATTCGTCTCGCCGCCGATGAACCCGTAGAAGTGCTCGAAGCCGCCGCCGACGCTCGGCCATGCGGTGAACGGACCCATCGGGCTGGTCTGCCAGACCGGGACCTCGTGGCACTTGCCGAACTGCGCCGTGGAGTA
This sequence comes from uncultured Chloroflexia bacterium, assembly GCA_963824735.1. GTDB lineage: Bacteria > Chloroflexota > Limnocylindria > Limnocylindrales > CSP1-4 > DASTYU01. Next base: position 60,853 of record CAWGQH010000016.1, read on the forward strand.
GCCGTTGAGCTTCAGCGTCTCGGCCAACGGGGCGCACGTGTTCGGGCGGACCGAGCTGTAACCGGGCGCCGACGTGGCGATCTCCGTGATGCCGCCCATCCCCACCGGTGTGGTGATTCCGACCGCTCAGGAGCGCCGCACGCGTCGGCGAGCACAGGGCCGTGGTGTGGAAGCGGGTGTACTTCAGGCCGTCGGCGGCGAGACGCTCGAACGTCGGTGTCCGGCACGGCCCGCCGAACGCGCTGTTCGAGCCGAAGCCGGCGTCATCGATGAGGATGACGAGCACATTCGGCGCCCCGTCCGGCGCGCGAAGCGGTTCGATCGGCGGAAACGACGTGTCCGGATTCTTCGCGTCATACGTCGTGACCCCGGCGTAGGGCCGGTCCGGGATCGGCAGGATCGCCCGACTGGATGCATTACCCATTGCTGGTCCTCCCCTCAAGCAATCGGGCGAGCCCGACTGCAGAACTGTCCTGTCGTGCCCAGGCGACGCATCTGCACTCGCCAGCGCCGATGTTGCGCGCGACGATCGGAGTTGTGGCTCTCTGCAACCTCACCCTAGGCGCGGGCGTCCGGTCTGCATCATCCTCTCTGGTTGAAAGCGTGCCGCGGGCCTTGGCCTCAGGCCCCTTCGAGGCCCGCGAGATCCCGGTTGAGTCTCAGTCGGCTTCCACCGTCACCGACTTCAAGGGTCTCCCGTGAACCGGAACGGTGGCTGGTACGTCGGCCGCGGCTCCGCGGCGGGACGGTCCGGTCTCGTGTAGATGCGTCTTCTCGCACGACGTGCTCCCCTCAAATCAGGCGGCTCGGTTGAGCGGCGATCCGGGCCATGACAAGTTCGTGTACCACGCGGAGACCGGGACCACGGGGTTTCGAAATCTACAACGCCGCATGAGCGGCCTGCGAAGGTTCGACGTGCTCCGCCACCGACTACGATGGCGAACGCAAGGCATGTCGCTGGCAATGAGGATGGCGTTGGATTCGTCCGCGAACAACCGGCCGCCGTCCCAATCAGCCCTGGACGTACCCAGCTGGCTGACCCGCCTGGCCGCCATCGGCTGGCGAGTGTTCGTCACGGTCGCCTTCGGTGCCTTCGTCGTCGCGTTCGCGATCTACCTGTCGACCGTCACGCTTTCCATCCTGTTTGCCGTCATCGCTGTCGCGACGCTCGGACCCTTCAGCGAGCGCCTGCGCGCGCGTGGCTGGGGTGGTGCGAAGGCAGCCGGTGGGTCGATCGGCGCCGCAGTGTTGATCGTGGGCGGCGCGCTCCTGTTGATCGGCCTTGCCCTGATCCCGTTCCTGGTCGATCTGGCGCAGTACCTCCGCGATGGACTCGAGCGGTTGAGCACGGAGCTCGCCGCAGCAAACGTGCCGGCTGATGCAGCCGCGACGGCAACCGAAGTAGTCCAGCAGATCGAGGGATGGCTGTCCCAGCAGGCCTCGGCGCTTGCTGATTCCCTTGTCGAAGCCGGGACCATCGTGATGCTCGGGCTCTTCCTGACCTTCTATCTGCTTCTTGACGGGGATAAGGCCTGGGATGTCGGACTCTCAGGGCTTGGCGGCTGGCAACGCGACCGGATCCGGGACGCCGGCGAGGAGGCGATGCGCCGAGCGGGCGCCTACGTGCGCGGAACCGCAGTGATCGCGTCCGTGGATGCGGTGGTGAGCTTTGTCGTCCTGACCCTGATCGGCGTGTCGCTCGCCGGGCCGCTGGCGGTGCTCGTGCTCGCTGCAGGATTCATTCCGTACATCGGCGGTGTCTTCGCGGCCGGGATCCTGCTGCTCGCCGGTCTTGCGCTCGGTGGGGTGCCGACCGGGCTCTTGCTCGTGCTGATCGTCGTCGTCCTGAAGGTCATCGAGCAGCGACGGCTGGCGACGTACCTGGCCGGGCGCACCCTCCAGCTGCACCCTGCTGTCATCCTCCTCGCCCTCCTGATCGGTTTCACGATGGGTGGCCTGACCGGCATGTTCGTCGCGGTCCCAACGATCGCCGTCGTGACGGCCGTGACGGGGGCCGTGCTCGATGTGCTCGGGACGACCGGCACGGCCAGGGTATGGGTGCCCGGCGACATCCCTGCCTGGCTCGATCGCCTGGCGCAGTGGAGTTGGCGACTGCTCGTCGCAGTCGGCCTGATCGCGCTGGCGCTCGGCATCCTGTCGCAGTTCCCGGTCGTGGTCGGTCCGATCGTGGTCGCGGTGACGCTCGCCGCGACGTTCCTGCCAGCCGTCGCGGCGCTCGAGCGGCGGGGCTGGACCCGCGGCCGCGCGTCCTTCGTGGTCAGCCTCGTCGTGTGGGCGACCGTCTCGGTCGTGACGTCGCTGTCCATCACAGCCCTCGGAGGATCAGTGCAGGACGCCGTTCAAGGCGCGATCACGGGAGGAAACGTCGCGGACGGATCCGTCCCTGAAGGCGTGTCGGGCGCTGTTGGGCAGCTGTCGCAGCTCGTCGGCTCCGGGATCCTCGAGTTCGTCGCCTCGATCGTCAGCAGCCTCGCCCTGGCGCTCGTGTTCTTCATCATCACGGCGCTGCTCGCGTACTTCATGTTGCGCGATGGCGACCGAGGATGGGCGTGGCTCACCTCGCATCTCGACGGCTGGCGCCGGACGCAGATCACGGTCGCGGGCGATCGGGCGGTGACGATGCTCGGCGGCTACATGATCGCGACCGGCGTCCTCGCCATGTTCAACGCCGTGACCGGGTTCATCATCATGACCCTCCTCGGCCTGCCGTTGGCGCTCCCGGTCGCGATCCTCTCGTTCTTCGGCGGATTCATCCCGTACATCGGCCAGTTCGTCACGAGCATGATCGGCTTCCTGATCGCCGTCGCCTTCGGCACGACCCAGGACGTCATCGTCATGGGGATCTGGACCGCTGTGCTCAACGTCGTCCAGGGCAGCGTCATCGCGCCCCTGGTCTATGGCCGCGCCGTCAGCCTCCATCCGGCCATGGTGCTGATCGTGATCCCGGCGGGCGGTGAGCTCGCCGGCATCCTGGGCATGTTCCTTGCCGTTCCGCTGGTCGGGATCATCGGCGCGGTCTGGCGCAACCTGCTGGCCGCCATCGGCGAGGTCCCGCCCCCAGTACCCGAGACCAGTGAGCAGGCGGAGGCGCCGGCGAAGACGATCCAGGCAACGGAGTCGCCGGCCGGCAACGCCATCGCATAGGATCGGCGGTGGCCGCCGGCGATTCTCGCCAGATACGAACGGTGCTCGTCGTCGGCGAGGGCCAGCGCCTCGATGACGGCTGTTTCGCGACACCTACGAGAGTCGCGCGTACCTGACAGGGATTCGGTGGTCAGGAACGCCTTCCTCCCCAGGCGGGGCCGATCGTCTTCGCCTAGGACGATCCCGGATCGTTGCTGGCAGGAACGACTGGCGCCTCCGACGGCGGGGCAGCCGACGGCGGCGCCTCCGCTGGCTCCGGAGGCTCGTCGGGCACCGGCTCCTCAGGCGGCTCGTCGGGCACCGGCTCCTCGGGCGGCGCCGGATCCGGGGTCGGCGTCGGTGTTGGGTCGGGTCAGGAGTGGGCGTCGGGGTCGGTGTCGGATCCGGCGTGGGCTGCGGAGTTGGAGTTGGTGTTGGAGTGGGCGTCGGCGGTGGTGCGGTCTGCTGCTTCCACAGGTACTCGCGCAGCGTGAGCCCGCTCGCGCGGACCTTCGCGGCCATGTCCCGACCCACGTAGCGGTAGTGCCACGGCTCGTACGCGTAGCACGTCACGGCGGACTTGCCCTTCGGGTACGACATGATGAAGCCGTACTTCCAGGCGTTGGCCTTCAGCCAGGTACCCGCCTTGGTCGTGGCCCAGTCGCTGTAGTTCCAGGGCGCCGACCCGCTGTAGCTCCGGAAGTCGAGCGTGGTCCCGAGCTGGTGCTCGCTGTGCCCCGCGCGCGCACTCTCCTTGATCGCGGTCGCGTAGCCGTCGACGCGAACCCAGTAGTCGAACGTGGCCTTCTGGTTCGCGTAGCTTCGGTATGCCCGACTGCACGGCGAGCCGGGCGCCGGCCGAGCGCGCCGCGGACGCCATCGCCCTGAGGTCCGCGACGATGATCGTGCGGACGTAGAAGCCGCTGGTCAGTCCGGCGGAGCTCGTGTTCGTCCGCCCGGACGGCGCGTACGTGCTCGGGAGCTTGTAGTACGTGTCGAGCAGCGAGCGGTGCCAGTCCGGGTACTTGCGGTGCTTGGTCAGCGCGTCGCCGACGCGGCACGTCGGGAGTGCGCTTGCAGGCGCCGTCACGGCGAATGCAGCAAGCAGGCTCGCAACGACGGCCGCTGCGATGAGGCGGCTACGGGCGTTGGGACGGCGACGGGCGGGGCGCTTGGTGGTCGCGGGCATGGATCACACACCGGGCAGGTCGGGTTCGTCGCGGTTCACGATGCCGGTAGCGAGATCGTATGTCAGTCACCCGAACGTACCAGCCCGATTCTCGTGCGGACCCTCAGCCGTTCCCGTCTGGCTTGTCGGTCTCGGCGGGCGTCGGCGGCGGATCCGTGGGCGTCGGGTCGGGCGGTGGCGGCGGAGGATCGGTGGGCGTCGGGTCGGGCGGTGGCGGCGGAGGATCGGTAGGCGTCGGTTTCGGCGTCGGCTTCTGGGTCGGCTTGGGCGTCGGCTTTGGCGCCGGCTTCGGCGTCGACCGCGGCTTCGGCTTTGCGGCTCCGGCGCAACTCCCGATCCCGGACGTCGTTGCGCGCCCGGCCTTCGTCCCGCCCCCGACCTTGAACTTCTTGCCGGGCGTCTCGCCGGCCGTCGTGAACAGTCGCTTGGAGAGCTTGCGGATCTCCTTGACGTTCGGGACCTGGATCGAGCCGCGCTCGTCGTACGCGCCACGCACGAGCGGGTACTTGATCACGGTCCGGTAGGTCGACTTGCGGTCGATCTTGACCGCCAGGTCGACGAACTCCGGCAGTCGCTTGCGCGGCACGTTCGTCGAGACCGTCTTGCCGAGCGCCCGCACGAGCCCGATCGGGTCGTTGAGGAGCTTCCCACCGACGATCCTGTCGCGGACGCCCGAGAGCACTTCCTGCTGCCGAGCTGCGCGCGTGAAGTCACTCTCGCCGGCCGGGTGGCGCACGCGCGCGTATGCGAGCGCCTGGTAGCCGTTCAGGTGGCGTCGACCCTTGTTGATCGAAAAGCCGTTGTTGTAGCCGTACTCGGTGTAGGTCGGGTCACAGAACGAGCGCTCGACGTTCACGTCGATCCCGCCGAGCGTGTCGATGACGTTGACGAACCCGCCCAGGTTGACCGTCCCGTAGTAGTCGAGCTCAATCTTGAGCAGTGCCCCGAGCGCGTCCATGAGCACGTCGCTGCCGGTGCCGTCGTAGCCCGGAAACTGGCGCGGGTGGTGCCGCGCGTACGACGCGAGGCTGTTGATCTTGCCGCGGTAGGTCCGTCCGTCGGGCAGCGGCACGTCGACCATGTCGCGCGGAATCGACACCATCGAGACGGTGTGGCCGAGCGGGTCGACCGACATGACGATCATCGTGTCGGTGAGATAGGTGTTCCGGCCGATCCCTGCGTCCACCCCGATCACGAGCACGTTGATCCGCGAGACCTCGGGCGTTGGCGTGGGTGACGGCTCGCCGGACGGACTGGGGGGTGCGCTGGCGAGGAAGTCCGGGTCCGGCTCCGGGGTGAACGACGGCAGCGCGGCCACCGGCCGCGACGGCTCCTCGACAAAGATCTCGTTCGCGGCCTCGCGAGCCGCCTGGGTCACGGCGCCGGCATAGACCTGCGGCGCGAGGATCACCAGGACAAGGAGCGCGATCGGGACGCTGTCGCGGAGCCCGGGTCGGGCCAGCCGCGGGTTGAACAGGCTCGAACCGACCGCTGTCAGCCGCCACACGAGCACGAACGCCTGCACGACGATCAGCGCGAGGAGGACCTCGTCCGCGGCCATCTCGGCGGCGAGGCGGTAGGTCGACGTGGTCAGCAGCAGCGTCACGAGCGTGCCGACGATGAGGACCATCGGCAACACGAACACCAGCGCGAGGCGGCGCCGGCCGGCCAGAAGATGCCCGGTCCCGGGGATGAAGGCGTCGAGGACGGCCGGCACGTAGCGCGAGCGTCGACTCGACGGGGCGGGCGTGACGGCGCCCGCGGAGTCGGATGTCACGGCGCGGAATGTAGCAGTTGGCCGGGCTCCCGGGACCCCGTACGAATGCACTAATCCACCCGGGACCCCACCGCTCCCACCGGCAAGCCGCGGCGCGTGTCAGGTCGAACGGATCCGATCCGCGCGGCCCGGAACGCCGTCGACGACCTTCTCCCAGCGCCCGTTCCGCAGGACCTCGTACGCTCGAAAGGCGCACGGCAGTCCGCGGGCGACCATCGGATCAAGCGAGTCCATCAGCTGGAAGTGCAGGTGCGGGCTGGTCGAGTTGCCGGTGTGGCCGACTCGGCCCACCACGTCGCCGGCCCGGACGCGTTGTCCTTCCCTGGTCGCCACCGATCCTGGTGCCAGGTGGACGAGGACCCCGAACAGGTCGCCGCCTTTCAGGATGATGTGGTTGCCGAGGATCATCGGCAGCTTCTCCGGGCGGAACGTGACACCGTTCCACAGGGCGTGCGCGAGCTCGCGAGCAGGATGGATCCAGCCGCGTTCGCTGAGCCCGTCCATCGCGCGGACAACCTCGCCGTCGAACGGCGCATGGATGGGAGCTCCCCAGGCGTAACAGTCACGGGTCCGCATGCCGACCAGCAACGAGCGCACCGCTCCTGCCGGGCTGGGGTGCATCCAGCGACGCCGATCCACCATCAGGAAGTCGTACGCGAACCGCTGGCCAAGCATGTCGGTTCCGTGGCTTGGAATGCGGTCGGCCGGTGAATTCACCGCGACCCAGCCCTCGCCGCGCAGCGGAAAGTCGACGACGATCGGCGATGCCAGCTCGCGGCCCATCGGACGATGCTATCGGGCGGTCGAGGCCGATACGCTAGAATTCGGCCGTCGCTGGCGAGTGGCCAAACGGTAAGGCACCTGATTCTGGATCAGGGGATTCAAGGTTCGAATCCTTGCTCGCCAGCCAACTCCTCCACGATTCGTCAGCCGGATTGCCGCGCCCTTGAGCATCGAAACTCCCCCCGAGCGCGCCGACTTCATCCGCGAGATCGTTGCCGCGGATGTCCGCAGCGGGCGCCATTCGACGATCGTCACGCGCTTCCCGCCGGAGCCGAACGGCTACCTGCACATCGGCCATGCCAAGTCGATCTGCCTCAACTTCGGCGTCGCCCGTGACTTCGGCGGCCGCTGCCACCTCCGCTTCGACGACACGAACCCGGTCAAGGAGGAGCAGGAGTACATCGACGCGATCGAGCGCGACATCCGCTGGCTCGGCTTCGACTGGGGCGAGCACCTCTACCACGCCTCGGACTACTTCGAGCAGCTCTACGACTGGGCCGTCCACCTGATCCGCAACGGCGACGCGTACGTGGACGACCTGTCGGCCGACGAGATCCGCGAGAACCGCGGCACGCTGACCGAGCCCGGTCGCAACTCGCCGTGGCGCGATCGCCCGGTCGACGAGAACCTCGACCTCTTCGCGCGGATGCGGGCCGGCGAGTTCCCCAACGGCGCGCGCGTGCTCCGCGCGAAGATCGACATGGCCTCGCCCAACATCAACCTGCGCGACCCGGTGCTGTACCGGATCGTGCACGCCGCGCATCCGCGGACCGGCGACGCGTGGCGCATCTACCCGACGTACGACTTCGCGCACGGCCAGTCGGACGCGATCGAGGGCGTCACCCATTCGATCTGCACGCTCGAGTTCGAGGCGCACCGGCCGCTGTACGACTGGCTGATCGAGCACCTGCCGGTCCCCTCCCGGCCGCGGCAGTACGAGTTCGCCCGGCTGAACATCACCTACACCGTGCTGTCCAAGCGCTTCCTGCTCCGGCTCGTCGAGGAGGGCCACGTTCGCGGCTGGGACGATCCGCGCATGCCGACGATCTCCGGCCTGCGCCGGCGCGGCTTCCCGGCCGAGGGCATCCGTGACTTCGCCGAGATGGTCGGGGTCACGAAGTCGGACAGCGTCATCGAGTACGGACAGCTCGAGTACGCGGTTCGAGCCGTGCTCAACCGCTCGGCGCCGCGACGCTTCGGCGTGCTGGAACCCGCTCAAGGTCGTCATCGAGAACTATCCCGAGGGCCAGACCGAAGAGGTGGAGGTCCCGAACAACCCCGAGGACCCCTCCGCCGGGACGCGGCCCGTTCCCTTCGGGCGCGAGCTGTGGATCGAGCGCGACGACTTCATGGAGGAGCCGGCGCCGAAGTTCTTCCGGCTCGCGCCGGGTCGCGAGGTGCGGCTACGGGCGGCGTACTTCGTCACGTGCCAGGGCGTCGTGAAGGACGCCACCGGCCGGGTGACGGAGCTGCGCTGCACCTACGACCCTGCGACCCGCGGCGGCGATGCGCCCGACGGCCGCCGGCCGAAGGCGACGCTGCACTGGGTGTCGGCGGCGAGCGCCGTCCCGGCCGAGGTGCGCCTCTACGACCATCTCTACACGCGTCCCGACCCGGGCGCGAGCGACGATCTGCTCGCCGATCTGAACCCGAACTCCGAGACCGTGCTGACCGGCGCCGTTCGTCGAGCCGTCACTGGCCGAGCGCCGAACCGGGCGAGACAGTTCAGTTCGAGCGCCTCGGCTACTTCGCGGCAGATCCCGATTCGCGGCCCGGGCGAGCTCGTGTTCAACCGGACGCTGACGCTGAAGGACACGTGGGCCAAGGTCCAGGCGCGGCAGTAGCAAGTGAACGTCACATCCTCGGCTGTCTCGCTGAACGTTTCGGACGAGCGGACATCGGCTGCATTCCTGGTCCGCCACTTCGGGTTCGCCGAGGAGATGGCCAGCCGACGGTTTCGTCTCGTTGTCGCGACCCGACTCGGGCATGAACGTCATCTACCTGCGCACCGGTCTGACGACCTTCAAACCGGAGCATCTCCGTGGTCGCCACGCCGACGGCCTCCTGCTCGTCTTCGTCGTCGATGACGTGGACGCCGAATATGTCCGGCTCGAGGCCGAGGGTGTCGAGTTCACGACCCCGATCGAGACCGAGCCGTGGGGCGAGCGCTACTTCCAGGTGTCGGACCCGAACGGCATCGTGATCCAGCTGGTGACGTGGGTCGGGACGCCGCCACAGGGGCTGGGCAAGGGCGACAGTTGAGGCGCCCGACGGTGGGCGGTAGACTCGACCTCGCCGTACGGCACCGCTGGCGCGTGGCTCAACGGTAGAGCACCTGACTCTGGATCAGGGGGTTCCAGGTTCGAATCCTGGCGCGCCAGCCACAAATCCACGCACGAAATGACCCCCGACGGGCATCCGCCGGGGGTCTCTGATTCGCCCGTACCACCTGCCGTACCACCGTCAGGCGCCCGACGCCCTCTTGTGATGGGTCAGGACGCCATCCATCCGTGCGCTGGTAGGCGACGAGGAAGTCCGCGAACGAAGTCTCCACCGCGGAGCCTCCAGCGGACTGGAGGGCGCGGAGCTCGGCCGTCTCGTGGATCCCGCGGGAGCGGCTACGGTCGGCGCTGACCGATGCCGACCACGGTATCCGGCCGATCGGCACCGAACGACGGTCGCGCCTACCTCGAGGAATGGCGGCCCCGCACAGATCGGCATCAGGCGTGAAGGTGATGGTTCCACCATCGAGGGCAACCGAGCCGCCGCTGGCGTTTCCGACGCCGCTGACCGTCAGGTCGTCGCCGTCGACGTCGGTGTCGTCGGCGACCAGGTCGGCCGGATCGAGCTCGCCGCGGTGACGGTGCCGGAGACGTAGCCGTCGGCGGCGAAGCCGGCTTGCCCAGCTCCACCCGGGCGTTGACCCTGGCGACCACGTACTGGCTGAAGTCCCCGAAGTACGATCCACTACAAGTTCAACACCGATGGCGTGGCGCTAAGGACGATCGAGCGCGTGGACGGCGACCTCATCGACGTCGCCGCGATCGTCGCTCTCAAGTCTGCGAACACCTACCGACAAACGCCCGGGACGCGCCCTGCGGGCCGTCCCCGGGCTTACTCGCCCCGCGTCGGCTCGCTTACGGCCGGCGCGGGGCACTCCGCCAACTCATCGGGCGGTTGTCTTCGGGTGGATCTTCGGTCACTTCCTCAGCGAGCATCGTCTCAGCTGAGGCCGAATCGACCAGGTCCGTCGCAGCCCGTTGTGCCTCCTCATCCACCAGGGCCCGCATGGGGTCATCCGGGTCCAGGGCGCGACGTTTCTGCTCGAGTTGAGCCAGCTTCTCCACATCGGTCAGGACGGCGTCGCTGGTCAGCTTCAGTTTGTCGATGGGCTCGGACACCGGCCACCTCCCTGGCGGGCTCGCGTGGGCTCGGACACTTTCTACCTCCCTGACGGGCTCGCGTGACCTTGGTATCGGCTGTAACTCTCGATGGGGCGAAGTCAAAGAGGACCCAGAGGCGCCGCAGGGTTCGATTGCGGCTGCCGTGCAGCCAGCTCGGCCGCCTGATGAAATGCGCGCGATATAGCGGGAGCTGCCTTCGCTTTAGGGGCTGACACGGAACAGACGAACAATCCGGTCATGGGGGCCAGCGACGATGGCGTCGACGCCAAGTCCCGGAAGCTGCTGAACGAGATCGACGAGCTCAAGCGACTCGAGCTCGAGATGCGTCGCACTGGCAGGGATAGCGACGAGTTCAATGATCTGGCCGCGAAGGTCGAGAGCGCTGCTCGAAACGTCTTCGATGCAGTGGCCTTGGAGCGATCGGAGGGTGAGGACGACAGCGCGATCGAGGCTGGACGGGACGAGGAGCATCCGGGTGACTGGACGGAGGGCAGCCGCAACTAGGGCCTAAGCTTGCCTCGCGCGTCAGTAGCCGATGACGACCCCGCTACCTGGCCGCGGCAGCTGCTGAGCGATGGTGTCGCGAGAACGGCAACGCCGGGCCGTTGGGCCGCAGGCGGTTGGATGAGCTGGTGGCAACCATGACCGACCTTCGTCACGCGGTCACCGTCGGGTCGCCGATCGGATGCTGGGTCGCATCGTGTTCGCCCAACGCCCACAGGCGAGACGTGTGGTAGCCCGGGATCGGGTGATGGGCACGGGCGCGGAAGCGAGTCATCACGACCCTGCGGTCGCGGGCGAGGAGCGGATAGCTGCCCTCTAGCCATCCGCGCATCAAGAATTCGGCCCAACTCGCTTCCATGAGTGCCATCGACTCGGGCGGCGTCACGTCGGCTATGGCACGACCCACGAGCTCATCGGACGGCCATCCGAGCACCCGCTCCGTCGGGCCGAACACCGCGACGTAGGTCATCGAGCCGTCGGTCACAAAGACGATCTCGTCGTCGGCCAAGGTGCCCGCCTCCCGGTTGTATGCCGCCCACGCACTGACGACAGCGCGTCCGACTGCGTCGTGTTCGGGATCTTCGACGGAGGTATGATCCAGTCGAGCCTCTGCCTCTCGCCAAGCGTAGAGGAGCTCCGACAGTTTGGGGTTCCTCATCTAGCTCCTCCTGCGCGCGTCCCGACCGCTCCCGGGACGCAGAGAGGGCCCGATCCTACCCGAGGCGCGCAAGCCCACCGCCGTCGGCCAGGACTTTCCGAGGCACCGAAATCGATGCCCGTACTGCTGGGGCACCTGCCGCCAAGCCTCATACCGGGATCGGCGCCAGCAAAGCCGCAGCTAGGCGGCCACCGCCAGACTCACTGCGGCCCGGCTCCGGTCAGCGGGCGTAGGTTGCTCGCCCAGACCAGTCGTTGCCAAAACGCACCAGGATTTGATGCTGGGTGCGTGATCGCAAGGCAAGCCTAGGCATCGCAGCCTGCGGCGTTCAACATCGGATCGCAAGCATCGGAGGATGTTGGACGAACGGGACCTCACGACCGATCAGCTGCTGGACGCATGGCGGCAGGCCGAGATCGATGTCAACGGAACTTCCCGCGGCACCAAGGAGCACGACGACGCGCTGCGACGTTCGGAAAAGGCGCGGCAGGCCTACCAAGTGCGCCTCGACGTCATGAAGGAAGACCTTCGGGACGGATAGCGAGAACGTCCGCGGTCCAGAACGTCGAGGCCCCCCGCCGGGTGACGTCCCCCCAGGAACTCAGCGACCGGCGAGGAGCCTCGGAAGCCGGAGTGGTTGCACTACGCTCCGGCCGAGCGACGGTAGGGCGCTGGGCGTATCGAACCCGCGTATTTGCGAGCTCGCGGCCATATCGCGCTCATTGCGACTTGGCCCTAGGCGCTGCGACATCCGGGCCGTCGCCGACAAGCTCGCGGCGAGGACGCGCGCCATTCCTCGAGGGTGCCGAGGCGCAGTCTCAGGCCGCCGAGGGTCGCCCGTTGTCGGCCGACGAGCTGGAGCGAGTTACGAAGCGATATTCCGAGCGCTGCCGGCGCCGAGTCGTTGAAGGGCCTGCTCCACGCCTTCGGCGACTGCGTCGCGAACAAGAGCACTCAACCGCTCCTCGGTCAGGGCGACCACGCGCGGGCCGTTCTCCCACGGGCCTATCAACTGATCGACCGTCAGCCCGAGGATGGGCGCTGCCCGCATTAGGGTCGAGCGTCGGGGCTCGTGCCCCCGGAACCACCGATGCCAGGTGTTAGGGACATTGCGGTCATGTCCGAAAGCTCCAGGATGCTGCCGATGCCCTGCGCGGACATCGCAGCCCGAACCACGCGGTCGAACCCTTTCCAGCGCTCACGCATCGTCTGATCCATCTTGAGGAGGCCTCCATGTGCCCGCCGGCAGCGCGTCGGCAGCCTACAAGATGTCTGTCGCGAGGCGGACGGCGATATGGCCCGTCGGTCACGGTCCGCGATGACGTAGGGCGTTCACCGTCGCGGCTCCGGCTCCGCGCCCTGTCCTGCGATCCCGTCGTTTGCGCCGACGCGCAAGCAGCGGCCAGCCGAGACAGGGGCGGACCGGGGCCGCTGCGTATCGTGGTGTACCACCCGCCGTACCACCTAACGGACGGACGCGGGTGGTACGACCCGGACAGTATGGACGCCCTGTACGCACGAATGGGGGTGCTACGATCGCCTCGCCCCTGACTCTGGATCAGGGGGTTCCAGGTTCGAATCCTGGCGCGCCAGCCACCAATCCACGCAAGAGGCCTTAATGAAACGCGCCCGCGAGGCAACTGGCCATCAGCGAACCTGCGGGCGTCTCGAAGCGCCGTCCATGCTGGCGCCTCCGGGGATTGCGTCGCGCGGCTCGCCCACGCTCGGTGGTCCAGCTGCGGCCTGAGCCAGCAAGGAGCAGCCCCGTGGTGCAGACGATCGATGTCGACAAGATCCGGACTGGCTGGACTGCCTTCGACGTGCGGGGCGAGAAGATCGGCGACGTCGCCGAGATCGGCAGCGACTACGTCCTCGTCGTGAAGGGCCTGTTCCTTCCGACCGACCTCTACATTCCGCTGGCTCGGGTGACAACTCTCGATGAAGCGCAGTCGACGTTCGAGGTGAACGTGCCCAAGGAGAAGGTTGAGGCGATGGGCTGGCAGAATCCGCCGACGGACGGCAGTTGGGACGCGACCGACAGCCTCGCCATTCCGCTACGTGAAGAACGCTCAGACGCGGTGCGCGGCTATCTCGATGCCGGCGACGACCGACGCTAGATCGCAGCTTCGCCGCAAGCGATCACGGCCCCTACGTCTCCCCAATAGCCGGGCGGTTTGGTCGTGCAAACGCGGCGGACCACGCCGGGGCCTCCCAGCGGCCGTTGGCAGGGTCAAGCCCTGGCCCGATCGACGTGCTCAACCTAATTGGGAGTTCACTTCGCCAGGGTGGTTGGCTGCGCCCTAACACCAAGCGAGGAGCATTGTCATGGACGAGATCAACGTCTTTCAGATTCAGCCTGGCTGGACTGCCTACGACGTGAAAGCCGAGAAAATCGGCGTCGCCCTCGAGAGAGGCAGCACCTACGTCCTTGTCGAGACAGAGGCGTCTCTACCGACGGACATCTACATCCCACTGTCGCGCGTGAATTCGGCCGATGAAACCGAGGCGCACTTCACCATCAACGTGCCGAAGGACGAGATCGGCTCGATGGGCTGGGACAGCCCGCCGGTGGAGGGCAGCTGGTGGGCCTCTGACGCAACAGGGGCACTAGCCATCCCGCGCCAAGAGCGCTCCGACACCATGCGCGGCCATGTCGAGGTTGACGAGGCAAAGCGGTAGAAGGGCATCGGGCGTAGTCAGATGGGACGGCTGGGCGGTGGCGGCCATCGTCCTCGCTAGTCCGCGACGAGCTTTTCAGCCAGATCCCGTTGCCGACGCGCGTCGTCTCGCAGTTCGCGGGCGGTGTCAGCGGCAATCTCGCTCAGGTCTACTCGGACGGGATCGGCGACGCTGACATCGCGTTGTTCTTCCTCGATCTCTCTCAGGATCGCGGCGTCCTCGACGAGCCCGTCGTCGGCGGTTTGCAGTTCGTCGTCAAGGTTCGGACGTTCGTTGCTCATCTCTGCCAGTCTAGGACCCGGGACGATGTACCTGGTGCGCGTCAGCAGGACTGGGGTGTTTCAGACGCGCGCGAATGCGAAGTGCGCACAGCATCTGACGAAGGCTCGATCGTCCGGAACGAACGGGAGCGCGTGTGTCGACCGCCAACAGCGACAACTGGCCTTCGATCGACGAACTCGAGGCGCAGGAGCACGACCTCGTCCTGGAGCGGGCCGACCTGGCGTCCCTGCAGGACCTCGGGCGGCTGATGTCGAAGGCGGCCGAGGAGCGCGACCTACCCGTCGTGATCCAGATCCGCGCCGGCGCGAGGCTCGTGTACGTCGCTGCACTCCCCGGCAGCACGGCCTCGAACGATCAGTGGGCCGCGCGCAAGGCACGCCTCACCGAGCATTTCGAGCAGAGCTCCATGCTGGTCAGGCTGAGCCACGAACGCGACGGCCAGGACGTCCACAGCGCGCACACGCTGTCGCCCGACCTCTATCAGGCACACGGTGGCGCGTTCCCGCTGCGCGCTCGTGGCGCCGGGGTGATCGGCTCGGTTGTCGTCTCGGGTCTGCCGCAGATCGAGGACCACGCGTTCGTCGTCGAGCAGCTCCAACGCTTCCTCGCGAAGCCCTGAACCGGTCACACGCCCGCTCGCCGATCGCTACGATGAGCCGGACCCTCAGCCTGACCGCCGCCGGCTGAGACCCCGAGGGCCGACTCCTGCGCCTCCTGGCGTCCTACCGCGACATCCTGCGCAACGGGCCGCTGGCCCGGCTGCTCGGCGGCGAGTTCGTCAGCGCGATCGGCGACTGGCTGTACATCGTCGCGCTCCTCGTCGTGATCTACAGCGAAACCGGCGATCCCATCGTGCTCGGGCTGTTCGGGGCGGTGCGCGTGATCCCGTACATCGTCCTGTCGGTGCCTGCGGGGATCGTGGCCGACCGCTACGACCGGCGTCTCGTGCTGCTCGTGACGGACCTCGCGCGCGCCGCGTGCATGGTCGGGATGACGTTCGTGCTCGTGACCGATGGTCCGATCGTGGCGCTGATCGGGCTCTCGATCCTGGCGGCCTGCTTCTCGACGTTCTTCTACCCGGCGATCGGCGCGTACGTCCCGAACCTCGTCAAGGACGAACGGCAGCTCGGTCCGGCAAACAGCGCGTGGGCCAGCCTCGACAACCTGGGCTTCGTCGTCGGCCCGGTCCTCGGCGGCATCCTCGTGGCCCTCGGTGGGACGACGCTCGCCTTCGTCATCAACGCCCTGACGTTCCTCGTCATCGCCTGGATCCTGTGGGGACTGCCGCCATCAGCGAATGTGACGCCAGTGACCGCGGACGCGGCGGATGAAGCAGCCCCAGCGGCGGGCGGTCCCGCGCCCGCGCCCGAGCCCGCAGCCGAGCCGCTGCGGCGGGGCCCGATCGCGGGGCTGATCGTGCTGCGCTCCGTCGATTACGCGATCGTCGGTGGGGTCGGCATGCTGACCGTGATCATCGCGACGGACGTCCTCACGGCCGGCGAGGCGGCGACGGGCTATCTCAATGCCGCGATCGGGATCGGGGGCGTGACCGGTGCGGTCGTGGCCGGGGCCCTCGCCCTCCGGCGCAGCCTCCGCCGGCCGATGCTGCTCGGGGCGGCGGTGATGGCCGTCGGCGCCGCGATCCTCGGCCTGGCAACCGAGCTCGTCGTCGCGATGGCCGCGATCGCCCTCGTCTCGGGCGGCCACCTCGTCCTCGAGGTCACGGGCGCCACGCTCCTGCAGCGCGTGACCACGGATGCCGTCCGCGGCCGGGCGGTGGGGCTGATGATGACCGTCGACACGGGCGCCGAGGCCGCCGGATCGTTCATCGTTCCCGTCCTCGTCGCGGGGTTCGGTACGGCCGCGGTCCTCGGCGTGTCAGGCGTCCTCATGCTCGTCGCGATCGTGGTCGGCGTGGCCCTCATCGGGCCGTCGATCACGCGCCGGCTCAACGTCCACGAGGCGACTCTCGGTCGCGTGCTCGAGCTGCCGCTGTTCGCGGGCGTCTCGAACGCCGCGGTCGAACACGCCCTCGAGCGACTCGTCGAGGTGCCGATGGCTGCCGGCGACGTCGTCATCCGCCAGGGGGAGCCCGCCGACCGGTTCTATGTCATCGAGTCCGGCACGGTGGTGGTCACGCAGACGGACGCGACTGGCGCTCCACGCGAGCTCCGGCGGATGGGACCGGACGAAGTCTTCGGGGAGCTCGGCCTGCTGTCCGGAGCGCCGCGCAGCGCCACGGTCACGGCAGCCACCGAGGGCCTGCTCCTCGCGCTCGACGCCGACGCCTTCCTCGACCTCGTCGGGCGCCGGCCGGCCGTGCGTGGACGCCTCATGAACCGCTACGACCAGGTGCCGGCTGCGCCGCTCGCCTGACGTGGATCCTGCAGGGCCCTGACTAGCTCTTGGACCGCCGCGCGACGAGCTCCTCGGTCCACTCCGCAAGCCGAGCGAGGTGCTCGGCGTAGTGCTCGTTGCCGGCCTTGCGGATCCACCACACAGCTTCGTCGTTCCGCTCGGCCAGCGTCCGCCATTCATCCAGCATGCGGGTCCTGGCGGCCTGTGTCTGGAGCCAGGCCACCTCCCACGGCTGGCCGGCCATGGCCTCGAGGAGGGTCGCATTGAGCCCGTCGATATCGACGTCGTGTCCCTCGTACGTTCCGGCGGTGATGCGCTCGAACTGGACCTGGGCCTCGGCCAGCCAGGTCCCGAGGTGGGCGACGACATCGCGGACCGTCCAGTCAGGGTCGTGGTAGTAGCCGGGCTCGATGCACTCGCGGGGCGTCAGCGAGCGGACCAGCGCGAGCACCTCGTACCATCCGCGCCGCTCGGCCTCGAGCTCGGTGGCGTAGGGATGCCCGGCGGGGGGCAACGAGGCAGCGGTTTCGGGATTGTCCATCTCGCCCCCTAGTTGAGCTGCTCCATCCAGTCTTCGGGGACCCGTTCCTCGGGCCCCGGCGTCGCCTGGTCGAGCGGATGGTGGAGCGGCGCGACGAGGGCTGGACCGCTGGTGAAGTCGTCGGTCCGGTAGTCAAAGAACCAGTACTCACCCGGCTCGAAGCTGGCGACGATCGGGTGCCCCACGTCGACGGCGTGGTGGCTGGCGTGCTGCGACGGCGAGGAGTCGCAGCAGCCGATGTGGCCGCACGCGGCACAACGCCGGAGATGGAACCACCAGCCGTCGGTCGCGAGGCACTCGGCGCAGCCGGCTCCGCTCGGCGGTACGGCCGGATCGATGTAGGTGCCTTCGGTCATGGGCCTCTCCGCCCTTCGTGCTGTCGGGTCCGATCAGGAACGCCCGGGGAGTGCGGCGACGCGCCCGTCGCTGTAGCCATGTTCGGCGATCTCGTCGGCTCGTGCCCGATAGGCCTCGGGGGTCGGTGGGGTCCGGGCGCGGAACCCCTCGACGATCCGGTTGTACATCGAGAACGCGGCGGCAATGAGCACCGCGAGCTGCACGTCCTGGTCGGATGCCCCGGCATCGCGTGCGGCAGCAACGTCCGCGGCAGTCAGGTCGAGCGGCTCGCGGCGAACGGTCCGCGCGATGTGCAGGAGTGCCTGCATCTTCGGGTCGAAGCCATCGGATGACCCGTGCTTGATCTCGTCGACCAGTGGCAGGAGGTCCACCGCCTCCGAGCGCTCGAGCAGGGCGCTCGCGAACGCTCCGTGCGAGTCCATGCAGTAGAAGCAGTCGTTGGCCGCGGATACGGCCGTCGCGAGCATCTCGCGCTGCGCGCGGCTGATCGTCGCGCCCTCGAAGTCGTCGACGAGCAGCTCGTCGGCGAGACCACGCAGGTGGACCCCGAGGGCAGGCGTGAGCCGAAGCGCCGTCAGGATGCCGGGCACGTCCGGCAGTCCGCCGACGAGCGGCTCCTGCTGCGAACGGGCGAGGCGCTCCTCGTCGCGCGCCACGTCAGACGCCCAGCTCGCGAGACGCCAGCTCGGTCCCTTCGACGCGTGCGCGGATCTTGGCAAAGGCCGTGTCGCGCGAGGTCGACGTGTCGTCGCCAAACGGCGAGAACCCGCAGTCGTCGGTCGTGCCAAGGTGTGCGGGATCGATGAACCGCGCCGCCTCGAGGACCCGGTCGCGGACTTCCTCGGCGGTTTCGATCCGCGGGTCGAGCGGGTCGATGACGCCGACGAAGATCCGGCGGCTGTCTCCGGCGTGCTGCCCGAGCACCGCCAGGACTCGCGGCCGGTCCGCCTCGCTTGCGAGCTGCACATAGAAGCGGCCGACGTCGAGGTGGAACAGCGACGGCAGCAGGGCATCGTAGGGGACGTCCGCACTGTGCGTGGAATCGCGGTCACCACCCGGACAGGTATGGACGCCGACCCGCGATCGCTGCTCTTCGGTCAGCTCCCCGAGCACCTGGTTGTTCAGGTCCACGAACGCGTCCAGCAGCCCGCCCGACGGGTCGAGCTTCAGCGACAGGCGCGCCTCGGTGAAGTCGATCTGGACGTCGGCGCCGCGATCGAGGCAACCGCGGATCTCGGCTGCGGCCTCGCGGACGAGGTCCTCGATGAACGCCTCGCGCGGGTAATCCGGCAAGCCGTCCCCCGGGTACAGCAGGCTCAGCGCGGAGGCAGAGATCACCGCCTGCTTCAGGGTTGCCTGCGTGTGGGGTCGAGCTCCGTCGACGTACTTCCAGGCCTGCGTCGCGTAGCGGAACGGGCCGGACGTCAGGAGCGGGAGCTGACGGCTGTGGCCGTCCTCGAACGGAATGGTCACCCCTCCCGGTGCGAGGTTCGTGAGTTCGGCGATCGGATACGTCGCGAAACTCTGCTTGCGTTGCTCGCCGTCGGTCACGACCGGCGAACCGGTTTCCTCGAAACGACGCAGGGTGTCCCGTACGGCGTCGTCATACAGGGTTTCGAGGGCGGCCGATCCGAGCAGTCCCTCGCTCGCCGCCTGCACGCCATCGATCAGGGCTGGCGGGCGCGGGATACTGCCGATCGGTTCGGTGGGAAGCGTCATGTTGCGTATCCTACGGGGACCGTCATGCCTCTCGACCGCTTGTTCCTGCGCGACCGATGACCGCCCGTACGCTGACCTTGCGGGGGGACACGTACCCGGTCGTGCTCCCGAGCATCCGCGACCCGCGCCTGCACGTTGCGGCCGTGATCATCACGGTCCACGTCCTCGGCCAGGTCGCGCTCAACTTCCGGGTCAGCATCCCGCAGATCCTCGCCGCGATCCTGACATGTGCCGTCCTCGAAGTGGCCCTGACCTTCCGGTCGTCGAAGGCATTCGTGTGGCCGGCCAGCGCGATGCTCACCGGCAGCGGTGTCGCCCTGATCCTGCGCCTCACCGGACAGGCACCGAACGACCACTGGACGTTCGACGGCTGGTACGTCTTCGCCGCGGTGGCCGGGCTGTCGCTGCTCTCGAAATACGTCATCCGCTACCGCGGCAACCACATCTTCAACCCGTCGAACATCGGCCTCGTGGTGGCGTTCCTCGTGCTCGGCATGACGCGCGTCGAACCGCTGGACTTCTGGTGGGGTCCGCTGGACCTGGGTCTCGTGGCCGCCTACGCGGTGATCCTCATCGGCGGGACGCTGATCACGCGCCGACTCAGGCTGCTGGCGCTGGCGGCGACGTACTGGCTGGCACTCGCCGCCGGCCTCGGCCTGCTTGCCGCATCGGGCCATTGCATGACGGCGAACTGGGCGTTCGCGCCGGTCTGCGGAGTCGACTACTGGCGGGTGATCGTGACCTCGCCCGAGGTGCTGATCTTCCTGTTCTTCATGATCACCGACCCGAAGACCGTGCCGGCCGGGCAGGTCGGCCGCGTCATGTTCGGACTCCTCGTCGGGGTCGCGTGCGTGCTCCTGATGGCGCCGCAGACCGACGAGTGGTGGACGAAGGTCGGGCTCCTGTCGGGCCTGGTCCTGGTATGTGCGGTTCGACCCCTGCTCGACCGGGCGGTCCCCGAACCGAAGTCGGCCGCGGACGACCTGCGGACGTTTGCGGTGGCACCTGGCATTGTCGGAGCAGCGCTCGCCGTCGGCACGGTCCTTCTCGTCGGCGCCGGGATCGTGCTCGCCGGTACGCCTGCGCGCGGGATCGTCGTCCGCGATACGGCCGCATCGCTCGACGGCGTGCCGATCGCCATCGACCCCGCGACGCTCCCGGCCATCACCGTCTCGGACGATGTGGTCTCGTTCGACCACGAGCTGGCCGGGCCCGGGATGCAGGCCGTCCTCATGACCCTGGCAGAGAACCTGGAGCTCGAGAACGAGGCCCTCCGCCGGGACGACGCGTCGATCCTCGCCGCGGTCGATCACGGCGATCGCCTCGACGAGATGCGCGGGCGGCTCGAGACGGCGCGCACGTCAGGCCCCGTCGTGACCCACTACCTGTTCAATTCGATCGACGTCTCGCTCCTCGTCCCGTTCGGACAGCAGACCGGCCTGAGCCTCGGTCTGCTTGGCCGGGGCACGAAGGTCGAAGAAGTCTACGACGCTGCGGGCGTCCTCCAGAGCCGCACCGAGTCGCCGTTCGAGGAGACGTTCGCGATGCGCCGCGCGACCGGCGATCGCTGGCTCAATGTCGCGGTGCTGCCGCCAGGAGCCGAGTCGCCGTAAGGGCAAGCGGGCGCCGGCGGTGAGCCGGCGCCCGGAACCTGCGTCACTCGACCTCGCGCAGGCGGCCCGTATCGATCTCGTAGATCAGGCCGTGCACCGGCACGTCCTTGATCCACGGGTGTTGGCGAATCCGTTCGACCTGCGCGCGAAGGTTGGCTTCGAGATCCGGGAAGGCGTGGAAATCGAGATCCACGTCCGAACCGGTCTGCTCAACAAGGGCGCGATGAACGTCGGCGTCCTGGAACGTGAGCATCCCGCAGCCGGTGTGCTCGACGACGATTACCTCCTCGGTCCCGAGGAGCTGCTGACTGATCACGAGCGAGCGGATCGCGTCGTCGGTCGCGAGCCCGCCCGCGTTCCGGATGATGTGGGCATCACCGGTGCGCAGCGAGAGCACGTCCTCCACGGTCAGCCGTGCATCCATGCACGCGAGCACGGCGAGCTTCCGTCCGGGCGGGAGTGGAAGGGCGGAGCGATCGAACTGGTCCGCGTAGCGCTGGTTCTCGGTCAGGGCTCGCTCGTATTCGGTCGTGGGTGTCTGGATCGCCATGGTGTCCTCCGTCGATCGAGGTTGCTGGTCGACGGCGGCGTGGCGGGTTCGAACCGGGCGCTGGCCCTGCGCGCTCAACGACCTCGCCGCTCTGAGGTGCACGCGCAGGGCAGGTCCGAAACCCGCCCGGGACACATGCAACGACAGGCGTGCGTGATCACCGCCTGATGATGACCGATGGACTCCGCCGCACGCGTTGCAGATCGGAATCAGTTCGCGCAGTCCGGCGGCTCGTCGGCCCGGGCAGTTGCCCCACACCGTGTCCTCGGCCGTCACCGACAGGTGGCTCATGAAGCTGTCGTCGGTTGCCCCGTGCCAATGGCACTCGCCGGGTTCCGCGATGACGATGTCGCCGGGGCTGAACGTTTCCTCGTGCAGGCCGTCGTCGCGCCTGGCGACGACGCGTCCGTGTCCCGTCAGCACGAACAGGACCTGCCCGCCCGGATGGTGATGCCAGTCGTTCCTCGTCCCGGGCGCGAAGTCGACGACCGTGGCGCGGTAGCCCGTCCAGGGCGGCGTCGGCTCGCGAAGCCACGCCGGCCCGGTGAAGTGCGGCCCGCCCTCGCGGGCGGTCGTGTCAGTCGGGCGAACCAGTCTCACGTGTGACCTCCGGTTGCTGGGCCTGCGGCACCGAAGGGTACGGTAGTCGCGATGGCCGTCCTCGACCTGGTCCTGATCCTTGTCTGGGTTGGGCTCGTCTCGATCGTGCGCGGCGTCGTCCAGTACCGACGGACCGGCGCGAGCCCGCTCCGCTTCCGGGACAGGCCCGGGTCCCCGCAGTGGTGGTCCCGACTGCTGTCGGCGATCGGCGTGCTCCTGGCGATCGCGGCACCCCTCGCCGAGCTCGCCGGGCTGGCGCCGTTCGCCATCCTCGACCATCCGGTCGTGCGCTTCGGCGGCGTCGTGCTGGTCGTGCTCGGGATCATCGTGACGATCGGCTCGCAACTGGCGATGGGCGAATCGTGGCGGGGCGACGTCGACCCGGACGTCCGCACCCCGCTCGTCACCAGCGGGCCGTTCGCGCTGGTGCGCAATCCGATCTTCAGCGGGGCGGCGCTGAGCGCGACCGGGCTCGCGCTGGTGGTGCCGAACGTCCTTTCGCTCGCGATGCTCGTCCTGTTCATCGCCGGTCTCGAGATCCAGGTCCGCCTCGTCGAGGAGCCGTATCTCCTTCGCGTGCACGGCGAGGCGTATCGACGCTACGCGGCGCGGACCGGGCAATTCGTGCCGGGCGTGGGTCGCCTGCGAGCCTGACGGCGGCTATCCGGCCGCCGGCGCAGTGACATGGTCCGCCCAGCGGTGGGCCGGCTCGTACCCGAGCAGCGCGCGCGCGCGATCGATGGCCAGGAGCGTCTCGCGACCCCGGACCTCTCGGCGGAGCGGCACACCCGGGTAGACCTGCGCCATGAGCTCGGCGCTCGGCTGGGGCATGACGGTGTCGGCCGCGGCAACGATGCAGATCCGGGCTCCGTCCACGTCCGCCTCGAGGCCCAGCCGGGCGGCCGTCGCGACGTCGCGGGCGTCGACGTACCCCCACAGGTTCCATTTTCGAAGGGTCGGGTCATCCCAGAATGTCGGGAACCGCGCGTAGTCCTCGGGCTCCATGATGTTCGAGATCCGCAGACCGACGAACCCGATCCCGGTGCGTCGGGCGAACTGCTCCGCCATCGTCTCGCCGACCAGCTTCGAAAGCGCGTACGACGACTCGGGCCGCGGCTCGATTGTCTCGTCGATGGGCGCGAAGGCGGGCGGAACGTCGAACGGCAGCCCGAGGACGGTCTCACTCGAGGCCCACACCACGCGCCGCATCCGGTGCGCTTCGGCAGCAGCGAAGACGTTGTACGTCGAGAGCACGTTGATCCGGAATGTCTCGCCATCCGGCCGGATGTCCGGCGCGGGGATGGCCGCGAAATGGACGACCGCATCGAACCCCCGGAGCGCGTCGAGCGTCTGGCCCAGGTCGGTGAGGTCGGCCACGACGCACAAGCCGTGCGCGCTGCCGTCGTGCCGGATGTCGACATTGCGCACGTCGTGCCCGGCACCGCGGAGCTCCTCGATGACCCAGGATCCACCCTTCCCGGTACCGCCGGTGACCACGATCCGCATCGCTCGACCTCCGCGACCAAGTATGCGGCTGGGGGTTGACAGCGCGCGGCTGCGGTGTATTCTTCCACTAGGTTAATTAACCGCAGGGCAAAATGACTGACCAGAACGACCAACTCAGCGCGATCTTCGGGGCACTCGCCGATCCGACGCGACGGGCAATCATCGCCCGGCTGGCGGAGGGTGAGGCAACCGTCGGCGAGCTGGCCGCCCCGTTCGAACTGAGCCTGCCGGCGATCTCGAAGCACCTCAAGGTGCTCCAGCGCTCCGGGCTCATCGAGCAGGGTCGCCAGGCGCAGTGGCGCCCATGCCGGCTGAAGCCGGAGCCGCTGCGGGACGTGCAGAGCTGGCTGGATCGGTACCAGGAATTCCTCGGCGAGCGCTACGACCGCCTCGACGAGTACCTGCGAGAGCTACAGGACACCGGAAAGGAGCAGATCGATGCCGGTCACACAGCTGGGTAACGACACCACCACCGTTTACACCGAGGGCCCGCAGTTCGTGATGGAGCGCGTCTTCGACGCCCCACGCGAGCTCGTCTGGAAGGCGATCACCGAGCCCGAGCGGATCCCCCGCTGGTGGGGACCGCGGGACGTCCCGATGACCGTCGAGCACATGGACTTCCGGGTCGGCGGGACGTGGCGCTGGATCGCCCGCGGAAGCGACGGCGAGGCGCCATTCAGCGGGGAATACCTCGAGATCGTCCCGTTCGAGCGGATCGTCCACACCGAGATGTTCGACGTCGAGCCGTACAACCAGGGCGAGCCGGCGCACGTGACGGTCACGCTCGAGACCGTCGAGGGCGGGACGAAGCTGACCAGCCGGTCGCGGTTCCCGTCGGTCGAGGCGCTCGAAGGCGCGCTGACGATGGGCATGACCGGTGGCGCGATCGAGTCGTGGGATCGCCTCGCCGAGGAGATCGCCTCGATCTGAACCGGGCGTCTCGCGAATCAGCAGACCGCCGGGCCGATGGGCCCGGCGGTCTTTCTCGTCTAGATCGTCGCCGGTGCTTCCACGCGCGGGTCGCTCGTCAGGATCCCCCACCCGCCGAACACGGCCGTCCCCTCGATCGTGAGACGCGGCCCCTCCTGCGGAACGTCCACGCCGCGAGCGTCCCCGGCCCCGCCGATCCCGACCACGTTCGTGGTGACGACCCAGTCCGAAGGGACGATCACGCTGCCGCCCCCAAAGATGGCCTGCGTGTGCAGGACCGCGCCGTCCGGATGGAGCGTGGCTGCGCGCAGGTCGAGCGTGCCCCCGCCGAACCAGCACTCGACGCGGCCGCCGCGGAACGCCTGGGCCTCGCTCCGGAAGTCCAGCTCATCGAAGATCGCCACGAGCTCGATCTCGTCGGCGTCCGCGTCGGGCGGCGGCGGCGCATCGCGTTTGCGCTGGAGGGCCAGCACGGCACTGACCGCCGTCACCCCGACAAAGGCCAGCAGCGTGAGCCGCACCAGGCGCCCGATGATCGCCATGTTGTTACCTCCTTCTTGTCGCCTGCTCAGTCTGGCGCTCCGCAGCCCCGACGCCAAGGGCCGGATGGACGGTCAGGTCACGCGGCACGGCAAACGGCGCGCCGTCGTGGGTCCGTTCGTCACAGCGCCCGACCCACGGGAAACGTCTGCGTCGGCGCGGCCGGCGAGGCTTTGCGGAACGAAGCATTGACGGGGACGTTCGCCGACCTGACACTGTCGATTGCCGAGGGGATGGGCCATGTGTGGGAGGGGAACATGAGCAGTCGCCGTGTCGCCGGCTTGGTTGGAGCTGGCTTGATCGTCGCCGCGAGCCTTGCCGCCGCTCCAGTGGCGGCCAAGGGCCATCTCGACGTCCTCCTTGATGGCCTGTCGTCACCGAAGGGCATCACGGCGGCGGGCAACGCGTTGTTCATCGGCCAGGGCTGGGTCAGCGCCCCGGGACCGGTGCTCCAGTATCAGCTCAGCGGTCGCGGCAAGGGAACCGTCCAGGACATCACCGATCCGTTGAACCTCGCCGACATCGCGGCCGCGGGCGACGGCGCCGGCTGGGCCATCGGCGGCGACCTGGTGCTCTATCGCCAGGCGGAAGCGGGTGGTCCGATCGAGCCGATCCTCGATATCGCGGCGTACCAGGTTTCGGATCCGGACCCCTACGACGCGGATCCGGACGACGACGAAGGCCCCCCGGACGAGTCCAATCCGAACGGCCTCGCCGGCATCCCCGGGTCGGCCGATGTGCTTCTCGCCGATGCCGCGGGCAACGACCTCATCCGGGTCAGCCCGGACGGCGACGCGGTCACGGTCGCGCGCTGGCCGCTGCGGTTGGTCGGAACCGACCACCTCGGGGGCGGCCTCCCGCCGTTCCTGCCGGCCGAAGCGGTCCCGACGACCGTCGCGATCGGCCCGGACGGTTGGGCGTACGTCGGCCAGCTCGTCGGCTTCCCGGGAAAGCCCGGCTCGGCGAACATCTGGCGGGTGAACCCGAACTGCCGAGGACGCCGCTGTGCGACGCCGACGCCCCCAACGACGACTGCTCGGTCTGGAAGTCGGGCTTCACGTCGATCTTCGACATCGCCTTCAACCCGAAGAACGGCACGCTGTACGTGTACGAGATCGCCGAGGACGGCTGGCTCGCCTTCGAGGAGGGCTTCGCAACGGGCGAGTTCCCGCCAGCGGTGCTGCTCGAGGTCAAGGGCAAGAAGATCCGCGAGCTCGTCCGCGGGCAGCTGTCGCAGCCGGGCGGCGTCACGGTCAGCAACAACGGGAAGGTCTTCGTCACCGACGGAATGTTCAGCGAGGGTCGCCTGCTCCAGGTTCGCAACTGACCGAGACCGACCTGCGCGATCACGGAGGCTGAGCCCGCCGCTGGCCGCGGTCAGTCGGTGAGGCCCAGCCTCGCGGCGATCGTCGCCGCCTCGACTCGCCCGGCGACGCCGAACTTGGCAAGGATCCGCGAGACATGGACGCCGGCCGTGCTCTCGCTGATGAACAGCTCCTCGCCGATCTGCCGGTTGGTCCGGCCCGCAACC
This sequence comes from uncultured Chloroflexia bacterium, assembly GCA_963824735.1. Classification (GTDB taxonomy): domain Bacteria; phylum Chloroflexota; class Limnocylindria; order Limnocylindrales; family CSP1-4; genus DASTYU01. The sequence goes on from CAWGQH010000016.1 coordinate 87,518, forward strand.
ACCAGCCGGAGCACCTCCAGCTCGCGGGCCGTCAACTCGTAGGCGGCGACCGGATCGGGGACGTCCGGCACGACCGGGACGGGCAGCGCGTCCCCGATCTCGCCGAGCGGCAGCCTGGCCCGCGCTGCAAGCCCGTCGATCGACTCGAGCAACGGCCGGGCGCCGAGCGCGGCCGCGCGTGACCTCGCTTCCGCGAGGACCGCGGTCGCCTCCTCGCGCGATGCCCGTGCCGCGAGCATCGCCTCGGCCAGGCGGTAGCGCGCGTAGGCGGCGTCGTAGGCCATCGGCCGGGCATCGGCCCCGGCCACGGCGACGGTCCAGGCCTGCGGATCCGATACCCCGGCGATCCTCGATCGCTCACCCGCGCCGAGCTCCACCGCGAGGTGGATGCCCGAGCGATAGCCGTTCGGGATGGTCCCCACGTCGATGCGCTCGAGCATCGCGTACCACGCTTCTCCACGCCGGACGGCCGCTGCCACCGCGGCCTCGTCCCGGGCGGCTCGCGCCCGCTCGGCCGCCTCTGCCTCGACCCGCATCGCGCGGACGAGGAACCACGCCAGGGTCATCCGATCTTCTGTCTGTTCGAGGATCGGCCCAACCTCGTCGGCGATGGCCCGGGCCGACGCGATGTCCCCCAGCTGCAGATTGAGCTCCATGCGTGTCCACGCGAGCGGCCCGCTGAACTGCGCCTCGTTCGGGCGGGCCAGCTTGTGGCTCGCGACGTCGAGCGATCGCGTGGCCGCCTCGATGTTGCCGCGAGGGGTGTGGATCCGCGCCAGCTGGATGTTGGCGAAGATCCGGCCGTTGCCTCGGGTGATCGGCTCGGATGCCTCGGTGATCTGGAGCGCCTCGTCCCATCGCCCGAGCGTGATCATCCCGTCGACCGCGTTCATCAGGACGAATGAGCCGTACGTCACGCTCATCCCCAGTTCCTTCATGCGTTCGCCGCCGTCGAGCGCGACCTGCATCCCTTCTTCGGTCCGGCCGAGGACGTCGAGCGCGGACGACAGGCAGGCATAGCCGCGGCCGATGTCGTCGACGTCGCGGACCTCCTCGGCGATGGCCATCGCCTCGCGAATCGTTCGAATTCCAACTTCCTCGCCATCGGCGTCGGCGTAGACCATGTCGATCCCCAGGGTGGCCGCCGAATGGCCCTCGAGCTGCCGCTCGCCCACGGCCTTCGCGATGTGGTTCGCTTCGCGCGCGATCGGCAGCGACTCGCTGTAGCGCCCGCCGAGCATCAGGACCTGGGCGTAACCCGCGAGGACCCGGGCGCGATCGGCGGTGGGCGGATCTGTGGGCACCATCTCGACCGCGGTCTGGTAGGCGCTCAGCGAATCGTCGAGCTTGCCCGACGTCCACAGGGCGCGCCCGAGCCGCTCGTGGAATACGCCTGCGCGGATCCGGTCGCCGCTCTCCAGGAGCAGCGCGATCGCCTCACGCAGGAGCGCCACGGCCTGCATGAACTCGCCGGACAGCTGGCCCGCCTGCGCAGTGCGCCGGAGGAGTTCGATCCGGTCGATGCCGGCGATCTCCTCGGGCGACGGCACGACGTCCCACAGCTCGAGCGCGCGCTCGTACTGGCGGAATGCCTCGACGAATGCCCCCGAGCTCGCAGCGGCCTCGCCCGCCTTGATCGCCGATTCGAGGGCGCGCGGCAGCTCGCGGGCCTCGAACCAGTGGTGCGCAATCTCCGCCAGGTGGCCGGCAGCCTCCGCCCCGCCGTGCCGGCCCGGCGCCGGTGTCTTCTCGAGATGCTCGGCAATCGTGACGTGGAGTCGACGGCGCTGGCTCGGCAGGACGGCCTCGGCCGCGGCCTCGGCCGTCAGCGCGTGCCGGAACTCGTAACGCTCGAGGACGACGCTCTCGTCGACGACGAGGAGCTGGGCAGCGACTGCCTCTTCGAGCGCCTCGTACAGCTCGCGCTCGTCCATTTCGGAGAGCTGGGCGAGCAGATCGTGGTCGACCTTGCGGCCGACCACCGCCGCCACCCCGAGCAGGCGCAGCGTCGGTTCCGAGACGTGGGCCAGGCGTGCCTGGAGCACCTCGCGGAGGGTCGGTGGCAGGCCGCGGCCCTCGACGCCCGCGGCGATGAGCTCCTCGGCGAAGAACGGATTGCCCTCGGAGCGCTCGTAGACCGACGCGATCAGACCCGGCCCGGCCGAATGCCCCAGGATCGAGTTGAGCTGGCGGGCAACATCGCCACGGTCGAGCCGTTGCAGCTCGATCCGCTCGACGCCGGGCTGCCGGTCGGCCTCGGCGAGCCAGAACAGCAACGGGTGGCGGCGCGTGAGCTCGTCGCTCCGGAACGTGACCAGCAGCAGCACGCGCTCCGACTGGGCGTTGCGGACCAGGAACGCCAGGAGCTCCCGCGTCGAGTCGTCCGCCCAGTGCAGGTCTTCGATGGCGAGCACGACCGGGCCGTCGGCGGCGAGCCTCCGCAGCAGGTCGAGGAACGCCTCGTACATCCGGCTGCGCGCCCATTCCGGCCGCATCTCGGCGCCGGCGGATGCGGCGACCGGATAGTCGGTCACCATTCCCAGCGCGGCGCCCACCGCGGACAGCGCCCTGCGCGGCACGCCGTCGGGCGACCCTCCATCGCGGCCGTCCACCTTCTCGAGCTCGCGGATGTACGGCCGGAGTGCCTCGACGATCGGCGCGAAGGGCAACGAGCCCTCCGCAAGCCCGATGCAACCGCCGAGCAGCACGACGGCCCCGTCGGAGCGTGCCCGATCCAGGCCGGCGGCGAGCACGCGCGACTTGCCGATCCCCGCCTCGCCGCCCAACAGGACGGTTCGGGCACGACCGCCCTCCACGTCGCGCAGGGCGCGCGCGATCACGTCGAGCTCCTGCTCGCGCCCGATCAGGTCGGGGCTGGCGATTCGGCCGGCCATGGTCTCGATCATACGGCGGTCCCCCTGGAGTGCCGTGCACGGCGAACCGGCCGGGAGGGAGTCCCGGCCGGTTCTCTTTGCAGCGATGTGAGGGTCAGATGGCCTTCGTCGCCTGGCCGCTGTGGCGGAGGGTCGGCAGTCGCAGGACGCTGGAAAGGCTCCAGGTGTGCTCGGACCGGCTGGCCGCGGTGGCCTCCTGGGCCCGGCGCCAGGCGACGGCCTCGGCGCGACGCTCGGCGATCTTCAGGTCGATCAGGTCCGGGTTGAGGAGTTCATGCATCGTGTTCATCGGTTCGTCCTTCGCTTGGTCGGTCGTGACGCTTCTTGCTGACAACACGACAGTACGAGCGAAAGGGCGCCTGCCACATCCGGAGGCCGGTCAGTCGATGGCGTGTTCGACGCTTATTTCGGACGTGCTGGCCTTTACCGCCGCCGCTCACGCGCAGGTAGGCGCGGGTCCTGCCTTTACGCCGCGTCCCGCAACGCCGCCGATAGGCCGGTTCGACGCCCTGACACACGCGGGCTGCAAGCGTTCGCCGAGGATCGCTCCGTGGCGATCCTTGCAACGGTCTTCGGCGTGCTGGGCCGGTTCGCCGGCCGGATCCTGACGACCACCCTCGGGTGGGCGGGCACGCTGCTGTTCGGGCAGGTCCGCAAGGATCGCCAGATCGTTCTGGCCGCGATCACGTTCGGGTCCGTCGTCTGGGTGGTCCTGCTCGTCGGCGTGGTCGTCCCCGACATCGGAACGATGCTCCTCGCGTTCGTGCCGGTCCCCGACTTCGTCGATCCGCTGTGGGTGCGCATCGGGATGCTGGCCGCGGCGATCGCGCTGCCGCTCGTCGTCGGTATCGCGATCCTGCTCATGCTGGAGCCGGCCGACCGGCCGTCCGGCATGGACGCCGTTCGCCTCGTGCTGCGCGGCTATCCGCTGACCGCTGCGCTCGCGATGACGCTCGTGTTCCTGGCCGTGATGGGGATCGCACGCAAGGGGCGAGCCCTCGCGAAGCGCTGGTCCGACACGCACATCCCCGCGGTCGTGCGGCCCGGCAGCTACGACCAGGTCGTCGCCGACCTCGAGCGCGCGCTCGACGACGCGGACCTGACCGTGACGCCTCGCGACGCGCCGGCCGTCCTCGCCGTCCCTGGGCGCCTGCTCGCCGCGATCGCAGGCCGGCACTTCCAGACGCTCGTGCCCGAACGGCTGAAGCAGCTCACCGGTCCCGGAATCGAGGTCCTCATCCACCAGTCGGACATCGCGATCTCGGGCGGCCAGGCAGAAGTCGCCCGCGCCCGCGCCGCAATCGCAAGCCGCCTCACCTCGACGGCCGCGTACCGCACGACCTCGGCCGAAGCCCAGCAGATCGAGCGGCGCCTCGAGGAGATCGCCCACGACCCGGCGGACGCGACGGCCGAGCTCGCCGGGATCGACGAGGAGCTCGCAACCCTCGAGATCGACGCCGACGAGTGGGAGGTCCTGTACCGGATTCGCCTCCAGGTCGAGCGCGACCTGCTCAGCGGGAGGCCGGTCGGCACGGCCCCCGGGTCGGCCGGCGGTGCCGGCCCTCGGACCGTGCCGAAGAGGGGTCCTCTGACGGAGCTCGGGGCCGGCTTCGGGATCGCAGCGCTGGTCGGCATCCTGCTCGTCCTCGACATCGTGATCACGGTGCGAGGACGGCTCAGCAGCCGTCCCTGACAGGTTTCCGCTCCAAGCGCGGCTATCATCCGCCCGTGCACGGGCACAACCGAACCAAACCCCGCTCGTGAACGCGACGCCGGCCTCCGTCCAGCGGGTCTATCTGACCTTGACGCTGCTGACGACGTTCGCCGCGTCGTTCATCTGGGGCGTCAACACGCTGTTCCTGCTCGATGCAGGCCTGTCGAACGCGGAGGCGTTTGCCGCGAACGCGTTCTTCTCGGCCGGCCAGGTGCTCTTCGAGGTGCCGACGGGAGTCGTCGCCGACACGCGTGGCCGGCGCTTCTCGTTCCTGCTCGGCGCCGCCACCCTGCTCCTCGCCACGCTCCTGTACCTGTACATGTGGGAGACCGAGGCGCCGTTCGTCGGCTGGGCGCTGGCGTCGGTCCTGCTGGGCCTCGGCTTCACGTTCTTCTCAGGCGCGACCGAGGCGTGGCTGGTCGATGCCCTCGTGGCCACGGGCTTCACCGGAAACCTCGAGTCGGTATTCGGGCGGGCGACGGCGGTCGGTGGGGCGGCGATGCTCGTGGGCTCCGTCACCGGAGGGGTCGTCGCCCAGCTCACCAGTCTCGGCGTGCCGTACCTGCTCCGGGCGGCGTTCCTGGGTGTCACGCTCGTCGTCGCCTTCCGCTTCATGCACGACATCGGCTTCACGCCGGACCGCGGCGCGAACCCGGTCAAGGCCGTGCGAACCGTCTGGAACGGGGCGCTCGATGGCGGCCTGCGCAACCCGCCCGTCCGCTGGCTCATGCTCGCCGCGCCGTTCACGACGGGCGTCGGGTTCTACGTCTTCTACGCCATCCAGCCGTATCTGCTGCAGCTGTACGGCGACCCGAATGCCTACAGCGTCGCGGGCCTCGCGGCAGCGCTCTTCGCCGGGGTCTCGATGGTCGGCGGGCTGCTCGTCCCCTGGGCACGACGGCTGTTCCGGCGCCGGACGACTGCCCTGCTGCTCGGGCTCCTCGCCGACATCATCATCCTCGTGTTGATCGGGGTGAGCGCCAGTTTCGTGTTCGTGATTGCGCTGCTCACGATCTCGTCGATCCTGGCATCGATCGAGCGACCGCTTCGGCAGGCGTTCATCAACGGCGTGATCCCGTCGGCGCAGCGGGCCACCGTGCTGTCGTTCGACTCGCTCATGGGCTCAACCGGCGGCGTCGTGATCCAGCCGGTCCTCGGACGAGCGGCGGACGTCTACGGCTACGGGGCGTCGTACGTGATCGCAGCCGGCATCGAGACCCTCGCGGTTCCGTTCATGCTCCTCGCCCGCCGCGAGCGAGCGCCGTCGGACCCGATCGTCGTCGAGGGCAGGCCCGCAACGGCATGATGGCTCCACACGCGTTGGGGAGGTGAGCATGGTCCCGAAGGTCACCCTGGCCGATGACTCGAACCAGATCCAGCTGTACGACGTCCTGTTCCGTTACGCGATTGGCGCGGCCGAGAGCGACGGCACGCTCTCGATGCTGGAGGTGACGGTCCCCGCACGGACGCTGATCAAGCCGCACATGCATACGCGGGAGGACGAATTCACGCTCGTCCTCGAGGGCAGCGTCAGTGCGCGCCTGGGCGACGAGATCGTCGAAACGATCCCCGCCGGCAGCTGGCTGGTCAAGCCGCGCTCGATCCCGCACGCGATGTGGAACGTCACCGCTGCGCCCGCGCGGATCCTCGAAGTCGTGATGCCGGGTGGCCTCGAACGCTATTTCGAACAGATCGCCCCCGTCCTCATGGAGCACGGTCCCGACTGGACGAAGCGCTATGACGCGCTCGCCGAGGAGTTCGGGCTGACGATCCTGAACGACTGGACCGACGAGCTGAAGGAACGCTACGGAGTGACGCTCTGATCGAGCGGCGCCCGACGGTCAGCTGACGAGGCGGGCTGCCTGCGCCTCCAGGTAGCGGCGTTCGGGCAGGCTGGTGGTGAGCCGCGCGGCCGTCCGGTACTCGTCAGTCGCAGCCCCGCGATCGCCGGACCGCTCGAGGAGATGCGCCCGGACGGCATGGAGCCGGTGATGGCCGGCCATCCGGGGGTCCGCCTCGAGCGCCGCGAGCAGGTCGAGCCCGGCCGCCGGGCCGCGAACCATCGCCACGGCGACCGCCCGGTTGAGGGTCACCATCGGGTTGGGGGCGATCACCTCGAGCGTCTCGTAGAGGACGAGGATCTGGCCCCAGTCCGTGTCCTCGGCGCGCATTGCCTCGTCATGGATGGCCGCGATCGCGGCCTGGATCTGGTAGGGCCCTGCCGGTCCCCGGGCGAGGGCCGACGCGATCAGCGCGGTCCCCTCTTCGATCATCGCCCGGCTCCAGCGGCTGCGGTCCTGGCGGTCGAGCGGCACGAGGCTGCCGTCCGCCCTGGTTCGAGCCGGCCGCCTCGCCTCCGTGAGCAGCATCAGCGCGAGCAGGCCGGTGACCTCGGGGTCGACGGGCAGCAGGCGGTGGACATCGCGTGTGAGGCGGATCGCCTCCGCGGTGAGGTCCGGCCGCTGCAGGTCGGGTCCCGACGTCGCGGTGTAGCCCTCGTTGAACATCAGGTACAGCACCTGCAGGACCACCTGCAGCCGTCCGGCCAATTCTGTCTCGGGTGGGCGCTCGAACCTCCCTCCGGCGGCGCGGATCGTCTGCTTCGCCCGGCTGATCCGCTGGCCCATCGTCGCGTCGGGGACGAGGAAGGCGCGGGCGATCTGTTCGGTCGTGAGACCGCCGACCGCGCGCAGGGTCAGCGCCAGCTGCGACGGCGGGGACAGGGCCGGGTGGCAGCACAGGAACAACAACGTGAGCGTGTCGTCGGTCTCGGCCTGCGCCTCGTCGGTCTCGGCGAGGGCAGGGACGACGAGTGCCTCCGGCGGGAGCAGGGCCGCAGCGCTCGTCTCGCGCCGGTGACGGGAGACATCGCTCCGCAGCTGATCCGTGAGGCGGCGCGCGGCGACCGTCACGAGCCAGCCGCGCGGGTTGTCGGGAATGCCGTCCGCGGGCCACTGGACGGCGGCGGCCAGGAGCGCCTCCTGGACCGCGTCCTCGGCGGTGTCGAACGTGCCGAAGCGCCGGATCAACGCACCGAGGACCTGCGGCGCGAGCTCGCGCAGCAGGCCCTCGACGTCGTCGTCGCGAACGACGGAGCCGTCGCCGGTCACATCTCGTAGCCCGACAGGTCCATCAGGCCGCGGATCTCGACGACGTCGTAGTCGGTGATGGGCGTGGCGATCTCGATCGCTCGCTCGAGGCTCTCGACGTCGATCGCCCACACGCCCGCGAGCTGCTCCTTGGATTCACCGAACGGACCGTCGGTGACCACCGGGAGGCCGTCGCGCGAGCGGATCGTCTTCGTTGTCGTCGGGTCGGTGAGTCCGTCGACGCGAAGCAGCTCGCCCGATGCGCGCATCTCGCCGAGCAGACGGTCGTGGATCCCGAGCACGCGCGCACGCTCGGCTTCCGGCAGCGTCTCCCAGGTGCGCGGGTTGCTGTAGATCAGGACGACGTACTTCACGGTTCGCTCCTCAGCTGGCGAAGAACTCGGTGAGGGCGGCGCCGATGACCGCGGGATCAACGTTGTGCTCCTGGGCCTCCAGCACGCCCGCGCGGGCATCGGGGATGGCCTGGGCGAGCGCCTCGGCGGTCTCCCGGAAGAACGGGAAGCTGGCGCCACCTGTGAGGATCAACGTGGGGACGGCGACCTTCGCGGCGCGCTCGGTTGGAATGAGGTAGTCGCCCATGACCTCGGCGTCGTACGCCAGCGTGTGGGCGATGGCCTCCTGCCCGGCCCACCATGGCTGGGTCTTCGCGAACGCGACGAAATCGGCGGGCATGCGCACGACCTCGGCCATGAAGTACTCGACGGCGGCGTCGCGCCGTCCCTCGGCGACGAAGCGTCGGTAGGTCGCTGCGGTGTCGAGCGGCGGTCGAGCGGCCGGATCGACGAAGTACGGCGGTTCCCACAACGCGAGCTTGTCGACCGCCACGCCGGACGCGGCGGCCTCGAGGGCCAGGGCAGCCCCGGAGGATGTGCCGTACAGGTGGGCCGCGCCGCCGGCCGCATCGATCACCGCGGTGATGTCCTCGACCTCGCGAGCGACCGCGTACGGCTGGGTATCGCCGCTCGGGCCGCGCCCGCGGCGGTCGTAGTTGAACACCGTGAACGCGCCGGCGAGCACGGCTGCGAGGCCGGCATTCGCCATCCGATCGGTCGAGCCGCCGCTCACGAGGACGACGGGCGCGCCGTTGCCGAGGCGGTCGTAGGCGATCGACGTTCCATCGGCGGAGGTAACACGGTGGAGGGTCTGGGTCGCGTCGGACATCGGGGCTCTCCTCGTCGACTGGGGGCCCCGCTTCGGGGCCGTTCGAACAGTGGTCGGAGCCGTGCACGCGGTTTCGACATCTCGGCTGGCGGGCGCAGCCGTCGGACTGCATGATCGACGGATTCCCGCCTGTCGTCGCGCCCGAAAGGAGCGGTCATGTCCTATCCCGAACCGCGCTACCACGGTGACACCGGCGAGGTCAGTGCGACATACCGCGCCGCCGACCAGTCGGCCGAGGTCGTCTATCCGAACGGCAACACGGTCCGCTACCTCGCCACGGGCGAAGCGACCCACGGGCTGTTCGGGCTGTACCGCTGGGAGTTCGGCACGGAACCCAGCGGGCCGGATCCGCACTTCCACCGAACGCTCACCGAATCGTTCTACATCCTCAGCGGCACGGTCCGCATCTACGACGGCACGCGCTGGATCGACACGCTGCCGGGCGACTTCGTGCACGTGCCCGAGGGCGGCATCCACGGCTTCAGGAACGAGTCAGGCGAGGTGGCGTCCATGCTCATCCACTTCTCGCCGGGTGCGCCGCGCGAAGGCTACTTCGAACGTCTCGCCGAGTTTGCCCGCTCGGGACGGCCGGGCCCCGAGGAGCTGGCCGAGTTCTATCGATTGCACGACAACGTCTGGCTCAAGTAGCCGTCCCCTGCCTCGCCGGCGGTGCGCTGCCGTGCGGTCCGGGGCGGTCCGGCACGCTGATTTCGCCGGTGGGTCATGGCCCGAAGGGACCGCTCGGGCATGGTCCCATGGGGCCGGGCCCGAGTGGGCCCATGGTGTGATGGATCGGAGCGGGTCGGTGCGGGACGGTTCGGGTACCCCAATCAAGAGGTACCCGTCTCGTGCTGACGCTCACCAGCCGCCCGCATCGCGCCATGCTCCTGCCGCTCGTGCTCACCGCGATCCTGGCAGCGACCGCCCTGTCCGCCATCGCCGCCCTCGCCTCGCCCCAGCAGGCGCTCGGCGCGTCGACGTTCACCGCGAAATGCGATGCGAACCTGCGCACGAAGCCCTCGTCGAAGTCCACCAGGAAGGCCGAGATGGCTGGTGGCGGCCAGATGTTCGCCGTTGACATGGTGCGTGGCGCCAGGTGGAGCCTCGTCTGTAACGGTCGTTCATACCGGGGCAACACCTGGTACAAGATCAGCAACGTCAACGGCCGCAGCGTCCGGAATCGGTATGGCGTGTCGTATGTCTACGGCGCCACGGCGCTGTTCAAGCGGAACACGCTCTACAAGAAGTACGCCAAGTGCGACAGCGTGTCCCTGCGGGTCGGTGCGAGCACGACGGCGACCAAGAAGGGCACGCTGCCCGCCGGGGCCTCCGTCCAGGTCGTGTCGCGTGTGACCGGCGGCAGCTGGTCGACGTCGTGCGCCGGCGACGACGATTCGGGCACGTCGTGGTACCGGATCGGCTACGTGAGTGGGAAGAGTGCCTCGTCGCGGTACGGCGTGACCTACGTGTACGCGGCCACTTCGCTGTTCAAGGTGGCCACGTCGTCTCCGCCGCCGCCGCCGGAGGGGACCACGTCGAACCGGCTCGAGGGCATCGACATCAGCCATTGGCAGGGCACGATCGACTGGGCCAAGGTCCGCGCCGCCGGCAAGAAGTTCGCCTACATCAAGGCATCCGAGCACACCAGCTTCGTCGACAACAAGTACGCGACGAATCGATCCCGCGCCAAGTCCGCGGGCCTGAAGGTTGGGGCGTACCACTTCGCGCGCCCCAACGTCGGGACCGCCGACGCCTACGCCGAGGCGGACCACTTCATCGAGACCGCGGACTGGACGCGCGGCGAGCTGCGCCCGGTGCTCGACCTCGAGGACACCGGCGGTCTGTCGTCATCCGCGCTGCAGACCTGGGTCAAGGCGTTCCTCCAGCGCGTCCATGACCGAACCGGCGTGCGCGCCGTCATCTATGTCTCGCCCTCCTTCTGGAGCAGCAAGATGGGCAACTCCAACTGGTTCGCCAAGAACGGCTACGACGTGCTGTGGATCGCCCACTGGACGACCGCGAAGTCCCCGAGCGTTCCCGCCGAGAGCTGGGGTGGCGAGAGCTGGACCTTCTGGCAGTACACCTCGAGCGGCTCCGTGCCGGGGATCAGCGGGCGGGTCGACCTCGATCGCTACAACGGCACCGACCTTACGAAGGTGCTCATCCCGTAGGCACCATTCCATCGCGCGACAGGGGCCGGCTGCCACGAACGGTTGCCGGCCCCATCTTCTGCCCAAGGGCGGATGATGGACGCGCTCTCGACCTCCGACGACTGCAGGGACCGCACATGAACAACTCGCACCGTGCCCTCCGCGGCACGCTCCTCGTCCTGATCGCGCTACTGGTCGCGGCGTGCGCGACGACGACCACGCGCCCATCCCCCACCTCGAGTGCTGTTGTGATCGGCGCCGACGACTGCGGCAGCGACCGCGGCCGGTAGCGGTGCGTGCGCGCCCGACAACCTGGCCTTGACCGGCGGCGCGTGGGGGGCCGCGGCCGGCTCGCGCGGCGCCGAGGTCTCGGTCGAGAACCGTGGCACGGCGGCCTGCACCCTCCCTGCCGGGCCTTCGGTCGCGATCCTCGACGCCGCAGGAACGGCCATCATCGAGAGCCAGCCGCCCGCCGATGAGCCCGGGCCGACACTCGAACCGGGCGCCGTGACCACGTTCACGATCCTGTTCAGCAACTGGTGCGAGGAAGGGACGGCGCTGCCGCTGCATGTCGTGCTGCGCTCAGGGTCCGCCGGCATCGCCATCCCGGGTCTCGACATGACCGCCGACGATCTCCCGCCGTGCAACGGCCCGGGGCAGCCGGCCACGCTGTCGGCCAACCCCTGGCAGCCGGTCGAGGGCTGAGCGCTTCCTGCACATTCAGCGCTCGAGGCCGTAGTCCTCGATCCAGCGAAGGCCCTCGAAGGTCCCGGCCCTCGGCTCGTACCGAAGACCGATCGACCCGTCGTATCCGCTGTCCGCGAGCTCGGCGAAGAAGGCCGCCCACTCGATGCTGCCCGACCCGGGTTCGTGGCGGTCCGGGACGTCTCCCACCTGGACGTGACCGACGATCGGCGCCAGCTCGCGGAAGCTCGCCGCGACGTCCGCGACGACGCGCCCGAACTGGTACGTGTCGAACTGCAGGCGCAGCGCCGGATCGCCGACCGCCTCGACCAACGCGCGGATCCGGACCGGGTCCGTGAGCAGGTAGCGCGGCGCGTCCTCGGGGTTCAGCAGCTCGAGCGTCAGGGTCCGTCCGGCCGCAGCCGCCCGAGGGAGCGCCCAGGCGAGGTTGTCGCGCAACGTGTTCAACTGGATCACCATCGACACGCCGGCCAACCGACTGCCGGCGAGGACGCTCAGCGTCGGGCAACCCAGGTCGTCGGCGAGCCGCATGGCAGCCTCGAAGCGCAGCCGCCAGCGATCGCTCGCGGCCGGATCATTCGCATCAGCCACGTCGCCGGCAGGCTGGCCGCCCGCAGCCTCGCTGCCGGCGGGGACGCCGATCAGCGCCACGCCCAGCCCTTCCGCCTTGACGGCCCGTGCAACATCCTCGATCGGCTCGCTGGGCCAGGCGAATTCGACGGCATCGAACCCGGCCGCCCGGACAGCCAGGAAACGCTCGAGGTAGGGCAGCTCCGCGAACAGGAAGCCGACGTTTACGGCAAGACGCATCGGACGAGCTCTGGCAGACGTCAACACGTTGGGTGGCAGGGCATCCCATGCTAGGGCCGATGCCATGCAGATGCGATGCACACCCCTCCCGCCGCAAGGGTATCGTGCACCCATCCTCGCTCACCCTTCGCCGAGTCAAGACCGCCTGATGACGGGGAAAACGTGCGCCCGGATTCGAACAGAGGGGCACCCGACGACGCGCTGACGCCCGCGGGCGGCACCGGAGATGACGACATCGATCCGGGGCCGATTCGACTTGTCCTGGTCGAGCCACGCCTGATCCAGGGTGCCGCCGTTCGGGAGATGCTCGAGCGGGAGGACGACTTCGAGGTCGTCGCGGCCGTGCGAACCACCGCGGAGGCGGCCAACCTCTCCGCCGATGAGGCGCCCGACATCCTCGTCGTCGATGTCGACCTGCCCGATCCCGCTGCGGTCGAGGCCACCCGCCAGCTTCGGCGGCAGGCGCCCGACAGCGCGCTCGTGATCATCGGCGGCGAGGCCGATGACGAGGCGGTCTTCCGCGCGGTGCAGGCCGGGGCCAGCGCCCACGTCGCCGGCGACGACGGCCCGGGCGAGCTCGTGGACGCGATCCGTCGTGTGGCCGAAGGCGAGGACCCGCTGATCGAGACCGTCGCCGAGCGGCCCGCCGTCGCGCAGCGCGTGGCCGGCGCGTACCGCGAGCTCGCGATCCGCGGGGCCGCCGCCCGACCGGAGCGGAAAGGCCGCGTCAGCCCCCGCCAGCTCGAGGTCCTTCGCCTCGTCGCGAAGGGCATGAGCAACGAGGAGATCGCGCAGCGCCTCCATATCAGTCGCCAGACCGTCAAGAACCACCTGACGGCGGCAATGCGGACGCTCGGTGCGCGACGCCGTGGGCAGGCGGTCGCGGCGGCGATGCGCGCGGGCTGGCTCTCGATCATCTGAGGCCGCCCTTCCCAGGCGCACTACAGTTCGCGAGAACCGAATCGGCGATCCCGACGCCATACCCGTCGAGCACGACCACCATGGCGTGCCGAAACCGAGGCGACCGTGGACCAGCGAGGTCTCGTCGAGCGAGCGCGTGGCGGCGATCATGACGCCTTCACCGTGCTTGCCCGCGATGCCGGCACGCGGCTGGACCGGGCCGCCCGCCTCATCCTCCGCGACCCGGAGCTGGCCCGCGACGCGGTCCAGGAGGCGCTCATTCGAGCCTGGCGCGACCTTCGGGTATTGCGTGACCCCGAGCGGTTCGACGCCTGGCTGCATCGCCTGACCGTCAACGCCTGCCTCGACATCGCGCGGCATCGACGCCGGCGCGTGATCGAGGTCGAGCTCGACCCGATCGACCTGCCCACCAGCGGCGACCTCGTCGGGGCCGTCGCCGATCGCGAGATCGTCGACGCCGCGATGCGCCGCCTGGACGAGTCGGGCCGGGCGATCGTCGTCCTGCACTACTTCCTCGGGATGCCGTTGACCGACGTCGCGGCGACGCTCGGCATCCCGATCGGCACGGTCAAGTCGCGACTGCATCGCGCCCTGGGCGAGATGCGGATCGCGGTCGAGACCGAACGTCCGTCGCCGTCGCCGGTTCCGGGAGGGCAGGTGGCATGACCGCCTCGACGCGCTACGAGCGCAACCTGCCGGGCATCCTCGACGACCTGTCGGCGGGACCCGCCCCTGAGTATCTCGATGACGTCTTCGCACGGACCGGCCGCATGCGGCAGCGGCCCGGCTGGACGTTCCCCGAAAGGTGGCTCCCAGTGGCTGATATCGCTCGCACGCGGGCGTTCGCGCCCGCCCCACCGTGGCGGATGATCGCGGTCGCGCTCGTCGTGATCGCCCTCGCCCTCGCCGCGCTCCTGATCGTCGCCGGCTCGCAGCGGAAGGTCGCGCCCCCCTTCGGGCCGGCCCGCAACGGCGAGATCGTGTATGACTCCGCCGGCGACCTGTACGTCGGCAACCCCGACACGGGTGCCAGCCGGCTGCTCGTCGGCGGCCCCGAGATTGACAGCGCGCCCGGCTACTCACCGGACGGCGCGAAGATCGCGTTCATCCGGGATGCCGGCTGCTGTCCGCAGACCGTCGACATCTACGCGGTCAAGCCGGATGGATCGGACCTGTTCAAAGTCACCACGGAACCGCTCGTCTCGGACGTCACCTGGGCCAACTGGACCCCGGACAGCAGGCACCTCGCGGTGATCCATGGGATCGACGGGCACGGTCGCCTGGAGCTCCTCGATGTCGAGGGCAGCGAGCCGCCGCGCCAGCTGGTGCCGGACATGGACGTGAGCAGCCCTGCGTTCCGCCCGCCAAGCGGACAGGAGATCGCGTTTCGGGCGATCGTCAACGACAAGTACGGCGTGTTTGTGGTGAACGCCGATGGGACGGGGGTCGTTCGAACACTCCTGGAGCCGAACGTCTCGCTCGACATGGGTAACCACGCCAAGAACATGGTCTACTCGGCCGACGGAAAGCGCCTCTTCTACCAGAGTTACGCGCCCGCCGACGACGGCCGTACGGAGGGGTGCTGCCAGCTGTGGGTCGTGAACGCGGACGGCAGCGACGCGCACGCCTTCGAGAGCGTGAACCACGCGGCATGGACCGGCTTGCCGAGCGTCTCGCCGGACGGTCGATGGGTCGCCTACTGGTCCGTCCTCGGGAACTCTGGGAGGCTCCAGGTCCGGGTCGCCCCGGCCGACGGAAGTGGACCGGCGATCGGGACCGGGCCGGCGGTGACCGACTACTCCGGGTGGCAGTGGGCACCTGATTCGTCGAAGATCCTGTTGATGCCCCTGGACGACACCGGTGGATCGGCGTACCTGGTCGATCCGGAGGGCGGTGATTTCAGCACAATCCCGTGGGAGACTGGCTCGGGCCTCGACTGGCAGCGCCTTGCACCCTGAGGCTACCTTCGCTCCTGCGCTCTCGAGCCCCGGCCGCAGCGCCGGGGCTCGGTCCGTCCGGTGCAGCCGTCATGGCAGCGTCACAGTTCGGGCCTAGAATTTCGGCATGAGTGTTCTCGACTACTTCCGGCCTGCCAAGATGCCGGACCCCGACCGCGCCCTCCCGGGTCGATCCGACCCCATCGAGAAGCCAGGCACGCACAGTGTCCTGGGCACGGCCCTTGCCGGGCCATGGCCCGACGGCACCCAGACCGCGGTGTTCGCATTCGGCTGCTTCTGGGGCGCCGAGAAGGACTACTGGCAGCTCCCCGGCGTCGTCTCGACCGCGGTCGGCTACGTCGGCGGCTACACCCCGAACCCGACCTATCGCGAGGTGTGCACCGGCCAGACCGGCCACGCCGAGGCCGTGCTCGTCGCCTACGACCCGTCGCGGATCAGCTACATGGATCTGCTGCGCGTCTTCTGGGAGTCGCACGACCCGACCCAGGCCATGCGCCAGGGCAACGACGTCGGCACCCAGTACCGCTCGCTGATCCAGGTCTCGAGCGACGAGGAGCGGCGCATCGCCGAGGCGTCACGCGACGCCTACCAGGAGATGCTCACCAAGGCCGGCTACGGCGAGATCATGACCGAGATCACCGAGCGCACGCCATTCTTCTACGCCGAGGACTACCACCAGCAGTACCTCGACAAGGTTCCGAACGGTTACTGCCCGATCCACGCGACGGGCGTCAAGCTGCCGGCCGACTTCAACGTGACGCCGCTTCAGTACGTCGGCTAAGCGGACCCCGGTAGCCGTCCGTCTCTCTGTCACGACGGAGCGAACGCGCGGAGCCGGGGCCGTGGTGAGTCTGACGGCAGGCGCCTAGCTGCGGCTCATTGACGTTCTCAAGACGTGGGCTTCCACGGCCAACAATGGATGAGCCGACGTCCGGAGGTGGACGTCGGCTCGTAAGTTGTTCCCTGGCGCGTGCCCACGCGAGAATGGGCGTCGGACGACGATCAGAGCAATAGGGCACTCGCCCTACCGCGGCCATGAGGGGCCCGGCGCGGTGGGTCTCGCCGTTTCCGGTGATCGCCTCGACAGCGGGCTTATGGTGGGTGAGGCTCCCGTCGACACATCGTCGCCAGACGGTGACCGTTCGAGGGGTTGTCGGCGTCGCGCGTTCCAGGGCCGCGCCCGACGGAAACTCTCGTGACCCTGTCCAAAGGGCCCGCGCACGTCCGGCTCGACCCCTCAGGCCGATTCGCGCTGCGGGCCCATAACCCGAGTCCGGCCCCGAAGGCATCACCGTCGCCCTGGCCGAGCAGCTCAGCTGAAGCGTGCTCGGCCGGTGGGTCGAGTGTTCGAGCGCGTCAGGCCGCCGTCAGCCACACCGGGTCGCCGGATTGGACGCCCAGTTCGGCGGCGGCATTCGCCTCGTAGCGGATGACGGAGATCCAGTTCCAGGCGTCGACGAGGACGCCATAGGCACCCGGCTCCACTGCTCCGTACGTCCTGATCCGCGGAGCATCGGCTTCTCCGCCAGCGTTGCGACGTGGAGCACGGTCGCATCCTCCAGCGCGGCCGCTACGAGATGCGACGGGCGAACGTTGAGCCGGACGTTGCCGAAGCGGTCGATGTCGAGGACCTCTCCCGTGATGCGGCCACGTTCAACCTCGGGCTCGGCCAGGCGAACCTCCGTGAGGTCGGACACGTCGGTCGGCTGACCGAGGGCTGACAGATCCGCCCCGGACGCCAGGTGCGCCGCGGCCGGAGCAAAGACATCGCGACCGTGGAAGACGCTCGAGATCGGCTCGAGCACGACATCCGGCGAGCTGATGGCGACGGCGCGCCGGGCACCACCGTCCGCCCGCCATGCCAGGGACAGGACGCCGTTGTCCGGTCCCACCAACTGGCGCCCCGAGGTGGTTTCGACGGCGATTGCCAATCGATCTGTCCCGACCCCCGGGTCGATCACCGCGAGGCCGACCGCGTCGGCCGGAGCGAATCGAAGGCTCTCGGCGAGGACGAGGCCGCCCGTGCGGATGTCGTGGGGAGGGATGCCGTGGGAGATGTCGATGACGGTCGAGCCAGGCGAAATCCGGGCGATGACCGCACGACACACGCCCACGAACTCATCCCGCAGGCCAAGGTCAGAGACGAAGACGACCGGCTTGCTCAACTCGCTGCTCCCTCGCGACAAGGACCTCGCTCACGGTACGTCGCGACGGGTGTCCGGACAAGTGAGTTCGCACAACGCGGCCTGTGGGTCGCAGCCCGCGCTGCGCGTCGCATGTGACACCCACTACGATCCACCGATGAGCACATCCCCCATGTTCGACGCCGACCCGGTCCGGCTCGCACAGCCCTTTCCGGCCGACTTCGCCTGGGGCTTCGCCGCCTCCGCCTACCAGATCGAGGGAGCAGCGGGCGAGGACGGCCGAGGACCGTCGATCTGGGACACCTTCGCCCGCCAGCCGGGCGCCATCGCCGACGGCAGCACCGGCGACGTCGCCTGCGATCACTACCACCGCTACCTCGAGGACGTGCGGCTGATGGCCGATCTGGGAGCGCGCTCCTATCGCTTCAGCGTCAGCTGGTCACGCGTCCTGCCCAACGGGACAGGCGTCACCAACGAGCGCGGTCTCGACTTCTACCAGCGCCTCGTCGATGCCCTGCTCGGGTCGGGCGTCCAGCCACTCATCAACCTCTTCCACTGGGACCTGCCACAGGTGTTGCAGGACCGCGGCGGCTTCGCCGACCCGCAGGTCGTCGGCTGGTTCACCGACTACGCCGCCCTGCTCGCATCGAAGCTGGGCGACCGAGTCAAGGATTGGATGACGTTCAACGAGCCGGCCGTCTTCGCCTTCCTCGGCCATGCCGACGGCATCCATGCGCCGGGGCTGCGCGACTGGCCGACGGCGATCCGCGTGGCCGACAACCAATTGCGCGCTCATGCCAGTGCCGCCGAGGCGATCCGCGCCCTGGTCGATCAGGCGAAGATCGGGGTCGCGATCGACGTCAATCAGGTGGCGCCGGCGACCGATTCGGAGCGGGATCGAGTCGCCGCCAGTCAGTGGAGCTCCGCGCGCGACGCGTGGTTCCTCGATCCACTCTTCGGCCGTGGCTACCCGGCGCTGGGACTCGATGCTCACCGCGAGGCTGGTCACCTCGAAGGCGTCGACCTCGGCGAGCCCCCGGCCGGGCATCTCGACTACCTGGGCCTGAACTACTACCGGCGCGACTCGGTCAGCGCCAGGTCGGACCGCGCATTCGACTGGGACGTCGGCGCGGTGACGGGCTCGGAGCAAACACAGATGGGATGGCACGTGGCATCCGACGGTCTGCGCGACGTGTTGCTCGAGCTCAACGAGACGTATCGACCCCGCGAGATCGTGGTCAGCGAGAACGGCGCCGCGTACCCGGATACCGTCGAGGAGGGCAGCCGGGTGCGCGATCAGGGCCGGCAGGCCTACCTCGCGCGCCACGTCGCCGCGGCCGGTGACGCCCTTCGCGCAGGAGTACCGCTGACCGGCTACTACGTCTGGTCGCTGCTCGACAACTATGAGTGGAGCTATGGCTACACCCGGCGGTTCGGCCTGGTCCACGTCGACTTCGCCAGCCAGCGCCGCACGCCGAAGGACAGTGCGCGCTGGTTCCAGCGACTCATCGCCCGGGAGTAGAGCGCTCAGCCCGATCGCACGAGCCCATGACCGCGGGGGTACAGACCGGCGATGTCGACGGGTAGCCGGCCGACGAACGGCGCCTCGCCCAAGAGCGCAGCGGCCAGCGCCTCCATCGACGGCGGCAGGATGCCATAGCTGCAGATATGGGTTCGGGCGGACGGGTAGGCGAGGAGGTCCCACGGCGTGCGCAGGGCGACGGTGACGGTCGGCTTGCCGGTCGCCAGGACCGCCTCCGCGAGGCTCGCCTGCGCGGGCTGGAGATGCGCCGAGAACGTCCCGACGAGGACGAGGTCGAAGGTCGCGAGCCGGTGGCCGAGCCCTGCGATGTCGGCCGTGCCTGGCGCCGCCGGCAGGAGGATCTCCTCGACGCCCGCCAGCCGGCGGCGGAGGGCCGATGCCAACGTCGGCGTGACCGTCGAGGACGTGTCGGCTGGCGTCAGGTTGGCCGGCATCGACTGGACGACCGCGATCCGCGCGTCCGCGGCCGGCTTCAACGGCAACAGCCGCTCGTCATCACGGACGAGGGTGATCGAACGTCGTGCCAGCTCGGCGGCGAGTGCCTGATGGTCGGCGCACCCGACGACGTCGAGCGGCGGCTGGTCGAAGCCTCCAAGCCAGCGGCGCAGCTCGCCCAGCCGGCGTATCGCCGCAGCGTCGTCGTCGGCATCGATCAGGCCTCGCCGCTGTGCCTGGGCGAGGCCCTCCTCCAGCCGTTCCAGCGCTGCTTCGTCGGCGGTCCCGAGCAGCACGTCCTCGCCGGCTCGCAGGGCGGCGATGGCATCGACGATCTGAGCCGATCCCTGGGCCAGGGCGTGCATGTCGAGCGCATCGGTGACGGTCACGCCGTCGAACTGCAGCTGCCCGCGCAACAGGTCGCGCAGGACCGAGGCAGACAGGCTGGTCGGCAGGCCATGCTGCTGATCGGGTAACGCGAAGTGGCCGGTCATGACCATCCGCGCCCCTGCTTCCAGTGCCGCACGAAACGGGATCAGCTCCCGTTCGGCCAGCTCGGCATTCGTCCGCGGCACCAGCGGCAGCTCGTGGTGCGGATCCGCCGCCGTGTCGCCTGCGCCCGGGAAGTGCTTTACGGTTGCGGCCACGCCATCGCCCTGCAGCCCACGGACGGTCGCCGCCGCGAGCCGTCCGACCGCTTCGGGATCGTCGCCGAAGCTGCGGATCCCAAGCGCCGGATTGGCCGGGTTGTTGGCCACGTCGCAGACCGGCGCGTAGTTCACATTGACGCCGAGGGCGCGCAGCTCGCGCGCGGTCGCGCCGGCGACACGCTCGGCCAGCTCTTCGTCGCCGGTCGCGCCGAGCGCCATCGCACCGGCGAACTGTGTCGTCCCGCCGCCGCAGCCGACGAGCTGGCCACCCTCCTGGTCGGCCGCGACGAGCAACGGTGGGGCTCCGGCAGGCCGCGCCTGCTGGATGGTGGCGGTCAGCCTTCGGACCTGGGGGGGATCGACGATGTTGCGGAACGGGAAGAGCGTCACGCCGGCAACCGGGCGCGCGTCAAGGGCTTCGGCCACCTCCGCCGGAAGGGTGGTGCCGGCGAAGGCGATCATCAGCCGTTCCGAGGTCACTTGACCGAGCCGGCCAGGATCCCTCGTACGAATGTGCGCTGAAGCAGCAGGAAGACCGCTAGCGGCACGAGCATCGTCATGAATGCACCGGCGGTCAGGAGGTGCCATTGCCCACCGCGGTTCCCGATCAGCACATTGAGCGCGGACGGCAGGACGCGTTGGTCCTCGCCTGTGCCGAGGAAGATCAGCGCCACCAGGAGGTCGTTCCAAACCCACAGGTACTGGAAGATCGCGAAGGCGCCGATGGCCGGGATCGACAGCGGCAGCACGAGTCGTATGAACACCTGGAAATGCGTCGCGCCGTCGATGGCGGCCGACTCGAACAGGTCGCGGGGTAGCTGCGACATGAAGTTGTACAGCAGGAAGATTGCCAGCGGCAGGCCGAACGCCGTGTGCGCCAGCCAGATGCCGAGGAACGTGCCGTTCAGCCCGACCTGACCGTACAGCCGCAGGACCGGGATGAATGCCATCTGGAGGGGCACGACCAGGAGTCCCACGACGACGGCGAACAGGAGACCACGGAATGGGAAGTTGATCCAGGCGAATGCATAGGCAGCGAATGCCGCGATCGTGATGGGGATCACGGTTGCCGGGATGGTCACCACGATACTGTTGATGAAGGCCTCGACGAATCCCTCGCTCGTGATGACGCGCTGGTAGTTCTCCAGTGTCCACTGGTTCGCCGCGAAGGGGTTCAGCAACGCCGTCCACCACCCAGTCGTGGTGATCTCGACCGGATTGCGCACCGACGTGACCAGCAGACCAAGCGTCGGGATCGACCACAACGCGCAGATGAGCACCACCGCGATCCGCAACGGGGCGCTGTGCATGAACGCCGGTCGCCATCCGGTGACGGTCTTAACCTGCTCCGAAGTCCGTGCGGGCGCGGTCATGCGCCGACTCCCTGCCGGCGCATGTTTCGGACGTTGACGAACATGACAGGCAGCACCGCGAGGAAGAGCAACGTGGCCAGGGCCGCCGCGCGTCCGTCGTTGAAGAACTCGTAGAACTCCTGGAACATCCGGTTCGCGATCACGTCGGTGCCGTTGCGGCCACCGGTCATCACATAGATGATGTCGAAGACCTTCAGGTCCACGATCGCGATCGTCGTGGCGACCGTGATGATCGAGCCCCTGATGATGGGCACGACCACCCGCAGGAAGAGTTGACGTTCCGATGCCCCATCAAGGCGGGCCGCCTCGATGACCTCCGTCGAGACCCCTTTGATGGCGGCCGAGAGGACGACCATGGCGAAGCCGGTCTGGAGCCAGATGAAGATGAAGATCAGCGCGAAGGTGTTGATCGGCTGCTCCTGCACCCAGCGGACCGGATCCTGGCCCAGTGCCGTCCAGACAGCATTGACCGTGCCGATCTGTGGCTGACCCGCGGGCTTCCATTCGTACATGAAGCGCCAGATCACCGATGCGCCGACGAACGAGATCGCCAGCGGCAGGAAGATGAATGTCTTGGCCAGGGACTCTCGCCTCACACGGTCGAACAGTCCCGCGAACAGCAGCCCGAGCAGCACGGTGCCTCCCGTGCCCACGATGAGCCAGATGATGTTGTTGCGGATGATCGCGACAAACAGCGGTGAGGTGAGCTGCTTGTAGTTCGCAAGCGGATCGCCGTCCGTCTGGACCGTGAAGCTGGTGATGATCGTCCCGATCGTCGGGTAGACGAGGTAGAAGGTCAGCAGGACCATCGCCGGGATGACGAAGACCCAGGGAAGGATCCGGCCCTGCCACCTGGGACTCAGCAGACCGACCACGGCGCTTGCGCCGATGTAGACCATCCAGATCCCGCCGACCCCGACGACCAGCGCCAGGCCGGCGAGCACGAGCTTGGCGAGCAGCTGGTCGCCGACGCCAGCCCTTAGATCTTCTGCCGCCTGGGTGTTCCCGATCACGTCGTAGATGGAGGCCAGCAGGTTCGAGGACGCGTTGCGGTCTAAGAGGATGACTACGCCGACCGCGACGACGCCAATTCCGACCAGCGCCGCGAGAACCGGCGCAAATCGCCGAACGGCACTGACCTCAACCTGATCCCTCGACTGGATCGCCATCAGTGTCTCTCCGTGAAGAGGCCTGAATGTTATAAGGGCGCGCCGCGTTTCCGCGGGCGCGCCCTTGTGGCTATGGGACTAGGTCCCTATTACTGCGGCCAAGCTGCGTCGACGCTCTGGACGAACGTGTCGGTGTCGGCGCCACCGCTGTCGATCCAGGCGCTGATGCCGTCCCAGAAGGCGCGGTTGGCCTCCGGGGGCATCTGGTCCGATGCATCGAAGCCGAAGCTCGTCGCGTTGCTGACGATGTCGTCGGCCACCTGGAGCTTGTAGTGACCCTCGTACCACTCCTTGGGAGTGGTCGCGTTCGCGGCGATCCAGTTTCCACGCTCGATGCCGCGCTGCAGACCAGATGGGGTTGACAGGAATTCAGCCGTCGCCTTGACCTCGGGGCGAACTTCGCCTGCGGCGGGTGTCAGGACCATGAGCCCGTCTCCGGCGCCCAGCGCGGGAGTGCCCTGTGCCGCGTCGATCGCGGGGAGGTACATGATGCCGATGTCCTCACCGAGCTTGTACATGCGACTCGTAGGCGGGATCGGTGGCGGCACGCTTGTCGGGGAAGAAGCTGGGTCCGAGCCACGTCGCCTGGCGGTGCATCCAGCATCCGGGCGTGAAGCCGTCCCAGTTGTTGTCGGGCGCGAACATCGGGTCCCAGCCCTCGAGCCGGTCCGTTGCCGTGATCGCCTCGAAGCCGCCGTTGACGTAGCCGTCCGTGAACCATGCTTCCTTCAAGACGTCCAGGGCCGCTCGGACCTCGGGCGAATCGAACTTGATCTCGCCGGTGGTCCACTTCTGGTAGGCCTCGAGGCCCGCCGTTCGAAGCATGACGTCCTCGAGCCAGTCCGTTGCGATCCAGCCCGTCGCGGCGCCGTCCTTGATGCCGAGGCACCACGGTGAGCCGTTCCCGTCGGCGACGATCTTGGCCTCCAGGGCCTTCATCTCGTCCCACGTCGTGGGCACGGCGTAGCCGGCCGCCTCGAACGCCTTGATCGGGTACCAGATGGTGGACTTGACGTCGACCTTGAACGGGATGGCATAGATCTTGCCGTCCTCGCCACTGAACAGCTCGGTACCGAAGCTGCTCGGGAACTCCTCGTTGAGCCTGGCCGGATCCATGATCGTGCCCACGTCCGTGGTCAGACCGCGATTGCCGTATTCGACGATGGCAGCCGGCTGCGCCAGCATCGCCAGGTCGGGCGGCGTCTTGCCTTCGATGCGGCTGCGCAGCACCACTTCGTGCTGCGAGGCGATGCTCTCCTGCACGACGTCGATGCCGGTCGCGGCCTCGAAGTCGGCGACGGCGGCGTCGAAGTCGGCGCCCTCGCCACCGATCCACTGCGTCTGGATCGTTACTCGCTTGCCGTTGAACGGCTTGTCGGCGCCGAGCGCCTGGTCCAGCTCCGCGTAGCCGGTCGGGACGGCAGGCACCGCTCCAGCACCCGAGGGCGCGGCGCTCTCCGGAGCCCCACTCGCCGGCGGCGCTTCACTCGCCGGCGGCGCTTCACTCGCCGCAGGCGGCGCTGCCGCGGATGCGGCTGGTGACGGCGACGGAGTGCTCGACTGACATGCGGCGAACAGCATCGCGACCACGACCGCTAGAACGGACGTCGTCAATAGTTTCTTGGTCACTGACTCGCTCCTCCTCTGCGAACTGACATGCCTGTGGCCCACTGTGGCCCACGGGTGACGGCGCAGGATCCCGACATGATGTCCGTTTCCGGCGACAACCGCCATTGAGTTTTCTTATTGCTCGCCCACCCCCTCTCGCTCGGGCAAGCCGATGCGGTGGCGAGCGATCGCTGCCGCTCCACGCGCGCCGGGCGCCTTCGTCGGCGACAGCAGCTCGACGATCACATCGCCCATGGCCGCCTGCGCCAGTGGCGAGGCCTCGCGTTCGCGAGCGATGCGCGATTGGATCGGTTCGAGCAGGGCAGGTCCAGCGGCGGCCACGCCGCCTCCGATGACGACCCGTTTGACGCCGAGGGTCAGGACGAGCGATCGGATCGCGCGGGCGAGGTGGTCGGCCACTCGCTCGGTGATCTCGACCGCGACCTCATCGCCGGCCGAAGCGGCGTGGAAGATATCTGCGGCATCCGAATGCGGCGACAGGACGGTGCTGCGACCTGCTGCCAGTGCCTCATCGGACTGGCGACCGATCGCCGGGCCTGCGGCGATGGTCTCGAGGCAACCGCGCAGGCCGCACGCGCAGAAGGCTCCGTCGGGATCGGCCACGACGTGGCCAACTTCGCCGGCGAAGCCGTTGTCGCCACCGAACAATTCCCCGTTGAGGACGACGCCGGCGGAGATGCCGGTCCCGATCGCCAGGAAGGCGACGCTCGTCTGCGTTTCAGCCGACCCGTCGGCCGCCTGCTCGCTCAACCAGATCGCGGCCGCGCGAGCATCGTGCTCGACGAAGGTCGGGACGCCCAACTCCTTTTGCAGCATCGGTCCCAGCGGCAAGTGGGTGATGCCCAGATTGACGGCCATGCTGACCGATCCGTCGTCCGGGTCAACGTGGCCCGGGATGGCGACGCCGACCGCGGCGATGTCCTGCCGAAGCTGGCGCCGGGCGTCGTCAACGAGACCGGCAATCTGGCAGACCAGCGATGACCGGTCGGTCGGCGCGACATGCTCATAGAGGATGCGGTCCCGGCCGTCCGTGACGACGACCGAGGTCTTGGTGCCGCCAACGTCGACACCGGCGACCAGCGGACCGTCGAGCCCCCGCTCACGGCTGGCGGTCATCGCGCCAACCCCAGTCCCAGCTGCCGTTCCATCAGCAGCGCTGACGCGCCCAGCACGACCACGTCGTCGTGGACGTGGCCGAACTCGATCTGCGTGTCGCGTGCGAGCAGTCCTAGCACGCTCGACAGCGCGAAGCGCCGGACCTCGTCCAGCCAGTCTTCACCGAAGGCCGCCACCGGCCCGACCAGCAGGACGTGGCGGATGTTGAGCACGCCGATCAGCCAGCCGACGGCCGATCCGAGCTCGCGTGCGGCGTCAAGCACGATCTGCCGGACGCCGGCGACGCCGGCCTGAAAGGCGGCGACGAGGCCCGTCTCGTCGGTGATCGTCGGTTCCACCGTTCGGACGGCATCGACCAGCGCTCGCATGCTGGTCCGCGTTTCGAGGCAGCCCTCCCGACCACATCGGCACGGTGCTCCCTCGTGACCCGGCGAAACATGGCCGAACTCGCCGGCGCCATATCCGTCGCCCTGGAACAGCTGACCGTTGACGATGATCCCGGCGCCGACGCCGCGCCCGACCTTGATGACGATCAGGTTGTTCGGCCGTGGTCGCCGATAGAACGTCAGCTCGGCCAGCGCGGCCGCGTGGCTGTCGTTGGCGACCACCACGGGCACGCCGTAGCGGCTCTCCACGAGCGGCCCCAGCGGAAGGTCGGCCCATTCGAGGTTGACCGACCAGCGGACGGTCCCCGAGCGGGTGTCGATCACGCCCGGGGCACCGATGCCGATGCCGAGGAGAGGGGACGGGTCATCGGCTCGCAGGGCGTCGACGAGCCGGAAGACGAGCTCGACGGCGGCCTCGCCGTCGAGTCCTTCGAGGGGCAACTGCTTGGAGCGCAGGATGTCGCCGCGCAGGTTGACGACGGCGCCGCTGAACTGCGAGTCGGCAAGGTCGAGGCCGATCAACAGACGGCCTTCCGGGGCGACGCGGAGCAGGATCGGTGACTTGCCGCCGCTCGATCGTCCGCGGCCGACCTCCTCGATCAGACCGTCGTCGATGAGACTGCCGACGAGGTCGCTGACGGATGTCCGCGTGAGGCCGGTCAGTCGGGCAAGGTCGGCGCGCGACAGCGGGCTGTCGTCGTGAAGGGCCCGCAGCACCAGCTGCTGGTTGAACGTTCGCGTCTGATGGTGCGTGGCCTTCTCTGGCAGTACCGCCGAGGTGTCGCTCATACGCGGGCGAACGCTCCTCCTACGGGACCACCCCTGCCGCGTGCCGTGCGGCTCGGCAGGACTGACGAAGTCGGATGCTGTCTCAGCGACCGGGCTTTGTCAAGTCCTTGGACAAAGAACCCGCGGGCGCACCGAGCACTACGGTCGCGACGGCGGCGGCGAGAGGCAGCGCACCCTCGGTCGGCAATACTGGATGTCGCGATGGCAACCGTGAGGCGCGCCACGGGATCGGAACGCTGCGTGAGCGACCGCTGCACGCCTCACTGAAGCGCTGGTACGCCGAACCGGGTGACCGGACCGAGGTCGCCGTCGACGGGTACGTGATCGATCTCGTCCGCGGCGACCTGCTGATCGAGGTGCAGACGCGCGGCCTGTCGTCGGCGCGCCACAAGGTTGCCGCGCTCCTTGCGCGAGGACACCGCCTCCGGGTGATCTACCCGATCGCCGTCGACACCTGGATCGTCAAGTTCGACGGTGACGGCGGCGTGCTCAGCCGGCGCCGCTCACCCCGGCACGGCATCCCGAGCGACGTCTTCGCCGAGCTCGTCAGCGTCGCCACGTTGCTCGGCGATCCGCATCTGGAGATCGATCTCGTGCTGATCGATATGGAGGAGCTCAGGTTTCACGCGCCCGACGGCCCGTGGCGGCGGAAGGGCTGGACCGTCGAGGAGCGTCGACTCGTCGAGATCCTGGGCACGCTCCAGCTTCGCGGGGTGGCAGACCTCGCCGCCCTCCTCCCACCCGGGCTCCCGGAGCGATTCACGACGGCCGACCTGGCGTCGCGCCTCGGGCGACCTCGCCGCGCCGCCCAGCAGATGGCGTACTGCCTGCGCCTGGCCGACGTGATCGTCCTCGTCGGCAAGCGCCGTCACGACCTCGAGTATTGCCTCAGGTAGCGGAAGCGTGCGTCAGCGGACCCGGATCGTCGTCCCGATCGGGTAACTGCGGTTGTCCGAGGTGTCGATCGTCCGGACCGAGAACGAATGTGTGCCCCGGCTCGTCCGGATGTAGGCCGTCCGCCCGGTGATGGTCTTGTAGTAGACGCCGTCGACATAGAGGCGGTACCCACGCACCGCGACGTTGTCGGTCGCCGTGCCCCACGTGAGCTTCGCCTGGCGTGAACCGACGGCCCTCATCCGCGAACCCGGCGGCTTGCCCGGCCGGACCTTGTCGGCCTTGGTCGTTGCGGCCACCTCGACGGCCGGTCCGGCATTGCCCGCGGCGTCGACGGCCGTCACCGTGTACGTGTACGTGGTTGCGGGCTTGAGCACCATGTTCGTCCAGGACAACTTCGCGGTGGTGGCGACCTGATTCCCGTTGCGGGTGATGCGATAGCCGGTTACGCCCGTGTCGTCGGTGGCGGCCGACCAGGCGAGCACGATGACGGTCTCGCTCTTGACGGTCGCCGTCAGGTCGCCGGCCGCGGTCGGCGGGTTCGTGTCGGTCGGCGGCGGAGGCGTCGGTGACGGATCCGGCGTGGGCGTCGGGTTCGGCGGTGGGCGTCGGGTTCGGCGTGGGCGTCGGGTTCGGCGTCGGGCGTCGGGTTCGGCGTCGGCGTGGGCGTCGGGTTCGGGGTGGGCGTGGGCGTCGGGTTCGGGGTGGGCGTCGGCGTGGGCGTCGGCGAGGGAGCTGGGGTCGGTGTCGGCGTCGGGCTCGGGCCGCCACCGAACGACACGTTGACGACGGCCCCGCTCGTCGACACCGAGACGACCGCGATCGAGATCCCACGCGCCGAATCCGTGAATGTCTGGCCGGCCCCGAATGCCGCGTCGACGAACGTCGTCGTCGCCGGGTTCCCGTCGAGCAACAGCGGCCGCACGTTCGACTGGTCGGGCGCCACGCGCACGAGGACCCCGTTCACCGCGGAGTCCCCGACCCCGAAGTTGTCGAACGATCCGAACGGTTGGCGGAACTCGAGGTAGTAGAAGTTCCCGTCGCCCCGGGCCACGCGCACGACCTTCGGAACTGAATTCGCGTGACTCACGACCCCAAGGCTGAGCTGACCGGCGTTGGCCGAGGTGACGGTGACGACCTCGCTGCTCGTGAAGTAGCCGAGCCGCCAGCGGTGCCAGTTGTTCGTCAGGCGCGCGGCATTGCCCATGATGTCGAAGGGATCGCCGTACTCGCTCTCGGTGCAGCTCGTCGAGAGCGTCACCCGAACGCCGGCGTTCGTGCACGCCAGGGTCGATGCGTGGTGGACGCCGAAGTTGTGGGCAAGCTCGTGGCCGGCGACACGGACCGAAAGGCTGCCGTTGTTCCAGCTCTCCCTGCCGGGCATGTACGCGAGCCCGGCCCAGCCGCACGCGGCCGAGCGTGGAAACACGTATGCGATGTGCTGATAGGCGTTGACGTTGACACCGGCCGCGGTGGCCGCAGCCTTCGCCTGGGTCGCCCACGTCGAGGTGTTGCATGCATCGTCGTTGGCGGCGATCTGGTACCAGCCGAACACGTCACCGGTGACCGTGACCTGGCCGTACGACGCGTCGCTGAAGTACGAACGGACCGAGTTCGAGGTCCCGAAGAAGTTCGCCCGGACCTGGTCGGTCGTCCACGGCTGACTCGTGTTGTCCGAGAATGTGAACGCGATGACCGCAACGGTCTTCGTGACGGCAGGCCCGATCGAGGTAACGCCGGCGGGGCCCTCGGCGGTCACGGCACCAGCGTCAGCCGCGACGAGGAACGAGCCGCCCTGGCGGGACCCACGGACCCGCACCCGCTCGCCTGGTCGTAGGGAGTCCGGTGCGCCGACGAGCCGGATGCGCTCGCCGCCGGTCTCGAGCCAGAACGTCCGGCCCTTCGCCTCGCCCGTCATCGTGTCGCCGTGCGTCTCGACGACGCGGCCGCGCAGCTCCTGGCCGGCGTCGGCGGTCAGGAGCGAGTGGTCATGGCCCTCGTGCGCCGAGACGACACCCGCCGCGAACAGCGCGAACAGGAAGGCGACCGGTACGGCGACAAGGAGGCGGCGCAGCATTGGGACTCCCGGCGGTCAGGGTGGAGCGGTACGAACCGAGCCTCCCATCCCGCGACGGCCGGGCACAGCGGCGAACTCGGGTCAGCGGCCGCGCCGATGGTCCGGTGCACCTGAGCACCGTGGGGCGTTCCGGCTGAGCGCCACACCGAGCTTGGGTCCCGCACCAGGTAACCCGAAGGTTCATGCCGATTACGTCAATCGGGGGATGCCCACGCGCGCCGGCCCGGCGTATGTTCGGCGCCACGACCCCCCGTACCCCCAGCGAGAAGCATGCCCGACGACCCTGTGCTTTTGGTCGCACGCCTCGAACGTGCTCGACTGCGCGTCGCTGATGCGCCGCCGTTCAGCCCGGATTGGGATGCCGCGATGGCCCTCATCGAGGACATCGAGCGGCGCCTCGGCGAGATCGGCCACGGCACCCCTGACATGGTCCGCGAGGAAGCGGGCCTCACACCCGCGCTCCCGATCTAGTTCCGCGATCCCGGACCGGACCCGCGGCGAGATGGGAGCCCTGCGCGGCCTACGCTTCGTCCGCGAGGTTCGGCGCGAGCCAGCGAGCGGCAACATCGAGCGCGATCCCCTTCCGCCGCGCGTAGTCGACGAGCTGGTCCCGCCCGATCCGGCCAAGTCCGAAGTAGTGGCTCGCCGGGTTCCAAAGGTAATACCCGGAGACGGACGCCCCGGGTAGCATCGCGTACGATTCCGTGAGCTGAATCCCGGCTCGCTGCTCCGCCTCGAGCAGCTCGAAGATCGTCTGCTTCTCGGTGTGGTCCGGACAGGCCGGGTAGCCTGGCGCCGGCCGGATCCCCTGGTAACGCTCGGCGATGAGATCGTCGTTCGACAGCGCCTCGTCCTTGGCGTAGCCCCACAGTTCGCGGCGGACCCGCTCGTGAAGCCGCTCGGCGAACGCCTCGGCCAGCCGGTCCGCAAGCGCCTTGGCGAGGATCGCCGAATAGTCGTCGTTGGCGGCTTCGAACTCGGCGACGAGGCCGTCGGGGCCGTCGAGGCCATGGCCGGCCGTGACGGCAAAGGCACCGACGAAATCCGCCACGTTCGAATCGGCCGGCGCCACGAAGTCGGCCAGCGCAACGTTCGGCCGGCCGGCCGGCTTCTCCATCTGCTGGCGCAGCGTCCGGAACGTGGCCAGGCGGTGACGGCGTTCGTCGTCGCGCCACACCGCGATGTCGTCGTCGTCCACCGTGTTCGCCGGCCAGAAGCCGACGACGGCGTTCGCTCGCAGCCGGTCTTCGCGCACCATCCGGTCGAGCAACGTCAGCGCATCGCGGTGCAGGTCGCGCGCCGCCGGACCGATCTTCGGGTGGTCGAGGATCGCGGGGTAGAGGCCCTTCAATTCCCATGTCGCGAAGAACGGCGTCCAGTCGATCCGCTCGACGAGCTCCGCGAGCGGATATCCCTCGAACGCGCGGACGCCGAGGAATGACGGCCGCGGCGGGGTCACCTCGGACCAGTCGATCGGGACACGGTTCGCTCGCGCCGCCTCGACCGTCAGGCGCTTCTCCTTGGCCTGCCGCTCGCCCCGCTCGCGCCGAACCTGCTCGTACTCGTCGCGGACCGTGGCGGCGAAACCGGGACGCCGTTCGGCGTCCACGAGCTTGCCGGCCACGCCGACTGCGCGCGATGCATCGAGGACGTGCACGACCGGGCCGCTGTACGCCGGAGCGATCTTCACCGCGGTGTGGGTCCGCGAGGTCGTCGCGCCACCGATCAGCAGCGGCGTCGTCATGCCGAGTCGCTCCATCTCCGAGGCGACATGGATCATCTCGTCGAGCGACGGCGTGATCAGCCCGGACAGCCCGATCAGGTCTGCGTCGAGCTCCTGCGCCTTCTCGAGGATCCGCGCCGCGGGCACCATCACGCCGAGGTCGACGACCTCGTAGTCGTTGCAACCCAGCACGACCCCGACGATGTTCTTGCCGATGTCGTGGACGTCGCCCTTGACCGTGGCGGTCACGATCGTGCCGGCCCTGCGGGCACCGGTCCCCTCGCGCTCCTCCTCGAGATACGGGATGAGGTGGGCGACGGCCTTCTTCATGACGCGTGCGCTCTTGACGACCTGGGGCAGGAACATCCGCCCCGCCCCGAACAGGTCACCGACCACGTTCATGCCGGCCATCAACGGCCCCTCGATGACCTCGAGCGGACGGGCGGCGGCGAGCCGCGCCTCCTCGGTGTCCTCGACGATCCAGGCATCGATGCCCTCGACCAGCGCGTGGGTGAGCCGCTCGTTCACCGGCCGTTCGCGCCAGGCGAGGTCCTCGGCGGCGCGTTCCATGCCGGCCTCACCGGCGTACCGCGTGGCGATCTCGAGCAGCCGTTCCGTGGCGTCGGGCCGCCGGTTGAGGACGACGTCTTCGACCCGTTGGCGGAGCTCGGGTTCGATGTCGTCGTAGACGGGCAGCACGCCGGCGTTGACGATCGCCATGTCGAGCCCGGCCCGGATCGCGTGGTACAGGAACACCGAGTGGATCGCCTCGCGCACCGGGTCGTTGCCGCGGAACGCGAAGCTCACGTTCGAGACGCCGCCGGACGTCCGGGATCCGGGCAGCTCGCGCTTGAGCCGCTTGACCGTCTCGATGAACGCGACCGCGTAGTCGCTGTGCTCCTCGATGCCGGTCGCGATCGCGAAGATATTCGCGTCGAGGATGATGTCCTCCGGGCCGAACCCGACGACCTCGGTCAGCAGGCGGTGGGCTCGCTTGAGGACGGCGATGCGCCGCTCCACGGTGTCCGCCTGGCCCTCCTCGTCAAACGCCATCACGACGACCGACGCACCGTATCGGCGGGCAAGGCGGGCCTGGCGCAGGAACTCGTCCTCGCCCTCCTTCAGCGACAGCGAGTTGACGACCCCGCGCCCCTGGAGCTGCTGCAGCCCGGCTTCGAGGACCGACCACTTGGAGCTGTCGACCATCACGGGGACGATCGCGATGTCGGGCTCCGACCCGATCCGGCGCAGGAACCGGGTCATCGCCGCGACGCCGTCGAGCATCGCCTCGTCCATGTTCACGTCGATCAGCTGGGCGCCGTTCGCGACCTGCTCGCGGGCGATGTCGACCGCCTCGTCCTCGCGCTCGTCCGCGATGAGCCGGGCGAACTTGCGCGAACCCGTGACGTTGGTTCGCTCGCCAACGTTGACGAAGGCGTTGCCGGGTGGCGGGATCACGACCGGCTCGAGGCCGGACAGGCGCGTGACCGCGTTCCGTTCGGGGATGGCCCGGGGCTTGTGGCCGGAAACCGCGGCGGCGATGGCCGCGACGTGCGCAGGGGTCGACCCACAGCAGCTGCCGGCGACGTTGAGCAGGCCGTGCTCGGCCCATTCACCCAGCGCAGCAGCCATCTGCTCGGGCGTCTCGTCGTAGCCACCGAGCTCGTTGGGCAGACCCGCATTCGGATAGGCCGACACGGGCAGGTCGGCGACCCGCGACAGGACGTCGAGGTGCTCGCGCAACTGCTTCGGTCCGAGCGCGCAGTTGAGGCCGACGATCAGTGGCTTCGCGTGGCGGACGCTGTGCCAGAACGCCTCGACGGTCTGCCCGGACAGGGTCCGACCGGAGGCGTCGACGATCGTCCCGCTGATGATCAGCGGTACCCGCTCGCCCAGCTCGTCGAACAGCGCTTCGATGGCGAAGATCGCCGCCTTCGCATTCAACGTATCGAAGATTGTCTCGACGAGCAGGAGGTCGGCCCCGCCCTCGACGAGACCCGCAGCGGCGTCGCGGTACGCGGCCTCGAGCTCCTCCCAGCTCACGCCGCGTGCCGCGGGGTCGCTGACATCGGGGCTGATCGAGGCGGTCCGGTTGGTCGGGCCGAGCGAACCCGCCACGTATCGCGGGCGGCCCGGATCCGCGCGTTCCGCCGCGTCGGCTGCCTCGCGCGCGAGGCGCGCCGCAGCGACGTTCATCTCGCGGACGACCTCCGGTCCGAACCCGTAGTCGGCCTGGGCGATGGACGTCGACGTGAACGAGTTCGTCGAGATCACGTCGGCGCCGGCATCGAGATAGGCCGCGTGGATCTCGCGGACGATGTCGGGCTGGGTCAGGCAGAGGACATCGCTGTTGCCGCGCAGGTCCTTCGGGTGGTCGGCGAAGCGCTCGCCACGGAAGGCGGCCTCGTCGAGGCTCCGTTCCTGGAGCATCGTGCCCATCGCCCCATCGAGGACGACGATCCGCTCGCGGAGCAGGTCCGGCAGGCGGGCGAGACGCGAGGTCCGGCTGAACGGCACAGCGGCGATATCGGTCATGCGGTCACCGCGGAAACGTCGGTCGCCATCGACTGAGGATGGCGCTCGCGAATCCGGCGGACGAGCCCGGCGCACTGCTCGTAGCGACCGAAGCTCGGCATGATGTACGTGCCCGCCAGCTCGGCCTCCACTGCGCGCAGCAGGTCGTCGGCCATCTCGATGCCTCGTTCCGAGCCACGTTCGCCGGCCGCGTGCATGGCCGCCCGCGCGTCGTCCGGGATCGTGATCCCGGGCACCTCGTTGTGGAGGAACTCGGCGTGGCGCGCCGAGACGAGCGGCAGGACGCCGAGCAGCACCGGGACCGGAAACCCGGCCTGGCCGAAGCGGCGGTGCGCCTCGGCGAACATGGTCTCGACCTGCTCGATCGAGTACAGCGGCTGGGTCATGACGAGGTGTGCGCCGCCGGCCAGCTTGCGCTCGAGGCGGTCCCACTCGGTGGCGGCATCGGCCGCGGTCGGGTCGAGCGCGCAGGCGATCGTGTAGCCGGCCGGCTGGCCGATCGGCGAGCCGGACTGGTCCTCGCCGCGGTTGAGCCGGGTCAGGATGTCGATGAGCCCGATCGAGTCGACGTCCCACACGCCTGTCCCGGTCGGGTAGTCGCCAACCCGCGGCGGGTCGCCAGTCAGCGCGATGATGTTGCGGACCCCGAGTGCGTGCGCGCCGAGCAGCTCCAATTCGAGCGCCATGAGATTTCGGTCACGGGTCGTGCAGTGGACGAGGCACTCGAGGTCGAGGTCGTGCTGGATGCCGAACGCCACCGCGAAGGCGCCCATCCGCACCTTTGCCATTGCCGAGTCCGAGACGTTCACCGCGTCGACGCCGGCGGCCTGCAGCAGTCGGGCGGCCTCAATGGTCCGCTCGATGCGGACACTCCGCGGCGGGTCGATCTCGACCGAGACCACGAACCGCCTGGCGGCAAGCAGCTCGGCGAGGCGGGTCGGCGGTGGGGCGCCTTCGGCTTCGAGCGTCGCCCGGTCCGCGAGCGCGGCATTGATCCGGGACGGTGCCGACCTCCGTCCGCGGCGCAGCGGCTCCGGTCGTGGTGAGGGCTTCGAGCGCGGCCCGCATCGAGGCGATGTGCTCGGGCGTCGTCCCGCAGCACCCGCCGACGATCCGTGCCCCGGCCTCGACCATCCGCGGCGTGACCTGCGCGAAGTACCCGGCACCGGCGGCGTAGATGAAGCGCCCCTCGAGCCGCTGCGGCAACCCGGCGTTCGGCATGATCGAGCGCGGCGGATCGTCCGGTCCGGCCCTGCCCATCGCCTTCAGGGCGTTGATCGACGCGCTCGGCCCTGCACCGCAGTTGACGCCGACGACGTCGGCGCCGGCCGAGACAAGCAGGCCGGCGGCTCGTTCGGCGGTCGTCCCGTCGGCGAGCGTGAGGTCCTCGCCGAACGTCAGCGAGGCGATGACGGGGATGTCCGCGGCGCTGCGCGCCTCGTCGAGCGCGATCAGCAGCTGTTCGAGGTCCGAGAACGTCTCGAGCACGACGACGTCGATGCCGCCCTCGAGCAGGCCGTCGAGCTGCTCGCGGAACATGGTGCGCGCCCCGCGCTCCGAAAGCCCGGCTCGCCCTCGATTGGGCGGCGCGAGCGGCCCGATCGAGCCGCCGACGAGCGCGTCGCGGCCGCTCACCTCGCGGGCCTCGCGGGCCACCTGCGCCGCCCGCCGGTTGAGGCGGTGGACCTCCGCGTCGAGGCCGACCACCGCCAGGCGGTGCCGGTTGGCACCGAGCGACAGGGTCTCGATCAGCTCGGCACCGGCATCCAGGTACTCCCGATGCGCGGCGCCGACCAGCTCCGGCCGTGTCGCGGCCAGCTCGTCGAGACAGGCACTCTGGGGGACGCCCCGGCTGTACATGAGCGTGCCCATGCCGCCGTCGGCGAGGAGCGGTCGCTGACCGAGCCGCTCGCGGAACCGGGTTCGAGGCGTGGACGCGGGAGTCATGGTTCGGTCCGCAGGCCGGTCACGTCGCCCGTCAACAGCCGCCGGCCATCGCCGGCAGCAGCACGACCGAGTCCCGCTCGTTGACCGCCGTGTCGAGGCCATCGAGGTGACGCACGTCGGTGTCGTTGAGGAAGACGTTGACGAAGCGGTTGACGCCGCCCTCCCCGTCGAGCAGCTGCGGCCCGAGACCCGGGTACGCCGCGACGAGGCCGTCGACGACCTCGCGGATCGTCGACCCGTCGACCTGGACGAGCTTCTCCCCGGAGGTCGCGGTACGGAGCGTGGGCGGGATGCGAACCGCGCTCATGGCCGGGTCTCCAGCCAGGCTTCGAAGGCCGAAAGGCTGGGGCGGATCGATGGCGCGACCCCGCCCTGCTCGAGCCCCAGAAGTCGTGCATCGGGCGTCTTCAGACCGTTTCCGGTGAGCAGCGCGACGACCTCGTCGCCGTCGCGGATGACCCCGCGGCGCCGGGCAGCCTCGGCCGCGGCGACGGTGACCCCGCCGGCTGTCTCGGAGAAGATGCCCTCGAGCGTCGCCACCTGGCGGATCGCGGCGGCGGTCGCCTCGTCGGGGATCGCTTCGATGGAACCACCCGAGGCGTTCGCCTGCTCCACCGAGTAGCGGCCGTCGGCCGGGTTGCCGATCGCCAGCGAGCGGACGAAGGTGTCCGGCGTGCGAACGGGCTGGACGTCGGTCGTGCCCTGTTCCCACGCCGTGGCGACCGGTGCGCACCCCGCGGCCTGCCCGCCGACGAAGCGGATCGGCCGGCGCTCGATGAGGCCCGCGTCGGCCAGCTCGGCGAAGCCCTTCGCGAGCTTCGTGAACATCGCCCCGGACGCGATCGGCGCGACGATCACGTCGGGCGACCGCCAGCCGAGTCCTTCGGCGACCTCGAACGCGAGCGTCTTGCTGCCCTCGGCATAGAACGGGCGCAGGTTCACGTTGACGAAGCCCCAGCCGGTCTCGTCGGCGACCTCGAGGCACAGCCGGTTCACGTCGTCGTACGTGCCCTCGATCGGGACGACCGTCGCACCGTAGGCCAGCGCGTGGTCGATCTTGGCGGGCTCGAGGTCGGCCGGGATGAACACGTAGGCCGGGATGCCGAGCGCGGCCGCGGCGGCTGCCGTGGCGCCGGCGAGGTTCCCGGTCGAGGCACAGGCCAGCGTGTCGATGCCGAAGAGGCGAGCCCGCGCAGCGGCCACCGCGACAGCTCGGTCCTTGAATGAGAGGGTCGGGTTGCGGGTGTCGTCCTTGAGCCAGAGGTTGTCGATCCCGAGGGCCGGGCCCAGCCGGTCTGCACGGAGGAGTGGTGTCGAGCCGACCCGCAGGCCACGGGCCGGCGGCGCGTCGACGGGCAGGAACTCGAGGTAGCGCCAGAGGCCCGGCGGCCGGGCCTCGATCGCCTCGCGGCTCACCTGCTCCCGGACCACGCCCTTGTCATACGCCACTTCGAGCGGGCCGAAGCACGCGGGACAGACATAGGAGGGTCCGAGCGGCTCGGGCCGTCGACAGTTGCGACAGACGAGGCCGACGACGCGCGGCGCGGCCATGACCGGGCGGCCCGCGTCGTGGGCGGTCGGCTCGGTCGTTGGTGCAGGCGCGGTGTCGATCGTCATCGTCGGCTCCAGGTCGGTGCGCCGGTGCGCGGCTGGGCGGCGACGGGACCGGTAGAAACGGAAGACCCTTCCTGCTGGAAGGGTCTCAGGGAGTTCCCTTATCGCGCAGGAGGACCTGCCCGGATTTGGCACCTTGCCGACTCGACGCCGGTAGGTTGTCGTGGCTTCATCGGGCCGGTCCCTCCGCCACTCTTGATAAGAGCTCTTCAGTTGTGTGGGGATCGTACGGGCGAACGCGTGCAGTGTCAACGCGTGCGCTGAACTGGTCCGGGCCTCCACGTCAAGCGCCCGCGGTGGGCAGACTCGTGTCTCCTCCAGCGAACGAACTTCCGTTTGTGGGGCACCTCGAGATGCTTCCACTCAAGCGGAACTACCGTGCAATCCCGCCCGATCGCCGTGCAGCCGCCGCCGTCGTCCAGGTCGAACAGAATTCGACCCGGCGGCCTGATGTACTCGCGGGCAAGGGCGGCGACAGCCGCTTCTCGAAGCCGTTCGTGGCGCCGCGCGGGGCTCGTGACGGAGCTCACCCGGTATTGGCGATTGTTCCGCTTCATTGGAAGCATCTGCGGGGTGGCCGCAGAGGAAGAGGCTGTTCGCCGGGGGTGTGCGTCTTTAGCCGGCGAAGCGGTGCGGGAGCACGCCTGGGACAGGGGTGCGGACGTGGAACAGCCCGCCGGCGTGCGGCTGTTCGGCCAGCGCTTCGGCCGGCAGCTCGGTCGTGGCCGTCGTGATGTACAGATCGCGGAGATCCGGGCCGCCGAACACCCCGCTCGTCACCTGGGTCGCCGGCACGTGAACAACCACGTCCAGCGCGCGATCCGGCCCGTAGCGGCGGATCTCGCCGGCGTCCCAGAACGCGATCCACAGGCCGCCCTCCGCGTCGATCGACATGCCGTCCGGCTTGGCAACCCGGTCGTCGAACGTCAGATAGGGCCGCCGCCCGGAGATGGCGCCCGTCGCCAGGTCGTAATCGAACGCGTCGACGCGGCGGAGCGGTGAGTCGATGTAGTAGAACGTGCCGCCGTCCGCGGTCCAGGCCATGCCGTTCGCGATCGACAGCGAGTCGAGCAGGCGCTTCACGGAACCGTCCGCTTCGACCGAGTACAGCGAGCCGATGGGCAGATAGTCGAAAGCCATCGTTCCGACGAGGAGCCGCCCGGCCGGGTCGCACTTCGACTCGTTCGAGCGCACGTCGGGTGGTTCGCCGAGTCCCGCGAACAGCTCCGCTGCCCCGCTCTCGGGATCGATAGTCCAGACGCCATCGGCAAGGGCAGCCACGAGTCCCCCACCCTCCCGGAGCGCCACCGCTCCCACCATGGTCGCAGTCTCGAAGGATGTGTCGGCGCGGGTCGCTGGGTCGAAGCGGTGAACGCGCCGACCCTCGATGTCGACCCACCACAGGACACCCGCCTGCGCGTCCCACACCGGGCCCTCGCCCAGCGTGGCGTGCGCGTCGAGGACGAGCTCGGCCTCCAGCTCGGTCGTCATGGAGCCAATGATGCCCGACCCGGATTGCTAGGATCGACTCGTGGTGCCCCAGCGGTTCGACGGCAGGGTCGTCCTTGTCACCGGCTCGACCGGGATCGCGGCCGCCTCGGCTCAGCGGCTGGCGGCCGAGGGCGGCAGCGTGGTCGTCGCCTCGCGCACCGAGGAGCACTGCCGGAGCCTGGTCGAGGCGATCACCTCGGCCGGTGGCACGGCCTCGTACGAGGTCGCCGACCTGACCGAGGACGGCGCCGCCGAGCGCATCGTCGCCGCGACCGTCGAACGTCACGGGCGGCTCGACGGCGTCTTCAGCGTGGCCGGCGGGAGCGGCCGGAGGTACGGGGATGGCCCGGCGCACGAAGCGACGCCCGAAGGGTGGGATGCCACGCTCGACCTCAACGCCAAAACCCTGTTTCTCGTGTCCGGCGCGGCGGCCCGCCGGATGCTCAGCCAGGACCCGGACGCCGAGGGCCAGCGCGGCGCGATCCTGCACATGGGCTCGGTCACGAGCACCAGCCCGTCGCCGACCTACTTCGCGACCCACGCCTACGCCGCGGCAAAGGGCGCCATCGCCGCGCTGACCCGGACGATGGCCTCCTACTACGCCCCGAAGGGAATCCGGGTGAACGCGGTGTCGCCGGGCGTCACCCGCACGCCGATGGCCGAACGGGCCGCGAGCGACCCCGAGATCGTCGAGTTCATCCGCTGGAAGCAACCGCTCGTCGGCCGGCTGCTCGAGCCCGGGGACATCGCGGGGGCGGCGGCCTTCCTGCTCTCGCGTGATGCGCTCGCGATCACCGGCCAGGTCCTCGACGTCGACGCGGGCTGGAGCCTGACCGACGCTCCGTGGCCCGGCCCGGAGACGCCTGCGTGACGTTCATCCGAACCGTCCTCGGCGACATCGAACCCGAGGACCTCGGGCCGACCTACGCCCATGAACATCTCGTCATCGACGGCGGCGGGTTCGTCGAGGCCAGCGCGGACTTCCTCCTGGCCGACGTCGACAAGGCCGTCGCGGAGCTCGAGGCGCCGCGAGCGCTCGGCCTCGCCGCGATCGTGGATGCGATGCCGTGCGCGGCCGGCCGCAACGTCGTCAAGCTGGCCGAGGCGAGTCGTCGGAGCGGGGTCCACGTGATCGCCTCCACCGGCCTCCATCTGTCGCAGTTCTACCCGGCCGACGGCTGGACCGAGCGCGATTCGGCCGAGAAGCTCGCGGCCCACTTCGAAGCCGACATCAGCGAGGGCATCGACGCCCACGATGACCGGGGCTCGCTCGTCGAGCGGACGGAGCACCATGCGGGCGTTATCAAGATCGCGGGCAGTGCCGAGCTGACCGACCGCGAGCGGCGCGCGTTCGAAGCGGCTGCCGCCGTCCACGTCCGGACCGGCTGCCCGATCCTCACCCACTGCACCGACGGGCTCGGGGCGCTCGAGCAGGTGCGCCTGCTCGCCGAGCATGGCGTCGACGCGGGCCACGTGACGCTGTCGCACACCGACAAGGTGGTGGACCGCGGCTACCATCGCGAGATCCTCGCGAGCGGCGCGTCCGTCGAGTACGACCAGGGCTTCCGCTGGAAGCCCGAGGTCGACAACGGGACGCTGACGCTGCTCGCCTGGATGATCGAAGACGGGTACGGAGACCAGCTGATGCTCGGCCTGGACGCGGCGCGGCAGGGCTACTGGACGACCTACGGCGGGTCGCCCGGGTGGGCGTTCCTGCTCGGTGAGTTCGCCGACGCGATGCGCGTTCGCGGTATCGACGCCGAGGACCGGCGCGAGATCTTCGTCACCAACCCGGCCCGTGCGTTCGCCTTCGCGGAGCTGGCGTGACCGAGCCCGTGCCGCGCCTTGGCGGCAACCTCACGACGAGTGTCGTCGGCTCGTATGCCCACCCGTCGTGGCTGGTCGTCGGCGTCGCGGCGGCCGGTCGCGGCGAGCTCGGGCCCGCCGACATCGCCGAGCTCCAGGACGACGCCGTCGACATCGCGCTGCGCGACCAGGAGGAGGCCGGCATCGACGTCGTGACCGACGGCGAGATGCGTCGCGCGGGCTTCTTCACCGCCGAGTTCTATCGCCACCTCACGGGCCTTCGCCCGCTCGAACCAGAGCGCCGGGTGGGAGCGCCGGGCCACGACCAGCAGCACCGCTTCGAGGTGCTCGAACCCATCGCGGCGCCCGACGGGCTCGGGGTCGTGGAGGAGTTCCGTTCCGCGCGGACGCGCGCGCGCCGGCCGCTCAAGGTCACCCTGCCGGGGCCGTTCACCCTGTCGGGCCGGCTCGTCGGCGGCAGCGTCTACCGGGACCGCCTCGCTGCGGCCGAGGCGTTCGTCCCGATCCTCGCCGCCGAGGTCCGTGCACTCGTCGCCGAGGGCGCAACGTTCATCCAGATCGACGAGCCATCGCCGGCGATCCATCCCGACGCCCCGGCCGACTTCGCGGCGCTGTTCAATCCGGTCGTCGCCGACGTGCCGGCCGGCGTCCGGCTGGCGACCCACCTCTGTTTCGGCAACTACATGGGCCGGCCGCTCGCGAAGCGCACGTACCGGCCGGTGCTCGACCAGCTCCGCCGGTTCGCCGTCCACGAGCTCGTGCTCGAATTCGCCAACCGCGAGATGGCCGAGCTCGAGGTGCTCGCCGAGCTGACCGATCGGTTCGACATCGCGGCCGGCGTGATCGACGTCAAGAACTCGTACGTGGAAACCGCGTACGACGTCGCCGAGCGGATCGATCGGGTCCTCGAGCACGTTCCGGCGGATCGCCTGTCGCTCGTGCCGGACTGCGGGTTCTCGCAGACCGCCCGCGCGGTTTCGCGGGCCAAGCTGCATGCGCTCGTCGAGGGGCGCGACCTCGTCCGCGGCCGGCGGTGACCGACGCGCGACCGCCGATCCCGGCGGGTCTCGTGGAGGGCGGCGTCGTCGCGATCGCACGGAACCTCACCGAGACGTCGGTCCGCGACGTTGCCGACGGCCTGCTGCGCGGCGGCGTCCGAGCCTTCGAGCTGACCCTCAATGAACCCGAAGACCAGGCGCTCGCGGCACTGAGAACCGCCGCTCGCCACGCAGAGGGCACGGCACTCGTGATCGGCGCGGGGACCGTGCTGACGACTCGACGCGGCCGAACGAGCCGTCGATGCGGGCGCGACCTTCCTCGTGTCGCCGCATGTCGATCTCGAGCTGATCGATTGGGCCGTCGAGCGTGGAATCCCGTTCCTGCCCGGCGCATTCACCCCGACCGAGATCCTCGCTGCCTGGCGGGCGGGCGCCTCGGCCGTGAAGCTCTTCCCGGCCTCGGTCGCCAGTCCCGCCTTCGTCCGCGAGTTCCGCGGTCCGTTCCCGCACATCCCGCTGCTCCCGACAGGCGGCGTGACCGCCGACGCTGCCCCGGATTTCATCCGCGCCGGCGCGGTCGCGGTCGGTCTCGGCTCGTGGCTCATCGGCGACGGGCAGCCGGCTGGGATCGCGGATCGTGCTGCCGGCGTCGTGCACGCCGTGGTAAGCGCGCGAGGTCCGCGCGGAGTCAGCGGGTCTCGGTGACCTTCGAGATCCAGCGGGGGCGCTCCGGGTCGAGGCCGCGGGCGACCGTCAGGTACAGCGCGAAGAGCTGGCCGGGCACGATCGACACGATCGGCATCAGCCATTCGGGGAGGCCAGCCGGAAGGGGCAGCGAGGCGCTGCCGGCGGCGCGGATGGCGGGGTCGTCGGACACGACCACGGCGTCGACCTCGTGCTCCTCGCGCAGGCGGCGGATGAGCCGAGCGAGGTCGGAGCCGGCGACGCCCGAGGGCGCCACGGCGAGGACCTGGTAGCCCGGCTCGACAAGCGCCAGCGGGCCGTGCTGGAAGTCGGCCGACGAGTACGGCTCGGCGTGGACCTGCGCGAGCTCCTTGAGCTTGAGCGACCACTCGCGCGCGGTGGCGTAGTCGAAGGCGCGGCCGAGAACGGTGCAGCGGTTGAGGTCGCGGCGGGCCTCGGCGAGCGCGGCCGCCTCGTGTTCGACGGCGAGCGCCGTGGCGAGTGCTCCGGGGACGTCTTCGAGGGACGCGCACCGCTCGGCGGGTGAGCCACCGAGCGATTGCGCGTCGGGCGTGGCGGGAAGGGCGGCGGCGAGGGCCGCGACCGCGAGGAGCTGCGCGGTGTAGGTCTTGGTGGCGGCGGTTGCGAGCTCCGGACCGGCGGCGACGTCGATCGAATGCTCCGCTGCCCGGGCCAGCGGCGAACCGGGGGCGTTCGTGATGGCGATCGTCGGTGCGCCCTGCGCACGGGCCGCGTCGATGACCGCGACGACGTCGGGCGACCGGCCCGACTGGCTGATGCCGATGACGAGCGCCCGGTCGAGGCGCGGCGCGATCCCGTACAGCGACACGAGCGACGGCGTGGCGAGCGCGACGGGCAGCCGATGGAGCGCGCCGAACAGGTACTGGGCGTAGATCGCGGCATGGTCCGAGGTGCCCCGGGCGGCGATCAGGACGACATCGAGCTCGCGGCCTTCGAGCGCGTCGGCGATGCGCCGCACCTGCGGGAGGCCGTCGCGGAGGAAGCGGGTCGCGACATCGGGCTGCTCGAGGATCTCGTCCCTCAGGCCCACACCGGCACCTCGCGGGCGAGCTGCGGGGCGGCCCACACGAGCTCCCCACCGACGAGCGCGCCGACCGCGTCGAAGTCCCGGGTCAGGATCGTGAGGTCGGCCCGGGCG
This sequence comes from uncultured Chloroflexia bacterium, assembly GCA_963824735.1. Taxonomy (GTDB): domain Bacteria; phylum Chloroflexota; class Limnocylindria; order Limnocylindrales; family CSP1-4; genus DASTYU01. The sequence continues at coordinate 131,145 of CAWGQH010000016.1, forward strand.
CCGGGCGCGATGCGGCCGCGGTCGGACAGGCCCAGGAGGCGTGCGGGCACGGTCGTCGCCGCGGAGAGGGCCGTCTCGACACCACGTCCCGTGGCCGCGGCCAGGTTCCGCACTCCGGCGTCGAGCCGCAGGATGCTCCCCGCGAGCAGGCCGTCGGGCAGCCGCGGGCCCGTGTCGTCGACGGTCACCTCGCGGTCGGCCAGCCGGAACGAGCCGTGCGGCATCCCGAGGGCGGCCATCGCGTCGGTCACGATCGAGAACCGGTCCGGCCCGGCGATCCGCCAGGCGATGTCGAGCATCGCCGGGTGGACGTGGATCGTGTCCGGGATCATCCCCACGGTGACCCGCTCGTCGGCGAGGACCGCGACGGCGATCCCCGGTTCGCGGTGGACCATCGGCGGCATCGCGTTGAACAGGTGCGTCGCGTAGCGGGCGCCCGCTTCGATCCCGGCCTGTGCCTCCTCGAGCGTCGCGCTCGAATGGCCGAGCGCGACGACGACGCCCTTGGCCGTGAGCATCCGGATGAGCTCCAGCGAGCCAGGCAGGTCCGGCGCGAGCGTGACGATCGCGACGCCGGCCGCGCGGCTCCAGCCTGCTGCCAGCGCTGGGTCCGGCCAGCGAAGGAACGCCGGATCGTGCGCGCCATACCGGTCGGGGCTCAGGAACGGGCCTTCGAGATGCAGCCCCAGCGGTGTCGCCCCACGGTAGCCGGCCGGCGGCCCTTCCTCGAGGACGGCCATCGCATCCTCGATGCGTCCGGCGGGCGCGGTGATGACCGTCGGAAGGAACGCCGTGACGCCTGTCGCGGCGATCGCCTCACCGACGGCCCAGATCGAACCCGGGTCCTCGGTCGTGTCGTGGCCGGCCGCGCCGTTGACCTGGAGGTCGATCAGGCCCGGGGCCAGCAACAGTCCGTCGAGCTCGACGCTCCGTGCCGGACACGCGGCGGCTTCCTCGCCCACGGAGACGACACGCCCTCCCGTCAGGCACACGCTGGTCGGGGGACCGATGCCGACGCCGGGCTCGACCACCCGCATGCCGCGCAGGACGACGGCCTCGGTCACAGTCCGTGACCAACCACAGGTCGCCGGCGGGACGGTTAGAGGTCGGCCGGCGTCAGATCCACGTGTCGTGGCATGACCGCAAGAATGCGCTCATCAGGAGCGAGACGGAACGGCACGTTGCGCGCCTCGTCCCGCACCAGCGTCCGGAGCACGAGCCGCCGGGTGTACTGGCGCGTCTGGCGGTGGGTCGCCTTGGCCGGAACGTTCAACGCATCCTCGAGTTCGGTGGCCCCCTCCCGTCATCTGAGCGGCCCCTCTGCCGCTTCGTCAGGTGACTGGACAAAGTGCAGGATACGTCCGGGCGACGCTTTGTCAAAGACCGCTTCGCGGGCGGGTCTTCTCGAACCCGGGCGTTGTCCGTCTTGACGCGGCGGAGCGGCCGAGACTAGCCTCGGCCAGCGATCGTGCCGACTGCGGCACGGTTCGACCAAGCGAGGTACGTGGGCGCGTCCTCGGGAAGGGGCGCACGATGGGCATCGTCGTCTTGCACGGTGCGGGGCCTGGTTCGGGGAAGCCCAGTGTCGTGGGTCAGCAGTGGCACGACGCCCTCGTCACCGGCCTCCAGGCCGCGGGTCTGACGAACGCCGAGGAGCAGGACATCCGGCTCGCCTTCTACGGCGACCTCGGGCGCGACGGTCGGGCCTCCGCCAAGGCCCCTCCGACGGATCTGCAGTTGGCGATCGCTCACGAGGTGCTCGCCAACGGCCGCGTCGACGAACAGCCGGAGTGGGACCGCCTCGCGGACCTGGTCGCGCGCCTCCACGACGACATCGGTGCGGACAAGGCCCTGCTCACACGATTCCTCGTCGACGTGGACGCCTACTTCGGCAACCCCGACGTCCGGGAAGGGGCGCTCGAGGCCGCCAGGAGCGCCTGCCTGCAGTCTCCCGGGCCGACCGTCCTCCTCGGCCACGCCATGGGCGGCATCGTCGCCTACGACCTGCTCGCCACCGAGGAGTCCGAGGCGCTGGGCGTCGAGTCACTCCTGACGTACGGATCGCCCCTCGGGATTCCCAGCATTCGAAAGCAGGTGGAATGGATCCACCCGCGAACCCCCTTCCCGACCGGCCTCCGCCGCTGGATCGACATCGCAACGGAGCTCGACTTCACCACGGTCGAGGGCGAGCTTGCGAAGCTCTATCGGGCCCAGGATGGGCGCCGCGTCGAGAGCATCGTGATCCCGTCGCCGGAATCCGACCGGGGCAACGCGCACGACCCGCAGGCCTACCTTGCGTCGGTCGTCCTCGCCGAGGCGGTGCTCGATCTACTGTCCGCGAAGGCCGGCGTCACGCCGGAGCTCGAGCCACCGGCCGACCAGGATCACGCCGGCGAACCGGTCCGCAGCATCGCCGCCGCCTCGCCGCCGGCTCCGGCACGCGAGGACGACGTCCCGATCGCCGGCACGCGCATCGTCGAGCGAACGGCCTCAGCCGATTTCCCGCCGGTCGTTGCGCCGGGCTCCACGCACGAGCTGCTGGTCGCGGTCGCAGGGCTCGCGATCCATGCCCGGGCGGAGGCGCTTCTGCCGTTCGCCGTGCCGGTAGACCAGCACGAGGTCACCCTCAAGGTCGGGGTCTACGCGGCCGACTTCGAGGTCCGCGCGATTGACGATGCGCGTCGAACGTGGACCGAGATGACGATCGACCTCGACGACGCCGAGCACGTCGCCGAAGCGCGCTTCAAGCTCACCGCTCACGACGGCGACGAGCAGCGTGAGAGCCCGATCTATATCTCCTTCTACCGCGGCAACCTGCCCGTCGGCCAGCTCTCCCTCGTCTGTTCCATCGATCCGCTGCACGAAATTCGACAGGCGCCGATCTCGGTCACGATCGGCGGCGCGAGCGACCCGGAGTACGTGCTCGTTGTCACGGATCGGAGCCAGGGGCCAAAGGGGGCCGGGCCGTTCGACATCTTCGTGAGCAAGGAGGGCGAGTACCTCAACAAGCCGCTCGGTTCGTTCCCGGTCGCCGTCGACGCGTGGGATTACGCACGTGCCCGCCTCGACGGCTTCCGCAAGGTGCGTGAAGAACCGACGACGGAGGACCGGATCCGGGCGGCCGAGTCCCTGGGCATCGAGCTCTGGCGCGACCTGCCCGAGGACTTCAAGCGGTTCTATTGGGACGAGGTGCACGAGCATCCCGGCGCGTCGCTCGCGATCTACTCGCAGGAGCCGTACATCCCGTGGGAGCTCATCAAGCCGCAGCGCGATGTCGGCGGCGAGGAGGACGGCTTCCTCGGTGCAACGCTGCGGATCGCGCGATGGAAGCAGGCGGTCCGCTTCCCCGATCCGCTGACGGTCACCGGCTTCTCGGTCATCGCACCGGTGTACGGACCCGAGTCCGGGAGCCGCCCCCTGCCAGGAGCGCAAGCGGAGGCACAACAGCTGATCGAGGAATTCGGCGCTGAGCCGGTCAGCGGCGAGCGAGCAGTCGTCCGCGAGATGCTCGAGTCGTCCAAGGGCATCCAGCTGATCCACTTCGCGGGCCACGGGGACTTTGATCCCGATGCGGCCGAGATCTCGGTCATCCGCCTCGCCGACTCGGCCCTCGTGCCGCGGGACCTGAGTCGAGCCCGGCTGGGCCAGACTGCGCACCCATTCGTGTTCCTCAACGCCTGCGAGGTCGGTGAGCAGGGCTGGGCGCTGACCAAGATCGGTGGCTGGGCCGAGGCCTTCACCGACATCGGGTTCTCCGGCTTCATCGGGCCCTACTGGGCGGTGAACGACCGGATCGCCCGGAAATCGTCGCTGCTCTTCTATCGCTCCCTGTCGGCAGGTCTGACGGTCGGCGAAGCGGTCCGCCAGATCCGCCTCCAGTTCTACGCCGATCCCGACGACGCGGGTCACCCGAGCTGGCTCGCATACACGCTCCACTGCCAGCCGAACATCCACATCCAGATGCCGGTGCCGGCGGTCGCGACGAGAGGAGAAGACTGATGACTGACGGGCTCGACGCGCGCCCTGAGCGACGGCTCTCCGCGGCCGGCGGTCCCGCACCCGTCGACGACGACACGATCCAGTCCCTTGCCGAGGAGATCGAGGAGGACGAGGAGCGCGGCGGATCGGAGAGCGACGCGGCGCCATTCGACCTCGGGATCCCCGAGCCGCGGGCGATCGATCTCCGGAAGGTCTGGAAGCTCGCCGGACAGAAGCCGGATGCGCAGATCCTCGCCGCACTCGGTCCGAATGTGCCGGTGCTCCTGTCGCACAGCATCACGGCTTTCCCCGTCGGCGCAGGCAAACCGCCGCGCGTCTGGGGCATCCGGTACGGCAGTCAGCTCTTCGGGATCGACGCCCGCACGGTGAGCGTGCAGCCGACGACCGAGCTGCTCGACGTGCTCACCGTCGGCGCCGAGGCCGAGCTCGCCGTCGGCCTCGCGGGCGAGCTCTCGGTCCCCGACGCCGTCGGCGCCGCGATCGAGTCGGTGCCGGGTGTTGCCCTGAACGACGCACGGGTTGCGGCATCGCTCGACGAGTCGGCGAAGCTCAGGATCCGGTTCACGCTGTCCGTGCCGAAGGTGATCGCGGGTACCGAGGCGCGCGGCGGCGCGCGCTGGCAGCTGTACGCGCAGGATCGCCGGCTCGACGGCCACCAGGCGATGCTGCAGACGCTGCTCGTTCCGAAGGGGACAAAGCGAATCCGGACCGAGATCGTGGCATCAGTGGCCGCGGCGGGTTGGTTCGGCCCGCGCGAGTGGCGCTTCGAGACCGAGACCTTCGACCTCGCCCTCGACGGGCTGTGACCCTCAGCGGGAGGAGGTCGACGATTTTCCGCGCCCCATGAACAGCTCGGCGAGGAGGAACGCGAGGACGCTGACCCCGAAGACTTGACCTGCTTCGACGTCACCTAGTGGCTTGACGAATGCCTCATACACGTTGTCGGCGACGACGATGGACAACGGTCCCAGGGTCATGCCCAGGACGAGAACAACTGGCCACCTGGAGATGTCCCCGGCGGGTGCCCGCAACGGCGGCACGTACTGTTCGATGAGCGCTCCTGCAATGGAGGCGGTGAAGATCGTAATGACGGCCAGGACAAGCAGCGGAACGATGTTGTCGTTGAAGTATTGCTCCCCGCCTTCAGCATCTTGAGGCAAGGGAAGCTTGGACAGCTGAAGCAGCCCGAGACCGCCGACGAGCAGCGCACCGGCGAAGAAGCCGCGTCCAATGGCGGCAGTGCGGTTCGGCGCCTGGCGATTCGCCATCCAGTCGCCGGGTCGCGGCGCCGCCTTCGCCGTGGGGGCGCCGGAGGTCGCGGATCGCGTGGCGGTCGCTCCCCCGGCCGTTTTCGAGGAGCCCATCGCCGACGCAGCTCCACGAGTCTTCCTGCCCGGACGAGCCGCTCGCCGGCGAGCCGGCGGTGGCGCCCTTCGTGGCACCGGCTGCTCCGGCGCCCGTCGCTCCCGCCACCTTTGGGTCGACCTGGCCGGCCGTTGCGTCGCGCTCCGCCCGGAGCTCGGCCTCGAGCCGGCGGCGCTCCGCCTTCAAGCGGTCAACCTCGTCCGAGATCAAGTGGCGCTGTGTCTCGAGCCGGGCCGCCTCGGCGGCGCTGGCCGCGGCGGCCTCCGTGCGCTCTCGTTCCTCCTCGTGCCGGGTCGCCTCGGCCGCAGTGGCCCGCTCGTGCTCGGCGGCGTGCTCCGCCTCCAGCCTGCGCCGCTCCTCCTCGGCCAGCCGAGCCGCCTCCGTCTCGGCAGCCAGTCGATCGCGCTCTTCGACAGCCCGGCGCTCACGTTCCCTCGCCTCGTCGAGTTCCACGCGCAGCCGCTCGCGCTCGGCCGCGGCGGCAGCCTCCGCTTCCGCAACCTCGCCCGCCGGCGCGGCTCCTGCCTGCCCGGGCGACAGCGGCTCGCCCCGTTCGATGACGGTCGGCGCTGACGGCGCGTCGGCGGGCGCAGCCGACTTGGTCGTCGCCAACGCCGCGACCGTCGCGGCGACAGCGGCCGTCTCCGGATCGGCGCCCGCCTTCACCGCATCGGCCTCTGCCTTGGCGGCCGCGACGGCCACCGTCGGGTCAGGCTTCTGTTCACGTGCAGGAGCGTGCGCCGGGACCTCGAACAGCAGTCCGTCCTGCACACGCATGAACAGAACCGGCGTCGCCCACTCCACGTCGTTCTCGTCCGCATAGATCGCCTTGCGCGCCTCGGCCATTGCCGAGTCGACCGGGTAGCCATCCGCCAGCGCGGCGTAGAACTCCGACGCGAACACGATGGCCGAGCGGTCCGTGATCTCGAACTGCATGCCGATGACGGCGGGGATCTCCCGCTCGATCAGGCTGGTCGCCACGCCGGAGAACGGATCCTCGACCGAGCTCCGACCTCCCTCGCAGGCGTTGAGCACGGCCAGTCGCAGCGAGACTTCGTCCTGCAGGATCGTGCCCAGCTGGACGCCGCTGATCCGCCGGGACCGGCCTTGGTCATCCTCGAAGAGCACGACACCGTCGTCCGCGTCGTGGTCGTAGCCACCATGCCCGATGTAGTGGAGGACGTGATAGTCGGCTTGGCGCAGCTGGCGCTGGAGGGCTCGCAGTGTCGGCGTCTCGAGCCAGTCGATGGCCACGGCGCCCGACTGAACGAGCGGCGCGAGCGCCTGACCGAGCTTCGCCTTCTCGGACGCGACATCGATCGGCTCCGCGTCGGACGGTGCCGAAACAACCCCGATGATCCGCAGCGGCAAGGCGATCTGCAGCGGCCGCTTGGCCTTCGGGAGGTCCAGGTAGCGCACGATCGGTGTCCATGTCGAGATCGACATGAAGCTCGGATGGTCGTACAGGTACTCCCACGGGACCTGGCTGAGCTCGGGCGCGCCGGTCAGTGACAGGGTGATCCGCAGACCGCGGTTCTCGGTCCGCGCATCCGCGAACGACGAGCGGAAGAGCTCCTTGACGTCGCCGTCGAACAGGGACGAGAACAGGCGCCCGCCGAAGTCCTTGGCGAGCTCCATCTCGGGCGACTCGACGCGGCGCTTGCCCCGCCGCGTCCGACCGACCTTCAGGACGAAGTTCTCGAGCTCGATGTCGCTGAACGGCAGCTTGAACCGACCGAGCGCTTCACCGGATGGACCGGTTGCCACGACGCGGTAGGTGCCGGCAGACAACCCCCGATCGATACGCAGCCGGAACTCGGAATAGGCGGTCATGAGACCGCCTCGCGGCTGTCCGTGGGACCGATCCCCACTCGATCCATGTCCAATGCCCCTGGGCAGTTTTCCCGTGGCGGCTCCCCGAGCCACCTCCGTTGTGCGAAAACCGTATTCCCGGTGTCAATCAAATTTGTGACACTTGCCGGTGCAGCGCTCGGCGTACCCCGTCAGGCGCCCCCGGCGGCATCCGCGAGGATGGACAGGTCGCCTGCGAGCCGGTCCGCCACACCCTCCGCGACTGCTTCGCCGGCGGATCGCTCGAGACCGAGCAACGCCGAACCGAGCACCGGCGGGGCATCCAGGCGCAGGACCCTGGCGGCCGGCGCCGCATTCGCGACGGCCGCAGCCAGTCGCCGGTGGAACGCGGGGTCCTCTGCACGGAAGACGCCGCCCGCGAGCACGACGTCGGGGTCCAGCCGCCCGAGTCGCAGCCGCCTGATCAATGCCGCGGCCATCACCCCGAGCTCGTCTGCGAGCCGGTCCACGATCTCGCGAGCGACCGCGTCGCCCGAGACCGCGGCCGCGAACACGACCGGCGACAGGTCGCCGAGGCGCTCAGCCGCCAACCTCCCCGTGTAGAACGCTCGAACGACTGCCCCCGGCGATGACAACCCGAAGTGGGCGGGCACGAGCTGCTCGAGACTCGTCCGCGGGCCGCGGCCGTCGCGCGCCCGGACCGCCGCGGCCTGAGCCGCCAGCCCGACGGACGTTCCCCCGCCCCAGTCACCCGAGATGTCGCCTACCCCGTCGAACCGGGCAACCCGGCCATCTGGCGCGACTCCGACGCCGTTGACGCCCTGGCCGCAGATCAGGGCGATCCCCCACGGCCGGCGGCTCCCGGCGCGGAGGGCCGCCATCGTGTCGTTGACGACGACGACCTCGCGGGCGATCCCCAACCGCGCGATTGCGCGCTCCAACAGCCGCACGTCGCTGGCGTAGTCGGCACCGGCGAGGGCAAAGACACCGACATCCGCCGGACCGTCGACCGACGCCCCGACATCGCCCGCGAGCCGCTCGAGCCGCGCCATGCCCTCGTCGAGGCCGACCGCCTGGTGGGAGATCGTCGGCCCACGGACGGCCGTCAGCAGCGCTCCATCGTCCGCGACGAGCGCGGCATCGGTCTTCGAGTTTCCGCCGTCGACCGCGAGGACTACCACGGCACGGTTTCGACCGGCGCCACACCGAGCTCGTCGATTCCGACATAGGTCACCCCGTCGTCGGCGGCGCTGGCGAGCAGCCGCTCGACGGTGGTCGGTGTCACGACCGGCCAGCCGTGGAGCAGGACCACCGCTCCATCGCCCACGCCCTGGATCCCCTCGCGAACGCGTCGTTCCAGCGCTTCGGCGGTCGCGTGTTCGGCCCAGTCCTCGCCATCGACGTGCCATCCCACGTGCCGGTAGCCGGCTGCCGTGATCGCACCGAGCACCCGCGGATCTGATGCTCCGTCGCCGAACGGGCAACGGAACCACGGCCGTGGGTCGACCCCGCAGGCCTGGCGGATCGCTTCCTCGGCGCGCTCGACGTCGTCAGCGATCCCTTCGTCGGTGAGATGCGACATGCGCGCGTGGTAATGGCCGTGACTGCCGATCACGTGGCGACCGTCGACGAGCGCCCGCGCCACCGTAGGAACCGATTCGACCCAGCGGCCCTGCAGGAAGAACGTCGCCCGGGTCGCCCCGGCAGCAAGCACCTCGAGCAGCCGCTCGGTCCCGCCCGGGTTCGGGCGGTCGGCGTGCTCCGCGTCGAACGTCAGCGCGACGCGGATCGGAGCCACGGCAGTCCCGCCCTACTTCTCGACGCCGGTGATGACGATGCCTCGTGTGAAGAAGCGCGAGGTAAGCAGGAACGCGACGACCGGGATGATCATCGTCATCAGCGTACCGGCCTGGATCAGCTCGGGGTTGCGGTAATGGATGCCGTTGAACCGCGACAGGCCGACGGCCAGCGGCTGGAGATCGGGCTGCGCCGACAGGTAGATCAGCGGGCCGAAGAAGTCGTTCCACGAGTAGACGAGGTGGAAGATCGCCACCGCGACGACCACCGGCCAGGCCTGCGGAAGGAGCACCGACACGAGGGTCCGGAACGGACCTGCTCCATCGATCGCGGCCGCCTCGTCCATCTCGGTCGGGATCGTCATGAAGTACTGGCGCATGAGGAACACGTCGAAGGCGTTGGCGAAGAACGCCGGGACGAGCAGCGGCAGCCACGTGCCGACCCAGCCGAGCTCCACGAACAGCGTGTACGTCGGGATGATCGTCACCGCGTACGGCAGGAAGATCGTCGCGATCAGGAGCGTGAACAGCGCGTTCCTGCCGGGGAAGCGGAAGCGCGCGAACCCGTACGCCACGAGCGTGCACGAGAGCACCGTCCCGATCGTCCCGATGATCGCCAGCGCGAACGTGTTGAACAGCAGGCGCGGATAGTCGATCAGGTCCCAGACTTCGGCAAAGTTCTCGAGGTGCGGGGCGAACGTCCACGCCGGCTCGAGCGTCCGCCACGATCCCTCCCATGCGATCGGCGGGGCCGAGGGATTGCCCGGATCCACGAACTGGCTCTCGGTCCGCCCCGGCTTCAGCAACGCGAGCTGGCGGGTCGCGCCGTCGAGCGGCACGTTGTAGACGTCGAGCGTCTCGCCTTCGTATTCGAAGGTCGCCGGGTCGGCTGGGTAGACCGGCGATCCCGGTTGGCTGATCTGGTCCGTGGACTTGAGGGCGAACGTCGCCGAGCGCAGCAGCGGCGACAGGAACGCGGCGAGGAACAGGACGGCGATGAGCGTGAGCAGGAATGACTTCGGCCGGTCGCCGCGCTCAGGTGGCCGGCGGCGGTCGGACGCCCCTCGCCGCCTGAACATGCCGGTCAGCCGCCCTCCCGTGTCCTGCAGCCCGACGCCGATCGCCACTCAGCGCGCCTCGCCCGCGTAGTACACCCAGCGCCGAGCGCCCCAGAACAGGAGCAGCGTGAGCAGCAGCGTGATCGCGAACAGCACCCACGCGAGCGTCGCCCCGTAGGACATGTCCTGGAAGGCGAAGAAGTTCTTGTACAGGTACAGGTTGTAGAAGAGCGTCGAGCCGCCCGGTTGCCCGGTCCCGTTCTTGAGGACCAGTGGCACGAGGAAGTACTGGAGCACCTCGACCGCTGCGAGCACCAGCGTGTAGAACACGACCGGCGACATCAGCGGGATCGTCACGTTTCGGAGGCTTGCCCACGCCCCGGCGCCGTCGATGCGGGCCGCGTCGTACAGCTCGGTCGGGATGCCCTTGAGCCCGGCGAGGTAGACGATCACGCCGGCCCCGATCCCCCAGACGCCCATGATCACGAGGCCCGGGTAGATCCAGGTCGTGCTCTCGAGCCAGTCCGGCGGATGTTCGATGCCGATGAGCTGCAGGAAGTTGTTGATCCAGCCGTTGCCCTCGGAGCCGAGCATGCCCTGCCAGATCAGCACGCCGGCCACGAACGGCACGACGTAGGGCATGAAGAAGAGGACGCGGAACGCGCCAGTACCGCGCAGGTGCCGCGAGTGGAGCAGCAGTGCGACCACGAACGGCAGAGCGACTGCGATCGGCAGCGCGATGAGGGCGTACCTGAACGTGACGCTCAGCGAATGGATCGCCGTCGGGTCGTTGAGCAGCTTCTCGTAGTTGCGCAGGCCGACGAACTGGAGCGGCTCGGCCTGCTCCAGGTTGATGTTGGTGAAGGTGAAGCCGAGCGTGGCGATCATCGGGCCCAGCGTGAAGACGAGGAACCCGATGATCCACGGCGAGATGAACACGTAGCCCCACAGCGCGCGCCGCCACGCCAGCCCACGGGGGCGGGCGAGGCGGCGCGAGCGGGGCTGGGTCAGGACGGCCATCGCCTGGGGTCGCTCAGCCCTCCTGGTCCCAGATCGCTTGAAGCTGTGTCGTGAGGTCCTGGACCTCGGTGTCGATATTGAGTCCCGCGTTGGACTGCCACTTCGTTCCGAACTCGATCAGCTTGTCGAAGCTCTCGTTGTACGCCGGCATGTACGACTCGAAGTTCGGCACGTCGGCGTAGTTGACGCCTTCCTTGGCGACGTTCCAGTCGACCTCGTTCGGTGAAGCTGTCCTGCAGCGTGGTGAAGAACGCGTCCTGTGCCTCCGGCCGGGCGGGCATGCCGCCGTACGTCGTGAGCAGCGTGTCGGACGCGTCGCCGAGGAGATACGTCAGCGCCTCGAATGCCTCGTCGGGGTGCTTGGTGTCCTTGTGGATGCGGAACGTGTCGGCGTTGAACGCCGCGGTCGTCGTGCCGTTGTACGACGGCGTGGCCGCGAGGTCCCAGTCGTCGCCGGAGTCGCCGACGCCGTACGTCGACCACAGGTAGTTCGGGCTCATCGAGACGTTGCCGGTGAAGAACGGGTAGTCGCTCGGGTTGAGCTCGTCGCTCTCGAACTGGGGTCCCGTCATCGAGTAGTGGTCGGTCCACATGCCGTCGTAGAACGCCTTCCAGCCCGCGACCCACGCGTCCGGGATCTCGACGGTCTTGCCATCGGCGCCACCGGCGAGCTGACCGGGACCCCAGTAGGCACCGGTCTGGCGGAGGTCGTCGCGCTGCGGCTCGAGGCCCCACTGGACGATGTTCTCAGGATCGAACCCGTCCTGGGTCGCGTCCTTGCCGTTCTGGTCGACCGTCAGCAGCTTCGCGACCTCGCGGATGGTGTCCCAGTCCCACGGTCGCTCCGTGCCGTCCGGCATCGTGTAGGTCCCGTTCCACTCGTGCGGCGGTTCGTTGAGTCCCGCCTCCTCGAAGTGGCTCTTCTTGTAGAAGAGGGCCGAGGGATAGATCGCGAACGGGATGCCGAGCTGGCCCTCGCCGCCGGTGTTGTACAGCTCGACCATGTTGTCGGGGTACTGTCCGAGGTCATAGCCGGTCGAATCGATGAGCGGCTGGAGGTCGAGCCACTGGCCGTGGAACGCCTCGGCGCCGCCGATGCCGGTCGGTCCGACGATGTCAGGTGGATTCCCGGCTGCGATCTGGGTCGCAAGCGCGTCGCGGGCGCCCTCGTACGGGACGGCTTCGAACGTGAGATGGATGTTCGGGTGGGAGGCATTGAATTCCTCGACCACCTGCTGCTCGACCTCGACCTGCTCGGGGGCGTCACCGCCACCGAGGCAGCAGTACCAGCGCAGCTCGACGACCTCGCCGTTGCCGGCCGGCTGCGACGCCGGCGGCGCCGCCGACGAGCCGGGCGCCTGGCTGGCCCCGGGTGCGCTCGTCGTCGTCGACTGGCCGCAGGCAGCGACGAGCAGGGCGGCGGCCGCTATCAGAACCAGCAGCCTCGTCATTCGCGGGGTTCGCATCGATCGGTCCTCCTCCTTGAGTCCGTTCGGGCGCCTAGGAGCCGACGGGTCCTCCCGTTCGCAGTCCGGCCACGAGCGCCGGCTCGTGATCGCTCGGCCGGTTCGAACGCACCACGATGCGCTCGACGTAGTAGCGGGTTCGGTCGCCGCGGACGAACGTCCGGGCGAATTCGATGGGGTCGCCGTCTTCATCGAAGGCGACGCCCTCGATGACGAGCGCGGGGGTCCGCGGGGGCTGGTCGAGCAGCCGCGCCTCGCGCGTTCGCAGCAGCACGGGTTCGAGCGATTCGCGGGCGCGCGCGATGTGCGTCGCCGTACTGCTCGGTCAGGACGTCGTACAGCGAGTTGTGCTCGAGGTCGGAGGCCAGGAGGCCGGGAAACCGCTCGGCCGGCAGGTGGACCTGTTCGAGCAGGAGCGGTTCCCCCGAGGCGACCCGGAGGCGCTCGACGTACACGATCGGCGAGCCGACCTCGAGGTTCAGCGCGCCGGCGACGACCTCGCCCGCCGACTCGGGCCGGGCCGCGACGAGCCGTGTCTCGGGGTCGAGGCCGCGGCGCTGCATCTCCTCGGTGAAGCTGAGGGTGTCGGCGAAGTCGCGCTCGATGCGCGCCTTGAGGGCGAACGTGCCGCGGCCGCGGGTGCGCTCGAGTCGACCCTCGCGCGCGAGCTCGCTGAGCGCCCGCCGGATCGTGATGAGGCTGCAGCTGTAGCGGATGCACAATTCGCGCTCGGGCGGCAGCCGGTCACCCGGCGCGATCTCGCCCGAATCGAGAGCCGCCTTGAGGTGGAGGTACACCTGGTGATGGAGCGGGACAGGACCGAGCTCGAGGCGGAAGCGCGCCATCGGCAGACCGGCTCCTCCGTTCGACGGGGCAAGCATCGGCCGCGCCTGGGGCTTGGCCGAGATTGTTCATAATGTTATAAGCATTGTGTCAAGGACCCGGCACGTGCCGGTCGGTGGCGAGGTGGGGAGGCGAGATGGGCGTCAAGGTGACGGTCGTCGGTGGCGGGAGCACGTACACGCCCGAACTGGTGGAGGGCGTGGTCCGCCGCGCCGACCGCGTGCCCGTCGACGAGCTCGTCCTGCTCGACGTCGATGCCGGAGCGCCTTGCGGTCGTCGGCGGCCTGGCCGAGCGGATGCTCGCGAAGGCCGGCTGGCCCGGCCGCCTCGTCAGGACGACCGATCGCGATGCCGCGCTGGACGGCGCCGATTTCGTGCTCGTGCAGCTCCGCGTCGGCGGCCAGGCCGCGCGCCTGCGCGACGAGACCATCCCGCCCCGCTTCGGCGCGGTCGGCCAGGAGACGACCGGTCCCGGCGGGCTGGCAAAGGCAATCCGCACCGTGCCCGTGATCCTGGAGCTCGCCGAGGCCGTGGACCGCCGGGCTGCACCCGGGCACTGGATCGTCGACTTCACGAACCCGGTCGGGATCGTGACCCAGGCACTGATCGACGGGGGCCACCGCGCGCTCGGGCTGTGCAACGTGGCGATCGGGATGCAGCGCTGGCTGGCCGACTGGCTGGAGGTGGAACCCGAGCGGGTCAGCCTCGAGCACGTCGGCCTGAACCACCTGAGCTGGGTCCGGGCCGTGCGCGTGGACGGCCGCGACGTGCTGCCCGACCTGCTGGCGGACGACGCCGAGCGCATCGCCGAGCACACCGGGCTGCCGGTGGACCTCGTTCGGTCCGTGGGCGCCATCCCGTCCTACTACCTGCGCTACTACTACCTGACCGAGACGGTCGTGCGGGAGCAGCGGGACGGCCACAGTCGTGCGAAGGACGTGATGGACATCGAACGCCAGCTCCTCGAGATGTACCGCGATCCGGCGCTCACCGAGAAGCCGGCGTTGCTCGGCCAGCGGGGAGGCGCGTACTACAGCGAGGCCGCGGTCGACCTCATCGCGTCACTGCACGACGGACGCGGTGACGTGCAAGTCGTCGACGTCCGCAACGACGGCGCGCTGCCCGACGTGTCGGCCGATGCAGTGGTCGAGATCCCGTCGCGGATCGACCGCGATGGCGCCCATCCCCTGCCCCTCTCCCCGCTCGCGCCGGCCGAGCAGGCCCTGCTCCGCGAGGTCAAGGCCTACGAGCGGTTGGCCGCCGACGCGGCCCGAATCGGGGATCGCGACGCGGCACTGCGAGCCCTTCGGGCGAACCCGCTGGCCCGGGCGGTGGCCGATCCGGGGCGCCTGCTCGAGGAGCTGCTGGCGGACCCGGCCGGGGTGAGCGGCGGATAGACGACGGCCGCGGGCCCGGCGTCCAGCGCCCACCGCGCTTCGTGCCCATTCACCACGCGAATGCAGACCAGGCATCATGCGGTCGCCCGCCTTCTCGCCCATTCACGAGGTGACTCGGATGAATGCGAGAGGCGCGCCGGGGAGTCTGAACTAGCCGCGCGCGGCTTGGCACGGCGCATGGTGCGTCCGTTGCATTCGCCACGTGCATCGCTAGCGAGCGGCGACCCGCGAACCCGAGCAGGCGCCCGGGCACGCCGATCGCAACGCGTTGTTTGCGAAACTTCGCAAAGTCCGAACCATTATTCATACCGGCGCGGGCCGCCTTTCGGGCATCCTTGGTTGGTGCAGACGCCTCCGCAGCGCGTGACCCGCCAGGGACGCCCGCGCAACGACCCCGCGCGCCCCACGACGGCCGGCTGGTTCGGACTCATCATCTTCTTCTTCCTCGCCGGCATCGGTGCCATCGGCGCACTCGCGACGATCAGCCTCTATTCCGCGCTCGCCTCGAACCTCACTCCGGTCGAGGCCATGCAGGACTACGAGCTGCCAGAGGAGTCGATCGTCTTCGATCGCAACGGCACCGAGCTCGCCCGCTTCGGGGAGTTCAAGCGCGAAGTCGTCGAGTTCGACGAGATCCCGCCGATCCTGCTCGACGCGACGACGGCCGTCGAGGACAAGACGTTCTGGGAGAACGCCGGCTTCGATCCCGTCGCCATCTTCTCGGCCGGCCTCGACTCGCTGCGTGGCCGCGGCCGCGGCGCCTCCACCGTCACCCAGCAGCTGACTCGAATGCGACTCCTCGACGACGAACTGCTCCAGGACCCGGACCGACTCGCCGAGCGCAAGCTCAAGGAGATCATCCAGTCGATCCGGCTCACGCAGCACTTCGCGGGGGAGCCGGGCAAGCGGGACATCATCACCGCCTACCTGAACCAGATCTACTACGGCAACCAGAGCTACGGCGTGAAGGCGGCCGCCCGCTCGTACTTCGGCATCAACGATCTCAGCGAGCTCACGCCGGCCCAGGCCGCGGTCCTGGCCGCGCTGCCGAAGTCGCCCTCGAACTACGACCTCGTGCGCAACGCCGTCGAGGAGTGCCTCGAGCCCGGCGAGAACGAAGGCGAATGCGCGAAGACCCAGCTCGTGGTGCCACCGGACACAACCGTCGTGGAGCGCCGGAACCAGATCCTCACCCTCATGGCCGAGGACGACCGCACGCCGATGTCCGACGGCCAGTACACCAGCGAAGAGCTGCTTGCCGCGCGCGACGAGCCGGTCGTGCTCGTCCGCCAGACCACCGAGCGCTGGCAGGCGCCGCACTTCGTGTGGCGCGTGCGCGATGAGCTGTTCACGAAGCTGTGCGGCGAGGACGCCACGTGCCCGCAGCTCGATCGCGGTGGTCTGCGCATCACGACCACGCTCGATCTCGAGGTCCAGGAGACCGCGGAAAAGTGGGTCAAGGCTGCGGCCGTCGTGCCGTTCCAGGACAACCCGCGGCAGGCAGCCAGGCGCCTCGGCCTCACGTACGAGGACTGGATGGCCAACCTGGCCGACAAGCGGCTGCGCAACGGCGCGCTCGTCGCAATGGACTACCAGACCGGCGAGCTGATCGCCTATGTCGGCAGCGCCGACTACTACTCGACCAAGCACTCGAAGCGCTTCCAGCCGAAGTACGACGTGGTCGGGAACGGCTACCGCCAGCCGGGTTCGGCGTTCAAGCCGTTCAACTACGCGATCGGGATCGACTCGGGCAAGCTCACCGCCGGCACCGTGCTGATGGACGTCGGCACCGACTTCGGCAACGACTACACGCCAAACGACGCCGACCGCCTCGAGCGCGGACCGCTCACTGTCCGAAATGCACTGCAGTTCTCGCTCAACATCCCCTCGGTCAAGGCCCTGCAGGTCAACGACCCGGCGACGGTCTTCGAGCGCGCCCAGGAGTTCGGGCTGCGCTTCCGGGGCGACTCGAGCGATGCCGGCCTGTCGCTGGCGCTGGGCACGCAGGAAACGCCGCCGGTCGACCTCGCCACCGGTTACGCCACGATCGCCAATGGCGGCCGGTACATCGGGAACACCACGATCCTCACGGTCAAGGATCGCGACGGCAAGGACGTCGCCGATCCGTACGAGCCGCCCGAGCCGACGCAGGTCATCAGCCCGCAGGCGGCCTACATCACCACGAACATCCTGGCCGGCAACACGAACCGCAACGTGAACCCGTTCTGGGGCGAGTTCTCGCTCCGTGGCCCCGATGGTGACCGCCGGCCGGCCACGCTCAAGACCGGCACGAACAACGACGCCAAGGACCTCAACGCCTACGGCTACATCGCGCCGCCCACCCGCGAACAGCGCGAGGACGGGCAGTACGCGCTGGTCGTCGGAGCGTGGAACGGCAACAGCGACAACAGCGAAGTCAGCACGCCCAACAACCCGGTGTTCTCGATCGAGGTGTCCACGCACGTCTGGCAGGGCTTCCTCCAGGAGACGACCAAGGACTGGCCGATCCGCAACTTCCGGCGGCCCGAGGAAGGCCTGGTGGAAGTCACGATCGACCCGCTGACCGGCTACCTGCCGCAGCGCGGTGACGAGGGCGTCGAGGAGTGGTTCATCGCGGGCACCGAGCCCAAGAACCGGCTTCCGCGCGAAGCGTGCGGGCGCGACGTCCTCGAGCTCCTGGCCTACGAGTCGAAGTTCGACAACTGGCTGGAGTGGGACCGCGACTGGCTGCGCCGTGCACGGCGCGGGCCGGGCACGGTGGGAGGTCCCGACCGCACAGCGGTCAGCTACTTCTACAACAATCGCTTCAACCCCTTCGGCCGCGCATGGGGCCCGATCATGGGCCAGAACTGCGCCGAACCGACGCCGGAACCCTCCTGCGTTCCGCTGCCGACGCCGGATGCCAGCGGCGTGATCCCGTCATTCGAGCTCCCGGAGCCGTCGGGCGATGCACCGGCCCTGGTCGCGTGCCCGCCCGAATCGGCGACGCCGGAGCCGAGCGCGCCACCCAGCGAGGAGCCGTCGCCGCCACCGTCAGCGAACCCACGCCCGAACCGGAGCCCACACCGACGCCCGAGCCGGATCCCACGCCGACGCCCGAGCCGACGCCGACGCCAACGCCAACGCCACCGGACAGCTCCGCCCCACCGCCGCCCTGATCGAGGCGCGGGAGGGGTGACGATCGAGCTTGCCGGCGTCACGGTCACCCGCGGCGGGCGGACGATCCTGGGACCGCTCGAGTGGACCGTCCGCCCGGGTGAGCGCTGGGCCGTCCTCGGCCCGAACGGCTCGGGCAAGACCACCCTGCTCCAGGTCGTGAGCCTCTACCTGTGGCCGACTTCCGGGACGGTGGACGTCCTCGGAGGACGGTTCGGGCGGATGGACGCGCGTGAACAGCGCCGCCGGATCGGCTACGCGGGGAGTGCCCTCGAGGACGAGATGGACGAGGCGCTCAGCCCGTTGCAGCTCGTGCTCAGCGCGCGCCACGCGGCACTCGCCCCGTGGTGGCACGAGTACAACGACGCGGACCGGGTCCGCGCCGCGGCGCTGATCGAGCGCTTCGGGATCGCGCACGTGGCCGACCATCCGTTCCGAACGCTGTCCAGCGGGGAGCGGCGGCGCGTCTCGATCGCCCGGGCCCTCATGCCCAACCCTGACCTGCTGCTGCTCGACGAGCCGGCTGCAGGGCTGGACCTCGGAGCGCGAGAGACGCTGATCCGCGACCTCACCGGGCTCGCGGCCGAGAGGCGGCCCGAGTCGATCGTGCTCGTGTCGCACCATGTCGAGGAGATCCCGCCGGGCTTTGGGCATGCGCTGGTCCTGGCCGACGGGCGGGCCGTGGCGGCGGGACGGATCGAGGAGGTCGTGAGCGCGGAGGTCCTCGGGCGGGCCTACGGGATGCCGATCGCGGTCGAGCGGCGCGACGGCCGGTACTGGGCGCGTCGCGCGGACTGAGGAAGTCGGCGCGGTGGACCGGGGCCACTCGGAATTCGCAGCGCTCACGGCAGCCGGGGCGAAGGGCCCTGACACGCGACCGTCATCGAGAAGCGGCAGGATAGGCGCATGACCACGACCACGGCGACCATTGGTGCCCCTGCTGCAACCCGAACTCCGGGCTGGGTCGGCGCGTTCGCCGGGCTGATCGGCGCGGCGGTCGCGCTCGGGGTGAGCGAGCTGATCTCCGGCGTCCTGTCGCCCGGGTCGTCGCTGATCGCGGCCGTCGGGCAGACGATCATCGACCTGCAGCCGCCCGGCGCCAAGGACTTCGTGGTCGCCCTGTTCGGCACCAATGACAAGCTCGCGCTCGAGATCATCGTCACGGGCACCGCGCTGGCGATCGGGACACTGCTCGGCTATCTCGGGCGGGACCGGTTCGCGATCGCGGCCGGCGGGTTCGTCGCCTTCGGCATCGTCGGCTTCCTGGCGGTCCTGCGGTTGCCGCTGGCATCACCAGCCATCGGCGCACTGAGTGCCGGGGTCGCGGTCATCGCCGGGATCCAGGTCATGAGCTGGCTGATGCAGACCGCGCGCCGCACGGAGACCGCGGACCCACGGGCCGGGATGCCCGACTGGCGCCGTCGGAACCTGCTCCTCACGGGTTCGGCGATCGGGGTTGCCGCGCTGGCCGGAGGGGTCGTGGGCCGGATGTTCGGCGCCCGCTCGAGCGTCGCGCCGGCGGAGGCCAACGACCAGATCCCGCCCGCCTCCGAGGTCGTCGCCGCGTTGCCGACGGGCGCGGACCTGGCACCGCAGGTCGGCGGCCTGACCCCCATCGTCGTTCCGAACGACCGCTTCTACCAGATCGACACCGCGCTCCTCACGCCGATCGTCGACAGCGCCACGTGGCAGCTCCGGATCCACGGCATGGTCGATCGCGAGACGACGCTGACCTGGGACGAGCTCGTGGCGATGCCGCTCTTCGAGCAGTACGTGACGATCGCGTGCGTGAGCAACGAGATCGGCGGCAACCTCGTGGGCAACGCGAAATGGACGGGCGTTCGCTTGCGCGAGGTCCTCGACCTCGCCGGGGTCCAGGCCGGCGCCGATCAACTGGTCGGCCGGTCGGTCGACGGCTGGACGGCGGGCATGCCGACGTCGTGGGTCATGGACCCGGCACGCGAGGCGATGATCGCGGTTCGCATGAACGACGACCCGCTGCCGCCCCGCCACGGGTTCCCGGCACGGCTGATCGTTCCCGGCCTGTACGGCTACGTGTCGGCGACGAAGTGGCTGGCCGAGCTGGAGCTCACGACCCTGGAGGCGTTCGATGCCTACTGGGTGCCGCTCGGCTGGGCCAAGGAAGCACCCATCCTCACCCAGTCGCGGATCGACACGCCGCGCCCTGGCTCGGTGGCCGCCGGCCGCGTCCCGATCGCGGGCGTGGCCTGGGCGCCCGACCGCGGCATCTCGAAGGTCGAGGTCGGCATCGACGGTCAGTGGCAGGAAGCCCGCCTGTCGTCACCGATCTCGGACGCGACGTGGGTCCAGTGGGTCTACGACTGGAACAGCACGCCGGGCCGCCACCACATCGAGGTGCGTGCCACCGACGGCAACGGCGAGGTCCAGACCGACCAGCGCACGCCGCCTGCGCCGGACGGCGCACGGGGCTGGCATTCGGTGGACGTGACCGTCGGGTAAGCCCTGCGCGCGAATCGGTATAGAGTCGAGCCATGCCGCGACGTCGCTTCATCTTCGATCCACCGGAGCGTTTCGTGACCGGCACGATCGGGGAACCCGGCCAGCGCACGTTCTTCCTGCAGGCCCGCGACGGCGGTCGCGTCGTCAGCGTTGCGCTCGAGAAAGTCCAGGTGGCGGTCCTCGCCGACCGCCTCGGCCAGCTGCTCGTCGAGCTCGACAAGCGCGGGATCGCGCCCGAGGAGCCGGTCGACCCGGGCATCGAGGACACGAGCCCGCTTGACGAACCACTCAACGAGGCGTTTCGTGCCGGAGCGCTGACGCTCGGCTGGGATGGCGACGCCGAGCTGATCCTCGTCGAGGCGCGCGCCGAGTCGGAGGATGGCGAGACCATCGGCCCGGACGAGGACGACGACGAGGACGAGGACGGTCCCGACCTGCTGCGCGTGCGGATGACCGCGGGCGAGGCCCGGAGCTTCGTCGAGCGCGCGGTCCGCGTCGTGGCCTCCGGCCGACCGCCGTGCCCGCTGTGCGGCCAGCCGCTCGATCCGACGGGCCACCTCTGCCCGCGCCGCAACGGCCACTACGTCAACTGACCAGCCCGCGGATGCCGGACCCGGTGACCGCCCTGCGCATCCTGCGCGAGGGCGAGATCGAGATTGTCGGCCGCATCGTCGGCTCATCGAACAACGCGATGCTGGCCACGGTCAGCGTCCCCTGCCCGGATCCCGAGCCGGCCGAGTCGATCCACGCGGTCTACAAACCAACCGCCGGCGAGCGGCCGCTCGACGACTTCCCCGACGGGACGCTGTCCCGACGCGAGGTCGCGGCGTGGCACGTGTCCGAGGCGCTCGGGTGGGGCATCGTCCCGCCGACGCGTGCTGCGGGACGGGCCCGTTCGGCGAGGGCATGGTCCAGCAGTACATCGAGCTCGATCTGACCGTCGACGTGGTCGAGATGATCGTGTCGGACGACCCGCGCCTGCGGCGGATCGCGGCGTTCGATGCGGCCGTGAACAACACGGACCGCAAGGGCGGTCACCTGCTGCCGGTCGATGGCGGGACGCACGTGTTCGGTGTCGACCACGGTGTGTGCTTCTCCCCCGTGCCGAAGCTGCGGACGGTGCTGTGGGGCTGGCGCGGCGACCCGTTCGACGACGAGGAGCTGGCCGGGTTCGACCGGCTGTGTGGCGCGCTCGCCGGGGAGCTGGGAGTCACCCTGCGCGGGCTGCTGACGTCCACCGAGGTCGAAGCGACGCGGCGACGCGTCGAAGGGCTGCTCGCGGCGCGGCGCTGGCCGATGCCGTCGCCGCACTGGCCGGCCGTGCCCTGGCCGCCGTTCTAGGCCGAATCCGTCAACGAGGCTCGACCGACACGACTGCCAGGCCGGCCTCCGACAACGCTTCCGGAGCGGGCTCGAGCTCCGGGCTGGTGACCACGTCCGAAGCTCCGATCCGCTGTGCGTATTCGATGAGGCTGTCCGGCTTGTCGGTCTCGGGCAGCCAGCCGTAGGCATCGATGCCGGCCTCCGAGAGGGCGCGGACGCGTCGGGCGAGCGGTGCCTGGCCGGCGGCCTCGAGGTCGTCCGCGGTCAGGAGCGGCGGGGCGCCGCGGTCCGGGCCGTCGCTTGCGAATTCCGTGGGCAGCGGCAATTCGAGCGCCGACGCCGTTGCGCCGACGTCGTACAGCACGACCCGGGCGCCGCGCTCGAAGCCGAGCTCGGTGGCGCGCTGGACCACCGGGTCGGCGACCGGCTCGTCGTTGACGATCGCGACGATCGTGGGCTGGGCCTGCGCGTTCATGCGTTGCATGGTCCGGTTCACGATGTTTCGGGCGCATCAAGAGAAGTGCTACCGCCGTGCTCGCACGCGACGGGCGCTCTTGGCTCGTTCGATGAACCAACGGCGGTCGGGAAGCGGTTCATCCGTCATCCGGCTCGGCCGGCGAGCCATCTGACGGTCGGAAGGGTCGTCCGCCGCTGGCTGGCTCGCACGGCGTGCCAAACAGCGCCGGGGGCGGGTCCCGTTCGCCCGTTGGCTTGTTCAGCGAGCCGCCGCGCTCTCATTGGCCGGCTTCAGGCACGCAGCGAGTCCGTCGGGGCCAGGTTCGCCGCCCGGATGGCCGGGTACAGCCCGGCAATCCCGCCGACCGCCGCAGCACCCACTACCCCCGCCACGCAGCCCGCGATCGGCAGCGCGACCACCCATGCCTGCGAGGTGGCATAGGCCGCCGCGACCGCCGATCCGAGAACCGCCCCCAAGACCCCGCCCGCCCCCGCGAGCAGGATCGCCTCGGTGAGGAACTGGCCGACGATGTGGCCGCGCGTCGCCCCGAGCGCCCGGCGCAGGCCGATCTCGTTGCGCCGTTCGAGGACGGCCATGAGCATGACGTTCGCGATGCCGAGCGCCGCCGACGAGCAGCGCGACCGCGCCGAGCCCGAGGAACAGCGTCGGTGAACGCGGTCGCGGCCGCGGCCCGCGCCTCGATCGCGTCCGACGGCCGGCTCGACGTTGACCGCCTCCGGGCTGCTCGGGGTTGGCCGTCGCGCCGAGGACGGATCGGACGTCGTCGAGGTAGTCGCCGGGTCAGCGCGGACGTAGATCGTGGTCGGCGAGGCCGTCGGCATCGAGGTAGGTCCCGGCCGCCGCCGTGCCGACGAGCGCCGACGCGGTCGATCTCCGGTGCGAGCGGCAGCGGCGTCGAGGATGCCGACGACGGCCCACCAGCGATCGCCGATCCACACGAGCGACTGGCGCGTCGAGCGTCGGTGATGCCGAGGCGCTCTGCGGCGACCGCCCCGAGCACGACGGCCGGGTAGCGGTCGACGGCGTCGTCGATGAACCGGCCGGCGCGCACGCGTCGCCTCCGAGCGTCTCGAGGAGCGTCGCGGATCGGCGGCCTGGACCGGCGATGCCCGCCGGTCTCACCCGGCGGGATCAGGTCGGTGCGGCGGACGGTCGCGTCGACGATCGAGACGGCGCTGAGCCGCCTTCGACCGGGCCGATCCGGCCGATCATTGCGGTCGGCGTCGTCCGGCAGCGTGGCGTCGTCGCCGAAGATCGTCTGGCCCGGCGCGACCGTGAGCAGGTTCGAACCGAGCCGGTCGAGCTCGGCCAGCAGGGTCGCCCGGCTCGATTCGGCGATGCCGAGGACCGCCACCATCGCCGCGATCCCGATCGCGATGCCGAGCGCCGTGAGCGCCGAACGGAGCCGGCGCGCGCCCGAGGCCGCGGCCGGCGATCCGGCCCAGATCGAGCACGCCCGGACCGCGGCCGCCCGACGAGCGCGGTCAGGACGCGCACCGTCGGCCGCGGTCATGCCGCGACCTCCTCGTGTCTCGATCCGACCGTCGCGGATCTCGATCCGACGCGGCAGCGAGGCCGCGATCTCGCGGTCGTGGGTGATGACGACGATCGTGGTGCCGTCCTCGGCGTGGAGCTCGCGAAGCAGGTCGAGGATCGTCGCGCCGGTCGCTCGAGTCGAGGTTGCCGGTCGGCTCGTCGGCGAGCACGAGCGCCGGCCGGCCGACGAGCGCCCGGGCGATCGCGACGCGCTGGCGCTCGCCGCCGGACAGCTGCGCCCGGCCGATGCGTCAGCCGGTGCCCGAGCCCGACCCGCTCGAGCGCCGCTGCCGCGGCGGCCCGCCGTCGCTCGCGCCGGGACGCCCGCGGTAGAGCAGGCCGTCGGCGACGTTGTCGAGCGCGGTCTCGCCGCCCAGCAGGAAGAACTGCTGGAACACGAACCCGATCCGCCACGCCCGCAGCCCGGACAGCTGCCGGTCGGACAGCCCGGCCGACTCGCTGCCCGGCGATCCGCGACCGTCCCGCTCGGTCGCGCCGGTCGAGCGTGCCGAGCAGGTGGAGCAGCGTCGACTTGCCGGACCCGGACGGCCCGACGATCGCGACCAGCTCGCCGGCCTCGATGCGCAGGTCGACGTCGCGCAGCGCGTCGACCGGCGGCGTCGCCCGGGTACCGCTTCGCGACGCCGTGCAGCTCGACAACCGCGCGTCACGACGGCACCGCGACCACGGCGTCGCCCTCGGCCAGTCGCCGTCGGCGCGATGACCTCGACCCAGCCGTCCTCGAAGAGCCCGGGCTCGACGCCGACGAGTGTGCGTCGTACCGTCGTCGGCGACGAGCTCGACCGCATAGCCGCCCTCGAGCAGCGCCACGAGCGCGTTGACCGGCACCGCGAGCACGTTCTCGCGGCTCTGGCGCGTGATGCGGACCGTCGACCGGCGCCTGCGTCGTAGCTCGCCGCGCCGCCGGGCCGCTCCAGCGAGATCGTGACCGCCACCGTCGGGTCGGACTGGGTTCCCGAACTCGTCGGTCGCCGCCTCGGCCACCGTCCCGATCTCGCTCACCGACCCGGTGACGGTGGATCCGTCGGGCAGCTCGACGGCGACCGCGTCGCCCGACCGCGACGAGGTCGACGGAATCGGCCTCGAGGTCGACCGTCACGACGCGCACGTCCGACGTGCCCCTTCAGGACCGGCCTGACCCGGGCCGACCTGCAGCCCGACCTCGACCGGCAGCTCGGTGACGCGGATCGCACCGGGCACGAACACGATCTCGCCCGGCGCGATCGTGCCGTCGACGGTCATCCCGTTGGCACGCTGCCAACGCTTCACGGCTGCGGTCGTCGTCGTCGTCCCACTCGGCGTCGTTCACGTCGAACCCTTTGCGGGTGTATCCGAGCGCCTTGAGGTTCTCCTCCAGCTGGTTCACGTCGGCGCCGTTCGACATGTCCGGCTTCGAAAGCCCGCCATGCCGGCCGGTTGCCGTACAGCAGGACGGGCCGCCGCTTGCCGTTGACCTCGTAGAGCCGGTCACCGCGCTCGAGGATCGTGCCGAGCTCGGGCAGCCGGGTCAGCGTCCCGGCGAGCCCGTTGAGCGACCTGCCGTCTCGCCGGTGTAGCCGAGCGTCCCGTCGAGGGTCTCCTCGATCGTGAGGGTGCGTCGCTCAACGGCGACCGCCTCACGGTCCGTGTCCTGCGGCTCTGCGCTGGTCTGGCCGCCGCTCGCGGGCATCGCGCCGAGGATCCCCGTGGATGCCACGCCGATAGCCACCACGCCAACGGCGGCCAGCCCGATGCCGGCGCGAACAAACCCACGGCGGGTCATGGCCGCACCTCGGTGCTCGGCCGGCTCTCGCCGCCGCCCGGCGCAACATTGGTGCCGCTGCCTGGACGCGATCTCGCCGAGCAGGTCGCCACATGCGTCCTCGGCCGCCTGGAACTCGTCGGAGCGCGGATCGAACTTCGGTCCCTTGCCGTCGTCACCCGGGCCGCCGATCATCGCCCGGCCACCGGTCTCGAACTGCGGATCGGGCATGTCGATCCCGTGCTCGCGCATGCACTGCGCGAAGGCCAGCATCGCGTCGCGCTGCTCCTGGGGGATGTCACCCGGCTGGCCGAGGCCTGTCGGCATCAGCTCCTGGCAGGCCTCCTGCGCCTCCTGGAGCTGCTCGCGGTCAAGGCCGTCCGGGCCACCGGCCCGGATCGAGAACGACATCTCGCCGTTGCCGCCGACCTGCGGGTCGGGCATGTCCACGCCGTGCTCACGCATGCACTGGGCGAAGGCGAGGGCGGCATCCTCGGGATCGACCGAGGCCTCGGGCTCGCTCGAGGACGAAGGCTCGGGGGACTGGCTGCCGAGGCTGGCCACGCCCGACGGGTTGGCAGCCGCCCCGGAACACGCGGCAAGGATCGCGATCGCCGACACGGCGAGCGCGAAACGAAGGATTCGACTCATGACTTCGGGACTCCATGCGAGGTGGTGGTGCATGAAGCAGTTCTACGGAGCGACCCTGAAGGTCGCCTGAAAATTCCGGGTCAGCTCAGCGGGAGACGGACCTCGAGCCGCGCGCCCGACCCCTCCGGACGGTTCGACGCTTCGATCGCCCCGCCGTGCCGCTCGGCGATCCAGGCCGCGATGGCGAGGCCAAGGCCGGTGCCACCGGCGTGCTCGCCCGGTGCCCGCCAGAAGCGGTCGAAGACGCGCGGGAGGTCATCGGGACGGAAGCCGGACCCGGCGTCCTCCACCCGTAGCCGGGCCGTCCCGCCGTCCAGGCGCGCTGAGACATTCACGATCGAGCCACGCGGCGCGTGGCGGATCGCGTTGTCGAGGAGGATCCGGACCAGCTGCCGGAGCCGACCCGGGTCCCCGCTGAACGGAAGCGGCTCGGCGTCGGCTTCGATGCGCACATTGCGTTCGGTGGCGAGCGGCGCGAGGCTGCCCGCGGCGTCAAGCGTCACCTCGCCGAGATCCGTCCGTTCGACCGCGAGCTCGAGCGCGCCCGAATCGGAGCGGGCGAGGAGGAGCAGATCGTCGACCAGGGCGCCGAGTCGGTCGGTCTCCGCCTCGATGTCGTCGAGGGCATCGCCGACCTCGGCGACCGGCTGGTCGGCGTGGCGGCGGAGGTGCGCTACCGAGCCCTTCACGACGCTGAGCGGGGTACGCAGCTCATGACTCGCGTCCGCTGCGAAGTCGCGCTGGCGGCGCATCGCATCGCGGATCGGGACCAGCGCACGCTCGGCGTACAGCCAGCCAACGCCAAGCGCGATCGCGAGAACCAGCACGCCGCCGACGGCCAGGACCGTGAGCAGCACCGCCAGGGCACGCTCCTCGGCGATCCGGTCGGCCACGACCTGGATGACAAAGGGCTGGTCGCCGACCGTCACGCGGTGCGACAGGATCCTGACCGGGGTGCCATCCACGCTCGCGAGGTCGATCGACTCGCCGGTCAGGCGGGCTTCGTCGACGCCGGTCGAGTTGGGCAGCTGGGCATTGAAGACCTGCGAGACATCCGGGAAGGCGGCGTCGTTGGGGCCGATGACGAAGGCCAGCGTCCCGGCCGACGACCCACCGACAAAGCTGACCCCCGGCCGGCCAGGATCGCCGGACACGATCTGATTGAAAACGGGGCCCGGCGGTGCCATCGCCGGGGGGACCGTGGCGAGCATTTCGATGCGCGGCGCGAGGATGGCGGCTCGCTGACGGAGCTGCTCGACCGCCGCCGATTCGAGGCTGCTGGCGACGGCGATGTAGATGAGCGTCCCGAGGAGAACCAGAACGGCCAGGGTGGAGCCGCCACTCCAGGCCAGGAGTCGCCAGCGGACGCGGCGAACGAGCGCAGCATCGGAGACGGCCCGGGTGCTCACGTTTCGACCATCCGGTAGCCGATGCCACGGACGGTTTCGATCCGGGCCGCGCCTCCCGGACCGAGCTTGCGCCGCAGGAACGTGATGAAGGCATCGACCGTGTTCGGGGTGACCGCGACGCCGAACGGCCAGGCCATGTCGAGCAGCTGGTCACGGCTCAGCGCGTGGCCCGGGTGGCGAAGCAGGCATTCGAGGAGCGAGAACTCGCGGAGCGTGAGCTCCACGGGTCGGCCGTCAACCGTGACCCTTCGTCGCGACTCGTCAGGCGCGATCGGTCCGCTGGCGAGGATCGCGCCGTCGTCCCAGGCGGAGGTGTCCGCCGCGCGTCGTGAGAGCGCTCGGAGTCGCGCCGACGACCTCCTCGTAGGCGAACGGCTTGACGACATAGTCGTCGGCTCCTGCGTCGAGCCCGGAAATCCGGTCCGCGAGGCCGTCCCGCGCCGTGAGCATCAGGATCGGGACGCGGCAGCCCCGGGCGCGCATCCGCCTGGCGACCTCGAACCCGTCGAGATCGGGCAGGCCCACGTCGAGGATCAGCGCGTCGAAGGTGGCCGCCGGCCTCGACGAGCTCGAGCGCCTCACCGCCACCGACAGCGAGGTCGACGACGTGGCGCTCCTCGACCAGGAGCCGTTGGAGGAGCCTTCCCAACCGCGGGTCGTCCTCGACGATGAGCACGTGCACGTACCGGTTCTACGGCCTCTTTCTGAAGGTTCTCTGAAAGCCCCTTCCTCGACGCGCCACGCGCGGCTCGCTCAACGAACCAGCGACGGTCCGCTCGGATTGAACGCGAGCAGCACCGGGCTCGAACACGACCATTTGACAGAACGCCTGTTCGGCCTCAGGATTCCTGTTGTCAATCCGCAGCGAGGGCCCACGGTCGAGCGACCCGAAAGACCGCTCCCGTCCGCCAGCTTCGGATCCGCGCCGCTCCGGCCCAATACCGGCCGTGACGAGCGCAACAAGTGCCGCGCAGGCCGCCCAGGACGCGACCGTGCGCAAGAGAAGGGAAATCGAACAACTACCGTGCTTTCACGTACAACCACTGCGTCCCTCGCCGGACGCGCCAGTTCCATGCGTCGCCAGCGGCGGCGCGTCATGCACACGAACCGGCCCTATTGCCGGACGAACGGCTGCGCCAGCTTCCTCGACGTCGACCCGATCACGGGGACGGCCAGCTGCCCGATCTGCGGGTACGTCCTCCGGCCCCACTGACCCGAGCGGCGCCCGCTACTCGGGCGCGACGATCTCGATCGGCCCGCCGACGTTCGAGAACTCGAAGTTCGTCGTGCCGGTGACGGCAACGCCATTCGGGTCCGTCGCCGAGAACGCCGTTTTCGCGAGGACCGGCGTGCCGTCCTCCTCGACCCAGATGTCGAACACGTCGTACTGACCCGTGCCGCCCGCGGCCGGCGCGTACGGGATCGTGCGGCTGGCCGTCAGATGGTGCAGGTCGCGGCCATCGACCTCTTCGACCCCGACGTAGAGCAGATCGTGCGGGTCGGTGACGAGGCGCATGTTCTGCACCAGGCCGGCGAGCTGAGCCTCGGCGGCCGCCTTCGGGACCGACGCCCAGTCCCCGTCCCCCTGCTGGACGTACGCCGTTTCACCGAGCACGACCATCTTCATGTCGACCTCGGTCGCGCCGGAGGCGATATGCATCGTGATGTCGAGATCGTCGCCCGAGAAGTCGCCCGACAGCATCGCCTCGACGTCGCCGAGCGCCGTCGTGGCGGTCGCGACCTGCTCGAGATGCATGATCATCGGATCGGCGGCCAGCGTGGCGACGAGGGCCTCGGCGTACGGGCCACCGGCATCGGCCGGCGGCGGCTCCTCGTCGCGCGTCGTGGGCGGCGCCTCGCTGGGCGGCGCGACGGACGGTGGTGCCTCGCTCGCGGGGACAGGGGTGACGACGGCCGGAGAGGACGCCGCGCCACCGCACGCGGTAAGCGTCACGGCGAGGAGCAGCACCGCCAGGAACGAGGGGCGCGCGGTCATCCCGGTAACCATGCACGGACGTCGCGCCGCGCGGGATGCCCCGAACGGCCCATGACCCGCCGACGCATGCTCCCTGCATGCAGACCGTGGACCGCGTAAGGCTCGAGTCGCTCCATGAACCCGAGCGACAGCGTTTCGTCGCCGAGCACCCGCGCTCGAAGGAGCTGTTCGAGCGGGCGAAGGCCTCGCTCCATGACGGCGTCCCGATGAACTGGATGGTCCGCTGGGCGAGCCCGTTCCCGCCGTTCGTCGAGACCGCCGAGGGCGCGTCGTTTCGCTGCGTCGACGGCCACGACTACGTCGACTTCTGTCTCGGCGACACGGGCGCGATGGCCGGGCACGGCGCCGCGGCCACGATCGAGGCGGTCGAGCGGCAACTCCGCCGCGGCATCACCCACATGCTCCCGACCGAGGATGCGATCTGGGTCGGCGAGGAGCTCCAGCGCCGATTCGGGCTGCCCTACTGGCAGTTCACGCTGTCGGCCACGGACGCGAACCGCTTCGCGCTGCGCCTCGGCCGCCAGATCACCGGGCGGTCGAAGGTCGTCGTCCACGACTTCTGCTACCACGGCACCGTCGACGAGACGTTCGCCGTGCTCGACGACGGCGGCCGGACGGTGGCGCGCCAGGGCTCGATCGGGCCGCAGGTCGACGTCGCCGAGACGACCCGCGTCGTCGAGTTCAACGACATCGACGGCCTCGAACGCGCACTGGAGGATCGCGACGTCGCGGTCGTGCTGTTCGAACCGGCGCTCACCAACATCGGGATCGTGCTGCCGGACGACGGATACCTCGACGCCGTCCGCGAGCTGACCCGGCGGACCGGCACGCTCCTGTTGATCGACGAGACCCACACGATCTGTGCCGGGCCCGGCGGGGCGACAAAGGCCTGGGCCCTCGAACCCGACGTGCTCGTGATCGGCAAGACGATCGGTGGCGGGATCCCGATCGCGACGTACGGGTTCACGGCAGAGGTCGCCGACCGGATCCGCGCTTCGACGAGCTACGAGGATGCAGACGTCGGCGGGATCGGCGGGACGCTGGCCGGCTACGCGCTGTCGCTGGCGGCCACGCGGGCGACGCTCGGCGAGGTCCTGACCGACGAGGCGTTCGACCGCATGCTGCCGCTGGGCGAACGCTGGGCCGACGGCGTCAATTCGGTCATCCGCGAACGCGACGTTCCGTGGCACGTCACCCGACTCGGTGCCCGCGCCGAGTACCACTTCACCCCCGAGCCACCGCGAAACGGCCGCGAGCAGTGGGACCACAGCGACCCGGAGCTCGAGGCATTCCTCCACCTCTGGGCCATGAACCGCCGGATCCTCATGACGCCGTTCCACAACATGGCCCTGATGTCGCCATCGACCACCGAGGCAGACGTCGATCGCCACACCGAGGTCTTCGCCGAGGCGGTCGACGCGCTGTTCGCGTAGGAGGCTCCACGATGGAGCTCGACCATGTCCTGATCGCATGCACCGATCTCGACGCAGCCGCTCGCGAATTCGAAGCGCGCGTCGGGCTGTCGTCGGTCGAGGGCGGCCGGCATCGCGACTGGGGCACGGCGAACCGGATCGTCCCGCTCGGATCGAGCTATCTCGAACTGGTCACGGTCGTCGATCAGCGCGTCGCAGCCGCGAGCAGTTTCGGGCGGTGGGTCGGCGACGGCGCGACGGAAGCCGGACGGCTGATCGGCTGGGCCGTGCGGACCTCCGGACTGGATGAGACTGCCGGGCGGCTCGGCCTCACGGTTCGCAGCGGATCGCGGGCAACACCATCCGGCGAGGAGCTGCGATGGCGAAGCGCCGGGATCGACGAGGCCATCGCCGAACCGTGCCTTCCGTTCTTCGTCGAATGGGGCGAAGGCGTGCGGCTGCCCGGCTCGGAGAACCCTCAGCCGGCGACGATCTCCAGGCTGGTGCTCGAGGGCAGCCCGGATCGCCTGGCCGGATGGCTCGGTGAGCATTCGCTGCCGATTCGGGTGCACGACGGGCCGGCCGAGGTCGCCGCGGTGGTTCTGTCGACGGCCGCCGGCGAGATCATCCTGTGAGCGGCGACGGCTGAGGACGCCGCGCCCGATTGCGCCGCGTGCATGGGGTGCACCTAACGGCCATCGAAGGGCGGTCCAGGGGCCCAGATCGACCCGAAAATGACCGAAATCGGTCGAATTCGTGCGCCCCACGACACAAACGGCCAACGAAGTCGGGTTCGTTTGCGGTACGTGCATGGGGTGCACATCCGCCGGCGGCGGGGCTGGCCCGCGGGTGGTGTCAGGCGCCGAACGCCGCCTCCAGCCGCGCCAGTTCCGCCTCGGGATCCAGCGGCCGCCGATGCTGGCGATCCGTCGGCGCCTCGGTGTTGAGGCGATCAATCGCAAGGTTCGTCGCCGCAACGAGCCGTTCCAGGTCACGCCGCAGGCGCGGTCGCGTCACGGAGGACGCCGCCGCCGCCCGCGCCAGCAGGGCGTCCCGCTGCGCGAGCAGGTTGCGGACCTCCTTGTCCGCCTCGATCCACGGCGGCGCCACGCCCGCATTGCGCAGCACCCGGAACCCGAGCGCGCGCTCCCCGGCCGCGGAGTCGTCCTCGAGCGGCAGCCGCTGCCCCGAGTATGGCAGCTCGTCGAACGCGCCGTCCGTCCATCGCCTCGCGGATCTGCCGCTCGACGATGCTCTCCCACGTCGGACCGACCGAGAGCTTGCCCTCGCCGTCGCGTCGCTTGGCCACCATGCGCGAATCGTAGCGGCCGCGTGACAGGCAAGCTGACACGCGTCGCGCGTATCGTGAGGGCGACGTGCAAACGATCGACGGCCAGCCGGTCTACGCCGCCACGGACCTTGTTGGCTTCCTGGCGTGCGAGCATCTCACGCAGCTCGAGCGCGCCGCGATGGCGGGTATGACGGTGCGCCCGGAACGCGTCGACCCCGAGCTGGACATCATCCGCAAGCGCGGGTTCCAGCACGAGCAGCGCTTCCTCGACGAGCTGCGCGCCGAAGGAAAGACCGTGGCCCACATCGAGCTCGACGGCTCGATCGAGGACCGCGGCGACCAGTTGCGCGCGGCGGCCGCAGCGACGCGCGAAGCGATCGCCGAGGGCCCGGACGTCATCTACCAGGCCACGTTCTTCGACGGAACGTGGCGCGGCCATGCCGACTTCCTGCTCCGCATTGAGTCTCCGGACCGACCGTCCCGCTTCGGCCCGTACCACTACGAGGTGGCGGACACGAAGCTCGCTCGCCACGTCAAGGCGAGCGCCGTCCTCCAGATCTGCACGTACGTCGAGCTGCTCGACCGAGATCCAGGGCGTCGAACCCGAATGGATGCACGTGGCGCTGGGTGGCAGCGCGCACGCCGTCGAGCGGCTCCGCGTCGACGACTACATGGCCTACTACCGCGCGGCGAAAGCTCGGTTCCTGGCGGCGCTCGACGATCCATCCACGCTTGCCTTCCCGTCGGGGACCACCTACCCCGAGCCGGTCGAGCACTGCGACGTCTGCCGCTGGGCGATCGAGTGCGGGCGGCGGCGGCGCGAGGACGACCACCTCAGCCTCGTCGCCGGCATCTCGGCACGGCAGCGGCGGGCACTCGCGGACCGTGGGATTGCGACGCTCGCGGACCTCGGCCGGCTGCCGCTCCCCATGACACCGAGGATCGAGGGCACCAGCGAACAGGCGCTGGTCCGCGTCCGCGAGCAGGCCCGGATCCAGCTGGAAGGGCGCCTCGCCAACGCACCGCGTCACGAGCTGCTGCTGCCGGCACCGGGCGAGGCGATCGACCCGGAACGGGGGCTCGCGACGCTCCCCGAGCCGTCGAAAGGCGACCTGTTCTTCGACATCGAAGGCGACCCGTTCGCGTTCGAGGACGGTCTCGACTACCTCTTCGGCGTCCTGGAGACCGATGGCACGTTCCACGCGATCTGGTCGCGCGACGAGACCGGCGCGTTCACGCTCGAGGCGGAACGTGCGGCGTTCGAGCGGCTCATCGACTTCTTCATGGAGCGGCTCGAACGCGACCCGGCGCTCCATGTCTATCACTACGCCCCGTACGAGCCGACCGCCCTCAAGCGGCTGATGGGCCGCTACGGCACCCGCGAGATCGAGGTCGACCGGCTGCTGCGGGGCGGCGTCCTCGTCGACCTGCTGCGCGCCGTCCGCCAGGGCGTGCGGGCGTCGGTCGAGAGCTACTCGATCAAGAAGATGGAGCAGTTCTACGGCTTCGAACGCAGCATCGACCTGCGCGACGCCGGGTCGAGCATCGTCGCGTTCGAGCAGTGGCTCGAGCTCGGCGAGGGCGAGCGGCCAGCTTCGGACCACCTCGAGCGGATCGAGCGCTACAACGAGGACGATGTCGTCAGCAACACCCGCTTGCGCGACTGGCTCGAGACGCTCCGCGTCGAGCTCGCAGCGACAACCGGGCTCGAGGTTCCGCGACCAAGGCCGCGCGACGGCGAGGCACCGGAGGAGTTGTCCGAGGCCCAGGCCCGAGTCGAGGCGCTCGCGGACCGGCTCGCCGGCGACGTCCCGAGCGACCGTGCCGACCGGACGGTCGAGGAGCACGCCCGCTGGCTGCTGGCGCAGCTGCTCGGCTGGCACCGCCGCGAGGACAAGTCGACCTGGTGGGAGTTCCACCGCCTCATGGACCTCACGCCGGAGCAGCTCGTCGACGAATCGGCGCCGCTCGGCTTGCTCGAACCGGTGAAGCCGCTCGGGCCGCCGGAGAAGGGCAAGCAGGTCTGGCGCTACCGCTTCCCGCCGCAGGACTACGACCTGGGCCGTGGCGATGTCTACGATCCGGCGCTCAAGGCGCGTGACTCGGGTGCGAAGTTCTCCGAGTGGAGGACTGCCGAGCTTGTCGCGATCGACGACGCCGCACGGACCGTCGACCTGCGCGGGTCGGCCGACAACCCGCTCCCGCACCCCGCGGCGATCGTCCCGCTCGACATCTACATGACGACCGGCCAGCGCGCTGCACTCGAGGCGCTCGGGACATGGGTCGCGGACCACGGGATCGACGCCGACGGCCCCTACCGCGCGATCCGCGACCTGCTGATCGGCCGGCCGCCGCGGACCCGGATGCTCGCCGGCGAAGCGCTCCGGCGGGCGGACGAGACCGACCTCGATGCCGCGCTCCGGCTCGCGCTCGAGCTCGACCGGACGGTGCTCCCGATCCAGGGACCGCCCGGTTCGGGCAAGACGTACAGCGGCGCGCGGATGATCTGCCGGCTGCTCGCGAACGGGAAACGGGTCGGCATCACAGCGAACAGCCACAAGGTGATCGGCAACCTGATCAAGGAGGTTTACAGGGCTGCCGGGTCCACCGTCGACGTCCATGTCGTCCAGCGCGGCGACCCCGACCAGATCCTGGAGGATGACCGCGTGATCCGCGGCAAGGATCCGCGCCACACGCGGGCGCAGCTCGACGCCGGGCTCGCGAACCTTGCCGCGGGCACGTCCTGGCTGTGGGTGTCGGAAGCGATGGCCGGGTCGGTCGACGTGCTGTTTGTCGATGAGGCCGGCCAGATGTCGCTCGCGAACGTCGTGTCGATGGCGGCCGCTGCGCAGAGCTTCGTGCTCCTCGGCGATCCGCAGCAGCTCGATCAGCCGCTCCACGGCACCCACCCGCCCGGCGCGGACCGTTCGGCGCTCGCACACGTGCTCGATGGGCTCGCGACGATCCCACCGGACCGTGGCCTGTTCCTCGAGACGACGTGGCGGCTCCATCCGGATCTGTGCCGGTTCACCTCCGAGGTGTTCTACGACGACCGACTGGAGGCCGAATCACACCTCGATGTCCAGCGGCTGATCGGTGAGGACCCGGCCGACGGCGTTGGACCGCGCCTCGTCCCCGTCCCGAGCGAGGGGTTCGACTCGGAATCGCCGATCGAGGCAGAGGCCGTGGCCGCGCTCGCTCACGCGATCGTGGCTGATGGGCGCTGGATCGACCAGAAAGGGACCGAGCGCGACCTCACCTGGGATGACGTCCTGATCGTCGCCCCGTACAACGCCCAGGTCGGCGCCATCAAGCGCCTGCTCCCCGCCGAGGGCCGAGTCGGAACCGTGGACAAGTTCCAGGGCCAGGAGGCCCCCATCAGCATCTACTCGATGACGACATCGAGTCCCGAGCTGGCGCCGCGCGGCATGGACTTCCTGTACAGCCGCAACCGGCTGAACGTCGCTACGTCGCGGGCCCGCTGCGTCGCGGTGGTCGTCGCATCGCCGGCACTCCTGCAGGCCCGTGCGCGGACGCCCGCCCAGATGCGACTGGCCAACGCGCTGTGCCGCTTTGTCGAGATGGCATCCACAGGGCCGGCGACCGATGACGCGCTGGATGCGGAGCCGGACAAACCTGCGACTCTGACGCTCGGGCTCGTGTAGCCGAGGCGAGCCCGCAGCCGCGTATCATCGCCGCCGATGTCCTTCTCGCCATCGCGCCTCGAGGCCCTCCGCCAGCGCACGATCTGGACGCTCGTCGCCGGAGTCGCGATCGGCAGCACCGGCCACATCGCGGCGGTCACCGTCGGCACGATCGTCGCCGGTGAGCTTGCCGGCACGTCGGCCCTCGCCGGGCTCCCTGCCGCGTCCGTCGTGCTCGGCTCGGCGATGGGCTCCGCGCTCCTGTCGATGCTCATGGCGCGTCGCGGGCGGCGCGCAGGGCTCTCGCTCGGCTACACGATCAGCGTGGTCGGCGCGTTCGTCGCGACCGGCGCGGTGATCACCGGGTCGCTGCCCACCCTGGTCCTCGGCACGCTGTTGATCGGGTTCGGCAACAGCTCCAACCAGCTGTCGCGGTACGCCGCCGCCGACCTCGTGCCGCCCGGACGTCGGGCCTCCACGCTCGGGCTCGTCGTCTGGGGAGCGACCGTCGGCGCGGTCGTCGGGCCGAACCTCGTCGCGTTCTCGGGCGAGGTCGCGGCGAACCTCGGGCTGCCCGTGCTCACCGGCCCGTACCTCGTGCCGATGGTGTTCGTCGGCGCGGCCGCTGTCCTGTCCTTCGTCATGCTCCGGCCCGACCCGTACGAGCTCGCCGACACCACGGTCGAGCAGATGCGAGGCGATGACGGAGCGCCACCTCGGCTTGCGGAGCTCCTTCGACGCCCGGCCGTCCTCGCGGCGATCACGGCGCTGGTGTTCGGCCAGGTGGTGATGGTGCTGATCATGACGATGACCCCGTTGCACATGACCCAGCACGGCCACGGCCTCGCGGCGGTCGGGTTCGTGATCAGCGGCCACACCTTCGGGATGTTCGCCCTGTCGCCGATCTCGGGCCGCCTCACCGACCGCTACGGCAGCCCGGTCGTCATCGCGGCGGGCCTCGCGGTCCTCGCGATCTCCTCGGTCCTCGCGGCAGTCGCCCCACCGGAGGGTGGTGCGCTCCTGTTCGTCGCCCTGTTCCTGCTGGGCTACGGGTGGAACATGGGCTTCGTCGCCGGATCCGCTCTGCTCACGCACGGTCTGGCGATCCCCGAGCGCACCCGTCTCCAGGGCTTCACCGACGCCTTCATCTGGAGCTCGGCGGCCGCGGCAAGCCTGTCGTCCGGGCTCGTCGTCGACTGGGCCGGCTACGCGACCCTGGGGCTCATTGGCGCGGGCCTCATCGCCATCCCGGCGATCGTGCTCCTCGGCACGCGGGCCAGCAGGGCGCTCCCCGCCCCGACCGGCTAGCCTGCGAACTTGCGCTCGGGCCTACCCTGAGCGGGATGATCGAACGCCCTGCCGATCCGGATCACGCCACCGAGGAGTTCTGGCGGGACTTCCTCACGCGCGGCGACGCGATGGAGCGCAAGGTCCGCGGTGTGCTCCGCCGCCTGCCGCACGAGCCGCGCTGCATGTTGTGCGCAGCGCCGTTCGCCGGGCCGGCGGCACCGGTCATGCGGGCCATCGGCAAGCGCCCATCGGACAAGAACCCGACGATGTGCACGTCGTGCTTCGACTTCATGGCGAAGCACCACGGCGGCGCCGAGATCGAGTGCAGCTTCCTGTTCGCCGACGTGCGCGGGTCCACGGCCATCGCCGAACGCATGTCCGCGGCCGAGTTCCGAAGCCTGCTCGACCGCTTCTACGCGCTCGCGACGACCCTCGTCATCGACCACGACGGCAGCATCGACAAGTTCGTCGGGGACGAGCTCGTGGCGATGTATTTCCCGCTGCTCAGTGGCATGCGCCACACGGAGCGCGCCGTCTCGACGGCGAAGGCGCTGCTCAAGGCGACCGGGCACGGCGGCCCCGACGGTCCGTGGCTGCCGCTGGGCGCCGGCGTGCACACCGGCCCGGCATGGGTCGGCGCGGTCGGTAACGGTCCGCGCACCGACCTGACGGCACTTGGTGACACAGTCAACACGACCGCCCGGCTCGCATCCGTTGCGGGCGCCGGCGAGATCCTGGTCAGCGCGACGGCCGCCGCCGCTGCCGAACTCGATCCCGGCCTCGAGCGGCGGTCCCTCGAGCTCAAGGGCAAGGCCAACCCGACCGAGGCGTTCGTCGT
This sequence comes from uncultured Chloroflexia bacterium, assembly GCA_963824735.1. Lineage (GTDB taxonomy): Bacteria > Chloroflexota > Limnocylindria > Limnocylindrales > CSP1-4 > DASTYU01. The sequence goes on from CAWGQH010000016.1 coordinate 169,168, forward strand.
CCGCGTCTAGCTGCTCCCGCCCGCGCACTGTTCGTCGGCGGCGAACAAACCGGCCGCCTGACCCTCGCGAGGGCACCCTCGTGCACCGGTTTCATTCGGTGGCAGCGGACACTGAGGGCTTCTCCCAGACCGAGACGTGCTTGTCGCTCACGTTCGTGAACGGCTCGCGTTGCCAGCCGCTCCAGCGCTCGCGGAGACGCAGCCCGGCCATCGCGGCCATCAGGTCGAGCTCCGCTGGCCAGACGTAGCGGAACGGACCCGACGAGCCGCGGATCTCGTCGCCGCGGACGTCGAAGTGGTGCGAGATCAGGCCCTGGTTGACGACGTCGTACTCGTCGATGCCCATGTGCCGCTCGCTGAAGTCGAAGACCCGGAAGGTCTCGCCGAACGGCAGCCGCTGCAGGTCGGGCACGCCGACCTCGATGACGAACGCACCGCCCGGCTCCAGATGCGCCGCCGCGTTGCGGAAGACCGCCACCTGCCCGGCCTGCGTGGTCACGTTCATGATCGTGTTGTAGACGAGGTAGACGAGCCGGAAGGCACCATCGGCCCGGGCGGTCGTCATGTCGCCGACGATGACGGGGATCGTGTCCCCGCCTTCCTTCCGCCGAAGGTATTCGAGCATCGCCCGGGACAGCTCGATGCCATGCACCTCGACGCCGCGCCGGCGCAGCGGCAGGCCGATCCGCCCGGTCCCGATCGCGAACTCGAGCGCCCGACCGTCACCGGCGAGCGAGGCGAGGAACTCGACCGCGGGCTCGATCGCGGCCGGCTGGTTCATCGGCTCCAGGGGATCGTCGTAGCGTCGCCGCAACGGTCGCGTCGAAATGGCCGTCGTCGTGCATCGGTCCGTCAGCGCTCCCAGACGTCCTACGCGTTCACGACGCGCATCCCCGCGCGCTCGTAGACCGCCGTGGCGCCGGTCACGTTCTCTGCGTCCACGTTCACCATGACGCGCCGCATTCCACGCTCGGCGAACGTGGCGAAGGATCGTCTCAGGAGCGCGAGCCCGATTCCCCGACCCCGGTGCGAAGCGAGCACCGCAAGCCAGTCGACCCAGCCACCGTCGCCGATGCTGGCGCTGAGCGCGCCGACCGGCACGTCGCCGTCCCGCGCCAGCAGCCAGAGCGACGGATCGTAGCTCGGGCTCGTCACGTGCTCCTCGAGCCACCGATCGAACGGCTCCGGGTGGTCGGCCGGGTCCTCCGCGAACGCTGATTCGAGGATCGAGTGGACCGCGCGGAGATCGTCGGGCGGCTCGATCCCGCCGATCGTGATTCCTGGCGGGTCCTGTGTCGGCGCGATCGGCTCGTCGAGATCGATCTGCATGTGCCAGTTGTGCTGAACCGGTCGCAGACCGCGGGCCGTGGCCATCGCCGCCGCCACCGCATCGCGCGCATTGATGGCGTGGCGGAACCGCGGCGTGGTCGCGCCGGCCAGGAGTTCGGCGGCCCGCGCCTCGATCCGGTCGAACAGCGCCGAGCCGATGCCGCGTCCCCGTTGCTGGGGATGGACGACGCCCCACGATCCGACAAGATCCGGCTCATCCCGCCGCGCCTGTCCGTACGCGACGATCGTGCCCGCGTCGTCGGTCACGACCCAGGCGTCCGCAGCGAGGTCGAAGTCGGGCCGGCTCCACACCTGGCGGACGAAGGATTTGTCCAGGGTCGGTTCGATGCCGTCCGCCAGCTGATCGTCGACGAGCACGCCCGCCACCCCGCCGACGTCGTCCCAGGTCGGCGCCCGGAACCGGTATCCGGAGGGAAGATCCACACCGAGAGGGTACGCGTCCGCCCGCATCGGGGATTGCGGACTCGCGAGTTGGACGCGCATTCTCTCGGTCCGGTCGAAGCGGACCGACGCGGGAGGCGCAGCATGTCCGAGCGCAGACTGGGCCGGTCCATCGCGGCCAGGCTCGAAAGGCTCGAGGGAGAGCCAGGACTCACCGCTGACGGGTCGTCGGTGTCGAGACCTCCGGTGGCATCGCCGCCGGAACGAGAACCTGCTGATAACGCTCCGCCCCAGCCGGCAAAACCGAAACCGGTGACGCCGGCACCGCCGCAGATCCGCGATCCGGCAGGCCCGCCTGGCGGCGTCGTTACCTGTTCGAACTGCGGGACCGTCAACGCACCGGAGGCAGAGTTCTGCGCGAGTTGCGGGAGCTTCCTGGGGTGGGCTGGGCAGGCAGCGGGCGACGCCACGGCCGCGCCAGGCTCAGCCTGCCGACAGGACGGCTCTCCGACGCTGCTGCCAAGGCGGCGACCCCTGCGACGGGCGACCTCATCTGTGCGAACTGTGGCGAACCCAACGACCCGGGTCGGAAGTTCTGTCGTCGGTGTGGATCGTCCGCTTGCCACGGCTGCCGCCGCGCCCGCTCCTCCTGCCCCGTCAGGCCTCGACGATCTCGCCGACTACCTGACTGCCTACGTTCCGACCTGGGTCGTGTCGTTGTTTCTCCCGCTGTGGGGCGCGCTCATCGCCGCGGAAGCAGGCGGCACCGAGTTCGGTCAGCCGTTCAAGCTCGCCATCGCCATAGCTACGGCCGTCACCGCCGGACTGTGGGTTTGGGGCGAGGGCTATCAGACCGCCAGGGAGGCGGCCGCCCGGGGCCGTGGACGTCGCCGCCGCGTCCGACCCTTCGATGCCCTTCGGGTCGGCGCCTGGGAGGTGGGTGCCGCAGCGATCGCCGCGTTCGCCTGGGCCACGGCGGCTCCCTTCAGCTGGGCAAGCTTCAGCAGTGCGTTCTGGCCGCTCGCCACGGTGATCGGGGCTGCCGTGATTCTTGGGATCGCGGGCAAGTTCTTCGCCCCACTGGAGGGCGCCCGCTAAGGAGACCTGCGCGCGAGCCGGATGCCCACGCCTACGTCACTCGGGCGCGCCTCGGGTCGACCTCGTGGTGGACACCCCGTTCGACCAGGTCCCGGAGCCGGGCCATGGCGTCAAACACGTCGACGAAACGCGTGTACAACGGCGCGACCGCCGAGCCGGACCGTGTTCGGGCCGCGGAAGTCAGGGATGACGTCCACCCGCTCGATCAGCGCGCGGCAGATCGGCCACGCCTCGGGATGGTCGAGCGCGACGTGCGACCCGCGCCGCGCGGGATCGCGCGGGGAGCCGAGCTCGAAGCCAAGCGGGACGAGCCACTCGTCGTGGAATGCGACGATCAGCTCGGTCTGCGCCACCGACTTCGCACGCAACGCGTCGATCCCCGCCTCGGCGGTGATCCGGACCGACTCCTCGATCGCGGCGAGCACCAGGATCGACGGCGTGCCCGCCATGAACCGCGTGATGCCGGGCGCCGGCGAATAGGACTGCTCCATCGCGAACTGGTCGTCCTGCCCGAACCACCCCTGGATCGGCGATCGCAACCGGTCCGCGTCCGCGACGTACAGGTAACCGGCCGCCCCCGGGCCGGCGTTGAGGTACTTGTACGTGCACCCGACCGCGTAGCGGACCCCAAGTGCGTCGAGGTTGATCGGCACCGCGCCGGCGGAATGGCTCAGATCCCAGATCACAGTCGCGAGCGGGTCGAGGGCAGCCATGTCGGCGAGCGCGCCGGAGCGATACCCGACGTGCGACAGGACGACCAGTGCGCCGCGCGGGATGTCGTCAGGCTGCGGCCCGAGGATCGGGTCGGCGGGATCGAACAGGACCAGCTCCAGCCCGCGCGCACGCGCGATCCCCTCGAGCACGTAGCGGTCGGTCGGGAAGTTCTCGCGGTCGGTGGCCAGGACCCGCAGCGACGGATCGGCGTCGAGCAGCGCGTGGACGAGCTTGTAGAGGTTGACCGTGACGGAGTCCGTGACAAGGACCTGGCCCGGCAGAGCACCCAGCACCTCCGCGAGCGCATCGCCGGTCCGGATCGGTGCATCGATCCAGTCCGGCCAGCCGCTGACGACGCGCTCGCCCCACTCGTCGATCTGTCGATGCAGGCGCTCCCGGGCGGCCTTTGGCAGCCGCCCCAGCGAATTGCCGTCGAAGTACAGCCGGTGCTCGTCGGGGATCACGAAGCGCTCGCGGAACGGAGCCAGCGGATCGCGGGCGTCGAGCTCCTGCGCCTCCTCGCGCGTCAGAGCCATCCGATGACTGCCTTCCACAGCGGGTTGTCCGGATCGAGGTGCCCGTCGTGGTCCTCGTTCGGCTCGACGACCAGGGTGGCGCCGGAAGCTCGCGCGAAGCGCTCGGAGATCTCGAGGGGCACGACGTCGTCGAGGGCTCCGTGCGTCACCAGCGTTGGGACGCCCATCGGCAGCCGCTCGATCGGCGAGGCGAGGCTCGTCGGCTGGCCGTCGAGAAAGCGGTCCACGACTCCGTTCGAGAGCCGCAGCTCACGGGCGCGCTGCAGGTCGAGCACGCCGGCCTGCGACACCACCCCCGTCAATGGCACGCGCGGGTACTCGCGCGTGGCGGCCCACGCGGCCAGGTGACCGCCTGCGGAATGACCGATCGCCACCACCCGTGACAGGTCCACGCCATCGAGCTCGGCGAGCTTGTCAATGGCCGCGCTCACGTCGTCGAGCGTCTCAGGCACGCCGCCGCCGTTGCCCAGCCGGCGGTACTCGATGTTCCACGCCGCCCAGCCGCGCTCGGCAAGGTCCTCGGCCATGGCCTCGTTCAGGTCGAGGCCGTATTCGGCCTTCCAGAACCCGCCGTGGATGACGACTGCCACCGGGCCTTCGCCATAGAGCACGCCGAACTGCGAGGGGTCGTCGCCGTAGCGATGGACGGTCTTCCGCATCGACAGATGCTAGGCCACGCCCCGCCGCGGCGGATGGCATGCTTCGGCGATGCCACTGGACCGGGACGATCCGGCGTACAAGGGCCAGCGCGACTTCACACCGCTCGCGCTTCGGTTCTACGACCCGTTCGTGCTGCAGTTCTCGGCGGGCTGGGTCTGGCGCTGCCCGCTCGAGCGGCTGCTCGAGAACTACCGCTGGCACATCCGCCCCAACCACCTCGACGTGGGGCCGGGGACCGGCTACTTCCTCGAGCACGCAGGGCTGCCGGAGGGCAGCGAGGTCACGATCCTCGACCCCAACCTCAACGTCCTGCACCGTGCCGCGGAGCGCCTGGGGTCCCTGGACGTCACGGCGGTCGAGGCCGACGTGCTCAAGCCGCTCCCCGTCAAGGGTCCGTTCGGGTCCGTCGGGCTGAACCTGGTGCTCCATTGCCTGCCCGGCCCGATCGTCCGCAAGTCGGCGGCGATCCGGAACGTCGCAAAGGTGCTCAGTCCCGACGGCCTGTTCTTCGGATCGACCGTGCTCGGGGACTCCGGCAACCATTCCTGGGCGGCGCGGCGGATGCTGAACCTCTACAACGGCCGTGGATCGTTCGACAACCGCCTCGACACGGAGGACGGCCTGCGCGAGATCCTCGCGGACGGCTTCGAACACGTGGAGCTTGACGTGGTCGGCTCGATCGCGATCTTCTTCGGGTTGGGCCCGAGGGGACCGCACTCGGAGGAAGCGACGGCCTAGCTCGTCGTTCGGATCTTCCAGAACGAGTCCTTCTTCACGACCTTCCCGTCGCGGAACGTCCACAGGTCGCAGCCCCGGACCTCGATGCGCTGTCCGTCGGTCGTCGTGCCCGACAGGGTCCACTCGGATGCGCCTCGGTCTCCGTCGACGAAGTGCTCATCCTGCTGGTAGCGGACGTCGGGGATCCCGGCGAAGCGCGCAGCGAAGCCCGCGCGGACCTCGTCGCGGCCGACCCACCTGGTACCCCACGGTTCCGTCCCTCGCGGCCCTTCGAAGACGGCGTCATCGGCGAAGTGGGCCATGATCGCGTCGAGATCGTGCTCGTCGAATGCCGTTGCGATCACCTTGAGCATCTGCATCGCGGCGTCGTGCTCCACAACGCTCCTCCTCGCTACTGCCACGGTGACGGCAGGTGGGTCAGCGGCTCGAAGTCGGGCAGCACGTCCGTCTGCAGCGATGGGTCCGCCGCGGGAACATAGCGTTCCTCGAGCCCGAGCTCCTTCAGCACGATGTTGCGGGCCTGCGCGATGGCCGTCGTCTTGTAGAAGGCGACCGTTCGGTTGAACCCCTGCCGGCCGAACCCGCAATCCGTGGACAGGATCAGCTTGTCCGCCGGGATTACCTCCAGCGCGCGCCGGACCCGCCCGGCGACGACCGGCGGCATGTCGGCCTGCAGCGTGCGGTGGTTCACGACGCCGACGGCGACCTTCTTCTTGAGGTTGCCGGCGAACGGCTTGAACAGGTCGATCTCGGCGAGGTTGTTCTCGGTCGCCTCGACGGTCCACACGTCGCCCTTGAGCCGCTCGAGGTAGATCTCGATCGAGTTGGCGTACGACTCGCCGGTGTAGACCTTCTGCATGTTCGGGTTGCCCCAGCAGGTGTGGATCCACAGCTCGACGTCGTCGAGGCCCTCGACCTCATGGTTGAACGCGTCGACGAGGAAGTCGAGCAACTCGGTCTGGTCGGGGTAGAAGCAAGCGACGAAGTGGATCGTCGGCTCCTCGATCTGGATCACCCTGGCCCCGGCCGCCGCGAGCTGGCGCAGCTCGGTGTTCATCGCCGTCGCCATGTCCCAGATCAGCTGCTTCTTGTCCTCGAGGTCGTATTCGGGCGTGTGGCTGTCGAGGAAGATCGACAGGACCTGCGATGAGCAGCTCCCGAACTTGACCGGCTTGCCGGACCCCGATCGGGCCTGGGCGATGCGCCAGAGCTTGGCGTACTCGAGCGGGTTGCGCGGGTCGTGCTCGACCTTGCCGACCACCCGCGGCCAGCGCCACGTCGACTCGATCTCGTTCATCAGGGTGCCCGGGCGCGAACTCGAGCAGACGGTCGCGCGAGCGCTCGTACTGCAGCTCCTCGTGCTCGAGCCCCTTCCAGCGCTGCAACGGGTAGTGGTGCCACGAGCGCCCGGCGAAGTCCTCGTCGAGGTGGTAGTCGCCGTTCGTGAGGATGTCGAGCCCGGCGCGCTCCTGTTCGGCGATCACGGTCGCGTGCGCGTCCAGGAACTGCTCGCGGAAGCGGACGTCGAGCAGCGCCGTGTCGAGCGGGCGGCCCCACAGGCCGCCGTCGTACCAGCGCGGTCGCGGCCACGAGCCGGTAACGGTCGCTGGGAGCATCAGGTCCTTGGTGGCCGTGAGCATCGCGGCACGCCTCCTCGTCGAGATTCTGCGATTGGTGGATCCAGGGTCTTCCGGAACCGCCGTCTACCGCCTAGTATTCCGCCGCGGCTTGGCCCCAGCACAGGCTGTTGGGACTTCCTTGCCGTGGGGGGAGCGAGGAGGGTCAGGTATGACCGTGTCCGAGCGACCAATCGGGAACGCAGCCCCGTCGCTGGAGCGCGACGCCATCGGGCTGCCCGAGGTGCTGTTCCAGTCGATCACCCACATGGCGCCCGCTGTGGCGACGGCCCTGTCGATCGGCGCGGCCACGTCGTTCGCCGGCGGCATCACGCCCCTGGCCGTGCTGTTCGCGATGATCGCGGTGCTGTTCACGGCGTACTCCATGGCCCAGCTCGCGAAGCACCTGCCGTCCGCCGGTGGGATGTTCACCTACGTCCGCAACGGGCTCGGGTCGTTCTTCGGCTGGCTCGTCGCGTGGGGGTTCGCGCTGGCCGAGCCCCTGGTCATGCCGCTCCTCCTCGGAGGGTTCGGCTTCTACGGCGCGATCTTCCTGTCGACCTACCTCGGCATCAACTTCGAGTACGCGTGGCTCGGGCTGGCGGTCCTGTGCGGACTCGTCGTCTGGTGGCTCACCTACCGGGGCATCGGGATCTCGACGCGGACAGGCATCGTCCTCGGGATCATCGAGATCGTCATCTTCCTGTTGATCTCGGCGCTGCTCATCGTGAACGCGGACCAGAACACGCTGAACGTGTTCCTTCCCGGCGCCGATGGCGTGCGGCCGGCCTTCCAGGGGATGATCTTCTGCCTGCTGGCCTTCATCGGCTTCGAGGCGGCGGCGCCGCTCGGTGAGGAGACCAGGGAGCCGCGGCGCACAATCCCGCGCGCGGTCATCTGGTCGGCCGTCCTCATCGGCGCGTTCTACGTCTTCAACTACTACGCCGCAACGGTCTTCTTCGGGCCGGATCGGATGACCGAGTTCTACACGTTCAACGACGGCGACCCGTGGGGCTTCATGGCCGAGGAGGTGCTGCCCGGCATCGGTGGCCTGCTCATCGTCTTCGCGATCCTCAACAGCTCGCTGGCGAACGCGAACGCGGGCGCGAACGCGGCGACCCGATCACTCTTCGCCATGGGCCGCGTCAGGCTGCTGCCCGGCTGGTTCGCGGCGGTCCACCCGCAGAACCGGACGCCGGTCAACGCAGTGCATTTCCAGGCGATCAGCGCGATCATCATCGCCGTCGTCCTCGGAGTGATCCTCGCCAACGACCCGTTCCCGACGCCCGAGGGCGCATCCAGCTTCGGCGGCCTGAACGTGTACGTCTTCCTCGGCACGATGCTCGGGCTGATCTTCGTCTTCCTGTACATCATGGTGAACCTGGCGTGCATCGGCTACTTCTGGCGCCAGCGACGCGACGAGTTCAACTTCATCAAGCACCTGATCGTGCCGGTCCTCGGCGTGGTGGCGATGATCCCCGCCGGGCTGGCGGTGATCGGCGGCGTTACGATCCCGATCCTCGACATCCCGCTTCCGCCGTACGCGAACGCGCTGCAGTACACCGCGCCGATCGTGGGGGTCTGGATGCTGATCGGCATCGTCCTCTACTTCGTGCTTCGCGCCCGCGAACCCGAAGCGCTCGATCGCATGGGCGATGTGTATGGCGGCGAGGCGCCGTCGCCAACCGACAGCATCGAGTAACCGAAGCGCGTGGATCGATGAGCCGGCCTCCCGGGCCGGCTCATTCGTTACCGGACTACTCGAAGATCCCGAGCGGGCAGTAGGCGGTGACGATGAAGTTGGGCACGTCCACGATCTCGCTGATCCGCAGGTCGACCGCCACGCTGCACAGCAGGTAGGCCCGCACGGCTTCGAGCCCGTGCTCGCGGCCGAGCCAGTCGATCATCCGGCGGACTGCGTCACGGGCCGCGATCAGCAGGTCCGGCCCGATGCCGTCCGTGGCGTAGCGCGCGCCGTTGCGCAGCTCCGCGTGCGGATCCGGCGCCGCGAGGAATGCCGGCGCGTCGAGGTGCAGGTCCTTGCGGACGGTGAGGCGCAGGCGTGCCCGCATCGGCGTTTCGATGGCCGTCCCCGACACCTCGCCGTCGCCCTGCGTCGCGTGGCCGTCGCCGGCGGACAGGCGCGCACCCGGCTGGAAGACCGGCAGGAACAGTGTCGAGCCGGCGACGAGGTGGCGCGTATCCATGTTGCCGCCGTGGACGTCGGGCGGGATCGTCGACAGCGGACCCCTGGTTGGCGCAACGCCGATCACGCCGCAGAACGGCGCCACCGGGATGCGGATGCCCGGCCAGAACTCCACGCGCTCGGCACCGGCCTCGAGGCGCGTCACCTTGTAGACGGGATCGGGGAAGTCGTCGGCCAGGAGGCCGAAGCCCGGGATGGAGGCCGTCCAGCCCCAGTCCGCGGGCTCGAATTCGAGCAGGTCGATCTGGAGCGTGTCGCCCGGCTCGGCTCCCTCCACCGCGACCGGCCCGGTGACCTGGTCGACCCGGTCGAAGTCCAGCTTCGCGAGGGTCTCGTTGGTGGACTCGGCGTTCAGCTGCCCGAACGAGGCGTCCAGGCAGTCGAGCTCGACGACGTCGCCGGAGCCGATGCTCGCCACCGCGGGGATGGCCGGATCCCAGGTGAGATGGTTCTGGTCGCGTGAGACGTGGATGGTCGCCGCGTCAAGACCCATCTGCGCATTGTACGGATGCACCGGCGAGCCTCATGCGGAAGCGCCTTCGGGGTGCCGGCGCTGTGTGGTCCGTCCCGGGTCGGCGACCGCGGCAGACGTCACGACGACCGTGTGGTGGCCTGGCTCCAGGCGGGCGACGACGCTTGCGGGCTGTCCGTCGACGGTCACGACCGATGCCGCCGTGGCCGGCGCGGTGAACTCGCCGCGTCGTCCCGAACGGCAGCTCCACGTCGACGACGAGGGTGTCTCCGTCCAGGCGCCAGCCGATCGCCGCGCGCCCGAAGCTCGTCTCGATCGCGGCGTTTGCCCAGTCGATGCCGCGGCCCGGCTTCGGCGCGAGGAGCACGTGCCGGTAGCCGGGGCGCTCCCGATCGGGCGCGATACCCGCCACGTGCCGGTACACCCAGTCCACCACGGCGCCGTAGGCGTAGTGGTTGAAGCTCAGCATGTGCGCCTCGCCGGAATCGGGGAGGTCCTGGGGCGTCGTCATCGTGCCGGGGTGGATCGATCCGTCGGGGCGGATCGCATCCCAGCGCTCCCAGACGGTGGTGCCGCCCTGGCGAACCTGGTAGAGCCAGGACGGCGACTCGCGGCGAAGGAGCATCAGGTAGCACTCGTCGAGGTGCCCGAACTCGCTGAGCGCCGGCAGCACCAGCGGCGTCCCCAGGAACCCGGTGGCGACACGCCCTTCGGTTGCGCGGACCAGCGCCGCCAGGGCGGCCGCGACGCGCGCTCGTTCGCCGTCGGGCGCAACGCCCAGCTGCAGCGCGACGGCGCAACCGGTCGGCGTCTCGAGGGCATGGTCGGTCCAGCGGTCCCACGTCGCGGCCGCCATCTCGCGGCCGAGCGAGCTGTAGGTTTCCGCTGCCGATCGGTCTCCCAGGACTGCCGCGGCGTCCGCCACGAGCCGGGCGCTGTGCGCGAAGAACGCGTTCGCGAGGTAGTCCGAGTCCGCCTTCGCCTCCCACGGCCGCGCGACCGGCGCGTCGGGGTCGAGCCAGTCGCCGAACTGCGTCCCGGGGACGAGCAGCCCGTCCGGCGCGCGTCGTCGTGCCAGCGAATCCACCCAGGCGCGCATGCTCGCGAACTGCCGTTCGAGCACCGCCCGGTCCCCATACGCCTCGTAGACCGCCCACGGCACGATCGTGGCCGCGTCGGCCCAGCCCGCCCGTCCAAAGCGGAGCTCGCCGGAAAGGACGACGTCGGGCACGACCGAAGGGACCCCGAGCGCCGGGTCCTGATCGATCGCCAGGTCGCGCAGCCAGCTCGTCCAGAACGCGGCCGAGTCGAACAGCGTGCTGCCGGTGGCCGCGAACGCCTGCGCGTCGCCGGTCCAGCCGAGTCGCTCGTCGCGCTGCGGACAGTCGGTCGGGATGGACACGAAGTTGTCGCGCTGGGACCACACCACGTTCTCGTGGAACCGGGTCAGGTCGGCGTCCGAGCACTCGAAGGACGCGCGCCCCGCGGTATCGCTGCTGATCGCGACGAACTGGGCATCGAGGATCTCGGCCGACGTCTCGACCTCCGCGTGGCGGAAGCCGTGGAACGTGAACGCCGGCTCGAGCACGACCGGGTCCTCGCCGGCGAGGATGTACACGTCCGTCGCCTTCGCGGAGCGGAGCGCGCGGGTGTGCAGGCCGCCGTCGGGTTCGGTCACCTCGGCGTGGCGCACCACGACCCGGTCGTCGCGCGCCCCGCGGACCGTGAGCCGGACCCAGCCCGAGATGTTCTGGCCGCCATCGAGCCGCCAGCACCCCTCGCCCGCCGGCGTCAGATGGACCGGCAGGACGGCGACCCGCCGGACCGGCGGTGCGGAGCGCGGCTCGATCAAGCCCGGATCGAACGGGACGCTGGTCGCAGCGATCCAGCCGGAATCATCGAAGCCCGGCAGGTCCCAGCCGGGCTGCGCCGCGCGCAGGTCGATCGTGCTGCCGTCGTACAGGTCCGCCGCGCGGACCTCGGTCGTCGACGCCCGCCAGGTCCGGTCCGACGCGACGACCAGGCGCGTGCCGTCGACGCAGTCGATTTCGAGCTGCGCCACCAGCCCGAGCTCCTGGCCGTAGCGGCAGCGGTCGTCCGCCGCGTCCCAACCAAGCCGGCCGCGGTACCACCCGTCCCCGAGCACTGCGCCGATGGCGTTCCGCCCCGGCGTCAGCAGGCGCGTCACGTCGTACGTGTCGGCAAGGATGCGGTGGCGATAGGACGTCCAACCCGGCGCCAGCAGGTCGTCGGAGACCAGGCGACCGTTCAGGGACACCCGGTGGACGCCGAGCGCGGTGACATGGAGGCGAGCGCTGGCGATCGGTGCCGGCACGTCGAACTCCCGCCGGAGCACCGGCGACGGTGACTGACCGCGGCTGCCCGGGTCGTCCGGGAGCGTGATGGCGCGCGCGGACCACGCGCCGGCCTCGAGGAGGCCCGCCTCGATCCGCAGCGGATCGCTCCAGCCGGACCAGCCCGAGACGTCACGCACGCGGACCCGGTAGTGGCGGACCTCCCGGCTGCGCAGCGGACCGCCTGGTGCGGGCACGGCGACCTGCGCATCGGTGTCCCGCTGCTCGGTCGTCGCGAGAACGGTCTCGAAGCCGGGCGATTCGGACGCCTCGATCTCGTAGCCGAGCTGCACGAGCCCGGGATGCGAGGCGCTGACCTGCCAGGAGAGCCGCGGCTGCTCAGCGCCGAACGCGAGCACGCCGTCGGGGAGCTGCGAGCGGACCCGCTGGACGACGAGCGTCACCCCTTGACCGCCCCGGAGGAAATCCCCGACACGATCTGGCGCTGGAAGAACAGGAACACGATCAGCGGCGGGATGGTGATCAGGAGCACGTCGGCGAAGAGCAGGTGCCAGCGCGTGTTGAACTGGCTCTGGAAGTTGAACAGCGTCAGCTGGACCGTTGCGTTCTCCGTGCCGGGCAGGAAGTAGAGCGGGTTGACGAAGTCGTTGTAGACGGCAACGGTGGCCACGACGATGACCGTGATCACGGCCGGACGCAGCAACGGGAAGATCACCGAAAAGAACAGGCGCAATGGCGAGGCCCCGTCCATGATCGCGGCCTCGTCCAGCTCGCGCGGGATGCTCGCCACGAAGGCCCGGAAGATCAGGACCGAGAACGGCAAGAGGAACGCCACCTCGACGAGCGTCAGCCCGGGAAGCGTCTTGAACAGCCCGAGCGCCTGCAGCACGTAGATGGTCGGGACGATCGCCGGCGGGATGATCAGACCGGCCAGCATGAGCGCGCTCACGACCGAGCCGATGCGATCGCGCCGGCGCTGCAGCACGAACCCGACCATCGCCGCGAACAGCACGATCAACGTGACCGAGGCCACGGTCAGGATCAGGCTGTTCCGCATCGCGGTGATCATGAGGTTGTTGCGGAACCCGATCACCTCGAGGACGTTGTCGACGATGAGCCAGTTCGTCGGCAGGGTGAACTGCAGTCGGGCGGACTCGGCCTGGTCTTTCGCCGCCGTGAACACGATGAACACGAACGGAACGACGAAGATGATCCCGACGATCGCGAGCGCGACCGCATCGATCCACCACTTCCTGACGAACCGCACGGCGGTCACAGCTCGAGCTCCCGCTTCGAGAAGAACCGCATGAGCGGATAGACGAGCGCTGTCACGGCGATGAACAGGATGACGTTGCCGGCCGTCGCCAGGCCGTAGAACCCGGCCTGGTACTGCTTGTAGATCGTCGACGTCAGCACGTCGGTCGCGAACCCGGGGCCGCCGCGCGTCATCGTCCAGATCAGGTCGAACGTGCGCAGGCCACCGATGAACGACAGCAGGATCACGGTGAACGTCGCGTTCCTGCTCAGCGGAATGATGATGTGGCGGAAGTGCACCCACGCACCGCCCTCGAGGCGCGCCGCATCGCTGTACTCCTCGGGGATCGAGAGGATCCCCGCGATGAAGATGACCATGGCGATCCCGACGCCTTTCCAGACGTCGACCAGCGCCACGGACAGCAACGCGATGTCTGTGTTCGTGAGCCACCCCGGGCCATCAATGCCGATGGCGGCGAGGGCCACATTGATCACCCCGCGTGAGGGGTGCATCAGCACGGCGAAGGTGATGCCCACCGCGACGGTGCTGACCAGGACGGGGAAGAAGATGATCCCTCGAAACAGCGTCCTGAGCCGGATGCTCGAGGTCAGGAGCGTCGCGAGCAGCAGGCCAAGGACGACCTTGAGGCCGCTCGTCACGAACGCGTAGACGATGGTGTTCCGCAGGCCGTTCGTCAGGGACGGCTCCCTGAGGAACAGCTCGAAGTTGTCGAGGCCGATGAACTGGGCGTCGAACAGGGTCCAGCGGGTCAGGCTGTACCAGAACGAGAGCACCGTCGGCGCGATGAAGATGATGCCGAAGACGATCAGGGCCGGCAGGTAGAACCAGTAGGGGTAGGCGCCCAGCGTTGCGACGTTCCGGCGGCGGATGACACCGACACCGTCGGAAACCTGAGCGTCAAATGGCGGTGCGGCGGGGGTCGACCCATGCTGGTCGACCCCCTGGTCGTGCTCCCTGCGGAGGACGCCCACGCAGCCTGCTTACCAGCCCGGGAGGCCGAGCTGCTGTCCCTGCTTTTCGACGTCCTGGTCGTACAGTTCGGCGCCTTCCTCGGCGGTGTTCTGTCCAGTTCCGACGGCCACGGTGATCTGCTCGAGCGCCGGGCCCTTGATGGGCGACAGGAACTCGAGGGCCGGCGCGACGAGGCCCGCGTCGATGTATGGCTGCATGTCCTTGATCGCTACCGGGACGTCGTCCGGGAGCGTCGAACCCTCGATCATGTACGGACCTGATGGAGCAACGCCGGCGCTCATCGCCTCGGTGCCTTCGACCGACGCGATGTATGCGAGGAACTGCTTCGCTGCGTCGAGCTTGGCACCTTCGGTTGTTGCCGGAATGTAGGTCGCGGCGGGCATCCAGATGGTGGCACCGTTGTTCGCGGCGTCCGTGCCCGGCTGGGCAAAGAACCCGACGTCGGCGGCCTGCTCCGGGAAGTTCTCGACGATCGTACCGACAGCGAACGTCAACATCGGGTAATGGGCGCACTCGCCGGTGGCGAGCAGCTCCTGGCCGCGCTCGAACTTGTCGGCCTCGAAGTCCTCCTGGAACCAGCCCTTCTCGTGTGCTTCCTGCATGTGCTCGAAGCCGGCCATCGCAGCCGGCGTGTCGGAATAGTGAGCCTCGTTGGCCGTGTACTTCTCGGCGAAGTCGGGCACGGCCGCCTGCACGTTGTAGTAGTCCGCCAGCACGAAGAGCTGTGATGTCCACGTGTCGCCGAATGTCCCGCAGATGGGAGCCGTGCCGGCTTCCTTGATCTTCTCGTTGTTCGCCGCGAACTCCTCCCAGGTCTTCGGGACCGTGAGCCCGAGATCGCTGTAGATCTTGTTGTTGTACAGGATGCCGCCGCCGAGGCTGCCCTCCGTCGGCACGCCGTAGATCCCGTCACCGGCGGACACGGTCGGCAGGTACGCCTCGACCATGTTCTCGATGAACGGCTCGCCCGACAGATCGACCAGCGACTCGGTCGGGTTCAACGCCTGGAACAGGGACCCGGAGTTGTAATAGAAGATGTCCGACATCTCGCCGGTGGCCAGGCGGGTCTTGACGAGGTTGTCGCCCTCCGTGCCGCCCGGGTGCGTCTCGATCTCGATCGTCACGTTCGGATGGAGCGCCATGTAGGCCTCGGTCAGGCCCTGGAGACGGGCCTGCGTGACGTTGTTGTCGTCCACGTAGTAGGTCAGGGTCACCGGCTCGTCCGAGACGGCGCTCGCGGTCGGGGCTTCGGACGCGGCGGGAGCCTCAGAACCCGGCGCCACCGATGGCGCCTCGGTTGCACCGCTGAAACCGCCGCTGCAGGCGGCGATCGCCAGCGCGGCAAAGATGGTGAGGACGCCCAGTCGCGTCCTGGCTGAGTGGCGCATGCTCGCTCCTCCTCCTCGGATCGCGTATGCCGCTGGGCGGCAGACCGCGAGGAACGCGTTCAGGCGCGTTCGAGCCGCCAGCATGGGGCCGAGTCATGCGGCCGACTTGACCGTCCTTGACCAGTTCTTGGACGGTCTTGCGCTGCCGCGCTAGCCCCGAACCGCGGTCCGTTCGACGCCGGCCGGGATGCCGCCGGCCCGCTGGCGGTGGCGAAACTCGCGTGGGCTTATCCCATAGACAGCGCGGAACCGGCGCGAGAAGTAGGCCGGATCGGGCCAGCCCACCGCCGCTCCGATCGACGCCACGGTGTCGTCCGTTCGCGTCAGCATGACCGCTGCGCGTTCCGCACGAATCTGGGTGAGATAGTGCATGGGCGGCATCCCCAGCGACCTGGCGAAGCTGCGAGCGAGGTGGGTGGGGCCAACGTAGGTCAGCCGACTCAGTTCCGTGAGCGTCCAGGGGAACGCGACGTCATCCTCGATCAACGCGCGCGCTGTCGCGACCGAGGACGGGAGTGGCATCGATGCGTCGGCGTCGCCGGCGGCACGGGCCGCCGTCGCGACCACGTCGAGTGCCAGCAACAGGTGTCCGACCTGCCCCGCGCGAGTGCGTGCCTCCGGCGCACCGCGGTCGATCGGCTCGAGCGCGGCGAGAAACGATTTGGTCTGGGCCTCGTCGAGCTGGACGTTCACGATCTCGCAACCCCGCTTGTTGCCAGGCCGCGGCAGTGGATCGAACAGGACGCGGAGCTCGTCGTCGCGGAACGCCCACAGCAACTCTGCATCCGCGAGATCGGCCCGGAACAGGCAGTTGTAGACACGGATGTCCTCGCACAGCCGGTACTCGTGTCCGATTCCGGGCGGAACGAAGATCACCGTCCCGCGTTCCACGCGCTCGATCCCGCGATCGCTGACGTGATAGGCGCTTCCACTCTTGACGATCGCGAGCTCGTAGAAGTCGTGGAAATGCCAGGGGGTCGTCGTGAAGTGCAATGCGTCGAAGATGCCCACGGCAGCGTCTGGCGGGATGTAGACCGCCGCGAGGCGGTGGACGGCCGAACTCGGATCCCGGCCGTGGTCCTCGAGCACCCCCTTCGGAAGAGCCATCGCTACCAGCTCGCCGCGACGCCGCCGACGCGGGCCGCCTCCCGAGCCTCGGCCTCGCCGCTATCCAGATAGGC
This sequence comes from uncultured Chloroflexia bacterium, assembly GCA_963824735.1. Taxonomy (GTDB): domain Bacteria; phylum Chloroflexota; class Limnocylindria; order Limnocylindrales; family CSP1-4; genus DASTYU01. The sequence continues at coordinate 186,071 of CAWGQH010000016.1, forward strand.
CCGGTATGGGTCGGCCGGCAGGCCGCGGTCGGTTCGCAGCTCCGCGAGCATTGATCGCACGTCGACCTGATACGCGTCCTGGAGGAGCCGGTTCGCTTCGAGGACGTCGCCACGCTCCTGGGCCTCGCGCAGCGCCTCGGTGTCGACGAGCAGCGCCCGGGCGAAGGTCTCCTGGAGCGTCATGACGGAGCGGATCATCGCCGGGATCTTCGGCTCGATGTTGTGGCACTGGTCCAGCATGTAGACAACCCGATTGGCGGTGTCCCTGGCGATCGCGTCGGTGTCATCGCGCATCGCACCAACGAGCTCGTGGAAGATCCGGAACAGCTGGTACGGGTCGATGCTGCCGACCATCAGGTCGTCGTCGCCGTACTTCTTGTCGTTCAGGTCAAACGCTCCCAGGCGTCCTTCCTGGAGCAGGATCGCGACGATGTGCTCGATGTTGACGGCCATGGCGTGATGCCCGGTATCGACGCAGACCTGCGCGCGCTCACCGAGGTGCTGGCAGACCGACAGCGACTGGCCCCAGTCCTGCACGTCGGTGTGGTAGAACGCCGGCTCGTAGAGCTTGTACTCGAGGAGCATGCGGGCGTTGTCGGGGAGGGCCGCATAGACCTCGGTCAACGACTCGATGAGGCGACGGCGGCGTGCACGGAAGTCGTCCTGGCCGGGATAGTTCGTCCCGTCTGACAGCCAGACCTTCACGATGTCGGAGCCGGTTTCTCGGGCAATCTCGCAGCAGCGGGTGATCGCGTCGATCGCCTTGCGCCGCACCGCCGCCGATGGGTGGGTCAGGGAACCGAGCTTGTAGTCCTCGTCCTGGAACGTGTTCGAGTTGATGCCGCCGATGCGGATGCCACGCTCCGACGCGAAGGCCGCGAGCGCGCCGAAGTCCTCGACGTCGTCCCACGGGATGTGCAGGGCAACGGTCTTCGGGATCCCGGTGTAGCGGGCGACCGTAGCCGCATCCTCGACCTTCTCGAAGGCATCCCGCGGGACGCCGGCCTGCGGGAACACGCGGAACCGGGTGCCGGTGTTCACGAACCCCCACGACGGAATCTCGACGGCCAGCTCGGTCGTCGCCCAGCGGATGCGGTCGAGATCGGTTCGCGTCTGCACGTCCATCGTCACTCCAGGTGGAAGACCTCGGGGATCCTCGTGTGGAACCCCGTGTCGGGATCGGTCAGGGGATCGATCAGCTCGGCCATCTCCGCCTGCCAGCGGGCATTCGCCTCGCTGGTTGCCATCTGGCCGGTGAACCGGTCGAAATCGTCGACCTCGAGGTAGGCAAAGAGGTCCGCGCCACGCAGGAAGATCGAATAGTTGCGTGCACCGGCCGCGCGCAGGTCGGCGAGGAGCTCCGGCCAGACCGCTTCGTGACGGCGGCGGTACTCCGCCTCGCGACCGGGCAGCACCCGCATCGTGAACCCGATGCGTTCCGGTCCGCTCACGGCCGAGCCGCGACGAACTGTGTCGGGCTGGCGGGGGTCACGTCGGCATCGGACGCGGGGGCCTCCACCAGCTCGATGCCGGCACGACGGACGCCCTCGACGAGGCCCGGTGGGGCGGGCGCTTCGGTCACGATCCGGGCGATCCGGTCGGTCCGGCAGAACGTCGCGAGCATCGCCCGACCCCACTTGGAGTGGTCGACGATGCCGGTCACCTCGATCGCTCCGGATACCATCGCCCGCTTGATCTGGGCCTCCTCCTCCGTCGCGTCGGTCAGTCCCGACTGGATCGTGAAGCCTGCCGCGCCAAGGAACGCGCGGGCGATGTTGATCCGCCGGAAGAAGCCGTCGCCCCACGGACCGACGACCGACAGCGCCTCCCAGCGCATGCGGCCGCCCGGCATCAGGATCGTGATCCCGTCCTGCCCGGCGAGCTCTTCGGCGATCCGGATCCCGTTCGTGACCACGGTCAGCTCCCGCCAGCCGCCGATCTGACGAAGCCGGCGCGCGACCTCGAGTGCCGTCGTGCTGGCGTCGAACGCGATCGTCTCGCCGTCGTGCACGAAGTTGGCTGCTGCCGCCGCGATCCGCCGCTTCGCATCGGCTTCGATGCGCTGGCGGACGTCGAATGCCAGCTCGGGTCGGTCCGGCGCCGTGGCGATCGCGCCGCCGTGCGTCCGGGTCAGCCGGTGCGACCGCTCGAGTGCGAGCAGGTCCTTGCGGATCGTCTGCTCCGAGACGTCGAACCGCTCGGCGAGTTCCGTGACGAGGACGCGGCCGTGCTCCTCGACCATCCGGTGGATCTGCTGCTGCCGTTCCTGCGTGAACACTGGCGTCCCTGGGCTTCGAACGACGACTGCGCTCATCCTAACGCGAGGTCACGCGACGATGAGCAATGTGGTTGCGAATGCGTGGCTGCAATGTTGACATGGCGCCATGATCGAACCTAATGTGCGCCAATCCGAAAGCATTCGCAACATCCGCAACGATGGGCGTGAGCGATGCCGGAAGAGGAGGAACGTGTCGATGTCCCCTACCCAGCGACGGCTCTTCGGGCTGCTGGCGACCGTGGCCCTCGTCGCGGCCGCATGCTCATCGGGTGGCGGCTCTCCAAGCCCCGCCGCGGTTGAGTCGACCGCCGCTTCCGCACCGCCTGCGTCCGAGCCACCCGCATCCGCCCCGGCGTCCGCGGCAGCGAGCGCCAGCGCGGCGGCCGGCGGCGCGGTCACGGCAACGCCGGGCGAGTCGGTCAAGATGCTGCTGTTGCCGAAGTTCACGGGCGTGGCAGTGTTCGACCAGGCAAACGAGGGCGCCCAGGAGGCGCATGCGGAGCTCCAGAACCCGGCCGAGCTGTCCTACACCGGCCCCGACCAGGCATCGAGCGCCACGGGTGGACAGATCGAGTACGTCACGAACGCGCCGACGCAGGACTTCCAGGCTCTGATGATCTCGAACAACTCGGGCGACCAGATCGCGCCCGCCGCGAAGACCGCGGCAGACGGCGGGATCAAGGTCGTGACGTGGGACTCCCCGATCCCGTCCGCTGAAGGCGAAAGCCTGTTCGTCGCGCAGGTCGACTTCGACGAGACCGGCGTGGTCATGGCCGACATGGCCCTCGAGATCCTGGGCGAGGCCGGCGGTGAGTTCGCCGTGCTCTCGGCGACGCCGGACGCGGCCAACCAGAACGCGTGGATCGCCTCGCTCGAGGAGACCCTCACGGACCCGAAGTACGCGAACCTCAAGCTCGTCGACACCGTCTACGGCGACGACCAATCGGAGAAGTCGTACAACCAGGCACTCGCGCTGGTGGACTCTCATCCGGACCTGAAGCTGATCATGGCCCCGACGACGGTGGGCATCGCCGCCGCCGCGAAGGCCATGCAGGACGAGGGGCTGTGCGACACGATCAAGGTCTCCGGCCTCGGCCTGCCGGCCGAGATGGAGTCGTACGTCCCCGATTGCTCCCCGCAGTTCGCGCTGTGGTCGTTCGTCGACCTTGGCTACGTCACGTACTACGCCACGTACCTGCTCGCGACCGGTGCCCTCCAGGGTGTCGAGGGCGAGACGTTCGAGGCCGGCCGGATGGGCACCTACACCATCGAGAAGGACCCGACACGTGACGCCGGGCTCCGGATCGTGATGGGTCCATTCACGGTCTACGACGAGACCAACGTCGGCGGCTGACCCCAGGCAGCCCACGCGACGCACGGGCGCCACGCTCAAAAGGGCGTGGCGCCCGTATTGTTTCTTGAAGCGGCAGCGGCCGACGGTGGGGCCCGAGGGATGACGGACCAGCAGCGCGATCCCCAACCGATCATCGAGGTACGAGGCGTCTCGCGGCGTTTTGGCTCGACCCAGGCGCTCGACGGTGCATCGCTCGCCCTCTACCCGGGCGAAGTGCACGCCCTCATCGGTGAGAACGGCGCCGGCAAGTCGACGCTGATCAAGGTGATGACCGGCGTCGAGCAGCCGGACACCGGCGAGCTCGTCGTCGACGGTCAACCGCGATCGATCGCGAGCGCCCTCGCTGCGCAGGCACTCGGGATCGTGGCGATCTACCAGGAACCGATGGTGTTCCCCGACCTGTCGGTCGCCGAGAACGTCTTCATCAGCCACCGCGACCGCGGGCGGATCGTCAACCGCGGGCAGATGCAGCGCGATTCGAAGGCGGTCTTCCAGCGGCTCGGCGTCGAGCTCGACGTCGAGCTACCGGCCCGCGGCCTGACGGTGGCCGAGCAGCAAACCGTCGAGATCGCCAAGGCACTCTCGCTCAACGCCCGCGTCCTGATCATGGACGAGCCGACGTCGTCGTTGTCCGCCAATGAGACCCGACGGCTCTTCCGGATCGTCGAATCGCTCCGCCAGTCCGGCGTCGCCGTCCTCTTCATCTCGCATCGGATGGACGAGGTCTTCGAGATCGCCGACCGGATCACGATCCTGCGCGACGGGCGCTGGATCCGGACGGCGCGACGAGGCGAGCTCGCCAGGGACGTCGCGATCCGGGACATGGTCGGGCGCGACGTCGGCGACTTCTTCAAGCGCTCGCGTCACGAGCCCGGACCCGTCGTCCTCGAGGTGCGCGATCTCGGGCTGTCCGGCGTCTTCGACGGTATCTCCTTCGAGGTTCGCGCAGGCGAGGTGCTGGGTTTCGCGGGCCTGGTCGGCGCACACCGCACCGACGTGGGGCTCGCCCTGTTCGGCGTGGCTCCGGCCGACAGCGGCACGATCGAGATCGACGGAAAGCCGGTGCGGATCTCCAGCCCGAGCAATGCGATGCGGCACGGGATCGCCTACGCGACCGAAGACCGCCATGGCTACGGCCTCGTGCTGCCCCTCTCGATTGCGGCGAACCTGTCGCTGCCGTCGCTCTCGCGCTATACGGGCCCGGCCGGCCTGCTCAAGCGCCGGGACGAGGCGGCGACGGCACGCGACTACCGCGAGCGGCTGAGCATCCGGACCGCGTCGATCGAGAGCCCGGCAGGGTCGCTGTCGGGCGGTAACCAGCAGAAGGTGATGCTGGGCAAGTGGCTCAACACGAACCCGCGCGTTCTGATCCTCGACGAGCCAACGCGCGGCATCGACGTCGGGGCGAAGGCCGACGTGCACCGGATCATCGACGACCTGGCGAAGGCCGGGATGGCCGTGATCATGATCAGCTCGGACCTGCCCGAGGTCCTCAACATGAGCGACCGGGTGCTCGTCATGCGCGAGGGCCGGCAGACCGCGGTCCTCGGCCACGAGGAGGCGACCGCCGAAGCCGTCCTGACGGCCGCGATGGGCGAGGCCGGGGTGACCGCCGCATGACCGCCAGCCCGGTGAGCATCGTCACGTCCCGCGTGCGGCCCGAGCAGGTCCGCGAGGCGTCGCTGGTCGTGATCATCGCGCTGCTGATCGCGTTCTTTGCAACACAGATCGACGGCTACCTGTCGGGCACGACGTTCACCCGCATCAGCGCCAGCTTCGCGATCGTCGCGGTCCTCGCGGTCGGCCAGACGCTGGTCGTCCTGACCCGCAACGTCGACCTGTCGGTGGGCTCGATCGTCGGCCTCATCGCCTATGGCGTCGGCACGCTGCTCGGCAGCTTCCAGGACCTGCCGCCGGTGCTCGTGATCGGACTGTGCCTCGTCCTGGGGGGCGTCCTCGGCGCGATCAACGGCGTCATCGTGTCGTGGGGCCGCGTCCCGGCGATCGTGACGACGCTCGGCACGCTGGCGATCTTCCGGGTGCTGCTCGTCGAATTGTCCGGATCCAAGACCGTGACCACCGAGTCGCTCCCGACCTGGGTCGTCGACCTGCCGCGGGTCGACCTGCTGACGATCGGCACGCTCGACATCCGGCCGCTGGTGGTGATGGCGCTCGCCATCGCGGTCGTGTTCCAGCTCGGGCTCCGGTACCTGCCGTTCGGGCGGCGGTTGTTCGCGATCGGGTCGAACCCCGAGGGTGCGCAGCTCGTCGGCATGCCGGTCAAACGCGACGTCTTCCTCGCGTTCACCCTGTCCGGCGCCCTGGCCGGCCTCGCCGGGTTCATGTTCCTGTCGCGCTTCGGGAACATCACGGTTGCCGCCGGTCTGGGCCTCGAGTTGCAGGCCGTTGCCGCAGTGGTCGTCGGGGGCGTCAACATCTTCGGCGGGATCGGCTCGATCGGCGGGGCGGTGCTGGGCGCCTTCCTGATCGACCTCCTCTCGCAGAGCCTCACCCGGATGGAGGCGGTCTCCGAGTTCACGCGCGACGCGCTGCTCGGCCTGCTGATCCTCCTTGCCGTGGCGAGCGACAGCGTGATCCTTGCCCGGCTGCGGGCGGGCTGGCAGGCGGCCAGGGCCCGCGAGATGGCCCGTCGCGAGGCCGAGGGGGTCGCAGTTGGCTGACGTCCGCCGCTTCCTCCGCACCTGGGAAGGACTCCTGCTGGTCCTGCTGATCGTGATCGTCGTCGCGAACGCGAGCACCGTGCAGGGCTACCTCCAGCCGCAGAACCAGGTCAACCTGCTGACGCTCGGGATCGAGAAGGCGATCGTCGCGCTGGTGATGGCGTTCGTCATCATCGGCGGCGAGATCGACCTGTCGGTGGCGTCGATCATGGGCCTCGCCGCGATCCTGTTCGCGTGGGCGATCGACCAGGGCACAGCACCCGAGATCGCGCTGCTGCTCGCGCTGGGAGTCGGCCTCCTGTGTGGCCTCAACAACGCGTTCTGGGTCGCGGTCGTGGGACTGCCATCGCTCGCGGTGACGCTGGCCGGCCTGATCGGCTATCGCGGCCTCGCGCTGATGCTCATCGAGGATGGCTCGCTCGGTGGCTTCCCCGACTGGTTCGAGACGCTCGGCCAGCGACCGATGGTGGGGCCGATCCCGTTCGCCGTCCTGTTCTTCTTCGTGTTGCTGGTCGTTGCCGCGGTGGTGCTCCACCGGACCGGGTTCGGGCGTCTCGTGTATGTCGTCGGGAACAGCACGGCCGTCGCCCGCTTCTCCGGCGTCCGGGTGTCCCGCGTGAAGGCGGCCCTGTTCATCATGTCCGGGCTCGTGGCCGCGGCCGCCGGGCTGCTGCTCGCGGCGCGTTTCGGTTCCGTGCGCGGGAGCATCGCCCAGGGCTTCGAGCTCGACGTCATCACGATCGTGCTGTTCGGCGGCGTGAGCATCTTTGGCGGACGCGGATCGATGCTCGGCGTGTTCCTGTCGATCCTCGTGATCCTGAACCTGCGCAACGGGCTGTCGCTGCTCGGCGTGAGCGGCAATTCGCAGACCGGCGTGATCGGAGCGCTGCTGATCCTGTCGGTGCTGCTGCCGAACGTTATTTCCGACCTGCGCCGATACCTCGCGCGCCGATCGCTCCGCGATGCCTCTCCCTCCGACGCGCTGCCGACGCCAGGAGGCGCCACATGAGTCCCTTTCCTGGTCCACGCCCAATCGGCCGCCGCTCGGGCCCTGCTCCTCCAGGCCCGAGCGGTCGCGCCGACCCAATGTCGAGGGCGGGGTGGCATCCCATGACGACGCACGTCACCGCGTCAACAGGGGCCACGGGCGACACAGTCAGCGATCTTCTCGAGCGCTCGCATCGACTCGGGGCCGATCCGAAGAACACGAACTACGCCGGCGGCAACACCTCGGCCAAGGGCAGCGCGATCGATCCGCTGACCGGACGCCCGGTCGAGCTGCTCTGGGTCAAGGGTTCAGGCGGCGATCTCGGGACGCTCACCGAGGCCGGTCTGGCGGTCCTCCGGCTGGATCGCCTCCGGTCGCTCGTGGACGTCTACCCCGGCGTCGAGCAGGAAGACGAGATGGTCGCGGCGTTCGACCACTGCCTGTTCGGACGCGGCGGTGCCGCCCCGTCGATCGACACCGCGATGCACGGGCTGGTCGACGCGGCCCATGTCGACCACCTCCACCCGGACAGCGGGATCGCGTTCGCCACCGCGGCGGACGGCGAGGCGCTGACCCGGCGGGCATTCGGTGACCGCGTCGCGTGGACCCCGTGGCGACGGCCCGGGTTCCAGCTCGGGCTCGACATCGCCGCGATCCGGCGCGAGCGACCCGATGCGATCGGCGTGATCCTCGGCGGCCACGGCATCACGGCCTGGGGCGCGACATCGGAGGAGGCCGAGCGGAATTCGCTCGAGATCATCCGGACCGCGGAGCGGTTCATCGCGGAGCACGGCCGGCCGGAGCCGCTTGGCGCTGCGGTGCCGGGGCACGCGGCGCTGCCCGAAGCGGACCGACGGGCGCGCGCCGCCGCACTCTTCCCGTTGCTGCGCGGGCTGGCGTCCACGGATCGCCCGCAGGTGGGCCACTACACCGACAGCGACGTCGTCCTCGACTTCGTCGCCCGCGAGGCGATGCCCCGGCTCGCCGCGCTCGGGACGTCGTGCCCCGACCACTTCCTGCGCACGAAGGTCCGGCCGCTCGTCGTCGATCTGCCTGGGTCGGCGCCGCTCGAAGAGCTCGAGGTCGCGGATCCGCGAGCTCCACGCGGCCTACCGCGACGAGTACGCCGCCTACTACGAACGGCACGCCACGCCCGACTCGCCGCCGATGCGCGGTGCCGACCCGGCGATCGTGCTCGTTCCGGGTGTCGGCATGTTCAGCTTCGGGACGGACAAGCAGACCGCCCGGGTCGCCGGCGAGTTCTACGTCAACGCGATCAACGTCATGCGCGGTGCGGAGGCAATCAGCACGTACGCGCCGATCCCCGAATCGGAGAAGTTCCGCATCGAGTACTGGGCGCTGGAGGAGGCCAAGCTGGCCCGCCAGCCCAGGCCGAAGCCGCTGGCGACCCGCGTCGCATTCGTGACCGGCGGCGGCTCGGGGATCGGACGGGCGATCGCCCACCGGCTGGCGGCCGAAGGCGCGTGCGTCATCGTCGCCGACATCGATGCGGGCAACGCGGAGGCGGTCGCCCGCGAGATCGGCACCACCGACCGGGCGGTCAGCGTCGCCTGCGACGTCACCGATGAAGGCGCAGATCGCCGCCGCGCTCGAGGCGTCGGTGCTCGCGTTCGGGGGCGTCGACATCGTCGTCAACAATGCCGGTCTGTCGATCTCGAAGTCGCTGTTCGAGACGGACGCCCGCGACTGGGACCTCCAGCACGACGTGATGGCCCGCGGCTCGTTCCTCGTCTCGCGCGAGTTCGCCCGGGTGATGCGCGACCAGGGCATGGGCGGCGACCTCGTGTACATCGTCAGCAAGAACGCCTTCTTCGCGGGGCCGAACAACGTCGCCTACGGCGCGTCGAAGGCGGACCAGGCGCACCAGGTCCGGCTCCTTGCCGCGGAGCTCGGGCAGTACGGCATCCGCGTCAACGGCGTCAACCCGGACGGCGTCGTGCGCGGCTCCGGGATCTTCGCCAAGGGCTGGGGCGCCGATCGCGCGCGCACCTACGGGGTCCCCGAGGACAAGCTCGGCGAGTTCTATGCGCAGCGAACGCTGCTCAAGAAGGAGGTGCTGCCGGAGCACGTGGCTGCGGCGGTGTTCGCCCTCGTCGGGGGCGACCTGTCGCAGACGACCGGCCTCCACGTCCCCGTCGACGCCGGGGTCGCAGCCGCCTTCCTGCGATGACCGGCGGCGCGGTCGCGGCCGTCGACCTCGGCGCCTCGAGCGGGCGTGTCGTCGTCGGCCGGGTGTCGGACCGAACGCTCGACCTCACCGAGGTCCACCGCTTCCCGAACGGGCCCGTCACGTCACCTGACGGGCTCCGCTGGGATGCCGCCGTCCTCAGGCGCGAGGTCCTCGAAGGCCTGCGCCGCGCCGCGTCAGCGGCGGACGACCTGGCCGGCATCGGCGTCGACGCATGGGGCGTCGACTACGGGCTGCTCGATGCCGGCGGTGAGCTCGTCGCCGAGCCGTTCCACTACCGCGACGAGCGGACCGCGCGCGGCGTCGAGCGCGTCCACGCGATCGTGCCGCCCGACCGTCTCTACGCGCGGACCGGCCTCCAGTTCCTGCCGTTCAACACGCTCTACCAGCTGGCGGCCGAGCCCGACGCCTCGCTCGCGGATGCAGCCACGATGGTCCTCATCCCCGATCTCGTCGGCGTCGTGGCTGACCGGCCGGCCCGCGGCGGAACGCACGAACGCGTCCACGACCGGCCTGCTCGACGCGACGTCGGCGACCTGGGCGTGGGACGTCATCGACGCGCTCGGGTCTCCCGCGACGCCTGTTCGCGGAGCTGTCCGACCCGGGCGACCGGCTCGGGCCGCTTCGCGACGACGTGGCCGAAGCGACCGGCCTGCCGGCAGCGACGCCGGTGATCCACGTCGGCTCGCACGACACCGCGTCGGCAGTCGTCGGCGTTCCGGCCGCCGGCGATGCCTTCGCCTACATCTCGTGCGGGACCTGGGGCCTCGTGGGCGTCGAGCTCGACGGGCCGGTCGTGACCGACGCCAGCCGCGCGGCGAACTTCACGAACGAGCGCGGCGTGGACGGCCGGGTGCGCTTCCTGCGCAACGTCATGGGGCTGTGGCTCCTGCAGGAATCCATGCGCACGTGGGCCGAGGCCGGCGAACCCGGAGGACCTCGACCGCCTGCTGGCCGGCGGCGGCGAAGCTTCCGGCCGGGGGTCCCGATCGTCGACCCGAACGATCCGGCATTCCTGCCGCCCGGTGACATGCCGGCGCGGATCGCAGCGGCGCTGCGCAGGGACGGGCAGGCCGCGCCATCGACGCGTGAGGCGCTCGTCCGCTGCATCCTCGACAGCCTCGCGGCGGCCTTCGCCTCCGCCGTGCGCGATGCGGCGCGCCTGTCGGGCCGTCGCGTCGAAACCGTCCACCTGGTCGGCGGCGGAGCGCGGAACGATCTCCTGTGCCGGCTCACGGCCGACGCGATCGAGCTCCCGGTCGTCGCCGGACCGGTCGAGGCCACGGCGCTCGGCAATGTCCTCGTCCAGGCCCGGGCCGCGGGATTGATCAGCGGGGATCTCGAGACCCTTCGCGCGCGGATCCGTGCGACCCAGACGCTGCGGCGCTACGAACCTGGACGCCGACCGGCCACCGTATCCTCGACGCCGTGACGCGTCGGCGACTCCCACGCCCGTCCGAGCTGCAGCCGTACCTGCGCACGGGCCCGCTCAGGCTGTCTCCCGTCGAACGCCGCCTCGCCTCGGCCGCGACCATCTGGGACCTCCGGTCCGTTGCCCGGCGCCACGTCCCGCGAGCCGTGTTCGACTACGTCGACGGGGCGGCGGAGACGGAGACGAGCCTGCGCCGATCGCGCGACGCGTTCGCCCGCATCGAGTTCGTCCCCAGCGTGCTCCAGGACGTGTCGGAGGTCGACACCTCGACGACGATCCTCGGCCGGCCGGCGGCCCTGCCGCTGGTCTTCGCCCCGACCGGGTTCACGCGCCTGATGCACCAGGAGGGCGAGCCGGCGGTCGCCCGCGTCGCCGGCCGGATGGGCATCCCGTACGCGCTGTCGACGCTCGGGACGACGTCGCCGGAGGACGTGGCCGCCGCGGCGCCCGGACACGGACCGCTGGTTCCAGCTCTACCTGTGGAACGACCGCGAGGCCGCGCTCGACCTCGTTCGCCGTGCCCGCACGGCGGGCTTCAGCACGCTCATCCTCACGGTGGACACCCCGGTCGCGGGCGCGCGGCTGCGCGACGTCCACAACGGGTTCACGATCCCGCCGACGCTCTCGCTCCGGACGCTGGTCGACATCGCGCTCCACCCGGGCTGGTGGTTCGACAAGCTCACCACGGAGCCGCTTCGGTTCGCCGTCTTCTCCGAGACCGGCGGCACGGTCGCGGACCTCATCAACCGCGTCTTCGACCCGACCATCACCATCGCCGACTTCGCCTGGCTCCGCGAGGCGTGGGACGGCCCGCTCGTCATCAAGGGCGTCCAGACCGTCGACGACGCGTGCGCCGTGGTCGATGCCGGCGCGGACGCGATCGTCATCTCGAACCACGGCGGCCGCCAGCTCGACCGCGCGCCGACGCCGCTCGAGCAGCTGCCGTCGATCGCCGCGGCCGTCGGGGATCGCGCCGAGGTCTACGTCGACGGCGGCGTCCTGAACGGCGCGGACGTGGTCGCGGCTGTCGCGATGGGCGCTCGGGCCGTGCTGGTCGGCCGCGCCTATCTCTACGGGCTGATGGCGGGCGGCGAGCGTGGCGTCGCGCGCGCCGGGGAGCTGCTGCGCAAGGAGGCCGTCCGGACCATGCAGCTGCTCGGTGTCCGGCGGATCGAGGACCTGGACAGCCGGCGGGTCCGGCTCCGCGACCACTGAGCGGCCCTGGCGGGACTAGCCGGCGAGCCGCCGTGGGTCAGTCGGACAGATCGGCGACGTTCACCCGAAGAATGCGATGACCGGCCTCATCGGGGACCCAGAGCGCCCCGGAGGCAACGACACTCGGGTCGGGATCGGCAGGACCGATGGAGACGAACCGCTCGACTGCGCCGGTGGCGGGATCCATACGGAGGAGCCCTCCAAGCGGGTTTCCGTGGGCGTCATCGAACAAGCCGACGAACCAGGGCTCGCCGTCGATGATCGCCACGGACCCCCCGTGACTTGGGGGCAGGGTCGCGACCGCCGCCACCGTGTCCGTCGCGGGATCGATCCGGGTAGCAGAGCGCGAGCGGACTTCGCGGCCAAAACAGCTCGACCAGACGTTGTCGGGAAACTCGCCCGTGATCATGCAGTTGTCCTCGCCCTTGCCCTCGATCGTGGCTTTGACCGAGCCCGAGGCCGGGTCCACGCGCTCGATCGTTGGGGTCAAGTCCGTTGTAAACCACAAGTCACCGAGACCTGACGTGCCGTAGGCTCCAGCGTCCACGGATCGCCCGAGCACCCCGGTCTTGCGGTCGACGAGCGTCATCTTGTTCGCGCCTTCGCGACCGAGCCACAGGTCATCACCGACGAATGCGATCTTGACCGGGGCTGGCACGTCGACGCTCAGCAGCACCTCGCCGGTTTCCGGGTCGAGGCGATAGAGATGACGCCCCTCCCAGCGCGTCACCCACAGACCGTCGTCGGCGATCGCCATCGTCGTGTCGTCCGACTGCGTGGGTGCTGGGAGCTGATCGACTCTGTTGGTCGCGGCGTCGATCCGGAGGATCGCCCCGTTGCCCGCTGCCCAGACGGTCGTCCCGTCCGTGACGACGGCTATAAGGCCCGATGCACCTGGCACGTCGAAGACGGCAGCAGGCTCGACCGAGGTCATGGCCGGCACGACGTCCGGCGTCGCGGTCGGCGCGGCGCTCGGCTCGTCCGACGGGATCTGAGACCCGACGGCGACGTCGACCGCTGACGAAGCCGGCTGACTGGTCGGGGCTGGTCCCTGGCCACAGCCGACGAGGACTGCCGCGAGCAGTGTGGCAAGCATCAAACGCTTCGGCATGTGGGGGCTCTCCCTCTGCGATCCCTGGATGGGCTCGCCGCCCCACGGCCCGGCGCGTGATTCAATCCCCGCGCCTGCGCGGGTGTCATCCGCTAATTGGACTACTGGCAACTCTCGAGCTTGGGCCACCAGGCTATGAACGGGTTGATTGAAGTTCAGCCCGCCCGTTTGTTTCGGTTGCGCAGCCGCGCACGCTGCGCAGGTCGACGAAGCGAACGCCTCGCTCCGTTAGCGTCCTGTGACGGCACGCGTGACCAGCTGCGGTCGCCGGCTGACTTCGGCTTCTTTTGGCGAGCGTTCGCCCTTAGCGAACGAAACAGCCCATGAGAGCGGCCGACCGGCAGACATCCTGTCCAGACGTTCGGCCGCGGCGAACAGCCACGTTCGGGAAGCGCGGTCAAGTGCGGTCAAGTGGCCACGCGTCGACGTTCGTGCAGCAATTCGTTCGGTCGCAGCGAACACCAACGTCGCTCAGCGTCCTGTTACGCGGAGCGCAGGATCGGCCTCGTCAGGCAGGTCGGGCCGCCCGAGCCGTTGATGCCGATCTCCCTGGCCGGATAGGCGTGGACCTCGCAGCCGGCCGCTTCGAGCGCCGCGCGGGTTCGAGGGTTGCCGTCGGCCACGATCACGACGCCCGGCCGAACCGCGAGCACGTTGCAGCCGAGGGTCGGGAACTCGTCGTCGGGCACCTCCACGAGTCGCACGCCGAGGTCGCGCAGCAGCGCCCACAGTCCGACCGGCAGCAGCGGCAGGTAGACGACCGCCAGGTCGTCGGCGACGGGTGAAATCACCGACAGCAGGTGGATGAGCTCGGCCGGGCCGCGCCAGTACGGCACGTCGAAGATCCGCACGTCGCCGCCGACGATCCCCGCGAGCTGCCGCGCCCCGTCGTCGTTCGTCCGCAGGGTCCGGCCGATGCACAGCAGGTCGGGTCGCAGCCAGAACGTGTCGCCGCCCTCGATCGTGCCCGGCGCCTCGATCCGCGCGGCGGTCGGGATCCCGCGCGCCAGCGTCCACGCTTCGATCGCTTCGGGCTCGCCGAGGCGGTTCGGCTTGCCGGGACGAAGCGGGATCGCGCCACGATCGCTGACCAGCAGCGGGTCGAACGTGTAGACGAGGTCCGGGCTGTCGATCTCCGTGTCGAGGACGTGGACCGTCGGCCCGAGCGACGCCAGCAGCTCGACGAACCGGTCGTGCTCGCGCTGCGCAATCTCCAGGTTGCACGCGTGGAGGAAGCCGTGGGCGGGATCGTCGAAGGCGGCCCCGAACGCCGGACCCGGCCGCTTGACGAGCACCTCGCGCAGCGGCGCGGTCATGCTCTGGGCACCGAAGGCGCGTTCGACGGTCGTCACGGCGCGAGAATAGCGGCGGGCGTACCCTCTTGGACATGGCCGGCTACGCCGCCACGGCTCGGATCACGCACGTCGCCCCGCATCGGGTCGTCGCATGAGGCGCCAGTCGAACGTCCTGACGCCGCGAACGCGACGGTGGCCTTCGAAGCTCCAACGGTCGAAGAGGTCAGCGGCCAGCCCTACCTCGCGACCCTGAGCGACATCTGGGACGACGTGCGCGAAATCTGGCGCCAGGGTATGGACGTCCTGCGCGACCCACGGATCTACTAGGCGGAGGCGGGCGGAGCACCGAAGCGCGCGGGGTCGAGGGCAGCCGGCGGTTCGGCCAGCCGCCCGAGCAGGAGATCCGCGAGGAGGCGGCCGCTGTCCGGCCCGGTCGACACGCCCCACGGCCCGTGGCCGGCCGCGATCCACAGGCCGTCCGTCCCGGGCACGCGACCGATCAGCGGACGCCCATCGACCGACAGTGGCCGGGCGCAGGAACGCGAGGCACCGATCGCGGCCTTCGCGATGGCCGGGACATACGTCGCGCCGTGCCGGACGAGGCGCGGCGCGATCGCGTCCCGATCCGGCTCCGAGCGGAGGAAGGTCGAACCAAGCGAGCTGGCGCCATTCGCCGTCACGAGGCTGAACTCGGGGTCGGGCCCGCTCACCCCGTGCGGCGTCGGGATCCCGCCTTCGACGTCGATCCCGACCTCCTCGAGGACATGGCCCGGCGGATTGGCCAGGTCGACCTCGACCACGACGCCCCACAGTGGCTGGATGGGGCGCCACGTCCCCGTCGGGTCGATGAGCTCCGGGGACCACGGCCCGGCCGCGACGACCACCGCCCCGGCGGCCTCGAAGCGATCACCGGCCCGTACGCCGGCGACGCGACCGCCATTGATCCGCAATCGCGCCGGCCTGCCGATCTGGAAGCGCACGCCCAGCTCCCGGGCGCGGGCCGCGAGCGCGTGGGTCGCCGACGCGGGCGCCACGGGATAGCCGATCGCAAGGCGGCAGGCGGCCACGTCCTCGGCGACCGCCGGCTCGAGCCGCGTCACCTCTGTCGGCGCGAGGAACGCCGGCCGGAACTGGGGATGGGTCCGCGAGTACCCGGCGGCCATGGCACGGAGCCTGGTCGGGTCGCGGCTGACCAGCAGAATGCCAGCGGGTTCCGCCGGCAGCCCGAACAGCTTCGGCTCCTCGTCAGCCAGGCGCCGGTAGCGCTCGAGAGTGCCCAGGTGCAGCTTGGCGAGCACCGGATCGAACGGATGCTGGACGACGCCCGAGTTGCGTCCGGACGCGGCAGCCGCGACGGCGGCGGCTTCGAAGACGCGAACGCTGGCCCCGGCCGCGGCGAGCTGCTCGGCGACGGATACGCCGATGATGCCGGCGCCGATGATCGCGACGTCGGGGGCAGGGGCGGTCAAGTTCGGCGGCTCAGACGACGGCCGCGGCGCCCGCCGCGATCCGCTCGAGGGACTCGAGCAGCCGGTCGACCTCCTCGGCCGTGTTGTAGTGCACGAGCCCGATGCGCAGCACGCCACCGGACTCGGCGAGCCCGAGCCGCTCGATCAGCCCGCTCGCATAGAAGTCGCCGTCCCAGGTCGCGATCCCGTCGCGCCCGAGCGCCTCGGCCGCGGCGCGCGGGGCAACCCCCTCGATCGTCAATGCCGCCGTCGGCGTGCGCCGGTCGAACTGCCCGCGATCGGTGATCCCGTGGATCCGGACGCCGCGGATGGCTTCGAGCCCGTCGACCAGCCGGTCGTACAGCTCCATCTCGTAGGTCCGGATGGCCGTCATCGCGGCATGGAGCGTCAGCCGCCGGCCGGTGACCTCCTCGGCAACACCCTGCGTTCGCCCCACCCACGCGAGGTACTCGACCGCAGCCAGCACGCCGGCCAGCCCCTCGAAGTTCGGCGTCCCGGTCTCGAACCGGTCGTGCGCGGGACGGACCTTGTACGCGGGCAGCGAATCCAGCAGGTCCCGCTTGCCGTACAGCACCCCCGCGTGCGGCCCGAAGAACTTGTACGCGGAGCACACGACGAAATCCGCATCGAGCGTGTGCACGTCCATCGCAGCGTGCGGCGCGAAGTGCACGGCATCGACGTACGCCAGCGCGCCGACCTTGTGCGCCCGGAACACGATGTCCGCGGCACGGGTGATCGTGCCGACCGCATTCGACGCCCAGCCGAACGCGACGAGCTTCGTCTTCGGCCCAAGAGCGTCGTCGAGGGACGTCAGGTCCAGCGAGGCGTCGTCGGGCCGGATGTCGACCGTCCTGACCGTCAGTCCCCGATCCTTCGCCAGCAACAGCCACGGATCCACGTTCGCCTGGTGGTCGAGGTTCGTCACGACGATCTCGTCGCCGGGCGACAGCGTCGCGCCGATCGACCGGCTGAGGTGGAGCGTCAGCGTGGTCATGTTGGCGCCGAACTTGATCGACTCGGGATCGGCCGCGCCGAGCAGGTCGGCCATTGCCAGGTGCGCCTCGTGGGCGATGGCGTCGTTCCGCTCGCTGGTCGCGAACGCGCCGCCGGCGTTCGCGTTCGACTCGCGGTAGTACGTGGAGACGGCCTCGATGACCGTTTCGGGGACCTGCGTCCCGCCGGGTCCGTCGAAGAACACGAGCGGCCGCCCGTCGTGCAGCTCGCTCAGGGCCGGGAAGCGGCGGCGCACCGCCTGGACGTCGAAGTCGATCATCGGACGGTTCCTTCGGCTTGGAGGATCGGGCGAGCCGGCTGCGCCGATGCCATCCCGGACGGCGACGGCCCAGACGACGGGTTGAGGAAGTGACGCTCGACGAGGTGATGGAACGCCCAGCCGACGGCGATCGCGGCGACCAGGCAGATCGGCAGCACGACGAGCACGGTCACGGTCGGGTCCGTCAGGCCCGCTCCGTAGAGTCCGGTGCTGATGGTTCGGACGATCACGGCGTGACTCAGGTACAGGCTGAAACAGATTACGCCCGCCAGCTTCAGCGGCCGAAGTGCCGGCCACGCGGCCATCCGCGCGTCCCAGCGGTGGAGCGCGAAGAGCATCATGCCGAAGATCGCCGCCGCGGCGAGGTCGCGTTCCAGCTCGCCTTGCTCGGGGGCCGATCGTGACCGCATAGATCAGACCCGCCACGAGCAGGCCCCACGTCGCGTACGCCGTCGTCCGCGTCCCGTAGTTGATCTGCCAGTAGATCAGGATCCCCATCGCGAACGCGATCCAGTAGCCGTCGAAGAAGAACCCGTTGAATCGGAGGCCCGCGAGGGGCGCGACCTCCAGAAGCAGGATGACGCCGATGGTCACCGCGGCCGCGACCGAGAAGAACCGCCGCGCCGCGAAGATCAGTGCTGCGCCAACGACGAGGTAGAACTGCTCCTCGTAGGCCAACGTCCAGGCCTGGCCGATGATGTAGTCGCGCGGGCTGTCGCTGAACGGCAGGTGGTAGCGCCAGGACTCGGTGAGGGTCACGTTGCCGATCCACTGCGGCAGGTCGAACTGCCAGGGTCGTTCGATCGGCGCGATGCTGTTCGTGAGCAGGCCACGGAACAGGAAGACGTCAATCGCGAAAACGATCGCCACCTGCAACACGAGCATCGCCCAGAGCGGCGGGTAGATGCGGCGGAATCGGCGCTTGAAGTAGCCGATCGGGCCGCCCCGCCCGCGACGCGACGAATCGGCCGTGGCCGAGATCGCGTAGCCGCTGATCACGAAGAAGAACGGGACGCCGATCCAGCCGATCCGCGTGATCGACAGCGCGAGCCCGGAGAGACCGGCCTGCTGCGGCGGCGTGCCGCTCGCCTCCATGCTCAGGAACGCCACGCCGCTCGAATGGAACAGGACGACGAGGAGGCAGGCGATCCCGCGCCAGTGGTCGAGCGTCAGGTAGCGCGGCGCTCGCGGGGGCGCTGACAGTTCGGTTTGCGCAGGGGCCAAGACCATGTGGCGGCATTATGTCGGCCACCGGATGGTTGCGTTGTCAACGAGTCGGTCGCGGTGTAGGATCGGGCCGATGCCGGACGCCGATCCCCTCCATCCCGTCACCCCCCGCGACGAGCGACTCCTGCCATGGCGCGCGTTCCTGGTCGCCCACGCGCGGATCACGCGACGGCTCGATGAGGAGCTGCGGGCCGAGCACGACCTGACGCTCGGCGAATACGACGCGCTGCTCGCGCTGGCCGAGGCGCGGGACCGGCGGCTGCGCATGAACACGCTCGCCGACCGGGTGATCCTCAGCAAGAGCGGCGTGACGCGCCTCATCGACCGCCTCGTCGCCGACGGGCTCGTCGTCCGTGACCAGTGCGTGACCGATGCGCGTGGCGCGGAGGCCGTCCTGACCGACAAGGGCCTCGAACGGCTGCGGCGGGCCTCGCGCACCCACCTGCGCGGGATCGAGCGCCACTTCTTCGAGGTCGTCGACTCCGGCAGATCTCGGCGCGATCCGGCGGGCGATGGTGGACGTGGCCGAGCACGCCGAGCAGGAATCGCGCCCCACCGTGGAGCCGGCCGCGGCCGGCTGAACCGTGGCAGGTCGCCTGCTCGTCGGCACGAGCGGGTTCGCGTATCCCGCCTGGTCCCCGCGCTTCTATCCGGCGGGCGTGCGCGGCGGCGAGCTGCTGCGGTACTACGGGACGCGGCTCGATGCGGTCGAGCTCAACAACACGTTCTACCGGCAGCCTCGGCCCGAGCAGGTCGCGACGTGGCTGGCGGCCACGCCTGACGACTTCCGGTTCGTGGTGAAGGCCCAACGCAGCGGCTCGGGCCGCTTCTTCGGCGACCCGACGAGCGGGCTCGATTGGCTGACCGACCCGTACCGCGCCTTCGGGGAGCGACTGGGCGCCGTCCTGTTCCGGCTGCCCGACATCGCGAAGCGCGACGACGACAAGCTGCGGCGGTTCCTCGGGGCGTGGCCACGAGACCTGCCACTCGTCGTCGAGCTGCGCGAGCCGTCGTGGGACGTCGACGAGACGTACCGCGCGCTGACCGACGCCGACGCCGCGCTGTGCATCACGGAGTTGCCGGAGGACGAGGTGCCGCCCACGCGTGCGGCGGACCTCTGAGCGTCTCTACCTGCGGCTGCGCCGCCACGACTACACGACCGGCGAGCTCGAGGCGTGGCGCGACCGGTTGCGGCCGTTCCTCGACGCCGGCGACGACGTCTTCGTGTTCTTCCGCCACGACGAGGTGGGCCGCGGCGCGGAGCTGGCCCTCGAGTTCCGCGACCTGGCGGAGGCGCGTCGCCCGGCGTAGACGCCTACTCGCCCGGCAGGGACTCCGCCGGGCCGAACACGACGAGGGCCTCGAGGCGCTCGGTGATGTCGTGGAACCGGTGCGGGACGCCGGCCGCGACGAAGACCAGCGAGCCGGGTTCGACCGGGCGCTGCTCGTCGCGGACGGTGATCGTGGCCTTCCCCGCGACGACGAGATACAGCTCGTCCTCGCGGTGGGGCTGCTGCGGATCGGTATCTCCTGCCTCGAGGACGTACAGCCCGGCGCTCAGGTCCGGGACGCGCAGGAACTCCTGGTAGCGCTTCCCCGCGGCGCTTCGGATGGCTTCGACCTCGCCGAGCTGGAACGCGTCCATCAACCCGGACTCGCCGCGATGCCGGTGTCCCGGATGAGCAACCCTGCCTCCCCGATCAGTTCCGACGCTGCGCGGTCACGCGCCTCCTTCGAGTCGAACGAGAGCCGCAGCGTGCCTGTTCCGGCCTGGACGCGGAGGGTCGGGCGCGGACCGCGCAACGGCATCACGCGCCCTGACGCCAGTTGCTTGAGCTCGCCCTTCCATCGATCGCCAGCAATCCGAACACGACCGAGGCGACGATGAGGATGATGATGACGACACGCTAGCAGGCCGATTCCGCCGGCGCAGGCCCTCGCGACGACAGCGTCCGCGATAGCATCGCGCGATGCCGTCACCCAATCGTCCCGGTTGGCCGCGTGCTTCGTGGCCGTCCTGCTCGTCGTCCTTGCCGCGTGCGGGGGCACGCAGGCCACGTCGTCCCCATCGCCGCCGTCCGAGGCTCCTGCATCGGCTTCGCCGGCACCGTCGGTCGCGTCGAGCGGGGCCGCCGGATCACCCGGCCCGGCCGGCACGTCGGCGTCGCCCGGCGGCGGAACCTTCGACCCCGAGGCCCTCGGGCTGTACCTCGAGCCGGTGGTCGACCGGCTTGTCTCGCCGCTGGCGGTCACCCACGCCGGCGACGGCAGCGGCCGCATCTTCGTCCTCGAGCAGCGCGGCCAGATCCGGATCGTGCGCGACGGGCAGTTGCTCGGCGATCCGTTCCTCAACATCGGCGATCGCCTGACGGCCGGCGGCGAACGCGGGCTGCTCGGGCTGGCGTTCCATCCGGACTTCCCCGCCGATCCGCGCTTCTTCGTCAACTACACGGACCTCGAAGGCGACACGGTCGTCTCGTCGTTCGCCGCCGAGGCCGGCGCCGACCGCGCCGACGGCAACAGCGAGGTCGTCCTGCTCCGGATCGACCAGCCCTATCCGAACCACAACGGCGGAGCGCTGGCGTTCGGGCCCGACGGCTACCTGTACATCTCGACCGGTGACGGCGGCTCGGGCGGCGATCCACACGACAACGGCCAGCGGATGGACACGCTCCTCGGCAAGATCCTGCGGATCGACGTCGACGGCGGTTCCGGCGACGCGCGCTACGCGGTCCCACCCGACAACCCGTTCGTGGACCAGTCCGGCGCCCTGCCCGAGATCTGGCACCTCGGGCTGCGCAACCCGTGGCGGATGTCGTTCGATCGCGAGACCGGCGACCTGTGGATCGGGGACGTCGGCCAGGGGAGCTGGGAGGAGGTCGACGTCGCCCGCGCCGGCAGCGGCGGGCTGAACTTCGGGTGGAACCGGGTCGAGGGCTTCGAATGCTTCGCAGGCGACTCCTGCGATGACCCGGCGTACACGCCGCCGGTGACTGCCTACAGCCACGACTTCGGTTGCTCGGTGACCGGCGGGGTCGTGTACCGCGGGACGGCCCAACCGCTGCTCCAGGGCGGCTACGTCTACTCGGACTTCTGCGGCGGCAACCTGTGGGTGCTCGACTCGACGAACGACGGGCCGCTGGAAGGCCGCCTGGTCGCCGAGACGGGGCGCGATATCAGCGCGTTCGGCGAGGACGAGGCGGGCGAGGCCTACGCGACCGACCTCAGCTCAGGCGAACTGCTCCGGATCGTCGCGACGGGCGATTAGCCCCCGGGGACTAGACTTCGTCTCGTACGTGTTAGGCGGCTGCAATGACCGCCCCGGGTCGAGACGTTATGCGTGACCCGGGCTGGGGGAAGGTGACGGGGTGCCCGTCGTTCGTCGTTCCCGCGTGCCCTCGACCCCGCACCACGCGGTGCGGATCGTCACGATGCGCGCGACGCACCGCAACCAGCAGCGGCCGCCGCACCGGCTCGGCACGTTCGTCGCGATCGCCGTGGCCCTGGTTCTCGGCATCAGCGCCGCGGGCGTGGCGGTCTTCGGGCTCGCGGCCACGGCCACCGTCGCCTACCTGTCCGAGGACCTGCCGGACCCGAGTGAGCTCGAGTCGCTGACGTTCGCCCAGCCGACGATCCTCTACGACCGCGAGGGCGAGGTCGAGCTGGGCCGTTTCCAGACCGTCGAGCGGCGGGTCATCGCCTACGACGACGTGCCCCGGCTGGTTCTCGACGCGACGACCACCGCGGAGGACCGCACGTTCTGGGAGAACGCAGGCTTCGACGCGCAGGCGATCCTGTCCGCGATCGCCGAGAACGCAAGCGGCGAGAGCGAGCGCGGGGCATCGACGATCACCCAGCAGCTCGTCCGCGCGCGGATGCTGCCCGCGGAGGTGGTGGCGCCCGGCTCCGACCGGTATGTCCGCAAGGCCAAGGAGATCCTCCAGTCGATGCGCCTCAGCGAGACATATCCCGGCGTCGCCGGCAAGGAACGGGTCATCACCGCGTACCTCAACGAGATCTACTACGGGCACAAGGCGTACGGGATCGCCGCCGCGGCAAAGGCCTACTTCGGGGTCGAGGACCTCGCCAGCCTGACGCCGGCGCAGGCGGCACTGCTCGCCGCGCTCCCCAAGTCGCCGAGCACCCTCGATCCGTATGCCTACGCCGAGGAGAACAAGGACGGCGACCTGGTCGTCCCCGCTGATTCGCCGCCGGTCGTCCGGCGGGACTGGGTGCTGACCAACCTGCCGACCTCGCGCTGGACCAAGCTGACCCCGGCCGAGCTCAGGGCGGCCCTCGAGGAGCCCGTCGTCCTGGCAGGCGACCAGCCGGCACGGTTCCGCGCGGGCCACTTCACCTGGCAGGTGGAGCGCCAGCTCCAGCAGATCGTGGGCGACGACATCGACCTCACCACCGCCGGCTACCGGGTGACCACGACGCTCGACTGGCGGGCGCAGCGCCTGGCCCAGCGCTGGGTCACCGCCGCGGTCATCGCACCGAACCTCAAGCGAAGCAGCCGGCGAGCGGATGCTGAAGCAGCTCGAGATCCCGAGCGGCGAGCGCGGCTGGATCCGGGCGCTGCGCGGGAAGGACGTCCACAATGCCGCGCTCGTCGCGATCGACTACCGGACGGGCGACGTGCTCGCCTACCTGGGGAGCGCCGGGTACGAGCGCGACGACCTGGCCTCGAAGCGGTTCGAACCGAAATACGACGCGGCGGGCGACGGCTTCCGGCAGCCGGGCTCGGCGTGGAAGCCGATCCTCTACGGGGCAGGGTTCGAGTCAAAGGCGATCACCCCCGGGTCCCTGCTGCTCGACGTCACGACCCTGTTCAACGCCGGACGAGCGGTGGGCGCCGCGCGACGCCGACCGCCGCGACCGCGGCCCGGTCCTGGTCCGCGAAGCGCTCCAGCAGTCGCTCAACATCCCGGCCGTCCGGGCCCTGGAACGGATCGGCAGCAAGGCCGTCGCCAAGCGTGCGAAGGCGCTCGGGATCACGTTCCAGGGCGGCGCAGAAGGCCTATCTCCAGGCCGGCCTCGCCGGCGCCCTGGGCACTGTCGAGGTGCGCCCCCTCGACCTGACGTCGGCGTACGGGACGTTCGCCAACGGCGGCGTCCACGTGCCGCCGCGGATGATCCTCGAGGTCCGCGGACCGGACGGCTCAGTCGTCTGGAAGGCGCCCAAGCCCAAGGGCAAGAAGGCGGTGTCGGGCCAGACCGCGTTCCTGATGAACGACATCCTCGCCGGGAACAGCGACCCCAGGATCAACGCGGCACTGGGGCCCCGTCCTGCGAGACACGCGGGCCGGGTGGCAACCGGCGTCCGGTGGCGGCCAAGACCGGCACGGCGCAGGACGCTCGCGACCTCTCGACGTACGGCTACCTCGCCCCGCCGAAGGACAAGGACAAGCCCGGGCTCGTCGTCGGCATCTGGATGGGCAACAGCGACCACTCGCTGCCTCGCTCGGGCGACCCGGCTACCTCGATCAAGGCCGCCGCTCCGCTGTGGCACGCGTTCGTCGAGGAATACTCGAAGAAGTGGCCGATCGCCAAGTTCCCGCGCCCGAGCAAGGTCGTGAGGTCAACGATCGATGCCTGGTCGGGCGGGAAGCCGGGCCCGTGGACGCGCGAGACGCGCAGGGAGTTCTTCGTCCGCGGGACGCAGCCGACGGCACGCAACGCCGTCGACGAGGCCGGCCTCCTCTACTCAGTGAGCTGTGGCGGCTGGCGTGTCGACCCCGTCAAGGCAGAGCTCGGTCCGTCAGCATGGAACCGCGATGTCGAGGACTGGCTGCGCCGCGCTCGGCGTGGGGTTGGGGTCATCGGACGGTGGGCCGCTGCGACGGCGTACCTCCCGGGCGAGTCGTCGTGGGGCGGTTTCCTCGCCGGGCCATGCCCGCGCCCGAAGCCGGTCATTCCCGACAAGCCCGACAAGCCCGACAAGCCTGACAAGCCCGACAAGCCCGACAAGCCCGACAAGCCCGACAAACCCGACAAGCCCGACAAGCCCGAAAAGCCGCCCCCGCCGCCTCCCGGTGAGGCGCCTGACGGCAACGGCGGCTGATGCCGCAAGCCGGCCGCGTCCGACGCCTTCTAGCGAAGGACGGCGAGCAGGATTGCTGCCACGATGGCCACGATCGCGAGGCCGTACTCGATCAATTGCATCGAGTGCTCGTCTCGATCCGCGACGACGGTCCCTGACTCCGCGGACCCGCGTTCCTCGAGCATCGATGGTGCCTCCTGACGGAAGGCCGACAGCACGCTCGCGTGGCGCGGGCACGTCGGCTCCGCGGAGTGTCACGCGGACGCCGATCCCCATCATCATTCCGGGCGTCGGCGTACCGCATTTCGGTCCCGTAACACGTGGGCCGCAGCCACCCGCTAGTGGTGACAGGAAGCACATTTCGACGCGTTCGACTGCGAGAAGGCTGATAGCCCGATCGGGGTCCGAGCCACCATCAGCGATGCGCGTCGGCGACTACGGTCCCGGCGGCCCCCAGTCGACATCGACGAGAGGTCGCCCGTCCGTTCGCGGGTCGGGCTGCGTCAATCCCCACGGAGGATCCGCCATCATGAAGCGATTGCTCGCATTGCTCGTCCTCGCCGCTGCTGCGGCGATGGCCTGCACCCCCTCGGATTCCGGCAGCAGCCCTGGCGGCATCGAAAGCCCTGCCGGTCTCGAAAGCCCTGCCGGTATCGAAAGCCCGGCCGTCGAGAGCCCGGCCACGATGGAGTCGCCGTCGCCGTCTGCCTCCTGACCGGCGCTTCGCCGGCCGAATGCGAACCGCCGAGCGCCCGCCCGGCGGTTCGTGCTGTCAGGCGGTTGTTATGCCGCGGACCCATTTTGTAATGGTCAGGAGAGGGGCCGGGCCCGGATAGTTCGGCGCATCGAGCCTGACGGAAACCCCGTCGCCGTGGGCGGCTCGAACCCCGCGGCCGAGGGCGGAGGTGCGGGATGAGTATCGTGGCGTGGATCGTGCTCGGCGCAGTTGCCGGGTACCTGGCCGGCTTTCTCGTCAAGGGCGACGAGGGCCTCGGAGTGGTGGGCCATGTCGTCCTCGGGATCGTGGGCGCCGTAGTCGGCGGCTTCCTGGCGGGGGCGATCTTCGGAACCGACCCGATCCAGGGACAGCTCGACGCCGTGTCGGTGGTGACTGCGGTGATCGGGGCCGTCCTTGTGGTCATGGTCGTCAGCACACTGATGGGGCGCTCGAGGACCGGCCGCGGCGCCGTCTGACCACGCCCACCCTGGGGTTTTCAGCGGCTGGGCGTCCCGTGCGGATCGCAGCGGGCGCCTGACACCCGGATGCAAGCCGGGCCCCGATCACAGGCGAGTGGACGCCATCCCGGGGTTTGAAACTGGATGATGGCTCCCGTACCACTGGGGGTCCGGGAGCCACAATCGTGGGGATTCCGGGGGCGTAAGGCCACGATCGTTATGCGGATGCAATGTCCGGTGGCTGCCAATTGAGGATGGGCGATGGCACACTTCTCTACGGTGACCACGTCACGGGGCGCGGGGGCCCCCGAGGGGGACGTTCCGGACGACAGCGCGAATATCTCAACGGGAGCGCTTGTGACGGGGCGCTCTCGCAAAGCACGGACGGCTCGAGCCCCCTCCTCGGGCCGTCCGTCGCCTTTTTGTCCCCTTTTCTAACGCGGGAGCGAGCGATGGCAACGACTTCGAACAACCCGGGCGAGACCTCAAGCAGCAAGAAGGATGCCGACGTATCGCAGAACGGCGGGCCGGCCGAGACCGCTCGCGCGGTTGCAGGCAACGTCGCAAGCGCCGCAGAGCAGGCGGTTTCGAAGCTGCCGGAGGCGACCCAGTCGACACGCTCCGCGGTGGAGGAGGCGAACCGCGCCATCCAGTCCGGTTCCGACGAGGCGCTGATGGCCGGCACGACGCTGTCGGTCGGGCTGGCGCTCGGGCTGCTGCTCGGCGGTGCCAACCGGCTGCTGGTCATCCTGGCCCTCATCCCGGCCGCGGCGATGGGCTTCACGCTGCTGGACCGGTCGCAGTCCGGCCGCACGCCGGTGAAACGGGGCTGATAGCCCGAACCGCTCGGACAGTCTCGGCACGATAGGGCGGCTGCCCTAGGTTCGAGGTAGGGGCGCCGTCCTGGCAGCCCACCCACCAGGAGGTCGAGACCATGGACGACGTCAAGAAGGGTTATCGCGAGGCGGAAGAGACTGTCAAGGAGGCCGGGCGCAAGATCGACGGAGAGGAAGACCTCTCCGACAAGCTCGGCAACGCCGGAGACGACGCGCGCAAGACTCTCGGCAACGCCGGCGACGACGCTCGCGATGCCGCGGACGACGCAACGAACGACGAGCCGCGAATCTGATCTCTCGCGCAACAGGAAGAGGCCCCGCTCATTCGAGCGGGGCCTCTTCTCGTGTTCGGGACAACCCGTCCCGGAGGGTCAGCTCGCGGAGAGCTGCCGGCGCAGCGCGTCGTGGAGCAGCGCTGCGTGGCGCCGCTCGTCCTCGAGCAGCTGCCCGAAGACGCTCTCCGGGTCGTCGCTCTGGTACTGCTCGTAGGCCTCGATGGCCTCGAGCTTCGAGGTGAGCGCCTGGAGCAGGTTGTAGGTCGCGTCGTCCACGGGATAGCCGGTGCCCGTTCGGGCTTCGGTCTGCTGGGTCATGAAGGTGACCTCCTTTCGTCCGACCGCATCGTCGCTGCGCCACGGGCCGGTCCGCGCGGTTTCCGGGCGAAGCCGCCTATCGGCGACCTTGCGACCGTGTCCGACCCCGTCCGGCGTCCACCTCGATCCGTTCGCGCAGGAGCTCCAGGACCGCCTGCTCCGCCGAGCTGAGGTCGTCGAGGTCCACGGCTTCGATCCGGCCGTCGACGTATGCCTGGAGCACCTCCGGGTGGATGTACGCCTGGCGTGAGACGGCCGCGGTGTTGCGCAGCGCTCCCGCCGTCCGCTTGACCGCCTCGACCACGTTCCGCTTCGCGGTCCGCTCGTCGATGGCCTCGGGCAGCTCGCACAGCGCGCTGTAGGCCAGCACCGTCCCGGCCCAGGTCCGGAAGTCCTTGGCGGTGAAATCGCCACCCGAGACCTCGCGCAGGTACGCGTTGACGTCCTCGCTCGACACGTTCTGGATCGTCCCGTCCTCGACGTACTGGAACAGGTCCTGGCCGGGCAGATCCTGGCAACGCCGGATCAGCGCGGAGAGGCGCCGGTCGCGCAGGCCGACCTCGTGGGGCGCGCCGCCCTTCCCCCGGAAGCGGAACCGGATCTGCGTGCCCTCGACCTTGACGTGCCGGCCGCGGAGCGTCGTCAGGCCGAAGGACTGGTTCAACCGCGAATACTCGTCGTTGCCGACGCGGATGAGCGTCAGCTCCAGGAGTCGCACGACCGCCGCGAGGACCTTCTCGCGAGGGACGCCGGGCCGGGCGAGATCATGGTCGACGCGCTTCCGGATCCGCGGCAGTGCGGTGGCGAACTCGACGAGCCGCCCGAACTTCGCCTCATCCCGCGCAGCCCGGAACTCGGGGTGGTAGCGGTGCTGCTTGCGGCCGCGTGCATCCCGGCCGGTCGCCTGAATGTGGCCGTTCGGCCAGGGGCAGATCCAGACGTCGGTCCACGCGGGCGGGATCACGATCGCGCGGATTCGCGTCACCACGTCGGGGTCGCGGATCACGGTCCCATCCCGGTCGAGGTAGCTGAAACCCTTCCCGCGGCGGCGGCGGGAAAAGCCGGGCACCTCGTCGGTCGCATAGCGCAAGCCCGCCTCACGGGCGGCGAGCCGCGACGATTGGTCGGGTGACGGTTCGCGCATGTGCCCGAAAGCGTGGGGCCGCGAGATCGCGCGCGCGAGCCCGTCGCGCCCGCCGGTCGTCGCAGCGGGCTTGCAGCGTCGCCCGCGTCATGCGCTTGGTATGCGGGTCGGCCCGCGGCGACACCGGCGCAACGCCCCCTCTCGATACTCGGGAAGCCCGGCCGGTGCGCCGGGCGCCACCGTGCCGACACCCAGGAGCCCATGTGACCGAACCCCCGTCCGCGCCCTCGCCCACCGTCGTCATCGAGGAGGTGACGAAGCGGTTCGGCGATTTCGTTGCCGTGGACGGCGTCTCCTTCGTCGTCCCGCAGGGCACGATCCTCGGTCTCATCGGCCCGTCGGGGGCGGGCAAGACGACCGTCGTCCGGATGCTCACCGGAGCCCTCGCCCCAACGAGCGGCACGGTCCGTGTCCTCGAAGAGGATCCACGCCGCTTCCGGCGCAGGACGCGCGAGCAGATCGGCTACATGCCGCAGCTGTTCTCGCTGTATCCGGACCTGACGGCCCGCGAGAACGTCGACTTCGTCGCGTCGCTGTTCGGGATGCTGTTCCGCCGACGCCACCAGCGGACGCGCGCGGTGCTCGAGGTCGTCGACCTGTGGGAGGCGCGCGGTCGGCGTGCCGCCGACCTGTCCGGCGGCATGCAGCGGCGCCTCGAGCTCGCCTGCGCCCTGGTCCACCAGCCGGCGCTGATGTTCCTCGACGAGCCGACCACGGGCATCGACCCCCTCCTCCGGACCCGGATCTGGGAGGAGCTGCAACGTCTCCGATCCGAAGGTCGGACGCTGCTCGTCACGACGCAGTACCTCGGCGAGGCAGAGCTGTGCGACAACGTCGCGCTGATCGCCAACGGGCGGCTCGTGGCGTACGACACGCCGGACGGCCTGCGCCGCGCCGCGATCGGTGGCGACATCGTCGACGTCGAGACGGTCCACGCCTTCGACGGCACGGGGCTCGATGGGTTGCCAAGCGTCGTCTCGACCAACCAGCTCGGTCCGCGCCACGTGCAGGTCGTCGTTGACGATGCCGGGTCGGCGACGCCGACCGTGATGGACGCGATCGCGGAACGCGGCGGCGAGGTCGAGAGTGCCAGGGAGTACCGGCCGACCTTCGACGAGATCTTCGCCGAGCTCGTCCGACGGGACCGCGAGGCGCGCGGAGAGCCGACCGACGCGGAGGCGGTGGCCTGATGAAGGGTCTGATCGCCGTTCCGGTTCGCCTGTTCGCGTTCCTCGGCAAGGAGCTCGTCGAGACGGTCCGCCGCCCGGGCGCCCTGTTCAGCCTCGTCCTTGGCCCATTCCTGATCATGGCCATCTTCGGCCTGGGCTACGACGGCTATCGCAATCCGCTTCGGACGGTCGTCGTCGCCCCGCCCGAGACCGGCCTCCCGCAGAACCCCTCGGATTACGCGGACATTGCCGGCGACGCACTCGTCGTCACCGAGGTGACCGCGGACCAGGCGTCGGCCGAGGACCAATTGGCGAACCAGCAGGTCGAGGTGTTGGTGATCGCACCCGGGGACGCCGAGGAGCGCTTCCGGAACGGCGAGCAATCGGTCATCGCTGTCGAGGTCAATGTCGTCGACCCGGTCCAGGCGGCCTACGCCGCGTTCGTCGTGCAGCTGCTGGCCACGGAGGTCAATCGCGAGATCATCGAACGGGTCGCCGAGGAGAGCCAGGGCTACGCGGTCGCGGCTGGCGGGGAGGAGGTCGCGCAGATCCCGCCCGAGATCGTCGCCTCGCCGACCAGGACCGAGCTGATCAACATCGCGCCGCTCACGCCAGGCGTCGTCGCCTTCTTCGGTCCGGCCGTCCTCGCCCTGATTCTCCAGCACCTGGCCGTGACGCTCGCTGCGATGTCCCTGGTCCGCGAACGGACGAGCGGCGTGCTCGAGCTGTTCCGGATCTCCCCGATCAGCTCGGCAGAGATCATCGCCGGCAAGGTGCTCGCCTACGGCGTCCTCGGGGCGGGCATCGCCGCCGTCAGCCTTGGCCTGTTCATCGTCGCGTTCAACATCCCGATGCTCGGGACCTACGCGATGCTCGCCGCGGTCGTCGGGCTCCTGCTGCTCGCCTCGATCGGCCTCGGCCTCGTCGTTGCCGTGATTTCGGATTCGGAGCGGCAGACCGTCCAGTTGTCGCTGCTGATCCTGCTCGCGTCAGTGTTCTTCAGCGGGTTCGTGCTTCCGCTCGAGGAGTTCAATGCGCCGGTCCAGGCGATCGCGTTCCTCCTGCCGGTCACCCACGCGATCCGGCTCATGCAGGACGTGATGCTCCGCGGTTCGACGCTCTACCTGTGGGAGTTCGGCGCGCTCGCGGCGATCGCGGCAGTCACCCTGTTCATCGCCTGGGCCGCCCTCCGGCGGTCGATGACGCGCGCCTGAGGCGCGCGTTGGCCTGACGGTGGCATCACGCCGGCGGTCGCGCCGTCAGCTGCGGCGCGGGAGCGGCTCGATCTTCGCCGTCCTGGTGCCGGCCTCGCGCAGTGGCTGCGGCTGCTCGTCGTCCAGGCCCGGGAGCGGCGCCGGCTGTCGGGATCTCCCAGCCCGGGCCGACAGGCACGGCCCGGCGGACCGTTCTGCCGGCGGCGTCGTCGACCGTGCGCTCGTACAGCTCCTCGTAGGCATCGGTCATGCGCTTCGCGGAGAACCGCTCGATGACCGACGCACGAATCGCGACGCGGTCCAGCGCTGTCGACCCGGTCGACGAGGAACGCCAGGTGCTCGACGTCGTCGCCGAAGAAGCCATCGATCCCGTCGCGCATGATCTCGGGCAGGGCGCCGACGCGCCTGGCGAGGACCGGCGTCCCGCAGGCCATCGACTCGATTGCCGCCAGCCCGAACGGCTCGGGCCAGGTCCCGGGCATGAGCATCGCGTGGCTGGCCCCAACGATCCGGTCGCGATCCTGGCCGCTCAGCTCACCGAGGTCCTCCACGAATGAGCCGGCGTCGCGCAGCGCGGGAACGAAGACCTGTTCGAAGTACTCCACCTCGTTGGGCACCACCGGTCGCTTCGCGATCACCTTCAGCGTCCGTCCGGTGAGGCGCGCCACCTCGATCGCATCGAGGATCCCCTTCTCCGGCGCGATCCGCCCGAGGAACACGAGCTCGTCGTTGTGGTGGGTCGGGGCCGGTGCGCGGGCGAGGTCGAGCCCGTTGTGGACGATGCCGGCCCAGCGCACGTTGGGATGAGTCGCGGCGTGGCTGCGGCTGATGGCGATCAGCCCTGGCGTCCCCTCGAGGAGGGTCGCCGCCCACGGCAGGTCGAGCCGGCCATGGAACGTGGACAGGACCGGCGTCGGGCTCTGGACGGCCAGGACGGCGCTCGCCCATTCGAGATGGGAATGGATCACATCGAACTCGGCGGCGCGGTCGAGGACGGCCCGG
Source organism: uncultured Chloroflexia bacterium (assembly GCA_963824735.1). Lineage (GTDB taxonomy): Bacteria > Chloroflexota > Limnocylindria > Limnocylindrales > CSP1-4 > DASTYU01. The sequence continues at coordinate 217,780 of CAWGQH010000016.1, forward strand.
ATGGTCGCATAGAACCATGGCGACGCGTCACCGGCGTAGCCGTCCGATCGAAGGGAGCGAGCCACCGTCGGGACGAGCCGGCCGGGAACCGTGGAATCGCCGCTCGCGAAGGTCGTGACGTCGTGGCCGCGTGCGAGCAGCTCATCAACCAGCGCGGCGACGATCCGCTCGGTGCCACCGTAGCCGCGCGGCGGCACGGGTTCCGAGGGCGGAGCGACCTGGGCAATCCGGAGGCGACGGGTCATGGCTGGGAACCGCGCTGCAAGGCTGCCACGATACACCGCCCGTCCCGACGCTGGTCCGAAAAGCGGGCTAGAGGGCGACAGGATCGACCTTGTCGGGGTCGAGGCCGAGCTCGCGGATCGCCTTGCCGGCGACCTTCGATTCGAGCGCCCCGCAACGGACGAGGCCGACCAGCGTCGCGGCAGCGATCTGGGGCGGGTCGATCTCGAACAGGGCGCGCAGGTTCTCGCGCGTGTCACTCCGGCCGAAGCCGTCGGTTCCGAGCGAGACGTAGTACGGCGGCAGCCAGCGCGCGACCATGTCCGGCAGCGCCTTCAGCCAGTCGGTTGCCGCGACGATCGGCCCGCCCTCGTGCGGCAGGATCTGGCTGACGTAGGGGACGCGCGGCTGGCGGGCGTCCGGATGGAGGCGGTTCCAGCGCTCGACCTCGAGTGCGTCCTTGCGCAGCAGCTGGAACGACGGCGCGCTGTAGATCTCGGCCGCGACGCCGAACTTCTCGGCAAGCAGGTCGCGAGCCGCGATCACCTGCTGGAGGATCGAGCCGGAGCCGACCAGTCGCGCAGCCTGCGCACCCTTGCCGACGTCGGGCGCAGCGGCGTAGCGGTACAGCCCGCGGAGGATTCCGTCACGGACGTCATCGCCCTCGGGCAGCGGCGGCTGGACGTAGTTCTCGTTGTGGATCGTGACGTAGTAGAAGACGTCCTCGCCCTTCGCGTACATGCGCTCGATGCCATCGCGGACGATCGCCGCGAGCTCGTACGCAAACGCCGGGTCGTAGGCCTGGATGTTCGGGATCGTCGAGGCGTGGATCTGGGTGTGGCCGTCGTCGTGCTGCAGGCCCTCGCCGGTGAGCGTCGTCCGGCCCGCCGTCGCGCCCATCAGGAAGCCACGCCCGCGCGCGTCCCCGAATGCCCACATCTGGTCGCCGGTCCGCTGGAACCCGAACATCGAGTAGAAGATGTAGAACGGGATCATCGGCATGCCATGCGTCGAGTAGGACGTCCCGGCAGCCTGGAAGCTGGCCATCGAGCCGGCCTCGGTGATGCCCTCCTCGAGCACCTGGCCGTCGGTCGCTTCGCGGTACGACAGCACGAGATCCGAGTCGACCGGCTCGTAGCGCTGGCCGAGCGCCGAGTAGATGCCAACCTCCTTGAACAGGGGGTCCATGCCGAACGTGCGCGCCTCGTCCGGGATGATCGGCACGATGTGGCGCCCGAGCTCCTTGTCGCGGATCAGGTTGCGCAGGATCCGGCTGAAGACCATCGTCGTCGAGACCGGGGTCTGGCTCCCGCCGGCGAACTCCTGATCGACCTCCTGGCCGGGCGACGGAAGGGGCTTCGAGCGGACGACTCGCTTCGGGAGCGGGCCGCCGAGCGCCTTGCGGCGCTCCAGCAGGTATTCGACCTCCTCGGACTTCGGGCCGGGGTGGTAGTACGGGGCGTCCTTGAGCTTCTCGTCCGGGATCGGCAGCTCGAGCCGGTCGCGGAAGATCTTCAGCTCGGCCTCGGAGAGCTTCTTGGCCTGGTGCGTGATGTTGCGGGCCTCGACGCCCGGGCCGAGGGTCCAGCCCTTGACGGTCTTGACGAGGATCGCCGTGGGCGCGCCGGTGTGCTCGACCGCGGCCTTGTAGGCGGCATAGACCTTGCGGTAGTCGTGGCCGCCCCGGCGCAGCTTGGCCAGGTCGTCGTCGGACAGGTGCTCGACGAGCTTGCGCAGGCGCGGATCGGGCCCGAAGAAGTGCTCGCGGATGTAGGCGCCGCCGGCGACCGAGTACTTCTGGAACTCGCCGTCGAGCGTGTCGTTCATCTTCTGGACGAGCACGCCGTCGACGTCACGGGCGAGCAGCTCGTCCCACTCCCGCGCCCAGATGACCTTGATGACGTTCCAGCCGGCGCCGCGGAACGCGGATTCGAGCTCCTGGATGATCTTGCCGTTGCCGCGCACCGGGCCGTCGAGGCGCTGCAGGTTGCAGTTCACGACGAACGTCAGGTTGTCGAGGCCCTCGCGCGCAGCGACGTGGAGCGCACCGAGCGTCTCGGGCTCATCGGTCTCGCCGTCGCCGACGAACGCCCAGACGCGCGACCCGCTCGTGTCGAGGATGCTGCGGTTCTGGAGGTAGCGGTTGAACCGGGCCTGGTAGATCGAGCTGATCGGGCCGAGGCCCATGGAAACCGTCGGGTACTCCCAGAAGTCGGGCATCAACCGGGGATGCGGGTACGAGCTCAGCCCGGCCTGGCCGGGGATGGACTCGCGCCGGAAGTGGTCGAGCTGGTCCTCGCTGAGCCGTCCCTCGAGGAACGCCCGGGCGTAGATGCCCGGCGCCGCATGGCCCTGGTAGAAGATCTGGTCGCCGGGCTGGCCGCCGTCCTTGCCCCGGAAGAAGTGGTTGAAGCCGACTTCGTACAGGCTGGCGGCCGACGCGTACGTCGCGAGGTGCCCGCCGATGCCCGAGAAGCGGCTGTTCGCGCGGAGCACCATCGCCGCCGCGTTCCAGCGGATCAGCCGGCGGATTCGCCGCTCGATCGCCTCGTCGCCCGGGAAGAACGGCTCCTGCTCGGGGCTGATCGTGTTGATGTAGCGGGTCTGGGTGAGCGGTGGCAGCCCGATCTGGAGCTGGCGGGCGCGTTTCAGCAGCTTGTAGACAAGGAACCGGGCTCGGGTCTCCCCGGACTGGTCGACGACCTGGTCGAGCGATTCGAGCCATTCCTGGGTTTCGTCCGGGTCGATGTCCGGCAGCTGGTGCTTGAACTCGTCGAAGTACATGGGGTACGGACCGCTCCGCGTCGGGGTCGCAGTGGGTGACGCCATGAGCGTAGCCCATCTCGTCGTAAGGTGGAGGCGGGAGGCGCTCCGCGGCTGTTTGTAATGCCGGTGTAACGGTTCTGCAATGTCGTCGGGCCACGCCCGGCACCAGCGCTCGCCAAGGATGGGGCCGCAACCGCGACCGCACCGGCCGATCGGTCCTCGGACCGGCCGCCAAGGCGGTCGACTGGAAGGAGGCCGATCAATGGCTGATGACTACGACGACAAGGACACCGTTGTCGTCCGGGATTCGGGCTCCAGCGCCGGCATGATCCTCGGCATCCTCGCTGTGATCATCGTGCTCGCCGGGCTGTGGTACTTCGCGATGGGGCCGGGCTCCGGAGGCGGGACCACGACCCAGGAGACCAATGTCGAAGTGCCGGTTGAAGAGCCGGTGGAGCCGGCTCCTTCGTGATCCGCTGCACCACCTGGATGACGCACCTGATGACGTCGGGCGCGTCGTCCGCCACCATGAACGTCCGTAGTGGAGGTCAGGCGTGAGCACCCAACCGCTGGTCCTCGTCGCCGATGACGAACCTCGCATCACCAAGCTCGTCTCGATCGCACTCGGCGAGGAGGGCTTCCGGGTCGTCACCGCCAACGGCGGCGAAGAGGCGTTGCTGAAGGCCGAGGAGGTTCGGCCCGACATCGTCCTCCTCGACATCGTCATGCCCGACCTCGACGGGATCGAGGTCATGCGCCAGCTCCGCGAGCGACGCCCCGTCGCCGTGATCCTGCTGACGGCGAAGGGCTCGACCGCCGACAAGGCGAAGGGCCTCGACCTCGGTGCCGACGACTACATCGCCAAGCCGTTCCACCCCGACGAGCTCGCGGCCCGCGTCCGAGCGGTCCTGCGCCGCTCGTCCGGCGCGCAGCCGGGCGCCGGCGTCGTCAAGTTCGACGACGTGGAGATCGACCTCGAGCGGCGCATGGTCACCCGAGGCGGGGAGCTCGTCCAGCTGTCCCGCACCGAGTGGCTGCTGCTGCAGCACCTGGCGGCCAACGCCGGCAAGGTCGTGCTCCACACCGAGCTCCTGACCAAGGTCTGGGGCCCGGAGTACCGCGACGACCTGCAGTACCTGCGCGTGTGGGTGTCGCGGGTACGCCGCAAGCTCGGCGCCGCCCCCGGCGAGCCGGGCCGGATCCGGACGTTCCAGGGCATCGGGTATCTCCTGGACGTGGAGCCGCCCGCCACCCCAGCCGAGATCGAAGCAGAGCCCCCGGTCGACGAGCGCGCCGCGCTGATCGGCTGACGCTCACCCCTTCACGTTCCACGGGCCGCCGGTAATCGCCGGTGGCCCGTTTGCATGGCCGCCAAGACCTGATCAACAGGCTCCATCACGTCCCTTGAACGCCCAGCGTTCAATAGGTCCGCCGGACCTCGCACCGTACGCCAACCCGAACGCTTGGCGTTCATTTCTGCGGCTCGTTGGTCGGACTGCACTCCTGGCGTTCGCGTGAACCAACCGGGACGCGGCCTGGCGACGGATTGAACGCCCAGCGTTCAGCGATAACGGGGCGCTAAGGGCACGAGACTAGCCTGCGCCCATGCCGGCTCGGAACGAACCTCAGCGCCACGGGCGACGCGTGGCCCGCCAGATCGCGACGGCCATCGGATCGGAAATCCTGACCGCCCGCCTCGAGTCCGGTATCAGCCAGTCCTCAGCCGGTGCCGCGGCCGGGATGTCCCACGCGCAGTTCGGCCGAATTGAGCGCGGTGTACTACGGGCATTGACAATCGATCAAGCGAGTCGAGCTGCCGCTGCGGTCGGGCTTCGTGTCGTTGTGAAGACCTACCCGGATGGAGACCCGGCGCGAGACGCCGCACACATTGCGCTGCTGGATCGGTTCCGCCGGCGTCTACCGGACGGAACGGTCTGCCGCACGGAAGTTCCGCTGCCCATCCCGGGCGACCGGCGTGCCTGGGATGCCTTCGATCACACTCCGTGGCCGGCGGGCCGGTTGCGAGTGCGAGAACCGGCTCCGGGATGCACAGGCACTGGAACGAAAGGTCGCCCTGAAGATGCGCGATGGACACGTGGATGTCGTGCTCCTCGTCGTCGCGGATACGAAGGCGAACCGAACTTTCCTCGAGCAGCATCGCGAGCAGCTCCGAGGGTTGCTGCCGCTCGACAGCCGGCAGGTGCTCGACGCATTTCGCCGGGGAGAGCTCCCCGAGAGGAGCGGCATCGTCATCGTCTGAGCGAACCGGATACGCTCAGCGCATGCAGCGCTACGACCCGACCACGGCCCTCATCGTCGTGGATCTCCAGAACGATTTCGCCGATCCCGCCGGCGGGCTGTCGGTGGCCGGCGGCTCGAAGATCGTTCCGAGGATCAACACGGAGATCAAGGCGGTGAAGGCCGCGGGCGCCAGCGTCTTCTACACCCAGGACTGGCACCCGGAGTCGACGCCGCATTTCGCCAAGGACGGTGGCATCTGGCCGGTCCACTGCGTGGCCGGCACGTGGGGCGCCGAGCTCCATCCCGACCTCATCGTCGACGGACCGGTCGTCCGCAAGGGCAGCAACGGCGAGGACGGCTACTCGGGCTTCACGATGCGTGACCCGGCGACCGGCGAAACGAAGTCGACCGAACTCGAGGGCCTTGTCCGCGAGCGCAGCGTCACGCGGCTCTTCGTGTGCGGCCTCGCCACCGACTACTGCGTCAACGCCACGGCCATCGACGCCAAACGGCTCGGTTTCGAGACATCCGTGCTGGCCCACCTCTGCATGCCGGTCAACCTCCGTGCCGGCGATGACCTGCGGGCCATCGAACAGATGCAGTCGGCCGGCGTCGACGTCCTCCGGCCCACGTCCTGACCGCGTGCAGCTCCACCTCGTCGACGCAACCTACGAGCTGTTCCGGGCGCACTACGCCCCACGCCCGCCGACCCTCGGCCGCGACGGGATCGTGCTGAGCGGCGTCAGCGGGCTCGTCGAGCAGCTCCTCTACCTGCTCCGCGAGGAAGGTGCCACCCACGTGGGGTGCGCCACGGACCGCGTCATCGAGTCGTTCCGCAACGACCTCTTCCCGGGCTACAAGTCGTCGTTCGGGATGCCCGCGGACCTGCTCGACCAGTTCCCGATCGCGGAGGCAGCCGTCGAGGCGCTCGGGATCGTGCTGTGGCCGATGGTCGAGTTCGAGGCTGATGACGCCATCGCTGCCGCCGCGACCCGCTGGGCCGACGACCAGGTCGTCGACAAGATCGTGATCTGCACGCCGGACAAGGACATGGCGCAACTCGTGCGCGACGAGCGCATCGTGCTGTGGGACCGGCGCCGCCAGATCGTGTACGACGAGCCGGGTGTGCTGACCAAGTGGGGCGTCAGCCCCGCCTCGATCCCCGACTGGCTGGCGCTCGTCGGGGACAGCTCGGATGGCTTCCCGGGCCTGCCCGGCTGGGGCTCGAAGTCGGCAGCGGCCGTCCTCCGACGGTACGGACACCTCGAGATGATCCCGCGGCGCGGGAGCGAGTGGGACGTGCCGAGTCTCCGGGGAGTGGTGACGCTCGCCGCGACCCTCACCGAGCAGTGGGATGCCGCCCAGCTCTACCGCTCGCTCGCGCTGCTCCGAACGGCCGAGGACGGTGTCGACATTCCCCAGCAGCAACCCGACGAGCTCCGCTGGGACGGTGCACCGAAGGACCGTTGGCAGGCGTTCTGCGACGAGTGGGGGCTGCCGCGCCTCCGCGACCGCCCCCACCGCTGGCTCGATTAGGGCGCCATACGCTGCCACGTTGGAGCGGATCCGGTCGTCCAGCCCGGACGCGTGATCTCGCCCGTCTCCGCGTCGATGACGATGACCTGATCGGCATCCTCACCCGCGGCCGGCGAGGCGGGCACCTCGAGGATGCTCGTACCGTCCGGTGACCAGGCCCAGCCGTGATAGCCATTCGGGTTGATGAGCCCGACCTCGTGCTCCTCGCCCGACGCCACGTCGACGACCGTCACCGGGCGCACCCCCGGATCGCCGCTGCTCGGGTCGTTCAACCACTTCCCGAACGCTACCCGCGTGCCGTCCGGCGACCATGCCAGGTGCCCCTCGTCGACGGTCGCGATCCGTGGTTCGAACTTCGACAGCCGTCGGAGGCCGGACCCGTCAACATTCATGATGTACGCGCGGCCGAGATCGGGGTTCTCCGGCGGGTGGAGCGAGAACACGATCTGCTGTCCGTCCGGCGACCATTGAGGGTCCACGAGCTTCGAGAACGGCACGCTCGTCGTTTCGGTCGTGAGCACCGCGATCTGCTCAACGCCGTTCAGCGGCCGGCGGTAGAGGCCAAAGCCCTTGGGCCCTGAGCCGTACTCGAGGACCTCATTCCCCACCGGCGGTCGGAACACGTCGGCGAGGTCGTTGTGCAAGCCCCCGACGTTGGCGGAGTCGAGCAGAGGGCTCGCCTGCGCGCCGGCGGCGAGGTCGTACGCCACGACCTTCCCGGACGACAGGCGGATGATGACGCGACTGCTATCCGGCATCCAGCCCAGGTAATTTGCGCCGATGAGGCCGTCGGTCGCGACGACGACCGGATCACGACCCTGCAGATCGCTGACCACGAGGTCGTTCGTAGACAGGTAGGCAAGGCGGGTGCCATCCGGCGCCATGATGGGCAGTCGATTGCCGCTGCCGGCGACGATGATCGAAGTGGTGCCGTCGACGGGATTGCCTGCGCGGATCGCGCCCGTCTCGTCGATGAACACGATCTGGCCGTTGGCCGCGGGGCCGAATGGGGCAGGCACGCGCGGGCGGCTGCCCGCGAGGAGCAGGGCGCCGACGACCAGGCCGACGATGAGCAACATGACGGCGATGGCCGCACGCATTGGAATGCGCGGCGTCACCGCCAGCCGGTTCGTGAGAGCGGACACGGGGAGCCACCTTTCGGGGAACGTCCAGCCGGGTCGCTGCCGCGTGCGGTCGACCTGGCCGAGGATGTCGTCGAAGTACTCGGGGGCGCGTGTCGGCGCGAGCGAGTCGAGGATCACCGGCAGGCGGCGTTCGAACCGATCGTTCGCGCTCATGCGATCTGCCCTCCGGGAACCGGTTCGGGATGTTCGATCCCGGCGTCCTCGAGCGTCGCCCGCATCGCACGAAGCGACCGGTGCAGCCGGGACTTCACGGTTCCGAGGGGGATCCGCAGCGCGACGGCGACGTCGGGCAGCGGCATCCCGAGGTAGTAGTGCAGGACCACGACGGCGCGCCACTCCGGCGTCAGCTGGCGCAGCGCGCTGTCGACCAGCTCGCGCTCGGCAACGTCGGCCGTCGAATCGCCGACGGACGGCATCGCCAGGGGCGTGAGCTCGACTTCGATGGAACGACGGCGGCGACGTCTCGCCACGTCGAGACAGGCGTTCACGGTCAGGCGATGCAGCCAGGCATCGAACCGATCCGGGTCGCGCAACCCGGGCAGGTCCTTCCAGGCACGCACCATCGCGTCCTGGACGGCGTCCCGCGCGAGCTCGCCGTCCCGGAGGATGAGTCGGGCGGCCGAGTCCAGCCGCGCGACGGCCACGCCAGCGAGCAGCGCGAAGGCGTCCTTGTCGCCCCGCTGCGCCCGGATGACGAGGTCACGCTGGTCCACGGTCGCTCCAGTGTGGCGCGGCCACTTGGTCGCGCTCGGATGCTAATGGCGCAGCGACTCGCCAAATGGTTCCCGGCGTGCTCGGCGGGATCGCCGGGCCCGACCGAATGCCAGGCCTAGCGGACCAGCTCCAGGAGCGCGGCGTGGTGGGCCGGCGGTGCGGCGATCAGGCCGATCGAGCGGGTTCCGCGCCCGATGTCGAACCACGGGCCTTCGTCCATCGCGGTGACGCGCGCGCCGCTGCGCTCGGCGATCAGGCCGGCCGCGGCAATGTCCCAGTTCGACAGGCCGCCCTCCTGGACGAACGCGTCGAACCGGCCGCCGGCGACGTACGCGATGGCGAGTGCCGCCGAGCCCATCGTCCGCCCGACCCGGATCTCCTTGCGGGTCTGGCGCATGCGGGTCGCGAGCCGCCGCCCGCCGAGTGCAAGGTGCACCACGAAGTCGCTCAGCTTCTCCTTCTCCGAGGCCTCCAGCACGCGACCCCCGAGCGTGGCCGGTCCGTCGGCGGTGGCCGCGTACGTCTCTCGCCGGCTCGGATCGTGGACGACACCCACGGCCGGACGGCCGTCAACCGCAAGCCCGATCGAGACGCAGAAGAACGGGATGCCATTGGCGTAGTTGATCGTGCCGTCGACCGGGTCGACGATCCACGTCCGGCCCTGGCCCGACGACGGCGCCTCCCCGGCAACCGCCACGTGCTCCCCGCTCTCCTCGGCCAGGATCCCGTCCTCCGGGAAGCGCGCCCGGATTGCCGCGATGATCAGCTCCTCGGAGAGGTGGTCCACCTCGGTCACGACGTCGCGCGCGCTCTTGTAGTCGACGCGCTCGACCCGTTCGTAGCGCTCCATCAGCAGCTCGCCGGCGCGCGCGGCCAGCGCCTCGGCGAAAGCACGCTCGTCCGCGAACGCGGTCACGGGGAGTGGCACTCGACGGCGAGCTGACGCGCCTCGGACCCGAACTCGGTCAGCTCGCGGGTGAACGAGCGCGTCTCCCCCGGCTCGATACGCGGGCTCTGGACGATGGCGGCCGCTCCCGCGCTCCGCGGCGACGCATCGGTGACGCGGCACGTCGTCTGGCCCGCCGAGGTTCCCGCGTTCGTCACCTCGAGCGTCACCGTCAGCCCCTCGCCGGCCGGTTCGACGTCCCCGATCTCGGCATTGAACGGCCCGACGCCGCTCAGCGCCAGCCGGCCGATGACCGCGAGCACGACGACCGCCAGCAGCACGCCGAGAAACGCCGTCCCGTGGACCTGCGAGCTCGAGGCGTCGCGCAGGCCGAGCGGATTGCACTCCTCGCACAGGCCTCGGTCGATGGAGGTGGGCCGGCCGCAGCGGACACAGGGATGGGTGGGCGCAGCGGGCACGGGAGACGGGAGCGACGCGGGGTCGGAGGCCATCGACTCGATGGTGACACGATCCGCCGAACGAGTCGCCTACCAGCGCCCGGCGGCCTCGACGAGCGCGTCGACGTCGGCGGTGTCGCGGGCAAGGACGATGGCGCCGTCGGCGCCGGCCGCCGCCCACCGTTCACGTGCCCCGCCTGGATCGCGCACCCATTCGGTATCGGCGACCGGTTCGTCGGCGAGCCAGTTCTGCCCCTGGAACCCGCACAGGACAAGCTGGTCATCACGCTGGCGGCCTTCAGCCTCGAGCGTCTCGAGGTACAGCGGGAGGTTCGTGGTGAAGGTCTCGTCGAACGGCGTCCACCCGTCGCCGATCCGGGCGGCGAGCCGGGCTCCGTTGCGCGTTTCTCCGCCGATCACGATCCGGGGCACCGGATCCGGGACGGGAAACGCCGTGGCCTTGTCGAGCGGGTACAGCTCCGAGGCGCGCGTCACGGGACCACCCGTCCACAGGGCGCGGATGGTCGCGACCGCCTCCTCGAGGTGGTTGACCCGCTCGGATGCCTCGGGGAACGGGATGCCGTAGGCGGCGTGCTCCCGGGGCGCGCCGCCGATCCCCATCCCCAGGATCAGCCGGCCCCCGCTCGCGATCTGCAGGGTGCCGGCCATCCGCGCGAGGAGCGCCGGGTGGCGGTTCATCACGTTCGCGACGAACGGCGCGACCGTCACCCGTCGGGTCCGAGCCGCGGCCATGGCGAGCATCGTCCAGGACTCGACGACCGGGACCGTGAGGTCGCCGCGGCCCATGAAGTGATCCCAGCACCACAGCCCGGCATAGCCGGCCTCGTCCAGGCGTACCGCGCTCTCGAGCCACCAGGCCGGCTCCGCGCGGATCGCGCGGAGGTCGATCCCGATCGAGAACGATGCCGCGTCGCGTGCACCGCCGGGCGGCGCCGCAACCGCGTCGACCACGACCTACAACCCCGTCTCGAACAGGCGGATGTCCTCGGGCGACGTCGCGTGGCCGTCTCCCCGGGTGTGCTCGAGCGCCGCCCGCGCCCCGAGCGCGTCGAGATCCGCCGGGAAGCGCCCGATCATCTCCAGCACGACCTTCTGGATCCGCTCGGCGTTCTGGGCGAAGACCTCGAGCACCGAACGTGCGTCGACCGCCTCGGTGCCCTCGATGACGCCGGCGTCGTAGTCGGTGATCAGCGCGATGTTGACGACGGCCATCCCGAGCTCGCGGCAGAGGTATGCCTCCGGGTACTGGGTCATCGAGATGACCTCCCAGCCGGCGTCGCTGAACCACTTCGATTCGGATTTCGTCGAGAAGCGCGGACCGTTGATGATCACGATCGTGCCGCGCTCGTGGACGTCGATCCCCTGCTCACGACACACCTCGAGTGCGATCCGGCGCAGCTCCGGGTCGTAGATGTCCGCCGACGACAGGTGGGTCACGACCGGTCCATCGAAGAACGTGTCCGCGCGGCCGCGGGTGCGGTCGACGAACTGGTCGCACAGCACGAAGTCGCCGGGCTTGACGTGCGGCTGGAGCGAGCCCGCGGCGCACGGTGAGATCACGGCCTTCACGCCGAGCGAGCGCATCGCCCAGACGTTCGCCCGGTAGTTGATCCGGTGCGGCGGGATCGTGTGGCGCCTGCCGTGCCTCGGCAGGAACGCCACGCGCCGGCCCCCGACGGTCGCCAGGAAGAACGAATCGGAGGGCGGGCCGTACGGCGTGTCGACCTTGACCTCGCGTACGTCGTCGAGGAGCGAGTAGAACCCCGATCCTCCGAAGACGCCGATTTCCGCCGTGTCGGTCACGCGTGCCTCCCATCTTCCGCTCGATCGAACCGGATTCTAGGGGTGTCGGCTCCAGTACGATGGCCGACATGGCGGAGCCCGATCCGAACCAGTCGTTCGAGACGCGCCCGCAGCCGCGCGACCCGGACCCGGGCCGCCTTGCGACGATCGTCGTTCGGGCTGGTCGTCATCGCGATCGGCCTGTGGTTCTTCCTCGATCGGACGCTCGGGTTCGACCTGCCCGACATCGACTGGGGCGGCCTGTGGCCGCTGATCCTCATTGCGATCGGTGCGTGGATCCTGCTCGGCGCCGGGAGGCGCAACCGGACCTGATGGCGCGGGTCCGGACCGCGCCTCGCGTACCATCGCGGGCATGAACGTTGCAGGCTCACCGTCCATCGCGCTTCCGCCGCATGTCCGCGACTTCGTCGCGGCGCCCCACTTCGGTTCCATCGCGACCGTCGATGCCGACGGCTCCCCTCGGCAGGCGATCATCTGGTACCTGCTCGACGGCGACGAGGTCGTCGTGAACAGCCGCGTCGGCCGCCGCTGGCCGACGAACGTGCTCCGCGACCCACGGGTGTACCTCGCGGTCTTCGACGAGGCTGACCCGCTGCGCTGGGTGGGCCTGCTGGCAACCGCCGAGCCCATCGAGGACCAGCCCCAGGCACAGGCCGACATCGCCGCGATGGCGCGGCGCTACCACCACGACGACCCGGCGACTGCCGAGCGCAAGATCCGCGACTTCGAGCAGATGGAACGGATCAGCTTCCGGATCCGGGTCCGCGCGATCCACGAACACCTCGACTGACGTGCCGCGGGTCGTCGAGCTGGCCGGAGGCGTCGGCGGCGCGAAGCTCGCGGACGGGCTGCAGGCCGTCGTTGGATCCGACCTGACCGTCGTCGTCAACACCGGCGACGACCTCGAACGGCACGGCCTCCAGATCTGGCCGGACCACGACACCGTCGCCTACACGCTGGCCGGCCTCGACGACGAGGAGCGCGGCTGGGGGCTCGCGGGCGAAAGCTGGACCGTGATCGAGACGCTCGCGGCGCGAGGCGAGGACGCCTGGTTCCGCCTCGGCGACCGCGATCTGGCCACGCACCTCGTGCGCACCGAGCTGCTCGGGCGCGGCGAGCGGCCAACCGACGTGGCACGCGCCCTCGCGGCGTCGCTCCGCGTCCCCGCCACGATCCTGCCGATGACCGACGACGAGGTCCGCACCGAGGTCCGCACGCCCGATGGCTGGCTCGACTTCCAGGAGTATTTCGTCCACCGCCGGCAGGCTCCCGAGGTCCTCGAGGTGCGCTTCCGCGGGATCGAGGCGGCCTGCATCACGCCCGAGGCCCGGGCCTCAATCGAGGCGGCCGACGTCATCGTCATCGCGCCGTCGAACCCGATCGTGTCGACCGGCCCCATCCTTGCCCTGCCCGGCGTGCGTGAGGCGCTTGCCGCCGCGGCGGGCCGCGGCACGCCGATCGTCGCGGTCAGCGGCATCGTCGGCGGGCGCGCCCTGCGCGGGCCGGCGGACCGGATGCTCGCGTCGCTCGGCCACGAGCCGACGGCGCTGGGTGTCGCGCGCATCTACGCGGGCGTCGCGGACCGCTTCGTGCTGGACACGGTGGACCGCGAACTGGCCACAGCAATCGAAGCGCTCGGCATGCGGACCCGGGTCACGGACACCGTCATGACCGACGACGCGGCCCGTGCCCGGCTTGCTGCCGAGGTGCTCGAGTTCGCGGGGGCGGCATGACGGAACGCGTCGTCGCGGTCGTGCCGGTCGGGCACCTGGAGCGCGCGAAGTCGCGGCTCGGCGAGGTGCTCGACGCCGAGGAGCGCCGGGACCTCGTGATCGGCCTCCTGGAGCGCACCCTCGCCGCGACCCTCGGGACGCCGCGGATCGCCGAGACGATCGTGGTCACCCCGGACGACGAAGTGGCGACGCTCGCGGGCGCCGCCGGGGCACGCGTGATCCGCCAGGCAGATCGTGGCCTCAACCACGGGCTCACGGAGGCACGGTCCGCCGCGCTCGAGGACGGCGCCACGGCACTGCTCGTGCTGCCCGCCGACCTTCCGTCCGTGTCGCCCGCGGCCGTGTCCAACCTGCTCGATGTCCTCGGCGAGGCGCCACCGCCACTCGTCGCGATCGTCCCCGACCGCCACGGGCGCGGCACGAACAGTCTCCTGCTCGCTCCGCCGGACGTGATCGACTTCGCATTCGGCGGCGACAGCCGCGTCGCCCACCGGCACGCCGCCGCGGCCGCCTCGACCGAGGTGGTCGAGCTGGACGGACCCCTGTCGCTCGACATCGACACGCCGGAGGACCTGCTCCTCGTGCAGGCAGGCGAGCTGGGCGCGCGCGATGGCGAGTAACGCCGGGAGGGTCGAGGTCGTCGCCCTCGACGGGATCCCGGAGGTCGAGCCCGGCGACGACCTCGGGGAGCTGATCGGCGAGGCGCTCGAACGGCGCCCGGACCTCCTGCCGCTCACCGACGCGGATGTCCTCGTCGTCACCCAGAAGGTCGTCTCCAAGGCCGAAGGCGCGGTGGTCGACCTGACCACGGTCGAGCCCAGACCCGAGGCGGTCGCGTTCGCCGAGCGCTTCGGCCGCGACGCCCGCCAGGTCGAGGTCGTCCTGCGCGAGGCGCGACGGGTCGTGCGCATGGACCGGGGCGTGCTCATCACCGAGACGCGCCACGGTTTCGTGTGCGCCAATGGCGGTGTCGACGCGTCGAACGTCGGGCCGCAGTCCGGCTCGCTCGTCACGCTGCTGCCGGAAGACCCCGATGCGTCTGCCGGCCGCATCCGCGCCACGGTCCGCGCCCGCTTCGGCGTCGACGTCCCCGTCATCGTGTCGGACTCGTTCGGGCGGCCGTGGCGCTGGGGCATCGTCGACGTCGCCCTGGGCGTGTCCGGCATGCACCCACTCGACGATCTCCGCGGCACGCCCGACCACGACGGCCGCGTCATGCAGTCCACGGTCCGCGCCGTCGCCGACGAGATCGCCTCGGCAGCCGAGCTGGCCCTCGGCAAGTCGGCGGGCCGGCCGGTCGCCCTCGTCCGCGGCGCCGCCTTCGTCCGCGGCGAGGGCTCGATCCGGGAACTGGTGATGCCGGCGGAGAACGACCTCTTCCGCTGATCGGCGGACCGGGTAGCATCGCGGCCGTGAAGCTCGGTCTCCAGATTCGTTCCTTCACGTGGCCGGGCGGGCCGGCGGCGATCGCCGAGACGCTCGGCCGCATCGTGCACACGGCCGATGAGGTCGGATTCGACTCGATCTGGCTGATGGACCACTTCATCCAGATCCGCGGCGTCGGCAAGCCGCACGAGCCGATGCTCGAGGGCTGGACGACGCTGGGCTGGATCGCCGCCAACACGCGCCGAGCGCGCCTCGGGTTGCTCGTGGGCGGCGTTCCCTACCGCTACCCCGCCGTCTGGGTCAAGGCGGCAACGGCACTCGACGTGCTGTCCGGCGGGCGGGCCTGGCTCGGGATCGGCGCGGCGTGGAACCAGGAGGAGGCGGAGAACCTGGGCATCCCGTTCCCGCCGCTCGTCGAGCGCTTCGAGCTGCTCGAGGAGACGCTCGCGATCGCCCACGAGATGTGGGCCGGCGAGCATGGCAGCGAGGATCAATTCGAGGGTCGCCACTTCCGGGCGACGCGCCTGCTGAACTCCCCGCAATCGCTGTCGCGGCCGCGGATCCCGATCATGATCGGTGGCGGCGGGGAGCGGAAGACGCTCCGCCTGGTGGCGCGCTACGCGGACGCGACGAACGTGTTCGGCGCGCCGGAGGCGATTGCCCGCAAGTACCGCATCCTCGAGCAACATTGCGCGGCGATCGGCCGCAACTTCGAGGAGATCGAGCGGACGACGCTCCAGTCGGTCGCGATCTCCGGGAACGGCGGCCACGGAACGGAGACGGCGGCACAGGTCGTCGATCATTTCGGCGAGCTCAACGATGCCGGCGCCCAGCACGTCATCTTCAACGTCCGGAACGTCCACGAGCCCGGCGCATTGGAGCTGATCGGCCGGGACGTGATCCCGCAACTGCGCCCGCTCTGATTCCCCCGCACTGATACCCCTGGGGGGTATCGACTTCTGCTACGATGCGTGTCGAATGACCGAAGAGAAGACCACCGATCAGTCCGCCGGCAACGGGCAGGCAGCGAAGGACGAAGATCCGTTTGCCGGGATCACCCTCGACTGGCTCGGCGGCGATGCCGCCGACTCCCCGTTCGCGACCCCCGTGGAGGCGGTCGCCGTGCAGCCCGGTGGACCGCACGAGACCGACCACGATGACGGCCGGACGCAGTCCCACATGGTCATCGTGGGATCGGGCCCGGCCGGGCTGACCGCCGCGATCTACGCTGCCCGCGCCAACCTCAAGCCGATCGTCCTCGCAGGTTCGGCACCCGGCGGCCAGCTCATGCTCACGAGCGACGTCGAAAACTACCCGGGCTTTCCGGACGGCGTTCAGGGGCCCGAGCTGATGAACAAGATGCGCGACCAGGCGGTCCGCTTCGGCACGCGCATGGTCGACATGGACGTGGACAAGGTCGACCTCAGCCAGCGCCCATTCCGCCTGTGGGCCAGGGGCACGGAGTACCAGGCGGATTCGGTGGTTGTCGCCACTGGCGCATCGGCACTGTGGCTCGGGCTCGAAAGCGAGACCCGCCTGCGGGGCCGTGGTGTATCCGCCTGCGCGACCTGTGACGGGTTCTTCTTCCGGGACCGCGAGATCGCCGTCGTGGGCGGCGGCGACACCGCGTTCGAGGAGGCGACCTATCTGACGCGGTTCGCGACGAAGGTCCATCTGCTCCATCGCCGCGACACCTTCCGGGCGTCGAAGATCATGATCGACCGCGCCCGCGAGAACCCGAAGATCGACATCCACCCGAACACCGCGGTCGACGAGGTGCTCGGCGACGCCAAGGTGGAAGGCCTGCGTCTGCGCGACACGGAGACAGGCGACACGAAGCAGATGGACGTCCAGGGCCTGTTCGTCGCCATCGGCTACCGGCCGAACACCGAGGCGTTCCGCGACTGGCTCGAGGTCGGCGAGGATGGCTACCTCGTCATCCACGACGAGACACGGTCGAAGGTCGACGGCGTGTTCATCGCCGGCGACGTCCACGACCACCGCTACCGGCAGGCCGTGACCGCGGCGGCGGACGGCTGCAAAGCCGCGATCGACGCGGAGCGCTGGCTCGAGTCGCAGGGCATCGCAGAGGCTGCGACCTCGACCGCCTGGTGACGCCCGCGAAGCGACGACGCTACGACCTGGTCCACCGGCTCGGCATCGAGCCGACGATCGCCGCGCGTCTCAAGGCAACACTCGGACCGGCCGTGGACGCCGCGGCGGCTCGCTCGCCCGGGAATGTCACGGTGCTCGACGCCGGCTGCGGGCGGACCTCGCCGCTGATCTCGTTCCGCGACCGGATCGACCGCTTCGTCGGCGTCGACATCCATGCCCCGGCGACGCCGCTCCCCTATCTCGACGAGTTCGCGACTGTCGACCTGTGCGGCGACGGTGCGTCGTTCCCCGAAGGCTCGTTCGACGTGGTGCTCTCGAACTTCACGGTGGAACACTTCGCCGATCCCGCTGCGGCCCTGACCAACCTGTATCGCTGGCTGCGCCCGGGCGGAACGCTCGTGATCACGACCGTGAACCGACGCCACCCGTTCGTCGCGGCATACCTCGGCTTCCCGGATGGCGCACGCCGACGCATCCAGCCGCTGATCAAGGAGACCGCCGCGGACGCCCACCCCCTCGTCGGGCGCTGCAACGATCCGGAGGCGGTGACGGCGACCCTGGCCGACGCCGGGTTCGACGAGATCGAGCTCGAGACCGTCGGCAACCTCGCCCGGGCGTGGGGCCGCCGGCTGCCGACGTTCGCGGTCGGGCTGGCCGGTGACCTGATCGCGCAGGGCAGCCCGAGCCGCCGATCCACGATCCTCGCCGCCGCACGGAAGCCTGCCGTTTGACGCCTGGTTTCACGTTCGGCTCCGGAAGTCACCCTTCCCCCGCGATGCGACTTCCCGGCATCACCGGGTGGCAGCGCGGCGGGTGGCAGCGCGGCGGGTGGCAGCGCGGCGGGTGGCAGCGCGGCTCCGGAAGTCACCCTTCCCCCGCGATGCGACTTCCCGGCATCACCGGCCGCGGGCTTCCGGATCACCACCAGCCTCCGGGCGGCCGGCGCGAGCCGGGATCCCACGTGTCCCCGAGCGCACCGACCAGCGCCGCAAACCGCCACCAGCGCAGGTTCGCGAGCTTTCCGTTCTCGAGCCGCGAGATGACCGACTGGTCGAGGCCACACAGCTTCCCGAGATGTCGCTGGCTCAAGCCGGCACGACGCCTCGCCTCGCGAACCGACTCACCGATGGCCGCCATCCCCGCCAGGGACTCGCTGGGGAAGTCCATCGAGCCGCGCCCTGCCTTCGGGTACGAGCGTGGCGTGTACATGGCGCAGACATACACGAAGGCGCTTCACCTGCGCTCATCCGCCGATTACCTCCGAACCACCGACCCAGCGATGCCGGGAATTCGCATCAGAAATGCCGGGAAGTTGCATCACAGGAAAAAGGTGAGTTCCCGGCCAGCGCTCCCGGCCAGCGCTCCCGGCCAGCGCTGCGGCGAATTCCCAAGCCCCGTGCTAGCGTCGGTCTGATGGAGAGCAGGACCTGATGGCGTTCCCGCGTGGTCGCACGCGCGCCGCAACCGGCGGGGCGGCCGGCGGTGGCGGCGGGGGCAGGACCCGGACGATGGGCGGGGGCATGTGGGGCGGCCCCACCCAGGAGTTCGTGCCGGTGCCGCCGGAGCGGCGCGGCCCGACGATCCACCGGATCCTCGCCTTCTTCCGCCCGTATCGGGCCTACGTCCTCGTCGTGCTGGTCGCGATCCTGCTCACCAGCCTGATCGGCCTCGTGAACCCGCTGTTGCTCGGAGTCCTCCTCGACGAGGTCATCATCGGCGGCGACTACGACAAGCTGAACCTGTACGTCGGGCTGATGATCGTGCTGCCGATCTTCACGGGGCTGATCGGCGTCGGGCAGAGCTACCTCAACAACGTCATCGGCCAGAACGTCATGCAGGACCTGCGGGGCGCGCTCTACGCCCACCTCCAGAGCATGCCGCTGCGCTTCTTCACCGAGACGAAAACCGGCGAGATCCAGAGCCGCCTGGCCAATGACGTGGGCGGCGTGCAGTCCGTCGTCACCGACACGGCGAGCTCGATCACCAGCAACCTCGCGATCGCGATCAGCACGATCGTTGCGATGTTCCTGCTCAGCTGGCAGCTGTCCCTGCTGTCCCTCGGACTGCTGCCCTTCTTCATGTACCTCACCTACCGCGTCGGCAAGGTCCGCCGCGACGTCTCGACCGAGACCCAGAAGTCGCTCGCCGAGCTCAGTGCGACGACCGAGGAGACGCTCAGCGTGTCGGGGATGCTGCTGTCCAAGACCTTCGGCCAGCAGGAGAACTCGATCGCGAAATTCCGGGCGATCAACAAGAACCTCGCCAGGCTCCAGATCAGGCAGGCGATGGTTGGACGCTGGTTCTTCATGATCATCGGGACGATCTTCAGCATCATGCCGGCGTTCGTGTACTGGCTCGCCGGAACGCTCGCCGCAAACGGCGATCCCTCGGCGCCGACGGCCGGTGCGATCGTCGCGTTCACCACGCTCCAGAGCCGCCTGTTCTTTCCCCTCGGCCAGCTGCTCAATGTGCAGGTCGAGATCCAGGGCTCGCTGGCCCTGTTCGACCGGATCTTCGAATACCTCGGGATGGATCCCGAGATCGTCGACGCGCCCGACGCCGTCGCGCTCGACCCGGCCAGGCTCCGTGGCGGGCTCCGGATGCGCGACGTGTCGTTCCGCTACCCGTCGGCGCCGGTGCTGCCACCCCAGGCCCTCGACGACGGCTGCCAACGGCAATCACGACGCCGAGGAACTGGCCGAGGTCACCCCGATCGCCGCGATGGAAGCCATCGAAGCGGGAGCCGTCGAGCCATTCGACGCCGGCGCGCCCCCGTTGGAGGTCGTCCAGCCGTTTGCGCTCGAGCACATCGACTTCGAGGCGCAACCGGGCGAGCTGGTCGCATTGGTCGGTCCGTCCGGCTCGGGCAAGACCACGACGACGTACCTGATCCCGCGGCTGTACGACGTCGACTCCGGCGCCGTGGAGATCGACGGCATCGACGTTCGGCAGATCAAGCTCGCCTCGCTCGGCCAGGTGATCGGGGTGGTGACCCAGGAAACCTATCTGTTCCATGCGTCCATCCGCGACAACCTGCTCTACGCGAAGCCCGAAGCTACCGACGCGGAGCTCGAGGCGGCGACGCGGGCGGCGGCGATCCACGACCGCATCGCCGAACTGCCCGAGGGGTACGACACGCTCGTCGGCGAGCGCGGCTACAAGCTGTCGGGCGGCGAGAAGCAGCGCATCGCCATCGCGCGTGTGCTGCTCAAGGATCCGCGGATCCTCATCCTCGACGAGGCGACCTCCGCGCTCGACACCGTCTCGGAGCGGCTCATCCAGGCCGCCCTCGAGCGACTCATGGAGGGTCGCACGACGATCGCGATCGCCCACCGGTTGTCGACGATCCTGCGTGCCGACCGGATCCTCGTCTATGAGCGTGGCCGGATCGTCGAACAGGGCACGCACGCCGAGCTCCTTGCCCGCGGCGGCCTGTACGCCCGGCTGTACCGGGAGCAGTTCCTGTCCGAGCACCCCGTGGCGACCGAGGCCGGGGGCTGAGCGTGTCGATCAGGACCGCCGAGGTGGCCTTCACGACAGGGATGCATTTCGAGGCGGACACCGACAGCGGCCGGCAGTTCGCCTACGACGACGATCCCGACGGGGGCCTCGGACCGCTCGAGAGCGTGCTCACCTCACTGGCCGCCTGCTCGGCGATGGACGTGATCTCGATCGCGCTCAAGAAGCGCCAGGGGGTGGACCGCTATGTCGTCCACGCGCGGGCTGAGCAGCGCGACGAATATCCGAAGATCTTCACGCGGATCGATCTCGTCCATGAGGTCGCCGGCTCGTCGATCGACACCGAGGCGATCAAGCGCTGTGTCGACCTGTCGGCGACGAAGTACTGCCCCGTCAGCGCGATGCTCTCCTCGGGCGCCACCGAGATCCACCACGCGTACCGGATCGTGCGCCCGGACCAGCCGGTCGAAGAGGGCGAGGTGCTCGTGACCGGGCCGTATCGCTCCGCCGACCCGATCGAGCCGTAGGACCGGCCGCGCTCAGCGCGACGAGAACGAGCCCCCGAACGCTTCTTCGGACTTCCTCCCGCGGCCGCGCATCCAGAGCGACGTCGCGAGCGACGGCAGCCACCAGCGCAGGAAGTACAGCCGGCAGCCCAGGCAGTAGCCCGTCACCGCGAGGAGCGTCTGCAGCGCCGCCACCGCAAGCACGAAGGCCCAGCCGAGCGTGGCCCAGCCCACGGCGAACGCGAGCAGCGACAGGATGAGCGCGATGCTGCCGAGGGTCTGTGCGAAGCGCGGCGGGTACTCGTGCTCGGGCTCGGTCTTGCCGAGTCGCGCGATCCGCACGATCCGGCGCCAGATCGCGCCGTAGATCGAATACTTGAGGCCGAACGCGGCGCTCGTCCCGATCGAGAGCAGGGCGAGGAAGACGCCCGGGACCCATCCTGCGGCGAACGAGACGACGAGCAGGATCGCCGAAAGTCCGGCTCCGAACCGATGGCCGCGCGGGTCGATCATGCGCGCAGGCGGGAGCGACGATTCGGCTCCGGCCGGGATGGCGTTCGGCATCGTGGTCTCCTGGGGGCGCGGCGGACCTGGGGATGGACCGCGGAGGATGGGGACGCGAGGCGGCAGAGACTACCACAAGTCCTAGTCGTTTACTTGGGTATGGGCTGTGGGCTGCATCGTGGGTATGCTGGGCGCCCCTGTTTCGGGGCCTACCTGTTGCATGAGTATGCAGCCGTGTGTATAGTCATACGAACCATGTCGGCGGTCCCTCCGATCCGAGCCGCGAGCCTGCCCCCGGTGAGGGGCCTGGCACGCCCGTGAGCGTGGGCATCGACGCACCGGCTCCGGTCGTGACGGACCGCCCGACTGGTCTCCCCCGTTCCGCGCGCGGCGTCCCCGCCGACGGCGGCCAGCGGCGCGTCCGCGTCGCGATCGTCGGCGCGACGGGCTACGTGGGTGCCGAGCTCATCCGCATCCTGGCGCGCCACCCGAACGTTGAGCTGGTTGGGCTGCAGGGCCGCGATCGCGACCAGGAGCCGATCGAGGACACCCACCGCCATCTCGTGGGTACCGGCCTGACCGTCAATTCGGCGCTGCCCGAGGCCGACGCCGTGTTCCTTGCGCTGCCCCATGGGACGGCCGCTGCGCGCGTTCCCGAGCTCGCGCGTGACGGGACGGCGGTGATCGATCTTGGCCCGGACTTCCGACTGCGCGATCCGGCTGACTACCCGCGCTGGTACGGGTTCGAGCATCCCAATCCGGAGCTCGCGACCGCGGCCACGTACGGGCTGCCGGAGCTCCACCGTGCCGAGCTCGCCGCCCTCGTCGACGCGCCCGTTGCGATCGTCGGCGCACCCGGATGCTATCCGACCGCCACGCTGCTGGCGCTCGCGCCGCTGGCCCGTGCCGGGCTGATCGGCGATCTCGTGGTGGACGCCAAGAGCGGTGTCTCGGGCGCCGGCCGCGACCCGAAGCCGGACATGATGTTCGGCGAGGTCAACGAGAGCGTGAAGGCATACGGCATCGGCGGACATCGCCACGTGGCCGAGATCGAGCAGGAGCTCGCTTCGCTCGGTGGGGACGTGGCGGCCAATCCCGGAGCCGTCGGCGTGGACTTCCTGCCGCACCTCATCCCGATGACGCGGGGCATCCTGTCGGCGTGCCACGTGCGCGCCACGCAACCGATCAGCCAGGCCGAGCTCGACCGGCTGTATGCCGAGGCCTATGCCGACGAACCGTTCGTGCGTGTCGTCGCCAACCCGCCGGCGACCAAGCACGTGTCCGGTTCGAACGAGGCGCGCGTCCACGTCCATCTCGATGAGCGGACCGGGCGGATCCTCGCGATCGGGGTGATCGACAATCTCGTCAAGGGCGCCGCCGGCCAGGGCGTCCAGGCCTTCAACATCGTGCACGGCCTGCCCGAGACCGCCGGTCTCGAGCAGCTGCCGCTGGCGCCATAGCTCCACCGGATCACACGGCGATGACCACCGTCCATGCGACTCGCCCAATCCCGGAGCTGCCGACGAGCCTCCCACTCGTCGAGCGGCGGGCCGCCCTGCCGGCCGGTTTTGCGGCCGGCGGGGCGGCCATCGGGATCAAGGCCTCCGGGCGGCCCGACCTGGTGCTGATCCGGACGACCGACGGCCCGGCGGCCGCAGCCGCGGTGTTCACGCCGAATGCGTTCGCGGCGGCACCCGTGAAGCAGTCGCAGGCGAACCTCGCCGCAACGTCGGGCGATCCGCGCGGTCGGTACGGCTGGGCGGAGGTCGTGATCTCGACCAGCGGTTCCGCCAACGCGGCGACGGGTCCGGCCGGCGACGCGGACCAGGCCGAAATCGGCCGGATCGTCAGCGCAGCCGCAGGGGTGGCCACGGAGCACGTGCTCCACCTGTCGACCGGGATCATCGGCACGCGCCTGCCGCTCGACCGCGTGGCCGCCGGTGTCGCCTCGAACATCGTGGCGCTGGCCACGGCCGATGCCGGGCTGGCCGCGGCGGCCGAGGCCCTGCGGACGACCAATTCGGTCACGAAGCTTGCGACGACGAGCGTCGAGCTGCCGGCCGCCGACGGCGGGAGCGTGCAGGTGACGGTCTCGGGGATCGCCAAGGGCGTCGGCATGATCCATCCGCGGATGGCCACGATGCTCGCGGTCGTCCTGACGGACGCCGCGGTCGAGCCCGCCGTCCTGGCCGGCCTCCTGTGGCCGGCTGCCGTCCGCACCTGGAACCAGCTCTCCGTCGACGGCGACACGAGCACCAACGACACGGTCTTCGTGCTCGCGTCGGGCAAGGCCGGGAACGAGCCGATCGCGCCGGGTTCGACGGCGGCGAAGGCGCTCGGCGCGGCGATCGAGGCGGTCGCCCGCGATCTGGCACGTCAGCAGGCCGCCGACGGCGAGGGTGCGGCGACGCTGATCACCTGCCAGGTGTCCGGCGCCCGTGACGATGCCGAGGCGCGGGCCGTGGCGCGCGCGGTCGTGTCCTCGAGCCTGCTCAAGGCAGCGGTCCACGGTCGAGACCCGAACTGGGGTCGCATCGCCGGCGCAGCGGGGAACGGCGTGCTGGCCGATGCAGCGGTGCTGGAGGCCGGCGGACTCCCCGCGGACGAGGCGGCGGCACGTGCCGGCACCCCGGTCGCACTCGACCCGAACCGGTTGCGGATCGCGATCGCCGGCCACCTCGTGTTCGACGGCACTGCCGGCGGCCCGGTCGCCTTCGACCGCGCGGCGGCACGCGCCGAGATGGATGCCCCGGAGCTCCTGATCCGCCTCGACCTGGGGCTCGGCGACGGGACCGGCGAAGCCTTCGGCTGCGACCTCACCGAGCAATACGTCATCGAGAACAGCGAGTACACGACGTGATCGCGGTCGCCGCCCCGGCGGCACATCGCTGCGTTGCCGGCTGCGCGCGCTCGCTCACGCACAGCGGAGTGCGCTCGCTCGCGTGCTCGCCGGCGCCTTGCGCTGCACTCGCCGAAGCGGCGACGAGGCAGTTCGGATGAGTGAAATTCTCGTCGTCAAGTTGGGCGGCACCACGATTGCGGAGCAGTCACAGGTGCTGGAGGAAGTGGCCGCGGTCGCGCGCCTGCGTCCCGTGGTCCTTGTCCACGGCGGCGGCAAGCGGATCACCGAATGGCTCGAGCGGCTCGGCGTCCCGTCGCGCTTCGAGGGCGGGCTGCGCGTCACCGACCCGGCTGCGCTCGAGGTGGCCGCGGCGGTTCTCCGGGGAGTGGTCAACAGCGAGCTCGTCTCGGGTCTGCGCACGATCGGCGTCGACGCGGTCGGCCTGTCCGG
The DNA here is from genome assembly GCA_963824735.1 of uncultured Chloroflexia bacterium. Classification (GTDB taxonomy): domain Bacteria; phylum Chloroflexota; class Limnocylindria; order Limnocylindrales; family CSP1-4; genus DASTYU01. Next base: position 242,567 of record CAWGQH010000016.1, read on the forward strand.
CGTCGACGGCGGCCTGCTGATCGCGGAGCGCATCCCGGAACTGGGTCTCGTCGCACGCGTCGTCGGGCTTCGCCGCGATCTCCTCGACGCGATCCTCGTCGGCGGCCAGGTCCCGGTGGTCGCACCGCTCGCCCGCGACGAGGACGGGATCGTGTGCAACGTGAACGCGGACGACGCCGCGGCCGGCATCGCGGCGGGGCTCGGCGCCCGCCAGCTCGTGCTGATGACCGATGTCGACGGGGTGCGCGACGCCGAGGGCCGCCGCCTCGACACGCTGACGGTCGGCGAAGCCGAGGCGCTGATCGAGAGCGGCGTCATCAACGGCGGGATGGTCCCGAAGATCCGGGCGGCGCTGGCCGCCGTCACGTGGGAGGGGTCCGAGGCAATCATCGCCGACTCGGCTGCCGAACACGCCCTCGAACGGTCGCTCAGCGAGCCGACGTTCGGGACCCGGATCACGGCGAGCCGGCCGGCGGCGAACGTGGGCGCCGCGTGAACGGCGGTCCGGAGGCGAAGCGCCTTCGCCAGCGACAGATCCGCCAGCTGGTCACGAGCCGGCCGTTGACCAGCCAGCGCGAGCTCGTCGACGCGCTGGCCGAGCAGGGCTACGACGTGACGCAGGCGACGGTCTCGCGCGATATCGCGGAGCTCGGGCTGTTCAAGGCGCCGCGTGGCGGCGCGCACGTCTACGTGGCGCCGCAGGACGTGGCGCCCGCGATCCGGCCGTCGAGCGACGAGCGCCTCCGGCGGATCCTCGAGGACGTGCCGATCACCGTCGGGCGCAGCGGGCTGATCCTCGTGCTGACCGGCACACCCGGCACCGCGAGCGTCGTGGCCCAGGCGATCGACGAGTCGACCCTCCATGAGCAGGAAGGCACGCTCGCGGGCGACAATACGTTGCTCGTCCTGTTCGCCGACGAGGATCGCCTCGAGCGCTGGCTCGAGCGGTTCGACCGGCTGCAGGGGCTCCCCATCCCGGCGTCCACCGTGCCGTCAGCAGTGCCCGTCCCAGCCGTTCCCGGAGGTTCGCGCAGATGAAGAAGGTCGTGCTCGCCTACTCGGGCGGTCTCGACACCTCGGTCGCCGTTGCCTGGCTCAAGGAGCAGTACGGGGCCGAGGTCGTGACGCTCACCGTTGACGTCGGTGGCGGTTCGCTGCGCGAGGGCGTCGAAGCGCGGGCGATGTCGGCCGGCGCGTCCCGCGCCTACGTGGTCGACGCGCGCGAGCGCTTCGTGACCGACTTCGTGTGGCCGCACCTCCAGGCCAACGCGCTGTACCAGGGTGCCTACCCGCTGGCGACGGCCCTGGCCCGGCCACTCATCGCGCAGCTGCTCGTCGAGGTCGCGGCGAAGGAGAACGCCGACGCCGTCGCGCATGGCTGCACCGGCAAGGGCAACGACCAGGTCCGCTTCGATGTCGCGACGCATGCCCTGAACCCGGGGCTCGAGGTCGTTGCGCCGATGCGCGTCGGGATGGGGCTCACCCGCGACCAGGAGATCGACTATGCCGCCGAGCGCGGGATCGAGATCCCGGTCACGAAGCAGTCGCCCTACTCGATCGACGTCAACCTGTGGGGCCGCTCGTGCGAGACCGGTGTCCTCGAGGACCCGTGGGTCACGCCACCGGCCGATGCCTACGAGTGGACCGTCGCACCCGCCGACGCGCCCGAACCGGTCGAGCTGACGATCGACTTCGAGGGCGGGATCCCGGTCGCGCTCGACGGGGAGCGGCTGCCCGCGGTGGCGCTGGTGGACAGGCTCCACGAGCTTGGCGGCGCGCACGGCGTCGGGCGCATCGACCACGTCGAGGACCGCCTCGTCGGGATCAAGAGCCGCGAGATCTACGAGGCGCCGGCCGCCACGATCCTGCACGAGGCGCATCGCGCGCTCGAAGGGCTGACGCTCACCCGCGACACGCTCCGCTTCAACCGCTTCGTCGCCGACGAGCTGGCGCGGCTCATCTACGACGGGCTGTGGTTCAGCGCCCTGTCGCGCGACCTGCGCGGCTACGTGGCCTCGTCGCAGCGGGTCGTGTCGGGCGAGGTCCGCATCCGGCTGGACCACGGGCAGGCGGTCGTCGCCGGGCGGCGCTCCCCGCTGTCGCTCTACGACAAGTCGCTGGCCACGTACGACGAGGGCGACGCCTTCGACCACGCATCGGCGGTCGGCTTCATCGAGATCTTCGGGCTGCCGCTGCGGGTGGAGGCCGCGCGGCACGGCGCCGTCGGCCGCTTCCACGGTGCCGCATGGGCATGGACCGACCCGCTGCTCGAGGGCCTGCCGACGACCGTCACCGACCCGGAGCCGGCCGCGGTCTGACGGTCAGCGCGGGCTTCGGGCTGCCGACGGATTCCTGGTAGCGCTCGCGCGCCTCGTCGAGGGTCAGGACCTCGTCGCCGGGCGGTGGTTCGGCCTCCATCGGCGCGCCGTAGTCCTCGAAGTCGTAGGTCACGACGACCGCGTCGACGTCCTGGCCCTGGAGCTCCTGCTCGTAGCGCGTCCGCGCGATGCGCCCTTCCGCGTCGACCCAGACCTCGACCTCGTGGGTCAGCGGGACGCCGGCGGCAGTTGAACGAGCTCACGTGCGATTCGTAGGCCGGCAGCAGCGACTCGGGGATGTGCGGGCGCGCCGCTTCGATATCGACCTGGGTGACATAGCGCGTGACGGCCCGGCCATCGATCGTCTCCTCGCCTGCCGCTTCGGCGCTCGTGACGCCGAGCGGCGCCACGAGCACCAGGGAATAGTCCCCGTATTGACGGGTGATCAGCTCGCGACCCATGCCGCCTTGCGTGATGTCGAGGACGACCCACGTGTTCTCCGGCAGGTAGGGGGTGTCGCGACCTCGACTGAACAAGCGCTCGCCGTCGAAGATCATCTCGGACGCCGGCACGCTGCCGGCCACGCCCGGTGACGCGAAGCGGAACTGACTGGGATCGCCGAACGACACCTGGCCGGTGCCGGTCACGGCCTGCATGCTGTCGTCAGGATCGGCCGAGCGGACGTCAGCCGTGAAGCGAAGGGTTTCCTCGGCGAGCGTCGCGAGGGCCGCGTCGAGCACCTCGTTCGCGGCGCCGGGTTCGTAGGGATGCATCGGGGGACGGCGCCGAGTGAGGTGCGGCGCCGAGGACGGCGCGGTCGTCGACGGGGCCGTCGAGGGCTCCGCCGCCGCGACGCAATGGCCGATGCCGATGGCGACGCATTCTCCGGAGCCCTGGCGCTGCACGACGCGAGGGCGAGCGCCAGACCGAGCACCATGGCGGCAGATCGGATCCGGCGCATCACTCCCTCGCAGCGGGTATCGGAGTGCCCAGATTACGCGACCTTCGCGGGCGCCTCGACGGTACCTTCCTCTGATTCGCCGCAGCCGGTCGCCACGGCGACAGCGCCCGAAGCTCCGCGGTGAAGTCCACCACGGCGCCCGCCTCGCGGCGCCACGCGATGTGACCGTCCGGCCGGACCAGCACGGCGCCGTCGGAACCGAGCCCGAACCGCTCGCAGAACATGCCGTCGGCGCTGTCGAAGTCCGCGCCGACCACGTGTGCGCTGATCGGGAACGGCGTCCCGGCCGCGACGTTCGTCACCGCGTCCAGCCAGGAGTCGCCTCCCGGACCGGTGATGAGGGTCAGCCCCTGCCCGATCAGGTCGTGCGTGGACATCGTGCCTTCCGGGCCCTCGCAGCGTCGCGTGCGGGAGCCGAGCTCCCGGCGTCGCCACGGTCGGGAACAGGTGGCTCGGTGCGGGTTCGTCGACCGAATCGCCGGCATCGATCGCCGCCGAGCGATAGACGTAGCCCATGTCCTCGGTCAGGCCATCGGGCGTACCGCCCTGGGACCGCTGCGCGGCGAGGCCGAGGTTGTGGCGGCCGACCGGCTCGCGTTCCTCGGCGTACGTGTCGAGGAGCGCGGCATCGGCCCAGCCGCGGAGCACCCAGGCCAGCTTCCACGACAGCCCGAAGGCGTCGGCGACGGCCGTGTTCAGCCCTCGCCCGCCGAACGGCGGCATGCGATGGGCCGCGTCACCGATCAGGAACACGCGCCCGTCACGGACGCGATCGGCCGCCTGGGCGACGAACTCGATCGGCATCCGGGCGATCACCTCGACCTCGAGGTCGGGCACCCCCGTCGCCGCCCGGATCAGCTCGATGCAGCGCTCGGGGGTGTAGTCCGCGAACGACTCGCTGCGCGGATCCCACTGCATGCCGAGCACCCAGCGGTCGTCGCGGCCGGTCGGCACGAGGACGCCGGGGACCGGACCGTCCAGCTGGTAGAGCCCGAACCGCTCCTCGCCGAGCAGCGACCACAGGTCGGCCCTGAACAGGATCGTGGCGTAGTCCCCGAGATCGCTCGGGCCGTGGGCCTCGATGCCCAGCAGGTCGCGCACCGTGCTGCGCGTCCCGTCGGCTCCGACGACGTACGCCGCCCGGACGGTGGAGCACGTGCCATCGGCGACCGAACAGACGACCGCGGTCACCCCGCTCGAGTCCTGCTCGAGCGACACGAGCTCGGTTCCGAAGCGGACCTCGACGCCGAGCTCCCGTGCGTGGTCAAGGAGGACCGGTTCGAGCCGGTCCTGCGGAATCGAGCGCTGTGTGCGTCGGGCTGACGGCCAGCGCCTGCTCGTCGGTGGGAAAGCCGAGCTGCACCGCGGCGAGTTGCGGACCGGTCAGGGTCGGGCGGACGGACATGAGGGGCTGCACGTCCTGGCTGTGCTCGCGCATAGCCTCCTCGAGGCCCCACGAGCGGAAGATCTCCATCGTGCGCGTGCTGATCCCGGAGGCCTTGGGGAAGATCGACGTGCCCGGGTGGCGCTCGACGATCAGCGAGGACACGCCGTGGCGGGCGAGGCCGATGGCCGTCGTGAGGCCGGCCGGGCCGGCGCCGACGACGAGGACGGGGAATTCCTGGTGCTGCATGGTGGTGGTCATCTCGGACACTCCCTGTATTTGACAAGACGTCGTGTCTTTCAGAATACACGATGTCCGGTGAAGTACAATCCCCCAATGGACAAACGTCGATACGTGCAGCGCCGCCGCGCCGAGTCCGCGCAGCAGACCCGGGAGCGGATCCTCGAGGCTGCCCGCTCGTCGCTCCGGTCGGGTCCCCTCGGTGCTGTCAGGGTCGACGACATCGCACGCGAGGCGGGGGTCGCGCGCTCGACCGTGTACGTGCTGTTCGGGTCGCGGGCCGGGCTGTTCGACGCCCTGGCGGTCGCCCTGCTCGAGCAGGCCGGCTTCGAACGGCTCGTGGCGGCATTCCGTCTGCCCGATGCCCGAACGGCGCTGCTCGAAAGCGTGCGTGCCGGGGCGGAGGCCTACGCGAGCGAGCCGGACGTGGCGCGTTCGATCCTCACGCTCGCCGCGACCGATCCCGACGCTGCGGTTGCGGTCCAACGCTTCGAGCGTGGCCGCTGGCCGGGCATGCGCACCCTCGCCGGTCGGCTCGAAGCACAGGGCTATCTGCGGGAGGACCTGTCGCGCGACGAGGCGGCGCAGATCCTGTGGGTCCTGACGAGCTTTCCCACCTTCGACCAGCTGTTTCGCGAGCGTGGCCTGAGCGCCGCAGCGCGTCGCCGACCGGCTCCACGCCATGGCCGAGCGCACGCTCCTCCGCGCACCCGGGCCCGATGCGCGATGATCGGGCGGTGACGACCGAACCCAGCACGCAACCTTCGCGGCCACGTTCCGCCGCCGGGCGTCGCTACGACGAGCTGGCATTCCTCCACGAGATCGCGCGGCTCGCCACGCAGGCCCGCGACTGGGACGAGCTGATGCGCACGATCGTCGACGGGACGACGGCGGCGATGAACGTCGAGGTCTGCTCCTTCTACCTGTCCGACCGGGACGCGGATCGGCTGACGCTTGCCGCAACGAACGGACTGGACCGCAGCCAGGTCGGCCGCGTCAGCCTGGCCGTCGGCCAGGGGATCACCGGTCGCGCGGCCGCGTCCCGCTTGCCAATCGCCGTGCGCGACGTGACCGCCGACCGGCGCTTCTCGTGGGTCCGCGGGTTCGACATGCGCGGCCTCCACGCGATGCTGTCGGTGCCCCTCGTGTGGCACGACGAGGTCGTCGGCGTGCTCAATGTCCAGACGCTGGCGAAGCGCAACTTCCGGCGCGCCGAGATCGAGTTCCTGACGACCATCGCCGCGCTGCTCGCGGGGATCGTCGCGAAGGGCCGGCTGCAGGCCGAGATCGAGGCACGCCTCCAGCAGCTGACGGCGCTCGATGCCGCGCGGGCCGAGCTGCTGTCGGTCGTCACCCACGAGCTGCGGACGCCGCTGTCCGTCGTCCGGGCCTACGTCGACCTCCTCGGCGAGGCGGCGACCGGCACGAGTCCCGCCCCGGATCCAACCCTCGCGCGAGAGTGGCATGACGCCGCGCTGGACCAGGTGTCGCGGCTCGACCGTCTCGTCGACTCGATCCTTGCGTCGGTCCGCGGGGAGGGGCTGACCGGGCTGTCGCGCGCGCCATTCGACGCGGTCGCTGCGGTCGGCGAGACCGTCGACACGCTGCGCCTCCTCCTGCGTCCCCACCCGATCCGCTGGGAGGCACCGCCAGAGCGGATGGCCGCCATCGGCGACGAGACGCGCTTCCGCCAGGTCCTCGAGCAGTTGCTCGAGAACGAATCGAAGTACGCGCCGACGGCCGACGGCGTGAGCATCGGCGTCTGGCAGCGGGCCGACGAGATCCAGGTGTACGTCACCGACGACGGCCCCGGCGTCCCGGCGGAGGACTGGGAGAGCGTCTTCGAGCCGTTCGTCCGGATCGAGGGGCGGGGGCGCAGCCGCGGCTCCGGGATCGGGCTGTTCGCGGCCCGTCGGCTCATGGACGCGATGGGCGGGCGGGTCTGGCTGGAGCCGAACGGCTACGGCGGCAGCCGGTTCATCGTGGCGCTCCCGGCCAGCGACTGAGACGCCCGGTGGTGCCTCAGGAGGCGGGCACCGTCGCGGGCAGACCCTGTTCGGTGGCCACCAGCCGGCCCTCGGCGAGCAGGCGGCGGAAGATGTCGGCGGATGCGGCGATCCCCTCCCGGTGCGGCGTGACCGGCACCTCGCCGAGCGCGGCGAGCGAGTCGTGGGCGATGGCCGACGGGAATGGCAGCTCCGTCGCAGCGATCGTGACCAGCCCCGCCGCCTCTGGCACGGCGCTCTCGATCGCGGCGACCCAGTCGCTGATCGCGACCGCGTCGCCGCCGAGGTTGAAGACCCGCGCTCCGTCCGTGTGGGAGCGACTGGCAAGCAGCAGCGTCCTGGCGACGTCCTGCGCGTACTGGAACAGCGTCGACCCGCCGAACGTGACCTCGTAACGCTGGCCGAGCACGGCGGCCGCGATCGCGACGGTCGGGCTGCTCGTCATCCCCTGGTCGCGGCCGACGCCGTACACCGTCATCGGCCGGAGGCCGACGCTCGGAACTCCGGAGTCCCGCCAGTAGATCCGGGCAGTCCCCTCGTTCGCCAGCTTGTACACGCCGTAGTGGTTGCCCGGGTGCGGGACGGCGTCCTCTTCGAGTCGGCCGGTGACGGGGTCCACGTCCGAGGGCGAGTACATCCCGATCGATCCCGCGTAGACCACCGGCGCTCCGGTCAGGCCGCGCCGGGAGATGGCTTCGAAAACGTTGACGGTGCCGACGACGTTGACCGCCGCACCGAGCGGTGGGTCGGCACGGCAGAACGGGACCTGCAGGGCGGCGAGGTGGATGACGTTCGTGATCCCGTGCTCGTCGAGCACGCGCTCGAGCGCCGCGAGGTCCGTGATATCCCCGGCGACGAGCGTGACGCGCTCCAGGTCCCCGGGATCGAGGATCTGGGCGAGCCGGCGGTCGTTTCGGCCGAGGTCGAAGCCGACGACCGGCGTCCCTTCGAGAACCAGCTCCCGGACGGTCCACGCGCCGACACAGCCCAGGGCGCCGGTGACAAGGAACCGCTCCTCGCTCATGAAGGCTGCCCGCTGCCTTCGAACCGGCACGTGTTCTCGAGGCGGCCGATGCGCTCGATCTCGACGGTCACCCGATCGCCGTCCCCGAGGAATCGCGGCGGGTCGCGGAACGCGCCGACCCCGCCGGGCGTGCCGGTCGCGATGACATCGCCCGGCTCGAGCGTGAACGAGCGCGACAGGTAGCTGATGATCTCGGCCACGGAGAAGTACATCTGCGACGTGCGTGCGTCCTGGAGGAGCGTCGTCCCCGACGCGGCACGTGATCGCGAGGTCCTGGGGGTCGCCGAGCTCGTCGGCGGTCACCAGGACGGGACCCATCGGGCAGAACGTGTCGAGCGACTTGCCACGGACCCATTGTCCGTCGCCGAACTGGAGGTCGCGGGCCGAGACGTCGTTGATGCACGTGTAGCCGAGGACATGGTCGAGCGCGTCGGCTTCGGAGACGTGCCGGGCCGGCCGGCCGATCACGACGCCGAGCTCGGCTTCGTAATCCACCTGGCTCGTGAGCCCGGGATCCCAGCAGATGTCGGCGCCGTGACCGATCACGCTGCTCGGCCACTTGGCAAAGACCAGCGGTGCGGAGGGCGGCTCGACCCCCTCCTCGTCCGTGTGCTCGCGGTAGTTGCGGCCGATCGCCACGAGCTTGCCCGGGCGCGGCACCGGTGCGAGCAGCTCGGTCTCGGACAGCAACGCGACCAGCGCCGGCGACGAGGAGGAGGAATTCGTCGCCGACGCCGCGGCCGCGAGGTCGATGAGCGCGTCGGGTCCGAGAGCGACCAGGTCAGCGATGGTGCGTGGGCCGCCGGGGAGCACGTCGGACGCCGGCCGCCACGCGTCCCCGGCGACGACTCCGAGCGTCTCGCCGACGGGCGTTCTGGCGGAGATCAAGCGCACAACGGCTCCGGTTGTTCAGCATTCTGGCCGATGGACGAGGGACTGGACGATACGATAGGGTCATCGTCTGCGTCAACCACCAGGAGGGTGCCGTGGCGTTCGATCCCGTCGCGCGTGTTCCGCTCGGACGGACCGGGCTGTCGGTCACGAGGCTGGGTTTCGGAAGCGCGTCGATCGGCGGCCTGTTCAGCGCGGTCACCGACGATGACGCGCGGACCACGATCCGCCACGCCTGGGACCTCGGCATCCGCTATTTCGACACGGCCCCCCTCTACGGCTACGGGGCGGCGGAGCGGCGGGTCGGTGCGGCGTTGCGCGGGGAGCCCCGGGACACATACGTCCTGTCGACGAAGGTCGGCCGGCTTGTCCGGAAGCCGCATGCGATCGGCCCCGACGACGAGCTCGACCGCCAGCGCTTCGATGGCCGCGACGACGCCTTCTACGCGATCTCCGGGCCCGAGCGCATCGTCTTCGACTACTCCGCCGACGGCGTCCGGCGGTCGATCGAGGAGAGCCTGGAGCGGCTCGGGCTCGAGCGGATCGACATCGCGCTGATCCACGACCCGGACGACCACTGGCAGGCCGCGCTCGACGGCGCGTACCCGGCCCTCGCCCGGCTCCGCGAGCAGGGCATGATCCGGGCCGTCGGGGCCGGCATGAACCAGTCGGAGATGCTCGCCCGCTTCGTCCGCGAGACCGACATGGACGCACTGCTCCTTGCCGGGCGCTACACCCTCCTCGAGCAGGGCGCCCTCGACGAGCTGCTGCCAGTCTGCGAGGAGCGGGGCGTCGCGGTGCTCATCGGCGGGGTCATGAACAGCGGGCTGCTCGTGGACCCGCGGGCGGGAAGCCGGTTCAACTACACGCGCGCGCCGGCGGAGATGGTCGAGCGCGCCCACAGGATCGGCGAGGTCTGCGACCGCCACGCGGTCCCGCTCCGCGCCGCCGCCATCCAGTTCCCGCTCGCCCATGCCGTGGTCGCCTCGCTCGTGGTCGGTGTCCGGACCGTCGGCCACCTCGACGAGTACCCGGCATTCGCCCGGTTCGACATCCCCGCGGCGCTGTGGGACGACCTCCGGGCCGAGGGCCTGCTCCGGCCGGACGCCCCGACACCGAGCTGAGAGGGACGAGCGAATGATCGTCGACGCCCATCACCACTTCTGGGACCCGGCGGCCGCCGACTATCCCTGGCTGACCGACGATCTCGCCCCGATCCGCCGTGCGTTCGGGCCGGCTGACCTCGAGCCCGTCCTGCGCGCAACCGGCGTGGACGCGACGGTTCTTGTCCAGACGCGGTCGAGCCTCGACGAGACCGTCGATTTCCTCGCCGTCGCAGACGCAGCGCGGTTCGTCCGCGGCGTCGTCGGCTGGGTCGACCTGGCCGATCCCGGCGTCGCAGACACGATCGCCGCTCTCCGTGAGCGACCCGGCGGCACGCACCTCGTCGGGATCCGGCATCAGGCGCACGACGAGCCGGATCCGGACTGGCTCGTGCGCGACGACGTCATCCGCGGAATCGAGGCGGTCGGGCGGGCCGGGCTCGTCTTTGACCTGCTCATCCGCTCGCGAGAGCTGTCCGCGGCGCTGGCCCTCGCCCGGCGGCTGCCCGACACCCGGTTCGTGATCGACCACGTCGCGAAACCGCCGATTGCCTCCGGAGCGCTCGAGCCATGGGCGTCGCGCATTGCGCCGTTCCGCGACCTCGAGCACGTCGCCTGCAAGATTTCGGGCATGGTCACGGAGGCCGACTGGTCGACCTGGATGCCGGCCGACCTCCAACCGTACGTCGATCACGTCCTTGGGGTCTTCGGTCCGGAGCGGCTCATGTTCGGCTCCGACTGGCCGGTATGTCTTCTCGCAGCGAGCTACGAGCGCGTGCTCGACGCGGCACGAACCACGCTGGCGACGCTCGGTGACGACGACCGGGCGAAGGTGTTCGGCGGGACGGCCGTCCGCGCCTACCGGCTCTGAGCGACCGCCGGCAGTGGCGCCGGCCGCTCGACGTGGAGCGGGTCCGACATGCGGCGGGCGAGCATATGCAGGTCCTGGACCAGCGCCGGGACCCGGTCGCCGGTCGCCCGGACCTTGAGCAAGGTGATGCTCGCGGCGTATGGCCCCTCGCCCGGCCGCCGGCCGGGGATCGCGACACCGAAGCACACGACGCCCTCGACGGTCTCCTCGTTATCCATCGAGTAGCCGCGCTCGCGGATGACCGCGAGGTCGTCCAGCAGCGCGTCGACGGAAGCGAGCGAGCGACCGGTCAGGACCGGCAGCTCAACGCCTTCGAACCGCCGCCGCACCTCGCGCTCGTCGATCAGTGCGAGAGCGGCCTTGCCCGTCGCGGTGACGCTCGCCGGGAGCCGCCGCCCGATCTGCGACGTGAGCCGGACCGGCTGTTTCCCGTCGTGGCGGGCGAGATACGTCATCTCGACCCCGTCGAGGACCGCGAGCTGGACGGTCTCCTCCGAGCCGGCGGGGAGCTCGTTGCAGGCCTCGTAGAACTCCTGGACGAGGTCGACCGATGTCAGGTAGGCGCCCCCGAGCTCGGCCAGCTTCCGGCCCAGGGTGAACCCCGTTCCGACGCGCCGGACGAGCCCCGTGTCGACCAGCGCGGCGCAGATATTCGCGATCGACGACTTCGGCAACCCGAGCCGCCGGGCCAGCTCGCTCGGGCCTGCCGGGACGCTGCCGTTCTCCGCCAACAGGTCCAGGATCGCTGCTGCTCGAGTCACCGCAGGCGCGAGTGATTCGCCCTCGAAGACTGTGCCATCACCAGTCGCTCGTTCGTCGCTCATGACCCTCGGTCGCTCGTTTCGAGATGCATCGTCGGTCAACATGCTGAACCGCGTGCCGTATCTTGACTCAGCATACCCTGCTGCGCATACTGTCCAGCCTACGGCCATCTGTTCAACATGCTGGACGCCGGCCGCAACATGGACAGAGGAGGGACCACCGGTGGTGTCGCGCTTCCGCTTGGTCGTTTCGGCGATCAGCGTGATCCTGATCATCGCAGCGTGTAACCCGTCAGCGAGTCCATCCCCGGCCGGATCGGCCCCGGCCGGATCGGCCCCGGCCGTTTCCGAGCCCGCGGCGTCTGCGCCGCCCGCCGGGAGCGCGTCGCCGGCCGCAGGCGGCGAGCGGTTCGACGGCGTATCCGTCCATCTGCTGACGTTCGACGGCCCGCAGATCGCGGAGGCGCTCAAGCGACGCGCGCCCGACTTCCAGGCGCTGACCGGCGCGACGATCAACGTCGACGCCGTCGGATTCCAGGACATCTACAACAATGCCCTGCTCGATATGTCGACGGGCCAGAACAGCTACGACGCGTTCGTATTCGACCCGCAATGGCTGGGCGACTTCGTCGGCCCGGGCTACCTCGAGGACATGAGCAGCCGCGTGACGAGCGACGCGACGCTCGACTGGGACGACATCGGTCCGTTCTTCCGCGACTTCAACGCCACGTACGGCGGCAAGACCTACACCATCCCGCTCGACGGCGACTTCCATATGGTCTATTACCGGAGCGACCTGATCGACACTCCGCCGACGACGTGGGATGAATACCTGACGATCGCGGAACAGTTCAACGGCCAGGATCTCAACGAGGACGGGGAACCCGACTACGGCTCGTGCATCGCCAAGAAGAAGGGCCAGCAGAGCTACTGGTGGATCATCTCGATCGCCGCCGGCCTGCTGCAGTCGAAAGGCACCGAGGAAGGCGCGTTCTTCGACACGACGACGATGGACCCGCTCGTGAACAACGACGCGTTCAAGAAGGGGCTCGAGACCTACAAGGCCACGATGCAGTACGGACCGCCCGACGAGATCAACCTCGGCGTCGGCGACACCCGCGGCCTGTTCACGACCGGGCGCTGTGCGCTATCGATGGACTGGGGCGATATCGGGACCCTCGCGCTCGATCCCGCCACCTCGACGGTCCAGGACAAGGTCGGCGCGGTGATCACGCCGGGCTGGAAGGAAACCCTCGACCGGGCGAGCGGCAATCTCGTGCCGTGCGATGCCACGACCTGCCCCAACGCGGTGGACGGGGTGAACTATGCCCCGTACGCCTCCTTCGGTGGGTGGTCGGGCGCAATCAACGCCGCGGCCGACCAGGCCAAGAAGGACGCGGCATTCGCGTTCCTCGCCTACATGAGCGCGCCGGACCAGTCAGGCGAGGACGTCACGCTCGGCAAGACCGGCTTCAACCCATACCGGACATCCCACTTCGAGAACCGCGAACCGTGGACGGCCGTCGGCATGAGCCAGGCCGCCCAGGACAACTACCTCGGGGCCATCCAGGCGAGCCTCGAGAACCCGAACATGGTTCTCGACATGCGCATCCCCAAGACGAAGGAATATCAGCAGGACGTGCTGGACACCGCTGTCTCCCAGTATCTTGCTGATGAGCTGAGCGTCGAGGAGACGATGCAACAGATCACCGACGGCTGGAATCAGATTACCGACCAGGTAGGCCGCGACGCGCAGCTTCAGGCCTATCAGGACAGCCTTGGCGTCCAGCGATAAGTCAATCGACCTCGACCCCCGCGGCGCCGCGCCTCCGGGCGCGAGCCGCGGGGGACTCATCTCCCGTCGGGCGTTCCATTCGGTCGGCGCCTGGCGGTCAGACGGCGCCGCGCGCTGGGTGTTCATCTGGCCCAGCGTCATCATCGTCCTGCTCCTCTCGATCTTTCCACTCTTCGCCTCGCTGACGCTCGCGTTCGGCAAGCTCGTCTTCCAGAAGGGCGAGGTCAACGTCGATTTCGTCGGGCTCTCGAACTTCACGACACTGTTGTTCGGAACCGAGCGGACCCACCTGCTCGGCCTGACTCGGACACCGACTCCGCTCGGCTGGCTGGTCCTGATCGTCGTCGTCGCCGCGGTCGTCGGCGCGCTCGCCCGAAGTCTGAGCCGGGGGACGGTCGGGGTCGGCGGCGCGGTGCTTCGCGTCGCGGTTGCGTTGTTCGCGATCGGCCTGGCCGCGCTCGTCGCCCAGACGATGTTGTCCGACGGTGGGCGGCCCGGATCGCTCGTCGTGACCCTGTTCTACGTGTTCGCGGGGATCGCGGTGACGTACGTGCTCGGTCTCGGACTCGCGATCCTGACCGTGCAACCGTTGCGTGGGCGGCGGTTCTTTCGCGTCGTGTTCCTGCTGCCCCTCACGATCACGCCGATTGGTGTCGGCTACATGTTCCGGATGATGACCGACACCGGGAAGGGTCCCCTCGAGCCGCTGTTCGCGGCGCTGGGGCTGTCGCAATACACGTGGGTGACCGATCCCTGGGCGGCCCGGATCGCGGTCGTGATCGGCGATGCGTGGCAGTGGACGCCGTTCGTCTTCATCGTGTTGCTCGCGGCCCTTGAAGGGCTCGACCAGGAGGTCCGCGAGGCGGCCGTCGTGGACGGGGCATCGAGGTGGGGGGCGTTCCGCCACATCACATGGCCGGCGATCCTGCCGGTGAGCGTGACGATCGTGCTCATCCGCATGATCGAGGGCTTCAAGATCGTGGACATGCCCAACATCCTGACCGGCGGCGGACCGGGCACCGCGACCGAGTCGCTGACCCTCGAGGCCTACCTGGACTGGCGGACGTTCAATCTCGGGAGCTCAGCCGCGATCGCCTACATCCTGCTGATCCTCGTGACCGTCATCGCCTCCGTGTACATCGGCTGGACGCGGCGCTGGGTGGAGCAGGTCTGATGCGCAACCCGCTGCGGCGCCGTTCGCCGCTCGACTTGTCGCCCGGCTCGAAGGTGCTCGCCTACGCACTCCTGATCGGTTGGTCGATCGTCGTGCTGTTCCCGCTGTACTGGCTCGCGGTCACGTCGTTGAAGCTGCCGATCCAGGTCGACAAGGGTCCGTACTACATCCCGTTCGTCGATTTCCAGCCGACGCTGGATGCCTGGAAGAACATCCTGTTCGACCTCGGCAACGACACACTCCGGCCGTACGTGAACAGCGTCATCGTCGCGTTCAGCAGCGCCGTGATCTGCACCGCGCTTGGCGCGAGCGCCGCCTACGCCCTGGTGCGCTTCGACTACCGGCCGCGTGTGGCGCTCATCGTCCTGGCCGGGATGACGATGGTCGGTGCGTACGCAGCGATCTTCGGCGGCGTTCCGTGGCCGGTCGCCGTGGTCTCGGCGCTCGCAGTGTTCCTGCTGCTCGCACAGGCGATCGGCCGGCGCTTCCGGCGGACGCTCGGCAACCGAGACCTCGCGTTCTGGCTGATCTCGCAGCGGATCCTGCCGCCGATCGCGGTGGTGATCCCGCTGTACGTCCTGTTCCAGCAGATCGACCTGCTGGACTCGCACCTGGCCCTGATCCTGACCTATATCGCGAGCAACCTGCCGATCGTCGTGTGGCTGATGCGCGACTACTTCGCCGCGTTGCCGATCGAACTCGAGGAGGCAGCCCAGGTCGACGGCGCCTCGGTGTACCGCATCGTCCGCTCGGTCGTCCTGCCGATCGCCGTGCCGGGCCTCGTCGCGACGTTCCTCATCACCTTGATCTTCTCGTGGAACGAGTACCTGATTGCGCTGATCCTCACGAGTGCGAATGCCCGGACGATGCCGCTGCTCGTCGCGGCGCAGGACGCGACGCGCGGACCGCAGTGGTGGGCGATGTCCGTGCTCGTGCTGATCATGATCCTGCCGGTCATCGTCATGGCGATCGTGCTCGAGCGTTTCATCTCGCGCGGGATCCTGATCGGCGCGGTCAAGGGTTGAGCATGGCCTCGCCGACGATCGTCGCGCTGGACGTCCTCGACGTCCGCTTCCCGACCTCGCGGAATCTCGATGGCTCGGACGCGATGAACCTGGATCCGGACTACTCGGCGGCGTACGTGGTGGTCCGCACCGACGACCCGGCCGGGCCCGAGGGCCACGGGTTGACGTTCACGATCGGCCGGGGCACCGAGGTCGTGGTCGCGGCCGTGGAGGCGTTGCGACCGCTCGTCGTGGGGCGCCGGACCGACGAGCTGTTCGCGGACATGGGCCAGTTCTGGCGAACGCTCGTGGGCGACAGCCAGCTGCGCTGGATCGGGCCCGAGAAGGGCGTCATCCACCTCGCGACCGCCGCCGTCGTGAATGCCGTCTGGGACCTCTTCGCGAAGCACGAGGGCAAGCCGCTGTGGAAGCTGCTCTGCGACATGTCGCCGGAGGAGCAGGTCGCGCTGGTCGACTTCCGCTACATCTCGGACGCGCTGTCGCCCGCACGCGCGCTGGAGCGGCTGCGGGGCCTCGAGTCGTCGCGCGCGGAGCGCGAGGCGGAGCTGCGCCGCACGGGATACCCGGCGTACGACACCTCCGTCGGCTGGCTCGGCTACGACGACGACAAGATCAGGCGCCTGTGCCGGGAGGCGCTGGCCGAAGGCTGGACGGCCTTCAAGCTCAAGGTCGGCGCCAACGTCGACGACGATCGGCGCCGGGCGCGCATCGTGCGTGAGGAGATCGGTCCCGATCGGATCCTGGCGGTCGACGCCAACCAGCGCTGGGGTGTCGACGAGGCGATCGAGTGGATGGAGCGCCTGCGCGAGTTCGACCCGTACTGGATCGAGGAGCCGACCAGCCCCGACGACATCCTGGGGCACGCGACGATCGCCCGGGGCGTGGCCCCGATCCGTGTCGCCACCGGCGAGCACGTCCACAACCGGGTGATGTTCAAGCAGCTGCTGCAGGCAGAGGCGATCTCGGTGTGCCAGATCGACGCGTGCCGGCTGGGTGGCGTGAACGAGGTGCTCGCCGTCCTGCTCATGGCCGCCGAGTTCGGCGTGCCGGTCTGCCCGCATGCCGGCGGCGTGGGCCTGTGCGAGCTCGTGCAGCACCTGTCGATCATCGACTACGTGTGCGTGTCGGGCTCACTCGACGGCCGGATGATCGAGTACGTCGACCACCTGCACGAGCACTTCGTCGATCCGGTCGTCATCCGCGACGCGCGGTACCAGGTGCCGACGCGGCCGGGGTACAGCGCCGAGATCCGGCCCGAGTCGCTCGCTCGCTACCGCTTTCCGGACGGCGACGAATGGCGTGGAATCGCGGCCGAGATCAGCGCCGCCGGTGTCGCCTCGGCCGCCGCCGGGGCGAGCCGATGAGCGTCCGTCGCTTCGGGCAGCGGATCCGGGTCCGACCCGAGGCGATCGAAGAGTACGAGCGCCTGCACGCCGATCCGTGGCCCGGCGTGCTCGAGCAGATCCGGCGGTCGAACATCCGGAACTACACGATCTGGCGCGACGGGACCGACCTCTTCGCGGCCTTCGACTACGTCGGGCAGGACTTCGAGGCCGACATGGCGGCCATGGCGGCCGACCCGCAGACGCAGCGCTGGTGGAAGCTCACCGACGCCATGCAGGATCCCCTCCCCGACCGCGAGCCGGGAACGTGGTGGAAGACCCTCCGCGAGGTGTTCCACACGGACTGATCCTCAGGCCGGCGCGGTGGACACGACCTGGGTCTCGCTCGCGCGCAGACGGGCGTAGCCCGGCTTGACGATCTCGTTGATGATCCGCAGCCGCTCGTCGAACGGCGCGAACGCGCTCTTCATGGCGTTGATGGTCAACCATTCCATCTCGCCGAGG
Source organism: uncultured Chloroflexia bacterium (assembly GCA_963824735.1). Classification (GTDB taxonomy): domain Bacteria; phylum Chloroflexota; class Limnocylindria; order Limnocylindrales; family CSP1-4; genus DASTYU01. The sequence goes on from CAWGQH010000016.1 coordinate 259,967, forward strand.
CCGATCCCGAACGCCTCGTCGAGCGCCGCGAACTCGCTCGACAGTGACACGCCGCTCATGAGCCGGTTGTCGGTGTTGACGGTCACCCGGTAGCGCAGCCGGCGCAGGAAGTCGATCGGGTGATCGGCAACCGACTGCGCCGCCCCGGTGTGGACGTTCGACGTGGGGCACATCTCGAGCGGCACGCGCCGGTCGCGAACGAAGGCCGCCAGGCGGCCGAGCTCCACGGAGCCATCGGGCCGCAGCGTGATGTCGTCGACGATCCGCACGCCATGCCCGAGGCGCTCGGCGCCACAGAACTGGAGCGCTTCCCAGATCGACGGGGGCCCGAACGATTCGCCGGCATGGATCGTGATGTGGAAGTTCTCGCGGCGGACGTAGTCGAATGCCTCGAGATAGCGGGTCGGGCGGTAGCCGGCTTCGGGACCGGCGATATCGAAGCCGACGACCCCCGCGTCCCGCCAGCGGACGGCGCATTCGGCCACCTCGAGCGAGCGGGCGAACTGGCGCATCGCGGTCACGAGCACCTTCATGGCGATCGGCCGGCCTGCGGCAGCAGCCCGCTCGGCGCCGATCCGGAACCCCTCGAGGTTCGCCTCGACGACCTCGTCGAGCGTCAGGCCGCGCTCGACCGACAGCTCCGGCGCGTAGCGGACCTCGGCATAGACGATCCCGTCTGCGGCCAGGTCCTCGGCGCATTCGGCGGCCACGCGGATGATCGCGTCACGCTCCTGCATGACGCCGACCGTGTGGGCGAACGTCTCCAGGTAGAGCTCGAGGCTCTTGCGATCCGCACCGCGGCGCATCCACGCCGCAAGCTCGTCGGCATCGGTCGTGGGCAGGTCGGCGTAGCCGTACTCACGCGCGAGATCCACGATCGTGGCCGGGCGCAGGCCACCGTCGAGGTGGTCGTGGAGGAGCGCCTTCGGCGCCTGGCGGATCGTCTCGAGCGTCGGCATCGCGGCCCTCGGATACAGGTTTGCGGATGGTACCGCGGGCGGTTCAGCCCTCGGCGTCGATGCGGGCGCGCGCCGCTCGGAGGGCCGCGTGGACGCGCTCCGGCGCCGTCCCGCCGATCACGTCGCAGCTCGCAAGGGCGGCGTCGATATCGGCTGCGGCCCGGACGGTGGTCCCGATCGAGGGGTCGCCGGCAAGCTCCCGGGCCTCCGCGGCGTCGCTGGCCGCCAGGGCCGCGGCGATCGTGTCGTCGTCCAGCGCCTCGAGACCGATCCCGGCGGCCTCGGCATCCGAGACCAGCGTGCCGACGACGTGATGCGCCGCTCGGAACGGGACGCCGTGGCGAACGAGCGTGTCCGCGACCGACGTTGCGGTCGTGAAGCCCTCGGCGGCGGCCGCCCGCATGCGCTCCCGGTCGACGCTGAGCGTGTCGAGCATGCCGGCCAGCACGCCGAGGCTGGCCTCGTAGATGCCGACGGCCTCGAAGAGCGGTGGCTTGTCCTCCTGCAGGTCGCGCTGGTACGCGAGGGGGAGGCCCTTGAGGATCGTGAGGACCGCGGTCAACGCTGCGATCGTCCGGGCGGCGCGGCCACGGACGAGCTCGGCGGGATCCGGGTTCTTCTTGTTGGGCATGATCGAGCTGCCGGTCGAGAACGCGTCCGAGGCCCGCACGAACCCGAACCGCGGGTTCGACCACCAGGTGAGCTCCTCCGCCAGCCGGCTGAGGTGCACCATCCCGAGCGCCACCGCTGCGAGCACCTCGACCACGAAGTCGCGGTCCGAGACGGCGTCGAGCGAGTTCGCGGTGACGGCGTCGAAGCCCAGCTCCGCCGCGGTCGCCTCGCGGTCGAGCGGGTAGCCCGCTCCCGCGAGGGCGCCGGCGCCCAGTGGCGAAACGTTGAGCCGCCGCCGGGCGTCGGCAAGCCGGCCGCGGTCGCGCTCGGCCATCTCGACGTAGGCGAGGAGATGGTGCGCGAACAGCACCGGCTGGGCGGGCTGGATGTGCGTCGTGCCGGGCAGCACCGCGTCGCCCTCGCGTTCGGCCAGGCCGACAAGCGCGCGCTCGAACGCGACGAGGCCGGCATCGAGCCGGTCGATCGCGCGGCGAAGCCACAACCGGAGATCCGTGGCGACCTGGTCGTTCCGTGAGCGGCCCGTGTGGAGCTTGCCGGCCACCGGCCCGACGCGTTCCGTCAGGGCCACTTCGAGGTTCAGGTGGACGTCCTCGAGTTCGGGATCCCATTCGACGGAGCCTGCCGCGACGTCCTCGGCAAGGCCGTTCAGGCCCTCGACGAGCGTCGCCAGCTCGTCCTCGGTGATGAGCCCCGCCCGGGCAAGTCCGCGAACGTGCGCGATGGAGCCGGCCAGGTCGTCCGCCGCCAGCTCGCGATCCACGTCGATCGATCGCGTGAACGCGGCGACGCGCTCGTCGTTCGCCTCGCCGAACCGTCCTCCCCAGACCCGCATCCGTCCTCCGTGGGTTCGTGGCCGCCCATCCTACCCGGGTGCGCTTGGTCGTTCTTGGCCTAGACCGGTAGGCCAACGAGGACTATCATCAGGCCGATGTCGTCCCAGCGTCCCCCGGAGCCCGTCGCCACCCCGTTGCAGACCTCCGGGACCCGGCTCGACTGGACGCTGTTCGTCCTCCTGTCCTTCATGTGGGGCAGCAGCTACCTGTTCATCAAGATCGGGGTCGACGAGGGGCTTCAACCCCTCACGCTGATCATGCTGCGGCTCCTGTTCGGGACGCTCCTGCTGATCGGCGTCTTCCTCGTCGCTCGACCCGCTCTTCCGACGAGCCGCCGGACGTACGGCCATCTGCTGGTCATGGCGCTGTTCTCGATCGTGATCCCGTTCTGGCTCATCACCTACGGCGAGCAGACCGTGGACTCGTCGGTGGCATCGATCCTCAACTCGACCGTGCCGCTGTTCACGATCGTCATCGCGCCGCTGTTCCTCCATGACGAGCGTGATCACCGTCAACCGGCTCGCCGGGCTGGCGGTGGGCTTCGCCGGTGTCGTCATCCTGACGAGCGGTGACCTCGGCGGGTCGGGCGCGGGCGGCGGCATCAGCCTGGGCATCGTGGCGCTGCTCCTGTCCGCCGTGTCGTACGCGGTCGGCGCCGTGTACGCGCGGCGCAACGCCCGCGGCCTGTCGCCGATGACGATCGCGCTGTTCCAGGTGCTGTTCGCGTTCGCGATCACGACAACGCTCGCGTTCGCGATCGAGAACCCGCTGACCGCCTCGATCACGCCCGCGGCGGCCTTCTCGGTCGTGTGGCTCGGGTTGTTCGGCTCGGGCATGGCCTACCTGTTGTTCTTCCGGCTGCTGGGCGCCTGGGGCCCGACCCGAACATCGCTGGTGGCGTACCTGCTGCCCGTCTGGGGCATCCTGCTCGGGGTGGCCGTCCTCCAGGAGACCGTCGACGCGCGGGTGCTGTTCGGGACGGCACTCATCATCGGCGGCGTTGCGCTCGTCAACGCACGGTTCGGAGGGCGCCAGTTGTTCAGGCGCTCGGCACCCGCAGCGGATTAGGACGCCGCCCGACCGCAGGAACGCCGGCCGGCTACCCGCGGCTCAGGCGTCGAGCGCGAGCAGCACGGCACCGGCGACGATCACCGCCGAGGCCGCGATCCGGCGGGCCGCGTCGCCCCGCGTGACGGCCTCGCCCATCCGCACGGCGCCCCATGCCGCGGCGACGACCGTGGCCGACTCGCGGAGTGGCGCGACGGCCGTCAACGGCGCCACGCTGAGCGCGTACAGCACGAGCAGGTACGCGACGAGCGTGAGGATCCCACCGACGGCCGCCGGTCGGACGACCTGCGGTTCCCGCCAGCCGGTCCCCCGCCCGGCCGCCACGACGCCGATGGCGAGGATGAGCGACCCGCTCAGCCAGATCAGCGCCGCGTACGGAACCGGGTCGATCAGCCGGGTCCCGACCCGATCGACCGTCGTGTAGGCCGCGATCGCCACGCCCGTGGCCACGGCGAACGCGATCGGGCCGGGGGCACCGAGCCGGGGGCCGTCCGCGAGCGCGGACCGCAGCGCCAGCCAGGGCCGCTGGAGCGCGAGGAAGCCGGCGAGCAGGCACGCCACGCCGATCCATCCGGCAGGTCCCGAGGCGTTCGCCCAGCAGCCCCACACCGACGGCGACGAGGATGAGCGGCGCGGTGCCCCGCGCGATCGGGTACACGACCGACAGGTCACCGCGACGGTACGCGCCGGCGAGCAGCGCGAAGTAGATCGCCTCGATCAGCCCCGAGACGAGGCCGAGCGCGAGCCCCTCGGGCGGCAACGGGTTCGCACCGTCGAGCCACCAGACGGCCGTGCCGATCGGGACGATGACGAGCGCCCCGACCAGCAGCCCGATCGTTGCGGCAAGGAGCGTGTCGCCGGCCGACTTGAGGCGGACGTTCCAGGCGACGTGGAGGACCGCCGATCCTGCGACCAAGACGATGACGAGCGGCTCCACGCCGGCAGTCTAGGGAGCGGCCGCGGCGCGGGCGCGGCCGGCGGGATCAGGAGGGCGGTGCCGGATGGCGCTCGGCGGTCCCGGTCGCCTCGGCTCGCTCCTTCAGCGTTCGCAGGTGGTGTTCGACGCGGTTCGCGAGCGATTCGCGACCCAGCTTCATGAGGATTCCGGCCCAGCGATCGTGCGGATCGAAGGTCGCGACGTGGACCACCCGGGTGCCCCCGGCGAGCGGTTCGAACCACCAGCGAAACTCGCCGCTGAACCCGGCGCCCGTGACCCGCAACGCGAAGCTCGACTGCGGTCGCGCCTCGAGGCTCTCGACGCGGGCCGTGTCTCGGAGGAGGCCCACGCGTGTCTCGGCACGGCGGGTCGAGGCAGCCGCGGGCCAGTCCGGGGCGGGCGGGTCGAGCCGGAGCTGCGGGAAGAGCGCCTGGGCATTCGCCGGATCGTGCAGGGTCGCCCACACGACGCGAGGCGATGCGTTCACGAAGACGCGCCGCTCGACTGCGCCCGGATCGAGCCTTCCCGAATGGGACGAGGTCTGTCGGTTCGTACCCACCGCCACGCTACACCCCGATCGGATGCCAGACCGTCTTCATCTCAAGGAAGGCGGCAATCCATTCAGGCCGCTCGGCGGCACGGTCGTCCAGCCAGTCGAAGCGAGCCTCGGACACGGTGGTCGGACGGCGCAGCACCCGCTTGACGTCGTCGGCGGCCAGGAGCTCGATGTCGGTCCGCAGTGCGTCGGGCACGCCCCAGGTGTCGAGCGCGTCGACGTCGGCGTGACCCGCGAGGACCGGGATGAGCTCGAGCTTCAGGCCGGTCAGCACGTTGACGACGCCGCCGGGCACGTCGGAGGTGGCGAGCACCTCGGTGAGGGTCACCGCAGGCAGCGGCCGGGTTTCGGACGTCAGGACCACCACCG
>CAWGQH010000017.1:0-178681 GCA_963824735.1 uncultured Chloroflexia bacterium
CTCCACATGGACCACATCCAGGGCCTCGGCTTCTTTGCCCCGTTCTTTCGGCCCTCCGGCGAGATTCATGTTTGGGGGCCTGCGTCGGCGACGATGGATCTGCGGACTCGCCTCACACGCTATCTCTCGCCACCGCTCTTCCCAGTGCGGATCCGCGACCTCGACGCTCGCGTCGTCCTGCATGACGCGCCCGAGGAGCCAGTCAGCATCGGCGGCTTCGAGGTCGTTGCCCAGCATGTCATCCATCCAGGACCCACGGTCGGTTACCGGATCTCCGCCGACGGGGCGAGCGTTGCCTACCTGCCCGACCATGAACCGGCACTCGGTGCGCGTCGGTTTCCCGAAGAGCCGCGCTGGACGTCCGGCTTCGATCTGGCCTCAGGCGTCGATCTCCTCATCCACGACGGGCAGTACTCGGATGACGAGCGCGCGGTGCGGATCGGCTGGGGTCACAGCTCGGTCAGCGAGGCAGTCGCCTTCGCCGAGTTGGCGAGGGTTCGCCGACTCATCCTCTTCCACCACGACCCATCCCATAGCGATGCCGTGCTCGACGAGCTGACCGAGGTGGCGCGCGCACGCGGGACCTCGATCGAGGTTGTCGCTGGTCGCGAGGGCGCTCAGTACGACCTGGGAACCGGCGTCCACGCCTGAAGGCCAGCGGCCACCAGGTGTCAGTCGTGGCCGGGCTTCGCCTCGGCGGCCGCGCCGGTTTTCGCGACGACGTCGGTCCAGAAATCGACCGCCCCGCTCTCGTACCGCAGCCCCATCGGCAGGGTCTCGCCGCGCCAGTGCTCGACCGTCCGCTGGCCCCGCTGAGGTCCATCCGCGCGCCGTTCGTACCGATCGGCCTCTCGGTAGGCGGCGAGCTTCGCCTCGTGGATCGCGAGTCGCCGCTCGGCGAGTCGACGTTTCGCATCATCGGACGCAAGGTCTGCGAAGAAGAGCTGAAGGAGCCCCGGATCGCGAAGCTCCGTCGGTGCACCCGACGGTCGATCGAGCCAGGCGCCCAGGGCGGACGAACCCGCGGGCGTGATCGCAAAGACCCGTCGACGTCGACCCTCGGTCTCACGCGTCTCGGTGACCAGGCCGAGGGCCCCCAGGCGGGGCGGTTCGCTGTACAGGAGGGTGTGCGGAAACGACCAGAAGTTCCCGAGCGTGGCCTTGACATGCTGCTCGAGGTCGTACGGCGTCGATGGTCCCTCGCGGGCAAGGAGCCCGAGGACCAGGTACGACGTCGGCGTCAGACGTTCCGTTGACATAGTACGGAATGTACCATACACTTCGAACTATTCCGTACCGCCCCCAACCGACCAGATGCCGGGGAAATTCACACCCGGTGGGTGCCCGTCGAGGGCGCTCTGATCTGGACTCGCACGGCGGCGCGGATCGAAGCACAGGTGGTCCACCATGACCACGGCAACCCAGAAGATGATCGAGCGCATTCCGCTCGAGGTCATCAACAACAACAAGTTCGAGCTCATCGACGAGCTCTATGCGACGGACTATGTCGAGCACACGCCCCAGCCGGGCGTTCCCCCGACGCGCGAAGGTTTCAAGCAGACCGCGATCGCGCTGAAGAAGGCCTTTCCCGACCTGCGCTACACGATCGACGACGTGGTCGAAGGCGGCGACCGGATCGTGCATCGCCTGACCGCCAGCGGCACCATGAAGGGTGAGTTCGCGGGCATGCCGGCGACCGGGAAGCACGCGACATGGACCGAGGTCCACATCGGACGGGTCGTCAACGGGCGCCTGACCGAGCATTGGGGCGTCATCGACCAGTTGAGCATGCTCATCCAGCTCGGCGTCATCGAGTCACCCGTGCGGGTCCCCGTCACGGCCTAGTCGTCGCGACGACATCGCATCGAAGCCCCGGCGGCAACGCCGGGGCTTCTTGCTGCCATGTTCGGTGCGCGCGGCGGCTTACCGCATCGCCGGCATCCTCAAGTCTCCCGCCGGTAGCGGCGGCGGGTGCGCGTGCCGCACGCCATGGCGCTCGAGCGTGCCGACCATCGGCCAGCCCGGCTTCGCTCGTCGTCCCGATGATGTTCGGGCTCTTCATAGCCGCGGATGCCGAGCGCCTACGTGCTCGACCTGCTTGCCCGAGACGTTCGCCGATGCGGCGGAGGACTTCACCGGGGCTTTCAATCGCCCGTTTGACATTGAATGGTTAGGCGCACACATTGCTCGTATCCATTCAATCACACGAACTAAGTGAAGGGTTTAGGCATGGCACGGACGGTCGAGCGTGCCTGGGTGGGTGATCCCTCGGCGATGGGTGGCCGACGAGCGCGTGCGACCTTCCACTACCACGCCTTCCTGCCCGACCCGATCGCCGACCTCGAACCGGTCGTCCCGTTCGACACCGCGGACCTCGCTGCCGACGCCGAGGCGATGATCCGCGCCCTTAACGAGCGCGCCTCCGTCGGTGGACTCGAGGCCATCGGTCCGCTCCTGCTGCGCTCCGAGGCCGTCGCATCGTCGCGGATCGAGGGCTTCGAGGTCAGCTCGCTCAACCTTGCCCGCGCCCTCATCGACCCGCGAGCCGCGCGTGGGAGCGCGAAGACGGTCGCTGCCAACGTATCCGCGATGGAGGAGGCGATCGCGATCGGGGGTGCGAGCGGTCCTGCCACCGTCGAGCAGATCCTGTCGATCCACGGGACGTTGATGGCTGACGAGCCGCGCGCGCGGCCGGGCCAACTCCGACGCGAGCAGAACTGGATCGGCGGTCGGCTGAATAGCCCAATGGACGCGACCTACATCCCGCCGCCCGAGAACCTCGTGCCCGGCCTCATGGAGGACCTCGTCGCATTCGCTTCGCGCGACGACCTACCGGCCGTCGCCCAGGCCGCGATCGCCCACGCCCAGTTCGAGACGATCCACCCGTTCATCGACGGAAACGGCCGCGTCGGCAGGTGCCTCATCCACGTCATGTTCCGCCGCCGGGGCATCGCCGCTCGTTTCGTGCCGCCCGTGTCGGTTGCGCTCGCCGCACGTCCAAGCAGCTACATCGCCGGGCTGGAGGCGTTCCGCGAGGGTCGCCTCGCGGCGTGGCTGACCTCCTTCGCGGAAGCGGCCCAGACGGCGGCCGCGGCTTCTGTCGAGCTGGCTGAGCAGGTCGCCGCTCTCGAGCGCGAGTGGTTCGAGCGGGCTGGCAGACCGCGCGCCGACTCGGCGGCAGCGAAGCTCATCCGCCTCCTGCCTGCGCTGCCGGTCCTGTCTGCGCCAACTGCTCGCGGGGCGATCACGACGAGCCAGCAGATGACACTCGCCGGACTCAAGGCGCTCAACTCGGCCGGAGTCGTACGGCAGATCAGTGAGGGCACCTACGACCGGCAGTTCGCGGCGACCGAACTGTTCGATCTCATGGGTCGCTACGAAGCCAAGGTGGCCGGGCGATACAATCCAGCGGCGCCGACATAGCTCAGCGGTAGAGCAGCTGTTTTCGTAAGTCTCCCGGGCCTCTGCGCAGTGCTAAGCGCCAAAGGCCCCAACGACTGGATCAAGGCTCGATCTGGATCGACTCAACGATTCGACGGAAATCGGCCATGACGGTCTCGGAGGCTCCCGGAACATCACGAGAGAACGCGGCGATCACCAGCCGAACTCCATCGACGTCGAGGATCCACACCTGGTGGGACTCGCCAATGTCGCCAGACGAGATCGCCGGCCAGTTGCCCTGCTCTCCCCAACCACATTCTTCTTGCCTGCCGTGCCTCGTGTACTCCAGGTACTTGCCGCGATAGCCATCGATCGTGAAGTCCGTGTTCACCGACATGTCGACCAACGGCTGACCCGCGATAAATGTCGCGAGGTCCCCGACGCTAGGCCCGAGGTCGATCGTGCCCGCCGCCGCATCGCAAGCATCCTTGGCGGGCCGGTCGATGATCAGCATGGCGAGGCCGGTGTTCCCTGAGTCCCGAGTCAAGGCAACACCGCCATTGTCATCGTCGGGGCCCGAATAGTATCCGCCCTGATTGAGCGTCCAGCCGTCCGAGACGCGCATCGAGAGGCGAAGCGGGAACGGCTCGTCCAGCACATATGTGCCCCCGGCCTTGGCGTCGGGCGACGGAAGGAGCCACCCGGCATCGGGGGCATAGTCCGTGGCAACGACCCGTCCATCCTGGATCACGGAGGCCCATGCGTAGAGGGGCATGTCCAGCTCGATGCCCACCTTGGCCCCCGCACTCCCCGCCACTTCCGGGCGCCCGCCAAAGCTGAGGCGTGCGTCCCCTCCGGGCCTCCCGGCCGGGTAGTAGCCGAGGAACCATGGGTCCCGGTCGTCGTATCCCTGTCCGAAGAGTCGTTCCGTCCGCCCTGTATGGAGGTCGGTTCGCCACGCTCGGTGGGGCGCGCCTCCGTTCGCCACCTCTTCACCCGTCGGGTCGGGCAGGTTGTCGATCCCGTATCGCCAGTCCGGGACGCCGTCGCGATCGTCGTCGAGGACGACGCCATACGCGATCCAAAGCTCTGTCGGATCCACGATCGGCGGTTGGTTCGAGAGAGGCTCGATGCCCACACTGTATGTCCGACCGTCCTTCCAGGAGGGGACCAGCGTAACGTCGCGGATGTCGACGCATCGGAGGACATCGGATCCGGTGTCGCCCAACGGATCGATGTAGGTGAGAGCTATCGGCTGGACGCTCGCGCCTCCGGCGGGCTCGGGGCGGACCGGCGCGGGCCAGTCCTCCTTCAGGCTCGCCTCGGTCCATGCCAGAGGGCCGGTCGGCTCGCTCGGGTCGCGCGGCGGGACACTGCAGTCGCTCGGGCTGGGGCGCACGTGGGCGTCGGGGACGTGGGCGGCGTTGGCTCCGCTTCCGGCGGCGTAGCCTCCGCTTCCGGCGGTATGGAACAGTCGCGTATACCGAACCCGACGACCTCCTCAGTCGGGAGATCACGCGTGCAGAGGTACTCGTTGTACGCCTCGCTCGTCATGCGGGCGACGCCCTCCGGCGGTTCGAACAGCGCTGCCGGCTGCTCGCCGAACGCGATCTCGGTGACCTCCCTGGTTCCGAACTGGCCCGGGATGGGCTGACCCGCGTCATCAGTCTCCGGCGCCCGGGTGCGCAGGATCAGCCGGGTCTCGATGTCGAGCCAGATCTCGCCGACGCACGCGAAGTGGTGCGTGGGGCGTCCCGCAACGTATTCGGCGCCGACGTATCTCCAGCCCGTTGCCGCGGTCCCATTGCCGACCTCACTCGGATCCCGCTCCATCTCGCAGCCCGGCCCTTCCTCGGAATTGAGGACGGTCCGGATGCACATCCGCGGGTCGTCTCCGAAGGCCTCGTGGCCCGGTTCGACCCAGACCGTCTCGGACTCGACGGGCGCCATCCCGCTGATGCGGTTGCCGCTGAGGATCGTGTAGCTGGAGGGCTCCGTCGCCTCGGCCGACGCGAACCGATCGAATCGGACCGCCCCCGACCGATCGACGTAGACGCGGCCCTTGTCCGAGCCGCTGTCGTGCCACGTCAGGGCGAGGGGCGGCAGCTCCGGCAGCCGCTCGTAGCTCGAGAGGACGAACGCCGGGACGTCGGCCGGCGGCTCGAGGCTCAGCTCGTGGATGGGGTCACGCTCGAGGAGGCGCAACGCCCCGACGGCGGCGGTCGCCGCGAGGGCAAGTGCCACCAGCAGCGCGGCGGCGATGAGCAGGCTCCGTCGGCGGGTGACCGGGTCTGCTTCGCTGAGAGCACCAAGGAACGAGGGCAGCGCCCGCTGCTGGCCTGTCGTCTCGGCTGCTTCGAGGATCCGCTCGCGCAGACCGGCCTGGGCGCGCTCAGGCAGGTGGGCGCGGAGCGCCTGGGAGATCTGCGCGTCGGTCAGGCGTGGGGCGTTCATGCCTCGGCCTCCATCGCCTTCTCGAGCGCGCTGCGGGCGGCATGCAGCCGCGACTTGACGGTTCCGACCGGGATCCCGAGCGACCGCGCGATCTCGGCGACCGGTCGCTCCTCCACGTGGTGGAGGACGAGGATCATCCGGTCCTGCGGCCGCAGGCGGTCGAAGCCGCGCCCGATCGCGTCGTTGTCGACGACGTCGTCGAATGCCGTCCGGGCGCGAAGGTCCGGCGGCGGTTCGGGCTCGTGCGGCATATCGCCAGGATGGATCGGCGCAACCGACACCTCGCGCAGGCGGAGCCGGTGCCGGCGGGCCATCAACGCCGCGTTGGCGACGATCCGGTTGAGCCAGCCGTCGAACGCCGCCGCATCGCGCAGGCGCGGGAGCTGTCGCCACGCTGCCAGGAGCGCATCCTGGGTCGCGTCGGCCGCGTCGGCGTCGTTGGACAGGATCGACCAGGCGAGGCGGTAGCAGCGATCGATCCGCGTATCGACGAGGACCCCGAACGCCGCCGCATCGCCGGTGCGGGCGCGACGAACGAGGGCGTCGTCGGCCGACGTCGCCGCGGTCGCCGCTCTCGTCAGGGCACTCATCTCACCCTCGGGTCACCGATCCTAGCGGTCGCTCGCCGCGATGTCGCCGTCGATCGCTGCTGTCAGGTGTCCAGATGCCGCTCGAGACAGGGTGGTTCAGTGCATCCGTATGACGCCTGTCCCCGAACCTCGCAGCCCCGGCCGGCATCTATCGACGTTCGCAACCGTCGTCGTCGTGTTCGCCATCGCCGGTTGTGCGGCCGGGCAAGGCAGATCGAACAGTCGTTCGGCAGCGAGAGCTGGTACTCGCCTCGTTTGAGGGTCCACCCAACAGTTATCAGCTATTCGGGCGCTGTGCTAACGGTCGGAGCGTGATCCAAGCCGATCGAGCAACTGGGCGAATCAGCCTGCTGTCTACAAGCAGCACCTATAATCGTGCGGCGCCGACATAGCTCAGTGGTAGAGCAGCTGTTTCGTAAACAGCAGGTCCTCGGTTCAAATCCGAGTGTCGGCTCCACTCCCCATTTTCGATCGGCCGCGCAGCGGACGAGCCTGTGAAACCTATGCTGCTGGCGGTCACTTCGGTGCTAATCTCGGGATCGAAGGGATGGGCGCCTCGCGGAGATCGAGATCCCCGCGACGTGCGCGCACCCCGTATGAACGGAGGGCGGGATGATTCACAAGATCATCGGATTTATCCTCGGCGGGATCACGATCTGGGTGATCCTGAACCTCAGTACGATCATCGGGGACCCGCAGCCGAGGTACCTCGCGGCGATCCTCATCGGGTTGGCGGTGATCGCGCTGTACCCATGGCTGATCGGGATCTGGTTCGTCCGTCGTCGCAAGGCCAAGCGCGACGATGAGATCCAGGACGAGGTCCAGAAGCAACTGGCGGAAGAGCGATCGCGCCAGGGCTGACCAGCCCAGCCGAAGCGTCGGCTCGCCCGCCCACTTGGTCCTCCCGGATCCCTGCTGACCGGTAGGTCGCGCCCAGACTTCGGCAGCGACCGGTGAGCCGCGTGTCCGCGCGCCGTCCATATGGTTGACGGTGCGCGTCGGCACGGGGGCAGGGAGGGCTTCGCGATGGGGAAGGTGTTCTTCTACATGACGGTCTCGGTCGACGGGTTCGTCGCCGGACCGGCGGACGAGGTCGACCGGCTGTTTCGCTGGTACTTCAGCGGCGACACCGAGATCCCGATCCCGGGGTCGCCGACACTGCGGGTCTCAAAGGAGAGCGCCGAGGTCCTGCTTGACGCGAGCCGGACGGGCGGGGCGATGGTCACCGGCCGCCGGAACTTCGACATCGCACAGGCCTGGGGCGGCAACCCGCCGACGTCTCCTTGCTTCGTGCTGACACACTCCGTCCCCGATGATTGGGCGCATGAGGGATCGCCGTTCGTGTTCGTCACCGATGGCATCGAGAGTGCCATCGGCCAGGCGAAGCAGGCTGCGGGCGAAAAGGACGTCGAGATCGGCACGCCGACGGTGCTCCAGCAGGCCCTCAATGCCGGCCTGGTTGACGAGATCCACATCGATCTCGTCCCGCTGCTCCTTGGCCGGGGCGTCCGCCTCTTCGATCACCTCACGATCGAGCCCACCGATCTCGAGATCATCCGCATCGTGCCGGCGCCAGGCGTCACGCACCTTCGCTATCGAGTCGCACGATAGCCACCGCTCGCGGTCGTTATTGAGTAATTCGCCCTGCCCCTCCGTCATTACCAATAGCGCGAGTCAGTGAGGCCGCGCTGGTGATGGAGAGGGTATGAGGCGCGATCTCGTCGAGGCGGCAGCCCGCGGAGACCACGAGGCATTCGAAGTCCTCGCGACCTCCGCCGGCGATCGCCTGTACGCGGTCGCTCGCCTGATCCTTCGGTCGACGGACCTTGCCGAGGACGCGGTGCAGGAAGCGCTCGTTCGCGCGTGGCAACAGCTTCCCTCGCTGCGCGATCCGGACAGGTTCGACGCCTGGCTCTATCGCCTGGTGGTCAACGCCTGTGCAGACCAGGCCCGCCAGGTGCGGCGCTGGTCGCAGCAGGTGCGACCGCTCCCGCTCGAGGCATCGATCAGCGACGACACCGGTTCGGTTGCTGATCGGGAACAGCTTGAGCGGGGGTTCAGTCGACTGAAGCCCGAACAGCGGGCCGTGGTCGTCCTCCACTACTACAGCGGGTTCTCGGCAGCCGAGATCGCAGGGATTCTCGACATCCCCGAGGGGACCGCCAGATCACGACTTCATTACGCGACCGAGGCGATGCGTGCGGCGCTCGAAGCCGACGCGCGTCAGCCAGTGGTCGCCTAGAACAGGACTGCGTGATGGCCACAGACGAGCGCTTTGACGAACTGATCAGCGGGTGGTTGGAGGAGACGGCTCCACAGCGGCTCCCCGAGCGGGTGCTCAGCGCCACCTTCGAGCGGACACGTCGACGCAGGCAGCAGGTTGGCTGGCGCGTACGCCTGGGGAGACCTCAGATGCCCCGATTCGTCGCTGCGCTGGGAAGTGCCGCTGTCATCGTGGTGGCGGCCGCTCTGACGCTGAACGTCGTTGTCAATCCACAACGCGCGGGCGGACCGCCGTCCTCCGGCTCCCCCAGCTCCTCCCAGAGCCCGATCTCGGGCGGCATGTGGCCGCAGTCGAGCTCGAGGAGGTGCGCGCCGCCCAGGAGCGCGCCGACGCCGGCGACCCCGACTACACGTGGCAGGTCGACTCGCAACTGTTCACGGACGACACGTGGACCAGTGAGGAACCTGGCCAGATCGAACTCGTCGACCGGTTCCTCCGTGAGGTGCTGGGCTGGGAGGCGTACCTGTTGAACCCCTGGGAAGGCGATGGTCCGCGACGGTGTGTACGACGGCCTCTACCGACCAGCGTTACCTGCGGTGTGCGCCGGGCAGCACGAACCCGCTGTACCCGCCCGGCCCTGAGCCGGAACAGGGGCGAGCTGTGCGCGCCGACGATCGACGACCTCCGCTACGAGTCGGTGAGCCTCGACCTCGCCCAGCTCGACCGCCAGGACCGTGACGGGATCTGGGTGGTGAACCGGTGGGGGCTGACAGCGCCGTTCGCGCAAGCCGACCCGGTGGCTGTCGAGGCACAGGCCACGGAACGCCTGGAGGAGTTCCTCGCCGCACGCATCGCCGGCACAGGCGCCGAGGGGCACGTGCAGGTCGACTCCGACGTCGACGTTCCGCTCCTCTACGCCACCACCTCGGGTGCCCCGTACGAGCGATACGAGATCGAGCGCGTGGACGGGCCGCGGTGGCCCTACGGCCGCATGACCTTCTCGGCCCGGCTGTTCGCGGACGGCGACGCGACCGTGGTCGAGCAGGAGATCAGTTGGCGACGGATGGCGGGTTGTGGCTGGATGCCAATCCGACGACCGAGAACGGCCAGCCGGTCGTCCTGTCCTACACCTCCTCCGACGGTGAGGTCACCGTTTCGGCGCCGAGCACATGGGTCAGACGTGTTGGCCCGGGTCGGCCGCTGCACGGACTCGCCACGGACGTGTGGTTCGGGGTCCTGTGGCGAGTCCCGAGGAGTCTTCGGCAGCGAGGAGCAGCATCGAATTCGTCGACCCAGTCGCCTACGACGCGTGGTGCGCAGCGAACGGCGGGTCCCCGCTGCTCTCGGCGCCGGCCGATGCAGCCGCGATCGCGCAGCAGGTCATCGCCGATCCCGACTTCGAGACGACTGCGCCGGTGGCCGCGCGCATCGGTGGCCTCGAGGCCGTGTCGATCGACGTCACCCTTGCCCCCGGCGGCGAGGCTTGCGGGGTAGGAATGATCGAGATCAGCCGCTGGATCCACACGATTGGTTGGGAACCAGGGTTGCGCCTCCGCCTCTACCTCGTCGACCTCCCGGAGGGCATGTCGGTTGAGACCCTGGCGATCACGGTCGTGGCGCCCGAGGAGCGCTTCGAGGAGTTCATCGAGGAGACCGCACCGATCATCGAGTCGATCGAGTTCCACGCGCCCTAACCAGGACTCTTCAGATGGAGGCCACACGTGGCGCCGGGCCGGAAGGCCCGGCGCCACGTCCCGCGATCGTGGCTCCCGAGGCGCGCTTCGAGGACCGTGATCGAGGCGGCAGCGCCGACATCGAGTCTATCGAGTTCCACGCGCCCTGACGGCGCCCTCAGCGGTTTGTCGTGGGTCCCCTCGGCGCGCCGTCTGAGCAATTTTGAGCAAGACGCTCAGTTGCGCACTCATATTGGACAAACGTGCCCGATCCAGGGCGCGGGACTCAGGCGAGAGGGACCGTGGACATCGACCTCGTCGAACGCGCGAAGCGAAAGGACAAGGAGGCGTTTACCGCGCTTGTCCATCGCTTTGGCGATCGGCTCTACGCCGTCGCGTATCGGATCCTGCGCGACTCGGCACGAGCAGAGGACGCCGTCCAGCAAACGTTCCTGATCGCCTGGCGCGAGCTGCCAAGCCTGCGCGACCCAGACCGACTCGAAGCGTGGCTGTTCACGCTCCTGGTCAACGCCTGCCGCGCCGAGATTCGGAGCGTCGGACGCTGGCAACGGGGGCTTCGGGTAGTCACTGATTACGACCCACACGTCGATGACATGCAGCGGACGTTCGCTCAACGCGATGAGCTCGAGCGTGCGTTCCGCCAGCTGCCTTTGGAGCAGCGCGCCGTCATCGTGCTGCACCACTACATGGGCCTCTCGGGCGACGAGATCGGCAGGATCCTTGACCTGCCGGCCGGCACCGTCAGGTCACGGCTCCACTACGCCCGCCAGCAGATGCGGGCAACGATCGAGGCCGATTCGCGCCCGGTCGCAGGTGAGGGAACTGGCATGAACACGCAGTTCGACTTCGACCAACTCCTCGATTCATGGCTGGCCGATGGTCCCAGCGAACTGCCCGACCAGGCCGTTTCCCGCATCGTCCAATCGATTGATGACAACGAGCGGAGGCTGTCATGGCTTCCGCGGAGGGAAACAATGAACCGACTTGTAGTCGCCGCCGGTTCAGTGGCGGCAATTGTTCTGGTCGCCGTGATCGGCTTCGGAATCGTGTCCGGCGGCGGAACTTCCGGCCCGGGGGCTGCCCCGAGCCCGACGCCAACGCCGACGCCGAGCCCGAGCCAGCTGACCGAGGGCGACGTCGAGCCCGGTCGATACTTCCACGAAATTGACGGAATACCGCTATACGTTCACGGTCCCCGAATCCGGGTGGACCTTCAATGCCGACGCCGGAGGCATCTCGCAGGGCGAAGATGACACCGAGATCGCGATCTTCTGGCCCGGAGGAGACATGCCCGAGCTCTACCGGCGCGCCTGCGATTCGTCCGGCACGGAGTTTGACCCGGGTCCGTCGGTCGACGACCTGGCCAACGCGCTGGCGTCGCTCGAGGACTTCGAAGCCACGGCGCCGGCCGACGTGACCGTCAGCGGCTACGAGGGCAAGCGGGTGGCATTGACCGTACCCATGGACGCCGACGTCGACGCCGCATCTGAACCCCATTCCCCAAGCTGCGACGGAGGCGAGTACTCCCTCTCGAGTGACTCGCTGGTATCAGACGACCGGCCAGACCGACGACATGTGGATCCTGGACGTTGATGGAGATGCGCCAGCTCATCGTCGCCTCGGACGCGCCGGGCACTCCGGCCGACGTCACGGCACAGCTCGAAGCGATGGTGGCTTCGATGGAGATCGAACCGCGCTAGCCGCAAGGCTGACTTCCCCCCTCCACGGTGCCGAGCCTGCACGCGGGCTCGGCACCGACGCGTTCAGGCCGGACGCGGCGGCTCGATGCGCGGCTCGAGGATGACCACAGCGGTCTCCCGCGAACGGCGCGCCGCCCAGCTCTCGAGGGCTTCCTCGCCGTCGTACTCCGCCCACCGGGCCCACAGGCGGGGCCGCTCCTCCGGTGTGGCGGCGCGTCCGCGGACGGCACGCAGCCCTCGGGCAGCTCAACCGTGGTGTCCGGATCTGCCTGGAGGTTGAGCCACCAGGCCGGCTCCGGTTCGCCCCAGCCATTCATGGCCATGGTGATCAGGTTCGGGCCGTCCTCGAAGTAGCCGAGGATGGCGTGCCGCTCCCTGCCCGAGCGGCGCCCGACGGTCTTGAGGCGCATCATCCCCCACTGCTTGGCGGATCTGACGACGCAGCCCCAGCCGGCCGCGCGTGAGGGCGTAGATGCGCGCGGTGGACCGCCCACGCGGCGCGGATGACCCAGCGAGGCGGGAGAGGCGCCCGGCGCCCGGAGTCGGCTGTCGTCGGGGAGGTCATGAGGTGGCTCCTTCGGGTTGCTGGTACTGGAACACCTCGTCCAGCGTCACGTTGAACGCATGGGCGATCTGGAATGCCATCTCCAGCGACGGCGAGTAGCGGCCCTGCTCGATGGCGATGATCGTCTGGCGGGTAACGCCGATTCGATCGGCCAGCTCGGCCTGCGTCATCTCGCCGCGTCTCGAACCGGAGACGCCGGATCTGATTGCTGACCCGCGTGGGCTTGCCCATCGACCTAGATGCCTCGCCGATAGGCGATGAGCTTGACCGCCGCGCCGACGAGGGCGGAGAGAACGAACACGAGGTACATCGCGTTCGCGATCCAGAAGTACTCGAACTCGGCCAGCGTGAGGACGAACGGCACGACCATGCCGATCCCGAGGATCGTGCCGGCGAAATACTCGCCGAAGCGGCCGATGTCGCGGTCACGCACGTCCGTGTCGTGGCGGTCGCTCGGGTCCGCGATCTGCCCCGCGATCTCGACCACGATGCGACCGACGATGGCGAGCGCAATGCCGATGCCGATCGCCCCCAGCATCACCGGGATGTAGTCGACGTCGGCGACCGGGGTCTGGGCGGCCTGCCCCAGGACGACGACGACGTAGGCGCCATACGTGAGCACGATGGCGACGAGGTAGACCCACTGGCCCCGTTCCTCGCTGGACATATCCGCTCCGATGTAAAGTTTGCTTGACATCGCGGAATGTACAGTCGACCTGACATGGTGTCAAGCGTGTTTTACACGCGCGGTTACCTCGGGCCCGGATCGAGGGCTGATGCGCAGGGCATCATGCAAATGCCGCATCGGAAGCGGTTGCGGAGCACGGAGACGTGGGTGAATCACCCAGAGAAGACACCTGAGCATGCCCGCTACCTCGCGCTGATCGATCGGCTGACCGCGGTCCAACCGCCGGTCTTCGTCTTCGGCGGGTTTGCGGAGGACGCGTTGATCGCCGGCAGGACGACGCGCCCTCATGGAGACGTCGACGTGCTCGTCGGAAGGGCGGACCTGGTCGGCCACCTGCGCCGGTTCGGCGACTGGGGTTTCCCGGACTTCGAGATCTATTTCGAAGTCGTGCCGGGGAGCCCGCTCGTCTATCACTCGGCGTTGGATGGGATCGAACTCGAGCTTGGCGTCTTCGACGAGCTCGTGCCAGGGCAGCCGTCGTTCGTCGTGCCCGCTGACGGCCAATTGGCCCGAGTCACGCTTTCGAATGACTCCTTCAGCCATCCCCTGAGCTGCATCGACGGCGTTCCGATCCGGACGATCTCGCCACTTGCGCTCTATCAGATGCGCGCCGCCTTCATGCGCAGCGGCGCCTTTGGACCGGCTCGGCCGACGGACGAAGTCGGCGCAGGCTCAGCTGCGAACCCGCCTCCTGGCGAACGAGCCGTTGGAGGCGCTCGAGCCTAATTTCCATCCGTACCCCTAAGACCGACGTCGCGACGGAGGTATTCACATGGACCAGAAGAACCTGGCCGACCTGTACGGCCTCGATCCCGTCCCCTGGTCGCGGGCGCTGAAGGCGCTCGAGTCGGACAAGGAAGGCAACGACACGTGGTTCCTGGCCACAACTCGACCCGACGGCCGCCCGCACGTCGCCGGGGTCGGCGCCGTGTGGGACAACGGCAAGGTCTACATCGTGAGCGGCCCCGGGACGCGCAAGAGCCAGAACCTGGCCCAGAACCCGAATTGCGCCGTCGGGATATCGAAGCCCGGCATCGACCTCGTCATCGAGGGCACGGCCGCCAGGGTGACCGACGACGAGACCCTCCAGCGCCTGGCAAAGCGTTACGCCGACGGGGGCTGGCCCACGACCGTCGAGGATGGCGCGTTCACCCACGAGTACAGCGCTCCGAGCGCCGGTCCACCGCCCTGGAACCTCTACGCGATCACGCCGACCACGATCTTCGGCGTGCTCGGAGAGGAGCCCGGCGGCGCCACGCGCTGGCGTTTCGACGACTGACCGGTTCGCCGCGGCCCCGACCACTGACGTTTCCGACCGGGAGACATCGGACCGTCACAGACTCGTCATCGCGCTGCAACGGGCTGTCGTCACGGTAGCCCGGCGGTCGCCTGATCTGGCGACCCGACACATCAGTGGAGGTGACCGATGCGGCGCATGGCAATTGCTGCTCTCGGGTCGATGCTGATCGTCAGCTTGGTCGCGGCCCCGGCCGCGGCGAAGACGTTCGGGCGGCTGTACGCCGAGGGCGACATTTACCGGACATTCGCGGTTCCGGCGCGCGTGGACCCGGGCACGGGGCGCGACCCGATCTATACCTTCGAGAACTCGACCAACCCGGATCAGCTGTCGGTCGCGCGGTATGCGCCCGGCGCCGGGTCTCACGGCGGCCGCTGGGCGGTCCACCATGCGACCTGGACGAATGCCGAGGACACCGACATCCTCGTGACCGACTACGGGACGCTTGCCGGTTTCGCGGCCGAGGGCCGGCTTGTCATCGTCCGTGACGAGATTGCGGACTTCCGTTGTCCCATCATCCCGAACGGCTAGGGCCTGGTTTCGCCGGCCCGGGCGCGACGATGTCGCACCCGGGCCTCCACGCGTTGGGACCCGTTCCCGGAGGTCCTACGATGGCCGGCATGGCAACCACCGGCCGCGCCGATCGACGCCCGATCCTCGTCGTCGACGACGACGTGAAGATCGTCCGCCTCGTGCGGACGTATCTCGAACGGGCGGGCTATCGCGTCGTGGAGGCGACCGACGGCCGGAGCGCCCTCGCCGCGATCACGCTCGAGATGCCGGCCCTCGTCGTCCTGGACGTCATGCTGCCGGAGGTGGACGGCCTCGCGGTCCTGCGCGCGGTTCGTCGTACCGATCGGACGCCGGTCATCATCCTGTCGGCGCGCGGCCTCGTCGACGATCGCATCGCGGGCCTGACCGCCGGTGCCGACGACTACCTCCCGAAGCCCTTCTCGCCCGCGGAGCTCGTGCTGCGTGTCGAGCGGATCCTGGAACGGGCCGAACCAGCGCGCGCCGCCGAACCAGCCGCCGTCAAGGGCCCGATCCACCACGGTGACCTCGTCGTCGATCGCGATCGCCACGAGGTTCGTGTCGGCGAGCAGGCCGTCGCACTGACCGCCATCGAATTCCGGCTCCTCGTCGCGCTGCTCGAGGCTGACGGTCGGGTGCTGACCCGCGATCAGTTGCTGGATGCCATGTACGGACAGGACGAAGCCGGGATCCTGGACCGCACGGTGGACGTCCACATCGGCCGTCTGCGCGACAAGCTCGGCGACGACGCCGAGCAGCCTCGCTACGTCGCGACGGTCCGTGGCGCCGGCTATCGGGCTGCACGGCCCGCAGCCCCATGATCCGGCGACGCAGCGGGATCGCCTGGCAGATCGCGCTTGCCGCGCTGCTCGTCGCGGGCATCTCGATCGCGATCCTCGTCGTCGGCGTCCTGATTGTCGGCGCGCAGAGCTTCGCCGACCTCATGGCCGAGCACGGCGAGAGCACCGATGCGAGCCGCGAGATGTTCGTGGACAGCGTCGGCTGGGTCGTGGTCGGCACGATCATCGTCGCCGTCGCGGTTGCCGTGGCGAGTTGCCAGCCTCCTCGGCGCGCGCCTCGCGATGCCGCTGCGCGAGATCGGTCGCGCCGCCCGCCAGATCGCGGCTGGGGACTATCGAGCGCGGATCCCGCGCAAGGGCCCCGAGGAGATCGTCAGCCTGTCGGACTCGTTCAACCAGATGGCGGGCGCCCTCGAGGAACAGGAACGGATGCGGCGCGAGTTCATCGCCAACGCCGCGCACGAGCTTCGGACGCCCCTCACGAACCTGCAGGGCTACCTCGAGGCGCTTCGCGACGGCGTGATCGAGCCCGATCCAGCCACCTTCGAGTCGCTGTTGGAAGAGTCGGAACGGCTCGTTCGCTTGTCTCGATCCCTCGACACGCTGGCGGCCGGTGACGCAGGCGACGCGCCCGCCGCCATCGACCTCGACCTCGCGCGGTTGATCCGATCGGCGGTCGACCTTGTACGGCCGGGCATCGTCTCGGGCGGTCTCGAACTCGGCGTCGACGTCCCGGCCGACCTGCCGGCTCGTGGCGATCCCGATCAGCTCGCCCAGGTGCTCTCGAACCTGCTGCAGAACGCGGTCCGCTATACCCCCATGGGAGGTCGGATCGACGTCCGGGCAGAGCGCCGTCCGGGCGACGTCCTCGTCTCGGTGACGAATACCGGCGACGGCATCCCGAGCGAGGACCTGCCCCGCGTCTTCGAACGCTTCTACCGAGTCGAGAAGTCACGCGATCGGGCGCACGGCGGGGCCGGCATCGGTCTGGCCATCGTCCGTCAGCTCGTCGAAGCGGCCGGCGGTCGCGTCGGCGCCGAATCGCGCGACGGTCGGACGACGTTCTGGTTCAGCCTGCCGGCGTGACCGGCGGGCCGTTCAGCCGAAGGTGAAGCAGTACGCCTCGGCGCCCGCGGCGAGGAACTCGATCTCGAAGAGGCGATCACCGCCGGTGTCGGCCTGCCGGATGAGCTGATACAGGCGCTGGTCGGCCAGCGTGCCGTTGCCCGCCTCGTCGACGTCGTCGCCGTGGTCGGCACCCGGTGACGTCCCGTCGAGCAGCACGCGGAACGGGATCGACGATCCGCGCGTCGCCGGGCCCATCACCAGGTTCACGTCACGGGCCTGGAAGCGGAAGGCGATCCGCCCGCCGGGCTCGTTCGAGCACCGCAGCGTGCTGCGCGAGCGTCCACGTGCCCGGACGGCGCCCACTCGTTGAGCTCGAGGCGCGACGGCGCCGGATAGCTGTGCGGCTCGTTGAACTGCTCGCCGATCCGGCGACGCGAAACCCGAACTCCGGCCGTAGCCGAGGTACGTCTCGGGCGATCCGAGGGTCCGCCAGTCGGCGGCGACCTCGAAGCCCTTCGGGTCCACGGCGACGAGTTCCGCGATCGAAGCCCTCGACGCCCGCCTCGAGGAGCAGCTGCTGGACGACCATCTCGGACATGGCGTACTCGCCCTCGCCGAAGTGGTGGTAGCGGATCCGGCCCTCGGCGTCGGCGATGTACAGGGCCGGCCAGTAGTGGTTGGCGAACGCCTGCCAGACGCCGTAGTCGCTGTCGATCGCGATCGGGTAGTCGACCTTGAACTCCCGCGCCCGCGGGATGATGTTGTCGACGTTCCGCTCGAACCCGAACTCCGGCGTGTGGACGCCGATCACCGTCACGCCCAGGTCTGCGTACTTCTCGTGCCACGCGCGCCGGTAGGGCAGGGTGCGCAGCCAGTTGATGCAGGTGTACGTCCAGAAGTCGACGAGGACGACGCGCCCGCGGAGACCCTCGGGGGTCAGTGGCTCCGAATTGAGCCAGCCGGTTGCCCCGTCGAACCCCGGCAGGTGTCCCTCGACCGGCAAGGTCGGGCGTCTCGCCGGTCAGGCGATGGGTCACGGAACGGATGGCGCGCTGCACGCCGCTGGTGGTCTCGACCATGGTGCCTCTCCCCAACGATCATGACCGCTGGGTCCGGGCGTGACTACGCCTCGCACCTGGCGCGGAACGCCGCGCGGATCTCCTCGAGAGAAGAGCTCGGGCTGTTCCCAGGCGGCAAAGTGGCCGCCCGCGTCCACCTCGTTGAAGTAGATGAGGTTGGGGTAGGCCTGCTCGGCCCAGGTCCGCGGCGCCTGATATTGCTCGCCGGGAAAGACGCTCACCGCGACCGGGATCGTGACGCCCTTCGCGTTGAAGAAGCCGCCCTTGTACTCCCAGTAGAGGCGGGACGCTGAGACGCCGGTGTTCGTGAACCAATAGAGCGAGATGTTGTCGAGGATCTCGTCACGCGTCAGTTCACCCGTGGCGCTCGTGGTTCGGTCCAGGGCAGCGAGGACAGCCGCGGCCGGCTGGCCGTCGGCATCGTTGTGGTCGAGCAGCCAAGCGGCCAGCCCGATCGGTGAATCCGCGATGCCGTACAGGGTCTGCGGGCGCGCGGCCATCATCCGTGCGTACTCGACCTGCTTGAAGGTTCTGATGAGCTGCTCGTAGGCCCGTCGTTCCTCGGCCGAGAGGCCGGCTGGCGGCGGGTCGCCGGCCAGGGCGGCCTCGTTGACGTCCTCGGGGACGGTGGCCGGCATGTTGGTGTGGATGGCGAGTAGTCCCTCGGGCTCCTGCAAGCCCATCTGGTCCACGACGAACGCTCCCCAGTCGCCACCCTGGGCGACGTAGCGGTCGTAGCCGAGGCGCTTCATCAGCTCTGCCCAGGCCCGGCCCATGCGTTCGGGGCCCCACCCGGGGTTCGTCGGCTTTCCCGAGAAGCCATAGCCCGGCATCGACGGAATCACGACGTGGAACGCGTCCGACGCGCTTCCGTCATGGACCGTTGGATTGGCGAGTCGATCGATGATCTTCAACTGCTCGATGATCGACCCCGGCCACCCGTGATTGACGATGAGAGGCAACGCGTCGTCGTGGCGGGAACGAACGTGGATGAAGTGGATGTCGATCCCGTCGATCTCGGTGATGAACTGCGGTAGAGCGTTCAGTTCGGCCTCGCATCTGCGCCAGTCGTAGTCTGTCGCCCAATGGCGCGCGAGCTTCTGGATCGTCGCGAGCCGCACGCCCTGGGAGTCATCCGGGACCGTCTCCTGCTCGGGCCAGTTCGTCGCCGCGAGCCGGCGCCTAAGCTCATCGATCGCTTGCTGGGGAACGTTCACGGTGAACGGCCGGATGACCTGGTCGTCGGCTGGGATGGCCGGCCCTCGCGCAGTGGTGGCCGTAGACATCTCGGTGCCCCTCCTAACTTCCTGTTGGCCAAGTGCCCGGGACATCAGGCCGGTGCGGCGTGTGCATCCCTAGACGGCGACGCTCCTCACCTCGATCTCGGGTGAGCCCGCCGCGAGCAGCACGACCTTGCCGGGTCCTCCATGCTGTCGTCCGCGTCCATATACCTCGAGTCCACGTTCCAGCGGAAGGACGGCGGACACGATCGGTCGCACCCGACCTGCGTCGATCAACCGGCCGATCTCGCGGAGCTGCGCACGATCGATCTCGACCACGAACCAGATGGCTCGCCGGCCGTCGCGGGGTTCGCGCTCCGGTGGACGCGGCACGGCGATGGACACGAGTCGGCCGCCGGGCCGAAGCACGTCCCACGACCGCTCCCACGTCTCGCCGCCGACCGTGTCGAACACGAGATCCTGGTCAGCGACGGCGTCCTCGAATCGCCGCGTCCGGTAGTCGATCACCTCGTCGGCGCCGAGCCCTCGGACGAGGTCGGCGTCGCGCCCCGAGCTCGTCGCCGTCACGTGGGCGCCTCGCCATCGGGCGAACTGGACCGCGAACGAGCCGACGCCCCCGGCGCCGCCGTGGATGAGGACCCGCTGGCCGCGTTCGAGGTCGCCATGCTCGAAGAGCGCCTGCCAGGCCGTCTGCGCCGACAGCGGGACGACCGCGGCCTGTGCGTGGGAAAGGGTGGCCGGCTTCGGGAGCAGCTCGTCGGCGCGAACCGCGACGAGTTCGGCGTCAGCCCCATCGCGGCGGTAGTCGATCAGGCCGAACACCGCATCGCCGACGTCGACGCCGGCGGTGTCGCCCGGCGCGATCGCTTCTACCACTCCGGAGAGTTCGTGTCCTGGAACGATGGGCGGTGTGCGCGGGGTCCCGTCATGGTGGAGCCATGTCAATCGCCAGTCGAGCTCGGCCGGGGAAACGCCACTGGCGTGAACGCGGACGAGCACATCGCCGGGAGCCAGCGCGGGAACCGGCGCATCCTCGACGACCAGTCGGGAAGGGTCACCGTGAGCGTAAGCGTGCAGGGCGCGCATGGTGCGCATCTCCTCCTGGCGAGTGGCACCTCGCCGTCAGTAACGGGCCGGACGACGCGGGGATCCACGGCGTCCGGCCCTTCGCCCATCCAGTTCGCGGCTAGCGCAGTGCGCGGAAGGCGGCCCGCACCTCGGCCGAGAAGAGCTGCGGCTCTTCCCAGGCGGCGAAGTGGCCGCCCTTGTCGGCCTCGTTGAAGTAGGCGAGGTCGGGGTAGACCGCCTCGACCCAGCTGCGCGGGGAAGCCCAGATCTCGCCGGGGAACGTGGTGAAGCCGACCGGCACGGTGACCGCCGGAGGAGGCTGGCCGCTCGCAAGCGCTGCGGCCAGCGCTCGTGCGTCCTCCCAGTACGACCGGGCCGCCGAAGGGCCGGTGCCGGTCAGCCAGTACACCGTGATGTTGTCGACGATGTTGTCCCGCGTGAGGTTGCCCGTGGGCTCGCCGTCGACGAACGCGCGGGAGATCTTGTAGTAGCTGTCCGTGTCGTGGTCGAGCAGCCAGGCCGCCAGGGCGACCGGTGAATCCAGCAGGGCATAGCCGATCGTCTGCGGCCGCGTTGCCATCTCGAGGAAGTAGCCGAAGCCGTCCTGCCTGAACGACGCGACCGCTGCGGCCGCTGCGCGTTCCTGTTCGGATTCCTTGGGCAGGTGATCGCCGATTGCGAGCACCGCCGTGAGCAGGTTCAGGTGGTAGCCGGCCAAACCCTCGACCGCCTGGCGACCCATCAGGTCCGTGACGAGGGCACCCACGTCGCCGCCCTGGGCGACGTAGCGGGTGTAGCCGAGGCGGTGCATCAGCTCCGCCCACGCGCGTCCGGTGCGGGCGGCGTCCCAACCGAGCTCGGCGGGCTCGCTGGAGAAGCCGTAGCCGGGCAGGGACGGCAGCACGAGGTCGAACGCGTCCTCGGCGCGTCCGCCGTGCGCGGTCGGGTCGGTCAGCGGGCCGATCGTATCGAGCAGCTCGATGACCGAGCCGGGCCAACCGTGCGTCATGACCAGCGGCAACGCGTTGTCGTGTCGCGACTTCACGTGGATGAAGTGGATGTCCACGCCGTCGATCTGGGTCGTGAACTGCGGTAGCGCGTTCAGCCGCGCCTCCACGCGCCCGAAGTCGTACTCGTTCGCCCAGTAGTCCGCGAGCGCCCGGATCGTCGCGAGCTGGACGCCCTGCGACCGATCGTCGACGAGCTCCTTGGTGGGCCAGCGCGTCGCGGCGATGCGGCGTCGAAGGTCGGCCAGGGCGTCGTCGGAAATGTCGACCTGGAATGGGCGGATCTCGATCGCGGTCTCGACGGCTGGCGCTCATGGCGACCTCCTAGCTACCCGCTGGCGGCCAGGTGCGTCGACGGAACGTCGAGGGCGGCAACTACGCCGCCGCGGACCCCCACCGGCATGCCAGCCGTCCGGAACACGTCGGCCAGGAGGGTCACCAAGGAAATGGATTGGCGGACCCATGGAGCCAACGATCGCCGACAACGATAGGACGGCGGGCCCGTCATGTCGATGGGGCTTGCACCCGAACCGGTTCCACGGGGTCAGCGCCGGGCGACCGCCGATGCCGACTTCGTCGAGAACGCATGCAGCACGAGCTGGTGCCGCACGCCGATCGAGTCGACGACGACCACCATGTCGCCCGACGCGACGTCCTGGCTCCGAGCCTTGTCGGTGACCCGGAACTGACCGCCGCGCCGCATCGTGACGTGGAAGTCGGCGTTCTTACCCCGGTTGGCGACGATCTCGCTCACCTGCCGGCTTGCGGGTGGGCGGACCACTTCGATCCCGAGGCGCGAGCGCTTCCCGATGTTGGCGCTGTGCACCCCGTCCAGCACCGCCAGCACGTAGCCCTGTGACCGCTCGCGGTAGATCCCGAAGAGCGCGAGGAGAATGCCGAGACTGAGCAGGCTCACGGTGCCGACCACGATCGGCAGAGCGGCCGGATTGCAGTCGAGCAGGCCGCTGCATGGCCGCACAAGGTCCGAGATGGCGGACGCTGGGCTGACGCCGACCTCGTTCGCAGCGAATGCCCGGCAGACGTATTCGGTTCCGTTTGCCAGGTCGCGGATCCGTGCGCTTGTGCTCGCCGATGTGATGGCGGTCGACTCCTCCCACGTGGTGCCCCCATCCGCCGAGCATTCGTAGCGATACTCTTCGACGCCGTCCGCGGGCTGGACGCCGACCTCGATCGCGCCGTTGAACGCGGTGACGTTCGGCTTGGCCGGCGGAGGCGGGATCCCGAGCGGGCTGGCAGTGCCAGGTGCCGCGATCCACTCGCCTTCACCGGCATCGGTGACCGTCGCCACTTCGCAGCGGTACTCCTGGCCCTGCTCCAGGCCTTCGACCCGCGCCCCCGGTTCCGCCGACACGCCCTCGGCGGACTCGATCGTCCCGTCGTCACTTGTGCATCGGGCGCGGTAGCCGGTAACGGCGTCCGCTCCCTCAGCGGGCGCGGACCAGTCCACGTCGATGTACCCGTCGCCCGGTGTCAGCTGGATGTTGCCGACGACGCCAGGGGCCGCGGGTGGAGCCGGCGTCGCGGGCGCCTCGGTCGGGGCCACCGTGAAGGTGCAGGTCGCGGCCTGGAGCGCCTCCGCGACCGCGTTGCCGGCCGCGCGGGGCGAGTCGAACACGACCTCCGGCCATTCGAAGGTGCTTCCGCTCTCGCACGGCGGCATGTCTCGAACGACGCGCAGGTCCTCGAGGCCGGCTGTCAGCTCGTCCCGATCCTGCGCGTCCAGCCCCATCCCGACGGGCAGCAGCGCGAGCGGCGAGCGATCACCGAAGAGCCGCTCGTGCGCCTCGGCGACCTCGCTGTTCGGCACGCCGGCGACGTCATGACGGCCGTCGGTGAACAGGATCATCGTGGGTCGAACGGAATCGGCGGGGAGATGCGAGGCGCCCCGCTCCATCGCCTCGACATAGTTCGTATCGATGCCGATGGCGTCCTCGAGCTCGGGATCCAGGCCTTCGCGATAGGCCGCGCCGACGGTCCGCAGGCAGTCAGCGAACGTCGCGACAGCCTCCGGGTCGTTCAGCAACTGCAGGTCGGTGCAGCCTTCGACGCCCCTCGCTTGTGAGGCGAACTGGACGAGCGAGACCGTGGTGTCGCCGGTGACCAGATCGGCCGAAAGTGCGTCGACGCGGTCGGCCATCCGTTCGAGGGCACCCGCGAAACGCGCCCGGTTCTGTGCGTCGTTGAGGATGGACGCCGAGAAGTCGAGTCCGAGGACGACGTCGGAACTGTCGGGCGTCTCGGCGGCGGCAGCGGCCGGCAGGCCCCACCCGAGAAGCAGGC
Source organism: uncultured Chloroflexia bacterium (assembly GCA_963824735.1). GTDB lineage: Bacteria > Chloroflexota > Limnocylindria > Limnocylindrales > CSP1-4 > DASTYU01. Next base: position 23,689 of record CAWGQH010000017.1, read on the forward strand.
CGGAGATCGCGATGGCGATGGCGATGGTGCGAAATGCCCGATAAGGCCTAGTCATGTCGACCACGTGCAAGACAACCTGGTTACTGGCGGGCGAAACGGCGATCGATCGCAGGTCGGGCACCCCGCTCACGCTTCGCGAATGCTTCGCCGTTGGATTGTAGTGTGGTCAGGACGCTCGACGACGCAACCCGTGCCGGTGCCGCGTGTCAACGAACCGGCCGCGGCGTGAACCAAACGACCTCGTTCGGCGTCTTGGCACCTGATGGCCCCAAGCATCAGGCGCGTCGCCCCCGCGATCCTTGGCTGCGTTCTTGCCGCCGCCTGCGCCTCTGAGCCTGCGCCGTCCGAGTCCCTTGGGAGTCTGACACCCACTGCGTCGCCGGCTGCCTCGGCTGCGACCGGCCCGCCGCCCTGTACCGAGGCGACGTTCGCCTACGACCCGGCATCGGAGGTCATGCTCCTGCTCAACTGCGTCGACCAGACCGATCCGGGGAGCGTCGAACAGATCTGGTCGTGGGACGGCAGCGCGTGGAGCCTCGTCGACGACGGCGGTCCGCCGGCCACCGTCGTGACCGGGGTCGCCTACGACCCGGAACGAGGCGCGGCGGTCCGCTACGGGGGCCTGCCGCTCGACAGCGACGACTGCTCGACCGAGACCTGGGAGTGGAGTTCGGCGGGCTGGGCCGGCAAGGACGTGGATCCGCCGACCGCATGCGACCACATGTTCATGGTCCACGACACCGCGCGCGACCGCAGCCTGCTGTTCGGCGGTGGCGACGCTGCGGGCACGCCTGATCACGGAGACGTGGGCGTGGGACGGTGCCGCGTGGCAGCAGATCACCTCCGAAGGGCCGTCGGGCCGGGCCCACTTCGGTTTCGTGTACGACGCGAGCCACGAGCAGGCGCTCCTCTACGGCGGGTATGACGGCAGCGCCGTCTTCGACGACTTCTGGTCGTGGGACGGATCGGCCTGGTCGGAGATCGACTTCCCCGGACCGGGTCGACGCTCGCATCTCGGGCTGGCCGCGGGCCCCGACGGGCTGCTGCTGTTCGGTGGCGCAAGCGGGCCTTCGACCTTCGCGTCGCTGCGCGGCGACACGTGGCAGCTGACCGACGGCCGATGGCGGGAGGTCGAGGGCGCGGGTCCATCGACCAGAGGCTCACCGGCCATGGGCTACGACCCGGTTCGAGACAAGTTCGTGCTGTACGGCGGCTTTGGCACCGACGGCAGCCTGCTGGGCGACACCTGGGAATGGGCCGGTGGCTGGCAGTGTCGCAGCGGCTGCTGACCCCGGACGGTGGGTGGCTGTACGCTCCGGGAAACGAATCGAGCAAGGGGGACACGCAGATGGCCCGTGATTCCGACGAGCTCGCGATCGAGCGCTACCGCTACCTGCTCCGGACCGCCCCGCCCGAGGAGATCGAGCGCGCACACGCCGAGGCGTTCGCCGCGCTGACGCCTGAACAACGGCAAAAGGTCATCGAGGGCCTGGCGTCATCCGCCCCCGAGAGCGAGCTGGCCGCCGCCGGCGACGATCCGCAACGCCTGGCCCGTGTCGCGACGAGGGCCGAGATGAGCGAGCCCGGGACGATGGAGCGCGTGTACGGGCAGATGCCCGCACGCGGCGGCTTTCTCGGCGGGCTGGGCTTCGGCGGCACGTTCCTGAACACGCTGGCCGGCGCGTTCGTCGGCACGGCGATCGCCAGCGCGCTGTTTGGTTCGTACGGGTACCCGCCCGGCGACCCGGCGGACTCAAGGCTCCGACGGCGGCGACGGCGACGGCGGCGATACCGGCGACGGCGGCGACGGCGATGTCGGCGACAGCGGGCGATTTCGGTGGCGGGGACTTCGGCGGCGGCGATTTCGGCGGGGGCGACTTCGGCGGAATTTGACGTGTAGTCCGCCGGGCCGCCGCCCGTCCCCCCGAATGCGTTGGCGGCCGGTCTTCGACTGACTCGTCGGCGACCGGCCGCGTGTCCTAGCTCGTGGCGCCTCCCGTGTCAGACGGCGGGGCAGCCGGGGGTGGCGGAGCGGCCGGCGGCGGGGGAGCAGCCGGCGGGGGCGCAGCGGCCGGTGCCGGAGCGGCCATGGCAGCGGCACGGGCCTGGGCAGCGGCCATGTTCGCGGCCTGCATCTGATCAAAGGCTGCACGCTGTTCGGGTGTGAGCATCGCCATCTCCGTCTTGACGAAGTGGTCCCGGACGCCCGGGTAGTTCAGGTAGAAGAAGATCGCCAGGGCCAGGAACCAGCCGACGGTCTCCGACTCCATCGTCGAGCCGAACAGCAACGCCATGAAGCCGAAGATCAGCGTGAAGATCGAGACGAAGATGCCGAAGCTCCACGCGTAGGCACGCACGTTCCAGAACCCGACTGCGACCCAGAACCAGATCGCGGCGAGGAGGAGTGCCCAGATGACCTGCCCCCACTGGGCGGTGGGGAAGGCGACCTCATTCCCGAGGAACGTGAAATTGACAATTCCCATGAATACCAACGCCCGCCAGATCTCGTAGAGGCCCGCCAGCCCGGCACCGATTGCCAGGAGCGTGACCCCGATTGGTCGATTCATCGAGACCTCCATCGTGGATCCAGCGCGACGCCGGACCTTGCCGCACAGAAGGGTAGCGCCTCCAACCGTGCAACCGTGTCCACCGCCGTTGATCTGCGTCAGGTCGCCGAAGGTCCCAGAGCTCATCCGTTCTGGACGTAGACTTTGGGCGGTGCATCATCGATCCTTCCGTTCCGTCAGGGGGGTGGTCCCCGACGTCCCGTCACGTCCGAGAGGTTCGCCGGCATGACCAACCTGCTCAACCTGTACCGCACCCAGGTCCGGATCCTGTGGAACTGGCGTGGCGGGCCGTGGGCGCTGACGAAGCGGATCGTCATCACGCTGCTCGTGGCGACCGTCGCCTTCATGGCCACGGCCTTCATCCTGCCCGGCATCGCGGTCATCCGCGTGCTCGACGCAGTGATCGCGGTGTCGCTCATGGCGTTGTTCAACGTCCTCGTCAGGCCGTTGTTGCTCTCGCTCGTTGCGCCGCGGTCGCTCGTGCTCACCGGGATCCTGGTGATCGTCCTCCAGGTCCTTGTCTTCCTCGTTGTCGCCCCGATCGCGCCGGGCGTCGATGTCGATACGTTCCTGTCCGCGTTGATCGGCTCCTTCATCTACGCCGCGATCAACACGACGCTGACCGCGATCCTCGGCGTGGATCGGGGCGGTTCGTTCTTCGGGCTCCTGGTGCAGAACCTGCTGTCGTCGAGCGCCGCCGAGAAGACCGATCAGCCCGGGGTGGTCATCATCCAGATCGACGGCCTGGCGCACCCGATCCTCGCCGGACGGGTTCGGGCAGGCTCCGTCAACACGCTCGCCAGCTGGATCCGCAGCGGCAGCCACGTCCTCTCACCAGTGGGAGGCCCTCCTGCCGTCGATGACGTCAGCCAGCCAGGCCGGCATCCTGCACGGAAACAACGACGGGATCCCGGCGTTCCGCTGGTACGAACGCGATCGAAAGAAGCTGATGGTCTCGAGCAGCCCGGTCGATGCGGCGGAGATCGTCAGGCGCGTGTCCAACGGCGAGGGCCTCCTGTCGAACAACGGCGTCAGCGTCTGCAATCTCGTCACGGGCGACGCGACGCGCGCGTACGTCACGACCGCCGCCATCAAGGACGAAGCGCAGGGCATCGGGGACAGCAAGGCGTTCTTCGGGTTCTTCCTCAGCCCGAGCGGCTACCTCCGATCGTTCACGCTCTTCCTCGGCGAGTTCATCAAGGAGCGCTACCAGGCCCGACGGACCCGCCGCTCGGGCGTGCAGCCGCAGATGCACCGCGGCATGAAGTACGCGGGGATGCGCGCCGCGAGCAACGTGCTCCTGCGCGACGTCAACGTCTCGCTGATCATCGAGGAGATGTACCGCGGCGCGAACGTGATCTACGCTGATTTCACCGACTACGACGAGCTCGCCCACCATTGCGGCCCGGAGCGGGTGGAGTCGCTCCAGGCGCTCGATGGGGTCGACGAGGCGATCGGGACGCTCGCCAAGGCCGCCGAGGATGCGCCGCGGCCGTACAAGTTCATCATCCTGTCCGACCACGGCCAGAGCCTCGGCCTCACGTTCAAGCAGCGCTACGGGCAGAGCCTGGGCGACGTCGTGCGCGACCTGATGAGCGGCCGCGCAATCGTCATGGAGACGACGACCAAGGCCGAGGGGTCCACCTTCGTGAACTCCTTCCTCTCCGAGATCACCCGCAGCCAGGGAGTCGGCCCGACCGTGGCGCGGGCGGCCCTTGCCGGAAAGACGCACGACGGCGTGGTCGACCTCGACGACGAGGAGGTCCCGCCGCCCGCCGACGAATCCACGATCGCCGTGGTCGGCTCGGGCAACCTGGGGCTGGTCTGGTTCACCGGCCATGACCACCGGCTGACCGTCGCCGAGCTTGGAGGAGCTGCATCCGGGGCTCATCGGGAAGCTGGCCGAACATCCCGGAGTTGGCCTGCTCATGGTTCGCTCGGCAACGCACGGACCCATCGCCTTCGGGCCGCGCGGCCTGCGCTACCTCGAGGAGGACCGGATCGAAGGTGAGGACCCCACGGCGATCTTTGGCCCGCATACGGTCATGAGCCTGCTGCGCGAGGACGCCATGACCCATGCGCCGGATCTCCTGCTGCTCAGCATGTACGACCCGGTCATGGGTGAGGTGGCGGCGTTCGAGGAGCTGATCGGGTCGCACGGTGGCCTTGGTGGCCCGCAGACCCAGCCATTCATCCTCCACCCGGCCGAGTGGACGCTCGACGAGGAGGTCCCGCTGGGGGCCCCGGCGATCTACCGCAACATCCGTCGCTGGCTCGAGTCGATCGGCATCCGCCTCGGCAAGGCGCCCGAACCCGCCCCAGCCGTCGAAGCGGCTGCAGCCGAACCGGTGGCCGCGACCTGATGCCCGCGGACGACCGCGATCAGGCGGCCTCGCCTCCTCCCATCGTGCGAAAGGCCCCGGGTCGCGTCCCGGTCGGTCGCGCCTGGAACAACTTCATCGTCCACCCGGCGTCCGTCCGAAGGGCCATCCGCGTGATCATCGCGGCCTACGTCACCGCAATGCTGCTTGGTGGCGTCGTCATCTGGCTGGTGGATCCGCTCGACTATCCCGACATCTGGCTGGCCTTCTGGTACGTGCTCCAGACCATCACCACGGTCGGCTACGGCGACGCCACCCCGACCGATCCGATCGGCCGCGCGGTTGGCGCGGTGATCATGCTGGTGTCCATCGCCACATTGAGCATCCTCACGGCGTTTATCACGTCGGCCTTCGTCGAGGCGCGGCAGTCCGAGCGCCGGGCGCAGTCGGACGCCGACGAGGCGGCCCAGCGAGCACACCTCGAAGCCAGGCTCAGCGACCTGGTTGAGCGGCTCGAGCGGATCGAACAGCAGGGGCGGCGGCCGTCGTGAGGTTCCCGGGGGCGCTAGCATTCCGGCCACGCGCCGTTGGGGAGGATCCGGCCACGTGACCCTGCAAGAGCCGAGCCAGCCCGTCCGGGTCGTCGTGCCTGACTGGCTGATCAACGCGGGCGCCATCGCGTGGCGCGTGCTGGCGGCGGTTGCGCTTGCCGGCGTCCTTGTCTTCATCGCAGCGGAGCTGTTTACGGTTACCGCGTCGGCGCTCCTCGCGGTGATCATGGCGGCCACCTTCTCACCGTTCGTCATCGGGCTGCGCAATCGCGGCTGGTCGCGCACGGCCGCGGCGGCGCTGGTGACCGTCGTCGCGGTGCTGATCGTGCTCGCGACGCTGGCCCTCATCACGCTGGCGCTCGCGCCGTATGTGCCGGAGGTCGCAGATCGCGTTCGGGAGGGGATCGCCACGATTCGCCAGGAACTGACCGCCGCGTCCATCTCGCAGGAGACGATCGACGCCGCACAGGGCGCCTCAACGCAGGTCGAAGCCGCCATCGGGGCCGCGATCGGGAGCCTCGTGGAACGCCTGGCGCTGGTTGCGACGATCGGGCTCCTCTCGCTGTTCCTGACGTTCTTCTTCCTGCAGGACGGCGACAGGGCATGGGGATGGGCGTTCCAGGCGACGACCGGGCGGGCGCGCGAGCGGATCGGATCGGCCGGCCACGACGCGCTCGAGCGGGTCGGAGGCTACCTGCGTGGTATGGGGGTGCTGGCCGCGATCAAGGGGATCAGCGACTTCGTTTTCCTCACCCTGCTCGGGGTACCCCTCGCCGCTCCGCTGGCCGTCATGGTCTTCATCGGCGGGTTCATCCCGTACGTTGGCGGGTTCATCACCACGACCATCCTCGTCCTCGTGACGCTGTCGACGCAGGGCGTTGGTGCAGTCGTCCTGCTCCTGATCGGGATCACGATCGTGAACGTCGTCAACGGCAACATCCTGGGCCCGGTCATCTACGGCAAGACCGTCAGCATCCATCCGGCGCTCGTCCTGGTCTCGCTGCCGGCCGGAGCGGCAGTTGCGGGGATCATCGGCCTCTTCGTTGCGATCCCGCTGGTTGCCATCGTGCTGGCTGTCTGGGGCGCGCTGCTGACGATCCTCGATCCGGGCCCGGAATACGAGACGCCTGACCTCGTTCCGGGTTGGCTCGATCGGCTCGCCCAGTGGAGCGTGCGACTCCTGGCTCTGATCGTCCTGGCCCTGGTCGCCATTCAGATCGTGCTTCTCATTCCGACCGTCGCCGTGTCGATCGTTCTCGGCGTGGTTCTCGCGGCGACCTTCCGGCCGTTCGTCGGGGCGCTCGTCCGACGCGGGTGGCGGCGCGGGCCGGCGTCGGCCGTCACGACCGCAGGCATCTTCCTCGCCGTCATCGTGGTCGTGATCCTGGCGGCCATCTCGTTGATCAACCAGGGCGCGGCGATCGCCGCGACGTCCACGTCCGGTGCGCAGGAGGCAAGTGACGCCGTCAGCGGCGCGATCGGTCCGCTGGTCGCCGTGGTCGGCAGCGTTGGTGCGGGTGTTGTCTCCGGGGTTGCGAGCTTCGCCGCCGGGATTGCCAGCCTCGGGGTCATCCTGCTTCTGTCAGGGCTGCTGTGCTTCTACTTCCTGCTCGATGGGCAGCGCTTCTGGGGAAACGTCCGCCAACGGCTCCACGGCGATCGCCTGGATGAGATCGACGCCGCGGCCGGCCGCGCGGTCAATGTGCTCAGCGGGTACATGGTCGGCACTGGCGGCGTGTCGCTGTTCGGGGCCGTCACGCAGTATCTGATCATGGTCCTGCTGGGACTGCCCCTTGCCCTGCCACTGGCGGTCCTCGCCTTCCTACTGGGATTCATCCCGTACATCGGCAGCTTCGTCTCGACGGGCCTGGCGTTCCTCGTGGCGATCGCCGTCGGGACCCCGGAGGACATAGCGATCATGGCGATCTACACGATCGTGATGAACATCGTGCAGGGCAACTTCGTCGCCCCGATCGTCTACAGCCGTGCGGTCAACCTGCACCCGGCGGTCGTGCTGATGGCGATCCCTGCCGGGAGCGAAGTAGCCGGCGTCCTCGGGATGTTCCTGGCCGTGCCGTTCCTCGGCGTGATCGCCGCGACGTGGCGAACCGTGCTGCAGGTCTTCGCGACGCAGGCGGACGCGTCGTCCGGGACGCCGCCGCCGGAACCCGAACTCGAACCGGAGGTCGCTCCTGGCGGACTTACCGCGGCCGGCGAGACCGGGCCGGGTTAGGGGTCGCAGGAGTTTCCGCGCCGTCTGGAGCGTCGTCCAGATCGCGCATCACGAGGGCGCTCGCGATGTCTCCGCCGGATCCGACCTGGAGCATGGCGCGCGTATTGCCGGCCAGCGCCTTCGCGACGTCCAACCGGGCGGACTCGAGGTCGAAGCGGGACGCCTGGGGATAGGCCACAAGACGTTCCTCGAGCCGTTCCAGGCGGAGCGCCTCGTTGGCGGCCTCGATCTCGATCAATTCGCGCCGGGCTTCGACACGTTGCCGTTCGAGCGTTTCTCGATCCGACTGTCGCCGCTGCTCGAGCGCGTGGCGCTCGATCTCCTCCTCGCGCTGGACGGCGGCGATCCGCCGGCCTTCGAGCGAGCGCATGAACTCGTCCGGCGGCTTGATGTGCAGGATGACCACGCGCTCGACCTGGACGCCGTACCCCGCCAGCGCTTGTCCGGTGGTTGCCGCGAGCTGGGCGGATTCCGTTCCGGCGAGATCCAGGACGTGTTCGGCAGTGGTTGACCGGATCAGGAGCCGCAGGGCGTCCTGCCCGGCCGCCTGACAGACCTGGTCGAAATCGGGCGCCGAGATCGCGAACACGAACAGCTCTGGCCGCGTGATCCGGAAGGTCAGCAGCACGTCGACCGAGACGCGCAGACCTTCCTGGGTCGGCACCTCGGTGACGGGAACGTCGAACGGGATCTCGCGCATCGTGACGAGGTGCGAGACCGCGATCCACGGCGGGATGATGTGGTTGCCCGGCCCGATCGTCCGGTCGATCCGCCCACGCCGCAGCAGGATCGCCTTCGAACCTTCGGGCACCGGCACGATGAACGAGCGGAACACCCCGAGGAACACCAGGAGGATGCCCGCGACGAGCAGGCCGCCGCGCAGGACAAGCGTCAGGTCGAGGACCAGCCCGACAACGGCGGCAACCACACCGGCAACGAGGAACGAGTTCCGGATTCGGTTCGGCGCCGATGGCAACAGGACGATCGGCAGCCGGCCTGCCGCGTCCGGCACGCCGAACACTTCGGGGGCGTCGTCCAGCGGCACGCGTGCCTGGGTCAACTGGATGTACGGCGGGGCGGCTTCGGGAGGAGGGGAGTCGAAGGGCGGCGGTGGTACGGCCTGCTCAGTCACCACGTCACCTCGCAGACGTCATCGATTGATAGACGGCCGGCACGTGCGCCTGCGTGGCCGCCTGCCCGCCGGGGCTCGCCGCCGCGGTCCGCGGAACAGGATCCCAGGGCAGTTGACCGGCTGGCCGCGGCGGCTCTGACAGGCGCCCGTGGAGATAGCGCACGGTGTTGACCCCCATTGCGACGACCGGCGCCGCGATGAACAGCCAGATCCAGCCGAACTGGGTCAGGATCACGATCGACGGGATCAGCAGGGCGGGATGGACGCCGAGGCGGCCTTCGAGGAGCCGACCGCCCACCATCCCCGCGCCCAGCCAGCGCGCGGCCACGTAGACGCCCAGGTAGGCGAGCGACCGTTCGGGTGCGATCGGCGCAAGCAGGACGACGGGCAGGAACCCGAGGAACGGCCCGATCTCCGGGACCAGCTGCGTCGCCCCTGCCAGAACCGCCAGTGCAAGTGGCTCCTGGAACACCGGGCCTCCCACCTCCCCGACGAGCCGGAGACCGAGGTAGGTCAGGATGCCGACCACAAGCCCGACGACGAGAAACCCCCGGATGTACGTGCTCGCGATGCGGTCAGCGATGCGCGCGATCGCCCAGAAGTCAGCGCGCAACCAGGGCGCGAGGCGTCGGTTCAGGACGGCTTGCCCACGCCGCTGGTCGCTGATGACGGTCAGCATCCAGGTGGGCAGGATGATCAGCCCGAGCGCCGCCCCCAGAGCCGAGACCAGACCCTGGGCGATCCCGATCGCCGCCTCGTCGAGCCCGCCCGATGCGGATTGCATGGTCTCGCGGATCCTCAGGACGATGCTGGTCAAGGCCGGGGCGAGCACCTCGTCGCCGAGCGGCTGGCCACCCAGCCATGTCTCGGCTTCGGCCAGCGCCTGATCCACGTCCTCGCGGCCCGGCAGCGTCGTCGCCAGCTGGCCAACGCTGGCGACGAGCGGTGGCAGCACGATCGCGACGATGGCGACGAGCAGGCCGACGACCGCGAGCACCGACACGAGGGCCGCCAGGCCGCGAGGCAGGATGGTGTCGAGCCGGTTCACCAGCGGCAGGACCGAGTAGGCGATGACAGCGCCGACGAGGAACGGCATGAGCGCCGGCCAGGTACCAACGGCGACGGCGAGCACCACGAGCCCTGCAGCCACGGTCAGTCCGGCGCGGCCGAGCGTGGCCGGCGTGACGGTCTGGAGACGGCGTCGTAGGCTGGCCCACTCCGCACGGGACCGGGCGATCGCGGCGACCTGGTCGTTCTCGGCCATTCGTTGCTCTCCGCGCATCCTCGTCCGTGTCACCGTGACGAATCCGGTGCCGCCGAGCATCACCCGCGAAGGATGACGTTGGGCCGGCCCGCAAAACGCAACCATTCGGGCGGTTGCGCCATGCCATACTCCCGCGCGATGGACCTCACGTTCGTAGGTTGGATTGTCGTCGGGCTGATCGCCGGGATCATCTCGGGCATCATCGCGGGCGGTCGAACGCTCCGCGGCTGGATGCCGAGCCTGGCCATTGGCCTGATCGCCGCCTGGCTCTCGGGCTGGGTGCTGGTCAATGTGGTGAAAACCGATGCCATGTCCAGCATCTACTTCTCAGCCGTGGTCGCGACGATTACGGCGATCCTGCTCCGCGCGATCATCAACACGGTGTCGTTCAGCGGGGACTGAGGCCGCTCGCCCGGCGTCGCTCCCGTCACCACTCCGCCAGGACGCCCGCGCTCTTACCGGTGGCCGTTCGCCATCCGGATGGCCTCTGGGCGCCGTCGCAGGCGCCACATGGCGATGATCCCGACCACGGGGCCAAGCGCGAGCAGCGCGAACGCGACCCGCCATGCGGACCCGTCTCCCGGGTCCAGCCAGCCGACGGCCAGGATCGTGACGCCGGTCAGGAGGAACCCGAGCGCCATCTGCAGGGCGAGGGCGGAGCCCGCCGTCCCGGCCGGGGCGAGCTCCGAGACGGCCGTCGAGAACTGGGCCGAATCGGCGACGACCGTGACGCCCCACACGATGGCGATCGCTACGGTGACGGCAGGCAGGGCGCCGAAGGCGAACCCCACGGCAATGGCGCTCGTGCCCGAGACGGCCATCGCCGCGATCGTGAGCGTCGTGCGCCCGAGGCGGTCCGCGAGGAGGCCGGCGAGGACGCAGCCGATACCGCCCGACGCCACGACCGCGAAAGCGGCCGCGCTGGCCGCCGCGGGATCCTGCGTCCCTGCCGCGGCGAAGCTCGCGGCGAGGAACAGCGGCACCCAGGTCCACATCGCGTAGAGCTCCCACATGTGGCCGAGGTAGCCCAGGTTCGCGAGCCGGACCGACGGCTCTCGCAGGGCCGCCCGCGCGACATCGAGGCTGAACCGCGGCGCCGGCGCATCCCATGGACCTCGCGATCCGGCCGCGAGCACCAGCAAGCCGCCGACGACGGCGACGACGCTGGCCGCTGCGACGGTCGCGCGCCAGTCGACGCCCTGGCTCGCACCGATCGCGCGCAGCAGGTACGGCAATGCCGAGCCGATCGTGAGGGCACCCACGAGCACGCCGATCGCCAGGCCCCGCTCCCTGCGGAACCAGCCGGCAAGCAGCTTCAGGCCGATCGGGTACACGCCCGCCAGCGCAAGCCCGGTCACGAAGCGGAACGGCACGGCGGTCGTGACATCCGATGCCACGAACGCGAACCCGAGGTTGGCGAGCGCGGCGACCAACGCCCCCGTCGCGAACAGGACTCGGGGAGACACGACGTCTGCAGCGGCCGTGGCCGCAATCGCGAGCGCTCCGATCGCGAAGCCCAGTTGGACCGCGATCGTCAGCGTCGGCAGGCCGAGCCGCTCGAGTCCCCATTCGGCGGCGAGCGGTGAGGCGACCGCCGAGGCGCTGAACCACGGCGCCATCGCCAGCAGCTCGCCGACGGCGACGACGGTCAGGATCCGCCAGCGTTCGGCGGCCTCAGGCTCCGGCTGCAACCGGGCCGTCCGGCAGCATCGTGTAGACGAGGCACTCGCCGCGCAGGACCTCGACGCCGTCCTGGCGCCGGGCAACGCAGCGCAGGCGGGTGATCGGCTTGTCGGCCCGGGATTCGATCACCTCGGCCTCGGCGGTGACGGTGTCGCCGAGGTAGACCGGGGCCGGGTAGTCCCATTCCTGGTGGAGGAACACCGAGCCGGGGCCCGGCAGCTCCATCGCGACCAGCGCGTTGAACAGCGCCGTCGTGAGGCCTCCCTGGACGATCAGCCGGCCGGCGCGCGTCCGCGCGGCGAATTCGGGATCGAAATGGAGCGGGTTCCGATCACCCGAGAAGCGGGCGAAGGCCTCGACGTCCTCGGATCCGATCGTTCGCGTCCACGACGCGCGCTGACCGATCTGCGGCGGCACCCAGGCCATCAGCTCAGTCGCCGCCGACGCGCGTGATGGCGATGTCGGCCTCGTCCCCGACGCCCACGCCGGCCGCCGTCATCATCGCCTTGCTCACGCTCAGCGCGAGCCGTCCACCACCTGCCGGCATCACGTTTGACGTGAAATCGGCCGAGCCGATCGTCCCGTGCACCCGGACCTGCTTCAGTCCGCCGATGGGTCCCACGTGCTCCGGCGGGATGTCGACGACCGCCAGCCCGCTCGCCTTGTCCGGGTTCCAGTAGCGGATGCGGCCGCTGAAGCGCTGCGCCTCCATCCGCGCAGCGAAGCGTGGTGACTGGCGGTTGTCAACCCACGGGCGTCGGCGGGGTGGGCCCCGGTGGCTCGGCGGGCGGTTCGGTAGACTCCGTGGTCATCGGCGTGTAGGGCGCGGGTTCGCCCGCATCAGGCGGTGGCTCCTGGCGTGATCGCCAGTACCAGATCGCGACCGCAACGATGCCTGCGATGATGGCGAGGACGATCAGCCAGCCCAGCCAGCCCAGACCGAACGGCCCCCACGACTCATCCGGCGGTGTCACGGCCGTGACCGGCACGATGACGTCGGTAACGGGATTGTCGTTGGTGATGACGGGGACGCCGTCGCGGTTCGCCCAGCGGCTCTCGCCTTCGATGATCCCGGCGACGACCACGTATTCGGCCGCGGCGTCGATCTCCGCTGGATCGAACGGGACGCTGAACGCGATCGGCATGCCGGTCGGGGCCGGTACCACGGTCGTGCCAACGGCCACGTGGGACGTCTCGTCGAACACCACCGCAGCTGCGAACCCGGTGCCAGCCAGCGTCACGTCTGTCCCGCTGATCTCACCGGTCACCTGGCCCTTCAGCAGGTCCGACTGGTGGACGAGCTCCAGTTCGACGTTGGTCGGGTTGCCGTACGTAATGACCCGCGTGCCGTCGTCCGAGGCCCACAGCCGCGTTCCGTCGACGATCGCGGCACTCACGGTGTAGAGCGCCTCCGGATCGATCTCCTCGGTGGTGTAGTGCAGTTCGAACGCGATCGGCACCTGCCCGGGGTCGGTGATCAGCTGGCTCTCGATGATTCGCGCGGTGATCGGGTTGCCGGCGTGCTCGACGAGGACCACGACCGCCTGCGCCTCGGGAGTCAGCTCGGCGCGCTCGGCGAAGCTGAGAGACCCCGTCACGGTACCGGCCGTCGGGACTGGCTGCGGCGTCGGCGTGGGTGTCGGCGTCGGCGTGGGTGTCGGGGTGGGTGTTGGCGTCGGGCTCGGGGTGGGGGTTGGCGTCGGCGTGGGTGTCGGGCTCGGGGATGGCGATGGAGACGGCGTCGGGCTCGCCTCGGGCGTGGGCGTCGGCGTCGGGCTCGCTTCAGGCGTGGGTGTCGGGCTCGGGGATGGCGATGGAGACGGCGTCGGGCTCGCCTCGGGCGTGGGCGTCGGCGTCGGGCTCGCGTCCGGCGTGGGCGTCGGGCTGGCTTCAGGCGTGGGTGTCGGACTGGGACTGGGTTCAGGGGTCGGGCTCGCCTCGGGTGACGGCGTTGGCTCCGGCGCGGGCTCCGACGGTTCCGCGGTCGGTGTCGGAGGTGCCGACGGAGGTGCCGACGGGGGGGCCGACGGAGGTGCCGACGGAGGTGCCGACGGGGGTGCCGACGGCTCGGGCGTGGCTCCGTCGACCGGGATCCCGTCAACCGCCTGGACCGTCACGTCCACCGTTGGCACGGCTTCTCCGTCGTCGATCGCGAGGACGCCCTGCGGTGCCCCCCAGACGTTCCCTTCGTCGACGATGGCGGCCTTGACGACGTACGTCTCGTTCGGATCGATGAGGTCGGGTTCGTACCCGATCTGGTACGCGATCGGTCCGGTTGTCTGGTCCACGATGGTCCGGACACCGATCGGCGTGCCCGTCGCCTCCTTGACCAGGACCTCGGTCGTGACGGCGGTCGGGCTCAACGAGACCCCGTCCGGTGGCGTCACGGATCCGCTGATGCTCGCCGGATAGTCCGGGACCGCCGCGATCGCGAGCTCAACGCCCGTGTCCGGGCCTCCGGTCAGCACCGGTACCGGTAGCTGCGTGGCGTACACCGTATCGCCGTCCACGATGGTCGCGTAAGCGGCATACGCGCCCTTCGGATCGACGCGCGCGTCGTCGTACAGGACCTCGTAGGTGATGGGCGCGGCACCCGGTTCGTCGATCCGCTGCTGTCCGAGGATGGCCCCGGCCTCCGGCTTGGCCGACATGTCGACGAGGGTCACGACCGCGACCGCGTCCTCCGACCAGGTCACGCCGTCGTCGGCCGTGATGGTCCCCTCGAGCACCGTCGTCGTTGCAAGGGCCGAACCCGCAAGGCTTGGAACCATGAGCGCGCCAAGCAGCGCGATGGCGGGGAGCAGCCGGATCGACCGACGGTGAGCCCTCATGCGGTTCCTCCGGAATAGTTGGGCGCCGATGCCGGCGTGGGCGTCAGCCCCCGTCGCGAACCTGTCAGATGGTCGCACGTCCCGCTGCGCAATTCAGTGTGCAGTCCGCATCGGTGCGCCGACATGGCGCCTGCACGCGTTCCGCGGGTGGGGCGGGCGCGCCCGGTTGCCTGTGAGGCGTCGAGCGCATAGGCTCGCAGCCAACCCGGTCCGTGGGGAGGCCGCGGGGCACGCTACGGAACGAGAGGGAGGACTTCGGCGATGGGTTGCCTGCTGGTGATGTTCGGGGCGTTCTTCCCGCGACTGGCCGTGCTCTTTATCTGGATCGCGCGGCCGTTCCTGTTCGAACAGGCGCTCGGCTCTGCGCTCGTGGCGGTCATCGGCATCCTCTTCCTGCCGTTTACTACCTTGACGTACGTGCTGTTGTGGAGCGCGACCGGCCTGGCGGGATGGGACTGGCTGTGGGTGTTCCTGGCATTCCTCATCGATATCGGCGCCCTCGGCGCATCGACGTGGGGCAACCGCGACCGGGCGGGCGGCTTCTACAGCGGCGGCGGCACCGGCCCCACCGGCTAGCTCAGGGGTTCAGGGGCGGAAGCTTGTCCTTGAGCCCGAATGCCTTCTGCGTGCTCGGCATCAACGCGTAGGCGAAGATCACCACGTCCACGATGAAGGTCAGGGTCAGGTCAGGCGTCGCCTGCGTCGCTGCCGCGATGTTGATGAAGTTGAAGATCGCCGCGAAGCCACTGGCGAGCATGACGACCAGCCAGCCCTGGGGGTTCAGGCTGTACAGCGCCCAGGTGACCCATCCCCAGACCCAGATCAGGAGTGCCCAGACGATCGCGTAGAACAGGTTGTGGTCACCGTAGTCGTTCCCGCCTGAGACATACGGGACGATCCCCAGCGCCTGCAGGAAGTGGGCGATGGCCAGCACGAACTGGATGCCGGCCAGGATGGTGATGATCCAGACCCCCAACGGTCGGTCGCGCACATTCCCTCCTCGATGTGTCAGTGCAAGTTCAAGGTCAAGGGTAGCGTCCGCGCGGACTCATCCGCGCGCTGTCCCGTGGATCTGCCAGAGCTCCTGGAGCAGCCGTGGCCGCAGATCCTGCTTTCGCACCCAGGCGACCGCTCCGCATGTCTCCGCGGTCTCGCCTTCGAGCGCCTCATCGGACGCCGAGACCAGCACGATCACGGTGGCCGGGCGGACATAGCGGAGGCGACGTGTCGCCTCATACCCATCGATGCCCGACAGTCCAACGTCCATCAGCACCAGGTCGGGTCGCAGCCGCATGACTGCCCCGACGGCATCCTCCCCGGAATCCACCTCGCCGGCGACCTCGAAGCCGGGCGTGGCGTCGATCAACGCGCGCGCCGCTTCCCGGAATGCCGCGTGATCGTCGACCGTTAGGACCCGTACTGAGGTCACCGCACACCTCGCGTTCGTGGAGGGTGTGCCTCCGGTCCCACGGCGCCAATGGCGCCGACCGGCCCATCGGTGTTCGGGTGGGCACCGCGCGACGAGCGGGCTACACGTGCACGGACGCGAGATAGAGGAGAACGGCGGCGACGCGCCGGCTGACGACTTCGTCGTCCTCGAGCCCCAGCTTCTGGAAGATGGCGCCAACGTGCTTTTCGACGGCCCGCTTCGTCAGGACGAGCGACTCCGCGATCGCCGCGTTGCTCTTGCCTTCGGCCATCTCGGCAAGCACCTCACGCTCGCGCGGGGTCAGCTCGTCAAGCGGGGATCGCTGGCGGGGTCGGTCGGCGGCGAGCAGCTCGTGGACGAGGCCCGGATCGATGGTCGTGCCGCCCCGTGCAACCACCTCGATCGCGGCGATCAGCTCCGCCCGATCGTGCAGGCGGTCCTTCAGGACGTAGCCGCGTCCTGCGGCGCCGTCCTCGAGGAGGCTCAGGGCGTACCCGGCGTCCGCGTACTGGCTGAGGACGATGACGCCGAGCGTCGGGTGCGTGCTGCGCACCTGGCGTGCGATCCGGATGCCCTCGTCATCACCACCGGGGGGCATGCGGATGTCGGTGATGAACAACATCCGGCGGATCCGTCTCGAGCGCGGCGAGGAGCTCGTCGCCGTCGGCAAACGTCGCGACGAGCTCGACCTGGTCGACCGGCGCCAGGATCTCCCGGATCGCCTCGCGGATCAGGTACGAGTCATCGGCGAGGGCCACGCGGATGGGGCCGTCACGGTCCACGGTCGCGGTCCCGGTCCGGTTGCGCGTCCCGCTTGCGTGCGCCAGCGCAGTCGCCACGGATGCCCGGCTGCCGTTGCCTCGAGGATCGGTCATCAGCTCCCCCATCTGCACTCGACGTGCCGCTCTGCCCGATCCTAGCGCACGCGTCGTGCGCGGCCCGGGCTGGTCCATCGGACGAGCGTGGTGTACGTTGTGTCAGCGCCCATCTCGGGCTGACGTTTGGGGGCCTCGAGCGCGCGAAGTCGGGGTCGCGTGCCTACATGAGCCAGGAAACCGGACGGGAGGCTGCCCGGGGGCCCGTCCTTCAGGCAACGAAGATGCACCCGCCGGTCCTGCGCGACGGGACCGTCCGTCGGGCGCGACTGACGCGGACGCTCGTCGCGGCCCGCCCCTCGCTCTCCGTCGTGGTTGCGCCGCCCGGGTTCGGCAAGACGTCATTGCTGGCCGACTGGGCGGACGTCGATCCCCGCACGTTCGCCTGGGTCGCGATCGACCGGCAGGACAACGACCCGACGGTGCTCTGGACGTACATCGGTGCGGCGCTCGGGCTGGCCACCGGCGGTGAGGAGGCTGCGAATCGACTCGGTGCGCTCGCCCGCGAACCCGATCCCGCAGCGGCGCTCTTCGCCGAGCTGAAGCCGCCCGCGGCCGGCATGGTGCTCGTCCTCGACGATTACCACGTCATCGATGCCGACGAATGCCACGAGTCGGTCATGCGCCTGATCGAGCGCGCCTCGCCGGGCGTCCAGCTTGCCATCTCGTCGCGCACGGATCCGCCGCTGCCGATCGCCCGGCTTCGGGCGACCGAGCAGCTGACGGAGTTCCGGGCGGCCGACCTGCAGTTCACGCCCGAGGAGACGGCCACGCTGGTGAACACGTCCCTCGGGCTCGGCCTGCCGTCCGGGAGCGTGACCATGCTCCACGAGCGGACCGACGGGTGGCCGGCCGGGCTGTATCTCGCCTACCTGTCGATGCGGGCCGCCGATGATCGCGAGCAGTTCGTCGCGACGTTCGGCGGCTCCAACCGTCACGTCTTCGACTACCTCACGGAGCAGGTCCTGACGGCCCTCGAGCCGGAGACCCTCCGCTTCATGCTCACGACGTCGATCGTGGACACGATCTCCGGGCCGCTTGCGGACGCGCTGACCGAGCAGCCCGGATCAGCGCAGCGGCTGACCGCCCTCGAACGGGCCAACGTGTTCATCGCGCCGCTCGACGATCGGCGCGAGGTGTACCGCTACCATCCGCTGCTCTCGGACCTCCTCCAGATGGAGCTCGCACGACGGCAGCCTCGCCGCGTGCCCGTCCTGCACCGCCGAGCCGCGGCGTGGTACGACCGCGCGGGCGACCCGGACCGCGCGGTCCGTCACGCGATCAAGGCCGGCGATCTCGACCTCGCGGCCGACATCGTGGGCAGGAATTACCTCCAGGAGATCCAGTGGGGCAGGATGGCGACGCTGACCGGCTGGCTCGACGCGCTCGGCCCGGCGACGATCGCCGCGGATCGCCGGCTCGGGGTCGTGAAGGCGTGGACGATGCACTTCCTCGGACGGCACGCCGAGGGCGATGCCGCGCTTGCGGCGGCGCGCAAGGCGCCTGGTCGCGGGGCGTTGCCCGACGGCGCCAGCTCGATCGAGGCCACGGCCGCGCTCATCGGCGCTGCCTTTCCGGGCGGTGACGTCGGGCGGATGCTCGACTGCGCGCAACGCGCATTCGCGCTCGAGGGAACGCGGGATTCGCCATGGCGTGTCACGGTCCACGGCCTGCTCGGGTTCGCGCTGGTCCGGGCCGGCCGCTACGCGGAGGCGATGGCTCCGCTCAGGACCGCCACCCAGATCGCCGTCGCGACGGAATCGTGGATGGACGCGGTCGGTTCGCGCAGCCTGCTGGCCCGCGCCGAGGTCGAGGTTGGCGATGCGGCGCGTGCGGAGCACATTGCCCGCGAGGCGATCGGCATGGGCGAGTTGCACGGCCTCAGTCAGACCCCGACCGACGCCTACGCTCGCGCCATGCTCGGGACGGTGCTCGTCAGGCGCGGCAGGGTGGAGGCCGGCGAGCGGTGGCTCGCCCAGGCCGTGCCGGGGATGCGCGCCCTCGATCAGCCGCTGTCGGTCGCGGAGGTGCTGCTGGCGATGGCGCAGGCACGCTTGATCCGCGGCCGTCCACGGGAGGCCGCGGTGCTCCTGCGTGAGGTCGACGAGATCATCGAACGGTCGGCGGACCCCGGCGCGCTGCGCGAGACACGGGCGGCGCTGGCGAAAACTCGCCCCGCGTTCACGTCCGGCGCTCACGAGGAGCTGTCGGCGCGGGAACTCGAGGTGCTCGCGGTGCTCGCCGAAGGGCTGTCGAAGCGCGAGGCGGCCGACCGCCTGTTCCTGTCGTTCAACACGGTCCATTCGCACGTCCGGGCGATCTACCGCAAGCTCGACGTGAACTCGCGATCCGACGCGCTCATCCGTGCGCGTGAGGCGGGCCTGATCGAGTAGCGCCCGAGCGTGGGATCAGGAATCACCCGGGTGATTCCCGATCCGTGGGATGACGGCCATCCGGGCCATCGCAAAACTCCGGTTCTGGTGTCGCGGGGGGCGACGCCGGGTTGGCCGTGCAGACCTGCACGGCGACTGCTGGGGGAGCGATACGTGAGCACGACGAGGGAGTTCGAGGCGCGCCTCGGTGCACTCCGGATGCCTTCCGGAGCGGTACCCACCGGGGTGACGCGGGTGATGCTGCTGAGCATCCTGATCTCTCTCGGCGTGCTCCTCGCTGTGCCTGTCCTGCAGGCACCCGCCGCGCCGGCGCTCCTGCTCCTCACCCTGTCGCTGGGCGGCATGGTCTGGGCCCTCGGACGCACCGCAACCCTGCAACGCGACCTGCGCCAGGCACGTGTCCGCGCCCTCGACGCAGCGGACCTCGAGCGCCGTCGCATCCAGCGCGACCTCCACGACAGCGCCCAGCAGCGCCTGGTCAGCGTCCGCATCCAGCTCGGGCCTGCTGGCCGAGCGGGCGCCATCGGACGACGATCGCGCCTCGATCGACAAGCTCGGGCGCGGCCTCGAGGACGCGCTCGCGGACATCCGGAGCGTGACCCGCGACGGTGCTCCGCGGACGCTTGCCGGCTTCGGCGTCGCGGAGGCGCTGCGCTCCGTCGCCGCCGAGGCGGCGGTTCCCGTCCTGATCGACGCGGACGGATTTGGCCGCTACCCGCCCGAGATCGAGCGGGCCGTCTACTACTCCTGCGTCGAGGCCCTCCAGAACAGCGTCAAGCACGGCGGTCCGGACGCGGACGTCCGGATCGGGTTGCGCGGCAGCTCGTCGGGCATCTCGTTCGTCGTCGAGGACTCCGGGGTCGGGTTCGTGGCGGGTCGGGCCCGGTCGGGAGCCGGGCTCCAGAACCTGGCCGATCGGGTCGGGGCCCTCGGCGGCCGTCTCACCGTCGATTCACATGTCGGCACGGGCACCCGCATCCGCGGGGAGATCCCACTTCGAACACGGATGCCGATGACCGCGTAACGCAGAACACTCCCGCTCCGGCGTGCTCCGACGTCGTGCCTTCACTGGGGGTCGGTACCGATGTCGGAGCGCCCCGGAGATCAGCTCCGCGGCGCTCCGAGAGCGCCGGCGTCAGGGCAGGCTGGCAGCTCCGATCGCGATCCCCGCTCGTTCCAGGTCGCGCACGACCAGCCCGAAGAACGGGTGCTCGTCGTACGACAGGTCCTGGCGATTGGCGACGAGGAACAGCGTGTCGGCGCCGAGGTCGATCCTGGTGACCTGCGCCCCGTGGCGCTTGAGGACCTTCGCGGCGGCGGCCGCGTCGGCGCGAGCGACCCGGATCCGGATCGCCGACCCGACGTCGGGCAGTGCCGCGGCCGCATCCTGGGCGGCCCTCTCGGCGGCGGCACGCACCTGCGATCCAGCGGTCGGAGCCGCCCCGAAGCCGGCTGGATCCTCCCCGGCGATCGCGTTCCACAGCATGCGCTGCGTGCCCTGCGTCCAGGCCCGGAAGTTCGGATCGACCGAGAACGCGACGACGCGACCGCCGCCGACGGCCTCGTCGGCAACGACCGTCGAACCGGCGAGCGTATCGACGCCGATCGTCAGTCCCGACGTGGCGTAGGCCGGATCAGTGGCTGCGGGGAACGTGGCCACGGCCGTCCCGAGGCCGGGCTGCATCGTCCGGTCGTCCTGGTACATCACCCAGTTCCGGTCGCCGATGCCGTCGGCCAGCGGTGACCCGGAGTCGACGGCGACGCGGACCAGCGCCCCGGGCATGTTCGTGTGCGATGTGCCGAACTTCGCGGTGGATGCCCCGGCCTTCACCGCCACCTCGGCGCCGCCTTGCCACGCGACGATGCGCCCGCCGGCGTTGACCCATTCGCGGAGCGCCTTCTTGCCCTTCGAGCCGAGGTCCTGGAGTGCGTACCCGGCGTATCCGTCGGGCATGACGAGGACGTCGAAGTCCTCGAGGACCGTTGGATCGGTCCCGATGGCCTCGTACGTCAGGTCCGTGTGCGGCAGGTGCCACACCTCGTTGAACAGGTAGCGCGTCTGGCCCGCGGCCTCGAAGCCCCGCGTACTGCGGTCGTTCTCGAGCAGGGCAACCGCGGGAAGGTCCGCCGGGAGCGGCCATTCCGGCTCGTCCATCGGCGCGACGACCTCGTACGGCGCGTCGACGTCCGCACCACTCCAGCCGCCGGCGAGGTTCATGAGCAGCGGGTTGCTCCACGCGGTGACGTCGTAGGTCACATCGAACGGAATCCACGAGTCCTCGTGGAGCATCGCCTGGATCCAGTGCTTCTGCGCCTGGGCAAGCGGGATCCAGTACGTGCCCGCGGCGAGCTGCGCGCCGCCCGACGTGCCGTCACCGTACGGGTGGAAGTCGTCGACGGCCGTCGGGGTCGGTCAGCCGGCGGACCTCGACGTCCATGCGCTGCAGCCGGCGGACGAGCAGCTGGAGCTCGAATGCGCGATCGGGGTCCGGCGCCAGGAAGTAGCCACGAACCGTGATGTCGGGCACGTCCTGGTAGAGGTCGTGCTTGGGCTCGAAGACATTGTTCTTCTTCCAGCGTTCCGGCCACACCCTGCTGGTATGCCTCGACCCACGAGTCGCGCCAGCCCTCGACGACGTCGGCGCGCGCCGTCGCGCCCGCGAAGAGCGACGCCCAGATCGACGTGAACTGCTCGTGCTCGCGCTCGGAGATCGGGTCGCCGCTCTCCTTCTCGAACGTCATGCCGGCGGCATGGAAGCCCTCGGTCGGCACGGTGTCGCCGAACACGATCGCGAAGAAGTCGTACGGCGCCCCGTGGAAGTACTTGATCCCCTGGCGGTCGAACTCGGCCGCGATGGCCGGGCTGTAGAGCTGGTTGATCCAGTCGTGGGCCGTGTCGGGGATCTCGTGATATTCCGGGTCCGCATTCGGTGGGAAGAAGTAGTTCGACAGGCCGAATTCGTGCGCGTCGATGAAGAGCATCGGTGGGTACTGCCGCACGACCTCGAGCTTGCCGTCGGTCTCGGGCTGGGTCCGGGCGAACCAGTCGCGGTTCATGTCGAAGCCGTAGAGGTTGCGCCGCTGACCGATCTCCCGCCCGTCGGGGTTCTGCGTCGGCAGGATCACGACAAGCGCGTTGGCGAGGATCTCGTCGACCACGCAGTCGCTGCGTGAGGCCAGCTCGTAGAGCGCGTGGAGGGAGGCGTCGGCTCCGCTCTCCTCGCCGCCATGGACGTTGCCGCTGACCCACAGGATCGCCGGCGTCTCCTCGACCGCGTTTCCCGGATCGGCCTGCGGGTTACGCAGGAGCTCGAGGTTTGCCTGGATCGCCGCCAGGCCCTCCGTGCGTCACCCGGTCCGGCGTCCCGACGATCGCGTAGTCGGATCGACCTCCCTTCGACGGACGTCGCCGCCTCGGCGGTGATCACCCGGTTGCTCGCGTCGTCGACCGCCGTCAGGTACGTGTCGATCTCGATCGACCGTCATCTGCGTCTCGCCGAAGCCGAACCTCGGGACCCCGGGGTCGTATTCGGGCGGCGTCAGGAAGGGGTCGCAGCCAGTCTGGGCGGCGACTGATCCTGCGGTGACCAGCGACGTCAGCGACAGGGTCAGGGCAAGGGCGAGCGCGGAGAGGCGACGCACGGCGATCCTCCTACACCGGGTCCGGGCAGCCGAGCCAGCTTCGGCGAGCATGCCGGCGCATGTCAACTACGGTTCGACCGTGCGCGCCGATGGACTCGCGGAGTACCGTTGTGCTGCGCCCGCCGTCCCTGTCCACGGCGCACGCAAATGAGAGCGCGGAGGTTTCTCATGGCGCAGCTTCGCACCCTGGCCGTGCCGGTCGGCGTGCTTGCGGCAGTGCTCCTGTTCCTGCTCGTCAACCCGTGGATCGTGCTCGAGGGGACGATCAGCCAGATCGTGACGGTCGCCTTCTGGGTGTCGTTCATCCTGCTGCTGATCATCCTGTTCAGCCTTCGCGACGAACCGGACGCCGAGAACATCGAGGTCGAAGGGCCCGGCCTTCACGCGGTTCCTGTTCAGCAACCCGCGCGCCGGGCTCTTCTGGCTCCCGATCCGGCTCTTCGTCGGGTTCTCCTGGCTCGAGGCCGGATGGCACAAGTTCACCGACCCGGCGTGGGTCGGCGACGAGGCAGGCACGGCCATCCTCGGCTACTGGCAGAACGCGGTGGCGATCCCCGAAGAGGGCCGCCCCGCGATCACGTACGAGTGGTATCGCGCCTTCATCCAGCTCCTCATCGACAACGGCGCTGAGAGCTGGATGACCTACGTCATCACGTTCGGTGAGATGGCTGTCGGTATCGGCTTGATCCTCGGGCTGCTTACGGGGTTCGCCGCATTCTTCGGGGCGCTGATGAACATGTCGTTCCTGCTGGCGGGTTCGGCCTCATCGAACCCGGTCATGTTCACGCTCGCCGTCGGGCTGATGCTCGCCTGGAAGGTCGCCGGCTACTACGGCCTGGATCGCTACCTGCTGCCGCTGCTCGGGACGCCCTGGAGGCAGCGCAGCGCATCGCCGGAGCAGCCGCAACCCGGCCCAGCCAGCGGCTGAGCCGCCGAGGGCGGATGGGCGAGGAGGCATACCCGCACGGCGACGCGCTGATCCCCGAGCGGTTCGACGAGCGCACGGTCATCTTCCTCGTCCGGCCGCCGGACGCGCCCGAGTTCAGCGAGGAGGAGCTCGACCGGCTGCAGATCGAGCACCTGACGCACCTGCGCGGCCTCAAGCGACGGGGCGTGCTCCTCGCCAACGGGCCGCTGGACGAGCAGACCGACGCCAGCTACCGCGGAATCGGGATCTACGGCGTGCCGCTCGAGGAGGCCCTTGCCCTGGCCAACGACGACCCGATGGTCAAGGCCGGCCGGCTGGCGGTCAAAGGCGCGCGCTGGCTCACGGCCGCCGGCGAGGTGATCATTCCTCGAGAAGTGACCTGAGCGCCTCCAGCCGTTCCTGCCAGTAGGTCCGCATCGTCGGAACCAGCGCCGCGTCCCGCAGCCGCTGGTGCTCGACGGCGACCGTCGTCCTCTCCGCGCCCTTGGCGTCGAACTGCGCCTGGACGCGCGTGCCGTCGGGCCAGTCGAGGCGGACGACCTTGCCGGGCTGGGCCGCACGCAGCTCGACGTTGACGCCGGGCAGCCAGCGTTCGCGGGCGGTCGCGTCCGAGAAGGCCTCGAAGACGTCTTCGACGGGCGCCGCTACTGTCCGGCTCGCACCCGCCGAGAAGGTGCCGTCGCGCCGGGCGCCACGGTCACGCAGACCGCGCGCCTCCTCGTATTCGACGATGAGCTTCTGCGCCCACCAGGCACTGAGGCCCTGCTCGGTGGTCAGCCAGTCGGCGATCTCGCGGTAGGGCCGGCCCGCAGCACCCCACGCGTCAAGCTCGGCGAACCAGAACGCGCGGTCGTGGCCCGTGGTCGGGCGTGGCTTGTCGGTCGGCATCGTGGCAATCATCGGTCTTCTCCCCAACTCCGTCCGCCGGTCAGGCGGGTCTCTGCAGGGATGTCGAGACAGGCCGGGCCAGTCTCGACATGACTGGTGAGAGACACTCCTCTCGAACAGGCAAGGAGGCAGGCGTGAAGTACCTGTTGCTCATCTATCACAACCCCCAGGCTCGCCAGATGTGGGAGAGCTTCAGCGAGGAGGAGAAGGCCGAGGGCCTCGCCCTCTACGCGGCGCTCAACAACGACCTCGCCGCGTCCGGCGAGCTGATCGTCACCGAGGCGCTCGAGGATCCGTCCGCGGCCTCACGCGTGAGCGTGACCGACGGCCGAACCGTCGCCGGCGACGGCCCGTATGTCGAGACCAAGGAGCACCTCGCCGGGTTCTACCTCGTCGACGTGGAAACCCGCGAGCGCGCGATCGAGATCGCGGGACGCATCCCGGAAGCCGCGATCGGCGGCGTCGAGGTGCGCCCGATCCTGACCTACTCCGCGCTCGAGATGTGACCGCCATCGGCAACATCGAGGGCCTGCTGCACGACCTCGCGCCGCAGGTCCTCGGCATCCTCGTGCGGCGCCATGGCGACTTCGACGCCTGCGAGGACGCCGTCCAGGAGGCACTCGTCGCGGCGGCCTTCCAGTGGCCGGCCGATGGGGTTCCGGCCAACCCGACCGGCTGGCTCGTCCGCGTGGCGTCACGGCGCTGGATCGAGCAGCAGCGCAGCGACACCGCCCGGCGTCGCCGCGAGGAGGCAGTGGCGGGACTGGACGAGGGCGAGGCCGATCCCGGCCCGACGCGCGACGACACGCTCGCGCTCGTGTTCCTGTGCTGTCACCCGTCGCTGACGCCCGCGTCCCAGGTGGCGCTGACGCTGCGAGCCGTTGGCGGGTTGACGACCGCGGAGATCGCCCGGGCGTTCCTGGTGCCCGAAGCGACGGTGGCCCAGCGCATCAGTCGGGCGAAGCAACGGATCCGCGAGAGCGGCGCCGAGTTCACGATGCCCCCGCCCGCGGAGCGGCGATGAGCGGCTCGGCGCCGTGCTCAACGTCCTGTACCTGATCTTCAACGAGGGCTACGCCGCGAGCTCGGGGCCGGCGCTCCAGCGGGTCGAGCTGAGCTCGGAGGCGATCCGGCTGACCCGCCAGCTGCGCAGCCTCCTGCCCGACGACGGTGAGGTCGCCGGACTGCTCGCGCTGATGCTCCTCACCGACGCCCGCCGCCCGGCTCGCGTCCGCGACGACGGCTCCCTGGTGCCGCTTGCCGAGCAGGATCGAATGCGCTGGGACCGCCGAGCGATCGAGGAGGGGACCGCGCTGATCAGCGGCACGCTGGCGGAGGCCCCGGTCGGCCCCTACCAGCTCCAGGCCGCGATCGCGGCGGTCCACGACGAGGCACCCTCGACGGAGGACACGGACTGGCGGCAGATCCTCGGCCTCTACGAGTTGCTCGGCAAGGTCGCGCCCGGCCCGATGGTCACGCTCAACGGGATCGTCGCGCTGGCGATGGTCCGCGGCCCGGAGGCCGGGCTTGCCGAGCTCGAGCGCGCCGAGGCGGATCCGGCCCTCGCTGGGCATCACCGGGTCGATGCCGTCCGCGCGCACCTGCTCGAGCAGGTCGGGAACGCGGACGCTGCCGCCGAGGCGTACCGGCGCGCCGCACGCCGCACGCTGAGCATCCCCGAGCGGCGCTACCTCGAGGAACGTGCCCGCGCGGCGACGGCCAGGTCGGGCTGATCGGTGAAGACGCCATCGAGCCCGGTCGCGTAGAACACGGCGTACTCCGTGGCTGCGTCACCGATGTTCGCCGGGAGGAACGCCGCTTCGGCCCGGAAGGTCCAGGCATGGACGAGGAGCCCTGCCGCGTGGGCGTCCGCCACGAGTGACGACGGTGCGAGCAGGTTTCCGGCATTGTCGCGCGGGATGACGAGGTCCTTGTCCGCACCGATTGCCCGTGCGTAGCCGGCCACATCGGCGAGCGCCTCGCGCATCGGTGCGTTCGGCTGCGTCTGGGCCGGCCGCGAGCAGCTGGACGAGTCGCAGGGACGTCATCCGAGCGAGTCGCCGCAGGCTGTCGGCCTCGAACGACTGGATGAACACCGGAGCGTCCGTGCCTCGGTATCCGGCTCCGTGCAACGTCGCCACCAGCGGCTCCTCGAGCGGGAGCCCGATCGAGCGGAACCAGGTCGGGTGCTTCGTCTCCGGGTAGAGGCCAATCGTGCGTCCACGGCGCTCGCTCTCGCGTCGGGCGAGGTCGGCGATCTCCTGGAGCGTCGGAATTCCGAACCGCCCGTCGAACGCGGCACTGCCCGGCCGAACCTCCGGAAGCCGCTCGCGCGCCCGAAGGGTTCGCAGCTCGTCGAGCGTGAAGTCCTCCGCGAACCAGCCGGTGATGGAGACGCCGTCGATCGCCTTCGTCGTCCGTCGATCAGCGAATTCCGGATGGGTGGCGACGTCGGTCGTGCCACCGATCTCGTTCTCGTGGCGTGCGACCAGGACGCCGTCCTTCGTGGCGACAAGGTCGGGCTCGATGAAATCGGCGCCCTGCTCGATTGCCAGCTCGTAGCTCGCGAGCGTGTGCTCCGGCCGGTAGCCCGACGCGCCGCGATGGGCGATGACGATCGGATGCGCCGCCGGTTCGACGGCGCCGGTCAACGGTCGGGGACGGGCCAGGTGATCTCGGTCCTGAGCTGGGCGACGTCAGCCACCTCCTCCGGGTTGTCGATGTAGGTCTCCCACGGACCATCGCCCTCGTCATACCCCTGCGCGTGGATCCAGTCATGCAGGGAGCTGTACGCCTCACCGAGCGTCGGGTACGGACCGCGGTGGATCACCTGTGCCGCGCGGCCGCCGGGCAGCTCGGACGCGCCGACCTCGGTTTCCGGGCTGTCGATCAGGGGGGCCAGCCCGTCGATCCTGTCGGCCAGCGGGAACCCGATCTCGACGTCCGCGAGCTCGCCGCCCCACGCGTGGTAGCGCGCATACGGGGGACCGGCCGGCGTGGCCCCGACTTGCCCGAACAACGCCCCGAGCCTGGACATCGCGTCATCCATGAGCTCGCCGACATCGACGGTCGACATCGGCCGCCGGACTCGAACGGCAGCGGTCTGCTGCGGACTGAGCTCGACGAGGCGTGCATCGATCACGGGTTGGTCCGACATGGCCCGTACTCCTGTTGCGGGGTTCCAGCGTATCGCGCTCAGGCAGGAAGGTCGCCCGGCGTCCAGTCGGCCCACAGGACCGCGGCAAGCACGACCATGTCGACAACGAGGGCGCCAAGCGTGCTCGTCATCGGGAAGGCGACCGGGAACGCCAGCAGGCCGGCCAGGGACAACAGGCTTGATCCAACGGCGAGCGGCGCCCACCACGTCTCTGGCAGCCAGCCGACGACGACGGCGGCAGCCAGCACAAAGCCGACGAGCGCAGCCGTCCATACGAGCACGCCAACGGCCTGCGTGACGCTGGATCCGGCGAAGCCGGTGATGAGCCACGAATCGCCGTTCCAATCCGGATTGATGGTCGCGATCCGCAGCGATTGCATGATGCCGATGCTGTGGCCGATCCCGTGCGCCACCAGCACCAGCGCGATGACGTATCTGAGCATGTCCCTTTCCCTTTCGGGACGCCCGCCGCGATGGTCGACCGACAAGGATGCGCAGACCGCTGCCGATCTACCCGAAATGACGGGACCGATCGGCATGTTTTCGGAATGTCCGTGTCAGGCGGTCGCTGCCGCCGCGAACGAGGCCATGTCGGGGAAGGTCGCGTCCGGCGTCGCTTCGGCTGGCGGGGTCGCGCCCGCACCCGGGCGATCCCCGCGGCGGTCGATCCACACGCTCGTCATGCCAAGGCGCTGCGCGGGAGCATGGTCGTGGAACAGGCTCTGGGCGACGTGCAGGATCCGATCGCGCGGGAGGCCCATCCGCTCGAAGGCCACCTCGAAGTTGCGCGTGCTCGGCTTGTACGCGCCCGCCTGCTGGGCGGTCACCACCCAGTCGAACGTGACACCGAGCCTCGGCAGCGAGGCGGCGAACAGGTCATCGTCGCAATTCGTGATGACGCCGAGCCTGAAGCGCTCCTTCAGTCGGGTAAGGGCCGCGGCCGTATCGGGGAATGCCGGCCACTCGCCCACCGAGCCTGAGAACGCCTCGATCTCGTCAGCAGTCGGCTCGACGTTGTAGTCGGCGGTCACGCCGCGAAGGGCGACCGCGAGCACGTGCCGGTAGGGCCGGTACGGGCCGGCTTCGGCGGCCGCCTCATGGACGGCGAAGCGTTCGAGCAGCGCGTCGGCCGACGCCTCGATGCCGCGGCCCCGGAAGATCGGCTGGAACGCATTCGTCAGCCCGGTCTCCCAGTCGATGAGGGTGCCGTAGCAGTCGAACGTGAGCGCCTCGAAGCGCCCGAAGTCGGGTGGCATTTGCCCGGTCATCCGTCAACTATGCTGCCTTGGCCATGGGCGACGCAGGCTGGGGCCGCACCTTCGATCCCGATCGTCTGGCCGTGCTCGAGACGCGCATGTGGAAGGCCTATTACCGGGGCCAGCCGCTGCGCCTGCTCGTATTGCTGGTGCAGGCAAACCGGGAGCAGGCCGGCGTGTCGTGGTTCAGGGCGCTCCTCGCCGCGTTCTACCTCGCCCGCGCGGCGGTTGGGTTCTCGCGAGCACGGGACGGGTACGACCGGTTCCTTCCCGACATCGCGCGCGGCTACCGACAGCTCGGCCTTCCCGAACACATTGACGTGGCCGAGGTGGCGCGTCGGGAGTTGCGCTGGTGGGTGGTGCGGCGTGAGATCGGCCTGGCGGCCGGAGATGCCGCGGGTGATGCCATCACGGGTCTCTACGCGGCCATCTACGACGTCCCCGAGACGGCGGTCCGCGAGGCGGGCACGCTGCGGGGACAGGCAGCCGAAGTGCGCGACCGCGGCGCGGCCGCCGACCCGGAGGGCCCTCGCGGTCCGGGGCGTGCCTACTGGCCGGAAGTCGCACGGCTGCTTCGGGACTCGTATCGCAGCTTGCGCGCGGCGCTTGCAACCGCCGACTGATCGGCGACGTCCTAGGGCCGTGAGACGCCTGGCTGCTCTCCTGCTCGCGGTAGCGGTGTTCGCCGCGGCCGCGTGCGACTCCGGTGCGGCGGAGAAGCCGGCGGGATCGGCTGACACCGGGATCGGCGGGGTCGCCCTTGCCGGTCCGGTGTGCCCGGTCGAGCGGCCGGGCGATCCGGCCTGCGCACCCCGGCCGGTGGCGGGCGCGACAGTCGTCATTCGGGACGCCGCGGGGAACGAGGCGGCCACCGCAACGACCGGCGGCGACGGCCGGTACGAGGTTGCCCTCCCGCCCGGGCGGTACACGGTCGAAGGGCTGCCGGTTGAGGGCCTCATGGGAAATCCCGCGCCGGTGGAGGTCGAGGTCGGCGACGGCATCGCCACTGTCGACCTTCCGTACGACACGGGAATCCGCTGAGCCGAACAGCAACGAGCCCCGGACCGGTGGCCCGGGGCTCGTCGCGTCCTGCGGGGAGTCGGCTAGTTGGTGAGGCGCACCGAGTACGCGCCGGTGAACAGTTCGCCGCTCTTGTGGCCGCCGTTGACGACGAGCTCCTCGCCGTTGACCGGCGAGACGAAGTAGCCGGTGATGACCTTGTCGCTGCCGCCTTCGGCTGAGATGAGCCGGAAGTAGGCCCAGCCGACCATCACGCCCTCATCGTCGACCACCGGCACCGGGAACAGGTCCCCGAGCGCGTTGTCAACCAGGGCAGTGAAGAGCGTGGTGTGGCTGCCGGCGTTGAGCGGTCCGATGTCGTCGTCCAGGTACACGACCGTGTTCGCTCCGTTCCCCTCGATGATGGCCCGGACATCGTTCGAGTTCGCGTTGCAGGGGTTCCCGCTTGCCGTGCAGAAGATCGTCCAGTTGAACTGGGTGGCATCCTGCGGCACGTCCTCGTTGCCGCCGCCCGGCAACTGGTAGACCTGCGGCGTGCAGGTTTGGACCGCCTCGTTGCAGATCGCGCCTGGAAACGCCTTCTCGTTGAAGAGCAGCGGCATCGCGCCGCGGGCGCCGTTGGCCTGGAACGTCGAACGCGCGGTGGCTGTGACACCGACGTCCCATGTTGCCATGCCGAGGATCCCGGCGAAGTTGTTGCGGTGCGGCTTCGCCAGCTTGACGGTCGCCTCGTTGTAGAACGTGCCGGCGTTCATCGAGAAGTTGAGATCGACGCCGGTCGTGCCCTCGATGTAGCCGTTGGCGGTCGCGACCGATGTCGCGACGCCTTCCGCATATGCAGTGCGCTCGCCCTGCGTGCCCGTCGCGTTGAGGTAGGCGGCCGCTCCGGCCATGGCGGCCAGGTCGGCGGCGGTCTGCTGGTCGCGCCGCTGGGCGAAGACGCTGCCGCCGTCAATGACGAGCCCGACCATGCCGATGATTGCGAAGATTGCGAGGAGGAACAGGACCATCACCTGGCCCTGCTGGCGCTCGCGAGCCGGTTCGTGGTCCATCTTGCGCTCCTTGCTCACGGGTAGTACCTCACCCGGCTAAACGACTCGAAGACGTGGTTGCCGAACATGCTCACGATCGGCGTGATCGGCACGAAACTGGAAGTCACTCGGACGCGGACGTAGTCGACGCCCCAGCGGCAGGTGTTGTCGGCCTTGACGACGTCGTTGATGTCGACGCACGTGATGTCGGATGCGGTGTTGATCGCCAGCGCGGGAACGAGGCCGGCGCTGCGTGGCCACCACGTTCGCCGTCTCGGTGCTCGAACCGAGGTCACAGGACACGGCGTTGACGGCGCAACCGGAATGCACGCTCGTCACCCGCGCAATCTCGCGGGCCGCCTCGGCCGTGCCGTTCATCATGTAGATGCCACGGCCGAGGTCGAAGATGCCCATCATGATGAACACGAACGGGACAACCACGAGCGAGAACTCGACGAGCGACTGACCGCGGCTGCGGGCGGGCCGGCGGCGGAGGCGAAGGTGAGGGATTCGTCATGTCATCCACCTCAGTTCGGCCGGTAGTGGGCGATGACGGTCACCAGGCTCTTCATCGCGCAGTTGTTGTGGTCCGGGTTCTGCGCCTGGATCTTGTTCTTCTGGCCGGTGCTGAGGTCCCCGTAGATGACGTAGGTCCAGCCGGCACCCGACAGAGCGCTATCCGCTGCGCTCGGGCTCATCCCGATAATGTTTGGGCGGGAAGGCACACGCCTCGGGCGTTGGTGTGGGAGATCGGCGCGGGCGTTGGCGAACCGACTGGCGTCGGAGTCGGCGTCGGCGTCGCACTCGGAGCGGTGATCTCGATCGACATCGTCGAGGTGTCGTCGCCCGCGAGGTTGATGACGCGCAACGTGACGAGGTAGGTACCGGGGTCGTCGAAGACGTGGGTCACCTGGGCGTTGCCGGAGGCAAACTCGCCGTCCCCGAAGTCCCAGATGTAGTCGGTGGGACT
This sequence comes from uncultured Chloroflexia bacterium, assembly GCA_963824735.1. Classification (GTDB taxonomy): domain Bacteria; phylum Chloroflexota; class Limnocylindria; order Limnocylindrales; family CSP1-4; genus DASTYU01. Next base: position 55,860 of record CAWGQH010000017.1, read on the forward strand.
GCCGCTCGACGACGATCCGTCGAATGACACGGCAAACGGTGCCTCGCCGGTCAGGTCACTTGCGCGTGAATGCGGCGACCGGGGTCGGCGGCAGGGTGGAGACGCCACCGGTCGGGAAGTATTCGATCTGCTGGGTCGCGGCGGTGTCAAGGTTGAGCGTCTGGCCGCCGAAGATGAACCCGAGGATCGGCGTGATCAGCTGGAACTGGCCGCTGACGTGGACGGTAACCGTGCTGTTCGCCTCGAGCGGGCATCCGCTCTTGCTGCAGGTCATGTCGATGTCGGCCTCGTCGACCTCGACCATCGACCCCTTCGATTCCAGCTGGACCCGGCAGACGATGAGGTTCGTGGTCGTGTTGCACGGCTGGCCGTCGGCGTAGGAGCCCGGGGTCTTCGAGGCCTGGAAGGCGCCCTCGCGCGCGGAGTTCAGCAGCGAGATGTTCGCGTAGTAGATCCGGCCGAGATCGAGGATCGTCGCGAGGAAGATCATGAGCAGCGGCAGGATGAGTGCGAACTCGACCAGGCTCTGACCCCGCGATCGGGTCCGTCGCCGGCGGCGAGCGAAGAATTCGAACAGGTTCATCTGGGTCACCGATGTGGGTTTGGCGTGAATGCCTCGCGCATGCTCGGCGCGGTGACTTACACGCTCCCTTGAATCGGTGCGCGGATGCATAGCCCGAAGGGGGTAGCCGGGGGCACACGATGGTCAGCCCCAAACAGAAACGCCGCGCCTTTCGGCGCGGCGTCTCCGATCCTGTTCCTGTCTGCCTGCCGCGAGGGCAGGCTCTATTTGATCAACTGCACCCCGAGCGCCTTGGCCGGGGCCGGTGCCTCCGCCGACGCCGGAGCCCACGGTGCCGCTACCCAGGATGTCGACGAACTGGCCGACGAGGCATGACGTCGCGCCGTTGCCTCCGGACTCGCACTCATCGCGATTGTTGCCCTGCATATACGCCCCCTGCGCCCCGTTGCATTCGGGGATGCTGGGATCGCACAGCTCGAAGTAGGCGAGGCTCGGGAAGCGATACCAGAGGTTGTTGCCGTTGCCGCCGTCGAGCTCGTTCGGCCGGGCAGCCGTAGTTCGACGGCAACTGCCACCTGGCTGTGGTTCGGCTCGTCGCCGCACATGACGTCGAACATTGGGATGTAGACGATCTGTCCGTTGTATTCGCGAATCTCGTCTTCCACCGAGTCCAGTGCCTTCGCCGTCGCAGGTCCCGCCACCGCCGTTGACGTTGCCGGTCTGCATCGACGTACTTCCAGGCCGGAAGGTCGAACGGCGGGTTGTTCGGGTTCTCGATCGCACAGGCGAGCTCGCTTGCTCCGCCGCTCGGCGGGATCCCAGTCGAGCCAGCCGACGTTGCCGGGGCTGTTGCCGCACAGCGGGACTTTGTAGACGACATGCCGCGACCAAGGGATGCTGGTGTTGAGCTGCCTTGTTCTGTCCGTCGCACGTGACCACGTTCACGGGGATGGTGATCGGCAGCATCGGACAGCCGTTGCCCTCGTCGGCATCGCAGACGCCCTGCAGGTAGCCCGCGACGGCCGTGGCGCGCTGCCCGACGCCGATGGCGCCGAATCCCATCGCCGAGGCGAAGTAGGTGTCCGCGCTCTTGGTGCCGAGCACGAGGACGCCCGCTGGCGGCCCGACGACGTAGTGCCGGGCAGTCCGGCGTCGTCGCCGTGCTCGTCGGGATGCCCGATCCGACCTGGGCGGCGACAGCAGATTCTCGGTGCCGCCGCCGTTGAGCGCGGCGGCCCCCGTGGAGGTGAGCGGGATCCCGCAGATGTCCGTGTAGTAGGCGACGCTGCGACGTCAGCCCGTTGGCCGTGGCCGAGGCCGCGACGCGGTTCGCGACGCGGGCGTCCCAGCCGCCGGCCGGTTCGGTGGCGCCCGCAAGCCGTTCGGCCATGACGATCGCGCCCGCTTCGGCGGCCGCGTCGGCGCCGTTCTGGACGATGCGCTGCTGGGCCCAGAGGTTGCCGCCATCGACCACGAGCCCGACGAGGATCACGACGGCCAGCAGGCCGCCCACCATGAGCACGAGGATCTGCCCGCGCTCTGATGTCAGGACCGCCGTGCCGGCGGTTGCGAAGGCGTCAAGCTCATGGGAACACCCTCTCGATCGGCATCTCGGAGACCGCCTCGAGCGCGATGGGCCCGAGGATGTCTCCGATGATTGGTGTCGTGGCGCGGTACGTGTACTGCACCGTCACGGTGGCAAGGCAGCCGACTCGCAGGGTCGGCGAGCAGGTGTAGGTGACCCCCGGGGGCGGGTTGTACGCGACGCTCACGTCGGCCTCGGTCACGCCCAGCGTCAGCGCCTGAGTCGGCGGCGCACCGCTTGATCGACCAGTGGGGATTACCCGGATCGACCACCGGACGGTTGTTGACGCAGTCCGGGCTGTCCTCGATCTGGTTTACCGCCGCGATCCGCGCCCCTTCCCGGGCGGCGTTGCCAATGGTGTTGAAGGCGAAGACCGCTCGCCCGACCTCGAAGATCCCGAGCAGGATCAGGACCAGAACCGGGAACACGAGGGCGAACTCGACCAGGGCCTGACCGCGGCGCCGCTGACCGACGGATGCCCTGCGCCGTCATGGCAGAGTGGCTCTGACGGTGATCTGGGTCGATTGGCCGCAGGGCAGTGGATTGCCCGACCGTGAGCGATTGCCAAACGATGTCGTAATGGGGCGGAACCAGCGGCAGGAAGATGACGTTCGACTGGAAGCTGGCCGCCGTGTTGCCCGATTGCGCCCCAGATGTCCTGCGCATAGCTGCGAGTTCTCACCGACGAGGTTCGGAACGATGCAAGTCGGTGGGGGCGTCGGCGAGGGCGTCGGCGTCGGTGTCGGGCGTGGCGTTCCGGTCGGCGTCGGGGTCGGCGTGGGCGTTCCGACCGGCGTCGGCGTCGGCGTCGGGGTCGGCGTCGGTGTCGGGGTCGGGGTCGGCAGAGGGGTGACCGGATCCGCGGGAACGCCTCCGATTGAGCCATTACGGATCGGGAACGATGCCGATGCCGTGACGGGCAGGCCCGGGCCCAGGATCGAGCCGATGATCGGCGTGATGATCGCGAACTGACAGGTGATCTCCGCACGGGCCGGGAAGCCGATGTCCTTGCCTACAGGGAAGGTCGGATCGGGCACCGTCGCCGGTAGGGTGCAGTTGATCTTGGTCGACTCGGCATCGACGAGCCGCTGGTATTCGGCCTGGACTGTGGTCGTTCAGGGTCCGCGCCCCAGGCGTTCGGGTTCATGGCAGCATAGTTCGCCGCAACACGCGCCGAGTTGTTCAGCGCGACCCAGCCGAGGAAGACCCGACCGAAGTCGAGCGCGATCAGCATCAGGAGCAGGATCATCGGGAGGACGAGCGCGAATTCGACCAGACTCTGGCCGCGCGATCGGTCTTTGTGCTGTCCGGCCTTGCGGCGGGAGGGCAGGCGCATTAGTACCCCTCGGGACTAGGAGATTCGTCCCGGTATCTTGGGGGACGCACCTTGCAGCCCAAATTGCCGCTGGTGCGGTGGTGCGCCGCACCGGACCGTCGGCAGCGGAGGCCGGTACCACTAGGCCGGTGGTCAAGGAGCTTACGCGCGCGTGATCCTCTCGGACATGACCAAGCGCGTCGCCGCCGCGTTCCTGTGGTTCTACACCGGCTGGTATGCCGGGGCCATGATCGCCGCCTTCCTCGGCGTCAGCCCCGTCATCGGCCCGATCCTGGGGGCCGCCGCGGCCGGCTTCCTGGTCGGTGACCCGCTCCGGATCATCTGGACTCGCCCGGCCCCGAAGGCCGCCGCCGCGTCCACCACGGTGGAGACAGCGCCCGAAGTGGCCTGAGCCTCCCCGCTCCACGAATCGAGAGCCGAGTGTCCCCCGACACTCGGCTCTCGTGATTCACGCCCTCGTCGGGCTGGAGAATGCTCGGGAGCTACTCCACCAGCCGCACGACGGATTGGCCGAATGTCGACGCAGAGCCGCCCGCATCGATCGTGAGTGGCAGCGTTGACGTGATGTCGTTGACGAACTGGCCGGCAAGTTGCTCACCGTCCTGGCCCTGGCAGCTGCTGTTCGCCGTGTCGAGATGCCAGATCCAGAAGCCGACGAGATTGCCGTTGTCGTCGTTGATGGCGACGGGCAGATCCCCGCCGTTCGGGTACTGGTCGAGCAGCGCGTGGCAGACAGCCGTCTTCTGTCCGTTGTTGTGCGGGCCGAGGTACATCCCGAGGGTGACGGTGACCTGGAAGTTGCCGCCCTCGATGATGGCCTTGGCCTCGGCGGAATTGACGTTGCAGTTCGCGTTGCTCATGCAGAACGTCGTCCACGCGAACTGGTCGCCCAAGAGCGGCCAGGACGAGTTCGGCGAGCATTTGCTCGGGTGGGGATCGCAGTAGACGAACGGCGTCGTGCCGTGCTCCTGCAGGGCCTTGTAGTTGAACATGATCGGCGAGATCCCGACCTGGACGGCATTCGCGACACCGCCGACCGCGACGCCACGCGCCGCCGAGCCGAAGGAGTTGAAGCCGAGCACTCGGCTGAACGAGTTTTCGTGCGGCCGGGTGATCTTGACCTCGACCCAGCACGGATACTGTGCGGCGGAGCTGCAGTCATTCGTGCTCAGCGGACCGGATGCCGAGCCGCCCGGGGCGTAGGCGCCCGTGGTCGGTGGGATGTTTACCTGGACCTCGGTGGCATCGAACCCGTTGGCGACCGCCGAGTCCAGGGCCGTCTGGATGATCTGCGCCCGTGTCGCTCCGTTCGCCTCCGCCGTCGCGCCCGCGAGGGCCGCGACGTCGGCGACCTTCTGCTCCGATCGGACCTGGGCCCAGGAGCCGCCGAGATCGATGACGAGACCTGCGCTCGCGAGGAGCGCGACCAGCATCAGGGCGAAGATGGCGAGCACCTGGCCCTGCTCACGTCGCTGCCGCCTCCGGACGCGCTGCGAGGCTCCGGATGATGTCGATGGGCTTCACTGGAGGATCTCCTGTTCGGTGCTCGATCCGACATTCACCGGACCGAATGAGCTGGCCACGGGGGTGAACAGGCCGAAGGACGACGATGCGGTGACACGGACCAGGTATCCGACCTTGCAGAAGTCGGACCCGGTGTTCGTCGGCGGGGCCTTGGTCGCCGGGTTGATGCAGCTCACTGACCACACAACCGGCGACTGGTAGCCGGCGGCCTGCGAGCTGATCGCCGCGGCGATGGCGCCTGACGTGCTGTCACAGGCCGGTGTCGTGGAGAAGCACGCCGTGCTGGCAACCCGGGCGACATTCCGACTGATCTGCGACATCTGGTTGTAGGCGAAGATCGCCCGGCCGCCGTCGATGATCCCGAACACCAGGACCACGAACACCGGCAGAACGAGTGCGAATTCCACGAGCCCCTGCCCGCGGATTCGCGAACGCCGGCGGCTCATGAGTGGGTCACCGTGACCGTGGCCGACACGGTCGCGTAGCACTGCCCGATCGTCGTGTCCTGCGTCAGCACGGTCTTGTTGGTCGAACCGTTCTTCGGGGTGAAGTTGTTCGGCTGGAAGCCGGCCGTCTGCCACTCGAGACGAGCCTCACTCACGCGTCTCGGACGAGCCGGGTGTCTCACCGACGACGAGGTCCGGCATGGGTGCGAACCCTGGCGCGCAAGGCGTCGGTGTCGGACTCGGCGACGGGGTCGGGGTCGGCGTTGGGGATGCCGAGGGTGTGCCGGTCGGCGTCGGCGCCGGGGTGGGCGTCGGCGCCGGCGTGGGCGTCGGCGCGGGCGTCCCCGTGGGAGTCGGGAGGGTCGTGACAGCCGTCGGGAGCGCTTGCTGATCAGCCGATACGCTCGCGCCGATCGTCAAGCCGCCATTGCCGAAGACCATCGAGAGGATGGGCATCATGAACCCGAAGCTCTTCTCGATCGAGACTCGAGATCGGATTCCTGCCTGTGGTAGCGCTACGCAGGCCTGCGTCGTTCCGCCGGTGTCCTCGCAGGTGACCGAGACATCTGTGGCGGCGATCGATACGGCCGATCCGCGCCACTCGGCGGCGATCGCGCAGCCGATCTTGTTCGATGCCGAGACGGTTCGGGCAATCGCCCGTATATGAGTCCGGAGCCCGTGCTGCGACCAGCGCGCCAGCTCGGGCGCTGTTCTCGACGGTGATCTGCGTGTAGAACAGGCGCCCGAAGTCGATGACCGTGGCGAGCAGTAGCAGCAGCACGACGGAGACGACTGCGAGCTCGACGAGAGCCTGGCCGCGCGAATGTTGGGTGCGCGGTACCCCGGATCGGAGCGCGCGCAAGCGCACTCGCGGGAGAGTGGGTTGCATACGGATCCCCGGCGGCGAAGCCCTGACTGGGTGTCTGGGCGATGTCGGCAAGACGTTGCTGCAACAGCTTTGCAAGGAACCTTGCATTGCTGACAGGGGGCAACGCTGTCTGGTACCTATGTCTGCGGGCCCTTAGGACTCCTGGGCGAGCTCCGCGGGCAGATAAACGCTGAAAGCCGCCCCGCGGCGCGCCGTCGGCCGGCTCCAGGACGAGGTCGCCGCCCATCGCCCGGCACAGCTCGCGCGACACGAACAGCCCGAGGCCGCTGCCCTCGTCCGGGCGTGGTTTCGTTGCCCCGGACGAAGCGGCCGAAGAGCCGCTCGCGATCCTGCTCCGGGACGCCCGGTCCGTTGTCGACGATCGTCAGGCGCAGGCGGTTCGTGCCGGGGTCGGGAACGATCGCCACGTCGATCGGCGTGCCGCGCCCGTACTTGACGGCGTTGTCGAGGAGGGCCCACAGCACCTGGTCGAGCTGGTCGGCGTCGGCGATCGCCAGCCAGCCACTCGGCATCGTCGTCGAGCCGGAATGGCGCCTCGGCTGCGAGCGCTTCCCACGCGCGGCGGGTGCGGGCAGCAAGGCTGACGACCTCGAGACGCGGACGCAGGGCACCCGACTCGAGCCGCGTCACCGTGAGGAGCTGGCGGACCATCCGTGACAGCCGGTCGGCCTGTTCCTCGATGACCTCCAGCCGGCGATCCGCTCGGTCTCGCTTCAGCTGGTCCGCGTGCGCCCGGATGCTGGTCAGCGGCGTCTGCAGGTTGTGGCTGACCCCCCGCAGGAAGTCGTCCTTCGCCGCGTCGAGCTCGAGAAGCTGGGCGTTCTGCGCCTCGACCCGCTCGTACAGCTCCGCGTTGCGGATCGCGACGGCGATCTCGCTGGCGAACAGCTCGAGCAGGTCCTGGTCGGCGCGGGCCCAGGGCCGGAGTGGCGGCAGCCGGCCAAGGAGCAGCCCGATCGACTCGTCGCCGGCCCGCAGGACCGCCCGGAGCGGGCGCATCTCGCCGGGCACCACCTCCTCGACGGGGAAGTCGTCCGGGTCGCCCAGGAGCAGCCGGGCCTCCGGCAGGTTGAAGATCCGCTTCGCCTCGGCCGCGCCGCGTGCCACGAGGAAGGCGACGCCGTCGCGGACCGAGACGTCCGAAATCGCCGCGTTGATCTCCGCCACCTCGCGGTCGCGGCGATCGAGGTCCGCGGCCAGGCGGTTGTGGCTCTCGGCGAGGCGCGCCAGCTCGTCGTCGCCGGGGACCTGGATGGGCGTCGACAGGTCGCCGGCGGACACGCGGTCGACGGCCGATGCGATCGCCCGCAATGGACGGGTGAGATCGGTCGCGACCAGGTAGGAGAAGAGGATCGCGATGAGGATCGTGACGACCAACGCGAACAGGAGGAGTCGGCCGACGGTCGGATCGAACGCATCGGTGAGGTACGCGACGAGCCCGAACACGGACAGCGGCACCACCGCCGTTCCGACGAGTGCCACGGTCAGGCGGGTGCGAAACGAGAGGCCGCCGCCTTCGCCGGGATCGACGCCCGGGTCATCCATTTGCGCCGATCTCGGCGTTCGATCGGAGAAGGCGATAGCCGACGCCACGGACCGTCACGAGGTGCTTCGGGTGGTTCGCGTCGACTTCGATCTTCTGGCGCAGACGGCGCATCGTGACCCAGACATAGGAGGGATCGGCGTCCTCGGTCTCGGCCCAGCCTCGGATAAGGAGCGTCTCCGTCGAGACGGTCTGGCCGATGTTCGCGGCAAGCGCGTAGAGGAGACGCGATTCGGTCGGCGTCAGCTGCACGGTGGTCTCGCCGACAGTGGCCTCGCGGCGATACAGGTCAAGCGTGAGGTCCGGGCCGAGGACCAGGCTCTGGCGGGGCACCTTGTCGCCGAGGCGACGCATCACCCGGTTGATGCGCGCCCGGAGCTCCGGGTAGTGGTACGGCTTGGTGATGTAGTCCTCGGCGACCTCCTCGAGCAGGTCCGCCTTCGAATCGCTCGCATCGATCGCCGACAGCACGATGATCGGGAGGTCCGCGCGTGACTTGATCTCGCGCGCGAGGGACAGGCCGTCCATGCGCGGCATCATCATGTCGATGATCAGGAGGTCCGGCCAGCTCGCCTGGAGGCGGCGGAGGGCCTCCTCCCCGTCACGTGCCGTGGCGATCTCGTAGCCGTCGGAGCGGAGCTGGTCGGCGAGCAGGACGAGCAGGTTCGGATCGTCGTCAACGATGAGGATCCGCGGAGCCGTGCCACCAGGGCCTCCGGGCACGCCGCTCAACATGGCGGGATGGTACCGCGCCCCTTCGGGCCCGGATTGGTGCCCCCTGTCACCACATCGCTGCTTGCAATGCGGTGCGGTGTCGAAATGGTCAATGCGCAGTAGTTGATTTGGCTGGGACCGGCAGTACTGTTGGCCTCCATTCGATCGCCGGGTTCCGAGCGATCTGCATAGGTGTCCGAGCCGGGGGGTCGCAGCGAACCGGGCGGACGATCGACGCGCAGCACTCATTCCGTCACTTCTTCTCGTTCCATCGATCGTCGCCGTTGTCCTGCTTTCGACCACTCCATCGACGTTCTGGGGACGTCGTGTCTGTGCCGCTGATCGCGGCTCCTCGTCGGCGCCTGGAAACGTGAGGACTCAGGTGCCCCGATCCGCCCGCCCGTCACTCATCCGGCTGCTCGTGGCGCTGCAGGTTTTCCTGCTGGTCACGAGCCTCGTCGCCCCGGTTGCCGCCCTGGCCGAAGAGCCGAGCGCAGATCCGAGCCCCTCGCCGACGCCTTCGGCTGAGCCGAGCGCGGAGCCGACCCCGGAACCCACGCCGGAGCCAACTCCGGAACCGTCATTGGAGCCGACGCCCGAAGGGACGTCGGCTCCGCCAACCGCCGAGCCGACGCCCGAGGCCACGCCGGAGGAGACCGCTCCGCCCGCGACGCCCGCGCCGACGGTCGAGCCCACCCCCGAGCCCACGCCGGCGGAGCCGGTCGCTGCGCCCACGATCGCCAGCGACCTCGACGACTACCCGCCCGGTGGTCTCGTCACGCTGACCGGCTCGAACTGGCAGCCGGGCGAGGTCGTCCACATCTTCGTGAACGACGACTGGGGCAGCTCCTGGAACCGCCACGCCGACGTCGTCGCCGACGCGAACGGCAACATCACCGACCAGTTCAACCTCCCGAACTGGTTCGTGGCGCACTACGGCGTCGTCGCCACCGGATCTGGTTCGCGGCCAGGCGACGACCACATTCACAGATAGCTCGTCCAGCTTCTGCCACGCTCGCGCTGTTCAGGCCGACTGTTTCACGCCCGCCACTTCCTTTGGGTTGTTTGAAACCGTCTGCGTCAAATCGACCGTCGTTGTGTCAAGCAGCGGCAATCAGCCGTATCGCGTGCAGTGGGTCAACGCATCCAGCGTCCAGGTGGAGGAGGATCCGCACACGCTTTCCGGATCCGGGACCGTTACGTTCACGGATACCGTCATTCCGGACGCAGGGCACGTGGACGGTTCGTGGCTGCGGCAGCGGGCCATGCAACGGCAGCAACCTTCTCGACTTCCGAGACATTCACCGTGGGCAAGGCTGCCACCGTGACTACAGTGACCTGCTCAGGCGGTCCCTTCACGTACACAGGGAGCCCGCATACGCCTTGCACGGCGACCGTGACGGGTGCCGGCGGGCTCAATCAGACCCTGACTGTGAGCTACCTAAACAACGTCACCGCTGGGACAGCGACTGCCAGCGCGAGCTTCGCTGAAAACGCGAACTACCTCGCCAGCAGCGACTCTGAGAACTTCACGATCGGCAAGGCGACAACAACTACGACGGTTACGTGCTCCGCCGGTCCGTTTCTTTACACGGGGAGCGCGCACACACCTTGCACGGCAAACGTGACGGGTGCCAACGGCGTGAACCAGTCCTTGTCGGTCACCTACAGAACACGTGCACAGCGACGGCAGCGAGCTTGACGAGAACGGGAACTACCTCGGCAGCAGCGACTCGAACACTCACGATTGGCCAGCGCGAGCTCACGATCAGCGCCACCGACCAGTCCAAGACGTACGGCTCGCTGTTCACGTTCGACACCAGCGACCCGTCGCTCCACTTCGACGTGGTCGGCCTGGTCAACGCCGACGCGGTCGCCAGCGTGACCCTCAGCAGCACCGGCGCGGCGGCCAGCGCCAGCGTCGCCGGCAGCCCCTACCCGATCGTCATCGGCGGGGCGCTGGGCACCGGCCTCGACAACTACGACATCACCTACGAGAACGCTGAGCTGACGGTCGATCCCAAGGCGCTCACGATCAGCGCCACCGACCAGTCCAAGACGTACGGCTCGCTGTTCACGTTCGACACCAGCGACCCGTCGCTCCACTTCGACGTGGTCGGCCTGGTCAACGCCGACGCGGTCGCCAGCGTGACCCTCAGCAGCACCGGCGCGGCGGCCAGCGCCAGCGTCGCCGGCAGCCCCTACCCGATCGTCATCGGCGGGGCGCTGGGCACCGGCCTCGACAACTACGACATCACCTACGAGAACGCTGAGCTGACGGTCGATCCCAAGGCGCTCACGATCAGCGCCACCGACCAGTCCAAGACGTACGGCTCGCTGTTCACGTTCGACACCAGCGACCCGTCGCTCCACTTCGACGTGGTCGGCCTGGTCAACGCCGACGCGGTCGCCAGCGTGACCCTCAGCAGCACCGGCGCGGCGGCCAGCGCCAGCGTCGCCGGCAGCCCCTACCCGATCGTCATCGGCGGGGCGCTGGGCACCGGCCTCGACAACTACGACATCACCTACGAGAACGCTGAGCTGACGGTCGATCCCAAGGCGCTCACGATCAGCGCCACCGACCAGTCCAAGACGTACGGCTCGCTGTTCACGTTCGACACCAGCGACCCGTCGCTCCACTTCGACGTGGTCGGCCTGGTCAACGCCGACGCGGTCGCCAGCGTGACCCTCAGCAGCACCGGCGCGGCGGCCAGCGCCAGCGTCGCCGGCAGCCCCTACCCGATCGTCATCGGCGGGGCGCTGGGCACCGGCCTCGACAACTACGACATCACCTACGAGAACGCTGAGCTGACGGTCGATCCCAAGGCGCTCACGATCAGCGCCACCGACCAGTCCAAGACGTACGGCTCGCTGTTCACGTTCGACACCAGCGACCCGTCGCTCCACTTCGACGTGGTCGGCCTGGTCAACGCCGACGCGGTCGCCAGCGTGACCCTCAGCAGCACCGGCGCGGCGGCCAGCGCCAGCGTCGCCGGCAGCCCCTACCCGATCGTCATCGGCGGGGCGCTGGGCACCGGCCTCGACAACTACGACATCGAGTACGTCAACGGCGCGCTCGAGGTCGACCCGGCCGAGCTGACTGTCAAGGCTGACAACAAGGCGCGGTCATTCGGCGTGCCGAACCCACCGTTCACGTACCAGATCACTGGGTTCGTCTTGGGCGAAACGCTGGCCACGAGTGGCGTGACAGGAACGCCAACGCTCTCAACGACGGCCACGGTTGGCTCGCCCGCGGGCACGTACCCAATCGACGTCGCGATCGGGACCCTCAGCGCTTCCAATTACAGCTTCAACCTCGTCAACGGCGTACTCACCGTGCACCAGTATCAGGTGATCGGTTTCAGCCAGCCGGTCGACAACCTGCCAGTGCTCAACAGCGCGAAGGCCGGTCAGGCGATTCCGCTCAAGTTCCGGGTGCTCGACTACCTCGGCAATCCGGTCCTGAGCCTCCCGTACTTCATGACTCTTACTGGATCCATGACATGCGGTGGTTCAGCGCCGACCGATCTAGTCGAGGAATACGCCTCGGGCAACTCGGGCCTTCAGAACCATGGCGACGGGTACTACCAGTTCAACTGGAAGACCCCGACGAACTATGCGAATAGCTGTCGGACCTTTGCCGTGAAGCTCGGCGACGGAGCGACCACGTTCCTGCAGGCGAACTTCCAGTTCAAGAAGTAGCGACAGTCCCTGGGGGGTAGGAGAGGCCGGTCTCGTGGGGGGACCGGCCTCTTCGATTCCGGCGGCGTGATGCCGGGAAGTCGCATCACGGGAAAGGGCCGCGTTCGGCGGCGAGCGTCCTACGGCGCCTTCGGGTCGACGAAGCGGCAGCGCTCGCGCAGCGGGCACAGTTCGTGGGCGGGCCGCTGGGCGTGGCAGATCTTGCGACCGTGCTGGATCAGATTGACGTGCGCCTCGAACATCTGGTCGGGCTCCAACAGCCCGAGCGCCAGGTCGTGCGCGTTCTCCACGGGTAGGTTCTTCGGATAGAGCACCCCGACGCGATGCATCACGCGTTCGACGTGGCGGTCGATCGGCAGCAACGGCGAGTTGAAGCAGAACAGCAGCAGCACCGAGGCGGTCTTCTTGCCGATGCCGTCGATCTGGGTGAGCCAGTCGCGCGCCTCGAGCGCCGGCATGTCGCCGAGGAACTCCAGGGAGTAGTCGCCGCGTTCCTCGCGGATCCTGCGCAGGGTCGCCTGGAGACGCGGCGCCTTCTGGTTGGCGAGGCCGCCAGGCCGGATCACGTCGGTCAATTCGGGGAGTGGCGCGAACTCGACCCGTTCCCAGTCCGGCGGCGCACCTTCCGACAGCCCGACCCCGCCCCAGCCCTCCCCGGGGACGTGCCGCTGCACCGGCAGCCCGGACGGATACGCCGTGCGCAAGGCCTCGAACGCGACCTCGGCGTTCACGTCGGCGCTGTTCTGGGTGAGGATCGTCAGGATCAGCTCGCTCGTCGGGTCCTGGCGGCGTTCCCAGACCGGATGGCCGTAGATCGATGCGAGCCCGTCGAGCACGAACGGCACGAGCCCGGGCCGGTAGCGTTCGAGCCGCTTGGCGTACGACGCAGCGGGGTTCGAGAAGCGCCGCTTCTTCGGGCGCCGCGCGCGGGCCTGGGGCATTACCAGATCGTCTCGACGTCGTAGCGGGTGATCGCCGGGTCGGCGGTGAGGATCGGCAGTCTCTCGAGTTGGGCCTGTGCCACGAGCATGCGGTCGAAGGGATCGCCGTGGATCCTCGGCAGGGTCGCGGCTCGGAGGGCATGCCCGAGCTCGATCGGCATCGACACGAAGCCGTTGGCCGCCAATCGGCCGCGCACGTAGGCCTCCGGCGTCTCCGGCAGCGTCAATCGCCCCTGCTCCGCCTTGTAGGCGATCTCGTACGAACTCGCCGCGCTCAGGACGATCTCGTTCTCGCCATCGCTCACGATCCCCCGACACCGATCGGACAGGTTCGGCATGTCGAGCACCCACCAGATGAACGCGTGCGCATCGAGGAGCGCTCTCACCGGAGCAGGTCCCGCATCGGGTCCTCGGGGTGCATGTAGTCCGGGTCGAATTCGGGGATCGGGTCGTCGAAGTCGGGGTGGATGATGACCTTGCCCTTGTCCATCCCCGGCACGCGGCGCTCTGGGCGTTGTTGGAAGGCTGTGAGTCGGGCGATCGGCCGGCCGGCCTTCGCGATTGTGATCTCCTCCCCGGCCTGGACGCGCTCGAGCAGCCGGGAGAGGTGCGTCTTCGCTTCGTGGATGTTGACGACATCGCTCATAAGCCGATGATGGACTTAGTCCATGACTTAGTCAATAACCCAGGACGTCAGTCGTGCGAGACGGTCACCGAGGCGCTCGAGCGGCGCGACCCCGGCAGCCATCGCCTCCTCGATCGACTGCGGTCGCTCGACCACGGGTACGGCGATCGCGCCAAATTCAGCGAGGGCCTGGATCCCCTCGGGCTCGACGCCGCCCCCGACGGCAATGCACGGCACGCCGCCGGCGGATGCTCGCTGTGCGACACCGAGTGCCGTCTTCCCGAAGGCGGTTTGCGCGTCGATTCGACCCTCGCCGGTGATGACCAGGTCCGCCTGCCCGAGCTTTCCGCTCGAAGTCGGTCAGCTCGATCACTAGATCGATGCCGGGCTCCAGCCCGAAGGACCGGAAGCGGTCCTGGATCGAGAGCAGGGCAAAGCCGACGCCGCCGGCGGCGCCCGCACCCGGCGTCTCGCGCTCGTCCCGTCCGACGCCCGCGGCGAGCTGGTCGGCGTACCGCGCGAGGTGCGCATCGAGCTCGACGACCTGCTCCGGCGTGGCGCCCTTCTGCGGCCCATACGTCGCCGCCGCGCCCTGCTAACCGAGCAGCGGATTGGTGACGTCGCACGCCACGCGGACGTCCACTGTCGCCAGGTAGCCGAGCTGGTCGAGATGCAGGTAACCGTCACGCTCGGGGTCGCGGTGGACGCCGAGCGCCTCGAGGATGCCGTAACCGCCGTCGGTGGTCGCGCTCCCGCCGATCCCGATCGTGACCTCCTCGACCCCGGAGTCGATCACCGTTCGAAGCACCTTGCCGGTGCCGTAGGTGGAGGCGCCGGTCGGGTCCCGCTCCTCGGGCGTCAGGCGCGACAACCCAGAGGCTTCGGCGAGCTCGACGACCGCCCGGCGGCCGTCGCGCGAGCGCAGCCAACGCGCGCGTACCGGGCGGTCGATCGGGTCGGTGGTCGCCACCTCCTGCCACTCCCAGCCGCCGGCCGCCTCCACGGCCACGAGCGTGCCCTCCCCGCCATCCGCCAAGCGGCGACAGCAGGACGTGTCGATGGGCCGCGCGCGCCGCCAGCCGTCAGCGATCGCCCACGCCACCGCAACGGACGTCAGCGACCCCTTGAACGAATTGGGCGCGATCAGGACGGTCCGAGCGTTCACCGCAGATCCTTCCAGAAGAACGTCGCCGCCCACGGCTGTCCGTCCGGGTTCAGCGCGTAGTTCGGCACGACACCGGTCTCCTGCCAGCCCAGAGCGCGGTAGAAGGCCTCAGCCGCGGAATCGCTGACCGTGTCGAGCACGAGCAGCCAGCGGCCCTCGGCACGCGCACGGTCCTCGGCCGCGCGCATCAACGCGGACGCCAGCCCGCGACGCCGATGGGACCCGAGCACGATGACCTTGCCGATCTCGGCGCGATGGGGGGAGTTCTGGTTGACCGAGCGGATCAGCAGCGTCGAGCCCACGATCCGGCCACCGTCCAACGCGACGAACGGCGTCGTCCGGCCGGACGCCACATCCTCCTCACGCGCCTGCCACCACGAGGCGGCTTCGTCGACCGTGACGCCTTCGAGGAAGTTGACGCCAGCACCGGTCGCCACCGCGTCGACGATCAGCGCCGCGAGCTCCGGGATCGCGGCACGATAGGATTCCGCGTCGAGCTCCGCGATCGTGAGTGCCGGCGACTCAGGCATGGGACGTGCGGTTGCCAGATAGTCGCCCAGTGACTACGAGGGCACCGAAGTGCCTTCGATCGTGCCCAATTCGGCGCTTGGAGGCCCGGATGTAGCCAGGAACGGCTAACCGGATCGGAGCAATGCGGCCGTATTCCTGCCAGCGAGTCACTCGGTGCATACCCAGCAAGGTCTCGCCGGCCGCACGCCGAACCGCCCACGCCGAACCGCGGTCACTTGACGGCCGGTTCGGTCCCCGCCTCGGTCCCCTGGCGACGTTCGAGGTACTCGGGGATGCGGATCATCGGCGGGCGCTCCTGGTCGGCGAGCTCGATGACCTCGAGCGACAGCTTGTTCCGGCCCGAGCGCGGCAGCTTCATCGTCGAGCCAAGCTCCGCGAACAGCCGCACGCGCCGCCGCTCCTCGAGGCGCTTCATGATCGCCTGGAGGATCACGAAGGACATCCGCGACAGGCCTTCGAGCTCCTGGTTGCGATGGACCCGGCGCTCCAGGTCGACCTGGCCGAGCCCTTCGAGTCCGACGCGCTCCGCCACGTCGATGAGGTGGCCGATCTCGACCGCGTAGCCCGTGAAGAACGGGATCGATTCGAGCAGCGTTCGACGCCCCGCGTATTCGCCGGCGAGCGGCTGGATGAGGCCCGACAGCTCGGGGAAGAAGAGGTTGATCAGCGGTCGCGCGACGAGCTCCGTGACGCGGCCGCCGCCGCCCTCCGTGAGCACGCCACGTTCGACGATCGGGCGCTGGTAGTAGCCCTTGACGTACTGCAGCCGCGGCTCGTGGAGGAGCGGGCCGAGCGTCCCGTAGACCATCCGGTGGTGCCAGTTGTGGACGTCGGTGTCGGCCCATACGACGATGTCGCCGGTCGTCTCGTAGAGCGACTTCCAGAGCGCCTCGCCCTTGCCGCGGAACGTGCCGTAGCGGGTCAGGACCTCGGAGTGGGAGACCACCCGGGCGCCCGCGTCGGTGGCGATCTGGCGCGTGCGATCCTCCGAGTCCGAGTCGATCACGAGGATCTCGTCCAGAAGCGCGAAGCGCTCGACCATCTCCTTGATCGCGCGCTCCACGATCGGGCCGATCGTCTCCTCCTCGTTGAGGGTCGGCAGGACCAGGCTGACCGTCGCGCCCTGCTTGGCCTTGAGCGCGGTCAACCGGCCCAGGTCGCCGAACTCCGAATGGTGGAAGTTCGACTCGCCGAACCAGCGGTCGACCCGAGCCGGGACGGCGCGGACCTCCTCGGCCGCCCGGTCGGCGGCGGCCAGCGTTTCGGCACGGGTGGCGAGCTGGTCGAACGTGGTGCTGGCGATCTGCTCGCGGGTCTTGACGACGATGACCGTCGGCTTCGCGCGCGCCGCGATCGACTCCGGGAGCGCCCCGAACAGGTACGGCTCGCCGTTGGATCCGAACGGCTGGGCCGAGGCGCCCATCACCACCAGGTCGGCCTTCTCGGCCTCGCGCAGGATCGCCGCCCGGACGTTCGGCGCCTCGCGCAGGAGCGCCTCGCCGTCCGCGTGCAGGTACTGCTTCATGAAGGCCGCGAGCGCGTGCTCGGCCTGGGCTCGAACGGTCGCCGTGATCCCCGGCGGGACGAGGTGCAGGACCGCCACGGTCGCCCCGTGCGTGCTGGCGATCGCGTCGGCGAAGCGGATCGCGAGCTCGGCATGCGGTCCGCCGCGGACCGGCACGAGAATCCGCTTGATCGTCGTGGCGCCGCGCTGCTTCACGACCGCGATGTCGCACGGTGAATCGCGCACGACCTCGTCGATCGTCGGCGAGAACACCGCCGGGCCGTGGCCGTTGCGGGCGTTCGGTGCCTTGCCGCCCCAGCCGAAGATCACGAGGTCCGACTCCTGCTCGCCGGATGCCTCGATGATTCCCTCGGCTGCCCGCCGGCCGATCCGGACGATGGGATGGATCGTCGTTCCCTCGGGCGCGAAGTCGAGGACGCGCTGGAGCAGCCGGCGGGCGTGCCGGGCCCGCGTTGCGCCTTCCGACAGCGGCATCCTCTCGGGCACCTCGACGATCCCGAGCGCGGTCAGCTCGCCGGTCTTCTTGTCGAGGATCGCCGAGCCGAGCTTGATCAATTCCTCCGCGGTGAGCGGGTTGGCGACCGGGATCAGGATCCGCGCGGGGAGCGGCGAGCGGCTCACGCGCGCACCTCCGCCCTGGCCTTCTTCATCGGCTTCCCGGTCCAGCGCTCGACGAGGTACGGCTTCAGCAGTTCGAACTCGCGCGCCTGGCGCTCGACACGGTCCTCTGCCTGCTCGGTGGTGATCGAGCGGTTCTCGATCACGAAGCCGCCGACGCGCCCGAAGTAGATCGGCACGAGCGCCGCCACGAACCGTTCGACGTCAGCCGGCCGGTCGCGCGCCGTCAGGACGAGGTCGTACACGACCCGCGCCCACAGGTCATCGGGGAAGTGGAACGTCGCGACGGCATCGGCCATCTCGGCAGTCGTCGCCCGGGTCGAGGCCACGTCGCCCCCGATCCCGAGCTTCGTCCGCGCGTGGTCCGCGAGCCGGCCAGCCTCGCCCGCCAGCTCGAGCACCGTCTCGAGGTTGTCCGGCGCGATCATCGACTCCCAGGTGCTGCCCAGCGTGAGCGAGCCCGAGTGGAACTCGGACAGCAGGCGGATCGTGTTCACCTCGAGCGGCGGCGGGTCGATGATCCGCTCGAAGCCGTACGCCGGGACGTCATGGCTGCCGCGGATCGGGAGCCACTTGTCCGAGTACGTCGTCGCCAGCCGCAGGATCGTCCCGACGACCTGGCGGAACATCGGCCCGAGGTCGGCGCCCGGGTCCTTCGGGTCGTGGATCTTGGCGCCGAGCCGGGTCTGGCAGACGGCGAACCCGCCGGCCAGCGCCGACGTCGTCATCCAGATGTCGATGCCGAACTTGCTGATGTCGTCGGTCCAGTCATCGAGCTCGAGGTAGTGGCGGACCAGGTCGCCCGAGACGCCGAAGTCGCCGCCGATCGGCTGGCGGATGCGGTGCCCGTAGAGCGCCCTGGTGAGCGGGTAGGTGACGGTGTTGGTGATCGTGCCGTCGAACTTGTAGCGGGCGTAGAGCGGCGCGACGAAGTCGTAGCCGCCCTTGAGGATGGGGCCGGCGAGGAGCTCGATCCATTCGGGCACGATCGAGCGCAGGTCCGAGTCGACGACGACGAGCGCCTCGACGTCGAGGGCCGCCGCCATCTCGAAGATCGTCCGCAGGGCAGCGCCCTTGCCGCCGGTGCCCTCGATCTCCGGGTAGGTCAGCGAGACGCGGTCGAGCCGGTTCGTCGGCCGGACGAGGAGGATCTGCTCGACGTAGTCGGGCGGTTCGGTGTCGATCACGACCCGCTGCGTGCCGTCCGGGGAACCCGCGTCGGAGTTGACGAGCACGGGCCGCAGGTCGGGGAAGTACTGCACGAGCCCGGCCTGCGCAGCGCGCGCCACGTAGCCAATGGTCGCCGCGTTCTTGAAGCTCGGGATTCCGACCATGATGTCGGCCTTTCCCAGCCGGGCGATCTCGTCTCGAATGGCCGGCGTCAGGACCGTGGGGGGCACGCGGCAACCGTAGCAGCCTCGCGCCGGTGTGTCAGCGCCTGGGCATCGGGACGAGGGTCCAGTCCTCGTGCTCCTCGCCCGGGTGATAGCGGGAGTTGGCGGCGCGATAGGACAGCCCGACGAATCCGAGCCGCCGCCACGTCGCGATCCACGTCTGGAGCGGTGGCCGCACGTATGCTCCGACGCGGACGAGGTCTGACGGCGTCACGAGCGAATCCAGCAGGCGCTTGCGCTCGAGCAGCGGGACGTCGAGCAGCGAATCGCCGTCGAGCCGGAGGACGTCGATCGCCACGAAGGCGACGCGATCGTCGTCGCGGAACGTCGCCTCCTCGGCGAGGTGGGCGTCGTACTCCTTCTTCTCCTGGGCACGGTCGCGGCGGATCCCGATGAACGGCTTGGCGATGAACGCAGTCATCGATGGCACGTCGGGGGGCGGCGTGGTGTACACGATCTCGCCGGTCGGCTGCTTGGTGAGGTACCCGTCGAGGATCGCCGAGCGGGCACGGACCGCGCCGCCCAGCGCGTGCTCGACCTCGGGGCGCTCGGTGAACGGTTCGCCCGCTTCGTCGCGCAGCGCGACCGTGCCGTCCTCGACGGCCGCAAGCACGCGCACTCCGCCCCACTGCGGCTCGACGATGGGGTTGGCGACGTGGTCGGTGCGGACCATCGCGTAGGGCTGCGGCCGCAGGTCCGCCAGGAGCTCGATGACGGGATCGGTCACGTCCACGGCGTCATCGTAGCGGCTGGTCAAGGGGTGTTCCGCGGTGCATGATCCGCGGCGTGACCACCGGGTCCGTCCCCGGCCGGCGCCTCGGGCTCGGAGGCCTGACTCCGAGCGGTCGCGCGGTCGTCCCGGCAGGCTGGGCGCTGTACGACTTCGCGAACACGATCTTCAGCTACGCGGTCGTGTCGTATGCGATGGGCCTGTGGCTCGTCGAGGACACCCAGTTCGGCAAGGCGAACGGGCCGTTCGCGTTCAGCGTCGCGATCGCTGTCAGCGTCGGCATCAACGCCATCGTCTCGCCGATCCTCGGCGCGCTGAGCGACCGGGCCGGGGGCCGGCGGCTGCCGTACCTGCTGTTCTTCACGCTGCTCTGCATCGTCCCGACGGCGGTCATCGGGCAGAGCCCGGCGTTCGTTGGCCTCGTCCTCTTCACGATCGCGAACTTCGCGTACCAGTCCGCGCTGATCTACTACGACGCGACGCTGAAGACCGTCAGCTACCCCGAGACGCGGGGCAAGCTGTCGGGGATCGGCGTCGCGATCGGGTACTGCGGCACGATCGTGATCGGGACCCTGATCTTCCTGCTGGATCTGCCGATCCCGAGCGTGTTCTTCGTCGCGGCCGCGCTCTACGGGCTGTTCGCGATCCCGCTGTTCCTCGTCGTCCGCGAGCCGGCGCCGCCACCCGGGACGCCGCGTCCGGGGTTCCGTGACGCGATCGCCGCGCTCGGCCAGCTGCGGGAGACGATTCTCGACGCGCGAACCGTGCCCGGCCTTCCCCGCTTCCTCCTCGGTCGGTTCTTCTACTCGGACGCCGTCAACACGATCATCGTCGTGATGGCGATCGTCGCGACCGAAGCGATGGGCCTGACGAACACCGTTGCGAACCTCATCCTGCTCTCGCTGGCGATCGTCGCGGTCGCCGCGAGCTTCGCCTGGGGCCTGGCCGTCGATCGCCTCGGTCCGAAGCGGACGCTGATGATCGTGCTCACGTCGTGGGCGTTCGGGCTCGTGGTCGGCGGTGTCTCGCTGGGCATCGCCGGGAACCGTCGGGTTCGCGCTGTTCCTCCTGGCCGGGGCGGTCCTCGGCAGCGGGCTGGGCGGCGTACAGGTCTCGGACCGGGTCCTGATGGTGCGGCTCTCGCCACCCGAGAAGCTCGGCGAGTTCTTCGGGCTGTACGGGCTCGTCGGGAAGGGTTCGCAGGTCATCGGCCAGCTGCTGTTCGGGGTGATCCTGCTGCTCTTCCAGCCGGTCCTCGGGGTCGCGGCGTACCAGCTCGCGGTGCTGAGCCTGCTGGGGACGATGCTGTTCGGGGCGTGGCTCATCCGGCCGGTCAGCGACCGCTGGGCGGGGAGTGGCGAGCTCGCCCCGCTGCCTGTCCCCACGATGCCCGAACGGCTGGCGCCGGCCTCGGCACCGATCGAGCCACGGGTCGGCGGCCCGTAGCTCCCTGCCGTCCCGCGTCAGGCGCGGAAGCCGCGCGGGTGCGATCGGCGCCAGTCGAGCGCCGAGCCGATGATCTCGTCGAGTGACGGTCGCTTCGGTTGCCAGCGGAGGGTGTCGCGGGCACGTTCGGCACTCGCGACGAGGACGGGCGGATCGCCGGGCCGCCGCGGCCCAATCGTGTGCGCGACCTCGTGGCCGACGAGCCGAGCCGTCGCGTCGAGCACCTCGCGGATGCTGAAACCGCCGCCGTTGCCGAGGTTGCACACGAGGGCCTCGTCCGTGCGGCGGTCGCCCGGGGCGGTCGCCTCCAGCGCGAGCAGGTGCGCGTCGGCGAGGTCGGCGACGTGGATGTAGTCGCGCACGCACGTCCCGTCGGGCGTGGGGTAGTCATCGCCGAAGACCGTCAGTGCCGGCCCGCCCTCGGCGGCGGCGAGGACGTTCGGGATGAGGTGGGTTTCGGGGTCGTGGTCCTCGCCGTGCTTCTCGGTGGCACCGGCGACGTTGAAGTAGCGCAGCGTCACGCTGCGCAGGCCGTGCGCCCGGCCGTACCACGCCAGCGCGGTCTCGAGCGTGCGCTTCGTCTCGCCGTATGGGTTGATCGGCCTGAGCAGTGCGTCCTCGGGGATCGGTGACTCGTCGGGCGTGCCGTAGACCGCGGCCGTCGACGAGAAGACGAACCGCTGCACGCCCGTCTGGCGCGCTGCCTCCAGCAGGGCGATCCCGCCCGCGACATTGTCCCGGTAGTACGTGGCCGGGTTCCGGATCGACTCGCCGACCAGGGAGCGTGCCCCGCAATGGAGGATCGCCTCGATCCGCCCGGTGACGAGCAGGCTGCGGACCGACGCCTCGTCGCCGTACGACCCGCGGTACAGGCGAGCGCCCTCGGGGAGGGCCGCGGCGTGGCCGGTGCTCAGGTCGTCGAGGACCATGACCGTGTGGCCCGCCGCGACGAGTGCGGCGACGGAAACCGAGCCGACGTAGCCGGCCCCACCGGTGACGAGGATCCGTGTCATGCCCCGGACGATACCGTCAGCGCCGGCGGCGGATACGGTCGAGGAGCGAGCGCCGACGTGGACGCGGGGTAGCAGCCGGCGGCTTGGCGACGACAGGCGGCGGGGCCTTCGACGGTGGTGCGGGCGGTGCGGGCGATGCCGGCGGCGCCGCTGCCTCGGGGGCCGGCGGCTCTTCGCCCCGGAAGCGCATGACCTCGTCGAGCCGGTCGGCCAGGCGCTGCGCAGCCGCATTTTCCGGGTCGATGTCGAGCGCCTGCCGGGAGAGGGTGTAAGCGCCGCGATCGTCCCCGCGATCCAGCGCAACCCGGGCCAACCCGACGACCGCGATCGAGTTGCGCGGATCGGCCTCGGCGGCCTGGCGGTACAGCCGCTCCGCCTGGTCGAGCTGGCCGACCGCCAGCGCTCGCTCGGCCTGCAGGATGAGCTCGATCACGGCCGGCTCACGCCTCGTCCGCGATGCGCGATCGTGCGAGCAGCAGCAGCGTCGCCCGGTCATTGAGCTTCGGATCCACGATCACCCGCTCGACGAGCTCGTCCAGGATCCTGCCGAGCAACGGCCCCTGGCGCAGGCCGAGCTCATCCATCAGGTCCTGGCCGTCGATCTGGAGCCGGCTGCGGTCGAGAACGATGTCGGCGGCCAGCTCGCGCGCGACGCGTTCGCGCAGCACGTCCAACCCTCCGGCGCCTGGCGGCAGGCCGCTGCCAACGTTGTCCGCCTCGCGCAGCGCGAACAGGTCGTCGATGTCATCAACACCGATCTTGCCGATGAACCGCCGCACAGCGGTGTCGGACGATGCAGCCTCGTACCTGAACATGTGCTGGCGGACCAGGTGGACGACCCGCTCACGAACCGCGCGCGGCGACCGGAGCGCATCGAGCAGCTGGCCGGCCAGCTCGGCCCCGACGACCTCATGCCCGAGGAAGTGGCCGTCGGAGAACGTCGCCGGCTTGCCGATGTCATGGAGCAGCGCGGCGAGCCGGACGACCGGCCGGTCCACACGGGCCGCATCGACGGTGCGAACCGTGTGATCCCAGAGGTCCTCTCCCGGAACCTTGTTCTGCGGCACCCTGCGCTGACGGGCCAGCTCCGGGGCGATCCGTTCGAGCAGGCCGGTATCGGCCAGCAGCCGCAGCCCGACCGACGGCCGTTCGGCCGCGAGCAGCTTCGACAGCTCGGTCGAGATCCGCTCGCCGGACAGGTAGCGGACCAGGTCCGCGTTCGCCTCGATGCCGGCCAGGGTGGCGGGCTCGATCGTGAACCCGAGCGCCGCCGCGAGGCGAACCGCTCGAACCATCCGGAGCGCGTCCTCCTCGAAGCGTTCCTTCGGGTCGCCGACGGCGCGGAGTGTCCTGGCGGCGATGTCCTCCCGGCCGCCGTGCGGATCGACGAGCGTGGGCATCCGCGCCGGCGGGCGCGCCCCAGGCGACCGCGTTGGCCGTGAAGTCGCGCCGGGCGAGGTCGACCTCCACCGTGTCGCCGAACTCGACGCGGTGTGGGCGCCGGAAGTCCGTGTAGTCGTGGTCGGTGCGGAACGTCGTCACCTCGTACAGCTCGCCGCCATGGCGCACCACGACGGTCCCGAACGCGTTCTCGTACACGGCGTCCGGGAAGCGCTGGAGGATCTGGTCGGGGCGCGCATCGGTGGCCAGGTCCCAGTCGAGCGCGGCCCGGCCGAGCAGGGCATCGCGCAGCGAGCCGCCGACGACGTACGCGGCATGCCCGGCCGACCACAGGAGCCCCATGATCTCGTGGACGGGACCCGGGATCGATGCCGCGAGCGACGCCTCGTCGGTCAGTTGCGACCCAGGAACAGGTAGGTCCGCCACGCCTCGTTTCGATCGTCCGACAGGTACGGGGTGTACAGCGAGTAGATGTCGTTGCGCGGCTCGTGTGGCGGGCGCTGCAGCCGGAGGCGCGCCTCCTCGAGCGTCTTGCCGCCCTTGCGGTGGTTGCACGTCTTGCAGGCGGTGACGAGGTTCTCCCAGGTGTGGCCGCCGCCGCGATGGCGCGGCATGACGTGGTCGAGCGTGAGGTCGTGGCTCTGCCGGCCGCAGTACTGACACGTGTGCCGGTCGCGGCTGAAGACTTCGCGGCGCGAGAGCTTGACCCGTGGGCGCGGGCGGCGAACCATGTGCTGGAGGCGGATGACGGATGGCGCGCGGTACTCGACCCGCGGCGTCCGCACCATCTGGTGGTCGAACTCGATCACCTCGGCCTTCTCACCGAACAGCAGGCGGAAGGCCCGTGGCAGGTTGCAGACGTTGAGCGGCTCGTAGTTCTGGTTCAGAACGAGTACGACACCGTCCATCTGGCCGGAATGTAGCAGAACGTCGCGTTCGTGCTGGCTGGGCGGGGCCCGGCGGGGCGGTGGCCCGCCGGGGCGGAACTGACCTTCCTTCCGTGATGCAACTTCCCGGCATCATGAGGAGGCGCGGGGGAAGACGCGGGGGAAGGCACGGGAAGGGCCGGCCTGTTCAGGCGATGCCGGGAAGTCGCATCGCAGGGAGGAGATGGTTCCCGGCCGCGCGGCCGGCTCAACCGCGAGCGACGGCCGCTCCGGTCGCCGGGTCCCAGCCCCCGGCCTGGCCAACCTTCGTGGCGAGCGGCCGGCCGAGCTCGCCGGCGACGAACCGAGCCGCCTCCAGGACGCCTGCAAGCGACACGCCGGTCTCCCAGCCCTCGGCGTCGAGCAGGTACACCAGGTCCTCCGTGGCAAGGTTGCCGGCCGCACCGGGCGCGTACGGACAGCCGCCGGTCCCGCCGGCGGCCGAGTCGAAGCAGCGGATGCCGGCGCGCAGCCCGGCTGCCACGTTGGCGAGGGCGGTGCCGCGCGTGTCGTGGAAGTGGTACGCGACGCGGTCGAGCGGGATCCCGGCCTGTGCCGTCAGACCGGTCAGTTCCTCGACCTGGCCGGGCACGCCGACCCCGATCGTGTCGCCGAAGCAGACTTCGTCGATACCCAGCTCGACGAGACGCGTCGCGACCTCGACGGCTCGCGAGGGCTCGACGTGGCCGGTGTACGGGCAACCGAATGCGGTCGAGACGTAGCCGCGCGTCCACCAACCCAGGTCGCGGGCACGACCGAGGACGGGCGCGAACGTCGTCAGCGACTCCTCAACCGTCATCCCGATGTTCCGGGCCGTGAAGGCGTCGCTCGCCGCAGTGAAGACCGCAATCGCATCGACGCCGGCCGCTTCGGCGCGATCCATGCCGCGCTGGTTTGGCACCAGCACCGGGAAGCGAACGCCGTCCGGCCGGTCCAGCACGCTCATCAGCTCGTCGGCATCCGCGAGCTGCGGGATGGCGCTCGGGGAGACGAAGCTCGTGGCCTCGATCTCACGCAGACCGGCCGCGGCGAGGAGCGCGACGAACCGTGCCTTGGCTTCGGTCGGGATTGGCGCGGACTCGTTCTGGAGGCCGTCGCGGGGGCCCACTTCGTAGATCCGGACGCGCCCGCGCTCATTGGTCACGCGATTCAGCCCCTCGGCGGATCCATTGCGCGTTCGATCCGTGCGACCTCGACCTCGATCCGCCCGATCAGGTCGATGGCGGCGCGGTGCTCCTCGCTGCCGTGCGGCGCCGCGTTCCGGCGCTTGCGCGTCTTGCGGTGGAGCTCGAGCAGCTCCTCGCGCGTTCCGGGCAGCTTCGGACCACTGGTGCCCAGTGCGGCGGTGGCCGCCTTCGCGCTCCCCGACTTGTCCTTGTGCGACTTGCCCATTCGGCTCGTTGACTCCTCTCTTCGCCCGAGAGCGTAGCGCAGCCGTCAGGGCTCCACGACGCCGAGGACCTGCCCGCGGGTCACCTGGTCGCCGGCCGCGATCCGGAGCTCGGCCAGGCGCCCGGCAATGGGCGCGACCACGCCGTGCTCCATCTTCATCGCCTCCAGCGTGACGATCGCCTCACCGGCAGCCACGGCCCCACCGATAGCAACCTCCACGGCGAGGACCACCCCGGGCATCGGGGCGACGAGCTCCACGGGCCCACCGGCATGAGAGGCCGCCTCGCGGGCAGCCCGCGTCACATCCGGGGGTGCCGCAACCCGGAACGGGACGCTCAGCCCGGCGACGTCGACATGGACCGTGTCGCCGACGACGACGAGCGGGACGGAGGGGTCGTCCATGGTCGCGTCCGGCGAGGTCATCCGTTGCCGGCCCATCGGCCTCGAGGCGGAGGGTGGGTGGGGCGTTGAGCCGCCAGCCGCCGCGCCACGGGTCGGCGGCACCGGTGGCGGCCGGGTTCCGTGCCATCGCCACGGCCGCTGTCGCCCAAGCCTCGTCGGGCAGCGCGGTCCAGCTCCGCCCAGTCGTCCGGTGGCCAGATCCGCTCCAGCGTGTCGATGCGCGCCTCGCCGTCGCGCACCACCGGCTCGCGGACGAGCCAACGCAGGAAGCGCAGGTTCGTCGTGAGCCCGAGCACGAGCGTGTCGTCCAGGGCCGCCGCCAGGCGATCGAGCGCCTCATCGCGCGTCGCGCCATGCGCGATGACCTTGGCGAGCATCGGGTCGAACCGGCCGGTGACCTCGTCGCCGCGCGCCACGCCGGCGTCCACCCGGATCCCCGGCCCGGCCGGCCAGCGCAGCTCCTCGATCCGCCCGGTCGCCGGGAGGAACCCTGCCTCCGCGTCCTCGGCGTACAGGCGGACCTCGATCGCATGACCTGCTGCCGTCACGTCGGCCTGTTCGAACCCGAGCGCCTCCCCGGCCGCAATGCGCAGCTGGTCCTCGACGAGGTCGCGCCCGGTCACCAGCTCGGTGACCGGATGCTCGACCTGCAGCCGGGTGTTCATCTCGAGGAAGACAGGTTCGCCGCGGTCGTCGACGAGGAATTCGCACGTGCCGGCGCCGATGTACCCGACGGCGCTCGCGAGCGCGAGCGCCGCCTCTCCGAGCCGCCGGCGCAGTGCCGGGTCGACGGCCGGTGACGGCGTCTCCTCGAGCACCTTCTGGTGCCGCCGCTGGATCGAGCAGTCCCGCTCGCCGAGGTGGACGCCGTTGCCGTGGCCGTCGAACAGCACCTGGATCTCGACGTGGCGTGGCCCCTCGAGGAAGCGCTCGAGGATCAGGCGGTCATCGCCGAACGCCGCGCTCGCCTCGCGACGGCCGGCCGCGAGGGCATCGCCCAGCCGATCGGCGTCCCGCACGATCCGCATGCCCTTCCCCCCGCCACCGGCTGCGGGCTTGACCAGGACCGGCAGCCCGATCCGATGCGCGGCCGCGCTGAGTGCCTCGTCCGACTGGTCGGCGTCGTCGTAGCCGGGGACGACCGGGACGCCGAGACTCGCGGCGAGACGGCGCGCGGCGGCCTTGTCGCCCATCTGGCGGATCGCTTCAGGCGGCGGACCGACCCAGCGGATTCCGGCCGCGATCACGGCCTCGGCGAACGCCGCCGACTCGGCGAGGAACCCGAAGCCGGGGTGCACTGCGTCGGCGCCCGCGTCGACCGCCGCCGCCACGACGGCCCCGGCGTCGAGCAGGTCGAGCCCCGCGGGTCCTTCAGTGATTGGCACGACCGCCCGAATGCCCAGCCGCGAGCACGTTCGCGTGATCCGCGCCGCGATCTCACCGCGGTTGGCGATGAACAGCGTCCGGATCGGGTTTGGTGGCGGTTCATCGGTCGCAGTCGAGGCACCGAACGCGTCAATCGCGTCAGATGCGACACGCCATCGGCCGCCAACACGTCGAGCGGGCAGCTGGCCCGTCGCGATCCACCGCTGAACCGACCTCGTCGTGGCGCCGAGGCGCTCGGCTGCCTGCCGTGGACTCAGTTCCTCCGTCATTGGTGGCGCGATTGTCGCAGATCAGTCTCGCAGCAGGGCGTCGGTCAGGCCGAGGCCCCACACGATCAGCAGCGCGCCGACGTACGCGATCGGGAGCGCGAACTGCTGGATTGCGTGGAACACCTGGTAGCGACGGCTGACCAGGAAGGGACCGAGGTCGCGAACGGCGTTCGCAAAATCGATGCGCCACGGCTCCCCGCCGCGGATTCGGAGCCACGCGATCGACCAGGCCAGCGACAGCCGCTGGTAGCGGCGTTCGTCGGGCGGGGCCGCCGCCGCCTCGGGCGCAGCATCGAGGGCTGCCAACGCCTCGTCGATCGAGCGATCTCCGCGCCCTGCGGCCGCGAACAGGATCCGCATTCGCGCCAGGTTCAGCGCGTCCTGTGGTGTTTCGGCGGACGCGGAGCTGACGAGCTCGAGCGCCTCCTCGTGCCGGCCCAGGGTGCCCAGCATCGAGGCCCGGGCGGCCGGCGGCGCGTCGGCGTGCGCGGCGAGCCAGGCATCGGCGGACAGCGCGTCGATCGGGATCCGGCCCCACCGCCACCGCTCGCGCTGGCGCCCCGCAACCTCAGCCATCGCCATCCGGATCCGCCAGCCGTCGCGATCGATGAAGCAGACCAGGACAAATACGACGAATGGGACGGCCACCAGCAGGGCGCGGTTCCGGACGCCCGCGACGTACAGCACGATGACGACCGCCAGGGCCAGCGGGATGGCTGCGACGATCCAACGAAGCGGCGGTCCGGCTTCTCGGAGCGCGCGCATCGACGGGGACCGCCGGCGCGCGTTCCAGCGCCGGAATGCGCCGGCCACCTAGCTCGCGTCCTCCTCGGGTGCCCAGCTCGGCGTGCGCTTCTCGTCGAAGGCCCGGAAGCCCTCCTGTGCCTCGGCACTCGTCCGCTGGCGGGCGATGACTCGCGCCGTGTGCCACTTCGACGATCCGTGGCCGAGGCCGCGCACCTCGCGGACGATCGCTTTCGCGGCCCGCACCGCGGTCGGCCCTGCCGCGAGCACGTCGCGGACCGCCGTCTCGACGGCGGCGTCCAGGCCGGCCTCACCCTCGACGACCTCGTGGACGAGCCCGATTCGCTGTGCGCGGATCGCATCGAACCGACGGCCGCCCGGGAACAGCGCACGCGCGTGGCTCTCCCCGATCTTCGCGATGACGAACGGCGAGATGACCGCCGGCAGGATGCCGAGCCGCGTCTCGGTAAAGCCGAAACGGGTCCCGGACTCGGCGATCACGAGGTCCGATACCGCGCACAGCCCCATGCCGCCGCCGAGCGCTGATCCGTGAACCCTCGCGATGACCGGCACCGGACACGTATCGATCGCCTCGAACATGTCGGCCATCGCCATCGCGTCCTGTTCGTTGCCTTCGACGTCGAGCTCCATCGCGGCACGCATCCACGTGACGTCGGCACCGGCACAGAACGACGGCCCGGCACCGGCCAGGACGACGGCCCGAAGCTCGGTCGGTCCCTGGCGCGCGAGGCTCGCGAAGGTCGTCCGCAGCTCGGCGATGACCGACGCATCGAACGCGTTATGGACCTCGGGCCGGTCGAGCGTCACCCGCGCGACGACTCCGGACGGCCCTTCACGGTCGACTCGCAGGGCGGTCGTCACGCGCTGCGCTCGGCCGCGTCGAGGACCCGGACCTCGTCGCCGAGACGGATGCGGCCAGCCCGCTCGACCTCGCCGTACACGCCGAAGTCGACGTTCTCGCCATCGCGCAACCCGCGGTACGAGATGATCGTGCGCAGGGTGTCCGTGTCGCGGGCGCCCGTGTCGGGATCCTGGGTCGTGATCGCGCAGCGAGCGACCTGCTTGCTGACGAACAGGATCGTCTCGCCGAGCTCGATCCGGCGCCCGATCCAGCGGTCCTCCTCGTGCGCCTCGCCCCCGCCGAGCTCGATGAGCATTCGGAACCGGCGACCGTCGACCGGACCGCTGCCCAGGTGCTGCCCGAGCAGGTCGAGCGAGCCGTCGGTGATGAGCGTCGCCGGGTGCTTCTCGCGCGTTCCGCCCGGTCGTGTCGTCCGGACGAGGTGCACGCGACGGCCGATGAACGGCTGGAGCGCCTCGGCCCACGGCCCGTCGACAAGGTGACCGAGGACCCGGCGTCCGTACATCGAGGTGATGACCGGTTCGGTCGTTCGGACGTCGTCCTCGAGGACCCCGCCATCGGGGAACGTCATGCGCAAGCGCGTCCCGTCGGGATCGATGTGCGCCGCCACCTGGACCAGCCGCCCGGCAAGCAGCCCGTCGATCAGCCGGCCGGTGTCGTCGACCAGGTAGAAGCGGCGGTCCTCGCGGACGCCCTGCTCGGTCAGCTCGATCTCGGCAGGGTGCTCGAGGGCAAGCCCCTTGACGGGCGCAATCGACAGACGGCTGACAGCGGGCATGGCCGCGATGCTACATCCGGAACACGCCGAATCGCGTGTCCGGGATGGGGGCATGGAGCGCTGCCTCGATGCCCATCGCGAGGACGCGGCGCGTGTCCAGCGGGTCGATGACGCCGTCGTCCCACAGCCGGGCCGTGGAGAAGTACGGCGAACCCTCGCGCTCGTAGGTTTCGAGGATCGGCGCCTCGAAGGCGTCGCGCTCCGCCTCGCTGGCGAAGTCGCCACGGACCGTCGACAGGACGCGGGCCGCCTGCTGGCCGCCCATGACGCTGATCCGGGCATTCGGCCAGGTCCACAGGAATCGAGGCTGATACGCGCGCCCGGCCATCGCGTAATTGCCGGCGCCGAAGCTGCCGCCGACGATGACCGTGAACTTCGGGACCTCTGCCGATGCCACCGCGGTCACGAGCTTCGCCCCGTCCTTCGCGATGCCGCCGGCCTCGTAGTCGCGGCCGACCATGAACCCCGTGATGTTCTGCAGGAACAGCAGCGGGATCTTGCGCTGCGCGGCGAGCTCGATGAAGTGGGCGCCCTTGAGCGCCGACTGGCTGAACAGGATCCCGTCGTTGGCCAGGATCCCGATCGGGTAGCCCTCGACGTGGGCGAACCCGCAGACGAGGGTCTCGCCGTAGCGCGGCTTGAACTCGTGAAAGCGGCTGCCGTCGACGAGCCGCGCCACGATCTCGCGGACGTCGACGGCGCGGCGAGGATCGGATGAGACTGCGGCATACAGCGCAGTCGGGTCGACGGCCGGCGGCTCGGGGTCCGCGCGGTCCCACGGCGGGGGAGGTGGACGCCGGTTGAGGTTCGCGACGATCGACCGGCCGAGCGCCAGCGCATGCTCGTCGTCGAGCGCCTCGTGATCGGCGACACCCGACAGTCGCGTGTGGACGTCCGATCCGCCAAGGTCCTCGGCCGTGACGTCCTCGCCGGTGGCCGCCTTCACGAGCGGCGGACCGCCGAGGAAGATCGTGCCGGTTCCCTTGACGATCACCGTCTCGTCGCTCATGGCCGGCACGTAGGCGCCACCGGCGGTGCAGCTGCCCATGACGAGTGCCACCTGCGGGATCCCGAGCGCCGACATCCGCGCCTGGTTGTAGAAGATCCGCCCGAAATGGTCGCGGTCGGGAAAGACGTCCGCCTGGAGCGGCAGGAACGCGCCGCCCGAGTCCACCAGGTAGACGCACGGCAGCCGGTTCTCGAGCGCGATCTCCTGGGCTCGCAGGTGCTTCTTGACGGTGATGGGGTAGTAGGTGCCGCCCTTGACCGTGGCGTCGTTCGCCACGACGACGCAGGTCGTGCCCTCGATCCGGCCGATGCCGGTGACCATCCCGGCTCCCGGCGCGTCGTCGTCGTACAGGCCGTTCGCGGCAAGCGGGCTCAGCTCGAGGAACGCCGTCCCGGGATCGAGGAGGCGATCGATGCGGTCGCGGACCGGCAGCTTGCCGCGTTCCCGGTGGCGGGCGATGGACCGCTCGTCGCCGCCGGCGCCACCGTCCGCAAGAACGGCCTGGCGCGCCCGGAGCTCGTCAACGAGCTCGGCCATGACGGCGTGGTTGGTGCGAGCCTCGTCGCTGGACGGGTCGAGCCGGCTGCGCAGGACGGGCATGCAGCGATGATAGGAACCATGAACCCTCGCCGCCCGTCATCGGGGACGATGTCGAAGCGTGCTTCGCCTGCTGGTGGTGTCGCGTGCTCGCGGCCGGCTGCGCCCTCGTCCAGGCGCCCGCCGCCGGTCCGCTGGTGACGGTCGAGGCGACGGGCGGCCATTGCCGCGAGGGAACGTGCCGGAGCGTCATCGCTATCGAAGGCGGACGGGCGCGTCCACCAGGTCGAACCGGCCGAGATCGGCGATCCACCAGGTGACCAGCGAGTCGATCGATCTCCTCAGGACGGCGATCGGCATCACCGACTTCGAGGCGATCCGGTCGCAGCCGTTCCTCGGGACGTGCCCAACCGCGTTCGACGGCCAGGAGCTGGTCTACACGGTCGAGACGGCGCATGGCCCGGAGCGGATCGCGTCGTGCGACGTCGAGGTCGACCCGCAGGCACCGCTGTTCACGGCGATCCACTCGATCCTCGGCGACAGCGTGCCCATGCCAGCGCCCTAGCAGGTCGTCACGAACCCGAAGCGTGCTACTCTGATATAGCACGTTATGGCAGGACGACAGATGACGGTTCGAACCCCGCACCCGAGCCTCCGTCCGCGACGGCTGAGTCCATCCGGCTCGACCTCGCCGAGGCATGGGGCGAGATGGGCGCCGCGTGGGGCGTCACGCCGGCGATCGCCCGCGTCCAGGCGTACCTCATGGCGCGCCAGGAGCCCCTCACCGAACGCGAGGTGCGCGAGGCGCTCGGACTGAGCCACCGCGCGGCCAGCCTTGCCCTGGCCGAGGCCGAATCGTGGGGCATCGTCGAACGCGTGTCCGAACCTCGCCGCGTGGGACGCCGTGGGCCGGCCGGAACCGCGTACCTCGCCGTCGGGGATCACTGGCAGTGGTTCGGCCGGGTCATCGCCGAACGCAAGGTGCGCGAGGGGGACCCGATCGTCGCCGTCCTCGAGGAGAAGATGACCGAGGCCACGGCCGCAGTCCGGGCGCACCCGGACGATACGGAGCTTGCCGCGCTGCGCGACTGGCTCGCGCGCCTTCCTCGTCTTCGTCCGCCTGTTCGATCGCGCCGTTGGCCTGCTGCCCCAGCTCGAGCCGCGCGAGCTCGAACGGTCGCTCAACCTGCTCGGCCGCGTCCCGGACGCGACGATCCTGCGCCTGTTCGACCTGCTCGCGGGCCTCCCCGACGAGGACATCCTCGACCTGGTCGAGACGCTCTCGCGGCTGTCGCCCACTGCCGCCCGCCGCGCCACGAAGCTGATGTCGGGAGTGGTGCGCACGGTCGCGCGGTAGCCCGACAGGCCCCGGCCGCGGCGGCGTGCGCTGGATGCACACAAGTC
Organism: uncultured Chloroflexia bacterium; assembly: GCA_963824735.1. Classification (GTDB taxonomy): domain Bacteria; phylum Chloroflexota; class Limnocylindria; order Limnocylindrales; family CSP1-4; genus DASTYU01. The sequence continues at coordinate 89,241 of CAWGQH010000017.1, forward strand.
CCCTTCGAGGGTGAGTTCGCGAGCGCTCGGGCCCCCAAACCACCCTGGAAGGGGCCCGACCGTGCATGAAGCGCTCAACGCGGGGTTTTCGGCGGTGTTCGAGATCGGATCGAGTGATTCGGGCATCGGAGACGCCGCATCGCCGCGGCGATGACGGCGTTCGGTGCATGTGGCGCACGGGCCGCGTGAAGGGCTGAACCGGCGCCCGTGCCGGGACCTTCGGAATCCCGTGCGATAATCCTGACGCGCGAGGGGCTCGGCCGACTCGAACGGGCGAGGACCCCGGGGCCAGGCCCGGCCGGCGAACCGAGCGCAGCACCAGAGGAATCCGTCCCACCATGACAGTCGAAACCTCCACCTGGGCCACCAAGAAGGGGCTCGCCCAGATGCTCAAGGGCGGCGTCATCATGGACGTCGTCACGCCCGAGCACGCGAAGATCGCGGAGGATGCCGGCGCGGTCGCCGTCATGGCGCTCGAGCGCGTCCCGGCCGACATCCGCGCCGCCGGCGGCGTCGCGCGCATGAGCGACCCGGCCATGATCGAGGGGATCATGGACGCGGTCTCGGTCCCGGTCATGGCCAAGGCCCGGATCGGGCACTTCGTCGAGGCCCAGGTGCTCGAGGCGCTCGGCGTGGACTACGTCGACGAGTCCGAGGTGCTCACCCCGGCCGACGAGACCAACCACATCGACAAGCACGCGTTCAAGGTCCCGTTCGTGTGTGGCTGCCGGAACCTCGGCGAGGCGCTCCGGCGCATCAACGAGGGCGCCGCGATGATCCGCACGAAGGGCGAGGCGGGGACCGGCAACATCGTCGAGGCCGTCCGCCAGCTGCGGGCCGTCCTGTCCGAGATCCGCAAGCTCGAGTCGATGCGCGAGGACGAGCTGTTCGTCGCGGCCAAGGAGCTCCAGGCGCCGTTCGAGCTGGTCAAGGACGTCGCATCGGCGGGCAAGCTTCCCGTCGTGAACTTCGTCGCCGGTGGCATCAGCACACCGGCCGACGCGGCGCTCGTGATGCAGCTCGGTGCAGAGGGCGTCTTCGTCGGCTCGGGCATCTTCAAGAGCCAGGAACCCGCGCGGATGGCGGAAGCGATCGTGCAGGCCACGCGCTTCTACGACGATCCGAAGAAGATCGCCGAGGTCTCGAAGGGACTGGGGAGCCCGATGCGCGGCATCCCCCTCGAGGCGATCCCCGAGGAGGAGCGCCTCGCCGTTCGCGGCTGGTAGGGGCGGCACCACGACGCCCGCGAGGTCCCGATGAAGATCGGCGTGCTGGCCCTCCAGGGGGCCTTCCAGGAGCACCTGGACACGCTCCGCGCCATCGGCGTGGAGGGCGTTCGGGTGCGCGAGCCGGCGGATCTCGCGGGGATCAGCGGCCTGATCATCCCGGGCGGCGAGAGCACGACGATGCGCCTCGGCATCGAACGCTGGGGACTGCGCGAGCCCCTGCTCGACCTTGCCCGGAGCGGCGCACCGCTGTTCGGCACGTGCGCCGGGATGATCGTCATGGCCCGCGAGATCGCCGGCGGCGAGCCACCGATCCTGCCGCTGCTCGATGTGACCGTCGAGCGCAACGCGTTCGGCCGCCAGCTGGAGTCCTTCGAGACAGACCTGTCGGTACCGGTGATCGGCGACATGCCGGTGCACGGCGTCTTCATCCGCGCCCCGATCATCGAACGCACCGGGCCCGACGTCGACGTGCTCGCCCGCCTGGACGACGGCCGCATCGTCGCGGTCCGCGAGCGGAACGTCATCGCCACCGCGTTCCATCCGGAGCTCGCCGGCGAGACGCGCTTCCATCGACTGCTCGCCATGCTGGCGTCGGAGCACGAGGATCCGGGAGAGGGCGCCGGCCGCCGGCCGCACCCGACCCGCCGGTCGAGGAACCAGGCATGACCGAGCCACGCGTCACGCGCGTCAGCGGCAAGGTCCGGGTCGCACGCCTGACCGACCTGGCCGCGCTCGGCGAGCTGTCGCGGCTGTGCCAGTCGGACGAGGCCGCGACGCGGTCGCTCGGGCTGCCGGTGAGCGGCCCACCGATCGGCGTGTTCAGCCTGTTCCGACTGCCGCTGGGCGCATTCCGCCCGCACGACCTGATGTACGTCTACGAGCAGGACGGCCGGATCGCCGGGCTGGTCCGCGTCGAGCGCGAGGCCACCCGCGACGAGTGGACGATCGTGGAGCTCGACGCGGTCGGCGTCGCGAACGCCGGTGAGATCCGCTACCGGCTGGTGCAGCAGCTCCTGCGCGAGGGCGCGAAGCGCGGCGCCGTGCGCTTCCACGTTGCGTGCGCCGACGCCGACGACAACATCGAGCTCTTCATGCAGGCCGGTTTCATGCGCTACGGCGACGAGCGGATCCTGTTCCGCCCGGCGCCGCTGGCGCTCCCCGAGCCGTGGTCCGACGAGCAGGCGGCAGACTGCCGGATCCGGCCCACGGCCGGGATCGATGCCGTGGCCCTGTCGCGGCTCTATTCGTCGGCGACCCCGCATCCCGTCCAGCGGCTGGAGGCCGTGCGGATCAATGACTGGGAGCGCCAGGGGACGAACTGGCGCGTCCCGCGCTCGAGCCTGGCGCCGATCCTGCGCTTCGCCGACGTCGAGGCATTCGTGCAGGAGTCGAAGGGTGGCGGAAAGGACGGGACAGCCCTCGACGGGTTCATCCAGGTCGGCGTCGCGAAGGAGGACCAGCCACACTATCTCAAGGTGATGGCGCGATCCGATGCGGACGTGTCGCCGCTCGTCGAGTACGGTCTCGGCGTGATTGCCGCGAGGACCACGAGGGACGGCGATCATCGCCGCGACCTCGGTGTCATCGCACCGGTGCGGACCTACGAGTCGCCGATCGATCGCCGGCTCGAGGAGGTGGGCTTCGAGACGATCTCCAGCGTCACGCTCCTGATGAAAGAAACGCTCGTCCGGGTCGCCGAGCCGGCACTCGTGCCGGCCGGGGTCCGTTAAGGAGGCACGCGTGGGATACGAGGACCGGCACGGTGAGTCGATCGACGACCTCGACGTCCTGCTCGCGGCGCTGCCGCCGGAGATCGTCGACGCCGTCCATGCGACCCCGGACCGGGAGGCCCTGATCGAGGTCGTCCTCGACCTCGGCCGGCGGCCCGAAGCCCGCTTCCCGAACGACGAGGCGTTGCTGCTCGACCGGGAGATCACCGAAGCCGACATCGCCTTCGTGGTCGACCACATCGGCACGTTCGGTGACGACAACCGGGCCGGCATCGAGCGGACGCTCCACCGGATCAGCGCGATCCGGAACCGGAACGGGAAGATCGTCGGGCTGACCTGCCGGATCGGGCGTGCCGTCTACGGCACGATCGAGATCATCAGCGACTTCGTCGAAACCGGAAAGTCGATCCTCATCATGGGCCGCCCGGGCATCGGCAAGACCACGATGCTCCGCGAGGCCGCCCGGGTGCTTGCCGATGACCTCGGCAAGCGCGTCGTGGTCGTCGATACGTCAAACGAGATCGCCGGCGACGGCGACATCCCGCACCCGGCCATCGGCAAGGCGCGCCGGATGCAGGTGCGCACGCCGTCGATGCAGCACGAGGTGATGATCGAGGCGGTCGAGAACCACATGCCGCAGGTCATCGTCATCGACGAGATCGGTACCGAGCTCGAAGCCGCCGCCGCGCGCACGATCGCCGAGCGCGGCGTCCAGCTGATCGGCACCGCCCACGGCAACAACCTCGACAACCTCATGCTGAACCCGACGCTGTCGGACCTCATCGGCGGCATCCAGAGCGTGACCCTCGGCGACGAGGAGGCGCGTCGCCGGCGCACCCAGAAGAGCGTGCTCGAGCGCAAGGCCCCGCCCACCTTCGACGTGATCGTTGAGATCCAGGACCGCGAGCGGGTGGCCGTTCATTCCGACGTCGCCGACACGGTCGACGCCATGCTGCGCGGCGATCCCGTGGCGCCGGAGCTGCGCTGGCGGGACGAGGAGGGCGTGCATCGCTCGCAGGGCCGGCCGCGCCCGTCGCCCCGCGAGCAGCTCGGGCAGGAGCGCTTCGCCGGGCTGGTCGGCGGAGGCTCGGGCTGGCGCACGGAACCGGGCTGGCGCGGCGACAGCTCGTACCGGGGCGGCGGCTACCGCGAGGCAGAGCGCGCCGGATTTCGTCCGGGCTACCGGCCAGGACAATCCGGCGGATGGCGCCAGACGCGGAGTGGCCCGGGGCGCGAGAACCCGACCCGGTCCGCCGGCTCCGCCGACGAGGGGACGATGCCCGGCGAACGATTCGCGTCGCCACCGATGACGGGCGGGCCCGGCGGGGCCGTCGGACCGGCCGTCGAGGAGGGTCCGTTCGTGGCCGGGGACATCGCGGACCGCGGGCCATTGGAGCGCGGCGCCGCCTTGACGGCCGTCGAGAAGCGCGCCCGCGAGGCCCGCGAGCTCGAACGCCAGAAGGCGTGGCGCGACCAGGCGTCCAGGGCCCTGACCGCCATGAAGGCGGAGGAGGGCACCGCCCCGATCAACGCCGACGACCTGGACGATGACGCCGATGGGAGCCTGCCCCTCGGGATCGAGGAGGACGAGCACGGCGAGCCCGTGCTCGTGCCCGGTGGCGCCCCGCTGCCGACGCTGCGCATCCTGCCGCAGGGCATCAGCCGCAAGCGTCTCGAGCAGGCGATCCGCGACCTGCAGCTCCCGGTCGTCATCGCCCGCGAGGTCGACGAGGCCGACGTGGTCATGACCCTGCGAAACGAGTACAAGCAGAAGACGCCGTTGCTCCGCGAGGCCGAGGAGCGGGCACTGCCGATCTACGTCCTCAAGAGCAACACGATCCCGCAGATGCAGTCGAGCCTGACCTCGATCTTCTCGCTCGAGATCGATCCGCGCGAGGCGGCCCTGCGCGAGACCGAGGAGGCCATCGACATGGTCCTCAACTCGTCCGAGACCGTGGAGCTCTCGCCGCAGAACGCGTACATCCGGCGGCTCCAGCACCAGATGGCCGAGCGCGCGAACATCGTGTCGCGCTCGCGCGGTCGCGAGCCATATCGCCGCGTCCGCCTCTACCCGGATCCGGCCCGCTCGACCTGGCGCTGACGGACTAGCGGCGGGTCAGCCTCCGGAACGGCGCGGTCAGCGTCAGGCGCATCGTCCGGAACGTCGCGCTGTAGCGGACATTGCCGTGCCTGGCGCCACTGCCGGCGACGGTCGATGCAGACCACCTTGGTCTCGACCGCGGGCTCGCTCACGCCCACGTGCCGGGCGAGGTTCTCGAGCGTGCGTTCCCAGAACCGGTTGTTCATGCGGCTCCCGCCGAGCATGTAGGCAAGCTCGTCGAACGGGTCGGAGGTGCGCTCGAGCGCCTGCGCCTGGGCGACGGTCACGCCGTCCACCTCCGCTGCCGAGAACGTGATCCAGGCCGACAGCGTGTGGCCCTGCGGGGTCATGAACGTGAACGACTCGTCGTCCGCGTAGATGACCAGGATCCCGGTGCTCAGCTTGACCGGAGCCCCGGGTACCGGGCTGAGATCGAGCAGCGCGACTTCCCCCGGGGCGATCCCGGCCAGCGGGGCGTAGAACTCTGCGTCCTTCGGCCAGAACGTCGGGAAGGACGCCTTCCAGGTCGCGATCAGCTCCTGCGGTGACAGCTGGACACCTTCGAGCGGCACCCGGAACGTCTTCTGCCAGAGCCGGCCAAAGCCCTGCAACGGGCCGGACACGCGCTTCCCGCTGACCGAATCGACCGGCGCACCCTCGACGCCCGCGGCCGACAGGCGGTCGACCGGACGCGCCCAGTTGCCGTCGTCGCGCGGGGCGGTCATCGGGCCACCGCGGCCATCGCCGCGGCCTCGTCGGGCAGGACCTCGATCGCCTCGTCGAGGCGGGTGAGCGCCAGGATCTGCCGGTAGTGGTCGGACAGGCCGATCGCGATCAGCCGCGCGCCGGCCCGCTGGGCGCGGACGAGCAGCGTCACCAGCAGGCCGATGCCACCGCTGTTCATGTACTCCATGGCCCCGAAGTCGAGGACAACGGCGCGGGCGCCATCATCCAATGACGCGGCGAATGCGCCGGTCAGCTCGGCGTCGCTCGCCGACGTGACGTCGCCGGCGATGCGCAGCAGAGCGGTGTCACCGACCGTCGTGCGGTCGATGGTCGTGACGGTCATGCGGCATCTCCTTCGACGATCTCCATGAAGTCCGAGAGGCGGGTGATCCGGAAGATCTCGCGGTAATGCGGGGTCAGGCCGACCGCACGCACGCCGCGGCCGTCGCGCCGGGCATCGGCGAGAAGGCGCACGACGAGGGCGATCCCCGTGCTGTTGATGTAGCCCACGTCCTCGAAGTCGAGCGTGAGGCGGCCCGACTCCCGCGATGCCACCTCGCGGTAGGCATCCTGGAGGGTGTCGTCGGCACGGGCGTCGAGGTCCCCACGCATCCGCAGGCGGATCTCGTCAGGGATATCGACGACCTGGGCGCCGAAGGTTCGGTCATCCATGGTTGGTCTCCTCGCGGGCCATCCGGAGCGTGACCGTCTGGGTGCCCGCGGCGTCGTTCGTCGACACGTCCATCGCGTCGACCATGTGCTCGATCAGGAAGAGGCCCCATCCGCGCGGCTTCTGTTCGCCGGCCAGCTTGCGGTCGAGGTCGGGGACCTCTGCGTCGGCCGGGATCGCGCCGGACAGCGCCCGGTCGGTGATCCGGACGATCACGTCGGTGGGGGTCACCTCGACCTCCACGTCGAATGCGACGTCGTCGCGGCCCTGGCTGCCGTATTCGATGGCGTTCATGGCGGTCTCGCTCACCGCCGTCTTCAGCCGCTCCAGGCGGTCGGTTGGCAGGCCGAGATCGGTCAGCGCGGCGGCCACGCGGTCCATCGCCTCGCGCTCGTTGCCGGACGCGCCGGGCAGACTGAAGGAGGTCAACGCGCTGGAGCCGCCCGCTGCCGCGTCCGCGGCTCCGGCCGCTCCTGCCACGCCGGCAGAGCGACGCAACGTCACCAGCGTGATGTCGTCCTCCTGCTCGTGGTCGGGCCCGGTGAAGGCGCGGAGCGTCTCGAGCAGCCGGTCCAGCAGCTCGCTCCCTGCGTCATCGCCGGCGAGCGAGTCGCGCAACCGGTCGAAGCCGAACATCTGGCGTGCGCCGTCATGTGCCTCGACGAGTCCGTCGCTGTAGAGCAGGACGTTGCTGCCGGGTTCGATGACCCCCTCGATCTCCTCGTAGCGGATGCCGGGCAGCAGACCCAGCGGCATGCCGGTTGCGCGCAGCTCGCCGATGTCGGCCCCGCTGCGCACGAACGGCAGGTTGTGCCCGGCATTGGCGATGACGATGTGGCCGGTCGGCGGGTCGAGGACCGCGAACAGGCAGGTCACGAACATCTGTGCGGGCATCTCCGGCACGAGCAGGTCGTTGGCCCGCGACAGGATCTCGCCGGGCGACGTGCAGGCGTGACGCCTCGGCGCGGAGGACGCTGTGGGTTCGTGCCATGACCAGTGCCGCGGGGACGCCCTTGTCGGTCACGTCGCCGACGGCGATCCCGATCCGTCCGTCGGGCATGTGGACGAAGTCGTAGAAGTCGCCGCCGACCGCCTGCGCAGGGCCGTAGAACGCGGCGATCTGCCACTCGGGGAGCTGGGGCAGCTCGCGCGGCAGGAACTGCTGCTGGATGAGTGTCGCGACGCGCAGCTCCTGGGCGAGGCGCTCGCGGTCGGCCGCTTCGGCGGCCTGCTCGCGCACGAGTTGCGCCACGCGGATGGCCGGGGCTGCCTGGGCGGCCAGCGTGGTCAGTAGCCGGCGGTCGTCGGTCGAGTAGTCCTGCTCGGACAGGCGCGGCCCGAGGTTCAGCGTCCCGATCAGCTCGCCCTGCGACACGAGCGGCACGACCAGCGCGACCCCGGCCTCGCGGAGTGCCGTGACGGCCGGTGAGTCGAGCTCGAGGCGGGCCACGTCGACCGGCCCTGGGGCGGACTGGAGATACGCGAGAAGCGGGTCCGAGTCCGGGATGTCAACCGCGATCGAGATGCCGTCGTCCGCCGAGGCATCCGTGACGGGCGCGGGCGATGCGACCGCGACCGGTGTCGTCGCGGAGCGGCGGAGGAAGCGGCGGAAGGCGCCGGTCGTCTCGGTCATGTCGAGGTCACTTTAGGAAGCGAGTGTCCGGGAATCGTTACGGCCGCACTCGAACCAGCGATCGGTTCACCGGACCGAGCCTTGAGCCAGATCCCGAGCGTGCGGGGGCGTAGTGCGCGTTCGACCGAGCCGGTCAGGTCGCCGGCCACGGCTTCGAGGTCGACCTCGGTCCGCAGCCGCTCGGCAAACGCGGCCGCCGTGCGCTCGCTGTCGTAGCGGGCGCGGTCGAAGCGTCGGTCGACGGCGCGCTGCACACGCCGGCGGACGGGCTGGAACAGGGCGAATGCAGCCAGCGTGGAGGCGGCAACGGCCAGGGTCTGCCCCTGGGTCACCCCGCTGAGGAGCGCCTGGAGTCCGACGACGAGCCCGGCAAACACGACGAGGAGGACGCCGGTGACCGTCGCCCACGAGAGGGTCCGCGAAATGATGCGGTCGATCTCGTACAGGCGGTAGCGCAGGACGGCTATGGCGATTGCCGCCGGCACTGCGGCGTACCCCAGGAGGACCGGGATGAATGCCACGCCGAAGGCGTCCATGCCCTGCGCAAACGTGGCGACGGCCCACGCGACCGTCGAGATGACGATCAGGACCAGCGCCGCAATGAGCCAGCGGTACTGAAGGCGGACGAGGCCGGTCGCGCGTCGCGCCCGCACCAGCACGGCGACGATGCCCAACACGACGATGACGAGCATCGAGTTGTACAGCGCGTCGGTCGCGGGGACCAGGCTCCAGAAGAAGGCATCGGGGGCGATGGCTGCCGGGTTCGGGGCCAGGAAGTCGAACGAGTCATTCACCGGAATCACGTTGACCACCGGGTTGAGCGCTACCGCAAGAACGAGGACGACCATGGCGACGATTGCCAGCTTGCTGAGCCGACCACCCCACCCGCTCGGCAGCCGGCCCTCGGGGAAGGTGAGGCTCAGGCAGAGGATTCCCAGGAAGGCGAGGCTCCAGCCGCACCCGCTGCCCCAGATGCCGATGGCCGTCACCAGGTCGGACGGGACCAGCGCGCCGCTCGCAGGGACCACGACACGCACGGTCCCGAGCTCGAGGCCAAACCCGATGAGCAGCAGAAGCCAGCCGATCGGGTTGGCCGGCCGGCGAATGATGAGATAGCCGCCGATCCCGCCATACGTGAGGAAGAACATGGACGCGCCTGCGTGATCCATCTGGGCAAACAGCCAGAGGCCGAGCGCGAGGGTACCGACGACGAACGCGATCCGGACGGCTGCCACTACGATTCGCGCCCGGGCAGCCAGAGTGACGCGGCGGTCGGTCGAATCGCGCCGCTGACGGTCCGCTCCAGCTCGGTCGCGAGCGTGTCGAGGTCGACTTCGTCACGCAGCCGCTCGGCGAAGGCGTCCGCGGTCAGCTGCGCATCGTAGCGGCCGCGATCGAACCGTCGATCGACCGCCCGCTGGACGGTCCGCCTGACGGGCTGGAACAGGGCGAACGCGACAAGCGTTGACGCCGCGACCGCGAGCGTCTCGCCCTGGGTGAAACCCACGAAAGCGGCCTGCAGCCCGACCACGAGGATCGCGAACGCCGCGACGAGGAGGCCGCTCACGACCGCCCAGCCGATCGTGCGGCTGATGATCCGGTCGATGTCGTACAGGCGGTAGCGCAGGATGGCGATCCCGATCGCCAGCGGCAGGGCAAGCAGCGCAAATAGCCCGGTATAGAACGCCGCATTGGCCACGAGCGAGAACGGGGCGATGAAGGCGACCGGGAAAGCCACCGCCGCGACCCCCGCCACGGCGATCAGCCACTTGAGCTGATGGCGCTCGACCTCGCCGCCGCCTCGGTATCGGATAACCACGGCTAGCACCGCGCCGGTGAAGCCGATGATCGAAGTCCAATTCGCGAATGCGTTGAGTGCCGCAAGGAGCGGCTCCAAGGCGGGGATCGCGAACGGGTTGGCGATCTCCCGGGCGCCCAGAGGGCCGGGTCCGAAGACTTGAGAGATTATCTGGCCCGTCAGCGCCACTGCCGTCAGCACGACAATCCAGCGCCAGCGCGCCGACAGGAGGTGACCGTCCGGGAAGACCAGCGGCACGCCGATCAGCACGACGATGATCGGGACGACGAAACCGATGTCGTTCACGAGCAGGGCGGCGGCGATGACGGGGGCGGGGAGGTCTTCGCGGTATGCGCCGACGATCGCCAAGGTCCCTACGGCGACCGTCACTGCCAGCGTCGCCCCCGAGCCAAGCAGCATCGGGCCGATCACGTTGCTCGGCACCCGGACGCTCAACAGCGCACCAACGAGCACGAACGCGAAGATGATCGCCCCGAACATTGCCGTGAAGAGGCGATTGGCCTCGGCCGCGGGGTAGAGGACGTTCGCGAGCCCGAACACGACGAGCGTGGCAATGGCAACCAACCACGGCCAGCGGCGGCGGCGTGTCCGGTTGAGTCGCGGCGGTGACGTCGGATCCATCGCCTCGGCACTCTGGGGGCAGATCGTCCGGACAACGTTACGAGATGTGCCTCAAGTCCGATACCGTTGCGCTCGATGGCAACCCGCGCGCTCCCGCCAGCAGTCGAGATCCGGCTCCTCGGCTCTCCCGAGATCACCGTCGCGGGCAACCCGCTGGAGGTCGATACGCGCAAGGCGGTTGCGATCCTGGCCGTCCTCGCCACGGATGGACGGCCCTACGGCCGGGAGGAGCTTGCGGCGCTCCTGTGGCCGGACGCAGACGACGCGTCGGCACGCGGCGCCCTCCGCCGGACGCTGTCGGTGCTCCGCGGTGCCGTCGGCCCGGACGTCCTCCGCGTCGACCGACAGCAGGTGGCGCTCGTTGCGTCGCGCTACGGCGTCGATGTCGGGCGTCTCGAGACGCTCGGAGCCTCAGGAGACCCGGCGGACCTCGCAACCGCCGCCGATCTGGCGCGCGGCCCGTTCATGGCTGGGTTCACGCTCCGCGACAGCCCCGAGTTCGACGACTGGCGCGCGGCCAGGGCTGCCACGGTGGAGCGGACCATCGGCCGGGTGCTGGATCGCCTCACCGCGGCACTCGAGGCGAACGGCGACGTCGCGGGGGCAATCGCTGCCGCCGGCAGGCGGATCGACCTCGATCCGCTCGACGAGTCGGCGCATGTTCGGCGGATGGAGCTCCTCGCCGCGGCCGGCGATCGGGCCGGCGCGGTGCGCCAGTACCGCGCGTGCGTCGCGGTCCTGGAGCGCGAGCTCGGCGTCGATCCGCTGGCGGAGACGACCGCCCGCTACGAAGCCATCCGCGACGGACAGGCACCGGTGGTTTCGCAGCCCGCCGGGGCTGGACCCCATCCGGCGCCGGAGCCGGCACTCGACCCGCAGCGCCTGCCGCTCGTCGGGCGGGATGCGACCCTGCGCGCGGTCGATGCCATCCGGCGTGGCATTGTGAGCGACGGTCGGACCGCGGCGCTCGTTGGAGAGCCCGGGATCGGCAAGAGCCGGCTGGCGCAGGCGATCGCCGACGAGGCCAGAGCCGCCGGTGCCGTCGTCCTCGCCACGTCCGCGTACGCGGCGGAGCAGCGGATCGCGTACGGCCCGATCGTGGGCGCACTGGAGCTCGCGCTCCGTGACAGCCACCAGGCACGTCGGATCGAAGCGCTGGGGGACGGGGTCGTGGTCGAGCTGGCCCGGGTCGTTCCGGGCGTCACTCGGCCCGGGGCGCGACGGGCCGCCGAGGCGGCCGATGCCTCCACGGTCCAGACGCGGCTGCTCGCCGCGATCGCCGACGCGCTCACGGCAGCGCTTGCCGGTCCGACGCCCGGCGTCCTGGTGGTCGACGACGTCCACTGGGCAGACGGGGGCACGGTCGCGGCACTGGCGTACCTCCTCCGGCGTCTGACAGGCCGGCCGGTGCTCGTCCTTTTGACGTGGCGCGACGACGAGCTGGCAGGCGACGCTCGATTGCTCGCGGAGCTCGCCGCGGGACGTGCCCGCGATGCCGTCTTCCGCCTGGGCCGGCTCCGGCATGACGATGTCGACGCGTTCCTCCGAGCCGCGAATTCGACGTCGAGCTGGTCGGTGGAGGCGCTATGGGACGCGTCAGAGGGTTTGCCGCTGTACCTGGCCTCGGCGATGGCTACGGCGCCTGACCCGAGCGGGGACGCCAGCCACGTGCTCCCGACAGGGGTGCGCGCGGTCCTGTCCGAGCGTCTCGCTCGCGTCGATGGCGTCGCCGCGCAGGTGCTCGCAGCGGCAGCGGCGATCGGGCGTGCCTTCGAGGTCCCGACCCTCCGCTACGCCAGCGGCCGGTCCGATGACGAGGTCCTCGACGCACTGGACGAGCTGGCAGCACGGGGGCTCATCCGGGAGTCCGCCGAGGCGAAAGAGACCCCGACCTACGACTTCACCCACGGCGCGCTGCGGGACCTGGCCGACGAGTCGACGAGCCTGGCCAGGCGCCGGCTGCTCCATCGGCGCATCGCCGAGGCGATCCGGCTCGACGCAGCAGGCGCCGCCCGCGACGACCCGGCGCGGCTCGCGCGCCTGGCTCGCCACGAGCGGGAGGCCGGCCGGGACGCCGAGGCAGCGGTGGCATTCGGGGATGCGGGCGAGGCTGCGGCCGGGGTCTTCGCAAATCGCGAGGCCATCGATGCCTACGCGGCCGCGCTGGCCCTCGGCCATCCCGCGCCGGCCGAGCTCCACATGCGGGTCGGTGACCTGCGCACGCGGACCGGCGACTACGCCGACGCCACGCGAGCCTACGAGGCCGCGGCGGCACTCGCCGATCCCAACCTGTTGCCGCGGATCGAGGCTGCGCTAGCACGCGCCCACTTGCGGGCAGGCGACCTGGCCGCGGCAGACGCGCACCTCGACGCGGCCCTTGCCGGCTCGAGCGAGCCGGCCTGGCAGGCGGCGTGCCTCGCTGATCGCGCAGTGATCCGCCGCCGGGCGGGCGACCGTGCCGGGGCGGCACAGGCTGCCGCCGATGCGGAGGTCGCCGCCGAGGCTGCCGGCGACCCGGTGGCGATCGGTGCCGCGCGCCGCATGGCGGGCCTCGTCGCGCTTGATGCCGGGGACGGGCGGGCCGCGGTCGCGCATCTCGAAGTCGCCGTCGCGGCCGCCACCGCCGACGGAGACCCCTCGGCAGCCATCGCCGCGCTCACCGGCCTGGCCCTGGCCGTCGCGGCGACGGGCGATGTCGACGGCGCGCTCGAACGCGGGCAGCAGGCGGTCGCCGCGTGTCGCCGGATCGGCGATCGGCATCTCGAGGCGGCTGTCGAGAACCACGTCGCGGACCTGCTCCACGCCGCCGGCCGGGACGAGGAAGCGTTCGAGCATCTTCGCCGGTCGGTCGAGGCCTTCTCCGAGTTCGACGGAGACCCGGCCGACCCCGATCCCGGCGTGTGGATGCTCTGGGCATCCTGATCAGGACGGAACGGCGGGCTCCCGCAACCAGACGTCGATGCGCGCCGGCCTGACCGCCCCCGACGCGGTGGACGCGAGGTCGCCAACGACGGCGTCGATGTCGACCTCCTCGCGCAGCCGGTTCGAGAAGGCCACAGCCGTGCGCTCGGTGTCGACGCGTGCCCGGTCGAACCGGCGATCGACCGCACGGTGGATGCGCGAGCGAACGGGCTGGAAGAGCCCCGCGATGACGAGCGTCGAGATGGCGACGGTCACCGTCTGCGTGCCGAACATCGCGCCGAGCGGACCCTGCAGGATGAGCACGACCGCGACGTACGTCGCGAGCAGGACGATGGTCACGAGACCGTACGAGATGCCGCGACTGATCAGCCGGTCGATGTCGTACAGCCGGTAGCGCACGATCGCGACACCAATCGCGAGCGGGATCGCGTTCAGCGCAATGATTCCGACGTTCTGGAAGAGCAGCGCGACATCCTCTGGCACCACGAACGAGATGCCGAACGCCACCACGGCGAAAGCCGACGCGGCCGCCAGCCAGCGGATCTGGTGACGCGCGACGTCATCGGATCGTCGGTAACGCAGCACAAGGGACCAGACGGCCAGGAAGAAGAGCGGGACGCCCACGAGCGTCTCGATCTTCTCGATCGTCCCGAGGATCCCCTCCGCGCCCGCGAGGAAGAACGGGTTTCGAAGCCCGGGAGCGGCCAATTCGGCCGTCTCGAACAGGATGCGCACCGTCGCCACGGCGACGGTGAGTGCTGCGGCGATGGCCACCCAGCGCCAACGGGGCGACAGGAAGCGACCATCCGGGAACAGCAGAGGAACCCCGACGAGCACCAGCACAAGCGATGGAATGAACAACAGGACAGCGAGGAGGCCGATGAGGATCGCAAACGGGTCGGTCGTCGGCAGCTCGACTTGTGTCACCAGCCAGGTCCAGCTGCCGATCAACGTCGCAAACCCCAGCGTCGTCACGAGGAGGATCGGCCCGATCGGGTTGCCGGGGACGCGCGTGGAGAGGAATGCACCGATGCCGCCGAAGGTCAGGGGGATCGCGGTGTACGTGACGAGCCAGACGATGGGGGGCTCAGCGGACACGAGGCTCACGATCGAGATCAGCAGCGCGAATCCGCAGATGCCCCAGCTGAGGACGACGCGGACGAGTTGCCGGCCCCGCGGGCGCTTCGACGATCTCACGCCGCTGATGCTGCCCTTCGAGCGTTCCGGCATCGTTACGACGCTTCGGTCAGGGATGCTCCGGGTTCCGCAGCCACAGGCCGGCATGCGCGGGCCGAACAGCGGCATCGACGGTGGCCAGCACGTCGTCGCTGATCATCACGAGGTCGACCTCGTTGCGCCTTCGCTCGCCGAACGCGGTCAGCAGCCGCTCACCGTCGTAGCGGCTGCGATCGAAACGCCGATCGACGGCCCGCTGGACCCGGTTGCGGAGCGGCGCAAAGAGGGCGGCCGTGACCAGCGTCGAGCCGGTAACGGCCAGCGTGCTGCCGCCTGTCAGCGGCTCGAGGATGCTGCTCAAGGCCAGGATGAGCACAACGAAGGAGGCCACCAGCAGCCCGGTCACGATCGCCCAGCTGATCGTCCGGCTGATCAGCCGGTCGATCTCGTACAGCCGGTAGCGCAGCACGGCGATGCCGACGGCGATCGGCACCAGCAGGAGCGCGACCATGGTGAGGATCTCGAACGCCTTGACCGTCGGTGCGCTCGGATCTCCAGTGATCGCCAGGTTGAACAAGGTCGCGGGACCTGCCAGCGTCAGGCCGGCGAACACCGCTGCCGCCGCGAACCACTTCAGCTGTTGTCGGGCAACGCCGGTGGACCTGCGGACGCGCAGGACGAGGGATGCCGCCGACAGCACGACCGCGACTGCCAGCAGGACGAAGCCAAGCGAAGCCACGGCCTGGACGGCCGGGGCCGTCGAGGGCGAAGCACCGAGCGGGTTGTCGAGTGACGGGACGTTGTTGATCGGGCCGGGCAACAGGGCCATCGCCGTGGCCGTGATGGCGATTGCCACGGCCGCCAGCCACGCCACGAGTCTCCAACTGGGGGACAGGAGTCGCCCGTCGGGGAACACCAGCACCAGGAACGTCGTTGACAACCCGGCGAACGGGACCCAGACCCAGGTGGCCAGCCAACTTGCCGCGAGCGCGAATGGAACGGAGCCGGGCGCCACGGTCAGGCCGTAGACGGCGTACTCGGCGGTGAACCCGATGGCCGCGGCCCAGAAGCCGATCGCGACCAGGAGCGCGCCGATCCGGTTGCCGGGTACGCGGAGGGCGACAAGGGCTCCGACGCCGCCGAAGGCGACCGCCAGGACGGCAGCTCCGCCCCTGAATCCCCACGCGTCCTGGAGTGGCGCGTCCGGTGCGGCAAGGATGAGGATGCCCATGCCTGCGACGAGGCAGAGCGTGACGATGAAGGCAATGGCGGTGGCGGACGTGACGCGCATGGCTCAGTGCTCGGTGGTGCCCGTGAACGTCCAGTTCTCGATGCGGACGGCCGGCACGGCGACCCCGCCGAGGAAGCCCTTGAGCGTCCGCCGCTCCCGGCCGACCGCGACCGCGCCGCGCAATGCGTCGAGGTAGCTCTGGGTGTAGCGCAGGTTGCGGACCGGCCCGACGATCCGCCCGCCCTCCACGAGGAACGTCCCGTCGCGGGTCATGCCGGTGACGATCGCCAGCTTCGGGTGGACCGGGTTCGTGTAGTGGAAGCGGGTGACGAGGAGTCCGCGGTCCAGGCCACCGATCAGCTCGTCCCGCGTCGCATCGCCGGGCTCCATGACCATGTTGAGCGGAAAGGGGCCGTACGGGTTCGGGGCCGGGAGGCCGTGCCCGGTCGACGCGACGCCTTCGCGCGCCGCGGTCTGCACGTCGTACACCACGTTGCGACAGGTGCCGCGCTCGACGAGCTCGACTCGCTGCTTCGGCAGGCCCTCGTAATCGAACGCCATCGGCAGCCCGGCCGGGTCGGCGCCGTCGTCGCGGATCGTCACGAGGTCGCTGCCGATCCGCTTGCCGGGCTCGAAGAACGAGCGCTCCTCCTGGACCGCGAGCGCGCTGAACCCGAGGTAACCGAGCATGTCGAGCAGATCGACGACCGCGTATTCCTCGAGGACCACGGGATAGTCGCCGTGGTCGATCGCGACCGCGTTCGCGCTGGCCCGAGCCTTCTCCGCGGCCTCGCGGCCGATCGCCCCCGGGTCGATCGTCGTCGCGTCCACGGCGGCGGCCTCGGCGTAGCCGGTACCCCCCGCCTCGCCCATCGACACGGTGATCAGGTGCGCCGTCGTCCGCGAGCCTGCGACGCGGACCCCGTTGGAGTTGGCGACAGCCGTCGCGTCGGTGCCGGTCGAGAACGAGCCGTACGCTGTGACGCCTGCGGCGTCCGCGGCGGCGATGACCTCGCGGACCGCGCCGGCACGGAACTCCGGCGTGGCCGTGGCCGTGTCGGCGTCGAAGCCATCAACCGCTCCCTCCAGGGGGCGCGGCTCGGCGAGGCCGCCCCAGTCGGGCAGCTCCTCGACGACTCGCGCGATGGCGACCGCCGTTGCGGCCAGGGTTCGCAGGCCCTCGTCGTCGGACCGACCGGAGGAGGCGACACCGACCCGCTTGCCGATGACGACCCGCAGGTTGACCGCCACCTCGCGCTGGGCGACGTTCTGGTGGATCTCGCTATTGGCGAAGCGGGTGAGGGCGCCGTCCTCGCGCATGACCACGGCTTCGGCTTCGGCAGCCCCGGCGGCGAGCGCGAACCCGAGCGCACGATCGGCGAGCTCCAGCGAGACCGTGTCCTCCTCGCGGCTCACCACTTGCCGACCCCCACCTGGACACCCTGGAAGCGCGCGCCGGGGACCGCGTGACCGACATGGCCGACCTGGCCGGGTTCGCCCTTGCCGCAGTTCGGCGTGCCGAGCATCACGTAGCTCCGCTCGTCGCCGACCGCGTCGCACGACCGCCAGAACTCGTAGGTGATGCCGGTGTAGGTCGGGTTCTTGAACAGCCGGCCCTTCTTGCCGCCCTTGATCTCGTAGGCGACCTCGGTGGCGAACTGGAAGTTGAGCCGTCGATCGTCGATCGACCAGCTCCGGTTCGACGCCAGGTACAGGCCGTCATCGGTGTCGGCGACGATCTCGTCGAGGCTCATGCCGGGTTTCGGCAACAGGTTGATGTTCGTCATGCGGATGAGCGGGATGCGGTTCCAGCCGTCGGCCCGCATCGCGCCGCCGCTCCGTCGCCCGATCCGCGGGGCGGTCTCGCGGCTCGACAGGTATCCGACAAAGATGCCCTCCTTGACGATCGGCACCGCCTGCGCGCCGACCCCCTCGTCGTCCCAGCCGAAAGTGCCCAGGCCGCCCGGGGCAGTGGCGTCGGCCACGATGTCGATGAGGTCCGACCCGTAGCGGAACCCGCTCTCGAGCTTGTCGGGCGTCAGGAAGCTCGTCCCGGCATAACTCGCCTCGGTGCCAAACACGCGGTCGAGCTCGGACGGGTGGCCGCACGACTCGTGGACCTGGAGGTACAGCTGCGACGGGTCGAGCACGATCGTGAACCGTCCGGACGGGCATTGTGGCGCGCTGAGCAGCGCGACGGCCTCCTCGGCCATCGGTTCGGCGCGCTCGCGCATGCCAAGACTCCGGATGTACTCGTAGCCCGCCGCCTGCCAGCCGCCCCCGGCATCCGGGTAGCTCCGGCGCTGGTGTTCGTCACCGTCGATCGCGTTGGCCTCGACCGCGGCGCCGACGTGGGTGATCGTCTGCTCGGTGAAGCTGCCGTCGCTCGCGGCGAACGTCTTCCATTCGCGCTGCGCGCCGTAGATGGATTCGGTGAAGACGATGCCCGGCACCGCAGACGCGGCCTGGTCGGCGGCGAGCAGGTCCGCGATCTTCGTGTCGAGCGAGACCGTGAACGGGTCCTCCTGGACGGGGGTTTCGAACGTGCCATGGGCCGGCGGCCGATCGTCGAGCAGCACCGGGGTGCGCAGGGCGGTGGCCGATGCCCGTGCGATCCGGACGGCCTCGCCGGCGACTCGATCCGCCTCTGCGGTCGTCAGGACGTGCGAGCTCGCGAACCCCCACGCGCCGTCGACGAGCACCCGGACGCCGAACCCCTCGTTCTCGCCGGAGGCGACGCCTTCGACGCGGCCGGTCTTGATCGAGATGGACTCGCTGAGCCGTCGGACGACGCGCGCGTCGGCATACCCCGCACCGAGCGACACGGCCGTGTCGAGGGCACGGTCGGTGATTTCCCGCATTGGGGGCGAGCCTAGCAGAGCAGGTCCGTTCCGTACGCTGGCGGCGAGACCATTCGGCTTCGCAGGCATGCAGCTTGGCAGACATGCAGTGGGCGAATGCGAGACATGTCCGGCGCGCTCCCTCGTCTGTCAACCGGCCCAAGGAACCGGTCCAGTTAGCCGATTCCGGTAAACTGGCGGCCGTTCACGGGTGCCCGGACCGTGGACCGCTTCACTCGCATTCGCGACGTGCATACGTGCGAAAGTCCCGGGCCAGCTGGTCCAGGCCCGGCTGTTGCACCTCATCCAGTCCCGCCGGGACTTGTTACGCACGTTGTTCACGTTGCCGAGCCGGTGCGAGCCTGCGATGCATGCTCGGCGGTACGCCTGGGGCACGTTTACGCGGCGCGTTGGATGCGCCGAGCGTGATATCAGTCACCGTGGGCCTGCGTGAGAAGCGCTCCTGGATCGACAGCGACCGGCCGAGCCCGAGGACGAGGCACGCGGCGCCGAGCGGACCATGCGCGCACGCGTCCGAGGCTGGATCCGCCCGGACCGTGTCGAGGCGCGGCTGCGTATGCTTCGCTCACCGTCGGGGTTGGGTGCTCCTAGAGGTGGCTGATGGCAGGAGACGCGGCGTCGCGGCTGCAGCCCGACACCACCGAATTTGCGCAGATGATGGCGGCCGTCTCCGCGTTCGCTATGTCGGTCATCGAAGGCATCCCGACGTCGCGTGCCTCGACCAGTGACGGCACCGCAGCGGTCGTCGGACGCCTGGCCGAGGACTTCCCGACGCCGGCAACGCTGAGCGAACTGCTGTCCGCCCTGCATGACGCCGGCGGCGTGGGGTTCAACCAGTTGCACCCGGGCTTCCTCGGGTACGTGCCGCCGACCGGTCTTGCCGTCACGGCGATCGCCGATTTTCTCGGTGCCATCCAGAGCCGCTACATCGGCCTGTCGGGGCCGTCGCCCGCGCTCGCGCAGCTCGAGTGGAACGCCCTGCGTTGGATCGCGGACGTGTTCGCGATGCCACCCGAGGCCCGCGGCGTGTTCACGTCCGGCGGGTCGACGGCGACGTTCAGCGCGATGGTCGCCGCCCGGCACGCGATCCTCGGCCGCAATGATGCGCAGGGACAGGTGTACGTCACCGGCGAGGTCCACCACTCGGTGACGCGGGCAGCGCACGTGATGGGCATCAGCCCGGAGCTGGTCCGCACCGTGCCGATCGACAGTCTGTTGCGGATCGACGTCGCCGCCCTCGAGCAGATGGTCCAGCAGGACCGGGCAGCCGGTGGCCAGCCGTTCCTCGTCGTCGTCAGTGCGGGGACGATCAACACGGGCGCCGTCGATCCGATCCGCGACGTCCTGGACATCGCGCGGCGCCACGGGTTATGGGTCCACGCCGATGGCGCGTATGGGGGGTTCTTCTTCCTGACCGATCGCGGACGGGCGGTCCTGGACGGACTTGGCGACGTCGACTCGCTCACGGTCGACCCGCACAAGGGCATGTTTCTGTCGCCGGGTACGGGCTGCGTCCTCGTGCGGGACGGGCAACAACTGGCCGCGGCGCATGCGGGCGACGCGGCCTACCTGCACGACGCACGCTCGGGGTTCGGCGCCCCGGACTTCGCCGACTATTCGCTCGAGCTGACGCGACCGGTGCGCGGGCTGCGCGTCTGGATGGCGCTCAAGCTCTACGGCTGGGAGGCGTTCGCTACCGCCCTTGATCGCTGCCTCGACCACGCGATCCGGCTCGATGACGCGCTCCGTCGCGACGAACGACTCGAGCTCGCGTGGCGGCCGACGCTCTCGACCGCGGTCTTCCGGGCGCGCGGGCGGTCGAACGACGAGAACCAGGCGTTCCTCGACCGGATCAACGCGACCGGGCGGGTGCTCCTGTCGGGCACAACCGTGCCGCATGACGGTGAGCCGCTGCTGTGGCTACGGGCCTGCTTCATGAACCACCGCACGACCGACGAGACGGTCGACACAGCGATCGAGGTGATCCGCGGCGCGCTCGACTGATGGTCAGAACGTCGTTGGCCCAGCCACCGCCTGCACCGTCAGGTAGAGGCCGATCCCGAGAACGAGGCAGGCCGCCGCAAGCGGCAGCCAGGCCCGGAATCGGCCGAGCGTCGAGTCCGCGGCAAGGCCGTCCATACGGCCGCGGGCGAGGATCAGCGCCAGCCCGACGCCGGTCATCACGGCCGCCATGCCGAGCCCGAACGCGACCACGAGAACGACGCCGAACGCGGCCCGGCCGCCGGCGATCGCCCCGAGCAGGATCAGCAGCGCGCTCGTCGAGGGGATCAACCCGCCGGCCAGCCCGAGCACGAACAGGCTCCGCCACGTGACGCTGGTGTCCTTCGCGGGCAGGTGGGTGTGGGAGACACCGCCGTGGCTGTGCGGCTCGATGTGGTCGTGGTCATGTACGCGATCGTCGTGTTCGTGCCCATGTTCATGGTCGTGGCCGTGGTCATGCCCGGCGGTCCGGGCGGCATGACGCCTGCGCAGCTCGCTGATCAGCATCCACGAGCCGATCGCCACGATGCCGGCCGCCGCCAGGAGTGGCGCCGTTCGCACGACGAGGTCAGGGCTGAGCAGGCCCTGCGCGCCGACGATCACCGCGGCAAGGGCGAGGATTCCCAGCGTGTGCGAGGCGCTCACCGACAGCCCGAGGCCGATCGCGTGCACGGGCGTCCCGCGCGTGCCGACCAGGTAGGCGGCCATCAGCGACTTGCCATGGCCCGGGGTCAGGGCGTGCGCTGCCCCCAGGCCCGCGGCCGTCGCCAGCGAGAGCAGCAACACGAAGGGCGTCAGGTCGGGAGTCTGGAACAGGGCCGGGATCTCGCCGCCCACGCCGCCGGGAACGGCCGCCAAGGGACGCGCGCCCTCGACCGAGGCGGGATCGGCGGGTGCGGCTTCGACCGGACTCGCGTCGGGGACGGCGACCGGTGGGAGCTGCGCCCCTCCGGGAGACACGGCGACGACCACGCGCTCGTCGGTGAGGGCGTCGTCGAGCCGATCAGCCGGATACGCCTGGAGCCGGTCCGAGATGCTGCTGTCGCGCAGCTCGCCCTCGACCGGCGTGACCGCCACCCCCGAACCTTCGACCACGATCTCGCGCCAGCCGAGCCGCCCGGCGTACGAGGTGTCCGCGAACTCGACGTGCGAGCCCGACGCAATCGGTGCCGTGAGGCCGGCCTCGAAGACGCACACGAGACGGAGCGTCGACAGGCCGCCAACGCCCGGGCGGAGCTCGACGCCGGCGGCCGTCAGCTCCGGCTCCATCGACGAGCCCTCGACGGCGAGGTGCAGGTCGTCGGTCAGCGCAGCGCAGGACGGCACGCGACCCGCCTCCAGCTCGGCGTCCGAGACCTCCCCGTCCTCGTTTGCGTCGAGTGCCTGACGCGCCTGGAACGCCGGGATCTCGGCCTGGTCGATGACGAGATCGAGGGTGATGCGGTCGGGTTCGATGCGCAGTCCCGCGTAGTGGTTGATCGTGAAATTGCCGAGCGGGTGGGCGAGCACGACCGCCGGCAGCACGATGAGGGCCAGAATTGCGAGCGCCAAAGCGCGGCCGGCGACGCGCATCAGTGCCGGTCGGCGTGGTACAGCAGCTTTGCGTCGGGTGCCCAGGGCCAGCGCCTCCGCCATCTACGCCCGGGCCTCATCGGCGCGGCGGTTCGCGAGGAGCGCCCAGGCGAGGGCATCGTAGCCGTAGACGTCGTTCCGGGCGACGAGCTCGGCCTCCGCGAGCCGCAAGGCACGAGCCGGGTCCTCACCGTAGGACGCCATGCCACTGACCTCCAAAGAGCTGCACCCCGTGGGGGACGGTCGGGGCGTCTGGTAGGCATTCGCGCTGCGCCGACGGACGGATCAATGGCAGCGGCTACACTCGGGCAAATGACGGGCAAACGAGGCCGGTTCATCACGATCGAAGGGCCGGACGGGTCGGGCAAGACGACCCAGGTCGAGCGCCTCGCCGAGCGGCTTCGTGCCTCCGGCAGATCGGTGGTCGTGACACGCGAACCGGGCGGCACGCGTCCTCGGCGAGCAGCTGCGCGAGATCCTGCTCGCGCGCCACGGTGGCGTCGAACCCACCGATGCGCTGACCGACGCGTTCCTCTTCGAGGCCGCCAGGCGACATCTCATCCGGCAGGTGATCCGGCCGGCTCTCGATGACGAAGCGATCGTCGTGTGCGGCCGCTACTCCGACTCGACCTTCGCCTACCAGGGGTTCGGCGCAGGAGTGCCGCTCGAAACGCTCCGCGCGCTCGACGAAGCGGCAACCGGGGGTCTCCGCGCCGACCTGACGATCCTGCTCGACCTGCCCGTGGAAGCGGGCCTCGCCCGCGTGGCACCGGACGACGTGACGCGCTTCGAGGCCGAGCACGACCTCGCGTTCCACCGGCGGGTGCGCGACGGGTTCGTGCGGCTTGCCGCGGAGGACCCGGACCGCTTCGCCATCGTCGACGCCACGCGATCCGCCGACGAGGTGGCGTCCGAGGTCTGGCGCGCTGTCGAGGCTCGGCTCGCCTCGCCGGTCAGTGAACCAAACGAGCCCGCCGTGCGCATGAACCGGTGAGTGCGGACGACGCCGTCGCTCCGGGCCGGCCTGTCTCGATCGTCGAGGACGACGATCGGCAGGTCCTCGCGCGGATCGCGAACGGCGAGCTGAACGCACTGGAAGCGCTGTATGACAGGTACCGCACGATGGCCTATTCGATCGCTCTCCGCGTCACCGGGGATGCATCGCTGGCCGAGGATGTCCTCCAGGAGGCCTTCCTCGGTGCGTGGCGTCATGCCGGCCGCTACGCCGAGGGACGGGGGAGCGTCAAGACCTGGCTCCTCGCCATCGTCCACCACCGCGCGGTCGACGCGGTGCGTCGTCGCCGGCCGACCAACGCCTTGCCCGAGACCGAGGACGTGACGCCGTCGGCGCTCACGGCCCCCGACGTCTGGGGCGAGGTCTCGGCCGACCTCGACGCGGGCACCGTTCGTGCCGCGCTCGAGGTACTGCCCGACACGCAGCGCGAAGCGATCGAGCTGGCCTACTTCGGCGGGCTCACGCAGCAGGAGATCGCGACCAGGACGGGAGCCCCGCTGGGGACCGTCAAGGGCCGGATGCGCCTTGCACTGCTCGCCATGCGACGCCACCTGCTCGAACAG
The DNA here is from genome assembly GCA_963824735.1 of uncultured Chloroflexia bacterium. Taxonomy (GTDB): domain Bacteria; phylum Chloroflexota; class Limnocylindria; order Limnocylindrales; family CSP1-4; genus DASTYU01. The sequence continues at coordinate 113,111 of CAWGQH010000017.1, forward strand.
GGTGCCGGGCCATGAGCGACCGGACGCGACTGACCCACGAGGAGGCGGTCGAACTGGCCGCCCCGTTCGTGCTGTACGCGCTCGAGCCCGACGAGGAGGAGGCGGTTCGCGAGCATCTCCGGGCGTGTCCGCTGCCGCACGAGGAGTTCGCCGAGCTGGGTTCGGTGGTCCCGGCGCTGGCCGAGACCCTCGAGCCCGTCGAGCCGCCGGCTGCCCTGAAGGGCCTGATCCTCGCCGCCGCGGCCGACGATCTCGCCGAGCGCACGGCCGTCCCGGCGACAGCAGGGGCGCCCGCCGAAGCGCCGCCGGCAGCCGAACCGATCCAGATCGACTCCCGGCGCCGCCCGAGCCCGGTCTCGTGGTTCCTCGTCGCGGCGGCGGGCATCGCGATCGTCGCGCTCGTCGCGGTCAACCTCCTGACGCTCGGGCGGCTCAACTCGAGCGAGCAGTTCGAGCGCGACGTTGCGGCGGTGCTCGAAGCCGGATCGCAGCCAGGGCGCGCTGACCGCGGTGCTCGCGCCGACCGAGTCCGGCGGTCCCCGAGGGCTCGCGGCAGTCAGCTCGTCCGGCGAGCTCACGATGGCCGTGCAGGATCTCGATCCGACGACCGGCAGCGAGGTCTACGAGGGCTGGGTGATCGTCGGTGACACAGCGCCCGCTCCGCTTGGAGGCTTTGCGGTCGGGGACGCGGGAACGGGCCGCCTGGACAGCTCCGGGCTGCCCGTCGAACCGGGCATGACGCTCGCGCTCACCCGCGAACCGGAGCCGGGGGCGACGACGCCGACCATGCCGATCCTCGCGGCCGGGCACCGCCGGGGCTCCGGCGGGTGCCACGGGTCTGGTCGCCGCGCTGGCGCCACGCCTCGAAACGCGCTAGCGTCGCCGCATGAAGGGCGACCGGGTCGAGGCCGTGGTCGATACCGGCCAGGGCGTGCAGACATTCGAGATCGAGGCGACCCGTGCCGGTCGGCGGATCGAGGTCACGACCGCGCGCGGCGTGGTCGAGGTGACCGAGGTGACCCGCGGCGGCACGCCGGTCCGCACGGGACGGTTCATGGCCAGCCGGTTGATCGCGCTGGTGGAGCATCCGGCCCGCGAGTTGGACGGCTCGCGCGTCGACGTCACGACCCGGCGCCGGATGCGCGGGCCTCGCACGGGCGACGTCCAGACGTAAACGGCGGAACGTGGCTCCTTGTCAGATACGACCGTGGTTCGTGCTGTGCGGGCAGCAGTAACGGTTGAGCTGCCAGATACGACGGAGGGTCGTATCTGGCCGACGACCGACGCCGCGGCCCGGCTCAGCCCGGGTTGAGCACCGCGTGGCCGCGCCCGTCGGCGCGTGCCTGGGCGAGGGCCGTGGCCGCGGCCTCGAGCAGCGTCTCGGCGTCGGTGCCGTCGGCCGGGAAGCGGGCCACACCCGCTGACACGGTGACCGGCCGGCCGGCCACGGCGGGCAGCGACACGATCCCTTCGAGGACCCGGCGCGCGACGGTCAGCCCGGCCGAGCCCGGCGCGACCAGCACGAACTCGTCGCCACCGATCCGCCCGACCGTGTCGACGAGCCGGACCGACTCGGCCAGGACCGCCGCCACGCGGCGAAGGACGTCGTCGCCGGCCTGGTGGCCGCCCTCGCGGTTCGTTGCCTGGAAGTCGTCGATGTCGAACAGGACGATCGACACCTCGCTCTCCTGGCGAGCGGCCCGGGCGAGCTCGAGCTCGAGGATCCGCCCGACGGTCCGCTCGTTCGCCAGGCCCGTCAGCGGATCCGTGTGCGCCATCCGCTCGAACCAGTCGGAGCGTTCGGTCGCGGTCGCCGCCAGCCGTGCCCGCTCCACGGCCACGGCGATGAGATCGGCGATTGCCCGGACCGTCGGCGCCCCCGCGTCCGCGGGTGAGCCGTCCCGGCGCAGCTGCAGGACGCCGAGGATCACCTCGACCCCGGCCGTCTCGACGACGAGCGGCAGCAGGCCCGCGGCCGGGTCGGCCGCTCCGCTGGCGGCCACGGCGTGGACCGGATGCGCCCGCGTCGCCGATCTCGGAAGCGATGCGTTCGGCGGCGTCGGCCGCGATCCCCGCGGACCCGGCCAGCTGCAACTCGGGACGGTCGGGGTCCTGCAGGAAGACGACCGCATCGGTCGCGCCCGCGGCGTCGACGGCGAGTTGGAGCAGGCCCGCAAGGGCGGCATCGAGGTCCGAGGTTCGCGCGGTGAGCGCGGCAGCCTCGGCGAGGATCGACTGGGGGTCGCGAGCGGCTTCGGTGACGTCGGACACGAGCGACTCCTCGGCGCATGGGACCGGAGCAGCGCATCGTACACCGCGCCGAAGCGCCCTTCGAGGCAGGTCGCGAAGCGCATACTCCGCGCGATGAAGCTGATCGTCGCAGTCGTCCATCACGAGGACGCGGGCGCGCTGGTCGACGGCTTGCTCGATCGCGAGTTCCGCGCCACCCGGCTGCACAGCTCGGGCAGCTTCCTCAAGCAGTCGAATGCGACGATCATCGTCGGCGCCGAGGACGACCAGGTCGAGCCGATCCTCGAGATCGTCCGCGCGACGTGCACGCCGCGGACCCAGATCGTCAACCCGATGCCGCCGATCATGGAACCCGGCGAGTTCTTCATGCCCTACCCGCTGGAGGTCGAGGTGGGTGGGGCGACGGTGTTCGTGCTTCCCGTGGAGCGCTTCGAGCGACTGTGAGCGTCGGGTTCGGTCAGTAGCGGTTCGGCACGTACGTCTGGTCGGAGCGAGGCGGCCGGACGTAGCCGCCGGTCGTGCTGACGCGGCGGGAGCTCCATCTCATCGGGCGTCAGGTCGCCGTACGGGACCAGGCTCAGGAGGTGGCTGATGACGTTCAGCCGAGCCCGCCGCTTGTCGTCGGCCTCCACGACCCACCACGGCGACTGCTTCGTGTCCGTGTGGGAAAACATGTCGTCCTTCGCGATCGAAAAGTCAACCCAGCGCGTCCGCGCCTCGAGGTCCATCGGGCTCAGCTTCCAGCGCTTCGTCGGGTCGTCGAGGCGGGCCTGGAACCGCCGCTCCTGCTCGGCGTCGCTCACCGAGAACCAGTACTTGACGAGCTGGATGCCGGAGCGGATCAGCATCCGCTCGAACTCGGGTGCGGCGCGGAAGAACTCCTCGACCTCGTCGGGCGTGGCGAAGCCCATGACCCGCTCGACGCCGGCACGGTTGTACCAGCTCCGATCGAACAGGACGATCTCGCCCGCCGCCGGCAGATGCGCGACGTAGCGCTGGAAATACCACTGGGTCCGCTCCCGATCGGACGGCGCGGGGAGCGCCGCCACCCGCGCGTGTCGTGGGTTCAGTGGCTCCATGATCCGCTTGATCGCGCCGCCCTTGCCGGCAGCGTCGCGGCCCTCGAAGAGCACCACGATCCGGAGGCCCTTGGCGCGCACCCATTCCTGGAATTTGACCAGCTCGACGTTGAACCGTGCCAGCTCGGCCTCGTAGTCCTTGCGCTTGAGCTTCCCGTTGCTCGTCGTCATGCCCTGTCACCCATTGGCGTATACGTCATTGCGGCATCATGCGCCGCCGCGCGGCCCGAGAGCCAACCCGGGCCCTGCGCTAGACTCAACCCACGCTCACCGAGTGAGGCGCGCACGAGGAGGGCACGTTGCTGGACCGTACCGAAACCACCGGAATCCACGAGCCGTCGCCGGCCGCGAGCCGCCGCATGTTCCGCTCGAAGGTCGACACGATCCGGCCGACGTACGGTTTCGAGGACGTCTCGCTGGCACCCGGGACGGAGACGGTCGAGCCCTCCGACGTCGACCTCGCGCAGACCTTCGCGGGCCTCGAGCTGCGCGTGCCGATCCTCGCGTCGGCGATGGACGCGGTGGTCGATGCGCGGTTTGCGGGCGTGCTGGCGGGCCTCGGCGGCCTGGCGGTCCTGAACCTCGAAGGCGTCCAGACCCGCTACGACGACCCGGACGCGCTGCTCGCGCGGGTCGCGACCGCTCCCGACGACGAGGTGCACGGTCTGCTCGCCGACGCCTACCAGGCGCCCGTCCGCGAGGAGCTCATCGCGCGCCGCATCGACGAGATCCATGCCGCGGGCTCGCCGGCGGCCGTGGCCGCCACACCGGGCGCCGCCCGCCGGTTCGGGCCGTTCTGCGCCGAGCATGGAGCCGACCTGTTCCTCGTCCAGAGCCAGGTCTCGTCCGCCCGCCACCTGGCGTCCGGGTACGACCCGCTGTCGCTGGCGGAGTTCACGCGCTTCATGCCGATCCCCGTGGCGGTCGGCAATACGACCAGCGCGGAGGCGGCGTTCCAGCTGATGGAGCAGGGCGCGGCCGCCGTCTTCGTCGGCGTCGGGCCGGGCGCGGCGTGCACCACGCGCGAGGTGCTCGGGATCGGCGTCCCGCAGGTGACGGCGATCAGCGACGTCGCCGCGGCCCGCGACGCGTACTACGCGGAGACGGGGCGCTACGTGCCGGTCGTCGCCGACGGCGGGATGCGCCGCGGCGGCGAGCTCGCCAAGGCCGTCGCCGCGGGCGCGGATGCGCTGATGCTCGGCTCGCCGCTGGCCCGCGCCGAGGAGGCGCCCGGCCGTGGGACGAACTGGGGCATGGCCGCGCCGTCGCCGACGCTCCCACGCGGGACCCGGATCAAGGTGGGCACCGCCGGCCCGCTCGAGCGGATCCTGTTCGGCCCGGCGCACGTCACCGATGGGTCGGAGAACCTGGTCGGGGCGCTCCGCCAGTCGATGGCCGCGCTCGGTGCCCGGACCATCCGCGACATGCAGGCGGTCGAGCTGATCCACGCCCCGTCGGTGCAGACCGAGGGGAAGTCCTGGCAGCGCGGCCGCTGAGCGAGGTCGTTGCGTCCGGTGGCTCGATGGAGGACGAGCTCGTCGCCGCCGGCCGCTACGCCCGGCTCGAGACGCGCGGCCGCGTGACCGGGCTGCAACGGGTCGTGACGATCGGGTTCGTCGAGGAGCGCGACGGCACGATCCTCGTCGCCGCTCGCCCCGGCGCGCACTGGGCGGACAACCTGCTCGCGGATCCGCGCTGCGTCGTCACGGTGGGCGAGCGGTCCTGGCCGGCGGTCGCCGAGGAGCTCGACGGTCCGGACTTCGCCTTCGCGATCCGGGAGCACATCCTGCGCTACGGCACGCCCGCCGAGATGCTCGGCCACGGCCCGGCGTTCCGCGTCCACGAGGCGATCGCATGACGATCGCGGCCGAGCTCGAGACGCGCATCGGCCGCCCGACGGCCGCGGTGTTCACCGAGCTCGCCGCCCTCGAGCGCTACCCGCAGTGGCTGATCGCCACCGGCGTCGTCGGGATCGAACGGCTGGACCCGGGGCCGCTGGCGCGCGGCAGCCGCGTGCGAATCGACCAGCGCGTCGCCGGACGGGCGACCACGCTCGACGGCCAGGTCACGGTCCTCGAGCCGAACGAGCGGCTGGCGCTGCAGGCCCGCGACCGCGAGGGGATCAAGGTCGGCATCGACGCGGTGCTCACGCCGGACGGGTCCTCGACCGTCCTGCGCTGGGCCCTGCGGGTCGACCTGCCGCTCCGCTACAGGATGTTCGAAGGGATGGTTGCGCCGCAGGCACGGCGTGCCGCGGGCCTCGACCTCGAGGCGCTCAAGCGCCGCCTGGAGTCGGTCGCCGAAGGACTGAGCCAGCTGACCCTGAGGTAGTGGCCAAATACCAGCCGGGGTGATTGAAGGTCAGGAGTTGGCTGCCTCACCAGTCCTTGAGGGCCTGACATGGTGGCCAAAACCGCGCCCTGGCGACTAGCTGGCCACCAACTCGGCCTCCTCAAGCCCGCGGGTCCTGCCTTTCATTTCGGGGGCGAATATCTGGCCACTACCCGAGGCATGGACATCTGTCCATGACGATTCGCGTGCAGACGTCGATGGGTTCAGGCCCCCGAGCCGGACTAGATTGCTGCCAACGGGACGACCTCCCGGACAACTGAAGAACAACTGAAGAACAACTGAAGAACAACCGAATACCTGACCCGTCCTCCCGGCCGGACGCCGCTGCCCAACCTGGCGTCCGGCCACTTTCTTTGTCAACGACCAAGGAGTCTCGCGTCCGATGTCCGTCACCCTTACCGCCGCGACCGATGCCGTGCCGGCGCATGCGCTCCGCCGGGGCACGCGCGGGTTCGCGGCCGTCGTCCTCTTCCTCACGGGCATGATCGTGTTCGCGGTCAGCGCCTTCGTCCTCCCATCGATCGCCCTGCCGAGCACGCTGCTGACCGCGCTGATCCTGCTCGGGATCGGCTTCGGGATCGCGCACCTGGTCGCGATCTACGGCGTGCTCCGCCGCCGCCCATGGGCCGTCAGCCTCACGCTGTACCTGCTCGCGATCGGCCTCGGCCTCGTCGCCTTCGGCAGCCTCCTCCTGCTTCGGGCGGGCGTCGACCTGCTCGCTCCGGCCGGCGTCGAGAGCACGGCCCAGGCGCGCATCCAGGTCTTCGGCCTGTTCGTCTGGCTGGCCGGCTCGTGGATCGTCGCTGCACGGTTCGTCGTGCGCGGCATGGCCCCGCCCGAGCGGCGCCCCGCCCCCGAAGTCGTCGCGGATCGCTCACGGGTGATGGTCGCGCACCCACTCGTCATCGCGGCCGACGCGACCCGGCGCCGCACCGAGTTCCTGCCTCACTCCGCCTAGACTGCGGGTCGTGGACGCGACCCTCACCCTGTACGACCGTGTCGGCGGCATGCCGTTTTTCGAACGCCTCGTCGGGCGCTTCTACGACGGCATCGCGACCGACCCGGTCGTTCGGCCGCTCTATCCGGAGGAGGACCTGGCTGGTGCCCGCCACCGGCTGACGCTGTTCCTCGCCCAGTACTGGGGCGGCCCGCGCAGCTACGACCTCGAGCGCGGCCATCCGCGCCTCCGGATGCGTCACTTCCCGTTCGCCATCGGCCCGGCGCAACGTGACCGCTGGCTGTTCCACATGCGCGAGGCGATCGACGCGTGTGCCCCGCCGCCCGACGTCGCCGAGGAGCTCGAGCACTACTTCGCGAACGCCGCCGAAGCGATGCGGAACCGGTGACGGCGGCTCGCTTGACACGAGACGGGCTCGCGACGGAAGCCGACGTAACTCCGGAACGCGTCGACGACCTTGTTCGGGCCGGCGTGCTCCGGCCCAACCCGGACGGCTCGTTCGATTCTGCCGACGTCGTCCGCGCCAGGATCGTCGATGCCTATGAAGCGGCCGGGATCGGGCTCGACCTCATCGGGCTGGCGATCGAACGCCGCTGGACGACGTTCGAGCGGACCGAGGACCTCTACCCGGACGCCGGCCGCACGTCCAATCGGACCGTCGCCGAGTTCCGCACTTCGCTCGGGGATCGCGGCCACCTGCTCGCACCGCTGCTGGCGGCTTTCGGACTTCCGAGCCCGGAGGACGACACGCGGCTTGCCGTCCGGGATGAGGAGCTGCTCAGCGCGTTCCTTCGCGCGTGGGAGGTCGGGTCCGACCCGGAGATCGTCATCCGGGCGGCGCGCCTCGTCGGCGAGGGGATGCGGCGCACCGTCGAGGGCTGGGTGGAGCTGTTCGCCGAGCAGGTGATCCGACCGCTCGAAGACCGGACCCGCACGGTCGACGAGGTGACGCCAATCGTCGTGCCGAGGGCATCCACGATCGTGGGACAGACGCCCGAGCTCCTGACGTGGCTCTTTCAGCGCCACCTGGCCTCGAGCATGGACGCCAGCAACGTCGCGTCGATGGAGACCGGCCTGACCCGCGAGGGCCTGCTGCCGCCGCGACGGACCCAGCCACAGGCGATCGCCTTCGTCGATCTCGCGGGGTACACCCGGCTGACCGAGACGGGCGGCGACGAGCTTGCGGCGCGCTCAGCCGCCCGGCTTGCCGAGCTCGCCGACGCAGCCGCCCGACCGCTCGGCGGTCGACTCGTGAAGCTGCTGGGCGACGGCGCGATGCTCCACTTCCGCGACCCGCGCGGTGCCGTCCGAGCGACCATGGACCTCGTGGACGCGATTGCCGACGAGGGCCTGCCGCCCGGTCACGCCGGCATCAGTGCCGGCCCGCTCGTCGGCCGTGACGGCGACTACTTCGGTCACACGGTCAACCTTGCCGCCAGGCTCTCCGGCGTCGCCACCGCGGGCGACATCCTCGTATCGCACGAGGTCATGGACGCCACGGGGGAGGCAGAAGGCATCCGCTTCGAGGCGGTCGGCGAGGTCGCCCTGAAGAACGTCGCCGCGCCTGTCGCCGCCTTCCGGGCACGGCGCGCCGGGTAGACTTGGCGCAACCGCACGAGGAGGGCGAGATCGCGCGTGGCGGACGCAGTCGACGAGGGAACCGAGGCGCCGGACCCGCCTGCCTCGCCTGAAAAGCGGGGCAAGACCGTCCACGGCGAGGCGGCCAACGCCGGCCATCGCGTGCTCGCCCCGGACGACGCGGAGGTCGAGGCCTACCTCGAGACGGCGCTCCACGCGCCCGCACCCGACCGCACGTCCGGCGAGGATGGCCCCACGGCAGAAGCCGGCCCGATCGTCGTTCTCGATTTCGGCAGCCAGCTCGCCCAGCTCATTGCGCGGCGCGTCCGCGAGCTCGACGTCTACTCGGAGCTGCTCCCGTACGACACGCCGTATGCCGAGCTCGAGGAGCGCGGGACGCGCGGCATCATCCTGTCGGGCGGGCCGAACTCCGTCTATGACGATGGCGCGCCAAAGCCCGACGCGGCGGTCTGGAGTGGGCGCATCCCGGTCCTCGGGATCTGCTACGGCGCGCAGCTCATGGCCCACGAGCTCGGCGGCGACGTCCTCCCGGCCGACCGCCGGGAATACGGCCCGGCAAACGTCCGGATCACGCGCGACGACGGGCTGTTCGGCGGCGTCGAACGCGACCAGCCCGTGTGGATGAGCCACGGCGATTCCATCACTCGGCTGCCCGAGGGCTTCCAGGCGACTGCCCAGACCGACTCCACCCCGTTCGCCGGCCTGGCCGATCCCGGCCGGGGGCTGTACGGCATCCAGTTCCACCCGGAGGTCGTCCACACGCCGCGCGGCCGGGACATCCTGCGCAACTTCGTCGTGGGCATCGCCGGCGTGCCCCAGACCTGGACCGCGGCGAGCTTCATCGACACGACTGTCGCCGGGATCCGCGAGCGCATCGACCGGCACGCGGCGGAGACCGGCTCCGACGGGAAGGTCATCTGTGCCCTGTCGGGTGGCGTCGATTCGGCGGTTGCCGCGGCGCTCGTCCACCGCGCGGTCGGGGACCGGTTGACGTGCATCTACGTCGATCACGGCCTCATGCGCAAGAAGGAGTCGGAGCTGCTCCGGGCGACCTTCGAGCGCGATCTCGGGATGAACCTCGTGATGGTCGACGCGCGCCACCGCTTCCTCGCCCGCTTGGCCGGCGTCGAGGATCCCGAGCAGAAGCGCAAGATCATCGGCGACGAGTTCATCCGGGTGTTCGAGGAGGAGGCCGCGAACCTCGGCCGGATCGACTTCCTGACCCAGGGCACGCTCTATCCGGACGTCATCGAATCGGCGACGTCGGAGACGAAGGCCGCCCAGAAGATCAAGACCCACCACAACGTCGGTGGGCTGCCGGCCGACCTGCGGTTCAAGCTCATCGAGCCGTTGCGCTACCTGTTCAAGGACGAGGTCCGCAGGGTCGGCGTGCAACTCGGGCTGCCGGAGGCGATGGTGCTGCGCCAGCCGTTCCCCGGCCCGGGCCTCGCGATCCGGATCATCGGTGAGGTCACGGCCGAACGTCTCGACACGCTGCGCGAGGCCGACTGGATCGTGATCGACGAGATCAAGGCCGCCGGGCTGTACCGCTCGCTGTGGCAGTCGTTCGCGATCCTCACCCCGGTCCGCAGCGTGGGCGTCATGGGCGACGGCCGGACCTACGCGAACGTCGTGGCGATCCGCGCGGTGACGTCCGAGGACGGCATGACGGCGGACTGGGCGAAGCTCCCCTACGACGTCCTCGGGAAGATCTCGTCGCGCATCGTCAACGAGGTGCCGGGCGTCAACCGCGTGGTCTATGACATCAGCAGCAAGCCGCCCGCGACGATCGAATGGGAGTAGGGGCCCGGATGGGGTATTCCCACGGGCCAATCCCGCGTTAGCATTCGCGACATGGCCGACGACCTGACGACCGGAGCAGCTTCGGCTGCTTTTCACTGCCCGTGGTGCTCTCACGAACTGCCTTCGACGGACCTCGAGATCTGTCCGTCGTGCAAGGCAACCCTCACATCCACCGGTGAGGCCGCACTCCCCGGCGTGACCGCCATCGACCATGAGGCGCTCCTGCGGACCAGCCGCGAGCCGCCCCGGCCGCAACGGAATCGCATCCTGTCGTGGCTCAGCGGGGAGTACGTCGAGGAAACGGTCTCGCCGGCGGAGCCACAAGCCATCGCCCCGCCCGACCTCGAGGTCCGCCGCGAGATCCTGCGCCTCGAGCTCGAGGCCGAGATCGCCGACAAGCAGGCCGAGGCCGACTCGATCATGGCCGACGCGGCGGTCGAGGGACGGCCATTGCCGGGACTCGAGCCCGTGGAAGACGACGACGGCGAGGCCGCCGAGGACGTCATCGCCGCATCGAATGGCGACGTGCCGGACGGGGACGTGGCGCCCGAGCTTGATGTGGCCGCCGTCAAGACCGGCGACGACGAGGACCCCGAAAAGGCCTGAGCGGCCCGACTGCTCGATCATCCGAGCAGGTGCTTCTGGAACAACAAACGGCGGTTGTCGGCGCCTGCCAAGCCGGATGGGGCTGGGCAACTCCACGGATTTCCAGTGATCGGTATCGGGTGCGCACCACTCCGCGTCCCGTCGAACCGAGAAACTGCGCGGTTCAGCGCATTGTGCTGTTCCACGAGCACCTCGCTGGGTCAGCGGGAACGCCAGTGCGAGCCTATCCTGCCGGACGTGCCCGAACGCCTCCCGCTTCCCGGTCCCTCGTTCCTCAAGGAGCGCGAGGTCCACGTCGGTGAGCGGACGTACCGCCTCGGCATGGCGCGGCCCACCGACGGCCCCGACGGTTGGTGGCTCGCGATCCTGTGGGTCGCCGACGACGAGGCGGTCATCCCGTTCCGTGACGTCGCGCCGGCCGCCGGCCCGCCACCCGAGCCGCCCCTGGCCCGCCTCGGCCCAGCCGTCTCCGGCGCCCTTTCCGGTCTGATCCTCGAGGACGCCGGCCGGTTGCAGATGCGGCTGGCGACGGTCGTCCCGGCCGACGACCCGGCCCGGCCGTGGCGCGTGCCGCTCGCCGTCCGGGCGGCGTTCCGCTTCGAACCCGCACGCGCCGCGACGATGCGCGCCAACGAGCTGGCGGAGACGGTCCAGGCGGCGTTCGCCCGAGCGCTGGAGGGCCTGCACCGGCCCTGATCGGGCGAGCGGCTATGCTCAGTGTTCATGCGCGACCTCTTTGACGACTTCATGGACGAGCTGCGTCGCCGCGAGGCCGAAGCACGAGGGGAAGATCCCGACGCTGTCGCCCCGCGACGGCGACGCCGGAACGAGCCGGCTCCGGAGCCCGATGGTGACGGAGATGGCGACGGTGACGGCTCGGACGATCACGACCCCGAGGGCGACGGCCGCGACGAGGCGGATGGTTCGGGATCTGGCGGTCAGCCGCCGCGGCCGATCCGCGGGCGCAAGCCCGGCGGTCCGAACGACGGCGGTGGCTTCGGGTCCCGCGCCCGTCGGGCCGGTCGCTCGATCGGGATCGGGCTGGCGGCGCTCATCATCCTGGCGCTGATCGCGCTCTTCGCGTTCGGCATCGAGATCTGGACCGACGCGCTGTGGTTCCAGAGCGTCGGGTACGCGGACGTCTACTGGACGCGGTTGACCGCACAGGTCGGGCTGTTCGTGGTCGGGCTCGTGCTGGCGCTCGTCGTGCTGCTCGGCAACCTGTGGCTCGCCGGCCGCCTGACCCCGCCGCCGATCCCCGGGGGCGGGACGATGCGCAACCTGTTCGAGCGGCTCAACGAGGCGGCCGAGGCCGCGGAGGTCCGACGCACGGGGGGCGCTCGTCGGTGGAGCCCTCCCGACGACCGGCGCTCGACGCGGGCCGCCTGGACCACCGACGACTTCCCGGACCTCAGCCCGATCGCGACGTGGGTGCTCGCCGCGCTGGTCGTCCTCTTCGCGCTTGGCGTCGCGGGTTCACTGGCGACGGCCTGGGAGACCGTGCTGCTCTGGCTGAACCGTGAGCCGTTCTCGACCACGGCGTCGGTCACCGACCCGATCTTCGGCCGCGACATCTCCTTCTTCCTGTTCGAGCTGCCGTTCCTGCGGCTCATCCAGGCGCTGTTCAACGGCCTGGTCGTCACAGCGCTGTTCCTCGCGTCGGCGCGCTACGTCGTCGGAGCGATGCGCGGGGCGCCGGTGTTCGCGACTCCGGTCCGCATGCACCTGGCGATCCTCGGCGGGCTCTTCCTGCTCTCCGTCGCGTTCGGCTACCAGCTCGACAAGCTCGAACTGGTCTACAGCACGCGTGGCAGCGTCGAGACCAGCGCCATCGACACCATCGGTGTCAGCTTCACCGACCAGAACGCCCAGTTCCTCGCCTACGACGTGCTGACCGTGCTGTCCGGACTGGCGGCGGCGTTCCTCGTGGGCGCGGCGTTCACCCGCATGGTCTGGCCCCTCGGATTGACGCTTGGCGTGTGGTTCCTGGCCTCGATCCTCATCGGCCGCGTCTACCCGGAGGCCGTGCAGTACTTCACGGTGCGGCCCAACCAGTTCGCGCAGGAAGAGCAGTACATCTCGAACAACATCGCGATGACGCGGCTCGCATTCGGTCTCGACGGGTGGGAGGACAACCGGCCGTTCGGTGGCGAGGCGGTGCTCACCGAGGAGGCGATCGTCAACGACGAGGACACGTTCCGCAACGCCCGCCTGTGGGACTACCGGCCGCTCGGCGACGCGTTCGATCAGCTCCAGGCGATCCGGCCGTACTACGACTTCACCGACGTCGACACCGACCGCTACACGATCGGTGGCGTCCAGCGCCAGGTGATGCTCTCGGCGCGGGAGCTCGATCCGAGCGCCCTCGGCGGCGGCTGGGTCAACGAGCGCATCAACTTCACGCATGGGATCGGCATGGCAATGTCGCCGGTCAACGAGGTGACGACCGAGGGCCAGCCGCGCCTGATCATCCGCAACCTCCCGCCGGTGTCGAGCGAAGGTGCGCCCGAGATCGGGCAGCCGCGGATCTACTTCGGCGAGCGGCCGAGCGGCTACATCGTCGTCGGGGCGCGGGACGACGAGTTCGACTACCCCACCGGATCGTCCGACGTGTCGGGCACCCCGACGCGCTGGACCGGCGACAGCGGGATCAACCTCGACACGACGCTGATGCGGGTGCTCTTCGCGCTGCGCTTCCGCGACCTCAACCTCCTCATCAGCGACCAGGTCACGAACGAGAGCCAGCTGCTGTTCGACCGCGCGATCGCGCAGCGACTGCCGAAGATCGCCCCGTTCCTGCGCTACGACAAGGACCCGTACATCGTCATCGACGAGGCGACCGGCGGCCTCGTCTACGTCCAGGACGCATACACCGTGTCCGACCGTTTCCCGCATGCGAACTGGTTCGACCCGCGCGAGCTCGAAACCACCAATCTCGGCGGCGGGGCGTTCAACTACATCCGGAACAGCGTCAAGATCACGATCGACGCGTACGACGGGACGACCACGTTCTACGTCGCCGACCCGAGCGATCCGATCGTGCGGACGTACGCGAAGGTCTTCCCGAAGCTCTTCCGGCCGCTGGAGGAGTTGCCCGAGAGCCTTCAGACGCACCTCCGCTTCCCGGAGGAGCAGTTCAACGTCCAGGCCCGGATGTTCGGGCGGTACCACGTCACCTCACCGCAGCAGTTCTTCCGGAGCGACGACCTGTGGACGGTGCCGGAGGGCCAGACGACCGAGCAGACTCTCCCGTCCGAGGCGTACTACGTGGTCATGCGGATGCCCGGCGAACCCGAGGCCGAGTTCCTGCTCCTCCAGCCGATGGTCCCGCGCAGCCGGCCGAACATGATCTCCTGGGTGGCGGCGCGCATGGATCCCGGCGTGTACGGCACGACCCGGGTCTACCGCTTCCCGTCCGACACGACGGTGTTCGGCCCGGCGCAGATCGAGGCGCGGATCGACGCCGACGGTGCGATCAGCGAACAGCTGACCCTCTGGAGCCAGGCCGGCAGCACGGTCATCCGGGGCAACCTCATCGTGATCCCGGTTGGCGATTCGGTCGTTTACCTCCAGCCGTTCTACCTCCAATCGACTGGGACCGCGCTGCCCGAGTTCCAGCGGATCGTGGTTGCCTCGCCGCGCGAGGTGGTCTGGTCGCGGACACTCGGCGACGGCCTGCGCCTCCTGCTCGCGGCGGAGGAGGGCGGCGGCGAGTCGCCGCCGCCGGGCCCGGCTGAGTCGCCCGGCCCGACTCCCGAGCCGACGACGCCGGCGACCGAGCCGCCGGCCGGGTCCCCGGGACCCGTTGCGACGCCGCCGTCCGGCGACGTCGAGGCGCTGATCGAGTACGCGAACCTGCATTACGAGCTTGCCCAGGCAGCGCTGCGTGACGGCGACCTGGCGACGTACGGCGAGGAGATCGAGCTCGTCGGCGCCGCATTGCAGGAGCTCGAGGCGCTCGGGGCGAGCCCGGCGCCATGAGCTGGGGAGCGGGGCTCGCAGCGTCGCTCCTGGTGGTCCTGCCCAGGCCAGCAACCTGGATCGTCGCGCTTGCCTCGTTCCTCGTCCGCGGCGGGATCCTGCTGTTCCTCGCGCCGATCGTGGTGACCCCGTCGCCAGTCGGACTCGCCAACATCCTGGGGCCGACGATCACCACGTTCTGGCTTGGCGGCATGTCGCTCGGCTTCGCGACAGCGGTGATGGCGATCTTCGCCGCGTTCTTCGGCTGGCTGGTGATCGGTGGCTGGGTTGCCGCGGTCACCGAGCGGGACCTCATCGACCTGGTGGCCACCGACGACGAGCTTGGCGCCGGCAGCACGATCCCGCGCCCGTCCGGCTCCCGCCGCCGCGGGCGGATCTGGCGGATCGTCCTCCTCCGGTTCGCTGCCTACATACCGCTCGCCCTCGCCCTCGGCTATGGATCACTGCGGCTTGTCCAGGCCACGTATCGCGAGCTGACCCTCCCCAGCGACGTCGTGACACCCATCGTCTGGCGGGTCATTGCGACGGTACCCGAGGCCGTCATCGCGATCGTCGTCACCTGGGCGCTGGGCGAGACGCTCGGGTCGCTCGGCGCGCGGCGGATCGTCGTGTGGGGCCAGTCCCTCGACCAGGCATACTTCGGCGCGTGGGCAGACATGCTGCGCCGGCCGCTGTCCACCATGGGGACGTTCGTCCTGCCGACGGTCGTGATGGCGCTGCTCGTCGCGCCGATCGTGCTCGCGTCCGGCGTCGCCTGGGAATTCCTGCGGACCGAGCTTGCAGCGGCCGCCGGGGCGAACCCAGCGCTCCTGCTCCTGTCGATGCTGACCTTCGTCGCGATCTGGTCGGCAGGCCTGCTCGTCGCCGGCCTCGCGGCCGCGTGGCGCAGCGCGACGTGGACCGTGGAGCTGGTCCGCGTGCGGGGGACGTTCGGGGCATTGCGGCATGGCCCCACGGGGGAGTGGCAGCGCTCGGAGACGTCCGGCAGCCTTTGAACGCCCCGTCTGATCGGGGCGGCACGAGGTGGTCATGGTCATCGAGTCGCGCGCCTGTCCGTCCTGCGAGGATTCCGTCCCGCCCGGGCGCCTGTCCTGCCCGCACTGCGGGGCGGTCCTGGCCGCGGTCGCCCACCGTGTCGATGGCGGGGCGGCGATGGAGCCGCGTCGCCCGCTGGCACCGATCGCCCCGCCGGAGCCGCCGGCCGTGGCGGACGACGGGTGGGACGCCGACCCTGACGTTCCGGGCGCCTACGTCCCACGGGCCGTTGAGCCCGAACCACCTCCGGCCACGGTCGCGGCGGAACCGCCGCCGCCTCCCATGATTGCCGAGCCCGTCGAGCCGCCCCCTGCTCCGATCCTGCCGCGCGCCTGGGATCCGGTCGCCGCGGCCTCCGGAAACGGCGTGATCGCCGCGCCATCCGCCGCCACGGCGCGCGTAGGCAGGATCGCCGTGCCACGCATCGATCGCGAGCGGATCGAAGCGACGGCCGACACGGTGATGCTCGTGGGGTCGTTCGGACTCGTGCTGTCGTTCCTCGCACCGTGGGCAGACGTCGTGATCGGCTCGCGCGGGCGCGGCTACATGGACACGTGGGGCCTCGCGGGGTCGGGCCACATCGCCCTGTTCCTGCTGGCGCTCGGGGTCCTGGCGCTGGCCGCGCTTGAAAATCCGATCGGACGCTGGCTGCGGACCGGTGTCGCCGGCGTGGCGCTCGGCGGCTTCGTCCTCGGGCTTGCCTGGCCGTACGTGGTCGGTCCGCTGGGCGCCGGCCCAGGAGCCCTGCTCGCCTGGGTGTCCGGGCTCGTGCTGTTCATCGCGGGGATCGTCAGCCTCCTCGTCCTCCGTCACGCTGCCCTGCCGCCGGACGTCTGAGGGCTCGTTAACCGGGTGACCGGGACGGCCGATCTCCCCTGCTACACTGCCTCGGACGTTGAGGAAGGCGGGGAGCGCCGCGACGGCCCCCAGGAACCGGAGGCACCCACCCAGCTCTCATGGATCAGATTCTCGGAACGATCGGCGACACGATCGGCGATTTCTTCGCGAACCCGGTCGTCCAGCTCGGGATCCAGCTGCTGTTCGCCTATCTCGTCGTCGTATGGCTGGCAACGTCCTACTGGGCATTCCGCGACATGCAGCAGCGCACCGCCAACCCGGTTGCGCCCTACCTCGCGGCGGCGGGCATCATCCTCTTCACCCCGTTCTTCTTCTTCTTCGCCGTGTGGGTCTACAAGATCATCCGGCCGCACGAGAAGATCGGCGAGGTGTGGGAGCGCAACCTGGCCGAGGAGGCCCTCCTTGCGGAGGTCGAATCGATCCACCACTGCCCGACCTGCGATCGGCGCGTCAACGAGGAATGGATCATCTGCCCGACCTGCCGGACCCGGCTGAACCGCGTCTGCCCGAACTGCAGCCGCCTCGTCGGGCTCGACTGGTCGCTGTGCGCGTGGTGCGGCAAGGACTTCGAGCGCCGCGAGCCGTCGGCGGCCACGCTCGAGCCGCTCCCGGGCGGCCTCGACGCGACCGCCCGCATCGCCGCCCCGCAGGCACGACCGTCGCTCCGCGCGACCCGGCCGTCGCGCCCGGGTAGCACGCGCTCCGCCGCCCAGGACGCGCTGCCGGAGCGTTGATCCCGCCTGACGGCGAGCCGGCCCCCGCGTCCCACGGCTGCGCCACCGGATTCGCCTCCGCCCCCCGGCGGCACCGGAGGACGCTTGGGCAGCGGGACCTTCACGACCGAAGGCCGCGCCGCGCCGGCACTCTACGTCCTCAGCTGGCTCGCGACACTGGCCGGTGGCGTCGTCCTGTTCGTCAGCCTCCAGACCGGTGCTGGCGTCGCCCAATTCGTCCTGTTCGTCGTCGCCCTCGCGCTCCTCTCGCTCGGGCTGGTGGGTAGAGCCGGCTCGCAGGCCATCGAACGGCGCGCCCAGGGCGTCCGGCCGTACTGGGGCCCGTCGCCGGGCCTCGTGTTCCTCGCCTTCGTCCCGACCGCCGCCCTCCCGCTCGTCCTCCTCGGCGTCCCGCTCCAGCTGGCCGGGATCGACATCGACGGTCCGCTGGTGGCGGTCCTCGGGCTGTCCGTGCAGGTCGCCGTCTATGTCCTCCTGATCCGCCTGATCGTCGTCGACACCGGGGCGCTCACCTGGTCCGAGATGCGAATCCGGCCGCCCTCGCTGGCGGCGATTGGCGAGCTGGCCTTCGGCGCAGCCTGGGCGCTGCCGATCATCTTCGTCACCGGCCTGATCTCGCTGGTTCTCGTGTCGGCGTTCGGGGTGACGCCGGACTCGCCGCTGCCGCCCGCCCGCGAGCCGGCCGGTCTCGTGCTGAACCTGATCGCCGGCGCCATCCTGGCGCCGATCGGCGAGGAGCTGTTCTTCCGCGGGTTCGCAACGACGGCCTGGGTCAAGGGCTTCGGTGTGACTCGGGGGATCGTCGCCGGCGGCCTGTTCTTTGCTTTCATCCACGTCGTGGGGATCGAGGCGATCAGCGTCAGCGAAGGGCTTGCGCTCGCCTTGATCGCGTTCGCCGTTCGCGTTCCCATCGGGCTCATGCTCGGCTGGCTGTTCATCCGACGCGACACGATCTGGGCGCCGATCGGCCTTCATGCGGCGTTCAACGGCATCCTGCTGATCCTCGCGGAGACGGTCTCCCAGGCGCCGGTGCCGTAGCGGGCACGGGGCGGCGGCCGCGTTGAGGGGTGGTGCAGCCGCTGATGAGTCCCGGGTGAGGGCTCGCCGATAGGCTCCGTCCTGTCCTCGAGGTCCGGATGGCGGGGGGAATCGGCGGGCTCCCGTTGTTCGGGCTTCGAGGGCACCGACCGCCGCGCCGTGCGCAACTCGGGAGGTATCGCCGTGGCCCAGGCCGAGCACCCCGTCCGAGGCCGCGCCATCCGTGAGCTTCCGGTCGCCGAGCGTCCCCGCGAGCGCCTCGCCATGCGCGGGGCCGGCGGCCTGACCTCGGCCGAGCTGATCGGGCTCCTGTGGGGCTCCGGGTCGCGCGGTCGCTCGGCGGTCGACATCGCCTCCGACGCGCTCGCCGGGTACGACGGGCTGACGGGCCTTGCCCGGGCGACCGAGCTGGAGCTGGCCGCGATCGCCGGAGTGGGGCCCGCGAAGGCCGCCCAGCTCGTGGCCGCGTTCGAGCTCGGTCGCCGCCTGCTCGCCGACTGGCCGTCGGGCCGCTGGACCGTGCGCAGCCCGCGTGACGTGGCCGATCGCCTGATCCTCCAGATGGGCCGCCTCGAGCGCGAGGAGCTGCGCGTGGTCGTCCTCGATTCGAAGAACCACGTCCTGCGGGTCGCGACCGTCTACCAGGGCAACGTCAGCAGCTCGCTCGTCCGTGTCGGCGAACTGTTCCGCGACGCGGTCCGGCTCAACGCGGCGTCGTTGATCCTCGTCCACAACCATCCGTCGGGCGACCCGACGCCGAGCCCCGACGACCTGCATCTCACGGCCGAGGCGCTGGCCGCCGGCCGGCTGCTCGACATCGATCTGCTCGACCACCTGGTCATCGGCCATGACGCCTACGTCAGCCTGCGCGATCGCGGCGTCGCGTTCGAGCGGCCGGCTCGCGCCACACCTCGGGGCTCGTGATCGTCCACGCCTGAGTGGTGACAGACGGCCCGGCGGTCGAGACGGTCGACCTCGCCAAGCGGTACGGACGCGTGCGCGCCCTCGACGGCCTGACGATGACCGTCGAGCGGGCGAGGTGTTCGGCCTGCTGGGGCCCAACGGCGCGGGCAAGACGACGGTCGTCAAGCTGCTGCTCGGCCTGGCCCGCGCGAGCGGCGGCGGTGGCCGGGTCCTCGGCGCGCCGCTCGGCGACCGGCCGACGCGCCAGCCGGATCGGCTACCTGCCCGAGCTGTTCCGCTATCAGCCGTGGATGCGCGCCCGGGAGGTGCTGGCGCTGCACTGCGACCTGGCCCGCCTGCCGCGCGCGGACTGGGCCGCTGCGGTCGACACGGCCCTCGGGCTGGTCGGCCTGGTCGACCGCGCCGACGACATCGTCGGGACCTTCTCGAAGGGCATGCAGCAGCGTCTTGGGCTGGGCGTCGCGCTCCTCGGCACACCGGACCTCGTGATCCTCGACGAGCCAACGTCGGCGCTGGATCCGGTCGGGCGGAACGACGTCCGCGCGATCATCCGCGACGCCCGCGAGCGAGGCACGACGGTCTTCCTCAACTCGCACCTGCTCACCGAGGTCGAGCGCGTCTGCGATCGCGTCGCGATCGTCGACCACGGCCAGGTCGTCGAGGAGGGACGGCTCGACGACGTTCTCGGCGACCCGGGCGTTCGCGTGCAGGCGACCGCCCTCGACGAGACGGCACTCGCCGCGCTCGAGCAGCAGTTCGGTTCGCTCCGCCGCGACGGCGACTGGCTGGCGATCCAGCCGTTCGATCCCGCGCGGGTCCCCGACTTCGTGGCGGCGATCGTCGCGGCCGGCGGGCGGGTCCACGAGGTCGACGCCGGGCGACGCTCGCTCGAGGAGCGCTTCCTGGCATTGCTCGCCAGGAGTGGCGACCGCACGGATCCCGCGCCGTGATCACGATCGCGCGGCTCACGATCCGCGAGGCGGCCCGCCGGCGGATCCTGTGGGTCCTCCTCGCGCTGACGATCGTCAGCGTCGGCCTTACCGGCTGGGGCACCGGCGCCCTTGCCGGACTCGCCCGCACGGAGGGCGCGACGGAGCTCGAGATCCGGATCGGCGTGTCGCAGATCCTGATCCTCGCCGCGTTCATGTTCAGTTTCATCCTCGCGATGACCGCCGCTTTCCTCGGGGCGCCCGCGATCGCGAGTGACCTCGAGTCGGGAATCGCCCTCGCGCTGCTGGCGCGACCGATCCGCCGGTCCGCGTATGTCGTCGGCCGCTGGCTGGGGCTGGTCGCGGTGGTGGCCGTCTACGCGGCGGCATCGGGCTTCCTCGAGATCGGCGCCGTGGGCCTCCTCACCGGCCATACCCCGCCCGAGCCGCTCCTCGCGGTCGGGTTCCTCGCTGCCCAGGCGGTCGTGCTGCTCAGCACCGCGCTGGTCCTCGGGACGCGCATCCCGGCCATCGCGGCGGGTGCCGTGTGCGTGGTGCTGTTCGGGCTGTCGTGGATGGCCGGCGTGTTCGCCGGCGTCGCCCGCGTGTTCGACGCGGACGCGCTCGCCGCCGTGAGCGACGCGGCCCGCTGGCTGTTCCCGTCGGACGGGCTGTGGCGCGGGGTCGTGTACGGGCTCGAACCCCCGCTGGTGGCCATCGTGGCGTCCGGCAGTGAGATCGGCGAGGCGAACCCGTTCTACGCGATCGCACCACCGCCACCGGCGTTCATCGCCTGGTCGCTCCTGTGGGTTGCCGGAGCCCTCGCGCTGGCGGTCTGGTCGCTCGAGCGGCGCGAAGTCTGACGGCCCCGGCCGGGTCAGGCGACCGGGTATACTGCGGCGGCCTCTCGCCCGAACCCGCGCGCCGACTCCGCACCGCCGGCCGCGCGACGCGCCCCAATCCCCTCAGGAAGGACCCGCACCAGATCATGTTCGACCGCCTGCTCGGCCTCTTCTCGCGCGACATCGGCATCGATCTGGGAACCGCGAACACGCTGGTCCACGTGCGCGACCGCGGGATCGTCATGAGCGAGCCCTCGGTCGTCGCGATCGACGCGAAGTCGAAGCGCGTGCTGGCCATCGGCGCCGAGGCCAAGCGGATGATCGGCCGGACGCCGGCCAACATCATCGCGGTCCGGCCGCTGCGCGACGGTGTCATCAGCGACTTCGATGTCACCGAACAGATGATCAAGTACTTCGTGAACCGCGTGCACGACCGCGTCGGGCTGATCCCGCGTCCGCGGATGCTGCTCGGCATCCCGTCCGGTGTCACCGAGGTCGAGAAGCGCGCGGTGCGCGACGCGGCCCTCAACGCCGGCGCCCGCTGGGCGCGCCTCATCGAGGAGCCCATGGCCGCCGCGATCGGGGCGGGTCTGCCCGTCAGCGAGCCGTCGGGCAGCCTCGTCGCCGACATCGGCGGCGGCACCACCGAGGTCGCGGTCATCTCGCTCGGCGGCATCGTCGTGTCGCGCTCGATCCGGATCGGCGGCGACGAGATGGACCAGGACATCGTCACGTTCGCCCGCCGCGAGTACAACCTGTTCCTCGGCGAGCGAACGTCCGAGGACATCAAGATCGCGATCGGCTCGTCGTATCCCGGCGAATGGGATGCCCAGCGCGTGACGCTCCGCGGCCGCGACCTGCTCACCGGCCTCCCGCGCAGCGTCGAGGTCGGCGCCGACCAGATCCGCGAGGCCATCGAGCCGTCGGTCGTCCAGATCGTCGACACGATCAAGGACACGATCGAGGAGACGCCACCCGAGCTCGTGGCCGACATCATGGACCAGGGCATCGTGCTTGCCGGCGGCGGGGCGCTGCTCGCCGGGCTCGACCGTCGCGTGGCCGAGGCGACCCAGATGCCGGTCCACGTCGCCGACGACCCGCTGACGTGCGTGGTCCGCGGCACCGGCGTCGTCCTCCAGGAACTCGACAAGATGGACCGCGTCCTGGTTTCGGACACATACTCTCGTCCGCCGCGCTAGCGTTTCTCGCGCGGACCAATCTTCGAGTCCTCGGAGCGATGGCTAGCAGGAGCGTCGCCTCGCTCCTCGGAGAATTCAATGACTGCAGCGGTCTTCAGCAACAAGGTCGTTCGCCGCAGGGCGATCATCTACACCGTCCTGCTGGCGGTGTCGTTCGTGCTCATGGCGATCTCGTCGAGCCCGATCGTGATCGAGGCGCAGAAGGGCGTCTCATTTGCCTTCAGCCCCGTCCAGGGCGTCCTCGACGACACGGCCGGAGGCGTAGCCTCGATCTTCCGCACGATTGCCGAGATCGACACGCTTCGCCAGGAGAACGCCTCGCTCGACGAGGACAACGACCGGTTGCGGATCGAGAACGCGCGCCTCGAGGAGACGCAGCGCGAGAACGACCTCCTGACCGGGCTGCTCCAGCTCCAGGCCGGCCTGGACCACAAGACGGTCGCCGCGTCGGTCATCGCCCGCGAGCCCGCGGAGTTCCGCCGAGCCGTGACCCTCGACCGGGGCAGCAGCCAGGGGATCGAGCAGGGCGACGTCGTGATCGGCGCGGGTGGCGCGCTCGTCGGCCGGGTCGTCGAGGTCGGACCGAACTTCAGCAACGTGACGCTGCTCACCGACGGTTCCTCGACCGTGATCGGGCAGCTCGTGTCGAACGCCGCCACCGGCGAGGTGGTAGGCGACCTGGCGGGCGCCCTGAACATGACGAAGATCGACTCGGCGGTCCCGGTCCAGATCGGCGACGAGGTCGTGACCGCGGGTATCGAGCTGGCCGGCGGGATCCGCTCGCCGTACCCGAAGGGCCTCCTGATCGGCCAGGTCATCGATGTCCGGCGGGACGCCAATGACGTGGTCCAGACCGCGTTCCTCGAGCCGGCCGCCGGGCTGGATCGGCTGGAGTACCTGCTCGTGATCACCGACTACCAGGGCGGCCTGCCCGAGCCCGATCAGCAGCCGGTCAACTGTGATCCCGAGGGCGAGGAAGGAACGCTGCCCGAAGGCGAGCAGCCGTGCCTCGCGCCGGCGCCGTGACCGGCGGGTTCTCCACGGAGAGCGGCTGGTAGGCTTCGGCCCGATGAAGGGAATCGTGCTCGCCGGCGGGACCGCAACGCGGCTCTACCCGCTGACGATCGTCACCAACAAGCACCTGCTGCCGATCTACGACCGGCCGATGATCTACTACCCGATCGAGACGCTCGCCTCGATGGGCATCCGCGAGGTGCTCGTCGTCGTCGGCGGCAAGAGCGTCGGCGACGTCGTCGAGCTGCTCGGCGATGGCTCGCACTTCGGGCTCGACCTGACGTACCGCTACCAGGGCGGCGCGCTCGGCATCGCCCACGCGATCGGCCTCGCGCGCGGGTTCGTGGGCGACGACGTGTTCTGCTGCGTGCTCGGTGACAACATCCTGCGCGGTCCCGCCCTGGCGGACGTCGCCGACGCGTTTGAGTCGGGGCCGTGGGGCGCGGGCACTCTCCTGTACAGGGTGTCGGATCCGGAGCGCTTCGGTGTCGCCGAGCTGAATGGCGACGGCCGGGTGGTCGGCTTCGAGGAGAAGCCGACAGCGCCGAAGTCCGACTTGATCCCGATCGGCGTGTACTTCCTGCGCCCCGACGCGTTCGACGTCATCGACCGCCTCGCGCCGTCGGGTCGTGGCGAGTTCGAGATCACCGACGTCCTCAACCACTACATCCCGGAAGGTCGCCTCTACGCCCCGCTCTACGAGGGCCATTGGACCGACGCCGGGACCGTGGCCAGCCTGCTCCGCGCGGCGGAGCTGGCGGCCGAGGACGATGCCAGCGGCAAGCTGGTCGCCCCACGCGAGCGGCCGATCGGGTGACGCACCTGCTGGTCACCGGCGGAGCGGGCTTCATCGGCTCGGCGTACGTCCGTGACGTCCTGGCGCGCGGCGACGGGACGCGGGTCACCGTCCTCGACAAGCTCACCTACGCCGGCAACGAGGCGAACCTCGGGCCGGTGCTCGACGACCCCGAGCAGGCGGCCCGGCTGCGCTTCGTCCGCGGGGACATCGCCGACCCCGCGACGGTCGGCGAGCTCGTCGCCGAGGCCGACGCGGTGCTCAACTTCGCCGCCGAGACGCACGTGGACCGCTCGATCCTCGAGCCGCAGGCCTTCCTCGTCACGAACGTCATCGGGGTCCACACCCTGCTCGAGGCCGTCCGGGCGCAGGATCGCCAGGACCGGAAGGTCCGCTTCGTCCAGGTCTCGACAGACGAGGTCTACGGCTCGATCCCCGAGGGCCGCGCCGGCGAGGACCACCCGCTCCACCCGCGCTCGCCGTACGCCGCCTCGAAGGCGGCCGCGGAGCTGCTCGCGCGGAGCTACCACGTCACGTACGGCGTCGATGCGGTGATCACCCGCGGCTCGAACACGTACGGCCCCTTCCATCACCCCGAGAAGCTCATCCCGCTGTTCATCACGAACGCGCTCGACGACCGGCCGTTGCCGCTCTACGGGGACGGCCTCCAGCGGCGTGACTGGCTGCACGTCACCGACCACGCCGCGGCCATCGATTTCGTGCTCCGGCACGGTGCTCCGGGGGAGACGTACAACGTCGCAGGTGGGACCGAGCTGGCAAACCGCGACACGGTCGAGCGGCTGCTGGCACAGCTGGACAAACCGTGGAGCCTGGTCCGGCAGGTGGAGGATCGGCCGGGCCACGACCGGCGCTACGCGATGGATGGCAGCAGGCTCGCGGCGCTCGGCTGGTCGCCGGTCGTGTCGTTCGACGAGGGCCTTGCGGCGACCGTCGCCTGGTACCGCGAGCACGAGGCGTGGTGGCGGGCCGCGCGGGACGACGACTGGGATACCTACTACGAGCGCCAGTACGGCCACCGGCTGCGCGACAGCGTCGCCGCGGCCGGCTCCGACTGAGGATGCGCGTCGCCGTCACGGGTGCTGCGGGCCGGCTCGGGCGAGCCCTCGTGACTGCGCTCGGCGAGGCGCCGTACACCGGTCCGAGCGGGCCGCTCGCCTGGGGACGCGCCGAGTTCGACCTCGATGCTCCCGACGCGGTCGGGGAGCGGCTCGACCGTGACCGCATCGAGGTCGTCGTCCATGCGGCGGCCTGGACCGACGTCGACGGCTGTGCCCGGGACCCCGCCACGGCCGATGCCCGGAACGGGGTCGCCACCGGGGTCCTCGCACGCGCGTGCGCGACGCGCGGCGTCGATCTGATCCTGATCTCGACGAACGAGGTCTTCGACGGGACGCGCCGGGACGGGGTCGGCTACGGCCCGGCCGACGAGCCGGCGCCGGCAAACCCGTACGGCGCCTCGAAGCTCCGCGGCGAGCGCGCTGCGCAGGACGCCTACGCGGGCGCCGCCCGCGGGCAGCTCGCGATCGTCCGGACCGCCTGGCTGTTCGGGCCCGGCAAGCCGGACTTCCCGGCGAAGATCCTTGCTGCGGCCCGCGAGGCGGCAGGTACCGGCGAGCCGCTGCGCGTCACGGGCGACGAGTGGGGCTCGCCGACGTACAGCGTCGACCTCGCGGAGGCCATCGTGGAGCTGCTTGCCGAAGGGACGTTCGGCGGCATCCACCACGTCGTGAACGGCCTGTTCGCGACGCGCGCCGACTGGGCGCGCTACGTCGTCGGTCGCGCCCTGCTCGACGTCGAGATCGTCAACGTCCCGATGTCGACGTGGCAGCGCGACTCCACGCCGCCACGTTGGGGCGTGCTCGAGCCGACGCCACTCCCCTCGGGCGAGCCGCTCCGTTTGTGGCCGGACGCGATGGCCGATTACGCACCGCTCCTGCTGCGCGAGACCGCGGCCGGTGGGAGCCGGCCCGCACCGGTGACCGGCTCGACGATCCCCGGCGTTGCCTACGGCTCCGTCGAGCGCCACGCCGACGAGCGAGGCAACTTCCGCGAGCTGTGGCGCCGCAGCCGGCTGCCCGAGCCGTTCGTCCAGGCCAATCTCTCGACGTCCGCGGCCGGCGTGCTGCGCGGCCTCCACCTCCACCGCCGCCAGGTCGACCACTGGGTCGTCGCCGACGGGCGCGCGTTCGTCGCGCTCGTCGACGTCCGGCCGTTGCTGGACCGCAGCGGACCGGAGCCCATCGTGGAGACCCGCGAGCTCGAGGCTGACGAGAGCGTCACGATCCCGGTCGGCGTCGCGCACGGCTTCCTCGCGGTCGAGCCCCTGGCGCTGGTGTACCTCGTGACGAACGAGTTCGATGGCAGCGACGAGCTGGGCTTCGCGTGGGACGACCCGGCCGTGGGTGTTCCGTGGCCGCGCGTCGCAGGAACTGCCGACGGACGGCCGATCCTGTCCGGCCGTGACCGCTCGAACCCGCCGCTGGCCGATCTGGTGGCTCGCCTCCGACGCTGATCTTCGAAGTGGGGCCTGCACGCACCACCGGCCACGACCCCGGATCGCACCGCTTCGCACAGGTCCGCACCGCGGTCCGGCGAAACGGGCTACGGAAGCCCGGACCATCCCGCGATTGAGCGCGCAACCGCGGGCGCAGAGGCTGAGCGGACATTCATCCAGCCGTCATCCAGCCGTCCGGAGCTCACCTTGCGCAAGACTGTCGCCGCCCTGTTCCTCACGCTCGTCGCCATGCTCGGGATGTGGGTCCCGAGCGTCTCGGCGGCGTACGTCTCGAACGCCAAGGTGGTGATCATCGTCGGCGCCGTCCATGGCCAGACCGACTCGTACCGGCAGCGCGGTGACGCGGCGTACCTCGAGGCGAGGAAGTACACCCCGAACGTCACCAAGGTGTACAGCCCGAACGCGACCTGGTCGAAGGTCAAGTCCGCGACGACCAACGCGAACATCGTGATCTACATGGGCCACGGCAACGGTTGGCCGAGCCCGTACACCTACGATTCGAAGTACACGACCAAGGACGGCCTCGGGCTCAACGCCACCGCCGGCAACGGCGACAACAACGTCAAGTACTACGGCGAGCCGTACGTCGCCGACCTCGACCTTGCCCCGAACGCGGTCATCCTGCTCCACCACCTGTGCTACGCATCGGGGAACAGTGAGCCAGGGGGCGCCGCCCCGTCCACGACGACGGCCAAGGCGCGCGTGGACAACTACGGTGCCGGGTTCCTGCGCGGCCGCGCGCGGGCCGTCATTGCCGACGGGCACATGGGCGCCGCGTATTACCTGCGGGCCCTGTTCACGACGAACCAGTCGGTCGTCTCGCTGTGGCGCAACGCCCCGAACTACAACGGCAACGAGTTCAGCTTCCCGGGCACGCGCAGTGCGGGCGCCCGTGCCTACATGGACCCCGACAATCCCGGCAGGAACTTCTATCGCTCGCTCGTGCTCAGGACGTCGGGCCTGACCAGCCGCGACGTGACGGGCGTGGTGGCCGACACGGGCGTCGACCCGGCCACATTCGTCGTGCCTGGCCGCGCCTCGGTCGGCACGCTCGGCGCCGAGCTGCTCGCCGATGAGACCGGCGTTGTCGCCGGCGGGCTCGCCGACGGGACCCGCCTGAAGCTCGTCTCGCGGCCCAACTGGACAGCCCCGGGCGGCGTGGGCGTGTACGAGGTGGCGGGTCTCGACGACGAATCGATCACCGGCTTCGTGCGCGCGACGCAGCTCGTCCCGCGCGACAGCGCGGCGCCCATCGCGGTCACCGCCGAAGCGCTGCCGACCACCATCTCGCCGAACGACGACGATGCCTTCGACAGCACCGACCTGTCCGCCCGCTTCTCGGAGAGCGTCGACTGGACGTTCCGGGTGAAGGCGAGCGACGGCACCGTGGTCCGCTCGACGAGCGGCACCGGCCAGGAGCCGGTCGTCACCTGGGCCGGGCTCACCGACGGCGAGGCCGTGGCGGACGGGAGCTACACCTACACGTTCAGCGGGCAGGACGCCTGGCAGAACGCGCCGGAGCCGGTCGCCAAGTCGGGCACGGTCAAGGTCGACACGACGCCGCCCGCGCTGTCGGACCTCGCGCAGGCGGCCGATGAGCTCCCGTGGTTCTCGCCGAACGGCGACGGCAGCCGCGACACGTTCGCACTCAAGGCAAGCATGAGCGAAAGCGGCAAGATCGAGGTCGGCGTGCGGACCGACGCCGGCGAGCTGATCCGCACCTTCTCCACGACCGTCTCCGCGGGTGCCTTCTCGATCCCGTGGGACGGCCGCGACAACGACGGCGTCTTCGTCCCCGACGGCACCTACGACATCCGCCTCGTGCCGGTCGACGGGGTCGCCAACCGCGGCACGTCGGAGACGATCTCCGTCCGCTCGATCGCGCTGCTCGGTGCAGTGAAGACGTTGCGGACCGTGTTCTTCCCGCAGGACCGTGACGCCCTCGGCTCCACCTCGGTCCTGTCGTTCGCGATCAACCGCCCGGCGACCGTGACCTGGACGATCCGGAACGCGGCCGGCGACGTGGTCGACACACGTATCGCCGACGACATTCGTGACGCGGGCACGCACTCGTTCACGTTCAACGGCCGGACATACGCCGATGGGATCCTGTTGCCGGCCGGGAAGTACACGTCGCACGTGACCGCGACCGACGGTGACGTCACGATCAGCCAGAGCGTCGGCTTCGAGATGAACGCGTTTGCGATCACGAGCTCGACGTCCACGCCGTGGCGCGGCCGGTCGATCACGATCACGGCCAAGCCGGCGGAGGCGCTTGGCGGCTCGGTGACCATGTCGATCTTCCAGCCGGGCAGGACGCCCTGGACCGTGAAGATGACGAAGCTGTCGTCGGGCTCCTATCGCGCGAAGGTCACGCTCAAGTCCGGCGGCTCGGCGGGGTTGCTGAAGATCAGCGTCCAGGCCAAGGACGCGAAAGGCAACCCGAACAAGACCTACCTGAAGCTGCCGCTCCTGTAGGCAACCGCCGAACGGGGGTCTCGCGCCGACCCCGCGGAAACCGGACCTGACACGACCGCGCCGGACCACACTGTACTGGCCGCGACCGGGACCTTCGGTCAATGGTTCCGGCTGTGGACCGTCCCTACGGTCGAGCGCATGTCGCAGCTGGTCAGAGCTCGCGTGCGCCCTGTTGCCCTGATCACGCTTGCGCTCGTCGCGCAGGTCGGTTGGGCCACCCCGGTACTCGCCGCCGCGCCGACGTCACGCGCTCCCGACGGCGCCGAGCTCCGCCCGACGATCCATTACGAGGACGCTCGGGCCCACGCGGACGACGAGATCGCGTTCGCGCCCGGCGGACGCGTCAGCGTCGGGTTCACGCCGAGGGTGAGCGACACCTGGAAGGTCGGCGGGGTCAGCCCACGGGCGCTTCCCGCCGGGCGCCTCGACGGTCGTCAGCTGCGGGAGCGGGACACGCCGGCGCTGAAGCCAACGCCGCCTGCACCCCCTGGGACGCCCGAGCCATCGCCGGTCGCCGAGCCCTCCGTTGCCCCGTCCGAGGCCGCGCCGCCCGTCGCGTCGGAAGCGCCCTCCCCCGAGGCCTCGGCCCCGCCCGACGACGTCGACCAACCGCCGATCGACCCGGCCGTGGTCGTCGCCGCGGAAGGGGTGTCGTGGTCGACGACGGCCGGGGACGCCCGGTCGGCGCCGAGCGCGGCAGTCAGCTCGAGTGGGCTCCAGCGTGAGGTCTTCGGCTTCCTGCCCTATTGGGAGCTCAGCGACAGCTCGACCACGCTGGACTTCTCGAAGATCTCGACGATCGCCTACTTCGGCGTGGGCATCGACGCGGCCGGCAATCTCCAGAAGCGGAACAGCGATGGGACGACGACCGTCGGCTGGAGCGGCTGGACGAGCTCGAGGATGACCAACCTCATCAATACCGCCCACGAGAATCGCACGCGAGTCGTGCTCACCGTCCAGAGCTTCGGCTGGACCTCGGGCCAGCTCGACCGCCAGAAGCGCTTCCTCGGCAGCTCGACCGCCCGCGCCAACCTGGCGAAGCAGGTTGCCGCCGCGGTGCGCAACCGGGGCGCCGACGGGGTCAACCTCGACCTCGAGCCGCTCGCATCCGGGTACGAGGACGAGTTCGTGTCGCTCGTCAGGCGCATCCGGACCGAGCTCAACAACGTCCGCTCGGGCTACCAGCTCACGTTCGACACCACGGGCTACATCGGCAACTACCCGATCGAGCGGGCGACCGCCTCCGGAGGAGCGGACGCCATTTTCATCATGGGCTACGACTACCGGACGGGGTCGACCAACCAGGTCGGGTCGGTCGCGCCGCTGTCGCGCACCGGCTACGACATCCGCGAGACGGTGCGGGCCTACAAGGCCCGCGTCCCTGCCTCGAAGCTGATCCTCGGCGTGCCGTACTACGGCCGTGCGTGGTCGACGGACGGCAACGACTTCCACGCCAAGAACATCAGCGGCACGAAGTACGGCGCCTCGACCACGGTCGTCTACAGCACCGCGATCGGCTACCTCGCGGAGCATGGGCGGCACTACGACGCGACCGAGGGCGTGGCGTGGACCGCCTACAGGCGCGAGAACTGCACCTCGACCTATGGCTGCGTCACCCCGTGGCGCCAGCTGCACGTGGACGATGCCCAGGCGCTGCGCGCCAAGTACGACCTGATCAACAGCAACAACCTGCGCGGTGCCGGCATCTGGGCACTGGGCTACGACGGGACGCGGACCGAGCTGTGGAAGGCGATTGGCGACAGGTTCGCGCCGGACGTGAAGCCGCCGAAGGTCGGGATCAGGAACGTCGGGCCGGTCCAGCCGAACCCAGCGTTCCAGGTCGCGTGGACCGGTACCGATGCGAGCGGCATCGCGAGCTACGACGTGCAGGTCTCGGTCAACGGCGGCAGCTGGTACACGTGGCTGTCGAAGACCACACGCAGTTCCGCGATCTACCCCGCGCTCGACGGCCGGGGCTATGCGTTCCGGGTGCGCGCCCGCGACCCGCGCGGGAACACGAGCGCATGGACCGCGACCACGAAGTGGCTGTCGTCGCCGAAGCTCGCGAGCGGCGGCTTCGGGCGCGTCCTCGCGGACGGACTGTCGATGCGGAAGAGCGCGTCGACGACGGCCTCGAAGCTCGGCGAGCTGAACAGCGGCGACATCCTCGCGATCACCGGCGGTCCGAGGTCAGCCGGCGGCTACGTGTGGCATCGCGTGACTGGACCGATCCGCGAGTGGGGGGTCGTCGGCAGCGTCCAGCGCGACGTGTGGATCGCGACCCGGAAGGACACCACGAAGTTCGTCTCGGCGGCCCCGGCACCGAACACCGCCACCGTCCGCGCCGTGATCGGCAAGTTCGGCATCGGCGAGGCGGGGATCGCCGCGACCGCGAATACCGCCTCAGGCCTGGCCTCCCGTGCGTTCTCGCCCGACGGCGACGGCTACAAGGACGTGCTCCGCCTCAGCTGGGTGAATGGCCGCGATCTCGACGCCCTCGAACTGCGCCTGATCGACCAGGACGGGAGGGTGGCAGGCGTGGTGCCGCTTTCCGCCGGCCGCCTGACGGCAGGCGCGCACACCTTCGCGTGGGATGGCTACGCGGGTGGCTCGCGCCTGCCTAACGGCCAGTACCTCCTCGCGCTGGTGGGCTCGGCGAACGGAACGGTCTATTCGAACCCGTCGCAGACGCTCGTCCGTGCGGCGCAGTTCGATGCCTTCGGCATCCGCATTGACACGACGAGCCCGACTCTGTCGACGACCGCCAGCCCGGGCGCGATCTCGCCCAACAGCGACGGCTCGGCCAATTCGACCGCGCTGAAGTGGTCATCCACCGAGCCACTGACCGGCGGCGTCAGGATCCTCAAGGGCTCCACGGTCATCCGCTCGTGGATCGTGACCGGGAAGCGCTCGGGCGCGATCACCTGGACCGGCAAGAACGACGCGGGCGCGTCCGTCGCCGACGGCGCTTACACGTTCCGGGTCCACGGGCGCGATCGCGCCGGCAACCCGGTCGTGCGTGACGTCGAAGTGAAGGTCGACCGGACGCTGCGTGACGTCGGGCGCACGCCCTCGCGCTTCTACCCGCAGGACGGCGACGGCCTCAAGCCCTCGACCCGGATGTCATACACGCTGACGCGCTCCGCGCGAACCACGCTCGAAATCCTGCACGGGAACACGGTCGTCCGGACGGTCTACCGCGATCGATCGCTGTCGGCAGGGACCTACGGCTGGACGTGGAAAGGGCGGAACACCGCCGGCGATTACGTGTCGCGCGGCACGTACACCCTCCGACTCACCGCGACGAGCGCTGTCGGGACGACGGTCGTCAACCAGAAACTGCTGGTCGATGCGTTCCGCACGGTGCTCTCGGCGAGCCGGCGGAGCCCCGGCCAGAAGCTGACCGTAACGGTGGCGCCCGTCGAGCCGCTGCGCGCCGCGCCGCGCATCTCGCTCGCCCAGGACGGCGCTTCGGCCGTGACGAAGACGGGGACGCTCCTGTCGTCCGGGGAGTACCGGGTGACGTTCACGATCGCGTCCGGGGCCCCGGGCACCGCCCGGATCTCGGTCGTGGGCACGGACACGAGCGGCGGCACCAACCGCTCCTTCGCGACCGTCGCCGTCCAGTAGCCGCCCCCGCGGGCGCGCCCGGATACACTTGCCGGGATGCCGACCCGCCCGTCACCGCCACCGTCGAGCGGGGCGCCCGTCACCGACCCGAAGCTCGGGTTCGGCGCCTGGGTCGTCCTCCCCACCTATGACGAGGCCGAGAACATCGGCCCGGTTTCCGAAGCGATCCTCGGCGCCCTGCCGGGCGCGACGCTGCTCGTCGTCGACGACAACTCGCCGGACGGCACCGGCCGCCTGGCCGACGAGCTGGCCGAGTCCGACTCGCGCGTCCGCGTCCGCCATCGCAAGGCCAAGCAGGGCCTTGGACGGGCGTACCTCGACGGGTTTCGCACCGCGCTCGATGGCGGTGCCGGTGTCGTCATCCAGATGGACGCCGACTTCAGCCACGACCCCGCCGTGCTCCCGTCGCTCATCGCGCCGATCGTCGACGGGCAGGCGGACCTGGTGATCGGATCGCGCTACGTCGCGGGCGGCGGCACGGTCGACTGGGGCATCGTCCGGCGGGTCATCTCGCGCGGCGGCAGCATCTTCGCGCGGACGCTCCTGCGGCTCGAGCCGCACGACCTCACCGGCGGCTTCAAGGCATGGCGCGCCGAGACGCTCGCCGCGGTCCCCTTCGAAGGCATCCACGCGGGCGGCTACGTGTTCCAGATCGAGACGACGTTCCGCGCCAGCCGCGCGGGAGCGCGGCTCCGCGAGGTCCCGATCGTCTTCCACGACCGGCGCATCGGGCAGAGCAAGATGTCGCGCCGGATCCTCGTGGAGGCGCTGTTCATCGTCGTCGGCCTCTGGTGGGAGGAGCTGCGCGGCCGCTTCCGCCGCCGGCCGGCAGGCGAGCGATCGGGGGAGTGAGCGGGCAGGGACGGCCGCTCGGGCAGTCCGCCGAACCTGACGAACCGATCAGCGGGATGCGCGTCGTCCTCGATGCACGACCGCTCCAGGAACCCGACCGCGCCCCGGCCACTGCCGCATATCTGGGCGGGTTGCTCGGTGCCTTCGACGCCGAGCCGCTCGCCGGCGAGTCGTTCGCGTTCTTCCTCCAGTCCGACCTCGACGACCCGACAACGGGCTTCGACCACCTGGCCGTCGTCGGTCGACGGCTCCTGCCGCCCACACGCCTGCTGCGCTCGGCGGCGATGACCGTCGACCCGTTCCTCCTGCGCGGCGCGGCGCTCGGGGCGGCGTGGCGCGCCGAGCGGGGCGGTGCCGGTGGCGCCGTCTACCACGCGGCCGGCGGCAGCACCCTGCCCCTGGCGTCGGGGCTGCCGGTCGTCGTGACGCTCCTCGACCTCGCTCCGTGGGAGCTCGCCGGCGCCTTCCAGCGCACGCCCGCGACCCGGTTCGGCCAGCGGATCCGGGGGCGCCTCCTGCGTGACGCCGACGCGGTCATCGTCGGCAGCGATGCCGTCGGCGCGGCGGCCCGCCGCCTGCTGCGTCTCCGCCGCGACCGGATCCGGGTCATTCCATTCGCCCCGCGGGACGCGTTCACCCTCGACGGTCCGGATGGCTCCGCGGAGCGGGAGCGGCTCGGCCTGCCCGAGCGCTACCTCGTCTACGCCGGGCGGTACGACGCCCGCCAGGACCTCGCCACGCTCCTGCGCGCGCTGGCGGAGCTGGCCGCGGCGGGCCGGCCACCGTCACTCCCCGAGGAGGACCCGTGGCCGCCGCGCATCCTGCTCGTGGGCGCAAGTCCCGACGACCGTGCGGCGCTCGCCCGGGCGGCGGCGCGCGAGCACGTCGGCGATGCGCTGGCCTACGCGCCGCACCTGCCCGACGCCCGGCTCGCGGCGCTCGTGCGCGGCGCGCGCGCCGCGATCCTCCCCGCGCTGTCGGAGGCGGCCGGCTTCGCCGCGATCGATGCGCTCGCCTGCGGGACACCGATCGTGGCGTCAGCGGTGGGCGCGCTCCCGGAGCTCGTCGGGGCGGCCGGCATCCTCGTCCCGCCGCGCGAGCCGGGACGGCTCGCAGCCGCGCTGCAGACGGCCTGGACCGACCGGCGGGTGCACGCACGGATCTCTGGGGAGGCGCGCGCGAGGGCGGCCGAGCGGCGGACGTGGGCCGAGGTCGCCGCCGCGACCCGGCGGGTCTACGCGGAGGTCGGCGCCTACCCCTGACCCGGTGTCGGCGACGTGGCGGGTGCCGCCGGGATGACCGCCGGCGGTGCCTTGCCCTGCTTGATGGTGACCTTCGAGCCGGTGTCGAGGACCTGGATGAAGGTCTGCCCGACCGTCAGCGTG
This sequence comes from uncultured Chloroflexia bacterium, assembly GCA_963824735.1. Lineage (GTDB taxonomy): Bacteria > Chloroflexota > Limnocylindria > Limnocylindrales > CSP1-4 > DASTYU01. The sequence continues at coordinate 147,989 of CAWGQH010000017.1, forward strand.
ACCCGCTCGCCGTTGGCGTCGTAGAAATGGGTCATGCCGCTCGGCTTGTTCTTCCTCCAGGTGCCCTTGATCGTCGTGCCGTTCGTCGCGATCCACGCCTTGCCGCTGCCGATGATGTCGGCCTCCTGGCGGTTCTTGCCCGAGCCATCGTTGAGCGGCGAGAAATTGACGAGCATGACGACCACGTTCTTCGGCGCGATCCGCTTGCCGTTCGAGGCGTCGCGTTGCTCGCCTTCGGCGCTGACCGTTCGGCGGTACGTGTTCGCCTTCCGGTTGTAGCGGTAGGTGATCGTGTTCGCCGGGTAGCCGACCTTGATCGAGCCACCCTGCGGCCGCTGCTCGAGCGGGATGTCCGGGGCGAACTTCCACTTCTGCTCGAGCGGGCCGGGCTCCGCCCCGACGGCGGCGGACAGCTTCCGCAGGTTGGCCAGGCTGGTGTACAGGTTGTGGGGGGCGAAGCGGTCCGAGACCCGGCGGAAGTAGGGCGCGTAGCGGAACTCGTCGGCGTTGTAGACCAGCTGGCCGCGGCCCTTCGACGCAAGGGTCGCCAGGGCCTGCGGGGAGCCGCCGGCGTGAACGTAGACGGCCTTCCACTCGGAAGCCCACTGGACGAAGTACAGTCGGGCGCTGCGCACCGGGCCGACCTGTTTGGGCAGCGTATCCGCGAAGATCGCCATGTAGCGCGGGATCCCGCCTTCGGCCGGGGCGTGCCACACGATCGAGGCCGATTGCAGGCCCGACTGTGGCCGCGCCGGCGACAGGTCATCGATCATCACCGCGATCGGGTGGCGCTGCGAGGCCCGCTCACTGATCATCCGCCCGGTCAGCGCCGACGGGAACAGCTCCGGCGTCGGCGTCGGCGTCGGGGTGGGAGTGGGTGTCGGCGACGGCGTGGGGGTGGGCGACGGCGTGGGGGTGGGCGACGGCGTCGCCGTCGGCGTCGGCGCGACGGTTGGCGATGGCGGCGGCTCGCTCGGTGAGATCTGACCCACGGCTCCGGCCGCATACGCACCCGCGGCCACGCCCGCCACGAGGAGGACAAGGACCGCGCCGAGCACGGCGGGACGCCCCCTCATCGGCGCTTCACCATCATGGGTCTCCTCGTTCGGCGTGCACGGGTGGCCCCTCGCCCCCAGCATCGAAGCCCGGAACGCCCCGCGCAGGATACTTCGAACCCGTCATCGTGCGCCTCCGCGCGGTACCCTTCACCGGCGCGTCCCGCGAGCGCTGCAGAAAAACGAGGACTCCATGGCCGACGAGCGACCGATCGACGAGCAGGACGGCACACCCGCCTCTGACGTTTCAGCGGTGGTGCCTGTGCCGTCCCGCCCACGTCGAAGGAAGGTGAGCGATCACCCGTTGCCCGGCCAGCCTGCGCCAGCTGAAGCATCGGAGGGGGAGGTCGTGTCCGGCGTCCCCACGGGCCACCTCGAGCTCGTCGAGCAGGGCGCCCACGACGTGACCGTGGGCACGCTGTCGATCCGCCAGGGCGGCGTCAACATCGCCAATGCCGACTCGATCGACATCCGCCAGGGCGGCATCACGCGGGCGGAGGCTCGCGACATCTCGGTCGTCCAGGGCGGGATCGCCATTGCGCGCGCCGAGCGCGTATCGGTCGGGATGGGCGGCATCGGGCTTGCCGTGGGCGGCGAGGTGGACGTGACCCGCGGGTTCGCCCGGACGGTCGTCGCGCGGGACGTGCACATCGAGCAGGCCGGGGCGCGCACGGTCATCGCCAGCAAGGCCACGTTCGATCGCTCGAGCGGCGCCCTCATCGTGATCGCCGCCAAGGCGGAGGGAAACGTCAGGACGCTGCTCGACTGGCGTGGCGCCCTCGCCTTCGGGGCGGCCTTCGGGATCCTGGCCGGGCTGGTCCGTCGCATCCGCCGTTGAGCAGGCCCCCGACCGGCGCGCCGATCGAGCCGCAGCATCTCGTCCTCGTCCTTCCCTCGACCGGGGAATTCGATTCGCGCTCCTGGCGGATCGCCCGAACGCTGATCGAGCGCGGCCACACGGTGACGATGCTCGCGCGCTGGAAGGAGGGGCTGCCGCTCGAGGAGCACAACCCGCTCGGCTTCCGGCTGATCCGGATCCGGGCGTCGGCCCAGGACGGGATGCCGTTCAAGGGTCTCGTTCGTGCCGCCCGAGTCGTCGTCCGCCGGCTCCACGCGTGGCGGACGCGCACGCCCGTACCGGCCGCCGGAGGTCCCGCGCGAGGACGACCTCCCGCCACCGCCGCCGCCCGTCGCCGGGTCGACCTCCGCGGTCCGTGCCGGCGCCGCCGATTCGCCGGCGGTCACCGCCCGGAAGGCCCCGCTCCACCGGCGGGCGTGGGGCGGTCTGCACCGGCGGATCGCGATCCCGCTCACGATCCGGTCGCACCAGCGCAACGCCGTGCGCGAGGCGCCCGCCGGCGACCTGTACCACGGCATGGCGTTCATGGGCATCCCGGTGGCGCTCGGTCTCGGCAAGCGCGATCGGAAGCCCGTCGTGTACGACGCGCGCGACATCTACCTCAACGCCCGCAACCTCGCCCGGATGGGACGGCCTGCGCGCTGGTTCCTCGGCCGCCTCGAGCGCGGCTGGGCAAAGCGGGCGTCGCGCGTCGTCACGGTCAACGAGGCGTACGCCGACGTCATGGGCGGCCGCTGGCCGGTCCAGCGTCCGCTCGTGGTGATGAACTGCTCGTTCCGCTACACGCCACCGTCGCCGCGCGAGCGCCGCTTCCACGAGCACCTCGGGCTGGACCCGTCCGAGAAGGTCGTGCTGTACCACGGCGGGCTGTTCCCGTGGCGGGGCATCGAGCAGCTGATCGAGGCGATCCCGCTCGTGCCCGGCGCCACGCTCGTGCTGATGGGCTACGGCATCCTCGAGCCGACCCTGAAGGCGTGGGAGGCGGATCCGGCGACCGGCGGCAAGGTGCGGGTGATGGGCGCCGTCCCGCCCGACCAGCTCCACGACTGGGTCGCGGCCGCGGACGTGGCCGCGATGCCGATCCAGGGCGACACGCTCAACCACCGACTGACGACGCCGAACAAGCTGTTCGAGGCGATGGCGGCCGGCGTGCCGGCGGTCGTCTCGGACCTGCCGGGGATGCGCGCGATCGTCGACGAGACGGGGTCGGGAATCCTCGTCGACCCGACCGACACCGCAGGCGATCGCCGATGCGATCACGCAGGATCGTCCAGCTGCCCGGAGGACGAGTGGCTCGCCTGGCGCCAGCGCTGCCTCGACGCGGCGCACGAGCGCTACAACTGGGAGACCCAGGTCCAGGCGCTCCTCGACGAGTACGGCAGGCTCACGGGCAAGCCGTGGTGAGCGACGCGACGGACCGGCGAACCGGAGCGGCGGCGGCGGGCGGTGATCCTCGTCGGCAACCCGGCGAACCCGTATTCACGGGCGATCCGCATCGGGCGGACGCTGGCCGCGAACGGCTACGACGTCGAGATTGCGGCGCCGCTCGCGGAGGGTGCGGCCGAGCTCGAACAGGACGGCCCGCTCGTCATCCGCCGCTACCGGCCGAGTGGGATCGTTCGCGCGCGCTGGCGGCGACGTACCGCGCACCGCGCCGAGGCCGGTGCACGGACCCCGGCCCACGCCGTCTCTCCCGCGACGCGTGCTCCGCCGCGCGCGCTACATCCCGACGCGCGTCCTGCGGTCGCTGCGCAACCGCTGGTCGACGTGGTTCCTGTGGCCGCACACCGTCCGTGGCTGGTGGCACACGCTCGAGCGCGAGCTCGAGCCGGCCGACCTCTACCACGCGTGCGGCGTCCTCGCGATCCCCGCTGCACTGGCCGCACGAAAACGCGACCGCCGGGCAGGCCGCAGGTCGCGGGTGATCCACGACGTCATCGACCTCCAGCTCGAGTCGAACAACGTCCTCGGCATGCCCCCGACGATCCGGCGCTTCCTACCCGCCGCGAGCGCGGCTGGGCACGCGCGGCGGACGCGCACACCGCGGTGAACGAGCCGTTCGCGCAGCGAGCGGCCGGCGCTGTGGCGCCTGCCCGCGCGCGCCGGTCGTCGTGCCGAACTATCCCGAGCCGTGGACGGCTCCGCCGGGCGGCCGCCCGACCTGATCCGTGAGCTGCTGGGGCTCCCGACTCGACGACCCCGATCTGCCTGTTCTGGGGCCGGCTCGGGCCGTACGTCGGGCTCGACGAGATGGCGGAGGCGGTGCTGCTCGTCCCCGATGCCGTGCTGGTGGTCATGGGCTTCGGACGCGGCTGGGACGCGAGCGTCGCGCGCGACGCGGACCCGCGCTTCGCGGGCCGCCATCTCACGATGCCCGCCGTGCATCCGGACGAGCTGTGTCGTGGATCGCCTCGGCCGACGTCGCGATGGTCACGCTGCCGCCGCTCTCGTACAACCAGCGCTTCACGACCCCGAACAAGTTCCTCGAGGCGCTCGCGGCCGGCACGCCGATCGTGCTCGGCCCGGACCTGCCGACGATGGCCGGGATCCTCGAGCGCGAGGAGCGCCGGGCGGGTCGTCGAGTCCATGGCCCCCGAAGCGATCGCCGCGGCAATTCGGTCGATCCTCGAGCTGCCGGTCGAGCCGAGCGACGCGCGTGGCGCGCCCGGCTTGCGGCCATGGCCCGCGAACGCTACAGCTGGCCGATCGCCGCCGAGGCCTACGAGTCCGTCCTGCGCTCGCTCGATCAGGCCGCGCCGAGTCGCTCGTAGAGCTGCCGGTAGCGCACCCCGTTGTGCGCCCAGGTGCGTGACGAGGCGACCCATTCGCGGGCCTGGCGGCCCAGCCGCGCGCGCAGCTCCGGATCGTCCAGCGCACCCTCGATGACCTCCGCCAGGTGGCCGGCGTCCTGGGGCCGGAACACGAGCCCGGTCTCGCCGGGGGTCACGATCTCGCGGAGTGGCGGCACGTCGCTCACGACGAGCGCCCGCGCCATGGCCATGGCCTCGAACGGTTTGAGCGGGGTCACGAGGGCCGACACGCGGTCGGCGGTGCGCGGGACGACGAACACGTCGATGATCGAGTACCAGGCCTGCACGTCGTCGTGGGGTACGCGCCCGGGCATGACCAGCGTGCCGTCGTCGAGGCCGAGACGGTGGGCCAGCTCCACGAGCGCCTCGCGGTCGCGGCCGTCGCCGACGAGCAGCAGTCGGAGCCGGCGACCGCGGGCACGGAGCGCGGCAACCGCTTCGATGAGGTAGCGGATCCCCTCGTACGCCGTGAACGTGGAGATGTAGCCCACGACGAGCTCGTCGGGCCCGATCCCGAGGCGTGCCGCGAGCTGATCGCTGCGCGGGATGGGCCGGAAGCGATCGACGTCGACCGCGTTCGGGATCACGACCACGTTCTCCGGCAGGCAGCCGCGCGCGATGATCTCGAGGCGCATCGTCTCCGACAGCGTGACGACCGCATCCGAGGCGGCCATGACGCGGGATTCGGTGGCGCGGACCGCCTGGTAGCGCTCGGACCGGCGCGCCGCGTCCTCGTCGCGTTCCGGGTGCGACGCCCACGTCTCCTCGATGAAGCCACGGACCTCGTAGACGACGGGGATCCCGAGCGGCTCGGCGAGTGGCCAGCGCGACCTGCGCCTGGAGGTGGTTCGATGCCGGGTGGAGGACCGCCGGCCGGAGCTGCTCCACGAGCGCCAGGGCGCCGCGTGCGCTGGCGGCCACCAGTCCGGTCGTGGAAGCCGTTGTCGGTGAACCCCGGGGCGAGCCGGTGGTACGGCACGCCGCGCACGTTCCAATCGCGCGGGGCAGCGGTCACGCCGACGTTGGCCGGGAAGTTGCCGATCGTCGCGAAATGCGGCTCCAGGCCGGCGGCAAGCTGGCTCTCCCCGACCGACTGGCTGCGGAGCGTGTAGCCGACCTGGTGGTAGGGCAGCGCCCGCGAGACGACGTGGAGGACGCGGCCACGCACGGCCGACCCGTGCATCGCCCGGAACGCCGGCCCGGTCTCACCGAGGTCGGGCGTCCAGCCCGGCTCGAGCACGGCCACGCGCGAGGCGATCATCTCGAGGTAGCGCGCGGCGTCGGGCGATCCGCCGCCCAGGGCCGACTGGGCGTAGCCGCGGGCGGCCTCGTAGCGCCCTTCGTCCATGGCCTGCCGCGCGCGGACCAGCTCGAAATCCGGCTGGCGCGCCTCGGGGATCGTCGCGAGGACGTCCCGTGCCGCGTCGAGCAGTCCGTAGCGAAGGGCGAGGCGGGCCACCTGGCGGCGCGCCCGGGCGGCGGTGCGTGGGGAGGTGCCCAGCCGCCGAACCAGGGCGGCGGTCTGCTCCGGGGTCCCCGCCGCCCAGCGGGCGGAGACCGCGAGCTGCGGCAGCCAGGTGGCGCCGCGCGCGGCGCCGGACCAGTCGCTCCAGGAGGGCTGCGATCGGCCGTGCGATCAATCCGACGGACCGGCGGGGGGAGCGCCTCGAAGGCGCCAAGCAGGGCGAGGTCGACTCGCCGCGGGATCGCCGCCACCGGCCTCAGCCGGGCCCCATAATCAGCGGGAGTCGGCTCGGCGGGCAGCCCGGGACCCGCGCCGCGAACCGAGGGAACATGGCTGGAACCGTAGCACACGTCGTCGGCGCCCGGCCCAACTTCATGAAGGCCGCGCCGGTCATCCGCGCACTGGCTGCCCGCGGCGTCGACCAGCGCCTCATCCACACCGGCCAGCACTACGACGACGCCATGTCGGCGGTCTTCTTCCGCGACCTGGACCTGCCGCGCGCCGGACCTCGATCTCGGCGTCGGATCCGGGTCACACGCCGCCCAGACGGCCGCGATCATGGTGGCCCTCGAGCGGGCATTCGCGGAGATCCGGCCGGCGCTCGCGGTGGTCTACGGCGACGTCAATTCGACCGTTGCCGCGGCGCTCGTCGCGGCGAAGATCGATCTGCCGATGGCCCACGTCGAGGCCGGCCTGCGATGCTTCGACGACACGATGCCCGAGGAGATCAACCGGCGGGTCACGGACCTCCTCTCGCGAGCTCCTGTTCGTGACCAGCCCCGAGGGCGTCGACAACCTCGTCGCCACCGGGACGCCGGCCCGGCGGATCCACTTCGTCGGCAACCCGATGATCGACACGCTGCTGGCGAATCTCGAGCGGTTCGACGTCGAGCGGATGCGCACCTCGCTTGATCTCCCCGAGCGCTACGCGGTGGCCACCATGCACCGCCCGTCCAACGTGGACGATCCGGGACAGGCGGCCCGGATCGTGGCGATGCTGCGGGGCGTCGCCGACATGCTGCCGCTGATCGTGCCGCTCCACCCGCGCGGGCGGCCGACGCTCGAGGCGGCCGGGCTGCGCGCGGACGAACGCCTGCGCGTCGTCGATCCGCTCGGGTACGTCGACTTCCTGTCGCTGGTTCGCGGCGCCGCGCTCGTCGTCACCGACTCGGGCGGCATCCAGGAGGAGACGACGATCCTGGGGGTGCCCTGCCTGACGGTGCGGCCGAACACGGAACGACCCGATCACCATCAGCCACGGAACGAACCGGCTCGTCGATCCCGATGCCGTCGTGCCGATGCGCCCGAGCGATCCTCGATGGCGACCTCGTCCTGCCCGGACGAGTCGCCGCCGCTGTGGGACGGTCATGCCGGGGAGCGCATCGCGGACGTGATCGTCACGTGGCTCGCGGGCGCCAGGACCGACGTTCCCGCGGAGGTGGGCCGGCCGGTGTCGTGACCGGGACCGGCGTCGCGGCTATCCTTCCGGAAACAGCACACCGTCCGCGGTGCCCGTCAGGCGAGCGTCCCCGACACGCCGCGTCCCGCGCCCGGACGAAGACCCGTTCCTGGAGGATCCGTGACTCAAGACCGTCGCGTGGCCGTCATCGGCCTCGGCTACGTCGGCCTGCCGCTGGCCATCGCCTTCTCGGAGGCCGGACTCGAGGTCGAAGGCATCGACGCCTTGCCCGGCCGCATCGCCGAGCTCCTGGCGCGGACCTCCCCGATCGACGACGTCTCCGACGAGCGGCTCGGTGCCGCGCTGGATCGCGGCATGCGTGTCGTCTCGCCGGTCGACGCGACGATGTCCGAGGCAGACGCGATCTTCGTGTGCGTCCCGACGCCGATCACCGCAACCAAGGACCCGGACCTCGCGCCGGTCCTGTCCGCCGCCGAGACGATCTGCGGGCACGTCCGCGCCGGCCAGCTGATCGTGCTCCAGTCGACGACGTTCCCCGGGACGACGACCGGACCGTTCGCCGAGGTCGTCGAGCGGAGCGGGCTGAAGGCCGGCGTCGACTTCGACCTGGCCTTCGCCCCCGAGCGGGTGAACCCCGGCGATCCCGCCAGCGCCTCGAAGGGCGTCCCGCGCCTCGTCGGGGCGACCACGCCGCAGGCGACGACGCGGGCCGCCGCGCTGCTGCGCAACATCAACGACCAGGTCGTCGAGCTGTCCTCGCCGGACGCGGCGGAGCTGGCGAAGCTCCTCGAGAACGTCTTCCGCAACATCAACATCGCGTTCGTGAACCAGCTCGCGCTGCTGTGCGAGCGGATGGGCCTCGACGTCTGGGAGGTCATCGACGCCGCGGCGACGAAGCCGTTCGGGTTCATGAAGTTCACGCCCGGTCCGGGCGTCGGCGGACACTGCATCCCGGTCGATCCCTACTACCTGTCGTGGCGCGCCCGCGAGTTCGACTTCATCGACCGCTTCATCGAGGCCGCCGGCGACATCAACTTCGCCATGCCGCGCCACGTCGTCGACCTCGTCGCCGAGGCGCTCAACGACCGCGAGCACGCGCTCAAGGGTGCGAAGGTCGGCGTCCTCGGCGTGGCCTTCAAGCCCAACGTGCAGGACGCCCGGAACTCACCGGCCGCGGAGGTGCTGGCAGGCATTGCCGAGCGCGGCGCCGAGGTGCGCTATCACGACCCGCACGTGCCGTCGTTCCGCGACTCCATCGGCGCCGTTCGCGAGGACACGCCGCTCGACGAGCTCCTGGACTGGGCCGACGCGATCGTCGTCGTGACCGCCCACCGCGCGATCGACTGGCCGCGCGTCTACGAGCGGGCCGACCTCGTCGTCGACACCGTCGACAGCTCGGCCGGGCATCCGACCCGCCCCCGCCAGGTCCTGCGCCTGGGCGCCGGCTGGTCGGCGCGACCCTGACCGCCGCCGCGGACCGGCCAGTGCGGCCGGTCCTGATGATCGTCCACGCCTACTACGAGGAGGACCCGCGCGTCCGGCGCGAAGCCGAATCGCTCGCGGCGAGCGGACGCCCGGTCCTCGTCCTCGGCCTGCGCCGGCCGGAGCTGCCCGCCGAGGAAGTCCTGCAGGGCGTGCACGTGCGGCGGCTCGCGGTCCAGCGCCACCAGGGAGCCGGGCTCGGGACGTACCTGCGCGAGTACCTGTCGTTCCTGGTCCGATCGGGATGGGCAGCGGTCAAGCTCCACCGCCGCCACCGGTTCGGTCTGGTGCAGGTCCACTCGCTGCCGGACTTCCTCGTGTTCGCGGCCCTGCCCCTGCGCCTCGTCGGCGTCCCGGTGCTGCTCGACCTGCACGAGGCGATGCCGGAGTTCTTCGTCACCCGCTTCCCGCGCTCGGCGAACCCGCTGAGCCACCGTCTGCTGCTCCTGCAGGAGCGCTTGTCGACCGCGTTTGCGACGCCACGTCATCACGGTAAACGAGGAGTTCGGCGACCGGTTGCGCGGGCTCGGCGTGCCCGACGACAAGCTGTCGATCGTCATCAACAGCCCATCGCTCGAACGGTTCGACGAGGCCGCCCACCCGCGCCGCGCCTTCCGCGAGGACGGCGCGCTGCGGCTGATCTACACCGGCGCCCTGACGCCGACGTACGAGCTGGACGTCACGATCCGTGTCGTGGCCCGCATCGCCGCCGAGCGGCCCGACCTCGACGTCCGCTTCGACCTGTACGGTCGCGGCGATTCCGAGGAGGAGCTCCGGGCGCTGGCCGCCGAGCTCGGCATCGCCGAGCGGGTCACGTTCCACGGGCGCATCCCGATCGAGGACGTTCCGGCCGCCGTCGCCGCGGTGGACATCGGCCTCGCGCCGACCCGACTCGACCGGTTCACCACGATGACGATCTCCGGCAAGGTGTACGAGTACGGGGCGATGGGCAAGCCGGTGGTTGCCTCGCGCCTGCCGTTGGTCGAGCGCACCTTCCCCGAGGGCACGGTCGCGACATACGAGCCGGGCGACGCCGATGGGATGGCGGCGGCGATCCTTGCCCTCGCCGACGATCCGGTGGGCCGGGAGGCGGCGATCGCGGGCATGCGGGACGAGGTCCGCGATGCGGCCTGGGAGCGCGAGGCAGAGCGCTACGTGGCGATCGTGGACCGGCTCGCCCGGCCGTAATCCCCGCCTCCGCTGCACGGTGTGCGGAGCATGCACACGTGACTGACTGGCTAGCGCGCGAGCGGTCCCGCCGCGGCGGCCACGGACCCCAGCTGCGCCTGTTTCTCGGCCTTGCGCCGCGCCGAGTGCTCCTCGTGGACGCGGACGACCTCCGCCGGCTCGCCCTCGATGACGACGTTGCCCTTCTCGAGGAGCAACGCGCGGTTGCAGTACTCGGTCACCCAGTTCATGTCGTGGGTGACGAGCACGATCCCCTTGGCCGCCTTCACGAGCTCGATGACGCGCTGCCTTCGACTTCGCCCGGAAGTCGGCGTCGCCGGTGGCGAGCACCTCGTCGAGCAGCAGGATGTCCGGGTCGACCGAGGTCGCGATCGCGAACCCGAGCCGGGCGCGCATGCCCGACGAGTAGGTCTTGATCGGCGCGTCGATGAACTGGCCGAGGTCGGCGTACGCGACGATGACCCGGGAGCAGCTCGCGGACGACCTTGTCGTCGAGGCCGAGGAACGCGCCGGCGAGCAGGATGTTCTCGCTGCCCGGTGAGCTCCTGGTCGAAGCCGGCCCCGAGCGTCAGCAGGCTGGACACGTGGCCGCGCACGTCGACCGCGCCCTCCGACGGCGTGATGATCCCGGCGAGGACCTGGAGGAGCGTGCTCTTGCCCGGCGCCGTTCGGCCCGATGACCCCGAGCGACTCGCCGCGGATCAGGGTGAACGACACGTGGCGCAGCGCCCAGAACGTCCTCGATCCGCTGGCGCGAGACGACCTGCGCGATCGACTGGCGCAGCGTCGTCTTGCGGCTGAACCGCAGGCTGTAGCGGACGCCGAGGTCGGCGACCTCGATCGCATGCTGGGTACCCGGGACAAGCGTCGGCGCGTTCGGGGTCATCAGAGGACCTTGGCGAACGACGGCTCGAGCCGCTTGAAGAGGATCGTCGTCAGGGCGACCAGGACGATGCTCGCCAGCAGCAGCGCCGCCAGCGCGCTCCAGTTCGGCAGCAGCGTTCCACCTTCGGGCGTGCCGTAGATCACCGCGCGGTAGGACTCGAACAGGATCGCGAACGGGTTGGCGCGCGCGATGTCCATCAGGATGGGGTTCTCCTGCATGAACGTCGTGTCCTCGAGCGCGGGACAGGCTGAACAGCGCCGGCGACAGGTAGAACCACAGCCGCAGCAGGTGGCGCAGCACGTTGCCGAGGTCCCGGAAGAACACGTTGACCGACGCGACCGCGAGCGCCATCCCGAGCGTGAACACGTACTGCACCGCGGCGATGACCGGGATGAACACGAGGTTGATCGAGACCCGGTCGATGTAGAACAGCATGATCACGCGCGAGCGCGATGAGCCCGAACCCGAAGCCGACGATGCCCGCGGTCGTGGCCGCGACCGGCAGCACGATCTTCGGGAACTGGATCTGCTTGATCAGCCGTTCCTGCGAGACCACCGAGCTCGTCGCGTCGTTGATGCTCGCGGTGAACCATTTCCAGGGCAGGATCGCCGACAGGATGAACAGCGGGTAGTCGGGCGTGCTGGCCTGCAGGATGATCGCCACGAAGACGACGTAGACGACCATCTGGAGGAGCGGGTCGAGGACCCACCAGATGTTCCCGAGGAGGGTGTCGGCGCCCTTCTTCCGGAGTCGGCCTGGACGAGGTAGCGGACGAGCCGTCGGCGCGACAGGATCTCGTCGATGCCCTCGCGAATCAGCGCAAAGGGACCCGGCCTGGCCGCAGAGTGACGGAATGCGGCAGGCGCCTCACTGGTTGCGGACATCGCGCCGAAGGGTAACACCGTGCTCGGCCGGGACGCCCCGAGGGACGGTACGATCCCACCCGTGCCAGGACCAGCCGAGCGCCGCCGCCGTATCGCATACCTGTCGTACTCGACCGCTGAGTTCGATGCGAGGACGCAGCGGATGGCCCGCTCGGCCGCGGCGGCCGGCTACGAGGCGATCGTCTACGCCCGTTGGGAGCCGGGACTCCCCCTGGAGGAAGAGGCGGACGGCTACCGCATCGTGCGAGTCGCGTCGAACTGGAGAATGGCGGTGCCCGGTCTGCGCCCAAGCGGGGAGCGTGCCGTCGCGAGACTGCTTCGCACAGAGAACGTAGGCGCCGCCGGCGGGAACCCCAATTCGGAAGGCGAGTCCGGGCCGGCGCCGGCACCCGCACCGGCACGTCCGGTGAGTATCGTCCGGAGAGTTTTCCGTCACGCTGCCTGGGTCGTCGCGCGGCGGCTCGCAATCCCGAAACCGATCCTGTCCTTCCCGCTCCGCCCCCTGGGTTGGGCTGCTGCCCTCGAGCCGGTCGTGCAGCCCGCCGACATCTGGCACGGGATGTGGGCAGGATCGCTGCCGGCGCTCGGCCGGCTGCGGCGGCGCCACGGTGGCCGGACGGTCTACGACAGCCGTGACGTGTTCCTGCATTCACGCGCGTTCGACCGGATGCACCCTGCTCCGCGACGCGTCCTCCAGGCCTTCGAACGACACTGGGCGCAGCGGGCCGACGCCGTGATCACCGTCAACGAGGCGTACGCCACCATCCTCGAGCGAACGCTGCGCATCGACCGGCCCGCCACCGTCATGAACTGCCCGCTGCGATGGGTCCCGCCGACGCCCCGTCCGAACCGCATCCGGGAGGCGCTGTCGATCCCGCCGGACATGCGTGTCGCGCTGTACCAGGGCAACCTCATGAGCGACCGAGGAATCGAGCAGTCGATGGACGCGATCCTGGAGGTCCCGGACGCCGTCCTCGCGCTACTGGGCTACGGCGCACTGCGGCACGGACTCGAGGCGCTCACCGATCGGCAGCCATATCGCGGACGGGTGTACCTGCTACCGCCGGTGCCGCCGTCCGAGCTCCTGGAGTGGACCGCCAGCGCGGACGTCCTGGTGATGGCCATCCAGCCGACGTCGCTCAACCACCGCTACACGACCCCCAGAAGCTGTTCGAGGCGATCGCTGCCGAGGTCCCGGTTGTGGCCGCCGACCTGCCGGGGATGGCCCAGATCGTCCGTTCGACGGGCACCGGCGTGCTGTGCGACCCAACATCCCCTGCATCGATCGCCGCTGGCATCCGAGGCGTGCTCGAGGCGAGCCCCACCGAGCGAACCGCGTTCCGAGAGCGCGCACGGCGGGCCGCCGACCAGCGCTACAACTGGGAGTCGCAGGTCGCGACGCTCTTCAACGTTTACACAGGAGTGCTCTCGCAGGAGTCGTGACCGTTCGTTCATGGCAGCGAGCAAACGGCTCGACCAGTCGGCAGCCCACCGTGCCATGCGCCCGGTCACGAGCGGAACCGATCGGGTGCGCTCCGGATCGATCCAGCGCGCGACGGCACGGCACTCGCCGGAGCTCCAACCGGCTTTGCGGTACGATGTACGGCCCCGTCCACCTCCGGCGCAGGCCGGACCATGCCAACAGGAATCAACGTCCAACCATGACCTTTCGAGCCAAACCGGTCGTCAAGCGCTCACGCAACCCGTGGGACTCGCAGGACCGGCGCACCTTCCTCACCAGCGTCGCCTTTGCGCTGGTCATCGTCGCCGCGCTGCTCATCCTCATCGTCGCGGTCGGCTACACCTGGTACGACGCGCACCTCGCGCCGGTCGGCAGCGTCGCCGGCCAGTCGATCACCAAGGATCAGTTCAGCGATCGCCTGAAGATCGAGGCCTGGCGGCTGCAGGAGCAGGAGCGCCGCATCGCCAACCAGGTGGCCGGCGGCCGGATCACGGACGCCCAGGCGGAGCAGGCTCGGCAGATCCTCTCCAGCCAGGCCGAGCAGATCCAGGGGTTGGCGCTCGAGCGAATCATCGACAACCGCATCCAGGCGAACCTCGCGACGGAGGAGGGTGTCGCGGTCACCGAGGCCGACATCGACGCCAAGCTGGTCGAGGAGGCGACGACCCCGGCGGCGCGCCACCTGTGGGCCATCGAGGTCGAGCCGGCGGTGAGCGATGGCGCGCTCGAGCCGACGACGGCCCAGATCGCCGAGGCACGGACGAAAGCAAACGACGCACGCGCGGACATCGAGGGCGGGGCCAAGTGGGAGGACGTCGCGAAGAGCGTCTCGACCGACGTCGCGACTCGCGACCAGGGCGGCGATCTCGGGTGGGTGCTGGCCGAGGACCCCTCGCTCGATGAAAGCCTCCTCAATGCCGCGTTCGAGGTGGAGCCGAACGGCATCACCGACGTGATCGAAGGCGAGGACGGCGTCTTCCGGATCGGCCGCGTGACCGAGGCGCAGGACGACCAGGTCGATGCGCTCTACCAGACCAAGATGCAGAACGAGGGCGTCGACATCGCCAAGTACCGCGAGGTCGTCCGTGGCGACGTGATCCGGACCAAGCTCGAGGACAAGATCGTCGCCGACGTCAGCAAGCCCGGGCCGCAGCGGCAGGTCTCCGAGATCTACATCCCGTCCGGCGACGTCGAGGTCCCGGAGTCGGCCGTCAAGGTCCGCCACATCCTCTACTCACCGAACAACACCGTGCCCGACAGCGCGGCCTCACCGCTGCCCTCCGACGATCCGGCCTGGGAGAAGGCGAAGGCGGACGCCGACGCGGCCTACGCGAAGCTGACCGCGAACCCCGAGCTGTTCGACGAGATGGCGCGAACCGAGAGCGACGAGACCGGCGCCCTGGGCACCACGGGTAGCGGCGGCAAGCTGCCGGGCTACATCGCCGCAGACGACACGAATTACGTCCCGGAGTTCGTCGAGGCGATCCACGCCGACACCCCGACCGACGGGCAGGTGCTCGCGCCGTTCCGGTCGAGCTTCGGCTGGCACGTGGTGCAGGTCATGTACCACCCGCCGGACCAGGCCCAGATGGAGAAACTCAAGACCGAGGCCGACGGGGGCGGCGACTTCGCGCAGCTCGCGCGCGACTTCTCGGAGGGCGAAACCGGCGGCGCCGGCGGCGATCTTGGCTGGATTGCGCGCGGCCAGCTCGACCAGCAGCAGATCGATGCGATCTTCGCGGCACCGGTCGGCAAGACGAGCGAGATCGTCAACGTGACCGACGACGGGCTGTACCTCTACAAGGTGACCGAGGAGCAGGACCGGACGCCCGAGGGTCGCCAGCTCGACGAGCTCCGCCAGAACGCGTTCAGCGACTGGTACGCCGACATGAAGGACGACGTCGTCATCGACCGGGGCCCGGGGAGCGTCTAGGGCGGTGCTCGACGCCCTGGTCGCCGAGGCACGGTTGCGCTGGGGGCTCGACCTTGCCGCCGGTCTCCAGGTCGTCCCGGCGGAGCGCCTCATCGCGACACCCGTCGAGGCATCCCGCCCGCTCCTCCTCGTGCCGCTGGCGACGCTCCGCACGGCGGACGACGGCAGCACTGTCGAGCCGCTCCCCGGCAGGCACGGACCCGCCGGCCGTGACCCGCTCGCGGTGCTCGGCCGGCTCTACCCCGCCGATCACCCGGTGGGCCGTTTCGGCCTGTCCGACCGGACGACGATCGGCGAGCTGACGCCCGAGACCCTCGCGGGACCGCTCTACGTGGGGCCGGTCGCGGCGGAGCTCGCCCTCGGCGGGCCGTGGGCGATGCCCTGGATCTCGGACCGCCTGCGCCGACCCGATGGCTGCCCGTGGGATCGCGAGCAGACCCACGCCTCGCTCCGCAAGCACCTGCTCGAAGAGACGTACGAGGTCTACGACGCGCTCGATGCCGGCGCGACGCCCGACCTCGCCGAGGAGCTCGGCGACCTGCTGCTGCAGGTCGTGCTCCACGCGCAGCTGGCGGCGGAGGCCGGCGTGTTCGACCTGGCCGACGTGCAGGCGGCCATCGCGGCCAAGATCGTGCGTCGCCATCCGCACGTGTTCGGCGACGCGGAAGCACGGACGGCGTCGGACGTGAACCGCCAGTGGGAGCGGATCAAGGCGGACGAGCGCGCCGCCGCGGCCGAGGAGCGTGACGGCGCGGACGGGGTCACCAGGAGCGCGCTCGATGGCATCAGCCCGTCGCTGCCCGCGCTGGCGTCGAGCCAGGAGATGCAGGAACGGGCCGCGAACATCGGCTACGACTGGCCGTCGATCGAGGGCGTGCTCGACAAGGTGACCGAGGAGCTCGCCGAGCTCCGCGAAGCGGGCACCGATGCGGAGTGGGCGGAGGAGTTCGGCGACCTCCTGTTCGTGCTCGTCAACGTGGCCCGCCGCCATGGCATCGAATCCGAAGCCGCGCTCCGCGCGGCCAACGACAAGTTCCGGCGCCGGTTCCGCAGCGTCGAGCGCCAGGCCGCCGAGCAGGGCGTCGCCCTGCGCGACCTCGACTTCGACGCGCTCGACGAGCTGTGGCACACCGCCAAGGCCGAGGAGCGGCGGGAGACCGCGCCGTGAGCGCCCCGCCGCTGATGATCGTCAGCGGCAGCTCGCGGGTCCGCACCGCCGCCCCGCTCAACCACGCGCTGTACGCCGCGGCAATCGGTGTCCCGTACTTCTTCGACGTGGCGCCGACCCGCGTGGACCGCATCTACTTCCACAAGCTCGAAGTGATCCGCGCGTACCTGCCGCTCGCGGAGTGGCTGTTCTGGATCGACGACGACGCCTTCTTCACCGACTTCCGTATCGACCTGCGGCAGTTCCTGGCCGACGTCGGCGAGCGCGACCTCGTGTTCTGCAAGAGCCCCGTGAACCCGCGCGGCGGATGGACCTGGATGTCGTCCGGGCAGTTCTTCATCCGCAACACCCCGCGGACCCTCGACCTGCTCGATGCGGTCGCCCGGACCGACCTCGCGGCGGTGAAGGCGTGGTGGGATCCCGACACGTACGGCCTGTTCACCAACGGCGACCAGGACGCGTTCGTGTACCAGCTCCAGGGTCCGGGTTCCGCATGGCGCGAGCGCTTCCTGCAGTTGCCCGCCGACCTGTTCAACAACCGGCCCTACCACTACGAGCAACGGCTCGACGAGCACTTCATCTGCCACTTCGCGCTGCCGGGCGGCCGGCGCCCGAAGGCGGACCTGATCGCCGAGTTTGCGGAGCGCCTGGGCACGAACGTGGCGCTCGTCCCGCCCGAGCTGATCGAGCCGTACCGGGAGTTCCTCGAGTACTCGGACATGGGCGCGATGCTGGGGGCCAAACAGGCGGACGCCCAGCCCGCGGTGTCGGGCGCGGGCGCGGGCGCCGCGCGCAACCCGGTCGAGCGCGCCAGTCGCCGCGCAGCCCGCGCGGTCCGGTCAGCCCTGCGCCACTAGTCAGCCATCCCGAGAAGACCCGGCCAGCGCGGCCAGCGCAGGTTCGACGAGCCGTGTGCGGGCGCGCATCCCGGCGACGCCGCTGCACGTCCGCTCGATGATCGTTGGGTCCGCGAGCGTCCGCCGCGCCGCCGCCTCGATCTCGTCGGCGGTCGCGCTCAATCGAAGCGCCTGCTCGGGCAGGCCGAGGTCGCTGAGGTAGCCGGTCGTCTTGACGTCGTACGCGATGCCGACGACGGGGCGGCCGGCGGCCGAGCCCAGCACGGCGCCGTGGAGGCGCACCGCGATGATGAGGTCGAGGCCGGCCGCCAGCTGCCCGAACTCGGCCGCCGAGCGCGGTCGTGGATGGCGCGTCCAGTCCACCCCGGTCGTCGCCCGCGAGGCGAGGGCCTCGCCGGCGCGGGCGTCGTCGTCGGGTCGCGGCTTGCTTCCTCGCGTGCGGAACGGGATCAGCTCGACGCGAGCTCCGAGTCCGGCCACGAGCCGATCGAGTGCCGCGGCGAGCTCGGCCTGGAGGTGCTCGTTGGTCGTCGCGGGCACGTCCCGGCCACGCCCGAGGATCTCCCGGAAGACCACCCCGATCCGAGGCCGCGCATTGGTCGGGCCGGCTGCCGGCGGCGGTCCGTCGAGCGCCTCGAGCGCCAGGTCGCCGATCGTGAGGACGTCCCGCGCGCCGAGCTCCGTCAGGCGCGCGGCGCTGGCGGAGTCCCGGGCGGCCACAAGCGGGATGCGCCCGAGATAGTCCGAGACCGTGTCGATCACGTCCGGACTGAACAGGTCGCCGACGCTGATGCCGAGCAGCGCCACCGGCCGGCGCAGTCGGAGCGGGACGCGAACCCGCGTCAGCCAGTTCAGGGCGGGAACCGCGCCATCTGTCTGCTCGCGGATGAGATCGCCGCCGCCCAGCGTGACGAGATCCGAGCGGAGCGACGCCCAGAGCAGCCTGCGATTGGTGAAGCCGGCATCCGCGGGCGCCGGACGGCGCATCGTCCTGGTCCCGAAGGACGCGGCGGTGTCGGCAGGGTCGCGGGTGGCGACCGTCACGTCCGGATTGTCGAGGGCTCGATGGAGGAGCCGCAGCAGGCCCTCGAGCATCGCCTCGTCGCCGAGGTTGTTCTCGCCGAACCAGCCGATCGCGAGAACCCGTCGACGGCGTGACACCCGTCGAGGGTACAGGCGTCGGCCTCTAGACTGCGCTCGTGGCCAGCACCAGGTCGCTCCCGGAACGGTTGCGCAGGCGTGCACTCAGGCGCGAGCTCGGTGCGGCAATTGCCGAACGCCGGCCGCGACGCGCCGCCCGTGCGCTTGCCTCGTGGCTGGCCCCGGGCCGCTGGCCACCTGGCGCTTCGACGCGCGCAGCGGTGCTCGATGAAGCAGTCGCGCGCGGTGACCGGGAGGCCGCCCGGATCGTGCTCGACGACACGGCTGGGGTCACGGCTCCGGGAACGCCCGACGCGCTTCGCCGAGCGGCGGCCGTCGAGGTCGAGGCTCGCGGTCTGGAAGGCCGCGAGCGGGAATCGGAGCAGACCGTCGCCCGGTACCTGCGGAACGAGCTGCCACGCGCTGCCCCGGCCGCCCCTCGTCAGCCCGACGAGGTGCGCGCGGCCGCGATGGCCGCCGCGGCCGAACTTCGGGCCGCCGGCAACGAACCCCCGCTGATCGTCGCGACGTTCCCCGGGTTCCACGCGAACCCGTTCTCGGTGCTCATGGAGCAGGCGTACGCGTCGCACGGTCTCGCCGCGATCCACGTTGCCTCCACGAGCGAGATCCAGGCCGTCGTCGACGGACGCGAGACCGGTGGGTACCGCGCGGTCCTCCACGTCAACGGCCCCGACCGGTTCCTGCAGGACACCCGCGCGTCGACCGAGGCCGAGGCGCTCGCGGCGGCCGAGGCGTCGTCGAGCAGCTCGACGCGTGGCTGGCGGATGGCGTGCAGCTCGTCACGACCATCCACAACGGGCCGATGCTCCGGGACCGCCGCGCCGAGGCCGAGCGCCGCGTGGCCCAGGCGATCGTGGATCGGGCGAGCCTCGTCCACCTGCTCACCGCATCGACGCCGGCCGCGCTCGATGGGTGGCTCGACCTCGCCGCCGCGCGGTGTGTCCACGTCCCGCACCCGAACTACGACGCGGCGCTCGGCCCGCCCGGCGACCGCGCGGCGGCCCGCCGCCGGCTCGACGTGGAGGAGGACGACGCGGCGCGAGGTGCTCGTCGGCCTGATCGGCTCGCTTTACGGCCGCAAGGGGGCGATCGCGCTCGTCGAGGCCTTCACGGCCGTCCCCGACCCGCTGTCCGATGGGCGTCGGGCGCGTCTGCTCCTCGCCGGTTCGCTGGCCGCCAATGGAGAGGCGCTGATCCGGGCATCGTGCGATGACGCGCGGATCATCACGCGCTTCGGCTACGTGCCGGACGAGGAGCTTCCCGGGCTCCTCGCCGCGCTCGACGTCGCGGTCGTGCCGTACGGGCAGTACCTGAACTCCGGCTGGCTGAACCTGGCGCTGACGGCCGGCATCCCCGCGATCGCTCCGGCCGGCGGCACGGCGGCCGAGGTCGTCCGGCCCGAGGCGCTCAGGACGTTCGACCCACAGATCCCGGGCTCACTCACCGGGGCCCTCGCCGACGCACCAAGCCTCGCGACGCCCGAGGCGCGCGCGGCTGCCCGGGCATCGGTCGCCGATCTCGACGCCGCGACGATGTCGGCGCGCTTCGTCGAGGCGCTCCTCGAGGCGACGTCGGGTACTGTTCGGACATGACCATCGGAAACCGCGCCACGACCGTCCGTGCTGACGGCCGCGCCCCACGCGACCTGCGTCCCATCACGTTCACGCTCGGCGTCCAGAAGTGGGCCGAGGGATCGTGCCTGATCAAGGTCGGCGACACGCAGGTGCTGTGCGCGGCCACGATCGCCGACCGCGTGCCGCCCCACCTCCGCGGCAAGGGCACCGGCTGGGCCACCGCCGAGTACTCGATGCTGCCCCGTGCCACCGCCGAGCGCACCGACCGCGAATCGGCGAAGGGCCGCATCGGCGGCCGCACGCACGAGATCCAGCGGCTGATCGGCCGTTCGCTGCGCGGCGTCGTCGACCTCGCGCGGCTCGGCGAACGCACGATCACCGTCGACTGCGACGTCCTCCAGGCCGACGGCGGGACGCGGACGGCGTCGATCACCGGTGGCTACGTCGCGCTCGCTGCTGCGCTCATGACGTACGGCATGGAGCGGCTGCTCGTCGGCAAGGTGGCGGCGGTCTCGGTCGGCATCGTCGAGGGCGCCCCGTACCTGGACCTCGACTACTCCGAGGACTCGCGGGCGGAGGTCGACTTCAACGTCGTCGGCACCGATGCCGGGACATACGTCGAGCTGCAGGGCACCGCCGAGGGCAAGCCGTTCGATCGGGCAAGCGCGAACGAGCTGTTCGACCTGGCCGACAGTGGCCTGGCCCGGCTGTTCGAAGCGCAGACGGCGGTGCTCTCGACCGTCCGGCGGTGAGCGGCGCGCCTCCCGGCGGCCAGCCCCGAATCGTGATCGCGACCCGCTCTGCCCACAAGCTGCGCGAGCTGCGCGAGCTGCTGTCGCTTGGGCAAACGGACCTCGTGTCGCTCGACGAGCTCGGCGTGCCCGGCGACCCGGTCGAGGACGGGCTGACGTTCGAGACGAACGCCCGGATCAAGGCGCGCTTCGCAGCAAGGGCGACCGGCCTGCCGGCACTGGCCGACGACTCCGGGATCGAGGTCGACGCGCTCCACGGCAATCCCGGCGTCCGCACGCGCCGTTACGCCGGGGAGCAGGCGACCGACCAGGAGAACAACGCGAAGCTGCTCGCGGCGCTGAACGGTCTGGGCCCGGCCGAACGTGGCGCTCGGTACGTGTGCGTCCTCGCGTTCGCGACGCCGTCCGTTGATGGCGGGCCGCCGGAGATCGTGACCGCCCGGGGAACGTGCCGGGGCCGGATCGCGGCCGCCCCGAAGGGCAGCGGCGGCTTCGGCTACGACCCGATCTTCGAGCCCGCCTCGGAGCGGCCCGGTGGGCGGACGCTCGGGGAATGGAGCGCGGCCGAGAAGAACGAGATCTCGCACCGGGCGCGGGCGGCTCGGCGCATGAGCCGGAAGCTCGCGACGCTCGGGTACTGATGCGCCGCGTCTGCGTCTTCTGCGGCGCGTCGGCCGGCAATGACCCGGCGTACGCGGCGCTTGCCCGGTCCGTCGGAGAGGGTCTCGCCAGGCGCGGGATCGGCCTCGTCTACGGCGGCGGCCGCGTCGGACTGATGGGCGTGGCCGCGGACGCGGCACTCGCTGCGGGCGGCGAGGTGTTCGGCGTCATTCCCCGCTCGATGGTCGATCGGGAGCTTGCCCATCCGGCTGCGACCGAGATGCACATCGTCACGACCCTGCACGAGCGCAAGGCGGTCATGGCCGAGCTGTCGGACGCGTTCGTCGCGCTGCCCGGGGGCCTGGGCACGCTCGAGGAGCTGGCCGAGGTCGTGTCGTGGGCCCAGCTCGGCCTGCACACGAAGCCCATCGGGCTGCTCGGGGTGCGCGGCTACTGGGACGACCTGCTGCGCTGGCTCGACGGCGCGGTGGCGGCCGGGTTCGTCCCGCCCGACAACCGGCGGCTGATCATCGAGGCGGCCGACCTCGATGAGCTGCTCGCCCGCTTCGAGGCCCGCTGATCCATCACGCACGCATGCGGTGCGTGGTAGCAACCTGCTTGTCGCCCTGACGGCCACTCTGTGCGTGGTGCCGAGCGTGAATCGCGCTCGGCCTAGACCAGAATCGATGCTGCGACGCACCTACCACGCGCCGGGTGCGTAGCTGAACGGCTAGAGCGGCGCAGTCGGAGTTACCACGCGTCCCGTGCGTACGCGACGGGGGCCCCGGACCGGAGCCCTACTCGGCCGGTGCGGCAGACGGTTCGGGCGATTCCAGGCCTGCCGGCAGCTCGCCAGGCTCCGGGAAGAGCTCGGCGGCCATCGCCCGGATCTCGTCGAGCTCGGGAACCAGTCCGTCGCCGAACTGGGTGCTCTCGGTGCGAACGAGCGGGTGCCGGATGACGGCGCGCGCGATGCGGTCACTGTCGACCGATTCGAACGTCACGATCAGGTCGGGCAATGCGGCGATCGGGATGTCCGTCCGCAACGTGTCGCCGACCGCGGTCAGCAGGTCAGGGAGATCGAACAGGAGCGTCGTCCCGCTCGACACCCGGTTGCGCATCGCGACGAGGACTTCCTGCTGGCGCGCGGCCCGCGTGAAGTCGCTCTCGCCGGCCACCTTTCGGACGCGGGCATACGCCAGTGCGTTCACGCCATCGAGGCGGTGGCGGCCCTTCTCGATCGACCAGCCGCGGACCTTGGGCTCGGTTCCGAAACCGTCATACGACGGGTCCTCCATGTCCTTCCTGACCCGGATGTCGACGCCGCCCACCGCGTCGACCATGTTGATGAAGCCCTCGAAGTCGATCCGCGCGTAGTAGTGGATCGGGATCCCGAGCAGCGCGCCGATCGCGTCCTGCAGCGCGCGCATCGGCCCGTTCGGGAACATCTCGGGATTGCGCTCCGCGAAACCGAGGAGCGAATTGATCTTCGGGCCGTAGTCATCGCCATTGCCGAGCGGCACGAACACCATGTCGCGCGGGATCGACACCATCGACGCCGTCTTGCCGACCGGGTCGAGCGAGATGACCATCATCGTGTCGGTCAGCGTCGCGGAGCGATCAGGCGTGGCATCGACGCCGACGAGCAGGACGTTGACCCGCTCGCCGGATCCTGGCACCGGCCCGCTGGCCTCGCCGCCGTCACCGAGGGTGCCGCCCTGGAACACGCGGGCGAACGCCTGGTCCGCTGCAGAACCCACTTGCCACGCATATGCGTGGGGCGCCATCACGAGGAGCGTCACGCCCACGAGGCCCGCGAACCCGAGCCGGCCGGGGACCTGTGGGTAGCGCCCGTCGAAGAATGCCTGCGCCACGGCGATCAACCGCCAGACGAGCACGATGACGTTCAGCACGAGCAGCGTCTGCAGCACGGCCGGGTTGATCGCCCAGGCCGCGAGACGGACCGGCGAGAACAGCTGGATGGCGATGATGACCAGCGGAACCAGGACCAGCGCCGGGATGAGCAGCCAGCGTGCGAGGCGGAAGCGGCCGTTCACGGCCTGGCCGAGACCCGGGATCACCGCCGACAGCAGTGCGGCCACGAGGCGCCGGATGTCGGTCGGGCGCGAATCGGGGGTGATGTGACGGGCGACCGGTTCGCGAGCTTCCGGTCGGGCCGCGGGCTGGATGCGTCGGGCGTGCGGGGTCATCGTCTCCTGATCGTTGGGGTCTCGCGGCAGTCTGCCACGAACGTGGGGACGCCGGACGATCGATCAGCCTGCCAGAGATCGCCCGGCGTCTGCTGCGTGTGACGCGCGGGCCTCGGGTGCCGTGACGCCCGGGTAGGCGACGTTGCGCAAACGCAACCAAGCGAGAATCCTGCAAGGCTCAGGCTGGCAGGAGCGCGGTATGCTCCGCCGGTCACCGCGAGGGGAGGGAACTGCCAATGTCGCTGCTGAAACGGGTCGAACGCGCGCAACGAGGGCCTGGCGATCCGTCCGACAGCGCTCTGGTCCCCGTCGCGCCGGCCGCGCCGGCACCCCCGCGCGGCCCCGGGCGCGGCGAGCAGATCGGGGACATCCGCCTCCAGCTGCAGCGCGAGGTCATTGCCGCGTTCAGCGACCTGGTGGATGCAGACCCCGAGGACATCCCCCCGAAGATGGAGGGGATCGTCGACCGGGTGATCAAAGAGGGTGACCTGGCGGTCACCCGCGAGGAGCGCCAGAAGCTCATCGACCAGATGATCCACGACGTCACCGGCTTCGGCCCGATCGAGCCGTTCCTCAAGGACGAGACCATCACCGAGGTCATGGTCAACGGCCCGAACCAGATCTACATCGAACGGGCAGGCAAACTCGAGCGCGTCGACACGAGCTTCCTCAACGACGAGCACGTGATGCAGGTCATCGACCGGATCATCACCCCGATCGGGCGTCGCATCGACGAGATGAGCCCGCGGGTCGACGCCCGACTCCCCGACGGGTCCCGCGTCAACGCGATCATCGCCCCGCTCTCATTGGTCGGACCGGTCATCACGGTCCGGAAGTTCTCGCACACCCCGTACACGGTGAAGGACCTGATCCGTTTCGGGACCGCCACGCCGCAGATGTTCCAGTTCCTCAAGGCGTGCATCGAGGCACGCCTGAACATCTTCGTCTCGGGTGGAACGGGCTCCGGCAAGACCACCACGCTCAATGTCCTCTCCTCGTTCATCCCGAACGACGAGCGGATCGTCACGATCGAGGACGCGGCCGAGCTGCAGATGCGCCAGGAGCACGTGTTGACGCTCGAGTCACGCCCGGCCAACCTCGAAGGCGAAGGCGAGATCAATATCCAGGGCCTGCTGCGGAACGCAATGCACATGCGGCCCGACCGGATCATCGTCGGCGAGTGTCGTTCCGGTGAGGCGCTGGACATGCTCCAGGCCATGACGTCTGGGCATGATGGCTCGCTCTCGACCGGCCACGCGAACACCTCGAGGGACATGCTCCGCCGCCTCGAGACGATGGTCCTGATGACGGGCTACGAGCTGCCGCTGCGGGCCATCCGCGAGCAGATCTCCTCGGCAGTCGACCTGATCGTCCACACGGCGCGCCTCAAGGACGGGACCCGCAAGATCGTCAACATCACCGAGGTCTACGGGATCGAGGACGACGAGATCCTGACGCAGGACATCTTCGAGTTTGAGCAGACCGGCGTGAAGGACGGCAAGATCGAGGGCAAGCTCGTCCCGACCGGCATCCGGCCGACGTTCATGGACCAGTTCAAGAAGTCCGGCGTGGAGCTGCCGAAGGGCGAGTTCGGCATTCCGCCACCGGATCCGAAGAAGCCCACGCGAGCGCGCAAGGGCCGCTGGTTGAGCGGAGACACCGAAGCCGTGGCCGACGAGCACGTCATCGCGCTCGGCAAGGGCCGCTCGGTCAAGGCTGGCGGGATGGTCTACGTGACTTCGGTCGGGCCCGTCGATCCGGACAGCGGCCTGATCGCCGGCACGGGCGTGAAGGACCAGACGCGGCAGTGCCTCAAGAACCTCAAGCAGAAGCTCGATGACGCGGGCAGCTCGCTCGAGAAGGTCGTGTGGGCGAACTGGGCGCTCAGGGAGCCGACCGACTTCGACCTCTTCAACGAGGAGTGGTCGCACTGGTTCCCGGTCGAGCAGCCGGTCGGCCAGGGGACACTCATGCCGCCCGCGCAACGTCGCGCCGGGTTCCGCGTGTCGCTCGGGGTGATCGCCGAGGCCTGACCCGGCCGGCGGCGCCAAGCCGGCAGGTTCCCCGGCCAAATTCCCGTGCACGGAAAGTTAGGCCGGATAGCGGTGCCCAATTGGCACGTGCAGCGGCCAAATTCCCGCGACGAGGGAATCTGACCGCGTTTCGGCCCTGGAAGATGGCCTAAGCGCCCCCGGGTGAAAATCTGGCCAGGTTTCTGTCAGTTTCAGCCCGGAGTCCTGCCCTACAGGGCGATGAACTGGCGCATGTACGTCGTGGACGCCCCGTGGCGGGCCATCGTGTCGAAGAACCTGCGGGTGGTCAGCATCCCGTTCCGGTTCGCACCGAACAGGTCGCGCAGCCCGGCGAAGAACGCCGCGTTGCCCATCCGTGAGCGAAGGCCGTTGAGGAACGCAGCCGACTTGAAGTAGATGGTCTGGGTGTAGCTGCCCGGGTCCGTGCCGGTGACCGGAGCCGGAAGGTTCGGAAAGTCGTAGACGCTGCTGTTCACCGGCTTCGTCGACGAGTACGAATGGAACGTGCCGAAGAAGTACGCGGCGGCGAACTCGCTGATCCCTTCGTCGAGCCACGGCTCCCGCATCTGGTTGTTGCCGGCCATCCCGTACCACCACTGGTGGGCCGTCTCATGGGCGACCGTTTCGCGGTCGGTCATCACCGAGCTGCCGAGGAACACGATCCCGGGGTACTCGTTGCCCGAACCCTTGCGCCCGGTCTGGGCCACGACGAAGCTCGGCCACTGGTACGTGCCGAAGACCTGCTCGAACCTGGCGAGCGCGGCCATGGCGTGCTTGAGGGCCGTCGGGCCGGCGCCGGTCGTGTACCAGGCCCGGACCGGGACGCCGGCCGCGATACCGGACACTGACTTGTAGTACGGGCTCGCGCCGAATGCGAAGTCGCGGGCGTATTCGAGCTCGTAGATGTGGGTCCGGCCGACGAGGCTGATGCGGCGGCCGGGAGCGGCGATCTTGATCGTGGTCGACTCGGTCGTGATCTCGGCGCGGATCTTGCGCGCGGTGCGGGTCGACTGCGAGTCGCCGGGGTAGCGCGTGCTGTGACCGTCGGACACGATCGGGAACCAGTGCCCGACCTGCATGATCCCGTTCGCCTTCGACAGGCGGCCCTCGAGCGACGTCCCGATCGTGCCGGTGGCCTTGACGACGAACGAAAGCGTGAGCTTGGCCTTCGCGTCGGGCGCGAGCGACCGCCCGAAGTCGACGCGCAGGTTGGAGGTGTTCGTCCAGTTGCCGGTCACGGCGACCCCGTCGAGTCGGAGCTTTGACAGCGAGACCAGCTCGCCAAAGGCGCGTGGCATGACCGACAGGTTGATCGACGTGATGCGCTCGCTGGTCGTGTTGCGGATCGAGATGGTCTCGGACGTCGTGATCGTGCCGGTGGCATAGCTGAGTGACGACCGAAGCAGGTATGAGGTCAGGACGCGGGACGAGGCGGGCGCCGCGGCGGCCGCAGCCGGGGCAATTCTCGAGGCGCCGCTCATGCCGAACGCGCCGATCGCGATCAGGACGGCGAGGGCGATCCGGGGGATACGGACCCGGGATGGTGATGTCTGGTTGGTCGGGCGGTTCATGGCGATGGTTCCTGGTGCTGGGCGACCCGTGGGCTCGGGTCGGTTCACCAGGCATGAGCACGCCGGGACGGCGGTTCTTCACCGGTTCGGGGGCATCGGGCACGATTGCGTACCTACGTCGATGGCGGCCATCGTCGAATGACTGGCCCGATCCTCGACGATCGTCGCCACAGAGCACCGACGGGCCGCAGTCGGAGTGGCGTCGGGTATCCTGCGGTCGCCCGGGGAGTGGCGTAGTTGGCAACGCACGTGCTTTGGGAGCCCTGAGGGCCTAAGCGGCGTAGGGTCGATGCCCTCTGAGCACGGGACGTCGAGCGGCGAAGGCACCGATTATTGTGCGGTTCGTGCGCTCGCCCGACATCGATGAGCGCCAGGCTCCTCATGCCGGCGCTGCAACGGCAGGCCGGGTTCCGCGTCTCGATTGGGGTAATCGCCGAGGCCTAGCGACTCGCGGTCCGGGCGCGAGCCCAGTCGCCGCCACCGGCGCCGCGCCTGCCCGGCAGCTCATCCTACGTTCTGCGGAGGCGCGCCGATCCAGGGGCGACCGCCACGCCCTCGCGCGATCAGCGCAGGCGGACGCTGATGGTCGAGATGTCGTTGGCCGCGCTCGCGTCTGGCGTGGTCGATGTCACGCGAACAGTGTTCTCGACCTGGCCCTTGCCCTTGCCGTTGGTCGCGACGATGGTCGTCGTCACGAGCCCACCCGGCGCGAGCGAGCCGATGGAGCAGGTGACCTGGCGGCTGACCGCCGCGAACGCGCAGCCCGGCGAGGAGCCACTGGCCGAGAACGCGAGTTTCGACGAAAGCGTGTCGACGACGGCGACGTTCGAAGCCGCGATGGCCTCGAGGTTCCGCGTCGTGATCGTGAACGTCACCCGGCCGGGGGCGACGGCGGCCGTCTGCGATACCGCCAGATCCGTCGTCTGGACGAAGGAGGCGGTGTACGTGTCTGTCCCCGCCGGCGCCGTGATGTCGTGGTTCTGCGCCCCGCCATCCGACCAGCCGGTCCACCGGTAGGCGATCCCCCCGAGCGTCTGTGGCGAGTCCGCGGAGAGCGAGTTGGTGGAGCCGACGATGACCCGTCTGACGAACGGGGTCACCTGGTCCGCACCGCCGACCGTGAGCGTCAGACCGCTCGGGCTGGTGGCGAACGCGAGATCGACCGTCGTCGGGTCCAGCTGCCGCGTCGTCGTATGGGTCAAGCCCTGGGCATCCGTCGCGGTGAGACGGAGCTCGAGATGCGACGGATATTCGTGATCGGGTGCCGCGAACGAACCCGACGCAACGCCGGCGAAGGTCTGGATCGGATGCTCATGGCACTCTTGCGGGCAGTGCATGAGCACAACCTGCCACGAAAGGCGAGACGGGGAGAGTGCGCCCTCCTCGGCATCGGTGGCATGCCCGCTGAAGTCGATGGTCTGTCCGACCGACCAGGGGGATGTCGCGGCGTCGATGACGGCGACCGGCGGGTCGTTGCCGACCGTGATCGTCGTCGCCGGACTGGTGTGACTCGCGCCCGATGGGTCCGTCACCTGAAGACGGACAGGGTAGCTGCCGTCGCTCGTGTAGGTCCGGCTCGCCGTGGCCGTCGTCGCGTCAGTGAATGCACCGTCGCCATCGAGGTCCCACGCGTATGTCAGCGTATCGCCGTCGGGGTCGCTCGAGCCTGAGCCATCGAATGACACGGTCAACGGGGCGGGCCCTGAGGCCGGACCGGCGGTGAACGAAGCGGTCGGCGGCTGGTTGGTCGCGAAGTACTGGATGCGCCGGATCGTCCCACCGCTGAAGTCGACGTAGAACAGGTCGCCGGCCGGCCCGATCTCGAGATGGACGGGGTTCGCCGCCGGGGTGACGAAGTTGGCGCGCGTCGCCGGGTCGGGCAGGCCGTTGGCACCGGGCATCATCACCCAGAGGCAGTCGCGACTGTAATCGGCGAAGAAGAGCGCGCCGTCATACGTGTCTGGGTAGGCGCCCCCGTCGTAGAACGCCATGCCCACGGTCGAGGAACCCTGGCCGTTGTTGCACGCTTCGCCGCTGACGATGGAGTCCGAGTGGCGATAGGTGTAGTACGGAGCCACGACGGCGCCGCTTCCGGCGGCGTACAGGTTCTCGCACAGGCTCACGTTGAGCGCGTCGTATGAGCCCTGCCGGCCGACGCCCTCGTAGCACGGCCAGCCGAAGTTGTCGGCCGTGCTGTCGGCGGGGGTCACGAGGCGGTTGAGCTCCTCCCAGGTCGACCATCCGACGTCGCCCATCCAGACCTCGTTGGTCCGGGGGCGGATGGCGATCCTGAACGGGTTGCGCAAACCATAGCCGACGATGCGACGGGCGTTCTGGCTCGGGCTGGTGGCGAACGGATTGCCGGGCATTCCCGCGCCGGTCGCCGGGTCGACGCGCAGGATGGCTCCGTCGAGGCCCGTCGGGTCGCCGGTCGTCCGCAGGTCCTGGCTGCGCAGGGCTCCACCTTCGGCGGTCGGGGTCGTCTGGGTGCCGCCGACCGGGACGGGCGGATCGCCACACGGGTTGGTCGGCGCACCGTCCTGTCCGTAGTCGGCGAAGTTGAAGCTCGCGCCGTCGCCTCCGCTGACGTAGAGCGCCCCGTCGGCCCCGAAAGCGAGTGATCCGGTCGAATGGCTCGGATACTGCTGACACCAATCCTCGATGAGGACCTGCTCGCTCCCCGTCATCGCGTTGCCACTCGCCTGGAGCCGTGAGAGCCGGCCGCTGATGACGCAGCCGTCGGCGGTCGCGCCGGGCGGGGAGGGACACCCGTCTCCCCAGCGCGGTGCGCCTCCGGCCTCGCCGAGGATGTGGTCGTAGGCGTAGAGGACGTAGACGAACGGGTCGGTGGGGAAGTTCGGGGCGAGAGCCATCCCCAGCAGCCCGCGATCCCAGAAGTCGTGGACGTTTGTGCGTAGATCGGCAAAAACCGTCGGCGACGTGTCGGACAACGAGTCGAAGACCTTGATGATGCCGCTCTTCTCGCCGACGAAGACGCGGCCGTCGGTCGCGAAGCGGACGACCGTTGGTGCGGTCAGGCCGCTGATCACGACGCTCTCCTGGAATCCCGACGGGAGGGTGGCGGCGACGACGGGCGCCGGTCGACCGACGATCGGAAAGGACGAGACCAAGGGACAGCAAGATGGCGGCGACACGGCGGCCACCGCCCGACGGGATTCTCACGCGCGCTCCTGAGTCCTCGCGTCCGTCACCGACCACGCTTCCTCGCGGATCTCCCCCGGCTCCCCACCGCCTCGCCGCGTGGTTCCGAACGTGGCGCGAGTATCGGACGGGGTCCCAGCCGATACCAGTACCTTTGGGC
>CAWGQH010000018.1:0-131313 GCA_963824735.1 uncultured Chloroflexia bacterium
GCATCTTCTCGGGATCCTCGGCGCTGTCGAGCATTGAGTTGACGTTGGCGCGAACGAGCTGTCCGATCCGTCCGAGGATCGAGGTCTGAGCCATCGAGCTTCTCCTTCTCCGTTGTCCGTTCAAGCGTGGGCGCGACCCTCGCGCCCGAGCATCAACCTGGTCGGGCCGACCGACCGCGTTCACCATCGCCCGCCTCGGGCGCGTCCGCCGCCACCCCCGCCGCCACCTCCAAAACCACCGGAGCCGAAGCCGCCGCCTCCACCCCAGCCGGGGAACCCGCCACCGCGGCTGCCGCCGGAGCCGCCCCACGGGGAACCACCCCAGCCGCCGCCGCCCGTCCCGCCGCCAGACAGGATCCCGCCGAGGATGCCGCCCAGAATGGCGCCGGCCACGTCGCCACCACCACCGCCGCGTCGCTGGCCCCAGCCGGGCCCGCCTTGGTCCCAGTCGCTGAAGTCGTCGTCGGCGAGTCGATACGCCTCGTTGGCGAGGCGTTCGGCTCGCTCGGCCGCCTGGGCGGCGAGGGCAGGATCGGTTTGCTGGAGGGCTTCCGCGTCGGCGAGGTTGCGTTCGGCCTCCGCGAGACGCGTCCGGGCACCCCGCCCGACACCCCGCCGCCGCGTCCCCACGAAGTCCGCGGCCCGATCCACCGCGGATGCCGCAGTGCGGATCGATGCGCTCGCCGCGGCCTCGAGGCGCTGGCGCGCGGCCACCTCCTCACGGGCCGCAGCGAGCATCTCGTCGGCGAGCCGCTGGGCCTCGGTGGCCAGGCTGAGGGCTGCGGCGGGATCCGCGGGCGAGGCGGCGGAAGCAGCCCGCGCCGCGGCCAGGGCACGTTCGGCCTCGGACAGGCGGGCGGCGACCGGGCTCCCTGGCTCGAGACCGGTCTCCGCCGTTGTCGCGCGGGCATCGGCAAGGTCCCTCTCTGCCTCCTGGAGTGCGCCGGGGAGCTGTTGCTCGGCCACCGCGATCGAGGCTGCGAGGCGGTCGATCGCATCGAGCAGGCCCGTGGCGCCGGTCACGCCTTCGAGCGCGAGACGCGTGGCGCTCGCGGCCTTGGCCGTGTCGCCTGCCTGCAGCGACGCCGTGCCGTTGGCCACGGCCTCGCGAGCACCAGCCAGGCCCTTGCGCGCCTCGACCACGTTGCCCCGGACGGTCTGCGAGGCCGACTGGGCATACCGGTCGAGCGCCTTGAGCGCTGCCTCGCCGGCCGGCAGCCGTGCTTCGGCCGCGTCGATCCGTCCAGGCAGTGCGGCAAGGGTTTCGGGTGCGTCGCGTTCCAGGTCGCGGAGCTGGCGGATCCGCTCGGTCTGCGCGTCGAGGACGGCGTGGGCGCGCGTCAGCCGTTCGACGATTTCGCGAAGCATCTGCTCGCGGGTCGCGGCGTCCTCCGGTTCGGCGTCGTCCAGCCGCTGCCGGATCTCGAATGACTGCTTCAGCTCATCGCGCGCCTGGGCCACAGCCTGACTGAGCGGGTCGACTTCGGCGGGCCCGTACTGAGCCTCGACGAAGTCGACCTCCTGCCCTGCATCGCGGATGCGTTCGTCTGTCGTGATCAGCAACGAATTCGCTTCGCGTGCGAGCGCGCCGGTCTTGCGATCGCGTTCCTCAGCCTCGCCCCGGCCCTGGACCGCCCGGATGACGAGCAAGACACCGCCGACGATCAGCCCGATGAACAGCAACGGCAGCAGCAAGCCGAGCGCCCCGCCGCCGCCGGTCTCGTCCTGGCTCGGGGCCGGCTCCGCGGGGGCCGGCTCCGCGGGCGCCGCCGCCGTGTCGTTGGCCGCTCCCAGGCCCTCGACGGCAGCGATCGCCGCCGCGCTGAAGTCGCCGTCGCGCAGCAGTGGCTCGAGCTCGTCGGCGATGATCGCGTCGATCTCGTCGTCACTGATCTCGTCGAGTCCTTCGGCGACCCAGATCGCGTCGGTGCGGTCCTCGAGCGCGACGAGAACGAGCGCGTCATCCGCGCCGAGTGAGTTGATCCGGGCGGTCTCGCTGGCGTACTCGGGTGCCGGCTGCCCGTCGGTCGAATCGACGAACAGGACCCAGGCCTGGACACCATGGTCTTCGAGCGTCCGTTCGATGGCGGCTTCGACGTCGCCGGCCCCGCCGTCGAGCGCTCCGGCATGGTCGGTCACTGGTCCTTCCAGCTGGGGCGGAGGTTCAGCACTTGCGGGCACGGTGGAGACGGCCAGCAACCCCAGGACGAGGGTCGCCAGGACGACCGCGCGGAGGATCAGGGAGGTCGGTCGAATCATCGGGCAGTCTGGCGGCGGGACGCTGCCGCAGGGTTCATCGTAGAGGAGCGACCCTTCGGGCGTGTTACAGCGCGTCCCCGCGCGCGATGCGCCGGAAAATCAGATCGCGCGGAGCGCCCTCGGCGGCCAGCTCCAGTCGATATCCAGGCCCGCTCCGGCGAGCGCCCGGCGGCGGCCCGCTTCGGACGCGCCGAGGACCAGGATCCGATCCGTCTTCGTTGCGCGGCCCGCCTCGACGCCCCACAGCTTGGTCATCTTGCGACCGGCCGCGACGTCGTCGAGCGCGACACCGGCCAGCGCGTAGCCCTCCGGTGCCGCGGCCAATTCCCACACGCGCTCGGCCAGCCCGATACCACCCCGGATCGAGCGGCCACGATCTGTCTCGACGTCCCCGATGACGAGCACGACGACCGCGTCGTCGGTCAGCACCGGGCGCAGGTCGCGCAGCACGTCTCTCAGGAACGCGAGGTATGGCTCGCGGTGATGGGCATCGTCCAGCGTGGCATCGATGGCGCGGGCGTCGAACCCGAGGAACCATGTTCGCAGCCAGTTGTAGTAGCCGTACTTGACGACCCGCAGGTACGGGGGCGACGTGACCACGAGCCGCGCGCGGTCCGGTCGCCCGGCCTCACGGAGCGCGGCGCGTGCCCGTTCTGCGACGTCACGCGCGTCGCCGAGCAGTGCGATCCCGCGGGCCGGGGGCAGTGGCTGGCGGTACAGGCGGTCGAGCTTGAGCGCGAGGCAATCGAACACGTCGCGGGCCGGCGACTGGAACTGGGTGCGTGCGGCGAACTCGCGGACGTAGCGCGGTGCCATCGAGAAGGTGTTCGGCATCAGCTCGGACAGGTAGCTCGCGCTCTTGCCGTGCAGGATCCCGGTCAGGGCGGCGGCAAGGAATCGGTCGGTCGGTTCGGCGAGGCGCAGCGAGCTGCGCACGAACAGGAGCTGGGCCAGCGTCCGATGATGGAATGCGAGCGCCACTTCGTCCGGGACGCTCTCGTCGCGATCGCTCGGCCCGTGACCGGAGCCGGCGGTCGGGACCCATGACGCCGGATGGGCCGGCCGCAGGAGCACGCGTTCGGCGAGGGACAGCCAGCCCGTGGATTCGGCGTTCCACGCGAGCCTGAGCGCGGCGAGCCGCGTGCGGGCCTCGGCCGGCGATGCGGGATCAACCTTCGATGCCGTCAGCAGGTGGGCAAACGGGTTGAGGTCGTTGCCGACGCCGATCCGACCCTCGGCGCACGCCTGGAGCGGGGTCGTGCCGCGACCGGAGAACGGGTCGAGGACCACGTCACCGGAGCGCGAGTAGCGGGCGATGAACGCGTGCGCGAGTGCAGCCGGAAAGCTCGCGAGGTATGAGCACATCGGGTGGAGGCTGTGGCCCCACAGCCGCTGCTGGGTCTTCCACTCCGGCGCGACCGCCAATTTCGGGAGCCCGAGCGGGAGTTCGAGGGCCAGCTGACCGGCCGCCTGGCGTCGCGTGGACCGCGGGGCTGGTGTGGCAGCGGACGGCGAAACCGCCGTCGGACGGGCCATGACGCGCTCGGTACCTCGTGTCCGAACACCGGTCCCGGCCGGCGTCGCGGGGCGCGGAGTGTAGCACGCTGGAAGTGCCGTCCGAGGGCCGTCCGGACCGTCGAATTGCAACCTCTTGGGGCTAGTCCCGGGAGGGGCGCGAGGGGTAGGCTAGGGATGGACTCGAGGCTGTCAGCGGAACTTCTCGACAGCCCGAGCCTCACGAAGACGGACTCGTGTCGACTGCGTGAGGCCCGGTCTTGTCAGGAAGGCCCGTCCCCACCGACCCGGCCTTCGCCGGCGAAGAGGTCACCCGAGTCTTCGAGACCCGCCGGATCCGGCACGTTCGGGACTACGGCGGGTCTCTCCTTGCGGTGCGGTTCACCATTGACCCGTCCTCACGTTCCGATTCCCGGAAATCAGGAACTGGATCGACCGAAGCGTGCCCATACCTTGTGAGCACGGACCGAAGAGCCGTGCGCACCTGGAGGCCCGATGCAACGGGACCTGGTCGAACGGGCGATGGCGGGCGATCACGACGCGTTTGCCGCACTGGCACGCGCTTCGATCGGCCGGCTCTTCAGCGCCGCCCGGTTGATCCTCCGTGACGACGGACGAGCCGAGGATGCAACCCAGGAGGCGCTTGTCGCCGCCTGGCGCGACCTCTCGGCTCTGCGGGATCCCGATCGCTTCGAGGCCTGGCTCCATCGCCTGCTCGTTCGCGCCTGCTATCGCGAGGCTCGGCGCGAGCGGCGGCAATGGGCCATCGAACTGGAGGTCAGGCCTCTCGAGGCGACCTTCCCGGACCCCGCCATCGATCTGACCGATCGTGACCAAGTCGAGCGCGGTTTCCACCGCCTCGACGCGGATCAGCGGATCGTCCTCGTCCTGCACTACTACCTCGGTCTGTCGCTCGACGAGGCGGCGGACGCGTTGGGCATCCCGCCCGGCACGGTTCGCTCCCGCCTCCATCGAGCGACAGCCGCGATGCGGGCAGCGCTCGAAGCGGATGCTCGCAGTCCACTCCTGAATGGGAGGCGGTTGGCATGACGGCGCGCGACGACTTCGACCGCCTCGTCTCCAGCTGGTTCGAGGAGAACGCCCCAATTCGCGAGCCCGAGCACCTGCTCGGCCAGGTCCTCGCGCGGACCGCTCGCACCAGGCGACGCCCGAGCTGGCTCGTCCCCGAAAGGTGGCTCTCCGTGCAACTCGTGACGCGCTGGCAGACCGTGCCGCGCGTGGCACCCCTCGCGGTGGCGCTGATGCTCCTGCTGGCGCTCCTCGCCGCCGCCCTGCTGATATCAGGTCGTCCACGGCTTCCGGCACCGTTCGGTCCGGCGGCGAACGGCCTCATCGCCTACATGTCCGGTCCGCAGATCGTCGTCGCACCAATCGATGGCTCCGATCCGCGGCCACTCACCCCTGCTGCTGACGTCGCCGGCGAGCCGGTGTTCTCACCGCTCGGCCGACGGATCGCCTACAAGCTCTTTGAACGGCCTGGATCCTTCGGTCGGTCCGCGCTGTACACCGCCGATCTCGAGACTGGCGAGGCCATCGAGGTCCACCCGGTCGGGCCGACTGCGAGCACGCCTTCCTGGTCACCCGACGAGCAGTACGTCGTCTTCTCGCAACTCACACGCGCGCCCGGGAGCGAGCGGATCTTCATCGTCGAGGCCGACGCCTCGTCTCCCGCCAGGCAGATCGGCCCGGACAGGGACGCCGCCGGGCCGGTGTTCTCACCCGAGGGCCGGCACATCGCGTTCGTCCTGATCGATCCCGAGTCGCTGACCCTGGCGGTCATGGACGCGGACGGATCCAACGTCCGCGAACTGGCTTCCTTCCCCGTAATCGGTGGCGGGATGCAGCACGGTGGAACCGGTTACGCATGGTCGCCCGACGGAACGACGTTGCTGGTCAACGGCGGTCCTTCGGAGGACGACCTCGACCTGTACACGATCGAGGTCGATGCCACCGGGACCGATGGAAAGCCGGTCGTCCGCCAGATCACGAACACGCCACTCCTGGAGTACGGCGCGTCGTGGTCCACCGACGGCAATCGAATCGTGTACCTCCACGGACCAAACGCGGACTTTCCGGACGTCGTGGTGTCCCGACCGGACGGAAGCAACGGCGCCGTCATCAGCGGATCCGCCGAGATGACGTGGCTTTCTCCGCATTGGTCGCCGGACTCGAAGCTCGTCGTCGCGACGACTCGTGGTCCCGGGTTCCAAGATCCTGCTGATGGATCCGGACGGCCTCGTCCCACCGCGGACGATCGTGCCGCCGGAATACGAGACCACGAACGACGAAGCGCCCGGCGGAGTGGACATCGTCGCGATCCAGCGCCGGGCGCCGTAGCACCGAAACCTCTCGAAAGGAGTTCCTCATGTTTCGCCTTGCCATGCCCGTCGTCGGGCTGCTCATCGCCCTGGCTGTCCCGGCTGTCGCCAGCGCCGGTCAGCCCGTCGATCCGTCGACGTTGACGCCCGAACCGCCACCCGGAGCCGAATGCC
The DNA here is from genome assembly GCA_963824735.1 of uncultured Chloroflexia bacterium. Classification (GTDB taxonomy): domain Bacteria; phylum Chloroflexota; class Limnocylindria; order Limnocylindrales; family CSP1-4; genus DASTYU01. The sequence continues at coordinate 6,288 of CAWGQH010000018.1, forward strand.
GGGCCACGGGCAACGGGGTGATCTGCGACACGGTGTTTGACGACAGCATCCTCACGCCGGTGCCCGTCGCGGAGCTGCCGTGCGGCACGCTTTACGAGACCAAGAGCGACCTCCGCAACGGCGTGCGCTGGCACGATGCCGAAGGGCGACTGCTCGAGCGGCAGGTGACCCAGCAGCTCCGTGGAACCTGGTCGCTCTCGCCCGACATGTCGGGCCCGACGGCCTCGATCTCAGCCCACGCGAACTGGCGCGATCGGCTCGCAGTCCCGGGAGATTTCGAATCGGCGGCCACGACGTTCCACGGCGTCCATTTCAAGGTCTCCGCCCGCGGTCACGGCACGATCTTCATCGAATGCCGGACACGAGTGGCCGGACGGCTCTCGGGCCGGCCACTTCGACGAGTTCGACGATGCCACGATCGCGGAGCTGTGCGACGCCCTGACGGACTGAGCGGCTTGGCGATCCCGCTGAATCAATCGGGCCGGCTGCTGCCGGCCCGATTGCTTTCAGGTGCGCGGCTTTCCGTCTAGGTGCAGGCCTGGTCGACGGCCGTCGTGAGCTCGGTCGCCGATGTGGTGGCCTGCTCGACGAACTCGGTCACGGCACTTGCCTGGTCCGGGTTTGCCGTCGTCTCGGCCAGCAGGTCCTGTGAATCCTCGGTGAGCGTTGTGAAGAAGCCCTGGGCTTGTGTCTGCGCCTCGACGCCGCACTCCGGGAGATCCGGAACCTCCTCGGCGAGGGTCGCTGCCCCCGACTGGAGCGCCACGCGGAGCTTGAAGGCGGCAGTCCCAAAGGCGATCTTCTGGATATCGGTAGCGTCGGCCGCCGTTGCGGCGGTGAAGGCCTCGCTGAACTGCGGGAGCGCCGTCGTCACCTGGTCCACGGCCGGCTTGAGCGTGTCGTCGCGGAACGCCGCGAACGGGTCGGGTGAAGCCGCTGCCACGGATGGCGCTACGGAAGGCGCCTCCGAGGGCGCTACGGAAGGCGCCTCCGAGGGCGCTACGGAAGGCGCCTCCGAGGGCGCGGCCGCACTCGGCGCCGCCGGACTGGGAGATCCAGCTGTCGAAGCGCAGGCAGCCACGACCAGCGGGATGATCAGGATCGAGTACCGGATCCGCATCGCGATGTCCTCCTCTGCCGCCCAACGCTCGCGTGGGCGGCCCATTGGCGGTCGACCTCTTCCGGGGGTGGTGATGAAGTCGTGTGTTGGGCAGCGTCAGCCGCCCTCGGGGGGCAACACTGTCGACCACCACGTGTCAAGACGGGATCATAGTGGCAGCGATTGCATTACGTCCGCGCCGCATCTCCCAGCCGGCTGAGGGCGGCCCAGTAGACTTGGGCCGCGCGTCCCCGTAGCTCAGTGGACAGAGCAACCGCCTTCTAAGCGGAAGGTCGCAGGTTCGAATCCTGCCGGGGACGCCATTCCTGCCCGCAGTTGCGCGATCAGCTGTCGTCGGACGCCGCCTCGTCGTCCTCGGTGAGGTCGACCGGCGCCCATCGATCCACGCGGTCGAAGTCCGCAGCATCCGGGTCGTACCAGGTGTAGGCGTGCCCTTCGATGTCCGCGCTCGCGTCATCGGGCGTGGGTGTCCGGGGCGGATCCGTGTTCGCAAGGGTCATGGAGGTGTCCCGCGCGGGTTGACGGCCCCTGCCGTCGGGACGGCAACCATAGGCACGCCCACGTAGCACTGCTAGGGTCGATTGGTTACATCGGCGTTCCAGTTCGTGATCCGGCCGGCGCGAGGGCGCCGGCTGGCGCCCTCGATACCGGGACCGCACCGGGCATGCCGCCCGGAGCGCTAGAAGACGCGATAGGCGACCTCGGCGGGGGCCAGCAGGAGCTCCTTGAGCTCGTCGTCGACCTTGAGCAGCGAGATGTGCGCGCCGGCCATCTCGAGCGAGGTGCAGTACTCGCCGACGTAGCTGCGGAACACCTTGATGCCCTTGTCGGCGAGCTTCTTGTGGGCCGCACCGTACAGGAGATACAGCTCGCTGATCGGTGTTCCGCCCAGGCCGTTGACCATGACCGCGACCTCGTCGCCGCTGTTGAACGGCAGATCGGGCACGATCGCGTCGAGGAGGATGTCCACGATCTCGTTCGCCGGGACGAGCTTCGCCCGCTGGCGGCCGGGCTCGCCGTGGATGCCGATGCCGATCTCCATCTCGTCGTCGCCGATCTCGAAGAGCGGCGTGCCGCGAACCGGCGGCGTGCACGAGCTGAGCGCGATGCCCATCGTCCGGACGTTGGCGATGACCTTCTCGCCAACAGCCACGCAGTCCTCGAGCGTGCCGCCCTTGTCGGCCTTCGCTGCGGCTGCCTTGATCACGAAGAAGTTGCCGGCAACGCCACGGCGACCAACGGTCCACGTGGAATCCTTCACGGCGACGTCGTCGTTGACGAGCAGGTAGCCGATCTTCTGGCCCTCGGCCTCGCACAGCTCCCGCGCCATCTCCCAGGCGGTGCGGTCGCCCGTGTAGTTGTTGACGATGAACAGCACCCCGGCCGGGGTGTCCATGAGCTTGGACGTCTCAGTGACGAACTCGACCGGCGGGCCGGCGAAGACGTCGCCGGGGCATGCGGCGTCGAGCATGCCGGGACCGACGATCATCGTGTGGGCCGGCTCGTGGCCGGAGCCAGAGCCCTGGATGATCGAAACCCGGTCCGTCTTGGGCATGTCGGCCCGGTAGATCAGGTTGTACTTGGGCTCGTACTTGAGCGTGCCGTCGCTCGCCAGGGCGATCCCCTCGAGGAACTCCGGGACGAACTGCTTCGGGTCGTTGACGAACTTCTTCACCCGTTCACTCCTCCTGTTTCCCGTACTGCTCGCGCCACGCGGCGCTGACTGCCTGGAAGATCACGCCGATGGCCGTGGCCCCGGCGTCAACCGAGCCGATGCTTCGCTCGCCCGTGTAGGCCGCACGGCCGCGCTTGGCGATCATCGGTTTCGTGTCGTCGGCGGCCTTGACTGCGACGTCGGCCGCCTGCTGGAGCGCTGCGACGCCGTGGTCGCGTGCCGTGGCTGGATCGGCGAAGCTCGCCTCAAGGCTGTCGACAGCCGGGACAAGCGCGTCGAGCAGCGTCTTGTCGCCGAGGTCGGATTCGCCGCGTTGCTTGATGCCGCCGATCGCGGCCCGCAGGAGCGCGATGATGTCGTCCGTCGTGAGCTCGGTCTTGTCGCCGGCCGAGATCCCGGCCCGCAGGAAAGCCGTTCCCCAGATCGGGCCGCTGACGCCGCCGACCTTGCCTGAGATCGTGAGACCGATCTTCTTGAGGACGGCGCCAACGTTCGGCTTGTCCCAGCTGTCGTAGTCGCTCACGACGACCTCGAAGCCGTTGCGGAGTGAGAAGCCGAAGTCGCCGTCGCCGACGATCGAGTCGAGCTGAGCGAAGTACTCCGCGTTGTCGACGATCGTCGTCGCCATCGTCTTGATGACGAGGTCGAGATCATCGAGCGCCGGTTCTGCCATACGAACCTCCTCCGGTCAGGGCGCGAGGCAGCGCTCCAGATCGGTCAGGGTGATGTGGTCGGCTGGCCGAGCGGCCCCGCGGTTCGCGATGACCCGCGTGCGCTCGCCGTCCGGGTCGCCGAGCGATGTGACGACGAGAATCGCTTCGCTACTGTCCTCCTCTTCGGTGTAGCCGTTGACGGTCATGACGCAGCGCAGCCCGGCCGCCGTTGCGGCGAGCAGGCCGTTGCGCGAGTCCTCGATCACGAGTGTTTCTGCGGCCGGCACGCCCAGCCGCTCGAGGGCCATGAGATAGATGTCCGGCGCCGGCTTCTTGTGCTCGACGACGTCGCCGGCGAGGACCACGTCGAAGCGCGCGGCACGTTCCGGGCCTGCAGCCATGTCGAGGATGGCCCGCACCGACGCCTCGGCCGAGGTGGATGCCACCGCCAGCTTCCAGCCCGCGTCCATTGCCGCGGCGATGATCCGGCGGATGCCGGGACGGGTCGGGAGCTTGCCGTCCGCGACCATCTCCGTGTAGATCGCGGTCTTGCGCTTGTGCCACTTGGCCAGCTCGGCGACCTGGCCGTCGGGATCCTCCGGCAGCCCGTGGGCGCGGACGAATGCCGGGCTGAGCAGGCTGGCCATCCGCTCCTTGCCACCCGCGGTCTGGAGCTTGACCGCGTACTCCTCCACGGACCAGTCAACCGGTAGCCCGAACTCGCGGAACGTCTGGTTGAACGCGACGCGATGGCCGTCCCGCTCGGTGTCAGCGAGGACGCCGTCACAGTCGAAGATCAGCGAGGTCACCAGGCACGCCCCTGAGCGCCGAACTTCCCGATGTGCTCCTTGGCCATCTCGAGAACCGCCGCCCGTTGGGCGACGAACAGCTTCGGCGGGTCGTACTCCGTCGGATGGGCGGTGACGTAGTCGTAGCCCGACTGGATGAACGCGATCTTGAGGGCGGTCGAGATGTTGACCTTCGCGCAGCCCCGCGCGATCAGGTCAGTGAACTGGTCAGGGGTCATGCCGGTGCCGCCATGGAGCGCCACCGGGATCCCGGTCGCCTCGACGATGTCGGTCACACGCTGGTTGTCCAGCTTCGGCGTCGTCGTGTACATGCCGTGCGCGTTGCCGATGGCAGGTGCGTAGACATCGACCTGCGTCGCACGGATGAAGTCGAGCGCGGTTTCGAGGGCCTGTTCGCTTGCCCCCTCGTCGTCGGCCATCTCCTCGACGCGCTTGAACGCCTCGATCTCGCCCTCGACGAGGGCCCCGTGGCGACGCGCCTCGGCGACGACCTCGATCGTCTGGCGCGTGTTCTCCTCGACGCTCAGCTTCGAGCCGTCGAAGAGCACGGAGTTCCAGCCCTTCTCGAGGCAAAGGGTGATCACCTCGCGCTCGGGGCAATGGTCGAGATGGAGTGCAACGGGAACCGTGAGCGACCGGGTCATCTCGGTCCACATCGCGAAGAGCACGTCGGCCCCGATCGACTTCACGGTCTTGACCGACGTCTGGACGATGAGCGGCGCGCGCAACTCCTCGGCCGCCGCCAGCACCGCCTCCAACGTCAGGTCATTGACGACGTTGATCGCGGCGACGCCGTAGCGCTCCGTGAACGCCCGCTGGACGATCTCCTGGGTGGGGACGACAGGCATGGTCTACCTCCTGCCGGCTGCGGGTTTCGCTCGGGTTTCGAGCTGGACTGAGCGGGGTGGGGCATCGTCGAGCGGCGTCGCGCGACCGAGCTCGAGGACGGCACGGGCATTGCCCTCGTCGACGATCAGGACGTCGATGACGCCCGCGCGCAGGACGCCGAGGATCGCGAGTGGCTTTTCAGCCTCGCTCGCGACGGCGACCACGGTGCCGATGCGCCGCAGGTCCTCGATCGAGAGCGCGATGAGGCGCTGGCTGTGGGGAGCGACGATCAGCGTGCCCCGCGCGTCGACGTAGTTGCCGAGCACGTCACCAACCGCGCCGGCGTCACGAAGGTTGGCGATTTCGTCGAGCGACAGGCAGCCCGTGCGGACCATCGTGCACCCGTCGTCGGTTCCGCCGATGCCGACGAGCGCGACGTCTGCCCTCGCGGCCAGGCGGAGCGTGTGGGCAACCGCCTCCTGCTCGAGCAGCCGGTCGCGCATCTCCTCGCCCTCAACATAGGCCGGTGCGTAGAGGCTCTCGGCGCGACCGCCGCAACGGTCGGCCAGCGATGAGCAGATCTCGTTGGGGTTCGTTGGCGAGTCCACGCGTGGCGACCCGCCCATGGCACTCGCGAACACGACGTCGAGCCGTCGGCTCGGCCGAAAGTGGCGGGGAACCTCACCAGTGTCGCGACCGTGGCTGACTGCGATGACCATGCCGTCCGCCAGGCGACGTTCGAGGAACTTGGCCGCGCCGCGAGCGACGGCCTCCCGCTGTGCCTCCGGCTCCGATCGGCGCGGACCGACGATGGCGTCGCTCAGTCGAAACGCCTGGACGAGCTGGGACTCGAGCTCGAGATTGAGGCCGGGTGGGGCCTCGACGTGGATATCCACGATGCCCGCCTGTCGGGCCCGCTCGAGAAGGCGCTGCACCTTCGGGCGGGAAAGCCCGAACTCCTGCGCGATCTCCTCTTGTGTGTGCCCGTCGACATACGACCGGTGCGCAATCCGGGCTATCAGCTCGTGGTCGTCCAGGGTCAGGTCGTCGGGCAACGTCGGGACCTCGCCACAGGGTGAGCAAATGCTCGTTTCGCGGACGTTTGCTCACTCTACAGAGTCCAATTCTGGATCGCAAGATCGAAGGGCACGGCGTGGGGTCCGCCGATGGGCGGAGCCTTAGCCAGCGACTTCGACGACGAGCCCTTCGTCGGGTCGGAGCTCGAGCGCGGCCGTGTCGACGCCTGAACCGATCCGCTCTGGATGGGTGCCTTCCAGCACGCGGCCGGAACCATGATCGAGCTCGATGGGTCGTGACTCAGCGGTCAGGTTGAGCGCGACGAGCACCGCCGGGTGGGTGCCGTCCCCGTCCGGCGACCTCAGAAAGCAGAACGTCCCGGATGGCGTCCCGTCGATGGTCCGATGGACGCCCTCCGCAAAAGCCGGATGTTCCCGTCGCAGCTGGATCAGGCGTCGGGTCATGGTCAGCAGGGAGGCGGAATCCTCGCGCTGTGCGGCCACGTTGCGCCGGTCATGTCCCCGGGCGAGTGGCAGCCACGGTTCGACATCCTCGGCGCAGAACCCACCGTTCGGCGTTCCATCCCACGGCATCGGGGAGCGGCCCGGATCCCGCCCCTGTGTCGGCTCGGCGAGTCCCCACGGATCGCGAACCTGGTCCGGTCGGAGCTCGGCGTCCGGCAGCCCCAGCTCGTCCCCGTAGTACAGCGTGGGTGTGCCCCGCAGCGTGAGCAGCAGGAGCATCGCGACGCGCGCCTGCGCCTGCCCGAGGCGCGACGCGATCCGACGCTGGTCATGATTGCCGAGCACCCAGTTCGGCCACGCGCCCTCGGGCAGCGCTGCCTCGATGCCGTCGACGATCGTCCGGATCCGCGCCGCGTCCCACGGGGCGAACAGGAGGTGGAAGTTGAACGGGATGTGGATCTCATCGAGCTTTTGTCCGTAGAACCCGGCCCACACGTCGAACTGCTCGTCGTGCAGCTCGCCGATGCTCACCCGATGGCCCGGATAACTGTCGAGCAGGGCGCGGAACTCCCGGTAGATGGCGTGGAGATCGGGGTGGCCGTGGTCGTAGAGATGGAGCTGGCGGCTCCACGCTCCCATGTACGCCATGCGCTCCGGTTCGGGGTGCGGCGGGTTGTCGCGGTAGAGCGGGTCCTTCGCGATGAACTGCGCCACATCGATCCTGAACCCGTCGACCCCACGGTCCAGCCAGAACCGGAGCACGTCGAACATGGCCTGCTTCACGTCCGGATTGCGCCAGTCGAGGTCGGGCTGCTCGGCCAGGAAGGAGTGGAGGTAGTACTGGCCCGTCGGCACGTCGAGCGCCCAGGCCGAGCCACCGAAGACGCTGATCCAGTTGTTCGGCGGGCCGCCGTCGGGCTTCGGGTCGCGCCAGACATACCAGTCCCGCCGAGGGCTCGTCCGCGATGACCGTGACTCGACGAACCAGGCGTGCTGATCGGACGTGTGGTTCGGGACGTAGTCGACGATCACCCGCAGGCCTCGATCATGGGCATCGGCCATCAGCCGGTCGAAGGCGGCGAGGTCACCGAACAGGGGATCGATGTCGGTGTAGTCGGCGACGTCGTAGCCGAAGTCCCTCATCGGCGATCGGTAGAACGGCGAGATCCAGATCGCATCGACGCCCAGCCACGCGAGGTAGTCGAGGTGGTGGCGGATGCCCTCGAGATCACCGACCCCATCGCCGTTCGAATCGCCGAACGAGCGTGGGTAGACCTGGTAGACGACGCCGGTCTGCCACCAGCGCGTCGGACGCATTGGACAGCCGGAGCGCAACCCTAGAGCGAGCCGCCCGCCCCCGGCGGGGCGTTGGCGCTCTTGCCCGAGTCTCCGATGGCGGTCCGCTCGAGGTACGACTCTGCGAGGAGGATGTTCGTCTCCGCGGCGCGTTCGACGGTGCGCAGCAGGTCGGCCATGGAGGCCATCTCCTCGAGCTGCTCCTTGAGGAACCAGGCCAGGAACTGCTCGCCGACCAGATCGTCCTCGGACCGCGCGAGCTTGGCCAATTCCTGGATCTGCGCGGTCACGGTCTTTTCCTGCGCGAGCGCGAGCTTGACGGGCTCGATCGGGTCGGCGAACCCGGTGCGCGGTGCTTCGACGGCCGGGATCGTCACCGGCGCCTGGGCGTCGAGCAGGTACTGGACGATGATCATCGCGTGGTTCCGTTCCTCGACCGCCTGGCGGTAGAAGTGGCGCGCGAGGAGCGGCAGGGTCTCGTTGTCGTACCAGACCGCGATCGCGATGTACTGCTGCGAGGCGGCGAATTCGTTGGCGAGCTGGTTGTTCAGGTTGTCGGTGAAGGTCGACACGGGACTCCTTCGCTGGGCGGGCGGATCGTCGTCAGGATAAAGGGCGGTACTGAACACTGGCACTGGCCATTGACGGCGTGGTATGGTGGCAATGGCGCTCCAAACAGATGGCGCCATCGAACCCGCGGCACACGATCACTCCTCTCACTGGTTTCGGCGAGACAGGTTCGCTGAGGCCGCACGAGCAGGAGTGTTTTTCATTCATGTACGCCCAGGACAAGACCCTGACCTGTGCCGACTGCGGCCAGGAATTCACGTTCACGTCGAGCGAGCAGCAGTTCTACGCTGACCGCCAGTTCACCGAGCCCCGCCGCTGTCCGTCGTGCCGTGCGGCACGCAAGGCTTCGCGCGGCGACAGTGGTGGCGGCGGCTATTCGAGCGGCGGCTACTCCGGTGGCGGCGGCTACGACCGGGCCCCGCGCGAGATGTTCTCCGCGACGTGCTCGAACTGCGGCAAAGAGGCCCAGGTGCCGTTCCGCCCGACCAGCGGCAAGCCGGTCTACTGCAGCGATTGCTTCAAGTCGCAGCGGTCGAGCAGCTACTAGGCCTCTGTCGACCTGACAACAACGAGCCCGGTGGGTCCGCCCATCGGGCTCTTTCGTACGGGTTCACGTCAGCGCGTCTGCCACGCGCCCGGTACATCAGTGAACCAACTGGCGTTCCCCTTGTTCAATGGACGTTCCAAGGCCGGCGGGAGAGCCCTACCCGGGAGTCTCGATCAGCCGGACATCGAGCGCGGATGCGTCGACGGGCCCCGAGAACACGAGCGTCATCCGGAGGTCGGCGCCGCCGAGCGTGTCGAGGCATTGCTGGCGCTCGAGTCGCCAGACCTGGCCGCTCTCGTCGATCGTGAGCGATTGCGGGAACGCGCAACCCTGGAACGTCCACACGAGCTCGACGCGCGTCGGGTCTGCGGGATCGTTCGTCGCCTCGATCTGATCCACCGCCGGCAGGTCAGCCTGCTGCGCCGGCTCGGCGGTCACGAGCGTGCCCGACGCGTCGGTCACCGTGACGGGCCATGTGATCTCGTTGTTGGGGTCGAACAGCTCAATGGTCGTGACGACCGGTGATGGCACCACGGACGGCGAGGGTGACGGCGACTCGACCACCGGGGGAGGGACGACAGGCTCCTGGGAGGGCCGGGTACCCACGGCAATCGCCGCCACCGCCCCGAGCGTCAGCGCGATCACGGCTGCGACCCACACGAGCTGTGGGCCGAACAGCGAGCCGCGGCGAGCCATGACGTCCGGCTTGAGGAACAGCAACGGGTCGCGGCGGCGCGGGTGGGCGGCCGCGAACGTCAGGGCCGCGTCCATCGCGCGGTCCGGCGCGCGCCGCGGACCCTCTTCGAGGTACGAAGCGAGCATCCGATCGAGGTCGTTCGAGCCGGTCATGCCGATCGTTCCTCCGAGCTCGTCGCGCGTTCGTCGGCTTCGATCGCCGTGCGCAGCGCGCGCGTGGCGTAGTGCAGGCGCGACCCGACGGTCCCGACCGGGATTCCGAGCACCTCGGCCATGTCGACCGGGGTGAGCCCGAGGTAGTGCTGCATGACGAGGACGGCGCGCTGGTCTGCCGTGATCCGCTTGAATGCCCGGTCGAGCCGATCGCGCTCGGCCACGGCGCCGAACTCGTCGGGGCCAACGGCCCGATCCGCGTCGTCGGGGAGCAGCCGCAACGTGCTCGCGGCCCGCTTGCCGCGCTTCGCCTCGGCCGTGCTGGCACGGACGATGACGCGGTAGCTCCAGGCTTCGAATCGGTCGGGATCGCGCAATCGGGGCAACTCGTTCCAGATCGTGATGAGGGTCTGCTGGAGGGCGTCCTCCGCGAGGTAGGGATCGCGCAGGATGCGGTAGGCAACCGCGTAGAGCCGGCCCGAGTTGACCTGGACCAGCGAGGCGAACGCCTCCTGATCTCCGTTCGCGGCCCGCTCGACGAGGTCTCTCAGCACCGTGCTCCCGTACGTCCCGGGCCTCGTTGGCGGGCCTTCGGGGAGTATGAGCGTGCCTTCCGGCGATTCCTTCAATCTCCGCGGCCTACGACATTCGACTTATGGCACACAGGCCGGCCCTCTGGCACACTCCCGCCGATCGCGACCCGCTCGTCACGGGCCGCACCGCACCGTGAGGGGTTGTCGTGCGCCATCTCTGGGTCGGGGACCCGTGTCCTATCGACGCCGCGCCCGCCGGCCGGACGCATTGCTCCGAATGCCCGGCGTTCGTGTCGTATCGCTCGGCGAAAGGCGGTGCCACGATCGGGTGTTCGTGGGGAGAGGACACGCTGGGCTGGCTGCGGCGCGAGATGTCGACCGGCGGCTCGCATCGGCGCGCGGCAGCGGGCCGGCGATTCGCCCGGCCGGGCGCACCCAGGCGCAAGCCGCGACTCGCTCCGGGAGCATCGTTCGGGCTGTTCGTGGCCGCGCTCGGCGTGGGCATCGCGCTGTCAGCCTTCGAACCCGCCGAGTAGCCTCGAACGGCCCCAAAAGGCAGCCTGGTACTCGAGGGTGCCCCCAAAGTACGGCTTGGCGCGTGCAACCCTCACTCATACATTCCGCCTCGAAGCGGGCCGTACCCTACCCCTGGACACCTCAGGAGCCCGGGCCGCCGACAACTGACCACGAGAGGCGACCAGCACATGGCTTCGATGGCCGTCAACGAACTTGGGCCGATGCTCACCGCAACCGAGGTCGCGGAGATGCTCCATCTCCACGTCAACACGGTGAAGCGCCTCGGCGACCGCGGCGAACTCCCGTTCTATCGCGTCTGCAAGCGGGGCGATCGCCGCTTCCGGCTTGACGACGTGATGAAGTTCCTCGCCCAGAACCGCTAGTCCGTCATCGCGGTCGTTGCCTGGGGGCGACGACCGCGTCCTCCTGCCCGACACTCGAGCGCCCGCCGGCCAGGCGGGTGCCTTTTGCTGTTCGGGCCGCGTTTCTCGAACAGGTGCGTACGCCCGTGACGCCACGACGTATGCTCAAGCTCGAAGTTCGCGATGGGAGGTGATGCGTGAACGAGCTCGAGAGGAACCTGCTGACCGGAGAAGAGGTCGTCTTCGAGACCACGAAGCATTGGTTCGCGCCAATTCGCGCATCGCTGATTGCCATCCTCATCATCCTCGGGGCGCTTGTCCTGCGTTGGCTGGCCCCGACCGGCGATGGGTTCTTCGGATCCATCGGCAATCTCATGGACCTGATCGCCATCGGACTGCTGCTCTTCGCGGTCCTGTGGATCGTCTACAACATCGCCGAGTTCCTGTCGGCGCATTTCGGCGTCACGAACATGCGTGTGCTGCGTTACGAGGGCCTGCTCCGACGGAGCTCGTCCGAGACCCTGCTGCCGACGCTGACCGATGTGCGCCTCGATGAGCCGGCGCTCGGTCGCATGCTCGGGTTCGGCAACGTGAAGATCCTGACCGCATCGGGCGCGGCGGGCCAGGACAATTTCATGACCGTCGCGAAGGCGAAGGAGCTGCGCACCGCGATCCAGGAGCAGAAGGCCTCGACAGCCGGCGGGGCGGCCGTCGCGACCGCAGTCGGGGCCACACCGGCGCCCGCGCAGGCGCCTCGTTCGGCCACGGCTGCTCCGGCACCCGCGCCGGCTCCCTCCGATACGGCCTCGGCCCTCGCAGCGCTCGACTCCCTGAAGACGCAGGGCCTCATCACCGACGAGGAATTCCAGGCGAAGCGATCGGAGATCCTCGGTCGGATCTGACGCCGCGTCGACAGACGCGCCGCGTCGATCAGTCGCGCGGGATCGACGCGAGGCTCTCCCCGAAGATCTCGACCCCTTCCGCGATCTCGGCTGCGGTCACGTTGAGCGGCGGGATCCAGCGGACGACCTGGTGCTGGCGCCCGCAGAGCAGCACGAGCAGGCCCGCATCGGCGCACGCCGCCATCACGCGATCCGCCAGGTCGCCGTCGGGCTCGCGGCCGTCAGGTGATCGCACCAGCTCGACGCCGACCATCAGCCCGGGTCCGCGGACATCGCCGATCCGATCGTCCTCGGCCGCGATCCGTCCCAGCCCGGCGCGCAGCTCGGCTCCACGTGCTGCGGCGTTCTCGACGAGCCGCTCCTCGCGGATCACCTCGAGCACTGCCAGTCCTGCGGCGCACGCTACCGGGTTCCCGCCGAACGTCGAGCCATGGGCGCTCTTGCCCCAGCGCTCCTGGAGCGAGCGGCTCGAGACCAGCGCCGCCAGCGGCAGCCCGTTCGCGATTGCCTTGGCCACGCACACCACGTCGGGCACGACGCCGGCGTGCTCGAACCCCCACATCTTCCCGGTACGGCCGATCCCGGTCTGCACCTCGTCGGCGATCAACAGGATGCCGTGCTCGTCGCACAGCGCCCGAAGCTCCCGCAGGAACGAGGCCGGTGCGGGGTTGTAGCCGCCCTCGCCGAGAACGGGCTCGATGACGATCGAACCCACCGACGTCGGCGGGATCACCGCCTCGAACAGCGCGCGCAGCCCGGCCAACGCCGCGGCCGACGCCGCCTCCTCGTCGCCGTCGAAATCCGGGTATGCGACCGGATACGGCGCGATGTGGACACCGGGCAGGAGCGGGTCGTAGCCGGTCCGGTAGTTCAGGCTCGAGGTCGTGACGCTCGTGGCGCCGAAGGTGCGGCCGTGGAAGCCGCCGCGGAACGCGATGATCCCCGGGCGCCCGGTGACGCGGCGGCACAGCTTCAGGGCGGCGTCGATCGCCTCCGAGCCCGAATTGAGAAAGAGCACCGAATCGAGCGGGTCGGGGAACGTGGCCGCCAGCTCGCCCGCCAGCCGCGACACCGGCTCGGCGAACCCGACCGCGTTGATCGGGCCGACGATCCGGTCGACCTGCGCGTGGATCGCGGCGTTGACCTTTGGATGTCCGTGGCCGAGCGCCGTGACCGCGATCCCGTTGGCGAAGTCGAGGTACGCCTTGCCGCTCGTGTCATACAGCCGGTGGCCCTCGCCGTGGCTCCATTCCCGCAGGAAGTAACGGCCGAGAATGGGCGTCAGGTTCGGCGCGGTGTCCATCGACCGAGTATATGGGCGGCCCCGAACGGGGAAGGCGACGGCCCGCCTGCGGAGGCGAGCCGTCGCGTTGTCATGGCTGGAGGACCGGACTACCAGCCATGGGCCATGTCCTTGAGATACTCGGAGTAGTACGGCGCGTCGTAGCCGGCGTCCGATCCGCCGATGCCCGCCGATGTGGCGTTCAGCGCGATGATCGCTGCAACCACGACGATGACGGCGACGGCGATCGCCAGGATCTGTGGACCGGCCAACCGGGCGCGTGGCGCCACGCGGTTGAGCGGAGTGCTGAGGGTCGTCATTGGGCATCCCTTTCGAGTGGTGTGCGAGGTCGTAGCTCGCTTGCCCGATGCTCGACCCGAACGATCCCTGGCGAAATCCCGGAAACCCCTATTCGGACCCCTTGAGGTTGTCGTCGGGACGCGCGCGCAAGGCCGCAGCCAGCTCCGTCCGGCCACGCACGCCGAGACTCTGATAGACCCGCGTCAGGTGCGCCTCGACAGTGTGCGGGCTCATGAACAGCGTCTCGGCCACCTCGCGGTTGGTGCGACCCGCGGTGACGAGGTCGGCAATCTGCTGCTCGGTGGGGCTGAGGCGGGCGCCGGGAGCGCGATGGCCCGTTCGTTCCAGTTCGGCTTCGGCGCGAGCAAGCCAGCGCGGCGCCGGCAGCCTTGCGAAGATCGACGCTGCCTCCGAAAGGACGGTCCGGGCGCGACCTCGTTGCCGGGCACGGCGCAGCGCCTCGCCGTGGGCAAGCAGCGTGCGACCCCGTGGGAAGGGCGAAGGCACCCGATCGTGGATCGCGAGCGCCTCGAGGAAGCCCGTCTCAGCGCCGGCCGCGTCCCCGGCTGCGGCAGCAGCAAGCCCCTTTGCCCGGAGGGTCGCCGCGAGCGCGGCGGGGGTATCGAGGCGGCGCAGGTCGTCCTCGTGGTCGGCGATGAGCGCGGTCGCCTCCTCCAACCGGCCCGCGGCAACCAGGGCCTCGGCCCAATCGGACAGGACGTTGCGGCGGAACAGGCCGACATACCCTTCATCCAGCAGCCGTTGGCCGGCCCGCCGGAGCGCCGATTCGGCCGCCGCCGCGTCGCCGAGCTCGAGCGACCGCAGCCCCGCGACGACGTCCAGGTCCGCGACATAGAGCCCTGCCCGGATCGCCACGGCCGTGTCGCGGGCCTCACGTAGCAGCTGATCGACCGCCGCGTCGTTGCCGAGCCCGACCTCGATCAGCGCTCGCATGGAGAGCGACCACGCGAGCCCGGTTCGCTGGCCGTTCTGGCGTGCACCGCGCTCGCCCTGGCGCGCCAGGTCCCGCGCCTCCGACCAGCGACCGAGCAGGTATGCGACGTTCGCGTGGGCACCCGCGATGAGCGGCAACGAGTCCCAGTCGCCAAGCTCCGACGCCCGCCGATGGAGCACCGCGAGCGTTTGATCCGCCGACTCGAGCCGATCGGTATCAACCTCGGTGAGCGCGTGCGCAAACGCCGGCCATTGGAACACGCGCAGTGATTCGACCTGATCCGACAGAGCCATCAGCTCGTCGCGCATCGTCCGGTCGAGCGCGTCGCCGACGTTGAGCTTCGCGAAGATCGCGCTTGCCAGCGCGGAGCAGAGGACCGCGGGATCGTCCTGGCGGCGTGCTTCGGTTACGGCCTCCGTGGCGTTGGCGAGGCTCGCGCCGGCCGCCCGGAGCAGGAAGTGCAGCGCCTGCGAGCGCGCCTCGAGCAGCCGGCCGCGCAAGCCCGCGTCCGCTCCGGCCTCGGCAAGCGCCTGGTCGAGGAGCCCGAGCTTCGCCTCCCAGTCGTCACCCGAGCGAACGTCAGCCAGCAGGCGAATGGCGTCCGCCCGCTCCACGCCGGGTGGGCTGCCCTCGACGTGCGCTTCGAGGATCACTCGTGCGCGGCCCGGGTCGCCGGCCTGGATAAAGGACTCGGCCGCCGACAGGACGCGGCGCTGGTAATCCGTCGCATCGGACGGTGGCGTCAGCCGGCTTGCGTGGAGTTCGAGCTCGCCGGCTGCCTCCGGCGCCCCGCGGCCACGGGCATGCGTGGCGGCCGTGTCGAGCTGGACTGCCACGGTGGCGTCCGGATCCGTCGTCGCCAGGGCCAGGTGCCGGGCCCGTTCCTCCGGATCGGTGGTGCTCGCCGCGAGGCGACCGTGGAGCTGGCGCCGCTCCTCCTCGTCCAGCCGATCGTATGCGCCGCTCGCGAGCAGCGGATGCGCAAAGTGCAACCGTGTCCCGTCAACCTCCAGCACGCGGGCATCCACGGCGGCGTCGAGCGCCGGATCTGCGCCAGGGCACGCGTCGAGGACGGATGACGTCGTGGGCTGCGATGAAGCAGCGACCGCGGCCAGCGGGAGCCGGGCGGCCTCCGGCAGGGCGGCGAGGCGCGACCGCACCAGCGACGTGCTGTCGGTCGCGAGGGACGGGACCTCCAGACCCGGCCGCACGCCGCTTCGGCGGAGCGCGCGGCCGAGCTCGAGCGCGACGAACGCGTTCCCGCGACTCTCGCGGTGCACCCAGGCCAGGTCGGGACGAGGGAGGGCCAGCTCGAGGTCGCGCCGCAACAGAGCGTCGATGGCATCGATGTCGAGGGGCCCGATCTCCAGTCGCTCCACCGGCCCGGCGAACTCGATGGGCGGTCCACCGGGTGACCCGGCCGTCGTTCGAATCGCGCTGAGGAACCCCAGCCGAACGTCGCCGACGCGCCGGACGACAAAGTCGAGCACGCGAGCTGACGGCTTGTCCAGCCAGGGCATGTCGTCCGCGGCGAGGAGCACCGGCGATGCCTCGGCGAGCCCGCGGACGGCGGCCAGCGCCGCCAGCGAGATCGCCAGCGGGGAGGGCGGCCGGTCCTCTCCTGGTACCCGCTGCAGGGCCACCTCGAAGGCTCGTCGCTGCGCCTCCGGCAGACGGTGCGCGACCTCGTCAAAGGACGGCGCGAACAGGTCGGCGAGGCCCGCGAACGCCAGCTCTGCCTCGGCCTCGACGGCACGTGTGATCAGGGTGCGGTAGCCCCGGCGACGGGCTTCGGCGATCCCCGCACGCCAGACGGTGGACTTGCCGATGCCGGCCGGGCCGGACAGGACGAGCGCCACGGGTCCGCTGGCCGCGCGCTCGAGGAACGCCTCGGTGACCGCGCCCTCTGCCTCGCGCCCGATCGGCTCTTCGCGACGGGTGAGCATCCCGGCCAGCGTACGCTCCGGGTACGATGACCGCCCGTCCAGGCACCGAGAGGAACCTGTCGCCCGTGGTCGACTTCGCCCTCACCGACGAGAACCGCCTCGTCCAGCAGAGCGTCCGGGCCTTCGCCGAGGCCGAGATCCTGCCCCACATCCGCGATTGGGACGAGAAGGGCGAGGTCCATCGCGAGGTCTTCGCGCGGATGGGCGAGCTGGGCTTCCTGGGGGCGCCGATCCCCGAGGCCTACGGCGGCTCGGGCATGGACTACATCAGCTTCGCGCTGCTGTGCGAGGAGCTCGAGCGTGCCGACACCGCGTTCCGTGTCGTCCAGAGCGTGCACGTCGGGCTGAACTCCCTGGCGCTCCTCCAGTGGGCCACCGAGGAACAGCGCCAGCGCTGGCTCGTCCCGCAGGCGAAAGGCGAGAAGCTCGCGACGTTCGGGTTGACCGAGCCCGGTGTCGGGACCGACGCCGCGAACCTGGCCACGACCGCCCGGCGGGACGGCGACGGATACCGGCTCAACGGCCAGAAGATCTGGATCAGCCTCGCCGACCTCGCCGACCACTTCCTGGTCTTTGCCACCGTCGACCGCTCGAAGGGCTGGCGGGGGATCAGCGCGTTCGTCGTCGAGCGCGGGATGCCCGGCCTCACGACCGGCACGCTCCACGGCAAGCTCGGGATCCGCGCCGGCAACACCGGGCTGATCAATCTCGACGACGTGCCCGTGCCGGCGGAGAACCGGATCGGCGAGGAGGGTGAGGGGTTCCTCATCGCGATGAGCGCGATCGACCAGGGCCGCTACACCGTCGCCGCCGGCGCCGTCGGCCTGGCACAGGCGTGCCTGGACGCGTCAGTGCGCTACGCGCACGAGCGGGAGACGTTCGGTGACGAGATCGGCAAGCACCAGCTCGTCAAGCAGCTCATCGCCAAGATGGCCGCCGGCATCGAAGCCGGCCGGCTGCTGGTGTGGCGCGCGGGCTGGCTCAAGAACCAGGGCCTGCGCAACACGCGCGAGACGTCGCTCGCCAAGTGGCACGCGACCGACCACGCCGTGCAGTCGGCGCTCGACGCGATCCAGGTCCACGGCGCGAACGGCTACTCGAACGAGTTCCCGGTCGAACGCTACCTGCGCAACTCGAAGGCGGCGGTCATCTACGAGGGCACGAGCCAGCTGCACACGCTGATCCAGGCCGACTACGCCCTCGGCTACCGGGAAGACCGGCCGCTCCGCTGCGAGCCGTGGCCGGCGCAGGGCTTCGAGCGCCCGGAGTCCTGAGCGGGCTCAGCCACTCCCCGTTGACGGCGCAGGAACGTCGCCGCGTGCCCGTGCCGCCGGCCCGGCGGCGACCTGCGACCGCGGCGCCTGCATCCGGCCCCGTGTCGTCACGATGAGCGCCACCGCCCCGACGATGACCGCGCCGGCGACCAGCGTCCGCGGATCGAGCGGCTCGTTGAGGATCGCCGTCCCGAGGATCACCGCGACGACCGGGTTGACGTAGGCGTACGTGGCAATCCAGGGCAGCGGCGCGACCCGCAGGAGCCATCCGTAGACGGTGAAGGCGAGCAGGCTGCCGATGACGGTGAGATACGCGAGAGCGAGGAACGACTCCCTCGAAATGGCGGCGAGATCGAAGCGCCCCGGCTCGCCGCTGAGCAGCGCCATCACGGCCAGGACGCCCGCCCCGCACAGCATCTGAAGCCCGGTCGCAACGAGCGGCTGACCGGGGAGCGTGGCTCGATGGCTGGCATAGAGGGAGCCGACCGTCCACGAGATCGGCGAGATGAGCAGCGCCGCGAGACCGAGCGGATCGAGGGCGCCCGTTTCGCCGACGATCGTCGGGCCGACCAGGATCCCCACCCCGACGAACCCGACGATGATGCCGACGATCGCAACACCGGGCAGGCGCTCGCCGAAGAACAGGCGGCCGAAGATTGCGACCCAGACCGGCATCAGCGCGATGATCAGGGCGGCAATTCCCGACGGGATCGTCTGCTCTCCCCACGCGACCATGCCCATCCCGCCACCGAGGAGCAACGCGCCCACGATCGCGCTGTCGCGCCACTCGCGCAGGCTGGGCATCGCGAACGAGCCGCGCGCCCGCACCACCGACCAGGTCAGGAGCACGAGCCCGGCGAGGGCGAAGCGGGACGCCGCCATGAGGAACGGCGGGATCGTCTCGACCGCCACGGCGATGCCGAGGTAGGTCGATCCCCAGACGATGTAGAGGACGAGCAGGCCGATCCAGAGCCGGCCGCGGCTCGCGGCCTGGGCGTCGATGGTTGGCATAGCAGGCTGGTCCAAGTGGGGATCATACACCGGCACGGAGGGGTGGGGTAGCCACCGCCGCTCCCGCGGGAGGCCCCCGTCAGGCGGGCGCGGCGAGGGCGATGCCGGCCGCTCCCGACGCGGGCCGGCATACCTTGCACGGCCGATAGCCCGCGTCGGCAGCGGCATCGAGCGAGCGGAACCACACCCGATGCTGGTCCATGACGCGCCGCGCGTGGCGGCAGGTCGGGTTGCACACGATGTGCGTCGTGCGCGAGCCGGTGTAGTGCTCGCCGGCCCGCGCGCGCCGCTCGAAGGCCTCGGGGTCCAGTCCCTCCGAGGCGAGGATCGCCCGCTTGTTGTGCGGCCCGCCGAGCGAGTACTGCCCGATGGAGCCGTCCGTGCGGACGACCCGGTGGCAGGGCACGATCAGCGGAACGGGGTTGTGGCCAAGAGCCGTGCCGACCGCTCGCACCGCCTTCGGGCGGCCGATCTCCGCCGCGATCCAGCCGTACGGCCGGACCTCGCCGTACGGGATCTCGGCGGCCTTCAGCAGCACGTCGCGCTCGAACGGCGAGCGGCCGCGAAGATCGACCCGCACGTCGGCCCGGCGATCGCCGGCGATCCGCCGCGAGATCCGTCCGGCCAGGGCCTCGGGGATGGCGGCGGCGCGGTGCGCCCTGCGGCCGGTCTGGCGCAGGTGCTCCGCCTCGAAGGCGTCGTCGTCGGCAGCGAGCCCGACGGTCGAGACACCCCGCCCGTTCCATGCCACGTACAGCGGCCCGATCGGCGATTCGATCGTCGCGTACCGGTCGGCCAGGCCGACCTCGACGAGCACATCGGCGGCGACGTTCAGTGGTGCGCTCAGCGCCAGGTCGGCAAGGGCCGACTCCATCGCGCGGTCGTCGACGGGAAGCGTGGTCATGCGGTCATCTCCTCGCGCTCGAGCCGTTCGGAGGCTTCGAATGCGGTGCGCAGCAGCGCAAGTCCGCGATGGACCTGCGCCTTGACGGTGCCCTCGGGTCGATCGAGGGCGATGGCGAGCTCGGGATAGGACAGCCCGTCGACGTGGCGGAGGATGACCGGCGCCCGGTACGCCGGTGGCAACTGCGTGACGAGGGTCGCCCAGCGACGGCGGGCTTCGCGCCGGTCAACCACGGCCGCCGGCAACCCCGACGGATCGGTGGCAGGTTCGGGAAGCGTCGTTCCGTCCGCGGACTCGGCGTCGAGTGACAGGGCGTTCGGCATCGAGCGTGACCGGGTCGCCCGGTTGCGACACAGGTTGAGCACGATGGTCGCAAGCCACGGCCGCAGTCGGAGCGCCCGGATCCGCGTGCTGTCGTACCCGGCCAGGGCCCGGTACGCCCGAACGAGCGCGTCCTGGGTCACCTCCTCGGCGTCGTGGCCGTTGCCCAGGAATCGATGCGCGATGGTGTACAGGCGGTCCTGGTGGGCGCCAACCAGCGCCTCGAACGTGCCGTCGAGGTCCTCGGCGAGGCGCGCCGTGAGCGCGTCGTCGGTGTCCATCGCTACTCAGAACCGCTTGAGGCCGGCAACCGTTGCATGCGCGCCGTCTACGGTACGGCAGCCGGATGCGACAATCCGGCGATGGGCGACCCGGACGTTTTCGACGACCTGCTCGCGAGCCTCGGCGGGTTCTACCGGTCGTGGCTGATCTATCTCGGCATCGAGCTCGGGCTGTTCGAGGCGCTCCGGCGCACCGGGACCGAGGGGCTGACGCCCGCCGAGCTGGCGACCGCGACCGACACGCACGGCGGAGGCCGTCGACCTCTGGGCATGGGCCGCCGACGCCCATCAGCTGGCGGAGCTGGAAGGCGGTCGGCTGCGCGTCGACCCAGATCTGGCGGGAACCCTGCTGGATCGCGAGCGCACCGACTACCTCGGCGGACAGTTCATCCACGGTGTCGTTGCCACCCTCGACTGGGACCGCATGCTGGACTTCTTCCGCACCGGAACGCCGGTCCGCGACCGCCCCGACCGCTACCGGACCGCGATCGAGCGGCTGACCCAGCAGGACATCGCGGTCTTCTTCCAGGAGGCGCTCGCCGCGCTCCCGCAGGCCGTAGCCGAGCTGTCGAACGGCGGGCGTGTCGTCGACATCCATTGCGGTGGCGGACGGTGGCTCATCGCGATGGCCCGCCGGTTCCCGAACCTCGAGCTCGTCGGCGTCGAGTTCGAAGCGGACTCCGTCGCCCGGGCGCGACAGCACGTCGAGGAGGAAGGGCTCGCCGATCGGATCAGCATCGTCCAGGCGGAGGTGTCGAACCTCGCCGGGACGGGGCCGTTCGACCTGGCCTACTTCCAGTACGCGCTCCACCAGCTGCCCGACGCGGCCGCCGGGCTGCGCAAGGCGTGGGCGGCGCTCGGCCCGGGCGGACGGCTGATCGTCCTCGACTGGCCGCTGCCGTCCGACCCGGAGGAGTTCCGGTCCCGCCACGGCGAGCTCATTGCCGGGGTCCAGCTCGACGAGCTGTTCCAGGGCACGTCGCTCGCGACGCGCGATCGGTTCCGCGGCTGGTTCGCAGAGGCGGGCCTGCCCGAACCGACGCTGATCGACCTGCCGTCGGGCGCCAGCCTGTTCATCGCGGAGCGCTGAACAAGGCTGGCGGACCTGCTGTACGGCTACTGGATCGTGATCGTGCCCGTCATGTTCGGGTGGACATTGCAGTGGTAGGTGTACGTCCCCGCAGCATCGAATACGAGCCCGGCTGTTGCGTTCGCGGCGATGTTCCCGGTGTCGCACCCCCCGTCGTCGGTCGTCGCCGTATGCGCCGCGGAGTCACCGTTCGTCCAGCCGATCGTCTCGCCGACCGCGGCCGTCACTTCGGGCGGATCGAACGCGAAGTTCTGGATGTTCACGGTCACAGCCGCCGCCTCGCTCGACACGCTGCAGCCGCCGCCACCCGCCGCTGGAGCGCTGGCGGCCGGAGCCGCACCTGGGGCGGAAGCCGCTGGAGCGGCCGTCCCACCGGTGCTCGACGCACACGCAGACAGCGCGAGGAGCGCGAACAACGAAAACGCGAGGACGGGCAGTCGGCGCATGGGTGACCCTCCTGGGCAGGGGACGGAGCCGGGTTCGAGCCTGATCTGGTCTCGCTGACTCGGTACGCCACGCTGCATCCTACGGTTTTC
This sequence comes from uncultured Chloroflexia bacterium, assembly GCA_963824735.1. GTDB lineage: Bacteria > Chloroflexota > Limnocylindria > Limnocylindrales > CSP1-4 > DASTYU01. The sequence goes on from CAWGQH010000018.1 coordinate 28,329, forward strand.
CCCGGCTATGGTTCCGCGCATGGAGCGCCGCGCCGACCTCGCTGATCCGATGCTGGGCGTCGACGCCGCGGAGATGCGCGCAATCCTCGCCCACGAAGCGAGGGTCCATGCCCTGCCGGGTCGCGAGCTGCGCGAGCTCGACGACGGGCTCCTGCTTTACGACCCGCGCGACGGGGATCCCTTCTGGAACCGCTTCGAGGCCGTTCGCTGGCCGTCAGAGCCGGCCGCCTTCGACCGCCGTCTCGACGAGCTCATGGTCCAGTTCGCCAGCTTCGGTCGCCGGCCGCACGTGTGGGCATCACCGGGCCACGATTCGCCGGCCGACCTCGTCGGCCGCTTCCTCGATGCGGGGTTCGAGGACGTCGGCGCCGGGATGATGATGCTGCTCGTCGACGCGGCGCCCACGGAGAGCGCGATCCTTGACGCGGCCAGACGCCGGGCCCGGGACGTCGAGGTGGAGCGCTGGACGACGCTCCCGGAACAGGACGCCGAGTGGGTGGCCGCCGAGATCGTCGCGGTGCTGCTCGATGCGTTCGGCGTCGACGACGCGCACAGTGGCCCCATCCGGACCGAGACCGCGGCCTCGCTGAGCCATCCGTGGTTCACCCACTACGTCGTCCGCTGGCGCGGGATGCCCGCCGCCGTCGCCCGCCGCGCGACGTTCGACGGGCTGACCTACCTCTCGTCGGTCGGTACCGTGCCCGCGGCGCGTGGGCGGGGCTTCGCGAGCCTCGTGTCCGCGGCAGCTGCCCTCGACGGGGTGAGGGCGGGGAGCCGCCGCGTGACGCTCGGCGTGTTCGCCGACAACGACCAGGCGATCCGGCTCTATCGACGGATCGGGTTCGAGATCCTCGGTTCGCCTGCGCCGGACCTGCTGCTGGTCGGATGAGCCGGGCCGGATCCTTCGACCTGGACGCGGCGACCGCCCGGCTCGCGGCGGCGACCTCCGCCGAACGCCTCGGATTGCCGGTCATCGGGCTCGGCTGGGCCACCGTCGACAAGGACCGCGCCGTCGCCGAACTGACCCTCGCCGTGCCGGAGGCCGCCCCATTCGAGCCGGGAGTACCGGACGCGCTCCTCGGCGGCAGCAGCCTGGTCGGGCGGGCGACGGCCGGACGGGTCCGGCTCGTGATCCTCGAACCCAGCACGGAGTGGCGGCTCGCGGCTGCCCTCGCCCGCAATGACGAGGGGCCGGCGGCGCTGTGGGTTCGAGAAGACCGGCGGGCGCTCCCCGCCGACCTGCGCTTGTCCGGCCCGGCCGATGGGCCGTTCGGTCGCGAACGCCTGGTGCTGGGCGCGCCGATCGGCGGCCCGCACCTTCTCGTGATCGAGGAGCCAGCGGGTACCATCGACGCATGACCGACGCACCACCCATCACGCTCCGCCCGGCCACGGCCGCCGACGCCGAGCGGATTGCCGCGCTGTTCACCGACGAGGGCTATCCAGCCGGTCCGAGTGACATCGTCGAGCGGCTCGAGCGATTCGGCTCGCCGCACTCGCGGGTCATCGTGGCCGAACACGATGGAGAGGTCCTCGGGTTCATCGCCATCCACGCGCTGCCGCGCTTCGAGCACGACGACCGGATCGTCCGCGTGCTCGCGCTGGTCGTGGACGCCGGCGTCCGCGAGCGGGGTGTCGGCCACCTGTTGATGGCGGAGGCCGAGAACGTCGGCCGCGAGCTCGGGGCGGCGTTCACCGAGCTTACGGCCGGCCACCACCGGCCGGATGCGCAGCGGCTGTACGAGTCGCTGGGCTACGACGCGACCGTCACGACGTACCTGCGGAAGAAACTCTGACCGACACCGCGCTCTCGACCCCGTTCCCACGACTCCGCCTGCGCGAGAACGCCTCGGCGCTGCTCGATCTGCCCTGGGAGCGTCCGCTCGCCGAGTGGTCCGACGAGCAGCACGTCTTCCGCACGCTGCCGATCGGCCCGTCGCGCCACCTGGTCCGGTTCCTGGTCGCGGACGGCACGATCTACGCGCTGAAGGAAGAGCCACTCGAGGTCGCGGAGCGGGAATTTGCCGTGCTCCGCCACCTCGAGTCGGCGTCGCTCCCGGCGGTCAACGTCGGTCGGCCTGGCGATCTCACCCGAGCGCGACGCGGCAATCCTCGCGACCGAGTACCTCGCGTACTCGATCCAGTACCGGCGCCTGCTGCTGCGCTTCCCGCTGGGCCCGGGCCCGTATCGCGACCGGCTCCTCGACGCCATGGCGTGGCTGCTCGTCGATCTCCATCGGTCCGGCGTGTACTGGGGCGACTGCTCGCTCGCGAACACGCTCTTCCGCCGCGACGGCGACAAGGTCCAGGCGTTCCTCGTCGACGCCGAGACAAGCGAGATCCATCCCTCCCTGTCCACCGGGCAGCGCAACTACGACCTCGACATCCTCGTGGAGAACGTCGCGTTCGGGCTGGCGGACCTCGCCGCGCTGCAGGGCCGCCCGGAGGGCATGGAGGACGCGATCGAAGCGGCCGAGTCGGTCCGCGCGCGCTACGCCGCGCTGTGGGACGAGATCACGCTCGAACCGGAGCTTTCACCGAACGACCGGCACGCGATCCGGGCCAGGGTCCGAGCGCTGAACGATCTCGGGTTCGCCGTCGACGAGATCGAGCTCGAGCCCACGTCGGGCGGCGACGGCGTGGTACGGCTGCGGGTCGCCGTGGCCAATCGCCGCTTCCACGTCCGGAAGCTGGAACGGCTCACCGGCCTCGTTGCCCTCGAGGGCCAGGCCCGGCTCCTGCTCAACGACCTCGAGGAGTACCGCTGCTGGATCGAGTATCACGAGGACCGCCGGCTGTCCGACGCGGAGGCCTCGGAGCGCTGGCTCCAGGACGTGCTCGAACCGGCCCTCGCCTCCCTGGTGCCGGCGATCGGTCCGTTGCGCGATCCGCTGCAGGCCTACTGCGACGTCCTCGAGGAGAAGTGGATCCTGTCGGAGATGGCCGAACGGCGACGTCGGCCTGGAGGCCGCGATGGAGGCCTACATCGGCCTCGGCGCCCCTTCGCCCGAATCCGTGGACGAGGGGGACACGTCGATCGTGCTCGACATCGACTGGTCGACCGGCCTCGAGGATGTGCCGGACGGCAACCAGGAAAGCCGGCCTGACTGAACCCGTGCGCGCGCGACGACCTGTCTGCGACCATCGGCGCATGACGAATGCCCCGGTGGCGGCCGATGCCGTCATCCGCGTCACCGACCTGAAGAAGTACTACGGCGACGTCCACGCGGTCGACGGCGTGAGCTTCGAGGTCCGCCCCGGTGAGATCTTCGGGCTGCTCGGCCCGAACGGCGCCGGCAAGACGACGACCGTCGAGATCCTCGAGGGTCTTCGCGAGCCCGACAGTGGCGAGGTCCGGGTGCTCGGCCTCGACGTGGCGAAGGACGCCGACGCGCTCAAGCCGCGGATCGGGGTCAGCCTCCAGACGGCGGCCCTCTATCCGAAGCTGACCGTCACCGAGCTGATCGACCTGTTCCGCAGCTTCTACCCGAAGTCGCGGCCGACCGCCGAGCTGATCGAGGCGCTCGGGCTGACCGAGCGAAGCAAGGCCCAGTCGAAGGACCTGTCCGGCGGGCAGCGCCAGCGGCTGGCCGTTGCCCTGTCCCTGGTGAACGACCCGGAGCTCGTGTTCCTCGACGAGCCGACGACCGGCCTCGATCCGGCGGCCCGCCGCTGCCCTGTGGACGCTCGTCGAGGAGCTCAAGGCCGCCGGAACGTCCGTCCTCCTCACGACCCACTACATGGAGGAGGCCGAGATCCTGTGCGACCGGCTGGCGATCATGGACCACGGCAAGGTCCTCGAGCTGGGCACGGTCGAGCAGCTGGTGTCGAAGCACTTCAAGGACCGTGCGGTCCGCTTCGATCCCGACGAGGCGCTCGACACGGCGCTGCTCGAGTCGTTGCCGGCGGTCAGCTCGGTGCACGTCGACGACACCGACGCGCTGGTCTTCACGCGCGACGTCGGGGCGACGATCGGTGCGCTCCTCGCAGCGGCCGAAGGACGCGGGGTCGAGCCGCAGAACCTGTCCATCCGGCGGGCATCGCTCGAGGACGTGTTCCTCAGCCTGACCGGACGAGCACTGCGGGACTGACCGGGCCGCGATGACCGCACTCTGGACGCTGACCGTCGCGAACATCCGGAGCTTCGTCCGCGACCGCGCGGCGCTGTTCTGGACGCTGGCGTTCCCGCTCATCTTCATCGTGTTGTTCGGGCTGATCTTCCAGGGCGGCGGCGAGTCGAGGCTGACCCTGGCCTGGGTCGACAGCGACGGCTCCCCGCAGTCCGCCGAGCTGCGTGCTGCGCTCGCCGCGGCGTCGGGCGTCGACGTCGAGGACTACCCCGAGTCCGAGGCGCTGGAGAAGATGCGGATCGGCGAAGCCGACGCCGTGATCGTCGTGCCAGCAGGGTACGGAGGCCAGCTCGAAGCCAATGCCGGGTCGGACACGCCCGGCGCCCCGGCGATCGTCAGGGTCTACACCGACCCGTCCCAGCAGTCGCTCGAAGGATCGGTCTACCAGGCCGTCGGGAGCGTGCTGGCGGTCATCAACATGAACGATCGGCCGCCCCTCGTCATGCCGCAGCCGGAGACGATCCAGACCGAGAACCTCAACTTCATCAGCTACTTCGTGCCGAGCATGCTCGGGCTGTCGTTGATGCAGGTCGGCATCTTCGCGGCGATCCCGCTGGTCGCCGACCGCGAGAAGCTGATCCTCAAGCGGCTCGCGGCGACGCCGCTGCGGCGCTGGCAGCTGGTCGGCTCGAACGTCCTGATGCGGCTGCTGATCGCCGTCGCCCAGTCGGTGATCATCGTGGCGGTCGGCTCGATCCTCTTCGGGGTCGAGATCACCGGCAGCCTCGCGCTGACGGCGTTCTTCGTGGTGCTCGGCTCGGTGACATTCCTCGCGCTCGGCTACGTGATCGCGTCGTTCGCGACCACGGAGGATTCGGCGAACGGGATGACCTCGGTCGTCCAGTTCCCGATGATGTTCCTGTCGGGCACGTTCTTCCCGATCCAGGCCATGCCCGACGGCCTGCAGGCGATCGCGCGGCTCATCCCGCTGACATACCTCGCCGACGCGCTGCGGCAGACGATGGTCGGCGGCGTGCCATTCGCGACGCTCGGGGTGTGCGCCGCGGTGCTGCTCGGCTGGCTGGTGGTCTGCTTCGGGATCGCATCGCGCAAGTTCCGCTGGCAGTAGCCGGCGGGCGTCGCCCGGCCGCAGGTCGGCTGCGGCCGATCAGCTTCCCTACCAGCGCTCGCGATGGACCAGCTCGTCGAGCGGTCGCCGGCCACCGGCCTTCGGTGGCCGCGTGAGGTCCTCGGGGCGGGCGGGGTAGCCGAACGAGAGCAGGAACTCGCAGTGCTGGTCGTCCGGGAAGGCGAGGATTCGCTGCGCCAGGTCGTGCCGGTAGACCGTGGCAGGAACGCTGCCGATGCCGAGCTCCCAGGCGACGAGCATCATGTTCTGCGCTGCCTGCCCGAGGTCCCACATGACCGACAGCGGCGCATCGACGGTCTTCGGGTCCGGCGTGACGAGGGCGATCGCTGCGGCAGCTCCGGCCAGGTGCCCGGCGTATGGCCCCACCTCGGCAAGCTCGCGCAGCGTCGCGCGGTTCTCGATCGCGATGAACGCCCAGCGCTGGGTGTTCTTGGAGCTGCCGGCATGCCGGGCGGCGTCGAGGATCCGTTCGAGGTGCTCCGGGGCGAGCGGGCGATCGAGGAAGCGGCGGATGGCGCGCTTGTGGCCGACCGCGTCCCAGACGGTCATGAGCCCGGCGGGACCGGCGGGCCGACGATCTGGGGGTCGGGATGGGTCGCGCCGGGCAGGGCGATCCGGGCGAGCCGCCGCACGCCGCCGCCCTTCTCGACGGCCGAGAATTGCTCGCCGACGTCGGGCAGCCGCTCGGCAGGCACGGCGGCAGCACGTTCCGCTGCCTCGTCCGGGGAGTAGGGGCCGCCGAGCGATGCGGCCAGGAACCGGGCCACGGAACGGCGATACGCCTCGAACTCGTACAGCCATGAGTGCTGCCCGCCTCCGATCACGACGTCGACCACGGGCGCCGCATCCGGGTTGCCGGCTCGCGACGCGACGGCCGCGGCGCGCAGCCGCTCGAAGTGGCGGAGCGGGACGACGGCGTCTTCGTCGCCGTGCGCGAGCAACACCGGGCCCTGGAAGGCGGCGATGGCTCGAATCGAGCTCACCTCCGAGACGCGATGGCCTCGGGGCCGGAGAAACACGCGAGTCGTGAGCCACGCCAGCGGGTACGCGATCGGGTCGGGGATCGGCAGGTTCGCAAGCCGGAACGTCTGACGGGTCAGTCGGTACGGTCCTGCCGGTCCGGACGTCGCCACGAGCGCCGCGACGCGTCCGTCCCGTGCGGCGGCGAGGATTGCTCCGATCGCGCCCAGCGAGTGGCCCGAAACCGCCCCCGCGGTCACCTCCGGTCGGCGGAGGAGCACGTCCACGGCTGCAAGCGAGTCGCGTCCGAACTCGCCACCGCTGATCGGCAGGTGCTCTGGCTCGTTTGCCCCGTGGCCGCGGACGTCGAACAGGAGGCAGTGGAAGCCGGCCGCGTGGAGGAAGTGCGCCATCGGCAACGTCCGGTCGCGGCCCGACTCCCAGCCGTGGACCAGCACCACGCCCGGGCCCGGCGCCCCGTCCCGCGCCGGGATGAACCAGGCCGGCAGGTCGAGGCCGTCGACCGGGACGACCGTGTCCTCGAACGGCATGCCGAGGTCGTCGGGGGTCGCCTGCATCTCGTGGCGGCGTGGATAGCCGGCACGCGCGCGATAGGCAAGCGCGAACCGATACGCCAACCCGACCTGGGCGGCGGCGATGGCGGCGGCAATGCTGGCGCGACGTCTGGTGCTCACGTCCCAAAGGTGACGGCACGCCCGCCCCACCTGTCAAGCGGACATCATCTCGTCGCAGCGAGACTCCAGGTTCCCATCCGTGCGAGCCGGGCGCAGAATGCAGCCCAGCCCAATGGGTTCGAAGAGGGAGGAATCACCCCGTGCAACGATCGTTCGCGCGTGCCCTTGCGCCGATCATCACCCCACTCCTGGTTGCTGGCCTCGTGCTCGGAGCACCGGCCGCAGCGGTTGGTTCGGACAGCGCCGGGACGACCGCAATTTACGTCGTCGTGGCCGAGGACGGCGCGTCGTCGAAGGCCGTCCGCGACGCCATCGCCGCCGCCGGCGGCACCGTCACCGCCCGCAATGCGGCCATCGGCACGTACACGGTCACGGCCCCGGCCGAGGGGTTCATCCTCGACGTCAGTGCATCGAAGGCCGTTCTGGGCGCGACCTCAGCTCAGCGCGCGATCGGCAAGATTCCCAGTGCCAAACCGGAAAAGGCCGCGGATCCCGAGGTCGAGCAGCTCGTCAAGGGCAAGCCCGGCGGAGCCAGGAAGGGCGGCTCGACGGCGGGGATGGACCCGCTCGACGGGCAACTGTGGGGTCTCGGGATGGTCAGGTCGGATCTCGCCCGGCAGGTCAATGCGGGCGACCCCCGCGTGCTTGTCGGGATCATCGACTCCGGGATCGACGCCTCGCATCCCGACCTCGCCGGCCAGGTCGACATCGGTCTGTCGCGGAACTTCGTGACCGATATTCCGTCCGTGGACGGACCGTGCGAAGTCGCGAGCTGTATCGACCCGGTCACGGCCGACGACGCCGGTCACGGAACACACGTCGCCGGGATCGTGGCGGCCGCAGCCAATGGCCGCGGTGTGTCCGGGGTGGCGCCGGGTGTCCGCCTCGTCAACATCCGCGGCGGCCAGGACGCCGGCTTCCTGTTCCTCGAGCCGGTGGCGAACGCGCTCGTGTACGGCGCCGACATCGGCGTCGACGTGATCAACATGTCCTTCTTCGTTGACCCGTGGCTGTACAACTGCCTGGCCAACCCGGCGGATTCGCCCGAGGCCCAGCTGGAGCAGCGGACCATCATCACGGTCATGAACCGGGCGCTCAACTACGCGCATTCCAGGGATGTAACCCTGGTCGGATCGCTCGGCAACAACCACGAGGACCTCGGCAACCCGCGGACCGACGTGATCAGCCCGGATTTCCCACCCGGCGCTGAATACCCCCGCCCAATCGATAACGCCACGTGCGTCGACCTGCCAGTCGAAGGCCCGCACGTCCTCGGCATCTCCGCGCTCGGGCCGAGCTCGAAGAAGGCCGACTACTCGAACTACGGCCTTGAGCAGATCTCCCTGTCAGCGCCCGGTGGCTGGTTCCGTGACGGGTTCGGTACGCCGACATTCCGGACCAACGGCAACCTGATCCTGTCCACGTACCCGCTGCATGTCCTCCAGGAGGATGGCGTGGTCGACGCCGACGGCAACATCACGCCGGCTGGCGAGGGCGCCGGCATCCAGAAGGACTGCAAGGGAGACACCTGCGGCTACTACGCCTTCCTGCAGGGCACGTCGATGGCGTCACCGCATGCGACCGGTGTCGCGGCGCTCGTCGTCAGCCGCTTCGGGAAGAAGGACAAGGATGACAAGGACATGCTTCGGCTCGCGCCGTCGGACACGGAATTCGTCCTCGTGCAAACGGCGGCCGAGCACGCATGTCCGGTCCCGCCGCTGCAGACGTACACGAACGAAGGCCGGTCCGAAGAGTTCAACGCGCTATGCGAGGGCGACCTCGAGTTCAACGGCTTCTACGGCCACGGCATTGTCGATGCCTATGCCGCGGTCACCGAGAAGGTCAAGTTCCCCAAGTGAGCTGACCTCCAGCCCCAACCCCACGGACCCCGGCGGCCGACTGGGCCGGCGGGGTCCTTGATTCCGCGCAACACGCCGACGCCGGCGGCCGAAGGGCCGCCGGCGCCGTCACGCCTGGGGTCGAGCTGCAGTCACGGCACGGAGGTGGCGATGCCGCGGGTCCGTACTTCGTGACGCGGAGTTGTCGGGCGTCAGCCGCGCAGGTTGACCATGTTGTGGGCGCTGAATTTGGTGAAGCGCAGTGACTGGCCCGGATCGGCGCTGCCGCCGGGGGCGTTGTCCTGCTCGTAGTTCGGGTTATGGAAGCCCTTCGCGCCCTGGTTCTTGAAGAACGTTTCGAAGTCGATGTCGCTGCGCGGGTCGCCGAAGGGGATGAAGTTGTAGCCGTTGCCGACACCCACCGGGTCGGTTGTTCGGTCGCCGTCCTTGGCGTGGTACAGCGCGTAGCGCTTCGTCTGCTGAGCGACCTGTGCGAGGGGATCGAAGATGTCCTCCACCCGGTCGCCGTTCTCGTCATAGCGCCAGCGCCATTGGTGCTGCGCGACATGCGCCCAGTAGATGTCCAGTTCGACCACGCAGAGGTCCGGACTGGTTACGTCGAGGTAGTGCTGCATCAGGCGCTTGCCTGACTCCGCCCGGACCATCGTCGGCGGAATCGGGTTCCCGGTTTGGCGGTCCTCGGTCACCTCGACCATCTTGCCGTCCTGGAGGAAGTGGTACGCGGGCGAGTGGTTGTGTGGGTAGAGCTGGATGCCGAACGAGTTGATGCTCAGCTCATTGAGCGCGTCCCACTTCTCGCCGGCGAGCGTCCACGCCTCGATGCTCCGGTCGTTGGCACTCGTTGGGTCGTTGCCGGTGCCCATGTAGGGCGTGCCCAGGATCGACGCGAACTCGAGCTCCGTCAGGTAGCGCGCCTCGTCCGTGGCGTCCATCCCGCCGTTGGGACCGCCCGGCCAGGTGCCGGGGATGAAGCCGTGATTGCCGATTGCCTCCAGGCCGAACTCGTCGAGGAACCCGCGCAGGGTACGCCCATAGTCGAGATAGGCCGGTTTGACCGCCGGGTTGTAGTTGCCTTGGGGGGCGATTGGGGGCTGCGCTCCTCCCGGGTTGGCGCCGTTCTGGGTGTAACCGGCGAATTCGACCTGCTTGATACCGACGCCCGCCAGGAACTCGAACAGCTCCTTCCAGCCGCCGGGGAGTGGGACCAGCGGTCCTTGACTGTTCGGGTTCGTGAGGATGTCGTCACCCCCGAGGTTGCCCATCGTCGGGGCCTGGCCGAGGGTGGCGCTGGCGGCGATCCCGATCCGGCTGGGCACGTCGCGCTGGGTAAACGTGATCGTTCCGACCTTGTCCGTTGGGATCAGCTTTGCCCTCCCTACGCCGAGAGCGACGGATGGGCCGAGTGTCGCCATTGCAGCGGCCGCAGCGGCTCCCGCGGCTCCGGACTTGAGAAGCTGCCGACGCGTGATTCGATGGTCATGGACCATGTGCTCCTCCTCCTTGCGGTCCGCGCGCAAACTCAATTCTTACACCGGCGACGTGCAAAAGCCCTTGCACGGTCGTTACAAGTGCCCCGGACGCCAGCGCGAACTCTCGCTGGGTCGGATCAGCCGATACGATCGCTGGGTTCCTGACGGTCGCACGACTAAACTCATGACGTGGCCAAACGCGATCCCCATGACGTGCTCGGTGTCGCGCGAGGCGCGAGCCCGACGACGATCAAGGCCGCCTGGCGGCGGCTCGCCCGGCAGCACCATCCGGACCTGACCGGCGACGATCCCGCGGCGTCACGGGTGGCAACGCGCCTGATGGCGGAGATCAACGATGCCTATGCCGTCCTGACGCGGGCCGACGCACGGAACGGCACCGGCCCGACGGGGCAGGTCGAATTCGATGATGCGCCACCGCGTCGCGGCGGACCACCGCGTCCAAAGCCGACTCGGCCGGTGACCGGGCGGGTCGACACCAGCCAGACGTTCAGGCCGCGGAACACGACGACGACGAGCGCCCCGCCGCTGGCCGGCCAGCCGCCGCCGCGGAGCGATCGGTCGCGCCGCGAGCCGTTGCGCGCATCGCACCCGACCGGACCGCTCGAGCGGGACCGGATCCGTGGCTTTCGCCCGCCGCCTCGGCCCACAATCGAGGAGGCACAGGCCTACATCGTCCCGTTCGGCAAGTTCCACGGGCATCGTCTCGACGAGATCGCGGCGTTCGAACCGTCGTACATCGACTGGCTCGCCCGGGCAGTCCAGCGTGACCCGGACCTGACAGTGGCCGCGCGCGTCATGCAGGACGACCTCGACCAGCGCGGGATCGTGCGCCGGACGCATCCGACGCCCGAGCGTCCGGGCCGGCCGGTCTGGCGCTACGACGCCTGAGGGAAAAGCGAGATCGCCCTCCGATATCGGAGGGCGATCGAGGCGCGAATAAAAGCTGTATCAGTCCTGCCGCCCCGACGGTCCACCAGGCCTGTTGGCCGAAGGAACCAGTTACTCGGCTCGTGACCAAGACTCGGGATCGTCTGTGCCGAACCTCCTCGACACAGCGGCCGTGTCTCGATCCGTGACCGACGCCCCAGGAAGCTCCCGGTTCGATCGCGGGTCGGCGTGCCAGAACCTTACGAGGCGGGGACGACCTGCGGCAATGAGACCCTCGTCCCGAACGGGCGGGTCGAAAGGTCGTTGGCATGCACGCACCAGTCCGGGACCGAGGTACCAGGTGTCCGGCCGCACCATCCGGGCGGGCGTCGTACGCTCACGCGCGATGTCCCGTCTCAGTACGTCCGTCCTTGGCCTCGCCATGGCCGTGATCCTCGTCGCATGCACCGGCGCGGCCGGGCCCTCGTTCGAACCGGGCGGGCCGTGCACCGCCGATGGCTCCGCGCCGGGCGCGTACCCGGAGCTCGAGGCGTTGGTCCCGACGGCGTACGAGGAGCGCGGCCCGGACCGCCTCGACTCCGGGCGGAACTGCAGCGACGAGAACCTCGGGTCGCTGGCGGACGAGGGGATCGATGAGGTCCGCTTCGCCGGCGGGACGTGGGAGTTCGGGTCGGACATCGCCGCGGTGCTTGCCGTGTTCGCGGCCGACGCGCTCACCGTCGAGGCGCTGGCCGATTGGTGGGAGTCCACCGCCCGCGCGTCGTCACGGACCCAGATCCTCGGCTCGACCAGCGCGGAGGTCGCCGGCAGAACGGTCCATCGACTCGACACGAAGACCGGCGAGCGGCTCCAGTCCGTGCTCGTCTGGGCTGGCGACGAGCCGGGGCAGGTGAATGTCGTGCTCAGCCACAACCTGCCCGACCCGAAGATCGAGGCGGCCGTCGCGGCATTCGGCGACTGACCGCGCGCGGATGCGATTGCAACGCCGATGCCTCCCGCACGGCTGCCGCGGACATGACCGACCGGCCGCAGACCCGCTACCGTGGAGCGATGGCATGGCTCGTCCGCATCGCGCTGCTCCGGTTCCTCGGCCGGCGCGTCCTCTGGTTCCTGATGGTGTACGACATTTTCAAGCTCGTGCTGGCGGCCCGCCGCGCCCTGATTCGGCCCGCTCCGAGGGAGCAGCCGCTAGCTCGCCGAGCGAACGAGATCGCGTGCTAGAGTCGCCGCCATGACCGACCGGCCCGACTGGGACGCCCGGCGCTCGGCCTGGGAGGCGCAGCGGCTCGGACCGGCCGCCGCACGGGCCCCGGAGCGCCGCACCCGGTTCTCGACGATCTCGGACGCCGAAGTCGAACGGCTGTACGGGCCGTGGTCCTGGCAGCACGGCGCCGGCGGCCCGACCGAGGTCGACCATCACGGCGATCCGCTCCGTCCCGACGGCGGCGCCGGTCGCTGGGACGCGTTCGATCCCGCCCGGGACGTCGGGTTCCCCGGGGAGCCTCCGTTCACCCGCGGCATCCACCCGACCGGCTACCGCAGCCGGTTCTGGACGATGCGCATGTTCGCGGGCTTCGGCGCGGCCGAGGATACGAACCAGCGCTTCCACCAGTTGCTGCGGGCGGGCCAGACCGGCCTGTCGATCGCCTACGACATGCCGACCCTGTACGGCTACGACACCGACGATGCCGAAGCAGAGGGCGAGTTCGGGACGTGCGGGGTCGCGGTCAGCAGCCTGGCCGACATGGAGGTCCTGCTCGCCGGGCTGCCGCTCGAGCGAATCTCGACGTCGATGACGATCAACTCGCCGGCCGCGCCGATCTGGGCGATGTACATCGTCGCGGCGGAGAAGGCCGGCGTGCCCCGGGACCGGCTTGAGGGAACCACCCAGAACGACATCCTCAAGGAGTTCGTCGCCCAGAAGGAGTTCCTGTTCCCACCCGAGCCATCGATGCGCCTGGTGACCGACACGATCGAGTTCGGGACGCGCGAGCTGCCGAAGTGGAACACCGTGTCGATCAGCGGCTACCACATCCGCGAGGCGGGCTCGACGGCCGTGCAGGAGCTGGCCTTCACGATCGCCGACGGCATGGCCTACGTCGAGGCGGCGATCGAGCGCGGCCTGCGCGTCGATGACTTCGCGCCGCGGCTGTCCTTCTTCTTCAACAGCCATTCGGACTTCTTCGAGGAGATCGCCAAGTTCCGGGCGAGCCGGCGGATCTGGTGGAAGCTCATGACCGAGCGCTACCGCGCCGAGAACGAGCGCTCAACCTGGATGCGCTTCCACACCCAGACCGCCGGCGTGTCGCTGACTCCCCAGCAGCCGCTGAACAACCTGACACGCGTCGCGCTGCAGGCACTCGCGGCGGTCCTCGGCGGGTCGCAGTCATTGCACACCGACTCGTACGACGAGGCGCTCGCGGTGCCGACCGCCGAGGCCGCGCTGCTGGCCCTCCGCCAGCAGCAGATCATCGCCGAGGAATCGGGCGTCGCGAACACGGTCGACCCGCTCGGCGGCTCGTGGTTCGTGGAGGAGCTGACGAACGAGACCGAGCGGGCGGTCTGGCGCTACCTCGACGAGATCGATCGCCGCGGCGGCATGGTCAAGGCCATCACCGAGGGCTATCCGCAACGCGAGATCGCCGACGCGGCGTACCGCTTCCAGCGCGAGTTCGACGCCGGGGAGCGCCGGATCGTGGGTGTCAACGCGTTCGTCGACGAGGCAGAGGAGACGACGGTGCCGGTGCTCGCCGTGCCGCCCGGGTCGCTGGAGCGGCACCTCGCGCGGCTCGAACGCACGAGGAACGACCGGGACGCGGGTGCCGTCGAAGCGGCCCTGGGTGGGTTGCGCGACGCGGCCGCCCGGCCGGGGACCAGCGAGACGAACCTCATGCCCCACTTCGTCCGTTGTGCCGAGGCGTACGCGACGCTCGGCGAGCAGTGCGCGGTCCTGCGCCAGGTCTTCGGGGAGTACCGCGAGCCGGTCGCGGTCTAGCGGTCAGCCGAGTCGCCGGACGACCAGCCCGGCGATCCCACGAGCGCAAGCCAGAGCACCAGCAGCTCGAGGCGGACGACGAACGCGGCGAGCACCACGGCCAGGAGCCCTCCGATCAGCAGCACCGCTTCACCGCGGGCGGACGGATGGCCGGGTGGCCCGAAGGCCTCACGCCGGATCCGCGTTCGCTCGAGGGCGTCATGCGCCATCCAGCTGTTGACGCCGCGGCCGTAGATCAGGAAGACCGCGACGATCGGGATCAACGCCCCAAGGACCACCGGCCCGGCCGCCGCGAGGGCTTCCGGGATCCACGTCAGCCCGATCGAGTTGAAGATGACCGCCACCGCGTTGCCAACGCCGTCGATCGTGCCGCTGACGAGCTCGTGACCGGGCAGCAGGCCGAACACGCCCGCGACGGCGTCGCCGGCCTCGCTCAGGCTCGTCCGGAGCGCCGCCACGATCACCGCCGCGATCCCGAAGGTCAGCGCCGTCCAGCGCCACGCGAGCAGCAGGGCGACACGCCGCCGGCGGCGTTCGGTGCGGACCGTCCTGTCCAGCGGGATCCCGGTAGAAGCGCGACGCGCTGCCGTCGCCGTTCGGGATCATCGATGTGACGGATGAGCGGGATCAGGAACCCCTCGTCATTCGCAAAGTAGCCGCCGTGATCGAGGCCCAGGTGCATGAAATTCGTGACCGGCCGGCTCTCGATGTGGATCCGCGGGTCCTCGGGCTTGTCGGAGAGTCGCTCGACGGCGATCAGCGGGCTGCCCTCCCGCTCGACGAGTTCGCCGGACGGCGCGGGATCGTACGACGCCCAGAAGTCGACCCACTTGAGGTCGGGATGGTTGACCTTCAGGTCGCCGCGGACGGAGTTGCCGGGGACCCAGTCTCTCGCCTCGTCCTCCAGCCGCCAGCCGAGCTTGATCGCCTCGCCGAGCGTGACGAGCTTGGCCACCTTGAACGCGTCGTGGTCGTAGCGCAGCAGCGTTGCGAAGCTGACGATCGTCCCGCCGGAGTGGGCGACGAGCACGACGTCCTGACAACCGCGCTCGTGCAGCCACTGGACCCGCTCGATGAGCCGCGTTCGGATCGCGGCCGACTGCGACTGGTCGTCGAGGATCACCGGCAGGTCGCCGAACCATTCCACGATGAACATGTCGGCCATGGCGATCTCGACCCGTTTGCGGATCGCGCCGATCGGGATCGCGTGGAGGGCCGAGTAGATGCCCAGGGCGGCGAGGGCCGCGATGGTCCCGATGCCGCCGAGGAGCGCCCGCACGACCGGCTGCTGCCAGACGCTGTCGAGGAAGTCGGTGATCCGCCATCGACTGCTGAGCGACAGCCGGATCTCGTCGACGCGCGATCGAACCGTCGGGTCCGGATCGGCCTGGTACTGGTCGACGAGCGCGTTCAGCCGAGTCTGCGCGGCGCTCCTCGCGGACGCCGTAGCCGTTGGCGATGCCGGACGCGATCCCGGGAATCTGGCGCAGGAGGTAGCGCGCCGCAGCGGCGAACGACGGCGGCCGCACGTCGCCCGCCCAGTACGCCTCGGTGACCAGCCACTGCTCGCGATCCCGACCGGCGAACTCAGGGACGTCGATCTCGATCCAGGGGTTCGAGGGGTCGCTGACGCTCGCGGAGCCAACCGGGTTCTCCCCGATCGGCGCATCGCTGTGGGTGCGGTCGTACTCGCGGCGCCACTCCCCGAGGACGTCGATGATCGGCCTGGCCCAGTCGAACAGCGTCTCGCGTGCGACCTGCGTTCCGATGCCGTGGACGAAGACGACGCCGGTTCGGCGCGCCCCGCCGGGTGCCGAGCCGGGGACCGCGGTCTTCCGGGGCTCCTCGCGAGGAGGCGGCGGCATGACGTTGGTCGGGAGCGTCGCCGGCTCGTCGGTCATGCCGTCACCGTAGCGTGCCGGCACCTCGGTCGCGTCGCGAATCCTGCGGTGTCAGCCACTACCATGACGCCGATGTACCTCGACGCGATGGAGTTCCTCGAGGAGGAACGCGAGGCCTGGCGCCCATACGAGGCGCTGCTCGAGCTGACCGACGCCCAGCTGGAGCGGCCGGTTGGGGCGGTGCGCGGCTGGTCGGGGCGGGACCTCATGGTCCATCTGCTTGCCTGGCTCGAATTCACCCTCGCCGCGGCCAAGGAGCTGGCCGTGCGCGAGGACTCGCCGACGCTCGAGCGCCGGGCGCACGAGACCGAACAGCGTGGCGTGGACGCGATGAACGAAGAGTTCCTGTCAGCGGCGGCGTCGCGCCCGTCAGCGGAGTTGCGTGAAGCGTTGCGAACCGTACCCGGTGAGCTGCGTGGCTACCTGACGGTCGTCCCCGAGTCGCGCTGGGTCAAGAACCCGGTGCATCTCAAGGCCTTCCTCGAGGACACCACCGAGCACTACGACGAGCACGCCGCCGACCTGGCCGCGATCCTCGAGGCGGCTCGCGCGTGAACCTGCGGGAGGCGCTCGACGAGGCGCTCGCCGACCTCGAGGACGTGGAGCCCGGCGAAGACGGCGGCGGGGTGGAGTGGCGACGCGGTGGCCTGCGGTTTGCGGCGCTGGCCGGCGACGCGGCCGAATTCCGGCTCGATCCGCTCGTGGCGAAGGCCGCGCTTCGGACGCCCGACACATCGCCGTCGAAACGGGGCGCGGACTGGGTCCGCTTCAGCCCGGCCGTTGTCGACGGCCACGCGGTCGACCGAGCCCAGGCCTGGCTCGCGTCCGCCTGGCGCCAAGCAGAGAGCTAAACCGGGAATCGAACGACCCCGACAGGGCCGGGGCCGTCCGAAGGGAGGAGGAGGAGCGGGATCAGGCCTGGGTCGGCACGTCCTGCGTAACCGACTCCTTGGCAGCGGCGTACGACGCCAGTTCGAACTGCTGCTCGAGCTGCTCGAGCGGGCGGAACCCGAACACGGCCATCGGCTGCTGGCCGGGCCGGAAGAAGGCGATCGTCGGGATGCTCATGATGCGGAAGGCCTGCGAGAGCCGCGGGTTGGCATCGACGTCGACCTTGACCACGTCGATGGAGCCGTCGTACTTCTCGGCCAGCTTCTCCATCTCGGGCGCGACCATCTTGCAGGGGCCGCACCACGCCGCCCAGAAGTCGACGACGGTGGGTCGGTCGGACTTGAGGACGATCTCCTCGAACGTGGCGTCCGTAACGTGCTTGATCTCCGCCATGGAGCGTGGTCCTTTCAGTGCCTCAACGGGCGAGGGTCTGGATGAGGTGATACGCCTCGAGGACGCGCTGGTCCGTGAGGCGGTAGAAGACGGTGCTGCCTTCGCGGCGTGCCGTGACGAGGCCCGCGCTGCGGAGTACCGCCAGATGCTGGCTCATGTTGGGGATCTGGCAGCCGACGGTCGCCGACAGCTCACCAACCGACTGTTCGCCGGAGGCAAGCGACTCGAGGACGCACAGCCGCTTGGGGTCGGCCAATGCACGACCGATTGCGGCGTACCGCTGCCGGTCGATGTCGCTGGAAACTGTCATCTCGCCCAACACTCCGAGGAACATATCATTGCTTGCGCAATCACGCAAGCAGCCCTCGCGGGTCAGTGCTCCCGGGGCGGGGTCACCGGGTCGGATGGCGGAGGCGGCGTCGGCGACGAGCCGTCGCGCGGCCACTGGCCGTCCGACACCGATCGTGCCCGGAGCGCGTGGGCGATGACGTCCTCCGGCTCCACGGCAGCTCCAACGACCTTGCCGGATGTCGCACCGACGAGGGCCATCCGCACCGTCGAGGCCAGGAGGCCCGGCGTGAACGGCTTCTGGAGCAACGCGGCGTCCTGCTCGAGCAGGCTGTGACGATCGATCGCGCCGGCGGTATAGCCCGACATGAACAGCACGCGCACGTCCGGCTGGAGCTCGCGCACCCGGGTGGCGGTCTCGGGTCCGCTGAGGCCGGGCATGATCACGTCGGTGAGCAGCAGGTCGAGCTGCTCGCGCGATGCCAGGTCGACGGCCTCGAGGCCATCGGCGGCCACGAGCACGCGATACCCGAGCCGGACCAGCACCGTGCGGACGAGCTCGCGCACGGCCTCCTCGTCCTCGGCGACCAGGATCGTCTCGAGTCCGCCTTCGGCTTCGGGTTGATCGGTGGCCTTGGGCCGGCGGGTCGCGATGCCCTGGGCCTGCGGGAAGTACACCTTGAACGTGGAGCCGCGGCCGGGTTCGCTGTACACCGACAGCGTGCCGTGGCTTTGCTTGACGATGCCGTAGACCGTGGCCAGCCCGAGACCCGTGCCCTGCCCGGACCGCTTCGTCGTGTAGAACGGCTCGAACACGTGCGTCAGCGTCTCGCGGTCCATCCCGCTGCCCGTGTCGCTCACCGCCAGCTGGACGTATGGCCCGGGCTCGACCTCGAAATGCGTGCGCGCGTAGTCCGGGTCGAGTTCGACATCATCGATCTCGATCATGATCGTCCCGCCGTCCGGCATCGCGTCTCGGGCGTTGAGCGCGAGGTTGAGCACGACCTGGTCGAGCTGCGTCGGGTCGGCTTCGATCAGGCGGGTCGGGGATGTCGGGCGCCGCCACGCGACCGAGATGTTCTCGCCGATCAGGCGCCCGATCATCGGCATGATTCCGTCGATCGTGTCGCCCAGGTCGACGACCTGCGGGTGGAGCACCTGGCGACGACTGAAGGCAAGCAGCTGGCGCGTCAGCGCCGTGGCGCCCGACGCCGCGTGCTGGATCCCCGCGACGTCGCTCTGGGCCGGATCGTTCGGCGGCAGCTCGTCCTTGAGCAGCGTTGCGTAGCCTGCGACCGCGGTCAGGATGTTGTTGAAGTCGTGGGCGATCGCGCCGGCCATCCGGCCGACCGCCTCCATCCGCTGGGCCTCGACGAGCTGCGACTCGAGTTCCTTGCGACGGCTGATGTCGCGGATCGTCCCGGTGAACGTCCTGGCCCCATCGATCTTGAACTCGGCGAACGACACCTCGATCGGGAACTCCTCGCCGGTCGCGCGGCGCCCGGTGAGCTCGACCGCGTGCCATGACATCGCTGGCGTGCCCGACTCGAGGTATCGCCCCACCGCGGCGAGATGGCGCTCCCGCAGCGAATCCGGCATCAGCGTCGTCAGCGACTGGCCGATCAGGGACTCGATCGGGCAGCCGAAGATCTCCTCGGTCGCCGGGTTGGCGAAGCGGATGATCGAGTGATCGTCGATGGACACGATCGCGTCGGCGCTCGTCTCGGTGACCATGCGCTGGCGCGTCTCGCCTTCACGCGCAAGGTCGAGCGCCTTCTGCTGGTCGGCCCGCGCCTTGAGATACCCGACGATGAGTGCAAGACCCATCGCAGTGCCGGCGAGCACCACGAAGTTGAACAGCCCGTCGCTCGTATAGGTCGGCGGCTGCAGGCTCTCCGCATAGACGAAGGCGCCATACACGACGAAGAACAGCGCGCTGAGGAGACCGAACCGCATGCCCGAGAACGACGCGACGACCGCGACGGCAAGCAACGCGGCAGAGGCCACGATCGTCCCCTGCGACAGCTGGCGCAGCGCCTCGATGAGCAGGATCGTCTCGAGGCTGACGGCCACAGCAATGATCAGACCCCGCAGGATCGGCCGAGCGGCGAGTGCGGCCAGGGCCCGGTTCATGCGCCACACCGTACCCCGACGCGCGGGCGCGGACTAGACCCTCGTCAAACTGCGCGGCCATACTCCCGCCTGATGCCAGCCATCGACGCGACGGATCACGTCCTCGAGCTCGCCTCGATCGAGGCAGCGCGGGAGCGTCTCGCGGGCCGTATCCCGCGAACGCCGGTGCTGCAGTCCTCGACCGCGGCGCGCTGGACCGAGGCGGCCATTCGTGATCGGTTCGGGAACGAGATCCGGCTCGCGGACGGGCGTCTCTACCTCAAGGCCGACCATCTCCAGACGACTGGCTCGTTCAAGGTGCGCGGGATGACCAACCGGATCCTGACGCTCGATCCGGACGCCCGAGCACGTGGTGCGATCACGTTGTCTGCAGGCAACGCCGGCCAGGCCTATGCGTGGGCCGGGGCGTCGACCGGCGTGCGAGTCACGGTGGTGATGCCGGAGGCCGCTGTCCGCTCGAAGGTCGACGCGTGCCTCGACTACGGGGCGCGGGTCGTGCTCCATGGCGCGCACGTTGGCGACACGTTCGCGGAGATGCAGCGTCTTCGGGACGTGGAGGGCCTCACGTTCGTGCATCCGTTCGACGACCCCGAGGTCATCGCGGGGCATGGCACGCTCGGGCTGGAACTGGTCGAGGACGTGCCGGACGTCGACGTGGTCGTCGTCGCGGTTGGTGGCGGGGGCCTCATCTCCGGGGTGGCCGCCGCCGTGAAGGCGCGACGTCCCGGTTGCCGCGTCTACGGCGTCGAACCGGAGCAGTCGAACGCGGTGTCACTGGCGATCGAGCGCAACGAGATCGTGCCGATCGAACCGAAGTCCGTGGCCGACGGGCTCGGCGGGCCGTTCGCCGGGGAGTGGACCCTTGCCATGTGCCGCCGGTTGCTCGACGGCATCGTCCTTCTCGACGACCCGACCATCCTGGCGGGCATGCGCTTCGCGCTCGAACGGCTCAAGCAGGTGGTCGAGCCGGCCGGGGCCGCCGCCCTGGCCGCGGTCCTTGCGGGCCGGATCCCGATCGCGGACGGCGAGCGCGTCGCAGTCGTGCTGTCGGGCGGGAACGTCGAGGTCGACCGAATCGGCGAGCTGGTGGCGGGGGCTGCGACGCTGCCGGGCGCGCGCGCGTGACCGGATTGGAGCACGCCGAGACGTCGCCCGAGGCGCAGCCCGCCGTGCGCCTGGCGCCCGAACCGCCGCCGGTGGTCGGGTCGCGGCAGTTGATCGGCACGAGCTTCGACCTGTTGCTCCGCTCCGGCGACCAGATGCGGCGAGCCTCGTTCTACGTCGGGCTGATCGTGCTCGGTACCGCCGGGCCCCTCGCCCTCGGGCTGTGGGGCAGCCTCCTGACCGGCGACGAGTTTGCCGGCCTCGTCCCGGGCGCAAGCGATGCGAGCACGGGCTGGATCGCGCTCCTGATGCTCCTGCTTCTCGCCGGCGTGGTCGTGGCGTCGGTCGAGAGCACGGCCGTGGCGATCGCGCTGCTCGGCGGCGCGTTCGCCGGACGGCCGGTGACGATCCGCGAGGCGGTGCAGCGCTCGCGCATGACGTTCTGGCTGCTCGTCGTCGCGAGCCTCGTCGTGTCGATCCCGACGTTGATCATCCAGGAGGTGATCGGCCAGGAGACGCAGGTCGGGCTGGTCGCCGGGCTGGTCGTCGGGACGCTCATCCAGGCGCCGTTCGTCTATGCCCAGGCGGGGATTGTCCTCGGCGGTGTCGGCCCGATCGAGGCACTCAAGCGCTCGGTGCGGATCGTCCGGGCGCGGAAGGTTGCCGCGATCGTCCTGGCGATCCTGCCGAGCGTCTACTGGCTGCTGATCCTGCTGGGGTTCGGCGCGGGCGTGGACCTCGCGATCCGCGCGATCGACGCGCTGGGACTCGGGGCCGACTCCGGTCCGGCCGGGGTCGCGCTCGTCACGTTCCTGATCGTCATGGTCGCGTTCGCGCTCGGGACGCTGTTGTTCACGGTGACCGCGATCATCTATGCGCCGCAGGCCGTGATGTTCGTGGGACTCACGCGGGCGACGATGGGTCTCGATCGCGTCCGCCCGGGCGGTGACCACGACGTCGACCGGCCGGCTCCCGGTCGGCCAGCGTTCCGCTGGCTGACCCGTCCAATGGTCCTCGGGTTCGCCCTCGGCGGTATCGCACTCGCAGGCTATCTGGCGACGATCTCGTCCTGACCTCAGTCGAAACCGAGCTCGTGGAGCCGGTCGTCGTCGATCCCCAGGTGATGCGCCAGCTCGTGGATCACGGTGATCCGCACCTCGTCCTCGAGATCCTCCGGGTCAGGGAAGTCCGCCTCGAGCGGAAAGCGGAACAGGCTGATCTTGTTTGGCATCGCGCCCCAGTCCGCGCCCCATTCGGTGCGCGGCACGCCCTCGTACAGGCCGTACAGCCAATCGTCCGCGGGCAGGTCGTTGGCGCGCAGCTGCTCGGGAGTCGGCCCGTCCTCGATCACGACCGCCACCTCGTCCAGGGCCGCGGCAAACGGCATCGGGATGCCGGCCAGGGCCCGTTCGACGAGTTGCTCGAACGGCTGGTGGCGATCATGACGGTGACGGGCGACCCCGGCCGCGCGCGCGGTCCGGGATCCACGGCGGCGTTTGACCATGGCGCCCGTATCCTAGCCACGATGGAGCAGCCTCTCGGATCGGTCCCGGCGGCGGATCCGGCTGCCGAGCCCGAGGGCTTCGTCGTCCTGGTCGACGACGGCGACCGTCTCCATTTCCTCGACTGGGGCGGCCCGCCCGGCTCGACGGGTGGCCTGCTCATCCACGGGCTGTCACAGACCGCGTGGATCTGGGCACCCGTGGCACGGCGTCTCCGGGCTGCCGCCCGGACCGTTGCGCTGGATCTGCGCGGGCACGGGCTGTCCGATGCGCCCACCGACGATCCGACCCTCGACTATGGCCTGCCGGCGCTGGCCGGTGACGCCATCGCGGTCGCCGAAGGGTCCGGGCTGCTGGTCGAGGCCCGACGACCGGGTCGTGCTCGCGGGCCACGGGTTCGGGGCGATCGTGGCGGCGGAGGCCGCGGCCGCCCTTGGACCCCGCTGTGCCGGCTTGCTGCTCGTCGACGGGGGCTGGGAGGACCTGGAGCAGGCGAGCGAGATGGACGTCGAGGAGTTCCTGCGCGGGCTCGACGAGCCGCCCGAGGTCCTGTCCTCGATGCGGGCGTTCCTCGCCGACCGGGCCGGCTTCGATCCGTCGACGTGGGATGCCGGACCAGCAACGCGCGGCGCGAGCAACGGTCGTCGAGACACACGCGGGGCGCGTCGTGCCGGCCACCCGGCCGCATGCGCTGGAGGCCTGCGTGCGCACCATGTTCGCCTACGACCCGCTCGCCGTCCTGCCGGAGGTTCAGGCGCCGATCACGGCGCTGATTGCCGCCGACGACGAGGTGGGTTCGCGGTTGGCTGCGCTGAGCGACGTCTCGGCCGCCCGCGTCACGGCGGGTCTCGGCGCGATCGCCGTGCGCGCATTCCCGCACGTCGGCCACAACCTCATGCGCTACCGACCGGACGAGGTGACCGCCGCCATCCTCGGCTTCAGCACCGATGGCGGTCGTTAAGATCGCGCGATGCGGGTTGTCTATTCGGACGTCCACCTGCGCCACGACATCACCCACGAGACGATCCTCGGCGAGGAGATCCCCGCCTACGAGGTCGCCGAGCGGGCGGAGCGGATCCGCGAGGCGCTCGACGCGGACGGCGGCTTCGAGCGTGTGGCGCCTACGGGGCACGGCCTTGGCCCAATCCTGGCGGTCCATGACGAAGGGCTGGTCCGCTTCCTCGAGACAGCCTGGCGCAGTGTCCGTCGCGAGGGGATCGAACGCCCGGCGCTGATCCCCGATACCTGGCCCAACCCGAGGATGTTCGAGGGCATGGGCGCCGAAGCGCTGGCGAACCTGCGCCAGCCCGGAGCGATCACCGGCCAGGCGGGCTGGTACGGACTCGACAGCTCCACTCCCTTCGTCGAGGGCACCTACGTTGCCGCACGGGGGGCGGTGGACGTCGCGCTGACGACGGCAGATCTGGTTCTTGGCGGCGAGACCGCCGCCTACGGCCTGTGCCGGC
Source organism: uncultured Chloroflexia bacterium (assembly GCA_963824735.1). Lineage (GTDB taxonomy): Bacteria > Chloroflexota > Limnocylindria > Limnocylindrales > CSP1-4 > DASTYU01. The sequence goes on from CAWGQH010000018.1 coordinate 52,114, forward strand.
CGCCGGGTCACCATGCCGCCCGGGCGCTGTACGCCGGCTACTGCTTCTTCAACAACGCCGCGATCGCTGCCGATGCCATCGGGCGGGCGACCGGGGAGCGGGTCGGAATCCTCGACGTCGACTTCCATCACGGGAACGGGACGCAGCAGATCTTCTGGCGGCGCGGCGACGTCCGCTACGTCTCGCTGCACGGCGACCCCGACCGCCAGTATCCGTACTACCTGGGTCGGGCCACAGAGATCGGGGAGGGTGAGGGCCGCGGCGAGAACCTGAACCTGCCGCTCCCCGCGGCCATCGACGACGAGGCGTACCTCGTCACGCTCGATCGCGCGCTGGAAACGCTGCTTGCGGCCCCGGGCTCCGTGATCGTGGTGTCGCTGGGGTTCGACACGTTCACGCTCGACCCGTTGGGCGACTTCGCCCTGACCACGGCGGGCTACCACGAGGCGGGTCGCCGCGTGGCGGCGACCGGCCGTCGCCTCGTGATCCTCCAGGAGGGCGGCTACCACCGCCCGACCCTCGGCGAGAACGCACGCGCCTGGCTGCGCGGCGCCGAAGGCCGCTCGTTCGCCTAGGTCGGCGTACCATCCGGCCATGGCACGCACGCCCGAGCTGCCCAGCCACGTCCAGCGGATCGTCGACGAGATCGAGACCGAGATCGGCGAGGACCCGCAGCGCTCGCGTGCGCTGATCGAGGGTGGGCTCGGTCGCGACCATCGCGACGGCACGGGCCCTGACGGCGTCGAGGCCGCCGTCCGCGAGATCCTCGTCGAGATCGGCGAGGACCCGACGCGCGACGGGCTGCTCGGCACGCCGGAGCGCGTGCACCGCATGTACACCGAGCTGACCGCCGGCTACCACGTCGACCCGGAGCGTCTCATCAACGGGGCGATCTTCGAGGTCGACTACAGCGAGATGGTGGTCGTCAAGGACATCCCGTTCTACTCGCTGTGCGAGCACCACCTCCTGCCGTTCTTCGGGACCGCGGCCGTGGCGTACATCCCGCGTGGGCGCGTCATCGGGCTGTCCAAGATCCCGCGCGTCGTCGAGACCTATGCGCGCCGGCTCCAGGTCCAGGAGCGGCTGACCCAGCAGATCGCGGACTTCCTCCAGACCCGGCTCGAGCCCCAGGGTGTCGGCGTCGTGATGGAGGCGACCCACCTCTGCGCGGTGATGCGCGGCGTCCGCAAGCCCGGCACGATCATGACCACGAGCGCCGTCCTCGGCCTGTTCCGCTCGCGCGACAAGACGCGCGCGGAGTTCTTCGCGCATCTCGAGCGCCGCGCGCCGGGCGCCTGACCGTCGTGCCGTCACGGAGCCCGCGCGACGACCTCGTCTATCGAGTCGACGAGGCGTGGCGGCCGTTGGCCGCAGGCATGGCTCGGCTCCAGCACGAGGCCTATGCGCGGCCCACGAGCTCGGGCTGGACCGTCGGGGTCATGCTCGCCCATATCGCGGCCTGGCACGACGCCACGGCATACCGCCTCAACCGGTTCGGGGCGACCGGGCATCCCCAGCCGAAGGTGGTCGAGGACGACGAGGCATTCAATGCGCGCGTCGCCGCCGAAACCGCGGGGCGCCCGCCGGAGATGATCCGGACCGACGTCCACGGCTCGTTCGAGCGTCTGCGGGCGGCGCTCCTGGCACTCGACCCGGAGCTCGATCCCAAGGGCTGGGTCGAAGCCGTCGTGGCCGGCAATACGTATGAGCACTACGACGAGCACCGCGCGGAGCTCGATTCGGCAGTCGGCGTGGAGGCGTGATGTCGACGGATCAGCGAAGCGCCCGGTTCCGGGCGGCAATCCAGGCCACGCCGGGCGGCGGCAGCTACGTCGCCGTGCCGGACGCGGCACGGGACGCGCTCGGCGCCGGCGGGCGGACCTCGGTCACCGGCACGATCGACGGGTTCGCGATCGTGGGCCAGGTGATGCCGTACTCGTTCCCGGACGTCGGGAAGGTCGTCCTGCTCGGGATCACGAAGGCCACGCGAGCGTCGATCGGCAAGGACGTCGGCGACGAGGTCGAGGTCGAGCTGGTCCGCGACGATGCCTCGCGATCGGCCACCTTCGAGATGCCCGCCGAGCTGCAGGCCGCCCTCGAGGCCGATTCGGCGGCCAAGGCAGCCTACGAGCAGCTCGCCCCATCGCACCGTCGCGAGTACGCCCAGCACGTGGCCGAGGCCAGGCAGCCCGCCACCCGGGAGCGGCGCGCGGCGCGGGCGGTCGACGAACTTCGCGGCCGGGCCTGAGCCGTCATGGACCTGGGACTCGCCGGCAAGGTCGTGCTCGTCACCGGTGGTGGCGGCGGTGCCGGCCCCTCCATCGCACGCGCGTTCGCTGCCGAAGGCGCGGCTGTCGCCGTGCACTACCGCTCGTCGGCAGGACGGGCGGAAGATGCCGCCGGCGCCATTCGCGACGGCGGCGGGCGGGCGATCGCGGTCCAGGCCGACCTGGGGCAGCGGGCCTCGATCGACGCAGCCGTTGCGACCGTCGAGCGCGAGCTCGGGCACGTCGGCGTGCTGGTCACGGCGACGTCGGCGTACCGCAGCGGCCGGCTCACCGAGACCTCCGACGAGGACTGGGAGGCGGTCGTCGACGACATGCTCGGGGCCACGTTCCGCGCCTGCCGGGCGGTGATCCCGTCGATGCAGGCGGGCGGGTTCGGGCGGATCGTCAACATCGCCGCGCGGTCGGGGCTCGTCGGCGTGGCGCGCTCGGCGCACTACGCCGCGGCCAAGGCGGGGATCGTGGGCCTCACCAGGTCGCTCGCCAAGGAGCTTGGCCCGGACGGCATCCTCGTCAACGCGATCGCTCCGGTGATGATCCTCACCGAGAAGGACGGCAAGCCGTCGGTGCCCGCGGACCGCGCCGAGGAGGCGGCGAAGCGGACGCCGCTCCGACGGCTGTCGACGCCGGAGGACGTGGCCGGCGTCGCGGTCTGGCTCGGCTCGGCGGCCAACACCTACGTCACCGGCGAGGTGATCTCCCTCCACGGCGGCGACCAGCGCTAGGCGCGGCGGGGGCTCCGCTCCGTCAGGGCAGCTCGATGACCGAGATCTTGTTCGCGCCGCCGGTGAACTCGAGCTCGTAGCGGTCGCTGGCGGACGAAGCGCCGGGCGACTCCAGCGTGATCCGCCCTGCCGCCCCTCCCAGCCCCGCCGACGCCACGCCGATCGTGGCCGCGATCACGCCCGCGTCAAGGTCGACCAGCGGACCGTGCTTCTGCTGGTCGAACTCGATGCTGGCCGCGCCACCGTGCAGCTTCATGCGGATCGGCACGCCCGCCGGCCGTTCGATCCGGATGTTGTTGGCGCCGCCGGTCAGGCGAATGGGGACATGGCCGCTCGGGCGACCGAGGGTCAGACGGATCTGGTCGACGCCACCCGTGAGCTCGAACGAACGGAGGTCGAGTCCTGCGAGCTTGCCCTGCAACTTGCTGGTGCCGCCGATGACCTCGACGTCCCACGGGATCGTCGAGTTGATCGACAGGTCGGCTCGTCGCTCCTTCCAGTCCCACTTCCAGCCACCCTTGTACTGGACGGCGACGACACCGTCCCGCAGCCGGACCTGTGGCACCGGACCCTCGAACTTCGCCTGGTAGAGCTCGCCGATGTCGGGCGAGCCGCGCAGCAGGAGCTCATGTGCGCCGGAGCGGAAGAGGAGTCGCGCGCGTGACAGGCCGCCGATCGGCGCCGAGTGCTCGGTCGCCGCGGCTCCCTGGTCCGGGGTCTGGCGCAGGGCCGTGGCCTCCTCGCGCGTGATCGCGGCCATGCGCGTCAGGAAGTCGTTGATCACCGCAAGTTCTGCCTCGCTGTAGTGGCCGATCTCGTCGGTGCTCGCCTCGCCGACCCGGCCCAGCGTCGCCTGCACGCCGGCAACCTTGTCGGGCACGATCTCGACGATCACCCGCCGGCGGTCGGCGGGGTCGGGGACACGCCGGACGTAGCCCGCCTGTTCGAGCCGGTCGATGACCCGGGTCACCGCACCGGTCGTCAGGCCCATGAGCTCCGAGAGCGTGCCGGCGGTCGTCGAGCCCGTGTCGATCAGGACCTCGAGCGCCTCGATGTCGGACTCGGACAGGCCGAACCGGATGGCCACGGTCTGGCCGAAGAACGATCCCTGGAGGTTGACCCGGCGCAGCGAGCGCAGCACCGAATCGATCTGATCGCGGTTCATGGTTGACAACAGCTCCTCGACTGGGTAATTATCTGCCCGGTGCAGATATTGCCCGAAGATGCTGAACGGCGCAACTGTCCGCCGAAGCAGCATACGACAGAAGGAGCCCAGCAATGGCACAGGCACGGCCCACCAGCGGCCCCATGATCGAAACCCACGATCTGCGCCGGACATTCAAATCCCGCAAGACCGAGGTCGAGGCCGTTCGCGGCGTGGATCTCTCCGTCGGGACCGGCGAGATCTTCGGCTTCCTCGGCCCGAACGGGGCCGGCAAGACGACCACCCTTCGCATGCTGGCGACGCTGCTGACGCCCACGTCCGGCGAGGCGACGATCGCCGGAGCCGATCTCGGGCGCGAGCCGCAGACGGTCCGCGAGCGGATCGGGTACGTGCCGCAGGGCGGCTCGACCGATCCTGCTGAAACCGGCCGTGGCGAGCTCGTCATCCAGGGCCGCCTGTACGGGATGAACAAGGCCGACGCCCAGAAGCGGGCGGCCGAAGTGCTGGCGACCCTCGACCTCGAGGAGGCTGCCGACCGCTCGATCGGCACGTACTCGGGCGGCATGAAGCGCCGGCTCGACGTCGGGCTGGGCATCGTCCACACCCCCGCGGTGCTGTTCCTCGACGAGCCGACGACCGGCCTTGACCCGCAGGCCCGTGCCCGGATGTGGGACGAGATCCGCCGGCTCCGCGAGCAGGGGACGACCGTCTTCCTGACGACCCACTACCTCGAGGAGGCGGACGCCCTCGCGGATCGCCTGGCGATCATCGACCACGGTGAGATCGTCGCCAAGGGAACCGCCGACGAGCTCAAGCGGCAGGTGGCCGGCGACGTCATCACGCTCGGCGTCAACGGCTCGATGGAGCGCGTCCTCGAGACGGTCCGGCTCCAGCCGTTCGTGCGCGAGGCGACCGGCGAGGACGGGTTCGTCCGGCTCTACGTGGATCGTGGCGAGACTGCCGTCCCGCAGATCCTGCGGCTGCTCGACGGGGCCGGCCTCGAGGCGGCATCGATCGCCCTCAACCGTCCGAGTCTCGACGACGTCTTCCTCCGCCAGACCGGTCGCTCGCTCCGCGACGAAGCCGCCGCCTGATTTGACGATCCAGAAAGGAACCTCGACATGAAGACCATCCGCGACACCTGGCTGATGTACCGACGCTCGCTCATCCTGACCCTGCGCCAGCCGGTGTGGGTCGCGATGGGCCTCTTCCAGCCCATCCTCTATCTGCTCCTGTTCGCGCCGCTCCTGGAGGGCGCGACGTCCAACGCCGGGGCGACCGGCAGCGCGTTCAACTGGTTCATCCCGGGCCTGCTCATCCTGACGGCATTCTTCGCCGCGGCCTTCGCGGGCTTCGGCCTGGTGGCCGAGATCCGGTACGGCGTCGTCGAGCGGATGCGGGTGACCCCGATGAGCCGCTTCGCGATGCTGGCCGGTCGGTCGCTCCGGGACGTGACGATCCTGCTCGCCCAGTCGACGCTGCTGATCCTCGTCGCCATCCCGTTCGGCCTGGAGATCGTTCCCCTTGGAGCGCTCCTGACGCTGGGCATCGTGGCGCTGGTCGGGCTGACGTTCTCGTTGCTCTCGTACACGCTCGGGCTCGTCACCAAGAGCGAGGAGGCGCTGGCGCCCATCGCGCAGGCGGTCTCCCTGCCACTGCTCCTGCTGTCCGGGATCATGCTGCCGATGGCGCTCGCGCCGGACTGGCTGCAGTTCCTCTCGACGCTCAACCCGCTGACCCACGCAGTGGATGCGGCGCGGGCGCTGTTCAACGGCCTGTGGGGCGACCCGCAGATCGTCGTCGGCTCGGTCGTCATGGGAGCGCTGGCGATCCTGTCGCTGTTGCTCGCCTCGCGCGCCTTCGCCCGGACCAACGCCTGATCCGCGGCTTGATCCCACCATCGCCACACGAGGCGGCCCGCTCGTCGAGCGGGCCGCCTCTCCGTGTTTCCTGCACCTACAATCGGCCCATGTCCGACCGGCCGATCAAGGTGCTCATCGCCAAGCCCGGGCTCGACGGCCACGACCGCGGCGCCAAGGTGCTCGCGCGAGGCCTGCGCGACGAAGGCTTCGAGGTTGTCTACACGGGGCTGCGCCAGACGCCCGAGATGGTGGCGACGGCGGCGCTCCAGGAGGACGTCGACGTCGTCGGGTTGTCGATCCTGTCGGGCGCCCACATGACGCTCGTGCCGCGGATCACGAAGCTGCTCGACGAGCAGGGCCTCGGCGACGTGCTCGTGACCGTGGGCGGGATCATCCCCGACGACGACATCCCGGCCCTCAAGGATTCGGGGGTCGCCGAGGTCTTCGGGCCAGGGACCACGATCGCCCAGGTCGCCGAGTTCCTGCGGGCCAACGCCCGGCCGCGGGACTAGCCCGGTGCGGGAGGCCGCACCGCCGCGCGCCGCGATCCGACCGCTCTCGGCGAAGACCTCGCCGCGGCCGCCGTTGCAGGCGACCGTCGCGCGCTGGCGCGGCTGCTCACGGCCGTCGAGAACCGGACGCCGGTGGCCGAAACCGCCATGCGGCGGCTGTACCCGCAGGCCGGGCGAGCGCATCTCGTCGGCATCACCGGGCCACCCGGTTCCGGAAAGTCGACGCTCGTCGCTGCCCTGATCGAGCGCGTTCGCGCGGCCGGACGCTCGGTCGGCGTCGTGGCGGTCGACCCGTCGAGTCCGATCACGGGCGGCGCGCTGCTCGGCGACCGGGTCCGGATGCAGGCATACGCCGGCGACGGCGACGTCTTCATCCGCTCGATGGCGTCGCGCGGCCACGCCGGCGGGCTTGCCTCGACGTCCACGGCCGCAGCCGCGGTGATGGACGCCTCCGGCTTCGACCTCATCCTCATCGAGACCGTCGGGACGGGCCAGAGCGAGGTCGAGGTCGCGGCCGCCGCCGACACGACGGTCGTGCTCGAGGCGCCCGAGATGGGCGACGAGGTCCAGGCGATCAAGGCCGGGCTCCTCGAGGTGGCCGACCTCGTGGTCGTCAACAAGGGCGACCGGCCGGGCGCCCTGCGCACCGCGTCACAGCTCCGCGCGATGCTCGTCGCCGGGGCGAGCCCCAAGGTCGGGGCGGGGGAGGGGAACGAGCGACCTCGCCCGAAGCGCCCGGAAGTCCTCGTGACCACCGCATCCACCGGCGAGGGCGTCGACGAGCTGCTGGTCGCGCTGGACCGCCATCGGGCGGCCGGCCGGGACGCGGCCTCGGGCGGCGCAGCCGGCAAGGCCCGCCTCGCGCGCGCGGAGGCGCAGGTGTGGGCGATCCTGTCGGACCGGCTGCGCGATGCGCTTCGCGAGGTGCCGCACGACGATGCCACGCGGGCAACGCTCGCCGAGGTTGCCGAGCACCGACTCGACCCGTACACCGCCGCGGACCGGCTGCTCGAGGCACTCGGAGTCGACCACACATGACGGCCGTGGGGGAGCGCCTCGTCACACGACCGTTCGTCGTCCTCGTGGCTGCAGGGCTGGCGTTCTTCACCGCCGGCGGAGCGGTCCTTCCAGTCGCGTCGCAGTTCGCCGAAGGGCCGCTCGACGCGACGACGCTCGGGGTCGGGATCGCGATCGGCGCGTTCGCGATCGGCTCGCTGCTGCTCCGGCCCGTGGTCGGCTGGGGGTCCGACCGGTTCGGCCGCCGGCCGATGCTGCTCCTCGGAACGCTGCTGTCGATCGCCGGCCTGGCGCTCCACCTGTTCGTCGACACGCTGCCGATGCTCGTGCTGGCGCGGGCCATCCTGGGCGCCGCGGAGGCCTTCTTCTTCGTTGCGCTGCTGGCAGCCGCGAGCGACCTCGCACCGGAGGGTCGACGCGGGGAGGCGTTCAACTTCGCGTCGCTCGCCCTCTACATCGGTCTCGCACTCGGGCCGCCGATCGGCGAGACCGTGCTGGCTGTCTCCGGCTTCGAGAGCGTCTGGATCGTGTGTATCGCCCTGACAGCGGTCGCGACGGGGCTGTCGCTGCTGGTGCCGGAAACGGCGCCAGCCGTTCTCGCGGCGGCATCCGGCCAGCCCGAGCGGGTTCGGGCCCGGCTGTTCCACCCCGCCGGGGTTTTCCCGGGCGTGGTCGTCCTGCTCGGGACATGGGGGATGGCCGGCTACTTCGCGTTCGTTCCGCTGCATGCGAAGCAGATCGGGATGTCAGGATCCGCGCTGCCCCTGACCGTGTACGCAGTCCTGGTGGTGATCCTCCGGGTGGCCTTTGCGAAGCTGCCCGACCAGATGGGAGCGGCCCGCCTGTCCGGCGCGGCGCTGGTCGTTGCCTCGGCCGGTCTCGCGATTGTTGGCCTGGTCCCGACCGCGTTCGGCCTCGTCGCCGGCAGCGCGGTGTTCGCGCTCGGCATGGCGTTCGTCATGCCGGCGCTCCTGACACTTGCGGTCTCACGCGTCCAGGACACTGAGCGCGGAGCAGTCGTCGGGACGACGAGCCTGTTCCTCGACCTGTCGTTCGGGCTCTCGCCGGCGTTCCTCGGTGCGGTCGCGGCCTCGGCCGGCTACGCGGGCGCGTTCCTGGTTTCGGCGGCGGCCGCGGGATGCGGCGCCCTGCTCATCGCACTTCGCCGCCACGACCTGGCTCGACCCGTGGCCGTGGGAGCGGCTACGCTCGACGGGTGACGATCGAGCGGGTCTTCGTCGCCGGCGCCGGGCCTCATGGGCCACGGCATCGCCCAGGTCCACGCGGCCGTCGGCAAGCGGGTCGTGCTCTACGAGCCGGACCTCGCCCGGGCCACCGCGGGCCGCGACCGGATCTCCGGCAACCTCGAGCGTGCGGTCGCCAAGGGCAAGCTGACGAACGACGAGCGCGACGCGACGCTCGGGCGCATCGTCGCCACCGACGACCGGGGACGGGTTGCCGAGGCGGACCTCGTGGTCGAGGCGGTCTTCGAGGACGTCGGCGTGAAGACCACGCTGTGGCACGAGCTGGACGCGCTCGCCCCGCCGGCCACGATCTTCGCCTCCAACACCAGTTCGATCGCGATCGACCGCCTGGCCGAGGCGGTCTCGGAGGAGCGCCGGGCAAGATTCGTGGGCATGCACTTCTTCAGCCCCGTCCCGGTCATGCCGCTCATCGAGCTGATCCGCGGCGCGGCCACGACCGACGAGACCGAGGCGACGATCCGCGCGCTCGCCGCCGAGCTCGGCAAGCAGGTCATCGTGTCGGCCGACCGGCCCGGCTTCATCGTCAACCGGATCCTCATGCCGTTCCTGGCCGAGTCGATGCGCGCCTACGAGGAGGGCCTCGGCACGGCCGAGGACATCGACACCGGTGCCCGGGTCGGCCTGAACCACCCGATGGGCCCGCTGCAGCTGGCCGACTTCATCGGGCTCGACGTCTGTCTCGAGGTCATGCGCGTGCTCTACGAGGGGTTCGGCCAGGAGCACTTCCGGCCGCCGAGGGTGCTCGAGGAGCTGGTCGCCGCCGGGCACCTCGGCCAGAAGACCGGGCAGGGATTCCACACCTACCCGAAGTAGGGCTGGTATGCGCCGCCACCTGGTCAGCCGGGCTGCCTGGACGCCTCCCCGAGGACCGACTCGATGGTGCGGCGCACCGTGTCACGGTCGAACGGCTTCGCCAGGAGACCGATCCCGCGCCCCTCGACGAACTCACGCAGCTCCGGGTTGAACACGTCACCGCTCATGAACACGATCCGCCGCTCGAGCTCGGGCCGGACGGCCACGAGCGCGTCGAACACCTCGGTGCCGCTCATGCCCGCCATCCGGTGGTCGCACAGGACGGCGTCGAACGGCGTCGCCCGGACCAGCTCGACGGCCTCCTGGCCCGAGGTCGCGACCGCCGGCTCGTAGCCGGACCCGCGGAGCCATTTCTCGAGCAGCATCGCGATCGGCGGCTCGTCGTCCAGGACGAGGACGCGTACCGGGCGATGCGTGCCGTCAGTCGAAGTGGCCGCTTCGGCCGTTGCAACGGCGTACGCACCGGTCGCGGGGAGCGTCACGGCGAGCGTCGTCCCGACGCCGTCTGGGCCCGGCTCGCGGACGAGGGTGCCACCGTGGGCCTCAACCAGAGCAGCCGAGACCTGCCACGCGAGCTCACGATCCGGCTCGGCCGTCGCGCCAGCCCGGTCAAGGCTGATCGTGATCCGGACCTGCCCGCCGCCTGATGCCGCGGCGATCCTCAGTTGGCCCGGCGAGCCCCCGGCCTCGAGGACGTCGAGCGCCTCCTGCAGGAGATTGACCAGGACGAGCTGGATCTGTGCCCGGTCGACGTCGACCGGCGGAAGGTCAGCGGGGATCTCGATCCGCACCCCGAGCGGGCTCGACGACAGGCGGTAGGCGTGGAGGGCCAGGGCCGCGTCGACGAGGGCTCGGACCGAGGTCGGATGGCGTTCCGGCGGCCGCGGCCGGAGAAAGTCGAGCAGTGCATGGATGAGCTGGCGCGTCCGTGCCGTCTCCCCGGAGAGCAGCTCCGCCTGCTTGCGCATGTCGTCGGGCAGCCGCGGATCGGTCCGCAACAGCTCGGCGAACCCGACGATCGCCGCGAGCGGGTTGTTCAGCTCGTGCGCGATGCCCGGCACCAGCCGAGCCACGGCGTCGAGCTTCTGCGCCCGGATCGTCTCGTCGGCGACCGGCCCGACCCGGGCAGGATCGTCGGGGGCGTCGTCCACGGCGGTATCCTACGCGCGCCCACCCGGGCGCAACCCCACGACCCGGAGGACGACCGCTGAGCTGGCCCCTCACCGAGGAGGAACGACTCCTCCAGCAGACGGCGCGCGAATTCGCCCAGCGCGAGGTCGCCCCCACCGCGATCGAACGCGACGAATCCGAGCGCTTCGACCGGTCGATCTTCGGACGAATGGGGGAGCTCGGGTTGACCGCCGCTCCCATTCCGGAGGCGGCCGGCGGGGCCGGGTTCTCGTATCTCGGCTGGAGCCTCGTGATGGAGGAGCTCGGCGCGGCCGACATGGCGACGGCGGTCACGCTGTCGGTCCACATCCTGTCGCAGCTCCCGGTGGTGGCGTGGGGCTCACCGGAACAGGTCGGCACGTGGCTGCCGCCGATGCTGTCCGGTGAGGCGCTCGGGGCGTTCGCGCTGACCGAGCCGCATGCCGGCTCCGACGCATCCGCGATCCGGACCCGCGCGACACGGGACGGCGACGCGTACCGGCTGACCGGGACGAAGATCTGGATCTCGAATGCGCCCGAGGCGGATCGCTATCTCGTGTTCGCGACGCTCGACCCGGGCGCCGGTCCGGGCGGGATCGCGGCCTTCCTCGTCGAGAAGGGCATGCCCGGGTTCCGGTTCGGCGCCCACGAGAAGAAGATGGGCATCCGCGCCTGTCCGGCGGCCGAGCTCGTGTTCGAGGACGCGGTCGTCCCGGCTGCGAATCGCCTCGGCGAGGAAGGCGACGGCTACCGGATCGCGTTGTCCTCGCTGGCCGAGGGCCGGATCTCGATTGCGGCCGCGTGCGTCGGGATCGCACGCTCGGCGCTCGAGCAGGCGGCTGCCTACCTGCGTGATCGGCGGGCCTTCGGGGCGCCGCTGGCGGAGCAGCAGGGGTTGCGGTTCATGCTGGCCGAGATGGCACGGGACGTGGAGGCGGCACGGGCGCTGACCCGCCAGGCGGCCGCGGCCAAGGACCGGGGAGAGGAGCTGGCCGTGCCCTCGTCACTGGCGAAGTGGACTGCGGCGGACACCGCGATGCGCGTCGCAACGGAAGCCGTCCAGCTGTTCGGGGCGAGCGGCTACTCGCGCGAGACCGGCATCGAGCGGTTGATGCGCGACGCGAAAGGCGCCCAGATCTACGAGGGGACGAACCAGATCCATCGGCTGATCGTCGCGGACGAGCTGCTCGGCCGCTCGGGCTAGCAGCTGGATCGGGCCGGGTCATGCCGCGCCGATCCGGGATGTGACGACGGCTTCGGCCGCGCTGACGCTGTCGGTGTGGCCGGTCACCGCCGACAGGAACTCGTCCCGCGCCAGTGAGACGAGCGTGGCGTCAGCTGTGGCGCGGACGGTGGCGGTCCGCGGGACGTCACGCAGCAGCGCGATCTCCCCGAACGAGTCTGTCGGGCCGAGCTCCCTGACGGGCACGCCGTCGACGAGTGCTTCGAGGCGTCCGGTCTCGACGATGAAGAAGCAGTCGCCCGGTTCACCCTGCCGCACGACCTCGGCGCCGGCCGTGACGCTGACGTCCTCCAGTCGACCCGCGAGGTCCTCGATGGTCGTCAGCTGGAGCGGCCGGAAGAAGGCCACCCCGCGCAGGAGGCGGAGCTCGCGCTCCGGGACCACCGCCGCGTCGTCGACCCGCCGGACCCACGGCCAGCTGATGACGACCAGCACGACCTCGAGGCCGCCGGCGGCGAGCAGCGCCCCGGTCGGGCCGAGGCGGTCGACGAGGATCGATGCGGTCACCGCCCCGGCTGCGAGCGCCGCAGTGACGAACGACTCGAGGAGGGCCAGGACCTGGCCCCGGGCGGCCGTCGGGACGGTCCGCTGCAGGAGGCTGTTGCCGGCGACCTCGAGGATCGCCTTGCCCGCCCCACTCGCAACGAAGAAGACGATCGTCGGCAGGACGAGCGGCACGAGCGCGGGAGCCGCGAGGCCGATTCCCTGCAACGCGATCGCGCCGCTGAACGCCGCGGCGAGCCGCGGTTGGCCGACCAGGGCAACGGACAGGACGCTGCCCAGCACCATGCCCAGGCCAACGGCCGAATTGAGCAGCCCGACTCCGGCATCGTCCATCCCCAGCAGCTCGAGCGCGGTCGTCGCCACCAGGACGGTCAGCATGCCCCGGATGAAGCGCTGACCGACGGTCACCGCGACGATCGTGCGCGCGGCGGTCAGCTGCGCGAGGGCCGACAGGCCGGCGAGCCCGGGACGCGCCATCGGACGTGGCTTCGGGCTGTCCGCGACGTCTCGCAGGCGGCTCGTCGTTGCCAGCGAGACGACGAACAGTGCGGACGCGAGGAGGAACGTGGCCTCGACGCTCCCCGCCAGCAGGATCACGGCTGCGACCGCCGGTCCGAGGAGGCTCGCGGCGCTCATCCCGGTGGTGATGCCGACATTCGCGGCCACCAGCTCGTCCGGCGACCGGGCGATCATCGGGACGAGCGTGCCCCGGATCGGGCGCAGGACGCGTGGAGGCGAGGCCGTCGATCGCGGCCAGCGCGAGCACGCCGACCACGGGCCCGTCCGTCGCGAGCAGGATGCCGGCAGCGGCAACCGTGACGCAGCGTACGGTCAGCACCCCGGCCAGCAGCTGCGGACGTCGCACGCGTGCGCTCGCCGCCATGAAGGCGGGTGCCAGCACGACCGACGGCAGGGACTGCAGCACGGTCACGAGTGCGACCAGCGGCGGTCCCCCGACGTCGAACGCGTAGACGATCAGCCCGACGAGATAGATCGCCTCGGCGGTGGACCACAGGGCAGATCCGACCTCGAGCCAGCGGGTTGGGCGGGGACCGTCCGACACGCGCTCCAGCATGGCGGATCGCCGCACCCGGTGTACGCTGGGCGCCGTGAACCCGAACGGCAACGTCTTCCTCGTCAGCGCCGCCCGGACGCCGATCGGCAAGTTCGGCGGGGCGCTCGCCGGGATCCCGGCCGTCGAGCTCGGCGGCGTGGCGATCCGCGCGGCCGTGGAGCGTTCCGGGCTCCCCGAGAACGCCCCGATCGACGAGGTCCTGATGGGCCAGGTGCTGCAGGCCGGGGCGGGCCAGGCACCGGCCCGCCAGGCGGCGCTGCGCGCGGGCCTGCCCGACAGCACGAGCGCGACGACGATCAACCGCGTCTGCGGTTCGGGGCTGAAGGCGATCATGCTGGCCGCGGCCGAGATCCGCGCGGGCGACGCCGAGGTGGCGGTCGCCGGCGGGATGGAGTCGATGAACCAGGCCCCGTACCTGTTGCCGAAGGCGCGCTTCGGCTACCGCCTCGGGAACGCCGAGCTCGTCGACGCGACGGTCCACGACGGGCTGTGGTGCTCGATCGAGGACTGCCACATGGGCACCCACGCCGAGCGCGTCGCGATCTCGAACGAGGTCAGCCGCGAGGACCAGGACGCGTTCGCGCTGGCCAGCCACCAGAAGGCGATCGCGGCCATCGACGCCGGCCGGTTCGAAGCCGAGACCGCGCCGGTCACGATCCGCGCGAAGGGCGGGGAGACGGTCGTCAGCGTCGACGAAGGTCCGCGACGCGAGACGTCGCTCGATGCGCTGGCGGCCCTCAGGCCGGTGTTCGACCTGCCCCTCGGCGAGGACCGCGGAACGGCGGACGTGGGCACCGTCACCGCCGGCAACGCCCCGGGGATCACGGACGGCGCGGCTGCGACCGTCGTGGCCTCCGAGCGTGCCGTCGAACGGCACGGCCTGACGCCGCTCGCGCGGATCATCGGGTATGCCCAGGCCGAGGTCGCCCCCAAGTGGCTGTTCCTCGCCCCGGTCGAGGGCGTGCGTCGCCTGCTCGACCGGATCGAGCTGCCGATCGAGGCGTTCGACCTGGTCGAGATCAATGAGGCGTTCGCGGCGCAGACGCTGGCCGACGGCCGCGAGCTCGGGTTCGACTGGGACAAGGTCAACGTCAACGGTGGGGCAATCGCCCTCGGCCATCCGATCGGTGCATCGGGCGCCCGGGTCGTGGCGACGCTGCTCCACGAACTGCGCCGACGCGAGGGCCGCTACGGCCTCGCGACGCTGTGCCTTGGCGGTGGGGGCTCGGTCGCGATGGCATTCGAGCGGGTCTGAGTCCTCGCGGGGGAACGAGGTCCGAGCCGATGCGCCAGCCATGGACCGTCCGCGTAGCCGCCTGGAGCGCGCGTCACCGCTGGCTGGTCTTTGGGCTGTGGTTCGTGCTCACGATCGGCCTCTTCGTCGCGAGCCTGGCGACGGGCGGCACCCTGACCGCCGACGCCGTCGACAACGACGGCGAGAACCAGGCGACGTTCGAATCGGCGCGCGCCTACGACGTGTTCAACGCGGCCGGCACGCCGACCGAAGATCCGGTTCACCGGACGCTCATCGTGGTCGGCGCCGCGGACGGCCCGCTCGCCGACGCGGCCCTGGACGACGTCCTGGCCCGCGCGACCGCAGCGACGGCCGAGGTCGATGGCGCCGGCGAGCCCCTGTTCGCCAACCTCGTCGATCCCCGTCTCGCGCCACCCGAGGCGGGCCTCACGTCGGCCGACGGCTCGACGGTTCGCATCGCCCCGGACGTTCCCGGCGAGGGCGCAGCGCTCGAGGCCCGGCTCGCGGCGCTGCGCTCGTTCATGGACGAGCTGCGGGCCGCCCACCCGGATCTGCGCATCCACTCGCTCGACGGGACGCTGGCGAACGAGGACATCGAGGAGCTCGTCAACGGCGGGCTGGACGCGTCGCTCCGGCTGACGATTCCGCTGACGTTCCTCATCCTGCTCGTCGCATTCGGCGCGGTCGTCGCCGCGGTGGTGCCGCTCGTCATGGCGATCACGGCGCTCCTCGCCGCGTTCGGGATCCTCGGTCTGTACAGCCAGACCGTGGCTCCGGTGAGCCCGTACGCAGGCCAGCTCATCGTCCTGATCGGGCTCGCGGTCGCGGTCGACTACTCGTTGTTCATGATCACGCGCTACCGGACGGAACGGCGCCACGGACGCCAGCCGTACGACGCGATCCGGGTCGCGTCGGCGACCGCCGGGCGAGCCGTGTTCTTCTCCGGGCTTGCCGTGATGTTCTCCGTCGGCGGCCTGTTCCTGCTCGATGACGTGCTGTTCCGGTCGATGGCCATCGGCACGATCTCGGTCGTCCTCATCGCGGTCATCGGCTCGTTGACATTCCTGCCGGCGACGCTGGCGATCCTCGGCGACAACGTCGATCGGTTCGGGTGCCCTTCCTCGGCCGCAACCGGCCGGAGGGGAGCGGCGTGTGGGCGGCGATGGTGCGCCGGGTCATGCGCCGCCCGGTCATCTCGTTCGTCGCGGCCGGCGGCATCCTGCTCCTGATGGCCGTCCCTGCCCTGCGGCTCCACATCGGCCAGTCCGACTTCGCCTCGTTCCCCGACTCGATCGACAGCGTGCAGGGCGTCAACCTGCTGAACGAGAAGTGGCCGGAGGGCTCCACGCTGACGCTCCAGGTCGTCGTGACGAATGCGGACGAACCTGCGACGCAGGCTGCCATCGAGCAACTGAACGAACGGGCACTGGCGGTCGATGGCCTCAACGAGCCGATCGAGGCCGTCCCCTCAGCCGACGGGACGGTCGCCCTCGTGTCATACGTCATGGCCGGGGCGCAGAACGACGAGCGGAACCGCGAGATCGTCCGCGAGATGCGTCGAGACATCGTGCCCGGGGTCTTCGGTGGCCTCGAGGGCGTCGAGGCCCTCGTCACCGGTGAGGCAGCGTTCACCTTCGATGTCGTCGAGTTCTACTCGAACGGGATGCCGCAGGTCATGGCGTTCGTGCTCGGCCTCTCGTTCCTCCTCCTGCTCGTCGCCTTCCGCTCGATCGTGATCCCGATCAAGGCGATCCTGCTGAACCTGCTGTCGACGGGGGCCGCATTCGGCCTGTTGGTCCTCGTCTTCCAGGACGGTCGGGGGGACGCGCTGCTCGGCTTCAAGCCTGGACCGATCGAGTCGTTCGTGCCGGTCTTCATCTTCACGATCCTGTTCGGGCTCTCGATGGATTACCACGTGTTCATCCTCACGCGCATCAAGGAGGCCCGCGATCACGGGATGTCCTCGAACGAGGCGGTCGCCCGCGGCATCGCGATCACCTCGGGGACCATCACGAGCGCCGCCGCGATCATGGTCACCGTCTTCGCCGTGTTCGTGACGCTCGACCTGGTGATCATCAAGCAGCTCGGGTTCGGGCTGGCCGTGGCCGTGCTCCTCGACGCGACGATCGTCCGCAGCGTGCTCCTGCCGGCCACGATGCGGCTGCTCGGGGAGTGGAACTGGTGGCTGCCGCGGTTCCTGCGCTGGTTGCCGGAGGTCACCATCGAAGGCGACGTCGACGTCCCGCCCGACGGCGTCGCCGAGGCGCCGGCCGCCGCCCGGTCTCCGTCCTGAATCTCCGAACAGGGTGGAACCAGGCCCCGGTTGGCAGTACGCTCCGGCGACCATGACTGAGACGATCGAAACACCCGCCGCCGTCACCACCTACAACCACTTCATCGCCGGGCAGTGGTGTCCGTCCACGAGCGGCGCGACCTTCGAGAGCCGCAATCCCGCCGACACGCGAGACGTCATCGGGCGGTTCCAGCAGGGCACCGCCGCCGATGTGGCCATGGCGATCAAGGCGGCCGAAACCGCCCTGCCGATGTGGCGCCGGACGCCCGCGCCCAAGCGCGGCGAGATCCTGTACCGGTTCGGCGCCCTGATGGCCGAGCACAAGGAGCGCCTGTCGCGCGCGATGACCCGCGAGATGGGCAAGGTCCTCGCCGAGGCGCGTGGCGACGTCCAGGAGGGGATCGACATCGCGTTCCTGATGGCGGGCGAAGGCCGCCGGATGTTCGGCGACACCGTCCCGTCCGAGCTGCCCGACAAGTGGGCGATGTCGATCCGCCAGCCCTTGGGCATCGCCGGGATCATCACCCCCTGGAACTTCCCGATCGCCATCCCGTGCTGGAAGACGATGCCGGCCCTCGTGACGGGCAATACCGTCGTCTTCAAGCCGTCGAGCGACACGCCCCATTGCGCGACGCTCGTCGTCGAGCTGATGGCCGAGGCCGGTTTCCCGCCCGGCGTCGTCAACCTCGTGACGGGCAGCGGCGCCGAGGTCGGCGACGCGATCGTCGAAAGCCCCGACGTTGCCGTGATCTCGTTCACCGGGAGCTCAGCGACCGGGAAGGTGCTCGCGGAGAAGGCGGGCCGGCGCCTCAAGCGCCTCAGCCTCGAGCTCGGCGGCAAGAACGGCGTCGTCGTGCTCGCCGACGCGGACCTCGACCTGGCCGCCGACGGGATCCTCTGGTCGGCATTCGGGACGACCGGCCAGCGCTGCACTGCGTGCTCGCGGGTGATCGTCGAGCGGAGCGTCGTGGAGCCGCTGCTCGAGCGCCTCGAGCGGCGGGCGCGCGGCATGCGACTCGGCTCCGGGCTCGACGAGACGACCGATGTCGGCCCGCTCATCAATGCGGGCGCGATCGACAAGGTCGCGGGCTACATCGACGTCGGCCGCGGCGAGGGCGAGCTCGTGACCGGCGGCGGGCGGGCGACGGGGGACGGACTCGAGCACGGCCACTTCTTCGAGCCGACGATCTTCAACGGTATCCGGCCGATGGACCGGATCGGGCAGGAGGAGATCTTCGGACCGGTCCTGTCGATCATCCCGGTCGCCGACTACCAGGAGGCGATGACCGCGCTCAACCAGACGCGGTACGGGCTGTCGTCGTCGATCTACACCCGCGACGTCAACACGGCCTTCCGCGCGATGCGCGACTTCGAGACCGGGATCGTCTACGTGAACGCGGGAACGACGGGCGCGGAGACGCATCTGCCCTTCGGCGGCTGGAAGGAGACCGGCAACGGCCACCGCGAGGCCGGCCACGTCGCGCTCGACACGTACACCGAGTGGAAGGCGATCTACGTCGATTTCAGCGGCCACCTGCAACGAGCACAAATCGACAACCAATGAGCGGTGAGGCGGGGCTCGAGGACCTACCGGAGCACGTCCGGCGCAACCGGGCACAGTGGGATCGCTGGGCCGTCGACTACGTCGCCAACGGCGAGCGAAGCTGGAAGCTCGGACCGGGCGAGGAGAAATGGGGTGTCTGGGACATCCCGGAGTCCAGCCTGCACATCCTTCCGGACGACCTGGACGGCCTCGACACGATCGAGCTCGGCTGCGGGACCGGCTACGTCTCGGCGTGGCTCGCGCGACGCGGCGCGCGCCCGGTCGGCATCGACAACTCCGAGGCGCAGCTCGCCACGGCCCGCCGCCTGCAGGCCGAGCACGGGATCGAGTTCCCGCTGATCCATGGCAACGCCGAGACGGTCCCGCTCCCGGACGCGAGCTTCGACCTCGCGATCTCCGAGTACGGCGCGAGCATCTGGGCCGACCCGTATCGCTGGGTCCCGGAGGCGGCACGTCTGCTGCGACCCGGCGGCAGGCTCATGTTCCTGGTCAATGGGTTGCTGCTCAACCTGTGCGGGCCCGACGCCGAAGAACCGGCGTCGGACCGCCTGGTTCGCCCGTACTTCGGGATCCACCGGCTCGAGTGGTCGACTGACGCTTCGGTGAATTTCTGCCTCGGCTACGGCGACTGGATCCGCCTGCTGCGGTCGAGCGGCTTCGACGTCGAGGATCTCGTGGAGCTTCGTCCCGCGGAGGGCGCGACCACGGACGACCCGTACGTGACCCTGGAATGGGCCCGGCAGTGGCCGAGCGAAGAGGTCTGGAAGGCCCGCAAGCGAGGATGACCGCGTCCTTCGACGACGTCCGGCGCATCGCGCTGGGCCTGCCCGAAACGGAAGAGGTCCTCGCATGGGGGACGGAAGTCACCTTCCGCGTCCGGGCAAAGATCTTCGTGATCGGGGCGAGGATCGCCAGGCGCACGTTTCGATCAAGTCGACGCCGATGCTCCAGGCTGACCTGGTCGAGCGTGATGCGGAGACCTTCGGGTCGGCGGCGTACGTCGGGAGGTTCGGCTGGGTCGACGGTGGACCTCGCCCGGGTCGACGCCGGCGAGCTGGAGTCGCTCATCCGCCACGCGTGGAGGCTGACGGCCCCGAAGCGGCTTGCTGCGACCCTGCCTGAGACCTGACCTGCCGCAGGACGCCGTTGGGATTCGCCTCGCTTGATTTGTCACGAGATCGACCGAATCTGGTATGGACGTCAGCCGATGGACGTATGAGGATCGCCTGCTAGAGGTGCGGTCGCGGGGGGTCCGTATCAGTGTGGGGGATACGGCAGTCGGCTCTGCCCGGAGGGAGGGGTTCCGGTGAAGCGTCTCTACGCGGCCATTGCGAGCGCGGCGATTCTCCTTGCGTTGCTCACCGTCGGCGGTCAGTGCCGACAAAGTAACGAAGTTCACTGAGCAGTTCGCGTCGGTTAGCTGTGACGCGGACTTCGACGGGGGTTTCGCGTTTGCCTCGGCTGGCACCAGCTCGGAATTCGGCGACTTCGGGGAGGCCATGTTGTGGCTCGATCCCGCGGTGCCCTTTGAAGAGTCGCCGACCGCCAGCGGCGTCCCGGAGGTCGTGACCGTATCGGACGACGGCACAACGGTCGAGGTCCAGGCAACGTTTCCGATGTTCGACGCGGACGGCAACGGGCTCGGTGACGCCCAGCTTGCCGCGACGGCTGCTCGCACGGGCGACGTCGAGATGATTGGCCCGGAACCCGGGAAGACAAACGTCAACGAGAAGACCACCGGATTCATCGAGTTCCTCGAGGGCAGCGGGACGCTGGCGCTCCCTGGCTTTGAGACCTTCAATGTGACGTGCTTCGGAGAGGTCGGCGAGATTTCGGTGTTCCGGACCAATCCCCGGGCCTTCGTCTCCGCCAACTCCGGTGTCTTCCTTGGCTGCGTCTGGGAGACCGAGACGGGAGTCGCATCGTTCTTCTCGGTTGACGACACGTTTGGCTTCTTCACGGATGCGTCGCTCGAGACGGCAGACCTGGAGCTCTTCACAACCGCATCGTCTGGTTCGATCGACCTCGCTGGGGCGGAGGCATCCTTCGAGCTGATTGACGCCGCGACCGGCGACGCGTATTCGGCGACGGCGAGCGCTACCTTTACGCCGCTCGGCTCGCTGGTGAGATCGACTCAGCTTGGCGCGACGTTCAAGACAACACTCAAGGAACAGGCCCTCACGCCGACCGGCACCGTCGAATTCTCGACCGGCGATTCGTTCGTCATCGACGACGAGGCCTGCGATGCGGTCGGCTTCGACAATCGCTCCGTGACCACGGCCCCGCAGGGCAACAAGCATGGCAAGGCACCCGTGAACGACGGTCCGGAAGGGGCCATCCCGCTGCAGCTCGGGTCGCGGTTCAACGCGATGAATACCGGCGCGACGGAGGAGCCAGAGCTCCCCATTCTCACCTGCCCGGAGGGGATCTTCGACGACTTCGGCCGCACGCTCTGGTACACGATTGAAGGCACGGGAGGACCGGTCACCATCGATACGGCCGGCAGCAATATCGACACCCTCATCGGGGTCTACGTGCCGACCGGCGGGGGCTTCGAGGAGATCGCCTGCATCGACGACGTGTTCTTCGAGCCCGTTGGTTCCACGTACCAGGCCGCCCTGACGATCGATACCGAAGAAGGGGTCACGTACTACGTCCAGATCGGCGGGTTCCGGGACCCGTTCGCTGAGGAGCCACAGGCAGAGGCCGGCCGCATGCGCATCTCGGTGCGCTGAGGGTCGCTTCCGCCGTCGCGGCAGCGCGGCATGTCACGACCCGGGCTTGAACACCATCAGCGCGATCACGATCGCGAAGCTGAGCAGTTCGAGTCGGGACACGAGGAAGAGTCGGTTCATCAGGGCGCGACCTGCTTCGGACGTCGGGCCTTCGGCGTCGAAGAGTTCGCCGACGCGCTTGGCACGGGGTCCGAGATAGATCGCGCCCGCGACAGCGGACAGGATCCACAGCGCGACGGAAACTGCGATCCAGGTCCTGCCGAAGCTCCATGCCTGGAGCGTCATCGCGGCGCCGGCAATGAACAACAGCGTCGCCACGGGCACGAAGACGCGCGACCCGACCAGTTCGAAATAGCGCATGAGCCGGGCAAGCTCCGCCGGGTCGCCTGAGCGACTGACGAGCATGGCGAGCAGCTGGATCGTGAACGCTCCGCCAACCCAGATGACGGCGCACACGATGTGAACGAAGAGCAGCGCCGTGTACATCGCGCTCACTCGGCCGGCGCAGGGCGCCCGGAGTCGACGCCGGCGAACAGCTCGGCTGCATCCGGCTGAGCCAAGCTATCGGGATACGAGTTGTGCCAGCGCTGAGCGGCTTGTACCTCGCGCGAGAGCACCCGGTTCAGCCGATGGAAGTCACGCGCGAGGATCCACCCGAAGGCTCGCGTGGGGAGCCACCCGACGAGGACCTGGAGGAACCCGACGACGTCACCCTCGTACGTTGCGCGGATCCGCGTGCGGTCGCCATCAGCGATGCACAGGTACTCCACCCGGGCGTTCCATGGCGCTGACGACAGCCAAACGACGCGTCGATTGGGCTCGAGCTCGGCAAGCTCGTCGACGAAGTGAAAGCGGAACGGCCCGATCTGATCGGTCGCCATCCACTGCGACCCCACATCTGGCGGCAGGTCGCCGATCTGTCGTCGGTAGACGCAGGCCGGCGCGAACTCATGCCACATCAGCGGGTTCGCAAGATACGTGAAGACCCGCTCGACCGGATGGTCAACCCTGGCGTTGACTTCGATCCGTTGCCACATTCCCGGCCCCTCCCTCGGTCCTCGGCAGTCGTCTCTGAGCGCCTTGTCTTCTTGACGCGGCACAGTCGGATCCTGATCTCCGGCATGTCCCGCCGTCATGGGAGTCCTGTCCCGACTTGCGTCCCGATCCTGTGAGGGAGCAGGCATCAACCGCTCGCGCACGTCGCGCTATCCCGGGTCTGTCGTGCATCCGACGTTCCCGGTCGCGACGAGCCTTGGCCGTCTGGCCGCATTGCGCGATGCCGGTGGAGGTCAGGCGTCGCGACTTGCTGGCCGGTGCTTTGTTGGCCGCGCGGAGGCGTCGAGCGAACGATGCCGCGTTGGCCGCGATCGGGGACCCTGCGGTATCATCCCGTGGCTCTCGGGCCCGTAGCTCAACGGCAGAGCAAGTGACTCTTAATCACTAGGTTGAAGGTTCGAATCCTTCCGGGCTCACCACGATTCCAAGCACGAAAATAGGCCCTCCGGGCGATCCGGAGGGGCTTTGTTGTGGGGCCATGGCCCCGTTCATACCAAGTCCAGGTTCGCGCCGCCCAGATGAGCTCGTCCTGCCCTTGGGGGCACCGTCGAAGCATCGTGCGCCGGACTTCACCCGTGAAGCTCGCGGCCATCACGGTGCCGCCTTGAGATTCCTGCGCTCATGTGGAGGCGTTCAGGTACGATGCCACCCTAGGCGGAGGGGATGCCGCGCGAGCGAGGTATCGATCGGGGCGATACGCGTGTCCCGAGGCCGCGTCGCGGAGGGGAATATGACGAGCTTGTCGGGGACATCTCGGCGCATCGTTGCGCTTGGCGTGGCTGCGGTGCTCGCGGCAGCGGTGTTTGCAACACCGGCCGCGGGCGCGAAGCCGACGTGCCTTGTACAGAACGCGGCCGCGAACACGAGCTTCCGCAGCCTTCAAGCAGCGGTCCAGGCGGCCCCTTCCGGTGCCGAGTTGCGCATCAAGGGAACCTGCGTCGGGACCACGACGATCGTCAAGGACCTTGCGATCCACGGCAAGTCGAACGGCAGATTCGGTCGGGCCACGCTCGACGGAGCCGGCGCAGGACGCGTCCTCACGATCCAGGGAGGCGTGACAGTTACCCTCGATGGCCTACTCGTGACCAATGGAAGCGCGCCGTTCGGCGGGGGCATCGCTACCGTCGAGGGCGGAGACAATCCGGGCCTGAACGTGGTGACCGTCATCGACTCGGTCATCCGCGACAACTCAGCAACGGACTACGGCGGTGGTATCGCAAACGACCACGGCATTGTGACCCTGATCGACACCGCGATCCGGAGGAACTCGGCCGGAATCGGCGGAGGCATCCACAACTCACGCGATCAGGGCGACCTGTCTGTGAACGGCACCAGCTCCGTTAGTGGCAACCTTGCGAGTGGCAACGGGGGCGGCATTTACTCGGATACACATGGCAACGTGGACCTCCACGACGAATCCTCGGTCCACCACAACTCCGCGGGCACTAACGGGGGCGGCATCTACGTCAGTGACAGCGTCGTGAGGCTCAACGACGGAAGCTCCGTCCACAGCAACACCGCCGGCGGCAGTGGCGGCGGTGTCTTCATAGCCGCGATGTTTGCAGTGTTCGATCTCCTGGACGACAGCTCGGTCAGTGGCAATTCGCCAAACAACGTGTGTTCCGCAGACTGGCCCGGCTCGCCCGGCTGCATTCAATAGACGGCATTCCGCTCACTGCCTACCGGGACGTGCGGCGTTCCTCGAGGGCGCAGGTGCGGACTCTTCGACTGAAGCGTGTCACGACGCGATACCCGGGTCAGTAGGTGTCGCCCGGCCGCGTAGGTTAGTCGAGGCCCCGCGGAACGGCGGATCCCCCCACGCTCGCGCGCGGGGCCTCAACTGCAAGTAACGATCGACCGGCCGGTTTTGGTTTGGTCCGCTCGGCTACATCTGCGTGACAGCTGAACGGAGTAGGCCCTGGGGCGCTGCTGCGCGTCGGCCGGCAGGTGCCATCCCGTCGGTGGACCGGCTCGCTGCCGGGATCGGCGTTGCCGTCGCCTGGGCATCGGCAGCCGAATCAGTCGGCGCCGGGCGGAGGCGGAAGCGGGGTTTCAACCTCCGTGGTGATCGAGCCGACCGTCACGATGGTTTCGCACCGGGGACAGAGGTAGATCACGATCGCGGTCTCGTCGAGAGGCACCTCGTCACGCTCCCTGTAGGTCTCTTCCATCTCGACCAGGTCGTCGCCGTGGTGATGAAGGACCGCCAATCGCGTTTGAACGTTCCTGCTGGCCATGAGCCGAATTGTTGGTCACCGCGCAAGCCGGGCCGCGACTTCTTTGCCGCGATCGGCCGTCGATGTGGGCCGCCGCCCGATCCGTTCCTGCCCGCCTTAGTCCGAGCGTCGTCCTCGGCCGGCACGTTGCCGGCGGACCAGGAGGACGGCACCGATGGACGAGGGGCGGAGCACCAGGATCGTGGAGGCGGCATACGCCGAGTACGAACCATCGCTGCGGCGACGCCTCGCGGCGTTCGTCAGGGACGAGGCCACAGCCCAGGACCTGACCCAGGAGACGTTCGTCCGACTCCTCGCCGAGGTACGCGCTGACCGGGTTCCCGAGAACATGGGCGGCTGGCTGTGGCGTGTCGGCCACAACCTGGCAACGAGCCGCGGGCGACGGATCGCGGTGGCCGATCGGCATCAACGGGAGCTCGTCCGCGACATCGAGTTCTCGTCGCCGGAGACCGTCGCGATCGCCGAGGAAGCGCAGGCCGAGGTCCTTGCCGCGCTGGCCGTCCTTGACGGCACCGGACGGGCCGCGGTGACACTGGCCGCGCAGGGCCTGACCGGCCCGGAGATCGCGCGGTCGATCGGGCGCACCCCGAGCGCGACACGGACCCTCCTGTGTCGGTCGCGAGCACGCATCCGGGAGGCGGTGCTCGCGGCCCACCCCGCGTGAGATGGCTGCATGGGACGGCGACGAGCTTCGAATGGCGGCTCAGGTGCTTCGGCCGGCGTCCCGGGGTGCGTATCATTCGCCGGGTCGTGGCCACTGGCGTCGATCCGAGAGGGTTCATCGGACGGGGCGGCGAGCTGGCGCGTCTCGAAGCGGCGCTCGAGCAGGTCATCGAAGGCACCGCCGCGACCGTGGTCATCGGCGGCGAGGCGGGTATCGGCAAGACGCGCCTCGTCGATGAGTTCGCGACGCGCGTCGCGGCCCGCGACGGGACCCTGCTCAGCGGTTCGTGCCTGCCGACGGGCGGACGGGCGACCCCCTATGCCCCGTTCGTCGAGGCGTTGCGCGGCTGCATCCGAGCCGTCGAGCCGGGCCGGCTGCCGGCGCTGCTGGGCCCCGGGAGGCGCGAGCTCGGCCGTCTCCTCCCCGAGTTGGAAACAGGATCCCCCGGCTCGGCGGGTCCGGCGCCGGTGGTCGATACGGACGTGCACGGCCAGGCGAGGCTGTTCGAGGCGATCCTGGCGTTCCTTCACGCCGTGTCGCGTAGCGCGCCGTGCGTGGTGATCGTCGACGACCTGCAATGGGCGGATTCCGGGACCCTCGAGCTCCTCCAGTTCCTGCTGCGCAACTCGCGCGGATCGAGGGTCATGTTCGTGCTGCTCGTGCGAACCGACGACCTCGACGCCGCCGCGGAGATGCGTCACTTCCTTGCCGAGCTGGACCGGGATTCCGGCGTGGACCGGCTCGAGCTTGGACCTCTCGATCGCACCGAAAGCCGTGATCTGCTTGCGGCCCGGGGCGTGGCAGCGCCGACCTCCGACCGCCTGGAGGACCTGACGCGGCGGGCAGGTGGGAACCCGTTCTACCTGGAGCAGCTCGCGAGCGGATCGGACGGCGTCACGGATGGCGACGGGTCGCTCACGCCAGGCCTGCGCGAGGTGCTCGCGGCACGACTCGCCGATCTTCCGCCGCGTACCCGCCAGGTGTTCCGCGCGGCGGCCGCCGCGGGGCGGCGCGTCGATGACGAGATCCTGGCCGCCGTTCTCGAGGCGCCCCATGCGGAGGTCGCCGACGCGCTGCGTGAGGCGATGAGCCGACGGATCCTCGTCGACGCAGATGGCATCGGCGGCTACGCGTACCGGCATGCACTACTGCGCGAGGTCGCCTATGACGAGCTGTTGTTCGGGGAGCGCGACAGGTTGCACGCCGCCTTCGCCGAGCAGCTCGCGCAACGCGGCCAGGTCGGCGGCGTGCCCGTGACGGCGGCAGAGCTGGCCTACCACTGGGACGCGGCACGGAACGTGGATCGGGCAATCCCCGCATGGATCGACGCCGGGCTCGCTGCCGAGCGGATCTACGCCTTCGCCGACGCTCGCCGCGCATTCGAGCGCGCGCTGGAGCTCGGGCCGGAGGCGGAGGGCATCGATTGGAGCGAGGTGCTCCATCGCGCTGCAGATTGTGCCCTCCTCACCGGTGACTACCAGGCGGCGGTGGAGCTCGGCCGGCGTGCCATCGCGGCAGCAACCAGTGGCCCGGACGCCGATCCGGTTCGCGCAGGGACGCTCCAGGAGCGGATGCGCTGGTACCTGTGGGAGGCGGGGGACGGCGAGGCGGCAGCCGCTGCCGTCGAAGAGGCGCTGCGGCTGATCCCCGAGTCGCCACCGTCGCGGCCGCGGGCTCGCGCGCTCGCGCACCTGGCCGGAATCCGCCTGGTCACGGGTGACGCGGAGGGGGCCGTCGAGCCGGCGCGCCAGGCGCTCGCCGTCGCCCAGGCCACGGACGATGGCGCGGGCGAGGCTGCACTGGCACTCGGAATCCTCGGTTGGGTGACAGCGGCCGGCGGGCGGGTCGACGAGGGCCTGGCCCTGTTCCAACAGGGCCTGGACACCGCCGACCAGCTGGGCGGCGTCGAGGGGATCGCGCTGGGCCAGACGAACCTCGCGGCGCTGCTCGATCGGGTCGGGAGGTCGGCGGCGTCCCTCGAAGCCGCGACGGCGGGCTTCGAACGGCTGCGGGAGCTCGGCGTCGCCCGCACCTATGGCGGCATCCTCGCCGGGCATGCCGCGAAGGCCTTGTTCGACCTCGGTCGATGGCCCGAAGCGGCGGCTCGAGCGGAAGAAGGCCTGGACCTCGATCCGCTTGGCCCGGCGGCGGCGTGGCTGCACGTCGTCCGTGCCCGGATCGACACGAACCAGGGTCGGCCGGACGACGCTGCGCGTCACCTGGCGACGGCGCGTTCGCTGATGGACGGCATGAGCCGGTCCCGCTCGTACCAGCCGGCACTGCTGGGGGCGGAGGCCGAGCTCGCGGCGTCCCGCGGTGATCCAGGGGGCGCATGGGCCGTGGCGGAGCAGGCTCTCGCGTCGGTCCGGTCCGGCGGGACGCTCGATCCCGCGCTCGGCTGGGTCGTGTGGCACGTCATCCGCGCCGAAGCGGACGCGGCCGAACTCGTTGGCGGCCCGAGCCGGACATCCTCGTCCGACCCCGGGCGGCCCGCGCTGATGGAGCTCGGGATCGAGCGGATCGAACATGGACCTGCCGGGGATCCGCGTGCCGCAGCGCTCGCCGCGCTGTGCCGCGCCGAACTGGGTCGGTATCGGGGCGCGCGGGAACCCGCCGCCTGGGCCGTGGTCGCAGACCTGTGGAGCGCGCTCCACCGACCCTTCCTCGTCGCGTACGCCCGCTACCGTGAGGGCGCCGCGCATCTGGCGTCGCGTGGCTCGCGAAACGCCGCGTCGTCCGCCCTCCGCTCGGCGCATTCAACGGCCGTCGCACTGGGCGCCGCGCCGCTGGTCCGCGACATCACGATCCTCGCCGGCCACGCCCGGATCGCCCTCGAGAACGAGGACACGACGGACGGGAGCTCGGCGGAGCACGATCCAGCGGCCGCCCTCGGGCTGACTGCACGCGAGGCCGAGGTCATCCGACTGCTCGCGATTGGCCGCTCGAACCAGGAGATTGCCGACGAGCTGTTCCTGAGCCGCAAGACCGCGAGCGTCCACGTCTCGAACATCCTTGGCAAGCTCGGCGTGTCGAATCGCGTCCAGGCCGCGGCGGTCGCCCAGCGCGTCGGATTGGTGGCCGAGACGACGCCCGGGCCGTCCGGTGGGGACCGCTGACCGAAGGCCTCCCGTGCTACGCTGACGGCGTTCCTTTGCGGCCGGTCCTGTGAGGCCGGCGTACCGGTCCCGAGAGGCCGGGAAGGAGGCTGATCGACCGTGTCCCGGGTCATCGGCGCAGCGTGCCGCCGCGCCGCCCACATCGACGGCCTCCCCGTTTTCTCGAACGCCCTTCCGGGAGTCGTCGCGCCCTCGTGATCGCGCCGCCGCACGTCCGACCCACCGCCGTCGTCGATCCCCGGATCGGTAACCTGGGTCCGGCGTTGCTGGCGCTCGAGGACGGCACGATCTTCAGCGGCGTCGCATTCGGGGCGCCAGTCGCGTCGGGCGGCGACCTCGTCGTCAACACGAGCCAGACCGGCTACCAGGAGGTCTGCACCGACCCGTCGTACGCGGGCCAGGTCGTGGTCATGACCTACCCGCTGATCGGCAACTACGGCCGCCTGATCGACGACGACCAGTCGGTGCAGCCGTGGCTCCGCGGGCTGGTCGTGGCCAATGCCACGGCCGCGGTCCTCGACGACGCCCGGCAGCTGGCCTCGCTCCTGCGGACGAACGGCATCCCGGCGATCGCGGGCGTCGACACGCGGGCGCTGGCCCGCCATCTCCGGACGACCGGTTCGCTGCGCGGCATCCTGATGGCCCCGGGTGAGCTCTCCGAGGCGGCAGCTTCGGAGGCTGCACGCGCCGTTCCGCGCTGGGAGGACCAGGACTTCGTCGGGCAGGTTTCGCCAGGATCGATCGCGGACGTTGGCAGGCCGGAGGACGGCGGTCCGCTCGTCGCGATCGTCGACTACGGTCTCAAGTCGAACATCGTCCAGAGCATGCGGCGGCGTGGCGCCCGGGTGCGCATCCTGCCCCACACGATCTCGACCTCGGTGGCGCTCGCGCCGGACATCGATGGGGTGATCCTGTCGCCGGGGCCGGGGGATCCAGCGCGACTCGAGGGCCCCGTCGCGCTCGCGAGAGCAGTGATCGAAGACGGCCGGCCGCTGCTCGGGATCTGCCTCGGACACCAGATCGTGGCGCGGGCCGCCGGCGCCGAGACGACGCGGTTGCGTTTCGGCCACCACGGCGCGAACCACCCGGTCCAGGACGTCGACGTTGGGCTCGTCCAGGTCACGGCCCAGAACCACGAGGTCCAGGTCGTCGGCGAGTCGCTGCCGACGGACGGTGGCTTCCACGTGAGCCAGGTCAACCTGAACGACGGGTCCGTCGAGGGCCTGCGCCACGCAACGAAGCCGATCGAGACCGTCCAGTACCACCCCGAGGGCGCGCCGGGGCCGCTCGACGCGCTGGCGGTGTTCGACCGCTTCCTCGACGCGTGCCGGGCACGGGCATGATCATCCCGGCCGCGGCGCCGCCCGATCCGATTTCGGACGGTCCGGCACGAGACACCCCCCACCGCCCTCCATCCGATTTCGGAATCCGAATCCGGAATGAGGGCGGGGAGCGAAGTGAGTTCCTCAACCGTCCGATTTCGGAAGCCAGGCCGCCGCGAGGCGAAGCTTGAACGCGCCCGGAACGAAGCCCGCCTCGGTCCTGATCCTCGGGTCGGGGCCGGTCGTCATCGGCCAGGCGGCCGAATTCGATTACGCCGGCACGCAGGCCTGCCGCGCGCTCCGCGGCGAGGGGGTCCGGACGATCCTGGTCAACAGCAACCCGGCCACGATCATGACCGACCCGCAGGTCGCCGACGCGATCTATCTCGAACCGCTGACGGTCGAAGCCGTCGAGGCCGTCATTGCGCGCGAGAAGCCCGAAGGCCTCCTTGCCGGCCTCGGCGGACAGACGGCCCTCAACCTGGCCACGGCCCTCGCCGAGGCGGGCGTGTTCGAACGCCACGACGTCCGCCTGCTCGGGACGCCACTCGAGGCGATCCGGATGGCCGAGGACCGCGAGGCGTTCCGCGACCTGCTCGATCGGATCAACCAGCCGTACGCGCCGAGCGCGATCGTCGAGGGGTTGACGCCCGCGGAGCGTGAGCAGTCCGCGCACGGGGCGCTCGAGGAGATCGGGCTGCCGGCCATCATCCGGCCGGCGTTCACGCTGGGCGGCACCGGCGGCGGGATCGTGGAGACGGAAGCGGCCTACTGGGAGCGGATCCGCGCCGGCCTGCGCGCCAGCCCGATCAACCAGGTGATGGTCGAGCGCTGCCTGGTCGGCTGGCAGGAGGTCGAGTACGAGGTCATGCGCGATGCCGACGACACGTGCATCGCGGTCTGCTCGATGGAGAACGTCGACCCGCTCGGCATCCACACCGGCGATTCGATCGTGGTCGCCCCGGTCCAGACGCTGACCGACCAGGTCCACCAGCGCCTGCGCAGTGCCGCGCTGGCGATCATCCGCGCGCTCGGGGTCGAGGGCGGCTGCAACGTCCAGTTCGCGCTGTCGCCCGATTCGACCGAGTACGCGGTGATCGAGGTGAACCCACGGGTGTCGCGCTCGTCGGCGCTCGCGTCGAAGGCGACGGGCTACCCGATCGCCCGGGTCGCGGCGCAGATCGCCGTCGGCCGGCGACTGGCCGAGATCCCGAACGTCGTGACCGGCACGACCGTGGCCGCGTTCGAGCCGGCGCTCGACTACATCGTGGTCAAGCTGCCGCGCTTCCCGTTCGACAAGTTCCCGACCGCCGACCGCACGCTCGGCTCGCAGATGAAGGCCACCGGCGAGGTCATGGCCATCGACCGCACCTTCGGCTCGGCGCTCAACAAGGCCCTCCGGGGACTCGAGCAGGCCGGGGCCGGGCCGCTGGCCGAGGACCCGAGCTGGGTGCCGGCGTTCGACTACCTCGCCGCGGTCTACGGCGGATCGGCTGGGCTCCCGGAGGACGCAGAGGACGAGCCGATCCGCTGGATCGACGAGACGGGCCAGGCGTGCGAGTCGACGCGGTTCGCGCAGCGTTCCGCGGCGCCGGTGGTGCTGCGCCAGTTCGTCGGCCCGTCGGACAGCCGGTTGTGGCGGCTCCTCGGCCTGCTCCGCCGCGGCGTCCCGGAGCCGACGATCGTCGAGGCCACCGGCATCTCGCCGTGGTTCGTGTCGGAGATGGCGCGCAACGTCCGGCTCGAGGCGGCCGTCACCGAGGCTGGCGAGCGCATCGCGGACCCGAGCGACGCGGACGCCGGTGAGCTGCTCGCCACGGCCAAACGGGCCGGTTTCGGCGATCGCGAGCTGGCCGGGCTGGCGGGCAGCCACGCCGGAGCGGATCCGGGAGGCGCGGCTGGCCCTCGGCCTGCGTCCCGGCTACGCGATGGTGGACACGTGTGCCGCGGAGTTCGCGGCCGAGACCCCGTACTTCTACTCGACCTACGCCGCGGCGGGATCGGCGCCGGAAGCGCCGCCGGTCGAACGGCCCGCCGCCCTCGTGATCGGCAGCGGGCCGGTGCGGATCGGGCAGGGGATCGAATTCGACTACTGCGCGGTCCAGGCCGCGGACACGCTGCGGGCCGCCGGCTGGCAGGCCGTGATGATCAACTCGAACCCCGAAACCGTGTCGACCGACTTCGATGCCTCATCGCGGCTGTACTTCGAGCCGCTCGACCCCGAATCGGTGCGGTCCGTGATCGACGCGGAGTCACCGGACGGCAGCCTCATCCCCGCGGTGGTCGCGTTCGGTGGCCAGACCCCGCTCAACCTTGCCGGCCCGCTGGCCGCCGGTGGGGTCGACCTCCTCGGCAGCGACCTCGAAGCGATCGACCAGGCCGAGGAGCGGACGCGCTTCGCGGCGCTCCTCGACCGGCTCGGCATCCCGCAGCCGGAGGGCGGCATGGCCCACAGCGTCGAGGAGGCGCTGACCCTGGCAGAGCGCATCGCGTACCCGGTCATCGTGCGGCCGAGCTTCGTCATCGGCGGCCTCGCGATCGACTTCTGCTACTCGCCCGAGGACCTGCTCCGGCAGCTCGCTGTCGCCACGGTCGTCGAGCCGGACCGGCCGGTGCGCATCGACCGCTACCTCGAGGGGGTCGAGGTCGACGTGGACGCCGTGTCGGACGGTGAGCGCGTGCTCATCCCGGGGCTGCTCGAGCACGTCGAACGGGCGGGCGTCCACAGCGGTGACTCCGTCGGGCTGTTCCCGCCGCAGACCGTGAGCGAGGGCGACCAGGCGCTGATCGTGGCGACGATGGAACGGATCGTGCTGGCCCTCGGGGCGAAGGGCCTGGTCAACGCCCAGTTCATCGTCCGCGACGACGGTGTGTACCTGATCGAGGTCAACCCCCGCGCCTCGCGGACCGTGCCGTTCCTGTCGAAGGTGACGGGCGTCCCGATGGTCGAGCTGGCAGTGCGGATCGCTCTCGGTGCAACGCTGCCGGAGCTCGGCTGGCAGGGCGGCCATCTCGCGCCACCGCCCTTCGTCGCGGTGAAGGCCCCGGCATTCTCGACGGCCAAGCTCCGCGGCGTCGACCCGTCCGTCGGGCCGGGCATGCAGTCGACCGGCGAGGTCATCGGGATCCACACCGACCCGTCGGTCGCGATGGCCAAGGCGCTGCTCGGCGCTGCGCTCGTCCCGCCGCGTGCCGGGGCCGAAGGAGCGCTGGCGCTGCTGTCGATCGCCGACCGGGACAAGGAGCTGCTGCCGCGCCTCGCGACGGCACTGATGGCAGCCGGTTACGCCCTCGCGGCGACGCCCGGGACCCGCGCGGCCCTTGAGCGTTCGGGGTTCGAAGCCCGGCCCGTCGCCAAGCTCGGGGAGGCACCCACCGAAGACGAGGTTCCCATCCTCGACCTCATCGCCGCGGGCGACGTCCGACTCGTGGTCAACACGCCGACGCCACGCTCCGGGGCGGTGCGCGACGCGGCCGAGATCCGGCTGGCCGCCACCGCGGAGGGGATCCTCTGCCTGACCGCGATCGAGACCGCCGTCGCTGCCGCGGAGGCGCTCGATCCGCGCATCGCGGAACTCCTCGCCGAGGTGCGCTCGCTCGACGAGTGGGTGCCGGCCGGCGGCAGGATCCCGGTCACCGCCTGAGGCGGCCCGGTTCCCGGCCATTCATCAGCCCGGGTAATGAGCGGCACGAAATCCTGCTGCTGGAGAGCCCGGTCGCCCCGAATCGGGTCGATTCCGTGGCCATCCATCACCGCGGCTGATATCTGGCCCCGAACTCAGGCTCAGTGTCGGCCTTTGATTACCTGGGCTGATATCTGGCAGTCGACGGGGCCGTAGCGGTCGGGGTCTCGTCCGGCGTGACCACGAGGTCCTGACCCAGCGACCACAGGGTCAGCGTCGTGAGGGCCACCATCACGATGGCCAGCGGCAGTTGCCGCAACCGGACCGTCCGGATCGGCGTCCCCGGCGGCGTCATGGCGACTGCGGCCGCATGGCCGGCCCACGCTCCGACCATGTGACCGCCGACCACGGCCGCAAGCTGGAGCGTCCAAACCAGACCCGGCGGCAGCAAGGCCGCGGACGGCTCGAAGAACAGCGTCCCGAACAGGTCCCAGCCGCGCTGGAACGGGTCGGACACCGCGACGACGATCAGCTGGCCGCTGATCAGCAGGTACGTCAGGTAGTGCGCGATCAGGTAGCCGACGGCGATCGGCAGCAGGCCCGCGCCGGACGGGTTCGTGCCGAGCAACCGAACGAGGACGAGCGCCGCCGCCACGACGATCCCCAGGAACGCAAAGAGCAGGACCGTCTTCTGGGGGGTTTCGGGGAAGCCGAACAGCTCGAAGAAGATCTGCGTCTGCGATAGGCCATCGAACAGGATCGATCCGACACCGAGCGCGACGATCGTGACCTCGGCCACGGTCCAGTTCGCCTCGAGCAGCCCGGCCCCGAACGAGCGGCGCCGCACCCGGCCATCCTCGTCGGCGAGGGCGAGCGGCGCGAGCCGGCCGAGGAGCCGGAACCAGACCGAGAAGGTCTCGGCCTGGGAGCGCCATTCGTCGCGCCCGAACTGGGCCATCATCGCGAGGGTCAGCGCCGTGTACCCGGCGAGGACGATGAACAGGGTCGAGGGCTCGCCCTGGTTGAGCGCGAGCTCGAGCCAGATGAAGAACGCGAACCCGATCACGGCCGGCCACTGTCCGAGGCGTTCCGGGTACTCGGACGGCTCCCACGGCGTGATGCCCAGCCGGCGAACGACCCACGCCCCGATGTCGTACAGCGTCGAGAACGGGTCGATCCAGTGCCAGATCGGGAAGAGCAGCGCGGAAACGAGCGCGACGCCGACCCACCCGTATACCCACAGGAAGAGCGTCGCCACGTTGGCCGAGCTGGAACCGCCGGCGATGCCCTGGGCCATGATCCACGCCCAGGCGAACAGGCCGATCGCGCGCAGCCCATAGCGGAGCCAGGCGGGTGGCAGTCCGGATGGCCCCTCCTCGGCGGGAAGCTCGACGCGGACGTCACGCAGGATCACGAACGCGAACGACAGGGCGACCGTGATGGCCGCGCCCGCCAGGTAGACCGCGAGGGGCAGCCGGCTGGTATACGCGGCATTCAGCTGGTGGCCGAGCGCGACTCCGGGCAGCAGGATCGCGAACGCGATGCCCCCGACCGCGGCGCGGGCGAGGACGAGGCGGCGGATCACGGTTGGGCGGGGCGCCGGCGCATGAACAGGTATCCGCCGAGGACCGCGACGATCACGACGGCCGCGATGATCGGGAAGAGCACGTCACTCGTGCCGGCGGCGCTCGCGGGTGGTGTCGCGTCGCCCTCGGTCGGGCTCGGCGCGACCACGGCCGACGCCAGTCGGCAGCGCGGACGCGGAGGGAGGCGCCGAGACCGGCGAGCTCGGGGTTGGCGGCGCCGACGGCGGCGCTGATGGCGGCGGCGTGATCGGCGCGCTCACGGTGAACGTGAAGGTGCCGGTCTCGAGGTGACCGTCATCGGCGAACGCCTTCCACTGGACTTCGTAGTCGCCCGGCTCGAGCTCCGGCGGGTCGATCCGCATGCGACTCGGATTCGCGGGATCGATGGTGCCTTCGGCGATGCTCGTTCCCGCCTCGTCCAGCAGGGCCATCTCGCTGCCGTCGGCGAGCCCCTCGGAGAAGAAGGCCCGGATGACGCGGGGCGAGCCCTGCACGGTCTCGCCGTCCGCGGGACTCGATCGCTCGAACTCGGCATGGGCCGCAACCGCAGCCGGCATCACGAGGAGCAGGGAGACTGCAAGGAACAACGCCGCCCGCGCAGGGCGGCTTGCGTGGTGACGGTACATGCCCGCGAGTGTAGGCACTTGCCGCGGAGTCCGCCGCCGGCGCGGACGCGCTACGATCTCCGCCACCGACCCCGGGCCCGCCCATCCCACCGGTCCGCCCCTCGTCCACGCTGGAGCGCCCTGTGCCGACCTCCGTTCCCACCGTTCCCTTCACCGACGAGCGCCTCTCGAACGGTCTCCGCCTGATCGTCGCCGAGGACCACCTGGCGCCGGTCGTGGCGATCAACGTCTGGTATGACGTCGGATCGAAGCACGAGCAGCCGGGCAAGACCGGTTTCGCGCACCTCTTCGAGCACGTGATGTTCCAGGGCTCGGCGCACGTCGGCAAGGCCGAGCACATCGCCCTGATCCAGGCCGCGGGCGGGACGATGAACGGCACGACCTGGCTTGACCGGACGAACTACTTCGAGACGCTTCCGGCGCACCAGCTCGAGCTCGCCTTGTGGCTCGAGGCCGACCGGATGGGGACGCTGCTCGACGCGCTCAGCCAGGAGAACCTCGACAACCAGCGTGAGGTGGTCAAGAACGAGAAGCGCTGGTCGTACGACAACCGCCCGTACGGCTCGTGGCAGGAGAAGCTCCAGGGCCACCTCTACCCCGAGGAGCACCCCTACCACCACAACACCATCGGCTCGATGGAAGACCTCGACGCGGCGTCCCTCGAAGACGTCCAGTCGTTCTTCCGGACCTGGTACGCCCCGAACAACGCGGTCCTGTCGGTGGTCGGCGACGTCGATACGGCGCAGGTCCGCGAGGCCGCCGAGCGGTTCTTCGGGGGCATCCCGCCCAACCCGGACATCCCGACGCTGCCCGACCTGTCGCTGCCGCCGACGCTCGGTGGCGAACGTCGCGAGACCGTGCTCGATCGCGTGCCGCTGCCGCGGGTCTACTTCGGGTTCCGGGCGCCGGCGTTCGGTGACACGCGACTCGACGCGCTCGATGTCGCGAGCCAGATCCTCGCCGGCGGGAAGGGAAGCCGGCTCCACCGCCGGCTCGTGCGGGATGAGCGGATCGCCCAGGACGTCGCGCTGTTCACGCTCGGGTTCATCGGCGGGGCGTCGATCTGCGCGGGCTGGGCCACGGTCCGCCCCGGGATCGAGGTCGCCCGTGTCGAGGCGGCGTTCCTCGAGGAGCTCGAGCGGCTGACCCGCGAACCGGTGACGCCCGACGAGATGGCCCGTGCACACGCGCTGATCGAGGCCGACGAGCTCGGGGCGCTCCAGCGGGTCGAGGAACGAGCCGACCGCCTGTCGATGTACGCAACCCTGTTCGACGACCCGGGCCTCATCGACCGAATGCTGCCGCGCTATCTCGCGGTCACCCCCGAGACGATCCTCGACGTCTCGGCGAGCGTGTTCGTGCCCGACAACCGACTCGTGCTGACCTACCTGCCCGACGGCCCCGCGGCCGATACCGAGGCGCTGTCCGACGAGGACGCCGAGGACGAGGAGGTGGCCGCGTGACCGCCCGCACCGCGGTGACCGTCGCCGAACGGCCCGGCCCCAGCGCACCACGGCCATACGAATTCCCGCCGGTCGCCGAGCATCGCCTCGCGAACGGGTTGCGGATCTTCGAGGTCGACATGCCGGGGCGGCCGCTCGTGTCCGCCTCGCTGCTGATGCTCAATGGCGCGGTCGACGAGCCGGCGGACGTCGGCGGTGCGACGGTCCTCGCCGCCCGTGCCTTGTCGGAGGGGACCGAGCGCTACGACGCGATCCAGCTGACCGAGGCCTCGGAGCGGCTCGGCGCTTCCCTCCATGCCGAGGCCGGCTGGGACGCCCTGACGGCCGGCCTCGACGTCCCGCGCGACCGCCTCGAGGGCGCGCTCGACTTGCTCGCCGAAATGGTGCTCCACCCCACGTTCCCGGAGCGCGAGGTGGACCGCCTCCGCGACGAGCGGCTCAACGACCTGCTCCAGGCGCGGGCCGATCCCCGCCGCCGGGCGGACGAGGCGTTCGTCGACACGATCTACGCCCCGGACGCTCCGTACCACCGCCCCGCTGGTGGGACGCGCGATACCGTCGCCGGGCTGGGGCCCGCCCAGCTCCGACGCGCCTATGAGCGGGGCCTCGATCCCGCCCGGGCAACGTTCATCATCGGCGGCGAGCTTGCCGGGCTCGACGTCCGGACCACCGTCGAGCGCCTGTTCGGCGACTGGACGGCGTCCCCGGCGGTCGCCGGTCGCAGCGCAATCGCCGACACGCAGGCGCGCGACGAGCGGCTCGTCCGGGTCATCCATCGACCGGGGGCCGTCCAGTCCGAGATCCGGATCGGCCACCGTGGTCTGCCGCGGCGGATCCCGGACTTCCATGCCGTCTCGGTGATGAGCGCCATCCTCGGCGGCCTGTTCAACTCCCGCCTGAACATGAACCTGCGCGAGGACAAGGGGTACACGTACGGCGCGGGAGCCGGCTTCGACCTGCGCCGCGGTTCGGGGCCCTTCGCCGCCCGCGCCGCGGTGAACACGGAGGTCACGGTCCCGGCGATCACCGAAACGCTCGAGGAGCTCGCGCGCATGCGCGACGAGGACGTGACCGACGCCGAGCTGCGGGCCGCGCGAGACTTCCTCGTGGGCGTGTTCCCTCTCCGGTTCGAGACCGCGGGCGCGGTCGTCGGCGCGCTGACGGGCCTGGTCGTCCATGACCTCGGCATCGAGGAGCTGATCGGCTATCGCTCCTCCATCGAAGGCGTGTCGATCGCGGACGTCACGGCCGCGGCACGTGCGCACCTGCTGCTCGACGCTGCCGCGATCGTGGTGGTCGGCGACGCGGATCAGTTCGGTGCGGCGCTCGAAGCGGCCGGCATCGGACCGGTCGAAGTCGTGCGTGACGAGGGCCCGGCTACGGCGGGGCCACTGCCCGAGGAGGAGGTCGCACCGGTCGACGAGGAGGACGAGACCGGGCCGACGGCCGGCGCCGAGGAGCCGGACCTGCCCGGGACCACCGACGAGCCCGCGATCGCGGATTCCGAGGGGCCGCGCTGAAACCTTCCCGCGCGTCCCTGTCTCAGATGGGTACGGACCGGTCGAAGGACCGGTCACCGACTCAGGAGAGACAGATCGATGCGTTACGACATCAAGCTCGTTCGAGGCCTCGGCGTGTCGGCCGCGGCGCTGCTGCTGCTCGTTGGTGGCGTGACGGCGGCAAGCCCCGGGACGGAATCCCGGGTGGAACCGACGGCGACGAGTACGGCGGAAGCAACCGAGACGGCCGAGCCGACGGAAACGGCGGAGCCGACGGAGACCGCCGAGGCCACCGAGACCGCCGAGCCGACGGCGACCGCGGAGGCCACCGAGACCGCCGAGCCGACCGCGACCGCGGAGGCCACCCAAACCGCCGAGCCGACCGCGACCGCCGAGGCGACGTTCGACGATCACGGCGCGAACAGTGGCAACGACGGTCCGGACGATGCGACCGACGACCATGGCGGCTCGAGCGGTCATGACGGCGACGACGATGACGATCACTCGGGCTCGAACAGCGGTTCCGACGACCATGGCGGTGACGACGACAGCGGCGGCGGTGACGACGACCGCTCGGGCTCGAACAGCGGCTCCGACTGAGCCGAATTTCGATCGACGCGGCAGCGATGCCCCTCGGCGGAACGTGGCCCGGCTCGTCCCACGGCGTCATGCCGGCGAGCCGGGCTCCCACTCTCGATGGCGGCCCCCACGATGCACACCAACGGAGCAGCGAGATCGCAGTCGAACTTCGCGATGACCGGGCAACCGTCGAGGCCGTCCTCGGCGGGGACCGGGACGCATTCCGCCGCCTCGTCGACCGGGAAGGCCCGGCGGTCGTGCGTGCCTGCTACCGGATCCTCGGCGACACCCACGAGGCCGAAGACGCCGCGCAGGAGGCGTTCGTGACTGCGTACCGGTCGCTGCCGTCGTGGCGCGGCGACGGCCCGTTCGGGGCATGGCTGACCCGCATCGCCGTGCGCATCGCGCTACGGCAAGCCGGCCGGCGCAAGAACGTGGCGTGGCTCGACATGAGCGGCGAGTCAGGCGCGGGCGGCGCCGCGATCAACGCAGCCTCGATCGAAGCTGCGTCGGCCAACGATCCGATGCTGCTCTCGTTGCGCACCGAGCGCGCGACGGCGGTCCGGCGAGCCGTGGCGCGTCTCGCGGAGCCGTATCGCGAAACCGTCTCGCTGCGGTTCTTCGGAGAGCTGAGCCTCGATGAGATCGCACGCCAGACCGGACGACCGCTCGGAACCGTCAAGACGCATCTCCATCGCGGGCTGCTGCGACTTCGCGATTCGCTGGACCAGGGAGGTGCCGCATGACCGGGCCGGGCCGGCGGTTCGACCTCGCCGAGCTGTCGGACGACCAGTTCGCGCTGACCGAAGCCGACATCGTTGCCGCGACGGCCATCGCGCGGGATCTCGAGGCGATCGCCGAGCGCGACGACGCGCCTACGGTCGGCTTCAGCGACAAGGTGATGGCCGCCATCGTCGCGGAACCGACGCCCAAGCCGACCCGCGTGTTCGGTGCAGCGCTGCGCGCCGGTCGGTTCGGAACCGCGGTCGCCGCGATCGGCGACGCGTGGCGGGTAGCATTCGGCGGCGGCCGGCCGTTCGCGGTTCGAGGACAGGCGCTCGCCCTCGTGCTCGTCGTCCTGATCGGCGTGCTCGGCCTCGGAGGCGGGGCGGCCGTGGGCGCGTCGCGACTGCTCAATCCGGATGTCGCCCCGCCGCCGTCGCCGTCACCGGCGCCCAGCGTCCCGGACCTCCTTCGCCTTCGCCCGCCCCGAGCCTCCCACCCTCGCCATCGCCCTCGCCGGCGCCCACGCCGACGGCCACTCCGTCGCCCACGGAGACCGCGGAGCCGACCGAAACGGCCGAGCCAACCGGGACCGACGACTCGGGTGGCAACCCCGGTCCGGGCGGTGGATCCGGGTCCGGGTCGGACAATTCCGGATCGGACGACTCGGGCTCAGGCAGCAACTCGGGGTCGGGCTCGGACGCACTCGGGGTCGGGCTCGGACGACTCGGGGTAGGCTGGGCCGGTGATCGTCGTGATCGGCCAGCCGGTGCTCGCGCGCGTCGAAGACAACCCCGTGGCGACGGGCTCGGCCGCGCGCATCGCACTGACGGCGGCGGAGCGCGGGGCCGCCGTCCAGCTCGTCGGCAAGGTCGGCGACGACCCCGATGGCAATGCGCTTGTCCTCGCCCTTGCCCAGGGCCACGTCGGGCACGTGGCGGTCCTGCGGGACCCGGCACACCGCACGCCCGTGCAGGCCGACGACGCCGACGCCATCGACGAGGAGCTCACGGACGCGGACGAAATCCTCGCGCCGGAGGAGGCGGAAGGCCGGGCGGCGACCGCGCTGACCGACCGGCGCTCGACGCCGGGGACGTCGAGCTCGGGCTGCGCTACCTGACCGAGTTCCGCGTGGTAGTCGTGGCGGACCAGCTCGATGAGATGGCCCTCCGCGTGGCGGCCGATGCCGCCGGTTGGAACAACGGCACGCTGGTCGCGGTGGTGAAGGACGGCCGGCCTGAGCCCGCCGGCCTGCCTCCGGACGCCATCGTCCTGGGCGCCCCCGACGCCGATTCGGACGGCGTGTTCGATCGGCTCGTCGGCCAGCTGGCGGCAGCGATCGATGCCGGAGCCGAACCGCGCGCCGCCTTCCGCGAAGCTGTGGCAGGTACCGGCTGGGAGCCTGCCGAGCCCTAGTCGAGCGCCAGGAGCAGTTGCGGGCCGTCGTTCCGCACGTCGTTGACGAGCCGCGACGCCGGCGCGATCTCGAGGGCGACCTCGTCACTCGGCTCGAGGAGCGCGCGGAGCTCGCCGAGGTTGGTGGTTCGCGGGTCGAGCCAGCGTGCCCACGCCTCGTCGGGGACGATGACCGGCATCCGGTTGTGCAGTTCGGCGACCACCGCGTTCGGTGTCGTCGTCACGATCGTGAAGGTCCGCCGGACCTCGTCCGTATCCGGGTTCTTCCAGCCGGCCCACAGGCCGGCAAGCGCGAGTGGTCGTCCGTCCGCCCGGAAGATCCGGTACGGCTGGCGGATGCCGTCCTGTCGCTTCCACTCGTAGAACGCATCCACGGGCACGAGGCAGCGCCGGCGCCGGAACGACTCACGGAACGCCGGCATCGACGCGATCGATTCGGCTCGGGCGTTGAACGTTCGCGACGCGATGCGCGCGTCCGGCGCCCAGTGCGGGATGAGCCCCCAGCGGTAGCCCTTCAGCGCCCGCCGGTCGTCGCGTTCGACCACGACGATCGCCTCGTCGGTCGGCGCGATGTTGTAGCGCCCGCCGGGCTCGTCGACGAGCGCCTCGGCAGCGAAGATCTCGGCGAGATCCGAGACCGGGCGTTCCTGCATGAACCGTCCGCACATCGCGCCCGAGCATAGCCGGGAGGACGCCCCGCGCGACGTTGTGTAGAGTCGGCCCAGATGGACCACACCGGTTCCCCGGGCGGTCACGCCGACCCGTCACACCCGGGCCCGCTGTCGCGGGCCGACGCCGAGAGCATGCTCCAGCGCGCCGACGAGCTGCTGCGTGGCGGAGATTTCGCGGATGCCGGGGGCCAGTACGTCCGCATCCTCGGCGCGCCGATGGGCGACCCGCAGATCACCGCGGCCGCACTCCTCGGCCTCGGCGAGGCCCGCTATCGGACGGACGACGACGAGGGGGCGCTCGCCAACTGGTTGTCGGTCACGCAGCTCCCCGAGACATCCTCGACCTATCCCGCATGGCGAAACGTTGCCGCCGCCCAGGTACGCGCCGGCGACCTGCAGGCGGCGTTCGCGTCGTACAAGGAGGCCGACCGGCGCGCACCGCCCCAGGACAAGGCGGAGATCGCGAACCGCCTGGGCTGGCTGAGCAAGGAGCTGGGTAACCAGGGCGCGGCCAACCGCTACTTCGCGAAGGGTCGTGGCGACGTCTTCCAGATCACGCTCACGAAGCTGATCATCGCCGTCACCGTCGTGATCTCGCTGACCGTCTACCTGACCCAGGAGTCAGACGAGGGTCAGCAGCTGCTCACGGCCCTGTGGCTCGACAAGGCGGCCGTCGCGCAGGGCGAGTACTGGCGGCTGTGGACGGTCACGCTTGTCCATGCCGACTGGCTGCACCTCCTGTTCAACATGTGGGCGCTGTGGATCGTCGGGCCGCTCGTGGAACGCTGGTACGGCCCGCTCCGGTTCCTGGTCTTCTACCTCGCGTGCGCCGCGACCGGCTCGGTCGCCAGCTTCGCGTTCGGTGGGGACAACCCGTCGGTGGGTGCCTCCGGCGCGATCTTCGGGATGTTCGGCGTCCTGGCCGCCGCGAGCTGGATCC
Source organism: uncultured Chloroflexia bacterium (assembly GCA_963824735.1). Lineage (GTDB taxonomy): Bacteria > Chloroflexota > Limnocylindria > Limnocylindrales > CSP1-4 > DASTYU01. The sequence goes on from CAWGQH010000018.1 coordinate 95,097, forward strand.
ACCATCCGGTCGATCGCTACGCACGGGCGATCGCACGACAGATCGGGGTCCTCATCCTGATCAACCTCGCCTTCGGGTTTGCCTCGGCCGGCATGATCGACAACGCGGCCCACATCGGCGGCCTGCTCGGCGGCCTGTGGTTGGGCGCCGTCATCCCCCCGAGCCGCGTGGCGACCATGTCGTCCTACTGGCGCCGCGCGGGCACCGAGGGCATGGACCGCGTCGCGCGGCCGCCCGCGGTCCTGCCGGTGCTCGCGGTGGGCGCCCTGGCGTTTGCCGTCCTGGCGGGCCTCGCATACGGCACCGCCACGCGTGACGGCGGAGGCGTGTCGGTGCTCGAACGGACGGCTTCGTCCGCAGCTGGCGCGAGCGCTCCACCGCCGTCCGGCTAGGCCGGCACATGTTCGCGACACTGCTCGGCGGGCTGCCCCGACCGCCGCTGCCCGACGACGCTCGATCGGATGACCTGGTCGCGGCCGCGGTCGGCGCGCAGGAGGCCGCCGGGCTCGAACCGCTGGTCGATGGCGGATCGTGGGGCAACGACGAGCTCGGCACGGTCGTCGAACGCTGGCACGCGACGGCAGCGCTCACCGACCGCGCGGTCAAGGCCGTCGTCCTCGGTCCGTGGAGCGCCACCGGCGCCCCGGCGCGTGGCGACCAGCCGGATGCGCTCGAACGCGACCTGGCGACCGCCGCCGACGCGACAAATGCGGTCCTTCGGGAACTCGCCGCCGCGGGTTGCCCGCTCGTCGAAGTGCACGAACCCGCCGTGCCGTCGCTCGGGCCGGACCCGCTGATGCGGCGCCGCTTCGTCGATGCGCAGCGGCGCGTCCTCGACGGGCTGGCCGGGCTGCACGTCTCGCTTGCGATCACCGGCGGCAGCGCCGAGGATGCCGGCATCGATACCCTCCTCGAAGCGCCGTACTCGAGCCTCGCGCTCGACCTCGTCCGTGGTCCCGACAACTGGCGAATCGCCGCCGCCGCGCCTCGGTCGATCGGGATCGTGTGCGGAGCGCTGACGGCCGACGCCGGTGGCGACGAAGCGGTCGAGATCCTGCTGTACGCGCTCAATTACGCGGCGTCGACCGCGGGCCGCGGCCCCGACCGCGTCGGCGTGGCGACCGCCGGCAGCCTCGCGGGCGTGCCGTGGGAGGTCGCGGAACGCAGGATGCGGCGCCTCGGCGAGGCAGTACGCCTGGCACTCGCGAGCCCCGACGAACGGGTTGCCGCCATCGACCCGCGCGCGATCAGCATCAGGAGCGCGGCCCTCGGCAGGACGGGCGTCCGGCGCGCGAAGGGTCGGACAAGCGGGCGTTCGTGACGTCGGGCTCGCACGGTGCGTTTGCTGCTTGATTCGGGCACCGCGCGGTGCCACCATCGGAATTCACGCTGCCGACTCGCGACGCAGCGGTTCCTGTCACCACCGCAAGGTGTCCCACGCCAGCGACCGGTCCCAGCTTCCCCGTTTCGGAAGGAGGTTCTGCCCGTGGCCGAACGCATCTCGTTGACGGTGAATGGCACAGCACGGGAGCTGGACGTCGAGCCAAGACGCCTCCTGGTCCAGGCGATCCGCGAGGACCTGGGCCTCACCGGAACCCACGTCGGGTGCGACACCAGCCAGTGCGGCGCGTGCACGGTCCACGTCGACGGCAAGGCCGTCAAGTCGTGCTCGATGCTCGCGGTCCAGGCCGACGGCATGGACGTGCAAACCATCGAGGGCCTCCGGTCCGACGGCGAGCTCCACCCCATCCAGGCCGCCTTCTGGGAGAAGCACGGCCTGCAGTGCGGGTTCTGTACGCCGGGCATGATCATGACCGCGGCGGACCTGCTCGCCCGGAACGACGATCCGACCGACGCCGAGATCCGCCATGCGATCGAGGGCAACTTCTGTCGCTGCACCGGCTACCAGAACATCGTCGCCGCGATCCGTGAGGCCGCGTCCGTGATGCGCGCCGGCGCTGCGGCACCGGTCGCGTAGGGGAGACAGACATGGCGATCGCAGCTCCAGGACCCGTCGGCTCCCCGATCAAGCGCACCGAGGACCCGAAGTTCATCACCGGCAACGGCCGCTTCCTCGACGACATCACCCTCGCTGGGCTCACCCATGTCGCGATCCTGCGCAGCCCGTACGCGCACGCGAACATCCGCTCGATCGACACCTCGGCGGCGAAAGGGATGCCCGGCGTCATCGCCGTATTCACCGGTGCCGACATCCCCTACAACCCGCTGCCGATGGCCTGGCCGGCCGGCGGCAGCGCGCGGCATCCAGAACAACGTCAACATGCCGAGCGTCCTCGCGACCGACAGCGTGAAGTGGACCGGCGAGGGCGTCGCGGCGGTCGTCGCCGAGACGGCCGCCCAGGCGCAGGACGCGCTCGAGGCGATCGAGGTCGACTACGAACCGCTGCCGGCCGTCGTCGACGCGGAGAAGGCCACGCAGCCCGGCGCGCCGCAGCTCCACGAGAACGCCCCGAACAACGTCGTGTTCGAGTGGAACGTCGGCGACAAGGCCGGCACGGACGCCGCCATCGATGGGGCGGAAGTCGTCGTTCGCCAGCGACTCGTCAATCACCGGCTCATCCCGAACTCGATCGAGACGCGCGGCGACATCGGCTGGTACAACGCCGGCACCGACGAGTACACCGTTTGGATGTCGAGCCAGACGCCGCACATCCAGCGGCTGCTGCTGACCGCCTTCGTGACCGGCATCCCGGAGCACAAGGTCCGGGTCATCGCCCCGGACGTCGGCGGTGCGTTTGGGTCGAGGATCTACTGCTACGCCGACATGGCGCTCACGATGTTCGCCAGCAAAGCGATCGGGGGTCGCCCCGTGAAGTGGGTGGAGGGCCGGCGCGAGAACTACCAGAGCACGATCCACGGCCGCGACCACATCACGCATCTCGAGATCGCCGGCACGAAGAGCGGCGAGATCACGGGCCTTCGCGTCAAGACCCTGGCCAACATGGGTGGCCGGCTCTCCACGATCGCACCAGGGATCCCGACGACCCTGTATGCGCGCGTTCTGGCCGGCTGCTACCGGATCCCGAACGTCTATGCCGAGGTGACCGGGGTCTACACGAACACCACGTTCGTCGACGCGTATCGCGGGGCGGGCCGCCCGGAGGCGACCTACGTCATCGAGCGAGCGATGGACCTGTTCGCGGCCGAGATCGGGATGGATCGCGCCGAGCTCCGACGCCGGAACTTCGTCCAGCCGGACCAGTTCCCGTACGAGAACCCGTCAGGCCTGTTCACGGCGTCCGGCGGCGCCAAGATCTCAATGGATTCCGGTGATTACGAGCCCGCCATGGACATGGCCCTCGCGACCGCCGGCTACACGGATCTCGCCGCCAGGAAGGCCGAGGCCAAAGGCCGCGGCAAGCTCCTCGGTCTTGGCTTCTCCACCTACATCGAGGTCTGCGGGGTCGCCCCCAGCAAATGGATCGGTGCCGTTGGCGAAGGCTGGGGCGCCGCGATGTGGGAGTCGTCCAACATCAAGGTCCATCTGACCGGCAAGGTCGTCGTGACGGTAGGAACGTCGCCGCAGGGGCAAGGTCACGAGACGACCTACGCGCAGGTGGTCGCCGGCGAGCTCGGCATCCCGATGGAAGACATCGTCATCCTGCATTCGGACACCCAGGGCACGCCGTTCGGCTACGGCACCTACGGAAGCCGGACGTCGTCGGTCGGCATGACGGCCGCGGTCAAGGCCGCCGACAAGATCAAGGACAAGGCGCGGCGCTACGCCGCGCACATGCTCGAAGCCTCGCCCGACGACATCGAGGTCGTCGGCGCCGAGTACCGCGTGAAAGGCTCGCCCGACAGGATGAAGACCCTGCAGGAGATCGCCTTCGCGCTCGACCTCGCATTCGACGCGCCCGAAGGCATGGAGCCGTACCTCGACGAGACCGCCTACTACGACACCCCGAACTGCACGTTCCCGTTCGGGACGCACATCGCCGTGGTCGAGATCGACGAGGAGACCGGCAAGGTCGACCTCGTGCGCTACCTCGCTGTCGACGACGTCGGCAAGAAGATCAACCCGCTGATCGTCGACGGTCAGCTGCACGGCGGTATCGCCCAGGGCGTCGGCCAGGCGCTCTGGGAGCAGGCCATCTACAGCGACGACGGCCAGCTGCTCACCGGATCGATGATGGACTACGCGCTCCCGCGAGCGGCGTGGTTCCCGAACATCGAGCTCGATGAGACGGTCACGCCGTCGCCGGTCAACCCGCTCGGCGTCAAGGGCGTCGGCGAGGCCGGCGCGATCGCCAGCACCGCCGCCGTGGCCAACGCGGTCAACGACGCGCTGGGGCCGCTCGGCATCAAGCACCTCGACATGCCGTACACGCCGCAGTCGGTCTGGGCCGCGATCCAGGCCGCGAAGGGAGGCCAGGCATGATCCCGGCCGCGTTCGATTACGTCCGACCCGGCTCGATCGAAGAGGCGGCTCAGGCCGCCGGCCAGCCCGGCGCGAAGGTCATCGCCGGCGGCCAGAGCCTGCTCCCGCTCATGAAGCTGCGACTCGCACGACCGACCACCCTCGTGGACATCGGGCGCATCGCCGGCCTGGCCGGCACGCGCTACACGGAGGACGGCGGAGCTGAGATCGGGGCGCTCACGACGTACGCCCAGGTCATGGAGGAAACGCAGCTCGAGTGGGCCCGCGACGCCGTCGCGAACATTGGTGACGTCCAGGTCCGCAATCTGGGCACGATCGGCGGCTCGGTGGCGCACGCCGACCCGGCCTCCGACGCGCCGGCGATCCTCCTCGCGCTCGACTATTCGGCAGTCCTTCGCTCGGCAAGTGGCGAGCGGGTGGTTCCGTTGGACGGCTTCTTCACGGGACCGTTCACGACCACGGCCGAGGCCGACGAGATCCTCGTGGCCGTCCGGCGCCCGGCGCTGCCCGACGGCGTCGGCGGCGCCTACGAGAAGCTCGCCCAGCCGGCGTCCGGCTATGCCCTGGTCGGCGTGGCCGCGGTCATCGCGCGGAGTGGCGGCTCGATCAGCCACGCCCGCGTCGCGCTGACCGGGGTCGGGGAGCATCCGTATCGGGCGAAGGCGGTGGAATCGGCGCTGGTCGGATCGGACGGCTCTTCCTCGGCGATTGCCGCTGCCGCTGCGCACGCCACCGATGGCGTGTCGGTCAATTCGGACATTCACGCCAATGCCGCCTATCGTTCAGCGATGGCCGTGGTTCACACCCGTCGCGCGATCGAGGCCGCCCTCGGCCGCAGCGCCTGATACGACGATCGGGAACGGGTGCGCCTCGAACGGGTCACGCCCGGCCGACCCGCGCCCGCCCGTCTCGTCGGCGCAGTCCTCGCCCGCGACCTGAAGATCGGTGACGAGCGCTGGTCGAAGGGTCGGCGCCTGTCCGAGGGCGATCTCGTCCAGCTCGGCGACGCCGACTTTGGCGAGCCGATCACGGTCCTCGTCCTCGAAGCCGGCGAGATGCACGAGGACGAAGCCGCGGCACGGCTCGCCGATGCGGTCGGCGGTCGCGGCCTGACGCGCCGCGGCCCCATGCAGAGCCGGATCGACCTGCTCGCCGCGCACCCGGGCGTCCTCAACGTCGACGTCGCGAACCTCGAACGGATCAACCGCATCGACCCGCTCGAGGTCTTCACCGGCTTCGATGGCCAGATCGTGGAGCAGGGCGATCTCGTCGCCAGCGTGAAAGTCGCGCCGCACGTGGTGCCCGGGAACACGGTCGAGCAGGGGGCCCGAATCGCCGGCTTCGGCAGCACACCGGTCGTGTGGGTCGCCGGGTTCGTCCGCTCGACCATCGGGGTCGTGGTCAAGCAGTCGGTCCACGGCGTGGCGCGCGAGCGCTTCGAGGCGAGCGTCACGGCCAAGGTCGAGGGCCTCGGCTCGCAGATCGCGTCGATCCGCTACGTCGAGGACGATCCCGACCTGGTCGAACGTGCCCTCCACCCGTACGTGGCCGGCCGCGAGCTGGTCGACCTGGTGCTGACGGCGGGTGCGGCCAGCACCGACCCGGCCGATGCCTTCTTCGTCGCGATCGAACGGCTGGGCGGGCGGCTGGTGCGCCGCGGCGTGCCGGCGCACCCGGGTTCGATGCTGTGGCTGGCACGCGTCGGCACCGTGCCCATCGTGGGCATGCCAACGTGTGGCGCGTACTCGAAGGCGACCGCCGTCGATCTGCTCCTGCCGCGACTGCTCTCGGGCGAAGGACCCTCCGAGAAGACGGTTGCCAAGTTGGGGCACGGCGGGCTCCTCACCCGCGACCAGCGCTTCCGGTTCCCGTCGTATGCGCGGGAGCTGGACGCCCCTGACGGCTAGGGCCGCAAGGGAACCCGACCATCCATCGCGTCCTCCGGCGGCGTTTCGTGCCGTCCCTGCTGTGGATGCCCGATTTCCGTTCCTTCTGGATCGGGGAAACGATCTCGGTCATCGGGGACCAGCTCACGTTGCTCGCGATGCCGTTGACCGCGATCCTCGTGCTCGACGCGGACGCCGCCGACATGGGTTTGCTGACGGCGGTGTCGTTGCTGCCGCACCTCCTGTTCTCGATGCCGGCAGGCGTCTGGCTCGAGCGGATCCAGCATCGCCGACACGTCATGATCGCGGCGGACATCGGCCGCGCCGCGCTGATCGCCAGTGTCCCGGCGGCATACATCGCCGGCGTCCTGAGCATCCAGCAGCTGTACGTCGTCGGGTTCCTCGCGGGATCGTTGACCGTCCTGTTCGACCTGTCGTGGTCGACGGTGTTCGTCGCCATCGCGCCGCGTGAGCTGTATGTCCAGGGAAACTCGCTGCTGCAAGGCAGCCGGTCCCTGTCGTACGTCGTCGGGCCGGCACTCGGGGGCGCACTCGTGCAGGTGCTGACCGCCCCGATCGCGTTGGCGGTCGACGCCGTCTCGTTCATCGTCTCGGCGCTGTTCCTCACGCGCGTCAAGGCCGACGAACCGCCGGTCGAGCCGGATCCGGCGGGCATCCGCGAGCGATTTGCGGCCGGGTTGCGGTTTGCCGCGCGCGATCCGATCATCCGCCCCGCGCTCCTGGCCGCGGCCACGATCAACTTCTTCAACTTCGCCTTCAGCGCCCTGTTCGTGTTGTACGCGACGCGCTACCTCGGCGTTACGCCCGGCACGCTGGGTCTGGCACTGGGCGTCGGCGCGATCGGGGGGCTCATCGGCGCGGTGATCGCAGGGCCGATCGGCCGGCGGATCGGCATCGGGCCGGCGACTGCACTGGGATGCATCCTCTTCCCGGCGCCGCTCATCCTGATCCCCCTCGTGTCGGGACCGCCCGAGCTGATCTTCGGCGCGTTGCTTGTGTCCGAGTTCGGTGCCGGGCTCGGTGTGATGATCCTCGACGTCAACGCCGGCGCGATCATCATCGCGCGGACCCCGGACCGCATCCGGGCCCGGGCCACCGGCGCGTTCCGGACGCTCAACTACGGAATCCGCCCAGTTGGCGCCTTGCTCGGCGGGGTCCTGGGCACCGCCATCGGCGTCCGCGAGACGCTGCTGATCACGTCGATCGCGCCAATGCTCGGGGTGCTGTGGCTGATCTGGTCGCCGGTGATCCGCCAACGGGACTTGCCCGAACCCGCTGGCGAGCAGCCAGCGGCAGCGGTCGACCTCGACCTCGCCGGATAGGCGGAGGTTCCCGGTTGTCGCCGAATATCAGCCCGGGCAATCAAAGGCCGAGGATTTCGTCCAATGCCGTGCCAATCATCAGCCGGGGTGCTGAATGGCCGCAGATTCGGCCGAAATCAGGCCGATCACGGGCAATCCTCTTGCCTCCGATCACGGGGGCTGATATCTGGCGGCGAACCTCGCCCTGAGCCGTGTAGCATCCGCTCCGTGACAGAGCCCACGACCGAACCGACGACGGATCGCGCGAACCGGCCGATCGGCACCCAGTCGATCGAGAGCATCCAGGACGACTTCCGCGGTCGGAACTACATCGCCGACCGGTCGCTTGCGACTGCCGTGTTCCTTGCATTGGAGCTTGGCCGTCCACTGCTCCTCGAAGGCGAGGCGGGCGTCGGCAAGACCGAGCTCGCGAAGGTGCTCGCCGCCAGCCTCGGGGCGCGCCTCATCCGGCTCCAGTGCTACGAAGGCCTCGACGTCAACACCGCCGTGTACGAGTGGAACTACCCGCGGCAGATGCTCGAGATCCGCCTGCTCGAGGCCCGTGGCGAGGCCGAGCACGCGAGCGCGCACGACATCTTCGGGCACGACTTCCTGATCCGGCGACCACTCCTGCAGGCGCTCGAATTGACCGACGGTGCTGCGCCGGTCCTGCTGATCGACGAGATCGACCGCGCGGACGAGGAGTTCGAGGCGTACCTGCTCGAGATCCTGTCCGACTTCCAGGTGACCGTGCCCGAGATCGGCACGATCACCGCCGTCCAGCCGCCGCGCGTGATCCTCACCTCGAACCGCACGCGCGAGGTCCACGACGCCCTCAAGCGGCGCTGCCTCTACCACTGGATCGACTACCCGAGCGCCCAGAAGGAGTTCGAGATCGTCCAGGCGCGCGTGCCGGCAGCGCCCGAACAGCTCGCCCGCGACGTGGTCGGGTTCGTCCACCGGCTGCGGGAGGCCGACCTCACGAAGGTGCCGGGGATCGCCGAGACCCTCGACTGGGCCGCCGCGCTGCTGAGCCTCGGCGCCCGGGAGCTCGCGCCGGACCTCGTCGATGAGACCCTCGGCGTCGTGCTCAAGTACGAAGAGGACATCCGGCAGGTCCGTGGCGACGTCGCGCGCCAGTACCTGGCCGAGGCGGCCGCGCGGGGCTGACCCGACCGAGGACGAGCCATGCAGGACCCCGCAGTCGTCCGGGCACCGTGGGGTGACACCGTGGACGGCCACCGCCTGCTCGGCGAGGCTGTCGGGTTCGGGCGGGCGTTGCGGGCGGCCGGCCTCAGCGTCGACCTCGGCGCTGCGATCGACTACGCGCGCAGCCTGACGCTCGTCGAGCTCGCCGACCGCGAGCAGGTACGGGCGGCCGGCCAGGCGGTGTTCGTTCGTCGGCGCGACGACCGGCTGGTCTACGACGCGGTTTTCGACCGCTGGTGGCGCCAGCGCAACCGGCGACATGCCGGAGAGTTCCAGCCGCCCGCGCTCCCGACCGACCAGGGCGACGAACCCGAGGGCGAATCCGACGAGGGTCTGGCGCTTCCCGGCGAGGAACGGCGCCCCGGCCAGACGGACGACCGCGGGCTCCCGATCCCGTCGCTGACCGAGGAGGCGCCTGACGACGAGGCGCCGATCGAAGGCGTCGTCATCTCCCCGGATGCGTACAGCCAGGGCGAGGTCATTCGCCATCGCGACTTCGACCGGATGACGCCCTCGGAGCTGCGGGAGGCCGAACGGCTGATCGACCTGCTCGAGCCGCGCCTCGAGCGGCGCCGGACGCGTCGCTACGAGCTGCACTCGCACGGCCGCCGCCTCGCCCCGCGGGCCATGTTCCGGCGGAATCTCGGGACCGGCGGCCAGCTGCTCGAATGGGTCTGGCGGCGGCCGGTCCACGAGCCACGCTCGCTCGTCGTCATCTGCGACATCTCCGGCTCGATGGAGCGCCATTCGCGGCTCCTCCTCCGATTCGTCCAGGCGCTGTCTGCCTCGACCGCGGTCAGGACCGAGGCCTTCGTGTTCGGGACGCGGCTGACCCGCGTGACGCGGCTGCTCCACGACCGCGACCGCGACCGGGCGCTCGCGCGCGTCGCCGACGTCGTGAACGACTGGGCGGGCGGCACCCGGATCGGGGAGTCGTTCCGCGAGTTCAACCAGCGCTGGGCGCGGCGGACCCTGCGCACGTCGGGCGTGGTGATCGTCATCTCGGACGGGTGGGACCGGGGGGATCCGGCGCTCGTTGCCAGCGAGACCGCTCGCCTGAGGCGGAACTGTCACCGCCTGATCTGGCTGAACCCGCTGGCCGGGACGCCCGGCTACCAGCCACTGGCCGGCGGGATGCGGGCCGCATTTCCGTACATCGACGACTTCCTGGCCGCCGGCACGGTGGCGAACCTCGAGCGGCTCGGCGAGATCCTCGCCGGCGTCCGCGCGGGTGATACGCGGCGCGGCAGCGAGGCGGCCGCCCATGCCGCCCTCCCGTCCGCGCCGGATCCGGCCTCAACGGCCGTGCCGGCCGCGCTCGGCGAGCGCACGGTGGATCCACGGGCTGCGCGGCCGCTGACGAACTAGGGCACGATGAGGGCGACCGAGCCCGGAGGACCATCCGATGCGCGAACTGCTCGAAACCCTCGACACCTGGCGGACTGACCAGGGGTCGAGCCCCGCCGTCGGTCGGGCGGTGGTCGTCCGCACGTTCGGGTCGGCGCCGCGGCCGGAGGGGGCGGTGCTCCTCTACGCGGACGACGGCCGGATCGCCGGATCGGTGAGCGGCGGCTGTGTCGAGGGAGCGGCGGCCGAGGAGATCGATCGTGCCCGGTCCACGGGGCGTGCCCGGGTCATCCGCTACGGCATCAGCGACGAGCAGGCGTGGGATGTCGGTCTCGCCTGCGGCGGCACGATCGACGTGCTCGTCCAGCCTGCCATGCCCGCTCCGGTCGTCGACGCGGCGCGGGCATCCCTCGGGGCAGGCGGTCGGGGAGCAGCTGTCGTGACCGTGCTCCCCGCTGATTCGCCGCCGGCCGACTTCGGTCCTCACGAGCCGGGCAGCGGCGCACCCCCCGAGCCCGAGCTGATCGTGCACGAAGACGGTCGCCTCGACGGCACGCTCGGCCGGCAGGACCTGGACGCCGCCCTGGTCGACGGAGCGCTCGAAGCACTGAAGCGCGGCACGTCGCGGACGCTGGAGCTCGGCGGCGCGTCGTACTTCGTCGAGGCGTTCCCGGTGCGGCCGCGGCTTGTCGTTGTCGGCGCGGTGGAGGTCGCGCGCTCGCTCGTCCGGCTGGCCGCGGAGCTTGGCTTCGAGACGGTCGTCGTCGATGGCCGGGCCTCGTTCGCCACCCCGGAACGATTCCCCGACGTGGATCGGCTGGTCGTCGGCTGGCCTGACGAGATCGCCGACGACATCGGACTGGGCCCGAACGACGCGGTGGCCGTGCTGACCCACGACGTGAAGTTCGACGAGCCGGCGATCGTCGAATCGCTTCGCCGCCACTGCCGCTACGTCGGGGCGGTGGGATCGCGCAAGACCCAGGCGGACCGTCGGGCACGGCTCCGTGACGTGGGGGTCACCGACGACGAGCTGGCCGAGCTGCGCGGGCCGATCGGCCTCGACCTCGGCGGGCGCAATCCGTCCGAGACCGCGCTCGCGATCCTCGCCGAGATCGTCGCCGAGCGCTACACGGGGGAGCGGGCGCCCGATGCGCGACCTTGCTGCCGAGCGTCCGATTCGCGAGATGCGCGAACCGACGCCGATCACCGGCGGGTGACCCGGGGTTCCGAAGCCGCGGCGGTCAGCGCGGTCGTTCTCGCAGCCGGGGCCGCTTCGCGCTTCGGCGGCGTGAAGCTGCTCGCCGAGCTGGGCGGCCGGCCCGTGCTGCAGCACGTGCTCGACGCGCTCGATGGGCAGGGCGTCGCTGAGGTCGTGGTCGTTCTCGGCGACGACGCCGCGACAATCGAGGAGGCGATTGCCTGGCGCGGCGAGCGCCGCGTCCGGAACCCCGATCCCGCACGGGGCCTGTCGAGCTCGCTGACGGTCGGGCTCGCGTCGATCTCGCCGACCGCGTCCGCGGCGCTGATCGTGCTCGCCGACCAGCCCGGACTTCGCGCCGACACGGTCCGGGCGCTTCTCGCCCAACCGGACGACCCGATGCGATCCGTCGTCGTGCCCCGCTACGACGACGACGCCGCACGGAACCCGGTCCTGCTCGGACGCTCCGCCTTCGGCCTGGCGGCCGAGGCAACCGGCGACCGCGGCCTGGGTCCCGTCCTCGCGGCCCACTCCGAGCTCGTCCGGGAGGTACCGGTGGCAGGATCGAACCCCGACGTGGACACACCCGCGGATCTCGCTCGCGCCATCGAGGCAAGCTGGGGTGCGCGGGTCCGCGCGAACCGCGAACAGGTCGAGCGCATCCGCGAGGTCCCCGACGGCCAGGATTTCTACGCGCCGGTGCGGTCCCTCTTCCGCGCCGACCCGACGCGAACCGACGATCCGCTTGTCGCTGCGTTGCTGGCGCTGGTCCGGCCCGGTGACACATGGCTGGACGTCGGGGCGGGCGCCGGCCGCTTCGCGCTGCCGATCGCACGTGCCCTCGATCCGTCGGGTGGGTCGGTCGTGGCGGTCGACGCCTCGCCGTCGATGCTGGAGGCGCTCGCGGAGATCGCGGAGGACCACGCGATCGAGAACGTCCGCACGGTCGAATTGCGCTGGCCGCCGGACGGCTCTGCCCTCGATTTCGGGGCCGACGTGGGGCTCATCGCGCACGTCGGTTACGACGTCGAGCAGATCGGACCGTTCCTCGACGCCCTCGAAGCGGCAAGCCGCCGGCTGTGTGTGGCGCTGCTCATGGAGCGGGCGCCCGCGTCGGCCGCGGACCCGTTCTGGCCACCGGTCCACGGCGAGGAGCGCGTCCCGTTGCCGGGCCTTCCCGATGCACTCGAGCTGCTCACCGCCCAGGCACGAAACCCCACCGAGACGCGCATCCCGATCGAGCCACGCCGGTTCGAGTCGCGCGACGAACTCGAGGGGTTCGTCCGACGTCAGCTGTGGATCGCACCCGATGGCCCCAAGGAGGGACGGTTCCAGGAAGCGCTCGATGACCTCACCGAGCAGACCGATGACGGGTGGACGCTCAAGGGCCGCGGCACAAGCGTCGTCGGCGTCGTGACCTGGCGGCCTCGCCAGGGCAGTTGAATGGCGATCGCGGCGTGGTTCGCCCCGTCGATGTTGCCCGTCTACCTCAACACGCTCCGCGTCCGGGCCCGCCGCCACCGCCACGGCCACACGCGCCACCCGGGCGATGCCGCGACGGTGATCCGTGCCTGCATCGAGGCGTGCTGGAACGGGCGGACGTTCACGGCCAGCCCCGGCCACTTCGACATGTTCTGGACGCGCGACCTCGGCTTTTCGACGCCGTCGCTGGTCCGGCTGGGAGAAGGGGAGCGGGTGCGGGAGTCCCTGGCCTATGCGCTCGGGGTGTGGACGCGACGCCGGAGCCACGTCACCACGACGATCAACTATGGCGACCGCCCGGCAGACGTCTTCGAGTACGGGGTCGATTCGCTGCCGCTCCTGCTGGCCGCCCTGCGCGCGGCAGACGCCGACGACCTGGTCGAACGCCATCGCGATTGGCTGGCGGCCGAGGTCGCGTGGTTCGCCCAGCGGGTCGTCGACCCGGACACCGGCCTCGTCCGCGCGGACCGCACCTATAGCGCCCACCGCGACACCGTCGTCAACCGGAGCACCGCCTACGGCAACACGATGGTCGCGCTGCTCGCGAAGACCCTCGCCGAGACGCGCTGGCTGCCGTCACCGTTCGAGCGCCACTTCGAGGGCGACCACGGCCGGCTCCTGCGCGAACACTTCTGGGACGGCGATCGATTCCGCGACGCGCTGGGCGACGACACCGTGTCGGGCGAGGCCAACGTGTGGCCGTTCTACGCGGGCGTGGTTGGAGATGACTCGCCTGCTGGGTTCGGCGCTTCGATACCTTGCGGCCAATGGTTTCTGTGCCCCGTATCCGCTCCGTTACGAGACGATCCGGCGGCCCGGCCGCGAGGTCTGGTTCACCCGCCACGTGCTGCCCGACTACCAGGGCACCACGGTCTGGACGAGCCTCGGCGCGATCTACCTCCAGCTGCTGCGGAGCATCGACCCGGCGTCGGCTCAGGACGAGATCGACCGCTATCGCGCCTGGATCGAACGCGATGGCACGTACTGGGAGGTCCTCGACGGCCGCGGCAGGCCCTGGATCAGCCCGCGCCGCCTGTTCATCGGCGAGGAATCCATGCTCTGGTCGGCGATCTTCCTCGACGTCCTGGAGAACGCTGACGACGGGCCCGCCCTGTTGAGTCCGCTACCGGATGCATAAGCGGATGCGACTTGGGTTGTGGGATTCGACTCGGGCGTATCGTTGAGAAGCAATGAGCGAGCCGTTTGTCGGTCGCGCAGCGGAGCTCGACCGGATTCGCGCCCTCGGCCGGACGATCACCGTCGATCGACGTCCATCGGCCCTCCTCCTTGTCGGAGAGCCGGGGCTGGGCAAGACCCGGTTGCTGAACGAGGCCGGATCCGCGATTGCCGTCCGGCACAGACTCGACGTCGTGGGCTATGAGCCAGAGCGGAATGTCCCACTTGCGGCGGCTGGCCAGCTTCTCCGGACCCTTGTGCGCAACGAACCGGGCGGCCGTCTGAGCGAGCTCCTGGACGAATCGGTCCACGTCGCGGCCCTCGACCCGATCCGGGTCTTCGAGGCCGCCCATCGCGCATCGGATCGGCTGCTGCCACTCCTGATCCTGATCGACGACCTCCAGTGGGTCGACGAGTTGTCGCTTGCGCTCTGCCATTACCTGGTCCGGGCGGCCGTGTCCGGCCAGCGGGCGGTCGGCCTCGTCGCCGTGGCGCGACCGGCGCCCGTCGTTGGCTCGTTCAGCGAAGCACTACGACACGTCTTCGCGGACACGGGTCAATTCGCGGTGGGGGAGCTCGAGGGGCTTGATCGCAATGACGGGATCCGGCTTGCTCGCGCGCTCGCGCCTGACGTGGCGGCGGAGCGCGCGGCGGAGCTCTGGTCGCAGGCCGCCGGCTCGCCCTTCTGGCTCGCCGTTCTCGCCGGAAGCCAGGGTGATCGCCAGGCAGACCACGTCATCGACCTGCGGCTCCGATTTGCCGCTCCCGACGCCGCCGAGCTGGTCGCCCTCCTGACCGTCGCAGGCCGGCCGGCGACGATCGACGAGATCGTGAGCGTCGAAGGCTGGCCGGAGCAGCGAGTGCAGGCGGCGCTCGATGAGCTCGTCGCCGGAGGGCTTGCGAGCCAGACCGGGCCCGGCGTGTCGCTTGTCCACGATCTCATCCGGGCCGCCGCGGACGAGCGCCTTTCTGCGGAGACGCGCCTGCGCCTCCACCGCGCGTGGGCCGAGACCCTCGAGAAGACCGCACACGGCGATCTCGGGACGCTCCGATCGGCGCTCGAGCATCGCCGTGGCCGCCGCGATGCCGACCCTCGACCTGGCGCTCCGGCTCGTGCGTTCGCCTCGACGCCGCTGGCTCGGCACTGAAGGGCTCGCACTCGTCGGCGCCATTGCCGACGAATCCGAATCGTCCGATGCGGAGGTGCAGGACCTCCGCGAAGCGACGGCCGCCCTGGCGGCAGAACTGGGCGAGGATCGAATCGCGCTTGATCGGTGGACGCTGCTGTCGGACCAGCTGCCGCGGGGTCCCGCTCGGGAGCGCGCGTTGCTGGGTGCCGCACGGGCCGCCTACGAGCTCAACCTCGAGCCCGCGACTCGACTCGCCATCGAGCGAGCACGGGCGGAGGTCTCCGCACCTGCGAACCGGATCGCCCTCGACGCGCTGGAGGCGGAGACTGTCATCTGGCTCGAGCGTCGACCCACGGACGGTTGGCCGCTGGCGCGGCGCGCTGCCGAGCAGGCCCAACGCCTCGCAGACGCTTCGGGCGGCGTCGACCAACTCTCCCCCGAGGACCGAAGCGCGGTCGTCGACGCTCTGCGCGTCGCGTTTCATGCCGCCGTGCAGGACGACCAGTGGCGAGAAGTTCGCGTCATCGCAGAGGCCCAGGTCGACGCGGCACGTGGGTTCGATGGTGCAGCCGAGATTCGAGGTCTGCTCTCCATCGGAGCGGCGATGTCGATCCGCGGCGAACACCCGGACGCGCTTCTCGTGAGGAAACGCGCCTGGGAGGAAAGCCGTCGGCGCGTCTATCCGTCGATTGCAGTCGAGGCGGGCTTTCCATTTGCCGAGACGTTGCTCGTAAGTGGACAGATCAGCGCGGCACAAGACGTGATCAGGGAGACGCTCGCCCTCGTGGACCGCATCGGGATGCGGGGTCGGCTCCTGGCCCGAAATCAGTTCGTGGCACAAGAAGCCGCATTCCACGCGGGAGATCGGCGGACGGCGATCGATGGGCTGATCCGGGCGGCCGAAACGACCAGCGCCCACTACGCCGTGTCTGCGCACCTGTTGTCGTCGACCTGGTTGGCCGCCCTCGACGGACCCGCTGCGGCGACCGATGTCCTCGCCCATATCGAAGCTGGCCGCGCGTGCGCGGCCGAGGCTGGCTGCCCCCGTTGCGGGCTCGAGCTCGAACTGTGGGCGGCGAAGGCGCTTGCATTGATTGAGCGACCGAATGATGCCCGCCACGCGATCGAGGCCTGGGACGCCGCCCGGCCGGATCCAAACCCCGAGGATGCCGTGACCCGGCAATGGGTGGAAGGCCTCGTCACCGCTCAGGAGTCCGCGCAGGCACCGGCGGCCGCCGATCGCCTCTCGGCGGCGTTGACCGAGGCGGCGCGGACCGGTCGGGTCATCGACTCGATCGGTATTCGGCTGGACCTCGGGCGGGTCCTGTCGCGCACGGACCCCGCCGCCGCCGCGGAGGAGCTCTCCGCGGCCGCAGTGGAGGCGCTGGAGGCGGGCTCGGTCGCGCTTCAGGGGCTCGCCGATCGTCAACTCCGGGGGCTCGGGGTCCGAACCTGGCGGCGTGGTCGGGGAGGCCGCCAGGCGGCTGACGTCCGGGGCCGATCAGCGGATGGCGCCCTGACCGCCCGCGAGCTCGAGGTCGCCCGCCTGGTCGTCGAGGGTGCGAGCAACCCCGAGATCGCGGCACAGCTCTTCCTCTCGCGCAAGACCGTTGAGCGCCACGTGTCGAATGCGCTCGCGAAGGTCGGCGCCCGCAACCGCACCGAGCTGGCTCGCCGACTGAGGGAGACGGACCCCTCCAGCTGAACTCCGCGCGGCGCACAAATGCGGGAGTTCACCGATGAATCGGGAGTGGCGCGGTCGGTAACGTCCGATCCCGGATGAGCCGATCGGCGGCCAGCCCGAGAGGATGGAAGGAGACATTCCCATGACGACAGGTCAGAGCACTCGACCCTTGTCTACCGTATCGCTCGCTCCCGCGTCGCTCGCCGCGCTGCTGGCCGCGACGCTGCTGGGCGGAACCATGATCGGCGCAGCGATCACGCTCCAAGTCGGGTTCACCGACACTGCCGCCGCAGCGATCGGCGCGACCACCCAACCCGCCGCAACGTTCGATGATGTCCGAGCGGAGGAGGGCGCACGGCATCTTGTTCGGGAGTGGCCGGGAGCCGCCGCAACGTTCGATGATGTCCGAGCGGAGGAGGGCGCACGGCATCTTGTTCGGGAGTGGCCGGGAGCCGCCGCAACGTTCGATGATGTCCGAGCGGAGGAGGGCGCACGGCATCTTGTTCGGGAGTGGCCGGGAGAGGGCTCGTAGCACAGGGACCGTCTCGGCGGTCCGTAGCGCCACCCGGACACTGCAGTCGCGCAATAGAGGTCAAGAGGCACAGGAAACGCGCGCCTGACCCGGCAAGCGGGTCCGCGGAACCATGTCGCCCGAGGGCAGATCGACCAATCGATCGATGGCCCTCGGGCGGTCGTGTCCGGCCGGCAGGCACGTGGGGTGCGCGCGCGTGCCCCACTCGATCGTGCGTACTGGCGCCCGACAGGGACTGGCGCGCAATCCGGACGCTCTCGGCCGACGAACCATCCAGCGTCGGGCGTCGTATTCGATTGACGCGCGAACGATCTCGGCGCGATACTCGCTCCCAAGCGTCCACGCGTCCCAGCGCACACGGACCCCCGGTCAGGCAATTCCCAACCCGATCGCCCGACCGCCGGCCCCCGATCGTCGACACTCTGCGCCCGTCGCGGAGACGGGCCGATAGATCCCCATGACGTGGGGAGGAGGGCGGCAGCGCGATGATCCCCGGCCAGTTCGACTATGTCCGGCCCGGTGACCTCGAGGAGGCACTCCGGATCCTGAGCGACCGCGAGGGAGAGGCGAAGGTGCTCTCCGGCGGCTACAGCCTCATCCCCCTGTTGAAGCTGCGGCTGGCGCAGCCGGGACTCCTTGTCGACATCGGCCATGTGGCCGGCCTCGACGGCATCGTCGAGACCGACGACGAGTTGCGCATCGGCGCCCGGGCGACCCACTGCCAGATCCACGAAAGCGACATCATCGCCCGCTACCCGCTGCTCCACGACGCGAGTGGCGGCATCGGCGACCCGCAGGTCCGCAACTGGGGAACGATCGGCGGGTCAGTCGCTCACGCCGACCCGGCGTCCGATTGGCCGGCGGTCCTCCAGGCGGCCAAGGCCACGATCGTCTGCCGCAGCGCGACCGGCGAGCGGGTCATCGCGGCGAGGGACTTCTTCATCGACACCTTCCAGACCGCCATCGAGCCGACCGAGGTCCTGACCGAGATCCGCTTCCGCCGCCGGGCGAGGGGCCAGGGTGGTGCCTACGTCAAGCTCGAACGCAAGGTCGGCGACTACGCGACGGTCGGCGTGGCGGCAGTCACGAGGTTGGAGGGCGGCAACATCGGGTGGGCCGGCATCGGGGTCACCGGCGCCTCGAACAACCCATATGCCGCGGAGGACGCGGAAGCGGTCCTGGCCGGCAACGCGCCATCGGACGACCTGTTCCGACGCGCCGGGGCAGCGGCGGCCGCGCAGGCAAACCCCGTGGCCGACAACCGGGGCCCCGTCGACTACAAGCGGGCCATGATCGCCGAGCTCACGGTGCGGGCACTTCGCTCGGCCGTCGAGCGCGGTCTCGCGTACGCGTAGGAGACCGAACGATGACGAAACAGCACATCACCGTCACGGTCAACGGCGAAGCGCGGGAGGCGGACGTCGAGCCGCGCTTCCTGCTCGTCCACCTGCTGCGCGAGACGTTCGGGCTGACCGGCACCCACGTCGGCTGCGACACCAGCAACTGCGGGGCATGCACGGTCCACGTCAATGGCATGAGCGCCAAGTCGTGCACGATCCTCGCCGTCCAGGCCGACGGCGCCGAGGTCACCACCATCGAAGGCATGGCTACGCGGCGCCGACCTCCACCCGCTCCAGCAGGCGTTCTGGGACCAGCACGGCCTGCAGTGCGGGTTCTGTACCCCTGGCATGATCATGCAGGCCGCCTGGCTCCTCGATCAGAACGCCGACCCGTCGGAGGCCGAGATCCGTGAGGGGATTTCCGGCAACCTCTGCCGCTGTACCGGCTACGTGAACATCGTCAAGGCCATCCAGCAGGCGGCGGGCACGCTGTCCGCCGCGGAGTCGGCGCCGGTCGTGGCCGCCGAGACGACCGAGGGAGTTGCCTGATGGCCACCGAACTGCAGCCGCAGACCACGCCCGAAGTCGGGGGCATGGGCCATTCCGTCAAGCGCAAGGAAGACCCGCGGTTCATCCGCGGCAAGGGCGAGTACATCGAGGACGTCGTCCTGCCGGGCATGCTCTGGCTCGACATCGTCCGCAGCCCGTACGCTCACGCCACGATCAAGTCGATCGACGCGTCGGAGGCCCTCAAGGTCCCGGGCGTCCTCGCCGTGGTCACCGGCAAGGATCTCGAGGGCTACAAGCTGCACTGGATGCCGACCCTCGCGGGCGACATGCAGATGGTGCTGCCCGTCGACACCGTGATGTACCAGTCACAGGAGGTGGCGGCGGTCATCGCCACGGACCGCTATGCCGCCGCGGACGGCGTCGAGGCGGTGATGGTCGACTACGAGCCGCTGCAGGTCGTGGTCGACCCGTTCAAGGCGCTCCAACCCGATGCGCCGGTCCTCCGCCCGGATCGCGGCGAGGACAAGCAGAACAACCACATCTGGCACTGGGAGTCGGGCGACAAGTCGGCCGCCGACGCGGCGCTGGCTGCGGCCGAGGTCCGCGTCGCCGAGGACATCTACATCCCGCGCATCCACGTGGCCTCGATCGAGACGTGCGGTTGCGTCGCCGACTGGGATCCAGTCCGCCAGCAGCTCACGCTGCACATCACGAGCCAGGCGCCGCATGCCATCCGGACGGTCCTCGCGCTGGTCGCCGCGGGTGCCGGCCTGCCGATCTCCGAGCAGAACATCCGGGTCAAGACGCACGACATCGGCGGCGGGTTCGGCGGCAAGGTGCCGGTCTATCCGGGCTACGTCCTGGCCGTGGCGGCCTCGTTCCTGATCGGCAAGCCGGTCAAGTGGATCGAGGACCGCTCGGAGAACCTGCAGGCCGATTCGTTCGCCCGCGACTACCACATCCACGCCGAGCTGGGCGCCACCAGGGACGGCAAGATCACCGGCCTCAAGGTGAAGACGATCGCCGATCACGGCTACTCGGACGCCGCGGCCGATCCGTCGAAGTTCCCGGCCGGGCTGTTCAACGTGATCACCGGCTCCTACGACTTCGACAACGCGTTCGTCGAGGTCGACGGGGTCTACACCAACAAGCCGCCGGGCGGGGTCGCGTATCGCTGCTCGTTCCGGGTGACCGAGGCGGTGCATGCGATCGAGCGGATGGTCGATGTGCTCGCCCACGAGATCGGGAAGGACCCGGCCGAGCTGCGGATGCAGAACTTCATCCAGCCCGAGCAGTTCCCGTACAAGTCGCCGACGGGCTGGGAGTACGACTCCGGGAACTACCCCGAGGCGCTGCGCAAGGCGATGGAGCTCATCGACTACGCGGGGCTTCGCCGCGAGCAGGCCGAGAAGCGCGAGCGCGGCGAGCTCATGGGCATCGGCATCAGCAGCTTCACGGAGATCGTCGGGGCCGGGCCGTCGCACGACTTCGACATCCTCGGGCTGAAGATGTTCGATTCGTGCGAGATCCGCGTTCATCCGACGGGCAAGGTCCTCGCCCGGATCGGCGTCCAGAGCCAGGGCCAGGGCCACGAGACCACGTTCGCCCAGATCATCGCCGAGGAGCTCGGCTTCCCGGTGAGCGACATCAAGATCGAGTACGGCGACACGGACACCGCGCCCTACGGTCTTGGCACGTACGCGTCGCGCTCGACGCCGGTCGCCGGCGCCGCCACCGCGATCGCCTCCCGGAAGATCCGCGACAAGGCCCGCAAGCTCGCCGCGCATCTGCTCGAGGCCAACGAGGACGACCTCGAATGGACCAACGGCAAGTTCTCGGTCAAGGGGTCGCCGGATCGGTTCAAGACGATCCAGGAGATCGCGTTCGCGGCCTACACCAACCACCCGCAGGGGATGGAGGCCGGGCTCGAGGCGGTCGACTACTACGACCCGCCGAACCTCACGTTCCCGTTCGGCTCGTACATCTGCGTCGTCGACATCGACAAGGGCACGGGCGAGGTCAAGGTCCGCCGCTTCGTGGCCGTCGACGACTGCGGCAACATCATCAACCCGATGATCGTGGACGGGCAGATCCACGGCGGGCTCACGATGGGCCTCGCCCCGGCGCTGTACGAGGCGATCACGTACGACGAGCTCGGCAACAACCAGGCCGGCACGTTCATGGACTACCTGCTGCCGACGGCGGTCGAGACCCCGGCCTGGGAGGTCGAGAAGACCATCACCCCGTCGCCGCACCACCCGCTCGGCGCCAAGGGCGTCGGCGAGTCGGCGACGGTCGGCGCGCCACCGGCTATCGCGAACGCGGTCGTCGACGCGTTGTGGCACCTCGGCGTCCGCAACATCGACATCCCGATCACGCCGCCCAAGGTCTGGGCCATCCTGCGCGAGAAGGGGGTGGTGTGAGGCCGCGGGTTCGGCGGTGGAGGTCGCGCCCGGCGTGACACCGAGCGAACGAACCTCGCTTCGAACGCCGTTTGTCACGCTCAACGGGCCAAATCGCGGATGAATGCCCCGACAGCTGCCGGACGTCACGTCCTCCGTGACATTCGGCGTTTGGAAGCCAGCTCGAACGCCTGTTGTCACGCACGCCGTGACATCAGACGAGGGATGGGCCAGCCGTGACGACCGGGCGGATCTTCGCGCGGGCTGCCGAGCTCGAGGCGGCCGGGCAGCCGTTCGCGGTCGCCACGGTCGTCGCCGTCCGGCGGCCCACGTCGGCGAGACCGGGTGCGGCGGGCATCGTCCATCCGGACGGCACGATCGAAGGCTGGGTCGGTGGGAGTTGCGCCCAGCCCGTGGTCGTGCGCGAAGCGCTTCGCTCGATGGCCGACGGCCAGCCGCGCCTGCTGCGGCTCTCGAAGGACGCCCCCGCCGAGGGCCGGCGCGGGGACGGAATCGTCGAACTCGTGATGACGTGCCACTCGGGGGGAACGCTGGAGATTTACGTGGAACCGCACCTTCCTGCGCCGATCCTGTGGATAGCCGGCACCACGCCGATCGCCGGGGCACTCGTCGCGCTCGGCGCTGCGAGCGGCTGGCGCGTCACGCTGTTCGACCCGGTCGCCGAGGCGGAGGCGTTCCCGGGCGCGACGGTTGTGACCGATACCGCCCTCCACAACGTCGAACGTGACGCGCGCCCGTACATCGTGGTCGCGACCCAGGGCGTGTGGGACGAGGAGGCACTGGCATCGGCGCTCCGTCGCGAGGCGTCGTACGTCGGACTCGTCGCCTCGCCGACCCGTGCGGCGGTAGTTCGAACGTGGCTCCAGGAAGAGAACGGAATGGCCGAGGAGCGCCTGGCTGCGCTTCGGGCGCCGGCCGGCCTGGACCTCGGGGCGGAGACTCCCGACGAGATCGCCCTGTCGATCCTTGCCGAGCTCGTGCAGGTCCGGCGCGGACGCGCCCCGTTCGTCGCGTCGCCGGGACCGGCGACCGTGGCTGCGGGCCAGTCCGCCACACCCGACGAGGGTCCGGCCGTGGACGACATCGTGTTGCTCGATCCGGTCTGCGGGATGACCGTGGAGCGGGCCCACGCCCGCCACCTCGCGGAGCACGATGGCGTGGTGTACGCGTTCTGCTCGGTTGGCTGCCGGACCGCGTTCATCAAGGAGCCGGACGCGTACCTGTCGGGCGAGCGCGAGCCCAGCCACCCGGGCTGACGCCGGCGGGCGACCCGTTGGACGGCCCCGCCGCCATCCGATTTCGGACGGTCCGCCACACAACACCCCCATCCGCTGCCCATCCGATTTCGGATTCCGATTTCGGAACCGGCGTCGGGAGCGAAGTGATCTCGCCGACCGTACGATTTCGGAAAGCCCAACGAGCCGCGCCGAGGAGGACCGCATGTTCGTCACCCTCGTCCACGTCCACGTGAAGCCCGACCACGTGGACGACTTCATCGATTCGATGCGCGCGAACCACGAGGCGTCGGTCCGGGAGCCGGGAAACATCCGGTTCGACGTCCTCCAGTCCACCGATGACCCAACCCGCTTCATCATCCACGAGTGGTACGTCGACGAAGCCGCCGCGAAGGCGCACAAGGAGACGCCCCACTACCTCGAGTGGCGCGCTCTCGCCGAGGACTGGATGGCCGAGCCGCGGGTCGGCGTTCGCTACGTCGGGCTCTTCCCGGAGACGTGACGAGAACGGCGCCGGTCCGAGGACCGACGCCGCCGTCGCATTTCGTCCGCCGGCCGATGCCGGCGAGCTGTTACGGCACGATCGAGAACGACGCGAACCCGACGCCCTTGCCGGGGCCGCCCGGATCCGTGCCACGGAGGATGCTCGGGATGACCGCGAGACCGCCGTCGTCCTGGCCCGGTGCAGCGCGGCCACTGTGCTGGCTGATGATGTACGTGTCATCGATGAAGCCGTCGCCGGAGCTGACGTCCCCGGAACCGTCGAAGTCGAGGTAGACGTCCAGGAAGGCGCCGCGGAATTTGCCGGCCTCGTTGCCACCCTCGAGGAAGATGAACTCCCCGGTCACCGGGTTCGCGAGGATCGTCTGGTGCTGACCGGCCCCGGCTTGCTTGCTTTCGTTGCCGCAGTGCGTCGCGAATGCGGTGCCGGCAACAACGAGTGACAGGAGCAGGGCGACGGGGACGGCGAGAAACGAACGACGCATGGGGACTCCTTCCCAGCTGGCCCGGCGGTGTGGAGACGAACAGTCTAGTGAGGTCCAGCGCATGACGGACGAGCGTTCCCATCGTCAGTGGTGACTGGCCGCACCAGTGTTGACATGTGACCCTTTAGTCACATAAGATCGCGGCGTGGATCCGATGGCACCGGTGTTCCGGGCACTCGGCGACGCGAACCGGCGGCTCCTGCTCGATCGACTGTTCGAGCGGGACGGCCAGACGCTCGGCGAATTGACGACGCACCTGCCGGGAATGACGCGGTTCGGGGTGATGAAGCACCTCACGGTGCTCGAGGACGCGGGTCTCCTGACGACGCAGCGCGCCGGACGGGAGAAGCGCCACTACCTGAACCCCGTCGGGATCCGCCTGATCCACGACCGCTGGATCAGCAAGTACGCCGCCCCGGTCGTCGGCGCGATGACGACCATCAAGCACCGAGTGGAAGGGGATTCGATGGACGCACCGGCTCACGTCTATACCGTGTTCATCCGCGCGACACCGGAGCGGATCTGGCGCGCCATCACCGACGGCGCCGACACCGAGCGCTACTACTACGGAACGCGAGTTGCCTCCGACTGGCAGGTGGGTTCGCCGGTCACGTACTCGTATCCGGACGGCAAGCTCGCCGCCGACGGCGAGGTGCTGGAGGTCGATCCTCCGAAGCGACTGCTCATGACCTTCCATGCGCTGTGGGATCCGGAGGCCGTGAACGATCCACCGATCCGCCACCTGTGGGAGATCGAGCCCGACGACGACGGCACCTGCCGGCTTCGGGTCACGAGCCTCGACCTGGTTCCAGGCTCGAAGCGGGCGACCGAGTTCGGCGACGGCATCGCCTACATCGTGTCCGGCCTGAAGTCGCTCGTCGAGACCGGGCAGCCGCTCGTCACCGCCTGACCAAGGGTCCCTTCGCGAGCCTATGATCCTCCCCACCGGGCGGGCGCCCACAGCCCGGGCGGGCGCCGTCAACTCCGGCGCCCGCCGGCCGAGGAGGAGTCGCATGCACTTCGAAGGCAGCGTCCAGATCAGCGCGTCGCGGGACAAGGTCTGGGCGTTCCTGATCGATCCCGACCAGGTTGGGTCGTGCGGGCCGGGCGTCGAGTCGATCGAGGTCATCGACGAAACCCACTTCAAGGCGACGGCCAAGGTCGGCGTCGGGTTCATCAGCGCCCGCTTCGTCGTCAACATGGAGCTCGTCGATCTCGAGCCGCCCGACCAGGCCAACATCAAGGCCCACGGGCAGGCGCCCGGCAGCGCCGTCGATGCGACCGCCACCATGCGCCTGTCCGACGGCGAGGACGGGGGAACGGCGATGGACTGGGAGGCCGACGTCAACATCTCCGGAACGCTTGCGAGCGTCGGCGCCCGCCTCATCGAAGGGACCGCGACCAAGATGATCGGACAGACCTTCGACTGCATCCGGACCAAGCTCGAGGCCTGATCCTCGCGTGACGTACTCGATCGTCGCCAGGGACCCCGAAACCGGCGACCTCGGCGTCGCGGTCCAGTCGAAGTTCCTCGCGGTCGGCGCGGTGGTGCCGTGGGCGCGGGCGGGCGTCGGGGCGATCGCGACGCAGTCGTTCGCGAACGTCGCGTACGGACCCGACGGTCTCGCCCTGCTCGCAGACGGCCACCCGGCCGAAGACGTGCTCCAGCGGCTCGTCGCCGCCGACGATCAGCGCGAGCACCGCCAGGTGGGCATCGTCGACGCGCGAGGCCGGGCCGCCACGCACACCGGCAACGACTGCTTCGCCTGGGCCGGCGGGCGGACCGGGGAGAACTTCGCCGCGCAGGGCAACATCCTGGCCGACGCCGCGGTCGTGGACGGGCTCGCCGACACCTTCCTGGCCGGCGGGCAGCCGTTCCCCGAGCTCCTCGTCGCGTGCCTGGCCGCGGCCGAGGAGGCGGGCGGTGACCGGCGCGGCAGCGAGTCGGCGGCCCTGCTGATCGTGCGTGACGGAGGCGGGTTCGGCGGGGGCAACGACCGCTGGGTCGACCTCCGCGTGGACCAGCACGACGATCCGGTCGGGGAGCTGGGCAAGGTCCTCGCGTACCAACGGCTGTACTACGACCACCCGACACCCGCGGACCTGGTCCCGCTCGACGAGGCGACTGCCACGGAGATCCGCGCGCTGCTCGAGCGGATCGGCGGCGGTCCGGGGGGCCGCTTCGGGACCGTCTACCGGCGCATGTCGGGGGAGCCGCCCGAGGACGACCCGCACCCGGCCGTCGGCGAGCCTCGGCCCTTCCCATCGAACTGGGACGAGGCTTGGCAGAGCGCCCTTGTCGAGTGGATGGACGTCGCCAATCTCGAGGCGCGGATGGCCGCGCCGGGCTGGGTCGATCCGCGGGTCATCGAGATCCTGCGAACGAGGCAGGCGGGTTGGTGAACCCGGCCGAGCGGCCGCTGTGGACGTGCCCTTCGTGCGGGCACCAGTTCGTCACCGCAAACATCTGGCACTCGTGCACGAAGCACACGCTCGACGAGGCTTTCGCCCGGTCGACCCCGGAGGCTCGTGGCGCCTTTGATCGATTCGTCGAGCTGGTCCAGCGCTGCGGCCCGGTCGAGGTCATCGCCCAGAAGACGCGGATCGTGATCATGGCCCGCGTGCGCTTTGCCGGGGCGGTCGTGCTGCGCGACCGCGTCCGGCTCAACGTCGCGCTGACGCGCCGGCTCGACCTTCCGTGGGTGACCGACATCGAGTCCTACAACCCGCGCTGGCACGCCCATCGCTTCGAAGCGCGCACCGCCGCCGACGTCGACGCCATCGCCGAGCTGCCCGACCTGTTGTGCGAGGGCTACCACGACCTCGGTCAGCAGGAGTCGCTGAAACCCGGGCGAACTCCGGCCGCGACCTGAGGTGGAACTGCTCAGCCGAGTGGTCGGCCCGCTCGCCACGAACGTCCACGTGCTCGCCGACCCACGCAGCCGCGAGGCACTCGCGATCGACACCGCGACGCCGTCGCTCGCCTGGATTGCCGATGAGCTTGCCGCGCGCGAGTGGAATCTCCGCATGATCGTCTCGACGCACGGGCACTGGGACCACATCGGGGACAACGCCGCGCTGGCCCGGCACACCGATGCCGACATCGCGGTCCACCCGCTCGACCGGGAACGGCTCGAGCGCCCGGTGGCAATGTCCGCGCCGTTCGAGATCCCGCCGAGCGTGCCGGCGGTGGAGCTTGCGGAGGGCGGCCTCATCCGCTTCGGGGAGCTGCGGCTGCGGGTGCTCCACACCCCGGGTCACACCGAGGGCTCGGTCTGCCTCCACGCCGAGGACGACGGGATCCTGTTCAGCGGCGACACCCTGTTCGCCGGCGGGTGGGGGAGGACCGACCTGCCGGGCGGCGACGAGGGCCAGATGGTTGAGTCGCTCGTCCGCCTCAGCGGCCTCGACGACCCGCTGCGCGTGATGCCCGGCCACGGTGCGGCGACCACCGTCGGGCGCGAGCGCCCGTGGCTGGAGCTCGTCCGGACGTCCGGCCGGCTGTTCGCCTGACCCGGCTCTTTGCGCCTTTGCCGTGGGGCGGCAGCAGTGACGAAGCTGGGACCCTGCGAGGCGTGTTCCTGTCGTGCCACGGCACGAACTGACGGACGTGGGTCGTTCTATGCCGCCGCGCGGCAAATTCCGACTCCAGGACCGAGTCGGTTCGTCGCTGCTGCCGTGGGACGGCAATGCCCCGCGGCTCAGGCCTCGTTCATCGGCCGCGGCGTCGGTAGCGGCCGGCAAGGCGCGCCTCGCCGACGACGTGACCCTCGGCCGCCGCCAGCACCTCGGCGGCACGCGGCGCGCCGGTCAGTCCGAGCGGCCCATCGAGGGCGAGCAGCCGGAAGGCGTAGCGATGCTCGCCCGACGGCGGGCACGGGCCGCCCCAGCCGATCCGCCCGAAGTCGTTCGTGCCCTGGGGCGGCGCGTCCGGCGAGGTCCCGATGCCCTCGGCCAGGCCGCCACTCGCGGTCCCGGTCATGTCGAACACGACCCAGTGAACCCAGCCACGGGCATCGGGGTCGTCCACGATGAGGGCCAGCGCCCCGGTGTCGGGCGGGGCGCCCTCCCAGGTGAGGGCGGGCGACACGTCCTCGTCGTCACACGTGAAGCGAGTCGGGATCTCGCCGCCCTCCTGGAAGGCGGTCGACACAAGGCGGAACGTGGTCTCGGTCATGGGGGCCTCCGAAGCACGGCTGATCCTCGCATGACCGACGAGCGCGGCGAGCCGCAGCCCGGGTGGCTCAGGTTTCGAGCGCCTTGCGATAGCGCATCGCGCGGACCTTGACCTCGAAGCCGAGACCTTCGTACAGCGCCAGCGCGCCGGTCGGGTTCTCGGCATCGACGCCGAGCAGCGCCTCCTCGATGCCGCGCCGGCGCAGATCGACGAGCGAGGCGGCGATCAGGGCCCGACCGAGGCCCCGGCGGCGCCACGGCCGACGGACGGACACGCTTTCGAGCCATGCCCGCTTCGTGCCCAGCGTCTCGTTCTCCTCCTTCCAGATCCACGTCTGGACGGAGCCGGCGACCTCGTCGCCGTCCCAGCCGACCTGCCACAGGGAGGTGTCGAGGTCCGGCTGCGTGAAGACCGCGGCGAAGTCCCCGTCGGTCGCGGGGCGGTGCTCGAAATGGTCCAGGAACGCCTCGTCGTCGGCATCGAAGATCGCGCGGTGCTGGTCGGGCGTCACCGGCCGGATCTCGAGACCCTCGGGCATCGGCACGGGGGTCGCATCCTGGACGTGGCGCTGGATCATCGTGAACGCGTAGCGGACGACCTCGTAGCCTTCCGATGCGTAGAGCGCCTGGGCGCCGGGTTCGAATTCGCTCGCCCACGTTGCGAAGACCGATCGGGGGCCGGCGAACTGCGACTCCGTCGCGGCCCGCTCCCGCGCGCGACGCTCGTTCCAGCGGAACAATGCCCGGCCGATCCCGCGCCGCCGCCAGTCGGGATGGACGCGCCCCCATAGGGAGTGGACCGGATAGCCATCGCGGATCGTGGCGGTGCCGTCGGCGGACCCGATCACGCGGCCATCCACTTCGGCGATCAGCAGGTCGCGATCGATCCGGAATGCCGGCTTGTTCTCGACCTCGATCCGCAGATTCTCGGGCGACTGGATCTCGTCGTCCTTGTCGGCGATCGCGACCGCCTTCTGGAGGTCGGCCAGCGGCGCCCAGTCCGAGGCGTCGCGGAACCGCCGGAACCGGAGACCGGGGATCGCGGGCGCATCGGGGAGCGTCAGCTCGACGGGCGCGGTATCCGTTGGTGTCATCGTGGTCCTCCCACGGCCGTCAGCGGCCGTCTCCATTCGAGCTCGGTGGCGGCGATCTCGAAGCCGATGTCCTCGTACAGCGTCATGGCCTGGTTCGGGTTCGCGCCGTCGACGCCGAGCAGGGCGCTCGTCATCCCGCGATCCCGCAGGCGGACCAGCGACTCGGCGACCAGGGCCCGTGCCAGCCCGCGGCGACGCCACGCGGGTCGCGTGAAGACTGCTTCGACGTACCCGCGCAGGTTGCCGGTCTGTGCATTGTCCTCCGGGTCGACGATATTGACCACGCCGCCAGCGATCTCGTCTCCGTCGAAGGCGACGACCCACAGGCTCGGGTCGTGAACCGGGTTGTCGAGGAAGCGCTCACGGTCCTCGTCGGTCGACTGGGGCTTGTGGCGGTGGTCGCGGAAGCCGTCGACCAGTGCATCCCAGACCCGCGGCGCGTCGGCGTGACCCACCGGCCGGATCTCGAGCCCGTCCGGCAGCGGGCGCTTCGGGATGTCGTCGAATGAGGGGCGGAGCATCTCGTAGGCGCGCGCCACGACCGACCAGCCGCGCTCACCAAGGAATGCCGAGGCAAGCGCATTGTCGACCCACGTGAAGGCGGACGCGTAGTCGGGATGTGGATCGCTCAGGCCTGCCCCCACGGCGGCCGAGGCGTTCGTCGAGCCAGCCGAACAGCGTCGCGGTCGTGTCCGCCGTTCGAGCATCAGGGGCGAGGATGCCGTGCCCGACCACGATGCGGCCGCCCTCGACGAGGTCCCGCCAGAAGACGATGCCGTACCCGCAGATCCGTCCATCGAGCTCCGCGACAACGAGGTCGCGCTCCGGATCGCAGTTGACCAGGTGCTCGAGGTAGCGCGTGAGATCGGCCACCGTGATGTTCGACGGACGTCCCGCCGCGCTGCGTGCGGCCTGGTTGGCCGCCGTCAGGCCGGGATAGTCGTCGGGAACCTGGAGTGGTCGAAGGCGAAGACCGGGATTGCCGGCGCTGGGGCTCATCGATCCGTCCCGTACTTGCGCGCAGCCTGCGCTTCGGAGGCTTTCTGGATGAGCCGCCACTTGCGGCGGTACTCGGCCCGTGCTCGCGGGTCCGACTGGCGCGCGGTATGGTCAAGCTCCCGCTCGAGCTTCCGGTGGCCGGCCAGCCGCTCCTCGCTGAGGCGGCCGTCCGCGAGCGCCGCCCGAATCGCACAGCCCGGTTCGCCGTCGTGGCTGCAATCGCTGAACCGGCACGCCGCCGCGAGGTCGGTCACGTCGTCGAACGTGGCGTCGAGCCCGTCGTCGGCCCCCAGCACCTCGAGGGCGCGAATGCCGGGTGTGTCGATCACCAGGGCGCCGTTGCGCACCTGGAACAGCTCGCGATGGGTCGTCGTGTGCCGGCCGCGCGAGTCGGATTCGCGCACGGCTCCGGTCCGCTGGCGGTCCTCGCCAAGCAGCGCATTGAGGATCGTGGACTTGCCGACACCCGACGAGCCGAGGATCGCCGCGGTCGTGCCGGCGGGGAGGTGCGTCCACAGCGCGTCGAGTCCGTCGCCCGTCGTGGCGGACACCGCCACCGTCGCGACGCCGGGCGCGATGGCGGCAACCGCCAGGAGCCGGTCGTCGACGTCGTCGGCCACGTCGGTCTTGTTCAGGACGATGACCGGGGTGACGCCGCTCGAGCAGGCCACGGCGAGATAGCGCTCGATGCGGCGCAGGTTGAAATCGTGGTCGAGGCCGGCGACGAGGAGCGCGATGTCGACGTTCGCGGCCATGACCTGCTCGTCGTCGAGGCCGGCGCCGCGGCGGGTGCCGTCGGCGGCCATGCGCCGGAACGCGGACCGGCGCGGCAGCACAGCCGCGATCACGCCGCCCTCGTCGAGCGCCACCCAGTCACCGACGACCGGGAAGTCCACGACCGCGAGTGCCTCGAAGCGGAACGACCCGGACACGCCGGCCGACCGGTCACCGGCGGCGTCGCGGACCACCGACGTGTCGCGATGGACGGCCACGACGCGGGCCGGACGGTGGCCTCTCGCCGCATGCGGCGCAAAGGCCTCCACCCAGCCGGCGTCCCAGCCGAGCGCACTGAGCGTCACGTCGGACGTCACGCTCAGCCGACCCGCTTCAACTTGCCGGTCCGCTTCGCGTAGCGCTCGGCGCGACCGAAGGCCCACAGGCCGGTCGGGATGAACACGACGCCCATCACGATCAGCGGCCACACGTCGTAGAGCAGCGCGCTGATCGGGACACCGTCGATCAGCCCGGCCCGGACCCCGTCGAGGACGTAGGTGACCGGCGACAGCTTCGACAGCACCTGCATCCAGTCCGGCAGGACCTCGACCGAGTAGTACACGCCGCTGACGAGCAGCAGGCACGACTGCAGGACGAACGTCATCTGCGCGCCCCGCTCGACGTACAGCAGCGGCAGGATCGCTGCGATCATCCCGATGCCGACGAGGCTGAACGAGCCGAGCAGCACGAACGCGACGGCGGTCGCCGCGTTCGCGTTGTCCAGCTCGATCTGCGGGAAGAACAGCATGAGCGCGACGAAGATCACGGCCGTGTGGACCAGCCCGTACGCCATGGCGTACAGGACCGAACCGAGCAGCTGCGATCCGCGCCGAACGGGTGCCATGAAGGTGTACTCGAGCGTCCCTTCCCAGCGCTCCACGGCGATCGTTTCGGCGATCCAGCTGAACACGACCGACAGGTAGTTCCAGAAGATCGCCCCGACCATCAGCGTCAGGAGCAGCCGCGGGCTGCCCTGGTCTGCACCGATGAGCGAGATCGAGAGCGCGCCCGCGACGGAATAGACCAGGAATGCGATTTCCCAGCCCCAGTACCGGCGGGTCAGGTAGAAGTTGCGCTCGATGAAGGCATAGGAGGCCTTCAGCTCATGGGCGACGATGGTCATCGGGCACCTCCCGGTGCGTGGGTCGCCGACCCGGCGTCAGCGTTGCCGGGCCAGCGACAGTGAGGGCTCCGCAGCCACGCGCTCGCCGATGCGGATCATCGCGCGACCGATTGACTGACGGATCGACGGGGACGAGCGTTGGATCTGGCGCCGCAGGGCGGCCTGCCGGATCTGCTCTTCACGGCGCTCGCGCGCCTGGTCGAGATCGATCATCGAAATCACAGTCTTCTCACCTCCTTTCTCATCAGTCTTCGTCGTCGGCCTCGTCCTCCTCGACGTCCTCGTCGAGGGAGCGGCCGGTGTAGGTCATGAACACGTCTTCGAGCGTTGACGGACGTCCGGTCCGCTGGGCGACCATCGCCCGCAGGCCGGCCGGCGTGTCCTCCGCGACGATTCGGCCGTCGTTGAGGATCGTGATCCGGCCACACAGGCGCTCCGCCTCGGCCAGGTCGTGCGTCGTGAGGACGATCGTTGCGTCATGCGTCGCGCGGAGGTCCTCGATGAACGCCTGGACGTCGAGCTTCGAACGCGGGTCGAGGCCGGTTGTCGGCTCGTCGAGCAACAGGAGCGTCGGACTCGTCAGCAGCGCTCGCGCGATGGCGACCTTCTGCTGCATGCCCCGGCTCATCTGCTCGACCGGCCGGCCGACGCGCTTCTCGGCAATGCCCAGGCGCCCGAGGATCTCGAGCGCGTCCCGCTTGGCATCCCTCGCGTCGAGCCCGTACAGACGGGCGGCGAACACGAGGTTCTCCATCGGGCTGAGCTTCTTGAAGAAGGCGGCGTCGACGCTGACCCGGTTGATCAGCCGCTTCACGGCCATCTCGTCGCGCTCGATGTCGTGCCCGAAGACCTCCACCCGGCCCTCGTCGAGGGTCAGCAGACCCGAGATGAGGCGGATGAGCGTCGACTTGCCAGAACCGTTTGCGCCGAGGATCCCGTGGATGTCGCCGCGCTCGAGGCGGAGCGACACGTCCGAGATCGCCATGACCGGCTTGCGCTTGCGACCGACGACGAATCGCTTCGTCACGCCGTCCATGCGCAAGGCCGGCAACGCGGCCGGAACCGGAGCCGCGATCGCTGGATGCTGCGCCGGCGTTCCGTTCTTCAGTTGTGGGTTGAGGATCGCGGTCACAGGTGGCTCCAGTCGGTGGAGGGATCGAAAACGGGAAGAGCCGCGGGCCGGCTCGACGTCTGACGTCGGGTGGGCCTCGCGGCTCTGGATGCACATCGCTCGTGCGAAAGGCATCAAAAAAGCCCTGGGCCCGATCTGGCCCACGGCTCGTGGTTCGTCCCGGTGGCGGCACTGCCGCCTGGGTCTAGCTCGAGATGGGCGCAAATCTCCCGTCATCGCCGGCCGGGGTAGGCGCGACGAGCAGTCGGAAGGTGATGTGCATCTTCATTCGGAGGCGTCCTCCTCGCGAGCCAGATGAGGCGGGCGACATGCGCGCCGGCGGGCAGTGTACGGGCGGGGCGATTTGGGTGTCAACATGGACGGACGACGATGGGTGTCGGCCGATCGACGTAGGCAGCGGGAGGGAACGGAACCGGTGAGGCGCCTTGGAATCGTCGTCGCGGTCGTCGTTCCTGGTCGGCCGGGTGCAGCACGGGAAGCGGCTCGCCGGCACCATCCGGAGGCACGGCTCCGTACGCCCTGCGGGCGACAACGCAGCAGGCAATCCCACCTGAATCGCAGTTCACGTGGTTGCCCTACGCGCTCATCACCGCGGACGGCGTCGTCGTGACGCAAGGCGCCGTGCCTGCGATCTTCCCGGGCCCGCTGGTGCCGCCACTCTTCGGTGCGCAACTGAGTGAGACCGGCTACGACCAGATCGTCGAGCGAGCCCGCACGCTTGGCCTGCTGGATGGGACGGGCGACTTCAGGCCGCCGAACCCGATGCCCGGGGGTCTGACCGGCATGGTCGAGCTGACCGTGGACGGCGCGCTCCGCGAGATGACCGGAGATCCCAACGCGAACATCGAGTGCATCACGACCCCGTGTGACGCGGCGCCGGGCACCCCCGAGGCGTTCGGTTCGTTCTGGCGCGAGTTGGGCGACCTGCGGTCCATGGTCGGGGATGAGCTCGGAGCCGAGACGGCGTACCACCCCGAGGGGTACGCGCTGCTCATCGGCGTGACCCCTCCCGACGACGCCGGGCTGGATCCCCAGGTGCTGCCGTGGCCGCTCGACACGCCCCTCGCCGAGACCGGCGAGCCGATCGGCGATGCAGACCTGCCTCGCTGCGCGACGGTCGAAGGCGAGGACGCCGCGACGCTCGAGGCATCGTTCACGACCGCAAACCAGCTGACGCAGTGGGTCGACGCGAGTGGCGATCCCGCCGAGGCGGTTTCCATCGCGGTCCGCCCGTTGCTGCCCGGCGACGACCCGTGCATGGAACTGTTCGGCGTCGACGCCTGATCAGGGAACCGGCCGACGCCGGCCCCGGACGCAGAACTCACAGGCACGGGCTGGAGCCCGTGTCCTGGAATGTCGATTTGCCGACCGGGACGAATCGCCAGCCGTAGCTTGCCGGACGGAGCGTCAGCTCGAGGACCCCATGGCTGCCGTTCCAGCGAACCAGGCTGTTCGGCGCGACCGACCCGAATTGGCGAAGCATTGCGCCACCCGTGCCGACGACAAACTGCCGCATCCCATCTGCCGTGGCGGTGCCGTCCGAGCGCATGCGAGCGAACCGCTCGTAGTCGTGCTCATGGCCGGCGACGACGACCTCCGCGCCCGCCGTGTCGAGGGTCTGCCACATCCACGCCATCTGCGGGTCGCCGCGGTGCAAGCCCGACGAAAACAACGGCCTGTGCAAGATCGCCGCGACACACCGACGGGGGCGCCGGGCCAGGTCGGCCACCAACCAGCGCCCCTGCGGCGACAACGAATCGCAGCCGCCGATGAGCGCGCACTCCGAGTCCAGCGCGTAGATGCGCCACGCGCCCAGGTCGTAGGCATACCACGTCGTCCCGTTCGGCATCGCCGCCGGCCCGAAGTACTCCTTGTAGCCCGCTGCATCAGCCGTCTGGTACTCGTGGTTCCCGGGAACAGGGCGCGTCCGCTCGCGGTGGCGGCCCCACGTCGGCTCGTAGCACTCGGCGAAGTCGCTGCTGCTTCCTACCGGGTAGACATTGTCGCCCGCGGTGAAGACGGTCCCCTCGATGCCGTCGAGCAGGTCGGCTGTCTGTTCGTCGCCGGTCGCATCGCACCTGGCGATGTCGCCGGCGCCCGCAAGGAGGGGATCGGGCGCCGGAGGCTCGACCACCAGCAGCCCGTCGATGTCCACGCCACGGGTTCCAGCGTCCAGGATCAGGATCTTCACCTTGCGCGTGGCGGTATCCGGCCACGATCGCGTCCACACCACGCGCCGATACTGGACCGTGGCTGCGCTCAGGCTGACTGTCGCCACCCGGACGCCATCGACGTAGACCGCTGCTCGGCCACGATCCGGGCCTTGCGTCGCGATCCAGGCGATTCCACGTCGGCTGACACTGAATTGAGCCGAGGCGCCCGCCTCGGACGCCACGCGAGTGGCGCCCTCAAGGAGCGACAGCGCGCCCTTGCGAGTCCAGCTGCCTGAGTAGGTTGCCGTCTCCTCGGTCTGGAGAGCCTGGCGAGCGCGGATCACGCGCTCGGCGGACCAGGCGCCCAGCCGGCCCGCGGAGTCCGTAGCCGCGACGCGGAAGCCGTAGACACGCCAGGAGTCGAGCGTCAGCACCGCCCGCGGCTTCGTAGGGTCCGCCAAAGCGGTGTTCGTCCACGCGCCGCCGTCGACGCGCCGTTGGAGGCGGTAGGCAGACACCCGCTCCCCGGGAGGACCTGTCCAGCGGACGTCGACCGGAATGCGCAACTGGTCGACAGCTGCGCCCAGCAGGACACGCACTTTCAACGACTCGGGCGCGCCGATGACGGCAATACCTGTGGTATTGGCCTGGGAAGCCGCCGGCAACAAGATCGAGCCGAGGGCAAGCACGGTGCCGAGCAGCATTGCCCGTCGGGCAACGCGTAAGCGAGGTCATCGTGGCTCATTCATGGGTTCGCCCCTGAGAACGCTGGGCTAGGGATGCCACGACGCGACAGCGACGCACTGAACATCGCGAGTCGGTGGCGTGGTGGCGACCTGCGCCCCCTCGGCGCAGCCGCGCCCTCATCCTATAGGCGGCCCGGCGTGGCGGGAACCCGTGATCG
>CAWGQH010000019.1:0-149981 GCA_963824735.1 uncultured Chloroflexia bacterium
GCCCGGGCTGGCCGTACGCGAACGTGCTCTGGAGGATCAGGGGACTGATCGATCGCCTGGCCGGCGGCGTCGGGATGCGCCTAGGTCGCCGCGACCCCGAATATCTCCGCGTCGGCGACGCGCTCGACTTCTGGCGAGTGGAGGAGGTGCGGCGACCGACCCTGCTCCGCCTGCGGGCAGAGATGAAGGTCCCTGGTCGGGCGTGGCTTCAACACGAGGTAACCCCAACCATGGGCGGCAGTCGTCTCGTCCAGACGGTGTTCTTTGAGCCGAAAGGGTTGCCGGGCCTCGCCTATTGGTACGCGCTTTACCCGGTCCATGGCCTGATCTTCCGCGGGACGGTCCGTATCCTCGCGGAGCGGGCCCTCCGCCGGGCCGAGGGCGGGCCGCCGACAACCTGAGGGCAGGCCAAGGGCTCCTTTCCAGGTGATCTTCGGCGTCGGCCGCCTGAACGGTTAGCCGCAGGACCGTGTCTCACGGGATCCGCCTGGCCTTCGAAACACGAGCCGGGTCCGCAGGCCGTGTTCGGCGGCCTGCGCGGCGCAACGAGCTGATCGACCGCGAGTCATCTGCCCGCGAACCATTCGATCGCTCGCCGTCGCGCATCTGCGTGATCGACGATCGGCCCGGGGTAGTCCGATCCGATGACGCAGCCGCTGGCGACCTGCTGTTCGGGCGTCATCGTCCACGGCTCGTGAACGTGCGCGCTTGGGACCGACCGGAGTGCCGGCACCCACTGGCGCACGTAGCTGCCATCCGAGTCGAATCGCCGCGCCTGCACGACGGGGTTGAACATCCTGAAGTAGGGCTGGGCATCTGTGCCGACCGATGCACTCCATTGCCAACCGCCCAGGTTGGACGCGGGATCGCCGTCGAGGAGGTGCATCATGAAGTGCGCCTCGCCGACGCGCCAGTTGACGAGCAGGTCCTTGGTCAGAAAGCTGGCGACGATCATGCGGGCGCGGTTCGGCATGAAACCGGTCGCCGTGAGCTGACGCATGGCCGCATCCACGATCGGATAGCCGGTCATCCCGGAGCGCCAAGCCTCGATGACGGATGATCCGCCTGGCCAAGGCACACCGGCGAAGCGAGGCTGGAAGGCCTCGCGGCGGACCCGTGGCTCGTGCCACAGGAGGTGCGCGTAGAAGTCGCGCCACGCGAGCTCCGAGACGAACCGGCGCGAACCGTCGCCGCCGTCGATGGCGAGTGCTCGCAGAGCGACCTCGGTCGGCGACAACAGGCCGAAGCGGAGGTCCGGCCCGAGCCGAGAGGTGGCCGCGTTGTCCGCCAGGTGGTCCCGCGTCGTTCCATATGCCGAGGGGCCGTGCTTCGGGCCGGCCGTGAGCCATGCGGCCAGGCGCGAACGTGCGGCGGATTCGCCAGGTGCCGGCAGTTCGGCGATCGACGCCGTCGGGCCCGGTACGCCCAGGGTCGCAAGAATCCTGGCCTCCCAGAGTCCATCCAGCGCGGACCTCGGGGCATCACGTGGCGTCACGCTCGGGATCACGGACGGTGCTGGCAGGATCGGCCGCAACGGGATGGCCTCCCACCGACGCCGGAAGGGCGTGAACACCCCGAAGCGTTCGCCCTTTGCAGTGAGCACCTTCTCCGGCTCGTGGATGAGCACGCCCGGATGGCGACGGAAGTCGACCCCGTCTCGCTCCAGCGCGGCGGCGACCGCGTCGTCCCGCCGACGCCCATACGGCATCGGTTCGCGGCTGGCGTAAACCACCGCGGCTCCGATCGAGCGCGCAAAGGTCGGCACCTCAGCGATCGGATCTCCGAGTCGCACGATCAGGCGACTGCCAAGCTGTTCCAGCGCTTCGTTCAGGTCACGGAGGCTGCCCATCAGGTACCACCACCGGTTCGGCGAGGTGAACCGACTGCGGGACAGTCTCGGGTCGACGACGAACAACGGCGCCACACGGCCACTCGACGCCAGTGCCTCGCTCAACGCCGGATGGTCGTGCAGCCGAAGGTCGCGCCTGAACCAGACGACCGCCACGTCGACCGGGTCGGCCGCGGACGTCACGACATCGGAGACGCGCCGCTCATCCTGGGGGCGTCGCGCCGGCCACAGCCGTGCCCTGGCCGTCGATCTCCAGCGTCCGTCGTCCGTCCATTCCGGGCCGCAGGTAGCTCCGTAGCCCCTCCTCCAGCCCGATCAGGCGCCGGGGCATCCGGGTCAACAATGGCCCGAGATCCACGGTCGCCGGCTGGTTGATGAAATCGATGGCCGCGGATGTCAGTGGCGGGGTCGGCAGCAACGACATCGGCGCCGCTGCCAGCTTGAGGAGCGGCGTCGGCCCGGGCAGGATCGGCCGCCGCAGGCCCGCGATCCGCAGCGCCCTTCCGATGATGTCCCGCATCGTGAGCGTCTCCGGACCGCCGAGCTCGAGGACCCGATCGACAGCAGCCGGGTCGTCCAGGGCGTCAGCCGCGAGGTCCGCGGCGTCGTCGACGAACACCGGGGCGAGTCGTTGTTGGCCGGCGTTGGTCATTGGGACGACGGGCAGGAAGCGTGCGAACGTCATGAAACGGTTGAGCGAGACGTCGCGCGGACCGTAGATCCAGGTCGGGCGGATGATCGTAAACGCGATCCCGCTCCCTCGGACGGACTGCTCGGCGCGCCATTTCGCACGGAACCAGTGCCGCTCGGCGTCCGGCGCGGCGCCGGCTCCCGAGATATAGACGAGCCGTCGCACGCCGGTGCCGACCGCTGCACGAACGAGGTGCTCAGTCCCCTCCGCATCGACCGCCTCGAAGGTGTGGCCCTTTCGGGGCGACTCCATCGGTGAATTCGGGAACGCGAGCGCGATCACGAGCGCGTCGATGCCCGCGAGCGCTGGCGCGATCGACCCCGGGTCGGAGACGTCGGCGGACCGGATCTCGATCGCATCGGCCAACGAGCCGCGTGTGGCCTCGACGCGGTGCGAGAGCACCACGACCCGGTGCCCGCGGCGGTGGAGCTCCGACGCGATCGCCCCGCCAACGAAGCCGGTCCCGCCGGCCACGGCGACCGACCGGCCGGTCGGGGCGTATTCCGGCGCCTGCAGCGCGGTCGCAAGCACGGCCGCTCGGTAGTCGAAGATGTGCCGGAGCTGGTTTCGCACGACGAGCCGGTGGAGGAGATCGCCCAGCGGACCGAACGGGAGCTCGTACTCGACCTCGTCGGTGACTTGCGTTCCGCCATCGACGGCACGGAACGTGTGGCGATGCTCCCAGCGACGGTACGGCCCGCGGAGTTGGACGTCGACGAAGGAGCGCGGCGGGTCGTACGCCTCGATGCGCGATCGCCAGGAGACCGGGATCATTGGCACCGGCCGGAGGCGATAGTCGATCTCGAGTCCTGACCGCATCACCCGGTCGTCGGAGCGCGACTCGAACCGCATCGAGGGTGGGGTGAGCCGTGCCAGGTTGTCCGGATCCGCGAAGAACGCGAAGACCTCGTCGACCGGACGAGGGATGAACTGGTTCGCAACCAGCTTGTGCATCACGAGCCTCCTTAAACGACGCCATAGCGGCGCTCCCGTGCCCGGATCGTCGGGGTCGTCAGCCCGCTCCGGATCGCCGCCTGCCTGATCATGTACAGGGTTTGTCCAGTTTGGCACGCCTCGCATCGCTTGACAAGGACTCGACAACGGCCGTATTGTGGCCCGCAACACTAGACAAAGGGTCTACACGCAACTCCCAACTCTCATGGAGTACATCGCCATGCGCCGTCTATTCGCCAGCCTGCTCGCCACCGCGATGCTTATCGGCGTCGTCGCGGCCCCGGCCGCGGCGGCCACCGACGACACCATCGCCGACATCGCGGTCGCGAACGGCAGCTTCACCACCCTGGTCGCGGCTCTGGGCTGCACAGGACTCGTCCCGGCCGTGGCCGACCCGGCCGCGAACCTGACGGTCTTCGCCCCGACCGACGCCGCCTTTGCCAAGCTCGGTCTTCGCGCGGGCAACATCTGCAAGCTGCCCAAGCGCATCCTGACCAAAATCCTGACCTACCACGTCGTGGGCGAGGAGTTGTTTGCTGCGGACGTGCTGGGCAAGCGCAAGATTCAGATGCTGAGTGGGCTCTACACCTTCCCGTCCGTTCGAAACGGCAACGCCTACCTCAACTGGTACGCGAGGATCACCGCGACCGACATCGACGCCTCGAACGGGGTCATCCACGTCATCAACAAGGTGCTGATCCCCTATCGCCTCTGGTAGCCCGGAGACTGGCGAGCTCTGCGGTTCGACGCCCCTGGCCGCCCGGCTGGGGGCGTCGCCAAGGCCGCCGTCGTCGGTGCCGCCGTCAGTCCCGGCGTCGCCGTCAAGTTCTAGCTCCAAACCGGCGCTCAGGCTCGGATCGGGGATACCCGCGCACTCCTCGAATGGTCGCGGCGAGGTGGGCCACAGCAATGGGCGGCGCACGAGAGGCTACTCGTTTCGAGTGACGCGCTGGCGCGACCGTGTACGACGCCTTGGGCGTGCGGATCGAACTCATCCCGTAGCTGGCCGCAAGGCCCTACATTGGCGCCGGCGCTTGGCAAGAATCTTCCGACGTTATCGAACACGCGCAGCGGCAGTGTTCTCCATCGTTCGACCAGCGGTACGGTTAGGGCACGATGCGCATAGACTTCAGGATGGCATCGAGTTCTGCCGGCTGCGGCGGACGTCGAGCGGTTCGCTCGGCCGAGGCGACCGAGCCCACCATGTACCCCAACTTCAGCGGTAACAGGGTGTGCGGGAGGCGATCGCGGGTCGCGGACAAGGGTCTGGGGATCCGGGTTGGGTCCACGAAGCCTTCGGAGATGGCCCTCGGTGTTCATCCGAGAGTACTCACTCCGAGTAAGCGCGGAGGCGACCTGTGTACGAGCTTGGGCGTGAGGGTCGAACTCCTCCCGTAGTGGCCGCAAGGCAACGGGCTGGAGATACATACGGACCTATCCGTCGCCCCGGATGCGGGAATAGACCACGCAATCGACTGGGACACTATCGTGATGCAGGTCCCAGGCGCGGAGCACGCCCTCTCGCCGGAACCCGGCGCTCTCCACCATTCGATTTGAGGCCTCGTTGCCGACCATGATGAACGTGTCGAGGCGGATGGCCGCGGTCGTGGCGAACGTCCAGTCCGCCACCAATCGAAGGGACCGGGAACCCACACCACGACCCCGCGCATTCGGTGCGAGCCAGAGGCCGAATGTGGCTTGGTGCCCTTCCGGGCCGAACCGCGTGACGGCTCCGAGCAGGCGATCGGTGGCGGCATCGACGATGGCAAACGCCGCGCCGGTGCCATCTCGCCACATCGTGAGGGCGTTCTGGATGAAGGCGTCGGCGTCAGCGGACAGGAATGGCTGTGGGATCGTCACCCACCGAGCGATCTCCGGGTCCTGGCAGATGGCGAGCACCTCGGATGCATCCGCGAGGCGCCACGGTCGCAGGACGAGGTCGTCGACGGTCAGGGTCGTTCCAGGTTCGCCATCCACCGGACTGCTCTCTCTTGGCGAATCCCGACTCATCTCAGCTTCCCTCACGGTCTTGAGGCCGGCTTGAGGCTGTGATGCTCTCGGTCCAAGCTGGCCCACGACCCTGACAACATCGAGCGTGGACTCCGATCAAGCGAACCGTAGGTCGCCAGAGCACACGGTCGAGGGGTTCAATCCCAACGGGCTGACCCGGCGTCGCGATGATCGCTTCGAACGCGCGCCTGCGCATAGCTGAGGACCGAACCGTTTTCACACCCGGATTCTGAACGTTGCAGGATCAGTAACCGACCGATATCACGCTCTCCCGCCACATGCCGCCCGGAGGTGACCCCGATGCCCGACGAGCCTGCACCTGTGCCGCGCGCCCCGAAGGGCGAGCAACCCGGATCGGATTGGGCCGCCTACTACCGGTCCACGGTCGGGCGCGAGCCGCGCGGAAGCGGCGTTAGCTCCGTCGGCCGGGGGCGCTTCGAGGCGCAAT
The DNA here is from genome assembly GCA_963824735.1 of uncultured Chloroflexia bacterium. Lineage (GTDB taxonomy): Bacteria > Chloroflexota > Limnocylindria > Limnocylindrales > CSP1-4 > DASTYU01. The sequence continues at coordinate 5,953 of CAWGQH010000019.1, forward strand.
GCGCGGCGCGGCGCAGACCTGGTCCATGACTTCGCTGTACGTGGCCGTCGCGAGCCCGATGACGCTGTCCGCGGCACCGTAGTACAGGTGGAGTCGGTCGCCTTCGACATCGTGGACCCAGCCGCACGGAAAGACGACACGACCGACGTCGCCGGTGATCTCGTAGGGCGCATCGGGCCCGAACACCCACGTGTCGGTCCGATGGAGCAGCAAGCCCGGATCCTCGAGGTCCAACAGGGCCAGACCGACCCGATAGATCGGCCCGTCGGACGTCACTCGGACGCCGTGGTACATCACCAGCCAGCCCTGGGGCGTCTCGAGCGGCGGGGGACCGAGGCCGATCTTCCCCGCATCCCACCACGCGCCGTCGCGAGCCTCGATCAGCAGCTTGTGGTCGCCCCAGTGGCGCATGTCCGGTGAGTACGACAGCCACATGTGGGCGCCACCGCGGAGCGGCGACGGGCGGTGGATCATGGCCCAGCGACCGTCGAACCGGCGAGGGAAGAGGGCGGCATCCTTGTCCTCGGGTGGCATGACCGGTCCGAGGCGACGGACCTCGCGGAAGTCACGGGTGGTCGCGAGCCCGACGAGCGGCCCACGGCGGCTGTAGGCCGTGTAGGCAATCGCCCATTCATCGCGCTCAGGCAGCCAGGTGACCCGCGGATCCTCGCAGCCCCACGTCTCCTCGGGATCCCGATCGACATCCGCCTGGAGGAGTGGCTCCGGATCGAAGCGCCAGTCGGTGACGCCGTCAGCGCTCCGGGCCACGTGGAGCTGGGAGATCCCCCGGAGATCCTCGACGCGGACGAGGAGGATCGTCTCGTTCCCCACTCGAGCAGCAGCAGGATTGAAGACCGAGTTCGCGGGATACGGGACGTCGGCGGCCGACAGAATAGGATTCGCAGCGTCGCGCCGAAAGAGCGGCTCCGGCTTGGTCATCGGGCCGCCGTCGCCAGCAACTCCGCGCCACGTTGGGATCCGGGCTGGACATCGCGGAACGCCCGGATGTGCTCGACGGCGGTAAGCCACATCAGCGTCGACTCCGCTCCCTCATTCACGTTGACCCCCTGCGGGGTGAGTCCGTCGCAGCACGCGCCGCGCGCCGGATCAGCCACGTAGAGTCCAAGATCGTTGGCGCCGAGGAACCACGCATACGATCGCTCCATCACAGCCCCATACCGTATGCCGCCGGTGACCGCGTAGGCGGCTTCCGCGGCGAGGAGCAGCGCCGTCGCCTCGATCGGCTGCTGGTCGAAGTGCGACATCTCGTCACCCCGCCGCCACCACCCGTTCCCGACCGGCGAGAGATGCCCGTTGGGCGCGGTCTGGGCGTCGATGAGCCAGTCGATCGAGCGCAGGCCACTATCGACCATCGGCTCCGACTCAAGGATCCGGCCGGCAACGATCAGCGCGCGCGGGAGCAAGGCGTTCTCGTATGTCACCGACACTTCCGGCCACGGCCAGTCGGGCGTCGAGTGGCGCCGGAACCGGTCCTGAAGCCGGGTCGCGAGGACCGCGAGCATGGCGGCCGGGCGTCCGCCCGGGATGGAGTCGAGGATCGCGGCACACCCCAACACGACCGACGCCTCCGCGCGGGGTGAGGTGAGCTCGCGGGCCGCCGGCAGTGCCTGATTGACAAGAGCAGCCGCCGCGTCGACCAGCTCGCGATCGGGGGCCATCGCGATGGTGTCGCCCAACGAGAGCACCGCCCGGCCGTAGCTGTCGTCCGAGCCGAGGCCCCCGATCCATGAGCCGTCGATCGAGCGGAAATTCCGGAAGCGGCCGCTTGACGCGTCGAAAGCGTCGTCGAGGAATCGCAATCCTCGCCAGGCGCTCTGCTCGACCGCCGCCCAGCCCAGCGTTCGCCCGTGGAGCAGGTCCACCTGGAGTGCCCGAGCGACGTCGTCGACGCAATAGCCGTGTGCCGGGTCCGGCCATGACCCGATCGCGTGCTGCATGATCCCGACGCCATCGGTCATGACCTCGAGATGCTGCCGGCTGATCGGATGGAGCGGTGCCGGGTCAGACACCGACTGCCGCCCGCAGCACCGGGTACGGCGCCGTGCTCTTCGCCACAGCCACGCGTGCAAAGAGATCGCGATACTCGGCACCGACTGCTGACCAGATCATCCGACGGCTATGGGCGTATGCCCGGCTGCCGATGGCTGCCCGCAGAGCGGGATCGGCAAGGAGCTCGTTCAGCGCGGCCGCCAACGCCACCGGGGACGCCGGCGGCACGAGGACGCCACGGCCGTCTGCCAGCAGCTCAGTCGCGTAGGCGTATGGCGTGGACACGATGGCGCGGCCGGCGCCCATCGCGTAGGACATGGTCCCGGACACGATCTGATCGAGGTTGGGATAGGGCGTGACGAAGACGTCGGCCGCCTCGAGCCATTTCCTCAGCTCGGCCCGCCCGACGTATCGATCGACGAATCGAACGTGATCCTCGAGCCCCAGTCTGGCCACTGTTTCGACCAGGCCCTCGCGGTACGCCTCGCCCTGGCTGCGGAGGAGGTCCGGGTGGGTCGCACCGACCACGACGTACAGCACCGATGGATGCGCCGCGACCACGTCGGGCAGCGCGGCGAGCGCAAGTTCGTATCCCTTGCCCGGACCAAGCAGGCCGAAGCTCAGGATGACCTCGCGACCCTCCAGGCCCAATGCTGGCTTGACCGTGACCGGATCGACGAATGGGAGCTCCGGCACGCCGTGCGGGATGACGTGGAGACGGCTTCGGTCGACACCGTATGCGCTCGTCAAGAGATTGGCCGCGGATCGCGACATGACGACGGTGGCGTCGGTCCGGGCCACGAGCTCGGAGAGGACGGCCCGCTGACCGGGTGTCGGGTGCTGCAGGACGGTGTGAAGCGTGGTGACCGAAGGGACCCTGAGCGCGCGAACGAAATCAAGAACGCGTGCGCCGTCCTCGCCGCCCCAGATCCCGTACTCATGCTGGATCGAGACGACGCCGACGCACCTGCGAAGAGCCTCGGCAGTCCGAAGGTAGTCGTCCGGCTCGTCCCTGCGGATCCGATGGTGGACCTCGATCGGATACATCGACGTCGGCTGTTCGGGCAGATGAAGGGCGACGACCTCGCGGTCACTGGTGTTGGCCGCGAGGTCGCTGGCGAAGGCGGCAATGCCGCAGTGTCGTGGTGGATACGTGGAGACGAAGGCAGTGCGAACGATGGCGGGGCTCCTCTTGGGCGTCGTCAGGGTGCGCTCCGGAGGACCGTCGCGGGGCGTTGCCGACGGTGGCCGGAGCGAGACAGGTGCCGACTGATGACGAACGCGGACCTGCCTCGCTGGCGTCGGCCCGCCGGTGCGGCGGGCCGGGGACGCTAGGCGGATCGCACCTGGTTCGCCCGCGGGCCCTTGGGGCTCGCCTCGATCTCGAACTGAACTCGCTCGCCGCCGACGAGCCGATCAAAGTCGAGCGAGGAGTCGAGGCCGCCGCGATGGAAGAAGTATTCCTTCGCGTCCTCGGCGGTGATGAAGCCGAAGCCGCGGTCGGCAACGACCTTCTTGATGGTACCGGTGGTCATAAGGACCTCCAACACTTCCCGAACAGGAGGAGCAGAGCGCACGGTCCGTTCGAAAAGGGGTCGACCACGCGGAGCCGCTGCGAGACGCAACGAACTGGAGCTTAGCACAAATGTTCGATGGACACGGGCCGCTCGGGCGGGCTGCCTAGCGCTCCGGCCGGCGCCCGTTACCGCGCCTCGAGCGCCGTCGGGCGCGATACCACGCGAGGTACTCCAGGAGCTCCTCACGCTCGTCGTCAGTGAGATCGGCGAACAGCGCTGCACCAAGCGTTGCCGTGGCGTTGTCCTCGCTCTCCCCTGGCACGCGATAGCCGCTGAGGCGCATCAGCTCAGCGTACGGAACGGCCAGCGCCTCGCTGAGCTGCTGGAGGACATGCGGCGATGGCTTCTTGACCGCGTCGTTCTCGAGCTTGCTCAGGTAGGCCGGGGAGATTCGCGCCGCACGCGCGGCGTCGATGGCCGACAGCTCGCGCACTTCGCGCGCCTGTTTGAGCATGGCTCCGAATGATGGTCCCATCAAATTAGTCACTCTACAGTGGATACCTAACACTACAGTTGACAATACCATCGTCCTGTGGTTCACTGCAAGCACGGCAGCGGTCCGCAATGGATTCCCGGCGATGGACCAGTGCCACCTTCCCGGAACGAAGGTCGGCGGCACGCTCGCTGCGAGCGAAAGGTCGTCCCGATGTCGATTCACCCAGGCCAGCCGGCATTCGGGCTGGCACGCTCCAACGACCGGCGTCGAGAAGAGCGGCATCGAGCCGGCCCTGCGCGGGACGTCGGGGTCTGGCGCGGTCCTACTGGAGCGGCGTGGATGGCACGCATGCTCAACGGCGCACCCGCGCCGCGCCAATCGACGGGGATCGCCCCACCCGCACTCGTCGCGCACGGCAAGACCGCGACTGCGCACGCGGTCCGCGCGCTTGGACCAGCGACCTAGGAGGTATCTGTGATGGCCACAGCCACAACCACGAAGCGTCCCGCTGGCAGCACCAAGCGTGCCTCGGCCTCCCCGACAGGGGAACGCTTGTCCACGAAGCAGCTTCGCCCGCTCGGCGACCGGGTGGTCGTTGAACCAACGCCCCACGACGAGATGACGAAGAGCGGCATCTTGATCCCCGATACCGTCAAGGAGAAGCCCCAGAAGGGGACGATCCTGGCGGTCGGCCCGGGTCGGATCCTGGACGACGGGAAGCGCGAGCAGATCGATGTGAGGAAGGGCGACAAGGTCCTTTACGCGAAGTACGCGGGCACCGAGGTCAGGATCGATGACGTGGACCTGCTCATCGTCAGCCAGAAGGACATCCTCGCGGTCGTCGCGGACTGACTCATCACCTCTCGACTCAGCACACGTGCCGGTCGGCCCCGATGGACACCCGGCGCTCTCAGAAGGGAAACCACACGCCATGGCCAAGCAGCTGATCTTCGACGACATGGCTCGGCGGGGCCTCAAGCGCGGCGTCGACCGCCTGGCCGACGCGGTCCGAGTGACGCTCGGCCCGAAGGGTCGGAACGTCGTCCTGGACAAGAAGTTCGGGTCCCCCACGATCACCAATGACGGGGTCACGATCGCCCGCGATATCGAGCTCGAGGACCCCTTCGAGAACATGGGCGCGCAGCTCGTCAAGGAAGTCGCGACCAAGACCGACGACGTCGCCGGTGACGGCACGACGACTGCCGTCGTCCTCGCCCACGCGATGGTCAGCGACGGCCTTCGGAACGTCACCGCCGGCGCCAACCCGATGCAGGTCAAGCGCGGGATCGAGAAGGCGGTGGAGGCCGTCGTGGAAGAGATCAAGCGGGTCGCCCGGCCCGTCGAGACGCGGGCGCAGATCGCCGCTGTCGCGTCGATCAGTGCCGCCGATCCGGAAGTCGGCGAGATCATCGCCGACGTGATGGACAAGGTCGGCAAGGACGGCGTCATCACCGTCGAGGAGGGCCAGAGTCTCGGCCTCGAGCAGGAATACACAGAGGGCATGCAGTTCGACCGGGGCTACATCTCGGCGCCTACTTCGTGACCAACCCGGACCGGATGGAGGCGGTCCTCGAGGATCCGCTCATCCTGATCACCGACAAGAAGATCTCGAGCGTCCAGGACATGCTCCCGGCCCTCGAGAAGGTCGTCCAGATCGGCAAGCCTGTGCTGATCATCGCCGAGGACATCGACGGTGAGGCACTGGCCACCCTTGTCGTGAACAAGTTGCGTGGCACGGTCCAGGTGCTCGGCGTCAAGGCACCCGGCTTCGGCGACCGCCGCAAGGAGATGCTCCGCGATCTCGCGATCATCACCGGTGGCACGGTCATCAGCGAGGAGATCGGGCGCAAGCTCGACTCGGTCACCGCCGAGGATCTAGGCAAGGCGCGGCGAGTCGTCGCCACCAAGGACGACACGACGATCATCGACGGCGCCGGCCGGCCCGAGGACATCAAGGCCCGGATGACCCAGATCAAGACCCAGATCGAGGACACCACCTCGGACTACGACAAGGAGAAGCTCCAGGAGCGTCTCGCGAAGCTCGCCGGCGGTGTCGCGGTGATCAAGGTCGGCGCGGCCACCGAGGTCGAGCTGAAGGAGAAGAAGCACCGCATCGAGGACGCCCTTTCGACCACCCGCGCGGCTGTCGAGGAAGGGCTCGTGGCAGGCGGTGGCGTGACACTCCTCCAGGCCATCCCGGCCCTCGACAAGCTAAACCTCGTGGGCGACGCCCAGGTCGGTGTCGACATCGTCCGCAAGGCCCTCGAGGCGCCGGCACGTCAGATCGCCGACAACGCCGGTGCACCCGGCGAGGTCGTGGTCAGCGAGGTCCGCAAGGCCAAAATCGGCCACGGTTACGATGCGCTCGCCGGCGAGTACGGCGACATGTTCAAGAAGGGCATCGTGGACGCGGCGAAGGTGACGCGCTCGGCCCTCCAGAACGCCGCCTCCATCGCCGCGATGGTTCTGACCACGGAAACGCTCATCACCGACATCCCGGAGAAGAAGCCAGCGCCAGTCGGCGCCGGTGCCGGCTACGGGGATATGGACTTCTAGTCCCGCACTCCAGGGCCAACGCGCGAAGCCCGGGCACGCCGCTCGGGCTTCGCGATGCTGACTCGGGCACGTCAATGGTGTGATGAGCGACGAACGGCTCGAACGGCGCGCGGCTGCTGGTGATCTACCCACCGGGGCTGCTCAATCGGCGACTGATCGAGCGCCTTGTTCACCCAGTGGGCGTGGGCCCGCCACCGGCGGCGGCGGGCCGTGAAACCCTAGGCGGATTGCACCTGGACGGCGCGCGGACCCTTGGGGCTCTGCTCGATCTCGAACTGGACTCGCTCGCCGCCGACGAGACGATCAAAGTCGAGCGACGAATCCAGAGCGCCGCGATGGAAGAAGTACTCCTTCTCATCCTCGGCGGAGATGAAGCCGAAGCCGCGATCGGCGACGACCTTCTTGACGGTACCGGTGGTCATGAGGACCTCCAACACTTCCCGAACACGAAACAGCAGGCGCACGGTCCGTTCGAAAAGTGGTCGACCACGCGGAGCAGTTGCAAGAGGCAACTGGCGCAAGGCTAACACCAATGGTCGAACCAGACCCCGGACGACGCCGGCAGATCATGGGCGGGGCCCTGAGCGGCGGGCGTACGATCCCCGGATGCGCCAAGCGTCACGCTCCGGGTCGCGGTGAGCCAGACCCCGCGTCCCGAGGGTCGAGTCCATGTCGTCGGTGCCGGACCGGTCGGCCTGTTCCTGGCGGCGCTTCTCCAGTCGATCGACGGCTACACGGTCCGCCTCTACGAGCGCCGACCCGAGTACACGCGCACCCGGATGGTGTCGCTCGCCCCGTACCTCGTGGCCGATTCGCTCGAGAGCTACAAGGCGGACATGCTCGACTGGGAGAACGTCGAGGCCATCTTCGAGCCGACCGAGCTCGAGACGAGGATGGCGTACCGCCGCTCCGTCGCCGCGGACCTGCGGGCCTGCTCCAGGAATGGACGCGCGGGTTCGTGCCGTTGAAGACGATCGAAGCGTTCGCTCAGCGAACTGATCGACGCGCGTGACACGGGCACCGTGGAGCGCATCGCGGCAGAGGTATCTGCGGAGCAAGCCCTCTCGATGGTGGAACCGGGAGACATCCTCGTCGACTGCACCGGCACCCGGTCAGTGCTGCGCGATCTCCTCCTGCCGGGCGATGACCTCGACGCACGACGATCGGAACACGACGGGCGTCCGGCTCGAGTACGCGTTGGTGGTCACCTTCCTGTACGACCGGCACTACGACTGCAACGAGTACTGCAAGTACTTCAAGAACGTCGATAACCACGAATACAAGTTCATCCCGGCCGTGCACCGCACGTCCTATGACGGGTCGATCAGCCACGTCACCGGCATCGTCACGATCAGCCAGGCGGAGTTCGAAGCGATGCCGCGGTCGTTCGACGGTGCCTGGCTACGCGACAACTTCCCGCGCGTCGCGGCCTCGATGGACCGGTTCATCGACAAGGTTCGGGAGGAGACGCATGGCGAGGTCGTCGGCGAACTCGCGATCGTTCGAATCCCGCTCGATGTCTATCACGCCAGGAACGCGACGAGCCGAGCCTGGCACGGGTCCGGCATCGATCATCCGCTGGCCAGGACACCGGTCTTCCTGCTCGGGGACTCGGCGATCGGCTCGCCCTATTTCCAGTCGATCTCGCTGGGCCTGGAGTGCGCGTTCTTCCTGGCCGGCCACATCGCGAACCGCGACCTGTCAGTCGGCGAGATGTTCGAACGGTACGAGGCGTTCATGTACCGCCAGTGGCTGCGCGTCTACATGCGCACCCAGACGATCCATCACAACAAGGAGCTGCTGCAATCGGTGGGCGACGATCTCGGGCTGCTGGCCAAGCTCCACATCTACTAGCGACGTCGCGCTTACGCCGCCGCCCAGCGACGGGCTCGCGCGTCGGCCAGCGCCGTCTCGAGGTCCGCGAGCGCCTGCGCCAGCTCCTCGACCTGGGCGTCGAGACCATCCACGGTGCCCGCTCGGGCGCCTTCCTCGATGGAGCGGCTCATCGTCTCGACGGCTCGCGCGCCGATGCTCGCGGCAGTGCCCTTCAGCGTGTGCGCCGGCCGGACGGCGTCTGCGGCCGTGCCCGCGGCCACGGCGGCGCGCAGTTCCGCCAGTTGGAGCGGGACGTCGGTAAGGAACGTGTCCACGAGCTCGTCGACGAAGTCCGCGTCGCCGCCGACCATCTGGAGCAGGCTGTCGAGGGCGGCCTGGTCCAGCACCTCAGGCATCGGCGGCACCGTTGGCGATGGATGGCGTGACTTCGAGCACCGCCTCCAGCTCCGCCGGACGGATCGGCTTGCTGATGTAGTCGTCCATGCCGGCCGCGAGGCACAGCTCGCGGTCGCCGGCCATCGCGTTCGCCGTCATGGCGGCGATGCGCGGACCGGTCGACGCCGGCCAGCGCGCACGGATCCGACGCGTTGCCTCCAGCCCATCGAGCTCGGGCATCTGGACGTCCATCAGCACCAGGTCGTAGGTGCTCGCCTCGAGCGCCGCGATCGCCTCCAACCCGTTGCCGGCCACGTCCGCGCCGTAGCCCAGTTGCTGGAGCAGGCGGAGCGCGAGCTTCTGGTTCACCGCGTTGTCCTCGGCGAGCAGGATGCGCAGCGGGTGGCGGTCGCCGAGGAGGGTCGCGCGCGACGCGGGCTGCGCGTGGTCGACGGCCTCGTCCGCATCGGCGAGGACGCCGTGGAGGGCGTCCAGGAGCGGTGACGGCTTCACCGGCTTCGTGAGCCAACCCACGACGTTGACCGGGGCAGCCTCGCGATCGCCGAGCGAGGACACGACGATCACCGGCAGCCGATGCGGGTCCGTCAGGTCGCCGAGCGCGGACGCCAATGCCAGCCCGTCCATGTCGGGCATCGACAGGTCGACGAGCGCGACGTCGACATGCGCCCCCTCGCGCACCCAACCGATCGCCTCGTCCGGCGAGCCGGTTGCGCGGACGGTCATCCCCCACTGGCGCAGCTGGGCGATCAGGATCCGCCGGTTCGTGGCGCTGTCGTCGACGATCAGCGCGACCTTGCCGTGGAGCCCGCTCGACGGCCGCGGCGCGGGAACGCTGACCGCGTCGGCGGGCGCCTCGGGCGCGACGATCTTCGCGACGAAGCGGCTGCCCTCGCCCGGCACGCCGCTGCTCTCGACCGTGATGGTGCCCCCCTGCAGCTCGGCCAGGCGCTTGCTGATCGCGAGTCCGAGCCCTGTCCCGCCGAACCGTCGCGAGATCGAGGCGTCTGCCTGGCTGAACGACTGGAAGAGCCGGTCGATGCGATCCGGCGGGATGCCGATGCCCGTATCGCGGACCGCGACGTCGATTTCCCATTGCCGATCCGTGGTCGCCCCGGCGACCGGCATGGCAGCCACGGGACGCCCGGAGACCGACACGACGACCTCACCCGCCTCAGTGAACTTGACCGCATTCGACAGCAGGTTGAGGACGATCTGGCGCAACCGTCCGGCATCTCCGGTCAGGGCATGCGGCAGCTTCGGATCGAGCGCGTAGGCGAGCTCCAGGCGCTTGGCTGAAGCCTGTGGCGCTACGACGTCGATCGCGCCCTCGATGCACGGCCCCAGCGCGAAGGGGACCGCTTCGAGCTCGATCCGGCCGGCCTCGATCTTCGAGAAGTCGAGGATGTCGTTGATGATCGTCAGCAGCGATTCCGCCGAGGTCTGGATCGTGTCGGCGAAGTCTCGCTGCTCCGCGTCGAGCTCGGTCCCGACCAGCAGGCCGCTCATGCCGATGATCGCGTTCATCGGGGTGCGGATCTCGTGGCTCATCGAGGCGAGGAACGTGCTCTTCGCCTCGTTCGCCGCGTCCGCATCGCGCCGCGCCGCCACCAGCTCCGTGATGTCGTGATAGATCGCGTAGTAGCCGCTGTGCTCGCCGTCGATGATCAGCGGGACGAGGACGATCTCGACGTCGACGCTCTCGCCGTCCTTGCGCCGCCGCCTGCCGATGAGGTGTGCCCGGCCCGTCTCGTCGGCTGTTCGCGTGGTCGCTGCGCCCAGGCTCCGCTCGCTCGCCGCGAACAGGAGCTCGTCGATGTGGCGACCGATCGCCTCGTCCGGCTGGTAGCCGAAGAGCCGTGTCGCGGCTGGGTTCCAGGCCGACACGATCTCGCCGCGGTCCATCGTCACGATGGCCACCGGACTGATCTCGACGAGCGACTCGAAGTACTGCTTCTGACGGCGGATCTCCGCCGCCGCAAGCGTCTGGTCGGTGATGTCGATCATGAAGCCCTGGACGAACTGGGGATTGCCGTCGGCGTCGCGGACGATCCAGCTGTCATCGCGGACCCACACGTCGTGGCCGTCGGCGTGGACGATCCGGTATTCGTAGTGCGTCCGCTGGGTCGCCCCCTCGAGGTTCGTGTCGACGGCATTGACGATCCGGTCCCGGTCATCGGGATGGAGGACGGAATTGAAGAACCCTTCCTTCGTCCAGTTCTCGATCGGGTAGCCGAACATCGCCACGTGTCCCGGACTCGCGTAGACCGACACCGAGTCCGCGTCCGGCAGGTCGGTGTAGATCGCCAGCGGCAACTCCTCGACGAGGAGGCGGTAGCGCTCCTCCGACTCCTGTCGCGCCCGGACGAGCCGGGCGTTCTGGATCGCCACGCCGACGCTCGCCGCCAGCGTCGCGAGGAGGCGCGCGTCGTCCTCCCCGAACCGGCCCGCCTCGGTGGAGCTCTGCACGCTGATGACACCGATCGCCTCGTCGCCGGCCAGGATCGGGACGCCCAGCCAGGACCTGGCCTGCGTCCCGATGCCGCGCGTCCCGATCTGTTCGAACTGCTCGTCGGAGTTGAGCACCAGCGGCTCGCGGGACTGGAGAATGCGCGAGGTGAGGCCTTCGCCGAATTGGAGCGGCTCCTGCGGCTCGCGGCGACCCGCCTCGCTGTAGTACGGGAATTCGATCATCTGCGTCGCCTCGTCGAGCAGGGCGACGTACACGATGTCCGCGTGGAACACGCTGCGCATCTGCTCACCCACGAGCTCGATCAATGAGTCGAGATCGAGCTGTCGAGCGAGGGCGTTGCCGATGCGGTTGACCGTCTCGAGCTCGGCTGCCCGGGCGTCGGCCTCCTCGAGCAGGCGTTTCGTCTCCTCGAACAACCGGGCGTTGTCGAGGGCGACACCCATGTTCGTCGCCAGCGTGGAGAGCAGGCGCTCATGCTCTTCGCCATAGGCCTGCCGGTCGCCCGTGCCGATCGCGATCACGCCGATGGTCTTGTCGCCGGCCGGGATCGGCACCCCGAGGTACGACTGGGTGTCGGCCGACCTTGAACGGTGCACCGATGGCGACGGCCTCCTCGGCCGATCCGACCCGGATCGGCTTGCCGGATTCCAGGATCCGCGCCGTGAGCACGTCGTCGAGGACGATCCCCTCGAGCTCCGTCCTGCGCACGCCGGCACTGAGCCAGTACAGGAACCTGGCCTTCCCGATCTCCGGATCGAGCATGGCGATCGACAGCCCGTCCGCGCCCAGCGCCTCCGACGCCCGGCGGCCGACCGCCTCCATGATCGACTGGAAGTCGAGCTGTCGCGCCAGGGCCTGGCCAACCTCGTTCACGATCGCGAGCTCGGCGACGCGTTGGTGCACCTCGGCCGATGCGCGCGCACTGCTCAGGGCCGAGCCGATGTACTGGCCGACGAAGGCGAGCACGCGCACGTCTTCGTCGGTGTAGAACTGGCCAGGCTCATAGGTCTGCACGACAAGCACACCGAGCGTTTCGTTGCCGGACCGGAGCGGGACCCCGAGCCAGTCCTCGCCGTCGGCGCCGACGTCGGCAACTTCCCCCTCGGCAACGAGACGCTGGAACCGTTCGTCCGGCACGTGCTGCGGCAGGCCGGTGCGCAGGACGAACGCCGTCAGGCCGCTCGCGTTGCCGATCCCGAACGGCTCCCATTCATCGGGTTCGGGCGTGCCCTCGTCGACGCTGTCCCGGAAATAGGGGAAGCTGATCATCTCGCGCTCGCGGTCGAACAGCGCGATGTAGAAGTTCTCGCCGTACATGAGCCCGCTGACGATCTCGTGGATCGACGCGTAGAAGTCCTGCAGATCGCGTACGGCGTTCGCCGTTTCGGCGATTCGATACAGCGCCGCCTGGACGCGTTGCTGCTGCTCGAGCGCCGCCGTCGCGGCCTCGAGTTCCGCGATCCTCGCCTGTGCTGCCGCGAGGGCCTCGGAACCACCGCTCACGCCGGTGCCTTCCGCGCTTGCTTCCACGTGGCCCCTCATCGGCCTCCCCCGCGGTCGGTCAATTCGATGCAGCCTACTCGATGCGTCGCGGCCCCGGATCATGCGATTGCACGACTTGACACCTCGCCTCGGCGGGCGTATACCGTTTCTCGTTATATCGGTGATCGATATATAGGAGACGGCGGTGCTGGAGCGGCGCGGGGACGGGCCTTCGCTCGCGGACATCATGGGTCGGCGGGAGCTCGCCGGCCGGCGCGAGGGGCAGCTGTCGCGGCGCGAGCTCCTTCGCAAGGCCCTGCTGGCCGGCGTCGTCCTGTGGGGCATCGAAGCGGCGGCACTTGCGATCGGTGGGCTCTGGCCGACCGGAAGCCGCGCCTCGACGAAGGTCCGTGTCGGGACGCTCGATGAGCTGATCGCGGCCAACCCCGGCCTGCCGATCGACGAGGGGTTTCCGGCCTACGTTCCGGCAGCGCGCGCGTTCGTGATGCTGCTCGATCCCGGTCGCCGGATCTTCCTGCCGGGCGTCGACGAGACCGGCGACGGGAGCGCGCTCAATGTCCGCGCCCTGTCGCAGATCTGTCCGCACCTGGGCTGCCGCCCGAACCCGTGCATCGAGGACTTCTGGCTGCACTGCCCCTGCCACCAGTCGCGCTACGACCGGCTGGGGACGAAGATCGCCGGCGAGCAGTACGGGCCGGCGCCGCGGAGCATGGACCGCTTCCCCGTCGAGGTCGACGAGCGCGGCGTGCTGACGATCGACACGCGCGAGGTGATCCGCGGGCCGGCGCCGAGGGCGCTCGGGGAACCCGGCGTGATCCCGCCGCGCGTCGCGGGTGGCTGCGCCTAAGCTGGGCGCCATGGCGCGCCGAGCGGCCCTCGCGATGCTTCGCCTCTACCCGTCCCGCTGGCGGACGCGGTACGAGGACGAGGTCCGGACCCTGATCGAGGACCGGCCGACACGCCGGCGAGACGTGCTGGACCTGGCGCGTGGAGCGCTCGACGCACGGCTCCACCCGCCGGTCCCGTCGAGGGTGCCGGCTGTGGCCGCGGTCGCGGCCGGCGGGATCTGGACCGCGTGGTCGCTGCTGATCCTCAGCGCGCCCGCGCCGCCTGACTGGCCCGGGTACGTCCAGGAGATGCTCCTCTCTGCGCTCGCGGTCGTTGCGGTCCTGGTGCTCGCCGTGACCGGTACCTGGCTGCGGCTGGGCGACGACGCGACCCGCTTCGAACGGCTTTCGATCAGCTGTCGCGCTGGCCGGCTACGGCGCGTGGTTCGTCATGCTCGTCGGCGGCCACCGTCGGGATCGCCTACGGCGCACCGACCGCCGTGGCCTCGACGGCGGCCGCGCTCGGGACGATGCTCGTCGGCTTCGCGCTCATGACGGTGGACGACACGCGCGTCGGGGCGCTCGTGGCGATCGCCGGGGTCGGCCTGCTGGTGCCGTACACGATCGGCTGGCTCGTGTTCGGGCTCGGCTGGGTCGGAGCAGGCGTCGCCATGTTCGGGAACCCCCGGCGAGGGCGCCGCCTGCCATCGTTCTAGGTCCGTCTTGACGCCCGCGACAGGGCGGTTATATCGTCAGCCGATACAGTGACATGGAGGACGCCAATGGCACCGACGGTTCCCGAGCTTGGTCGTTTTGCCGAACCGGCGCTCCTGATCCTCGTCTCGCTGAGCGAGGGGCCGAAGCACGGCTACGCGATCATGACCGACGTCGAGGCGGGAACCGGCCGGCCGCTCGGGCCCGGCACGCTCTATGCGGCGCTCGCGCGCCTGGAGGAGCGCGGGTTCATCGAGGCGCTCGAACCGGTCGATCGGCGGCGGCCGTACCGGCTCACCGGGCTGGGCTCGACGGTCCTCGCGGAACAGCTCCGCCAGCTGGCCGACTTCGCGGACCTCGGCCTGCGCCGCCTCGGCGGCGCGTCGGGCTGACGGTCGCTTCGTCGTCAGGCTGGCGCGATCTCGGCCGAGCCCTGATCCACGGCGCGGGCGTTGCGGAGACAGAGGGCGACGAGCGGCCAGACCAGCACCACTGAGCCGAAGAAGACGATCGGGCCAGGGCCGATCTGGCGCATCGTGTACCACGGCAGCACCATGGTCGCGACGAAGAGCACGGTCGGGCCGCTGAGCGCGACCACGAGGGCGGCTGCGAGCCGGCCAGGGATGACCGCGGCTCGCCAGGCTCCGACGGCGACCACCGCGGTCGCACCGAAGAACGTCGCGCCGAGGATCCCCGTCCACGGCGCAATGGCCCAGAGCACACCCGCCGAGACACCGATGGATGCGATCACGCGCAGCGCACCCGATTCCGGTGGGAGCATCAGAGCGAACCGGGCGATGCCGGCGATCAGCATGGCGACGGCTCCGAGGAGCGGCACGAGCGCCATCGGAGCTTCGCGGTAGGAGCCGTAGGCATCGAACCGCTCGGGCGAGGCTGCCACGATGAGCAAAGCGAGGATGAGCAGGCCAAAACCGGCCAGCGGGACCAGCCACCAGCGATCGACGACGCGCGTCGGATCGACCAGCTCGGGATGGAGGTGGGCGTCGAGCGCGCCGCGGACGATGTCAAGGCGGTGACGGACCGACGGCGGCCGTTGGGCCAGGAGCTCCTCGAACTCCTCGCCGTACCGGTCGCGCCAGGGACGCGGATAGAGCCGCAGGAAGCCGCTCACGTTGCCCTCCCTCGGAGTCGTGCCAGCCCTGTATCGACGAATGATCGCAGGCGCTGCAACTGGTCCTCGAGCGCTGTCGCGCCGAGGGTGGTGAGCCGGTACGGACGGCGGCGCTCCACGGGGTCGAGCCCCTCGACCAGCCCGCGACGCTCGAGCCGGGCGAGCGCGCCGTACAGGGTGCCCGGTCCCATCGGGCTGCCGAAGACGCGCTCGATGTCGGTCATGATCGCGTAGCCGTGCTTCGGCCCTTCCGAGAGCGAGATGAGGATGAACAATGACGGCTCGGCGAACCGCCCGAGCTCCGGCTGCTGGTCGCTCATTGACCCACCGCCCGTCGGAGGGCGGCCACCGACGCGGACGCGGCGGCGCCGAGCGCGGTGAGGTGGTACGCCCGGCGGCCTTCCTCCACGCCGCTCGAGTCGACGAGCGCGAGGCGTTCCAGGCGCGCCAGAGCCGCGAACAGCGTCCCGTGGCCGATCGGTCCGTCGATCGCCCGGACATCGTCGAGGAGTCGAGCGAGATGCCGCGGGCCCGCCTGCAGGACCGTCAGGACCCACATGGCGGGCTCCGCGTACCTCCCCAGCTCGCGCTGCGATCTCACGTCTCAGTCGAGGTCGGCACAGGCGATCTTGGCGCCGCCGGGTGCATGCACCACGACCGACATCGCCGCCGGGCCGGCAGTGCCGTCGACCGACGCGTGCCCGTTCCCGACACCGGCCGCGTTCGTCGTGAACGCCGGCCAGATCTCGTTCGGCGGTGTCGCGGGTCCGGCAGCGTCGAACTTGTAGTGCCCGTCCGCCTCGCCGTTGGCGCATGCCTGCTGATGGACATGCGAGCCGTACGCCGTCCTTGGCGCGAGACCCTCGACATGGACGGCGACGATCGTCTTGCCGTCCGCAGTCCGAACCATGCGGGCATGGCCGGTAATGCTGGAGCCCGCCGCGGTCGCGAAGGAATGAACCTCCCCCCGTGTCACGCGTGCCCCGTTCGCCCCAACTGCGGACGCCACGGCAAGCCCCATCACGACCACGCCAATCACGGCCACCGAGCGGGCCACTCCCCGGCGCAGCGGGCGCTGTTGCGCATTCACGCTCACGTCCAGGTCCCTCCCTATAACATGCGACGATATACCGTTCCGTGATATATCGTCCCACGTAATACCATGCAAGCCGGGGCGATGTCAAGGGCTTTGCGCGGGCTACCATCCGCCGATGACGCTGCTCGGAGTGGACCAGCGCCGGGCCGGCACGGCGTTGCTCGTGTTCGGGGTCATCGGCATCGCGCTCGCGGGTCTCATCGCGCTCGCGCTCGTTGGCACGGCGTTCGCGGCACGGGACCTCGACGAGCGGCTCATGGCAGAACAGGCCCAGCTCGCGGAGACGATCGACGAGCTGGCGACCACGACCGCGGCCGTGGTGACGTCGATGGAGAACGCGTCCGCGACGCTCGAGACGTCGAGCACGTCGATCCTGCACGCGCGCGACGTGCTGGACGCGCTCGCGACGGCGACCACGTCCCTCGCGGACGGGCTCAATATCTCCATCCTCGGGAGCCAGCCCTTCGCGGGTGCGGCGGCCCGCTTCCGCACGTTCAGCGAGCAGGTCGCGATCTTCCGGGAGGACGCCGCCGGGATCTCCGACCGCCTCATCACGAACGCGGACGACATGTCCGCGCTGGCGGTCCGGGTGGAGGCCATGGAGACGCGGTTGCGCGACTACGCGGAGCGGATCGCGGAGAGCACGAGAATCGGAGCGATCGGCACGTGGATCGCGGCAGGCGTCCTGCTGGGCGGGTTGCTCGCAACGTGGCTGGCGGTCGCCGCGGGCGCGTGCGCCTGGGCAGGCTGGCGGCTTCGGAAGACCTGAGGGAACCGCGCGGCTCAGCCCATTGCGAGCGTGGGCACAATGTGGACGGGTTCGGCGTCGGCGGTCCGGTTCAGCCGGCGCGGCCCGCATCGAGGTGGAGCAATGTCGTTCCTGGCAACCCCGTCCGACGAAATCCTTCGCGGTCGCTGGAAGTGGTTCGTCGGCATCGGGATCGTCCTCGTGATCGTCGGCCTCATCGCCCTCGCAAACGTGGTGGACGCGACGCTCATCACCACGGTCATCGTCGGTATCGCGCTGGTGTTCGGCGGCACGATGCAGATCGTCGGAGCGTGGGCAGCCGATGGATCGACCGGGCGCCGCGCGCTCATGGCCGTGCTCGGCGTGCTCTACATCATCGTCGGCTTCGAGGTGATCACCGATCCACTGGCGGGCGTCGTGGGCCTCACGGTTGTCGTCGCGCTGTTCCTGATCGTCGACGGCGTTCTGCGGATCTTCAGCGCGCTCGTGCCGGAGACGGAGAACAAGGTGCTGACCATCGTGTTCGGCATCGTCATGATCATCCTGGGCGGTTGGCTCTGGACGGGCATCCCGCAGAGCGGCGTTGCGATCGGCTTCTTCGTCGGTCTCCAGCTGCTCATCGCCGGCGTCGTGTGGATCCTGTTGGGTCTTGCGGCACGCTCGAGCCACACTGGAGCGACGCCGATCGAAGCGACCGCCTGAGCCGGCCGCTTCAGCCCGTGGCGGGCGACACGGGGATGTCGAGCGATTCGCCGGGGTCGAGCGGCATCACCTCCACTTCGGGGGCGACCCGACGCGCTTCGGCGAGGAACTCGCGGGCGGGCTCCTCGAAGCGCTCTCGCCGGAACCTGCCGAGGCCGACCGGCCACAACGTTCCCCAGTGGACCGCCACCGCGATCCGCGGGTGGAGGAGCTTGAGCGAGGCGGCAGCCCGGATCGGGTCCATGTGGCCGCCACGGAGCGTGGGCCCCCAGCCGCCAACGGGCAGGATCGCAAGATCCATGCTCGGCGCGATATCGAGCATCTCCGGGAACAGGTCGGTGTCGCCGGCGAAGTAGATGCTCGCGTCGCCGCGGATCATGTAACCGAGCGGGGGCCCGGTTGGGCCGAACGGCATCCTTTTGCCCGAATGGAGAGCCGGCACCGCCCTGATGCCGACGCCGCCGATCTTGACCGAGTCGCCGGCGTCGAACTCGAGCACCTCGGCGAAGCCCACCGAGCGGACCACCGGGCCGCCGCCGCGGGGCACGATCAGCGTCGCGGAGCGAGGCAGTCGCCGCAACGACGGCAGATCGAGATGGTCGTGGTGGAAGTGCGAGATCAGGACGGCGTCCACCGCGGCCAGATCGACGTCGACCGGGCGCGGCCGCCGGCGGACAGGACCGATCCCGGCCCGGAGGACGGGATCGGTCAGGATCTGCTGTCCGGCGGTCTCGAGGAAGACCGTCGAGTGGCCGAGCCACGTCATCCGGTTCACGGATGCGCCCCCAGCCGCGGAGCGCGGATCAGACGCGATACCCCTCCCGCCGGATCGATTGCGCCGTGCTCGACAGGTCGCGCATCTGGTACATGATCCCGGCCGCGGCGATCACGATCGTCCCGACGACCGCGATGAGGGGGTCCTTGAGGAGGCCCTCGCCGAGCCCCGAGCTGATGTCCTCGAGCTGGATTCGGCCGAGCAGGATCAACAGGCCGTTGACGGCCGCGATCGCGCCGCCAATCGCCGAGAAGATGACCACCAGGTAGGCGGGTACCGCGAGCACGATGGTGAGGAACGCGAGGACCGCCGCGAGTACCAGGCCACCGGCGAACGCGATGACGTCTCCGAACCCGATCGCCGCGAGGACTCCGGCGCCGAGTGTGTACCCGAGCGCCCCGCCCACGATGACGATCGCCGCGTAATACCAGAAATAGCTGAGCACGGCGAGCACGAGGCCGATGACGAGGCCACCGACCCACGACGTCGTCGTCGCGAGGAAGCCATCGCCGAACAGCTGCTGGATCCAGCTCGCGCCCGCGCCGAAACCGACGAGGAACGCCCAGATCGGCAGCAGGATCAGGAACGCCTTGAAGCCGTAGAACGCCCATGCCAGGCCGATCACGATCGCGACGACACCGACGAGGATCCCTTCAAGAGACACGCGGTACACCCTCCCACGAACACCGGGCAACTGCCCGCCGTAGGGTAGCGTCGGGCCGGGACGGCAACAAGGGCGCAAAGCGCGCGGGATCTGCGTGCGATCATGGGAGCCGATGAACGTCGATCAGATCACGACGTGGCTGACGGAGCACGGTCCGGGGCTCCTCATCGGCGCAGTCATCCTGTTCGCCCTGTTCCGGCTGGCCAAGCCCGTGATCCATCGAGTGGTCGTCAGGCTGCTGCAGGTCCAGCAGTCGTCGCTCCCGGCCGGATCGGCGCCTGCCGAGGAGCTGGCCAAGCGCGCGACGACGCTCGAGGACCTGTTCGGCAAGCTCGTCCGCGGCCTGCTCGTGTTCGCGATCTTCGGGCTCGTGCTGTCCGCCTTCGACCTGTGGCCGATCCTGGCCGGGCTCGGGCTGCTGGCGGCCGCGCTCACCCTCGCCGGCCAGGACATCGTGCTCGACTACCTGATGGGCATCCTCATCCTGATCGAGGGCCACTACTACAAGGGTGACTGGATCGCGATCCGCGGCCCGCTTGGCGCGGTGGAGGGCGAGGTCGAGGACATCGGCCTGCGCAAGACCACGATCCGCGACAACACGGGTACGGTCCACAACGTCTCCAACGGCCTCATCCGCCTCTCGTCGAACCTGACGCGCGTGTACTCGGTGGCGTTCGCCGAGGTGCAGGTGCTCCACGCAGAAGACCTCGACCGGACGATCGAGATCGCGGCCCGCGTCGGCAACGAGCTGTCGGCCGACCCCCGATGGGCCGGGGTCCTGTTCGATGCGCCGATCCAGACGGCGGTGACCGGCCTGGCCGCGGACGGCGCCACCGTGCGGGTCTCGCGGCGCGTGCCGCCGGAAGCCCGGCTGAAGGTCGCCAGCGACCTCCGCCGGCGGTTCGCGATGGCGCTTGCCGACGCGTCGATCGGGACCCGGCGCTGGGACCCGTCGGACTCGCCGGGCCCCGGCGTTCCCGCGTATGGCGCTTCACGGACCGAGACGCCGTCCGGCTAGTCGGTCAGGCCGACGTAGGGGTGGCCGTGCTCGGGCATCAGATCGACCGATGATTCGACGCGCGGCCAGACGTTCCACGGTCATGAACCGACACACCATCCGGCGCGGTGCTACGGTCGCCGTCCGATGACCGTGATCGCCGACGACGCAGCCTTCGCCGCGTCAGCCGAGCCCTACCGCCGCGAGCTCCACGTCCATTCGTACCGGATGCTCGGTTCATTCGAGGAGGCCGAGGACGCAGTCCAGGAGACGTTCCTGCGCGCATGGCGCAGCCGGGAAACGTTCGACGGCACGGCGTTCCGGGCGTGGCTCTACCGGATCGCGACCAACGTCTGCCTCGACCTGATCCGGCGCAACGACCGCCGGCCGCGGTCGCGTTCGCTCGAATCGCTCGGCGAGGTGCCGTGGCTGCAGCCCTACCCGGACCAGCTGCTCGACGAAGTGGCGCCACGCGAGGCGGAGCCCGATGCCGTGGCGGTCCAGCGCGAGACGATCGAGCTCGCGTTCCTTGCCGCCATCCAGCTCCTGCCGCCACGCCAGCGGGCTGTGCTCATCCTGCGAGACGTCGTCGAGTGGTCGGCAAAGGAGACCGCGAAGCTCCTCGACATGTCGGTCCCGGCGGTGAACAGCGCGCTCCAGCGTGCGCGGGCGACCATGGCCGCCCACCGTCCGCATGGGCGCGTCGGCCGGCCGCCACCGGACGTGACGCCCGAGGAACGGGCGCTGCTCGACCGCTCGATCGCCGCACACGAGGCGGCCGACGTCACGGCTCTCGCCGAGATGCTCCGCGAGGACGTGCGGATCGCCATGCCGCCGCTGCCGTTCTGGTTCAACGACAAGGCCACGTTCCTGCCGGGCCTCGGGCCGGGGCTGCGCGAACCCGGGGAGTGGCGGCTCGTCGCCGTCCGCGCCAACCGCATGCCCGCCGTGGCGACGTATCTGCGGCCGTGGGACGGGACGGAGTTCGAGCCGTTCAAGATCGACGTCATGCGCATGGAGGGCGGGCTGGTCGCCGAGATCACCACGTTCGACGCGCGGCTCTTCCCCGCCTTCGGACTCCCGCCGACCCCGCCGGATCGCTGACGCGCTCAGGGCGCCACGTTCGCGAGATATGCCCGGACCCAGTCGTCGGGCAGGTCCCCGAACGGGTCGGGCGCGCCCGGCACGGTCCAGACGTGGAGCATCTGGGCGGTCAACGGCACATCCACGGAGCCGAACGGACAGCCGCCGAGGGGTGAGGCGATGCCGGTCAGTGACGGCGGCGTCAACGACACGCACACGTGCTCGTGGTTGTGCCACATGACGAGCGGCCCCGCGATGCGCGGGCCCTCGTCGCTCGCGCCGGGCGTCGTGAACACCGCGCCGAGAAGAACCGGGCCGCGATTGGTCTCCGCGAAGACGAGCATCTCGGGGCGCGCTGGATCGAGGATCCGGCCGTCCTGCTCGAAGCCCGGGTTCGTCGCGTGGAACGCGCTGCCATGCAGGCCGTCGAGGCGATAACCGGCCGCAGCCGCGACCCCGGAATCGGTGAACGGCGCGGTCGCCGTCCGCGTCTCGGCGAGCAGGCGATCGGCCATGGCGCGGTCGGCATCCGTTGGCGGACCGTCGGGCATCGGCGGGAACACCGTGCCGGGTCCCGGCAGCAGCGCATGCCCCGCCGTCTCGGCGTGCTCCGGATCCGCCACCGCGGACGCGCCCGCCCAGGCGGCGGTCGCCGTCAGCACGGTCAGCGCCACGAAGGTGGACGAGGCGATGACGCCTCGCACCCGTCGACCGGGCGCGGGGCGGAGCACGATCGCGAGCGCGAGCAACTCGAGGAGCTTCGTGATGAGGCCGGCCTGATCTGGCGGCTCACCGCCGAGCGAGGTCGCCCACCAGGCGACGATCCCGCCGAGCAGGGTGAGGCCGGCGAGCGGGCGCCACCAGCGGGTGCGCATGACAAGACCGTAGGCCGCGAGCGCGAGGAGCGCGCCGTCGGCGAGGAAGGCCGCTGTCAGGTTCGGCTCACCCGCATGGCCGTTCCCGTGTCCAACCGCGAGCGCCAGGTGGATGGCCGCGGATGCGCTCAGCAGCCACGCCAGGAGCCGATGCGCTGGAACGAGCGCACGGTAAGCGGACACGAGCCTTGTCGCCCGGCGCCCGCCCGCCTCGGCGCGCCGCTCGAGGAGCCACCCGCCGACCGGGAGCAGGGCAAGCGTGATGAGCACGGCCTCGTGCCCGGGAAGGACGTCGTAGAGCGGGTTCCCGCCGGCGATGATCTCGATACCCGTCGCGACGTGGGCGATCGGCGGCGTCACGCAACACCTGTCGTGAGCCGATCGCGAACAGCCCGGCCCCGCAGCAGCGTGACGATCGACACCGGGAGGACGAGCTGGGTGAGCAGCGTGACCGGGGGTGGAAGCGCGCGCGTCATCAGCACCGCCAGCACGATCCCGAGCACGGCAGCAAGCAACAGGATCGCCTCGATGGCCATGATCAGGCGGCGGGCCCACCGCCGGCCGCGGGCGATCCCGACCCGTCCGATGCCGACCCCCAGGACGGCGACGAGCGACAGGACCAGCCCGCCGGCGGCGAGCGGACCGAGGATGGCCGTGAAGACGAGCGCCTCGATCACGTTGGTCACGAGAAGCGCCAACTGGGCGAGCAGCAGGAGGCCGATCAGGTCCAACCACTCCGATGCGGTCGCCTCGCGGTCTTCCATTCGGGGAACCGTGCGCCCCGTCGATGAGATCCAGGCGATCCGACGATGAAATCTCGGTGAGATCGCGCCGTCAGGCCGCCGGCAGCTCCGCGCTGACTCGCGCCCCGCCGCCCTCGGCGTTCTCCGCCCGGATCCGGCCGCCATGCGCTTCGACGATCGAGCGGGCGATGGCGAGCCCCAGCCCCGTCCCCTGTCCGGTCCGCGCCGGATCGGCGCGATTGAAGCGTTCGAATACCAGCTCTTCCGAACCGGGCGGGAAGCCCTCACCCTCGTCGGTCACCGAGAGGCGGACACGGCCATCTCTACCATCAACTGCGATCGTGATCCGGCCTGCCGCCCCGTGGCGCAGGGCGTTGTCCAGGAGGATCCGGAGGAGGCGCATGCAGGCATCGGCATCGCCGAGCACGACCGACGGGCCGTTGGCGATGACCGTCACGGGCCGATCAGGGGCGTCGGCCCTCCGACCAACCTCCGAGGCCAGGGCCGCGAGGTCGACCGGGCGGCGCTCGGCGGTCACGCCCGCGTCGGTCCGCGCGAGCAACAGCAGGTCGTCCACCAGCGTCGCCATGCGGGCCGCCTCGGACGCGATGTCGTCCAGCGCATCGGCGCGGTCGGCGGGCGTGGCATCGGATCGTTCGCGCAGGAAGCCGGCGCTCGTGCGGATGGTCGTGAGCGGCGTTCGCAGCTCGTGCGAGGCGTCGGCGACGAACCGCCGCTGTGCCTCGAGCGCGTCGGCGAGCGCGGCCTGCGACGCCGCGAGACGCTCGAGCATGCCGTTGAACGACGCGGTCAGGCGCCCGACCTCGTCGCGTGCCGTCGTCGGCGGGAGCCGGCGGTTGAGGTCGCCGGTCTGCGCGATCTCGTTGGCGGTGGCCGCGAGCGCGCGCAGCGGTCGGAGCGCCCGCCCGATGACGACCCATGAGACCAGTGCGACCGCAATGATCGTCACGATCGCCGCCACGAACAGGAAGGCACGGAAGGCGGCAACCTGCGTGACGAGGAACGACGTTGGCTGGAGGGCCACGACAACGCCGGACCCATCCGGGCGCTCCCAGCGCGAGGCAGCCGCCCGGAACTCGCGGTCACCGTTCGGGCGGATGGTGGCGATCGAGGTGCCGGTGTCGGCTGCCTCGACCAGGACGGCCGCCGGGATGCG
The DNA here is from genome assembly GCA_963824735.1 of uncultured Chloroflexia bacterium. GTDB lineage: Bacteria > Chloroflexota > Limnocylindria > Limnocylindrales > CSP1-4 > DASTYU01. The sequence continues at coordinate 30,270 of CAWGQH010000019.1, forward strand.
CGGCGGCACGCCGTCGATCAGGCCCGATGCGTAGAGGGGCGTGCCGTCCGCGTCCAGCACGACGACGAATGGATCGCTCGATTCCGCGGGGTCGACCACGACGAGTGGCCGCGTGAAGCCGTCCGGCAGGGCCTCCCCCGTCTCGACCGAAGCCGCGGTCGTGCCGGCCAGCTCGCTCAAGGCGACGTCCTGGTCCTCCTCCACGCCCCCCGCAACGAGCGACGAGAGCAGGATCGCGAAGACCGTCATGCCGATCGTCGCGACGACGACCGCGTAGAGCGCGAGGCGCCAGCGGATGCGCATCGATCGTCCTGTCAGGGCTCACGCAGCACGTAGCCGACCCCGCGGACGGTGTGGATCAGGCGGGGCTCGCCACCGGCCTCGAGCCGGCCGCGGAGATAGCCGACCGTCACGTCGACGACGTTCGATGCGGAGTCGACGTCCATGCCCCAGACCGTGTCGAGCAGCCGGTCGCGGGTGAGCACGATCCGTGGATGGCGCAGGAACCGGACCAGCAGGTCGAACTGGAGCGCGGTCAGCTCGACGGGCCGGCCGCCACGGCGGACGTCGCGCAGGCCGGTCTCCAGGACCAGGTCCGCGAAATGCAGCGTCTCCGACTCGGTCGGGGTTCGCCGCCGCAGCAGCGCGCGGACGCGGGCGAGCAGCTCGTCGTACGCGAACGGCTTCGGAAGGTAGTCGTCGGCACCGGCATCGAGTCCGGTCACCCGATCCGGCACCGCGTCGCGGGCGGTGAGCATGAGGATCGGGACGTCCGCCACGGACCGCAGCCGGCGGCACACCTCGAGGCCGTCGATGCCCGGGAGCATGACATCGAGCACGACGAGGTCGGGCATCGAATCCCGCGTCGCGGCGAGCGCGGCGTCGCCGTCGTGGGCGACATCCACACGGTGGCCTTCGTACGCGAGGGCACGCCGGACGGATGCGGCCAGGCGCGTGTCATCGTCGACGACGAGGATCCGCGCGGCCCCCTCGAGTGGCTCGACCATCGGCGCCATCATCGCAGCCCCGCATGAGGCGACGATGAAGACGCCTACGAGCGGCTGGTGGCAACGTCGCCGGGGCGCGACACCATTGCCAGGGCGAGACACGCGGGGCAGGCTGCGTCGGCCCAGGCGCCGAACGTCGCTGGGATCGCAGAGCGCCGCCGTCGCCGGATGACGACCCAGCCGATGCCTCCCACGACGGCCAGCAGCACGAGGAGCCCGATCGCGATCGTCCCGCCGGCCGAGGCGACGAAGGCCGTCGCCGGCACGCCGACCACGAAACCGAGCGCGAAGTGGCCGCCGACGAACACGGAATTGCCGGCCACCAGCCCGGGCCCGAATGACCCCAGGGGCAGCGCGGCCAGACCGCTGGCGGCAATCGCGGCGATGCGCACGCCGGGCGTCATCCGCGTGATGGCGACGCCACGCGCACCCGACCGCCGCAGCTGTTCGGCGAGCGCATCGATGCGGGAACGCGGAACCCCCAGCCGATCGAGGATGCCGAGCAGCGCCGTCCGGAGCGTCCCGCGGACGAGCAGGAACTGGAGGATGCCACCCGCGTAGCCGGCCACGAGGATCGCGGCAAGGATGACGACAGCGGACGGCGGATCGGCAGCGGCCGCGACACCGGCGCCCAGCACGAGCAGGTCGCCTGGCACGGGAACGGGAACGCCGGCCTCCTTGACGAACAGGAGTCCGGCGAGCCCTGCGATGGCGATGGGGTCCATGCGCATCCCTCCGATAGCGGTCACATGATCGCCGTCGAGGAATGCGACCGCTCAGCCGATTCGGATCACGGGAAGCGGTTGAACCAGTGCGCGGCGAGTGCGCCTCCGACGAGCACGAGCAGCAGGCCCGCAGCGGCGAACAGCTGCGTCACTTCCTGCTCCTCCTCGACGTAGCCGACCTTCGAGCCGAGGCTCTCGTAGATCGCCGCGAGGTCTTCGGCCGTCGGTGCTTCGAAGAAGCGTCCGCCTGTCATCTCGGCGACCCTGGCCAGGGTCTCGGGGTCTGGCGGGACGGGCAGCGACTCGCCCATGCCGAACAGGCCCGGCACCTGCACCACGCCGTCCTCGGTGCCGAGCGCGATCGTGTAGATCGGCACGCCGAGGTCGGCGGCGCGCTGTGCGGCCTCGATCGGCTCCAGCGTGCCCGTCGAGTTGGCCCCGTCCGACAGGACGACCGTCGCCACGACCGGCGGCTGGTCGGCGTCGGGCGACGCGGAGGCATCCGGCGAAGCGGACGCATCCGGGGCCGCCGAGGTTTGCGGGGTGGCCGAGGCATCCGGCGCCGCCGACGGATCGGGACTCGCGCCGGCCTGGGCCTGTTCGATGCCGGACGCCTCGAGCGACAGCGCGATGGCGTCGCCCATGGCCGTGCCTCCGTCCGCCTGGAGCGACGCAAGCGCCTCGTGGATCTCGGCGCGGTCGGTCGTCGGCTGGACGAGGACCCGCGCATCGGTCGAGAAGGCGACCAGCCCGACCCGGAACTGCTCGGGGAGCCGGTCCACGAAATCGGTCGCGGCCTTCTGGGCGGCGACCAGGCGGTTCGGATCGACGTCGGTGGCCCGCATGGAGCGGGAGACGTCCATCGTGAGCATGATCGTGGCCTCCTCGCGCGGCACGGCCAGGACGAGTGACGGCCGGGCGAGGCCGATCGCCAGCGCGGTGATCGCAGCGAGGTAGAGCACGGGCGGGAGGTGGCGACGCCAACTCGGCGTGCGCGGCGCGATGTTGGCCAGCAGGTCCACGTTGGTGAAGCGGACCGCATAGCGGGAGCGGCGCCGCTGGACGAGGAGGTAGCCGATCAACGCGATCGGCACGATCAGGAGGCCGAGCAGCAGCTCGGGACTGGCGAAGCTCATGCTGCCCTCCCGAGAACGCGCAGGCGCGTCGCGAGCGCCAGCAGCCAGTTACCCGAGGTCGACAGCACGACGTGATCGACGCCGAGCCGGCGCAGGGTCGTCTCGAGCCCGGCTCGCTCGTCCGCTGCCGCGGCGGCGAACCGCTCGCGGAGCTGTCGCGACGAGGTGTTGACCCGGACCTCGCGGCCGGTCTCCCCGTCGACGAGCGTCAGGTCGCCGACATCCGGCAGCACGTCCTCGCGCGGGTCGCGGATCTCGACGACGAGCACGTGGTGCTTGGTCGATGCCGCGGCGAGCGGCGCCTGCCAGTCGCGCGGGCCGCGCAGATCGGAGACGAGGACAAGCAGCCCGCCACGTGGCGGAACGCCCGTCACGAAGCTGAGCGCCTCGGCGGGCGTGACGGCACCGGCGGGCGTGACCGCGACCGGCGTGCTCGGCAGGGGAAGCGCCGCGTCACCCGCGGCGCGGGCGGCGACGAGGCTGGCCAGGAGTCCCTGGCGCCCGGCAGTCGGCGGCAGCCGTCGATCCGACCCGCCACCGAACGTGACGAGGCCGAGCCGATTGCCACGCTGCGTGGCGAGATGACCCACGGCGATGGCGACGCCTTCGGCGACATCGGCCTTGCGGCGGTCGGCGGTGCCGAACGTCATCGACGGGGAGACGTCGAGCAGGAGCCACGTCGTGATGGCGCGCTCCGGGACGAAGACGCGCACGTGCGGGATGGTCGTCCGCGCGGTCACGTTCCAGTCGATCCGGCGGACATCGTCGCCGGGCTCGTACGGACGGACCTGGGCGAGCTCGAGGCCGCCCCCGAGGTCGCTGGCGCGGTACTCCCCGGGGACGAGGCCACGGATCCGGCGCCCGACGCTCAGGTCGAGCGCGCGGATCAGCACCTCGGGCGTGGGACCCGGTCCGGGCCGGTCCGGGGTGCGCGGCGCTGCGAGGAGACTCACGCGGGGATCTCCGCACCCGCCAGCTGCGGCACGGGGACGGCGCCGATGAGCCGCTCGAGGATCATGTCCGCGGAGACCTGCTCGGCCAGGGCGGTGAAGCTCGGGACGATGCGGTGGCGAAGGACGTCGGGCGCCAGCTCGCGCACGTCGGACGGCAGGACGTAGCGGCGGCCACGGATCACTGCCAGGGCGCGCGCGGCGTGGACCAGGTTGATCGAGCCGCGCGGGCTTGCCCCATACGCGATGTACGGCACGATCTGGGGATGGCCGACCGCGGCCGGGTCGCGGGTCGCCGCGGTGAGCGCGACCGCGTAGTCGATGGTCGTCCGATCCACGTAGGCGTCACGCGTCAGCGTCTGCAGCTCCGCGAGGCCCTCCGTTGTCAGGATCGGCAGCACCTCGGCCTGGGCGCGCAGGGAGCGCTCGACGACGACCGCCTCCTCGTCGCGCGTCGGGTAGCCGACGACCACCTTCATCATGAAGCGGTCGACCTGCGCCTCCGGCAGCGGGTAGGTGCCCTCGGACTCGATCGGGTTCTGGGTCGCCATGACGAGGAACGGGCGCGGGACCGCGAAGCTCTCCGGGCCGATCGTGACCTGGCGCTCCTGCATGACCTCGAGCAGGGCGGACTGGACCTTGGCCGGCGCCCGGTTGATCTCGTCAGCCAGCAGGAAGTTGCAGAAGACCGGTCCCAGCTCGGTGTCGAAGGAGCCGCGGTCGGGGCGGTAGATGCGCGTGCCGACAAGGTCGGCCGGCACGAGGTCCGGCGTGAACTGGATGCGCTTGAACGACCCGTGCAGGACGTCGGCAAGCGTCTTGATCGTCAGCGTCTTGGCGAGTCCGGGCACGCCCTCGAGCAGCAGGTGGCCGCCGGCGAGAAGGGCGACGAGGACCCGCTCGAGCATCGCGTCCTGGCCGACGATGACGCGCCGGATCTCGTAGAGGACGGCCTCGCTCGTCGTGCGCGGGTCGGTGGACGGCTCCGGGCGGAGCTCACGAATCGGTTCGGTCACGGAACGACCTCATGGACCCGTGGGCTCGGGAAGAAATGCGGAAGTGACCGCCATCCTCCCCGCGGAAGATGAGAGTTTCCTGAGAACGCCTAGCTCAGGTTCTCGAACACGTAGATGAGGCGCTGGCGGTAGCCCGGGTTGCCGATGATCACGCGTGTCGGCTCCGTTGGCGCGAACCACGACAGCACGCGCTCATGCGTGATGCCGTGGTGCGGGTTCCGCGGGTCGTCCATCTCCCATTCGATCGGCAGCGAGATGATCGCGTGGCGTGCGACGCGCCGAACCTCCGCGAACGCGGCCGGCTGGGCGGTACCGAGATGCTCGAACACCTGGAGCGCCACGAACAGGTCGTAGCGATTGCCGCCGATCGGCCACGGCGTGCGCGTCGCGTCGTGCACCAGCAGGTGCCCACTGGCCTCGAGCCCCGGCCGTTCCACGCGGTCCATCAGATCCGCACCCACGATCAAGGGGCGAAGGTTCGGTCCCAGCTCGAGGGCGCTCGTCAGCCCGTGCCGCTGGATCAGATCATTGGCGACCCACGCGGCTGCGCCGAAGTAGCGTCGGCGATCCCGGTAGTAGGGGTGTCCTGAGACGAGTTCGTCGAATTCGGCCCGCGTGATGACCCGGATCGGGCGGTCGGAGAACGTGGTCGGAAACGATCCCCCCGCCGGTTCGGCGTGGCGGCTGCCTGCGAGCTCGTTCAGGGCGCGCATGACCGGTCGCAGCATCGGTCGCAGCGGGTGCGGCACGAGCCGCGCGGAGCGATACAGAAGTCGAATGCCACCCTGCACGCAGGCCAGCCTGCGCAGGCCGTGTTAACCCGTGGGCATCACCCCGATAGCAATCGTGACAACCACGTGGCACCAGTGCTGCGAGACATTCGGTGCGCAAGGGACCGACGCGATAGCGTGAATCCGATGCGGACCGCCGTAGCGTCCCGGCGTGACAAGGATCTGGCGCGACTACGGGCTGAGCATCACGCTCGCCGTTCTCTTCCTCATGAGCTGGGCACTCCAGACGTGGACCGGCTGGACCGAGTTCGTCGCCGTCCAGGCCGCGCACGGCCAGCCGGCCGAGCCGTTCGGCCCGGACGGCTACATCTGGTCGTGGGGCCAGGCCACCTTCGAGAACTGGCAGTCGGAGTTCCTGCAGGTCTTCGTGTTCATCGTGCTGACCACGTTCCTCGTGCACCGCAAGAGCCATGAGTCGCCGGACACGGACTACGACACGGAAGCGGCCCTCCGCCGGATCGAGGCCAAGGTTGAGCGGCTCGCGCAGGAGCGCGCGACGCAATGACCACCACGAAGGACGAGACGCAGCTGACCGAAGCGGGACATCTACGACGAGCATCAGCGCTCGGTGAAGCCGACCGCGCACTGGGCCTATCTCTTCGGCGTCCTCGGCGGAGGCCTCCTGCTCATGCTCGCCTTGATCGCCGTCCTCGGCGGATCGGCCTGAGGACCAGCTCCGGTCAGCGGCTCAACCGGCGGTAGCGTCGGATTGCCAGCGGCCCGAAGATCACGATGAACAGGATCACCCAGACGACCGTCACGAGCGCCGGCTCCTGTGCGGCGAGGCTGTCCGAGGCGATCGGGTTCGGGTTGCCCCAGAGCTCCCGCAGGGTCGCGGTGAGCGTGCTGGTCGGGTTCCACTCGGCGATCGGCTGGAGCCATTCGGGCAACGACTCCAGGGGGACGAAGACGTTCGAGATGAACGTGATCGGGAACAGCACCGTGAAGATCACCTGCTGTGCGACCTCGACGGTCGGGACGTTCATCCCGAGAAACACGCCCAGCCAGGTCATGCCGTAGGCGAAGAACAGCAGCAGCGCGAAACCGAGGATGAGGTTCGGGATGCTGTTGACCCGCCAGCCGACGACGAAGCCGGTCACCATCAGCACGATCAGGATGCCGCCGTTGTAGATCACGTCCGAGAACGTGCGTCCGGTGAGCACGGCCGAGTGCGACATCGGCAGCGAGCGGAACCGGTCGACGATCCCCTTGCTGATGTCGTCGGTCATCCCGATCGCCGTCGTGCCGGCTGCGAACACGATCGTCTGGGCGAAGATCCCGGGCATCAGGAAGTCGGTGTAGTTGCCCGGCCCGGACACCGCGATCGCGCCGCCGAACACGAACACGAACAGCAGCACGAACATGATCGACTGGAGGATCGCGAAGATCGCCAGTTCCGGGATCCTCGGGATCCGCTTGAGGTTGCGCCAGCCGATCAGCAGGCTGTCGGTGATGGCCTGGGCCGGGCCCTCGCGCGGCGCCGGCGCCGTCGCGGTCGTCGCTGGTGCTGTCATCGGGTCCTCCCCGCGGTGGCCGTTGCGCCGTCCTCTTCGGCCTTCTCCTCCGCGACGTGCCCGGTCAGCGACAGGAACACGTCGTCGAGGGTCGGCCGGTGCAGCGCGATGTCGTCGATGTGGATCCCCGCCTCGTCGAAGTCGCGAACGACGCCGACCAGCGACTGGGCGCCACCACGCGCCGGCGCGGCGAGTCGCCGGGTGTGCTCGTCGAACGCGATGTCGTCGCCGCATATGCTGGCGAGCAACTCGCGTGCGCGTGGGATCGCGGCGCGGTCGTGGACGATCACCTCGATGCGCTCGCCGCCAACCTGCGCCTTCAGCTCGTCGGCGGTGCCGCGCGCAATGATCTTGCCGTGGTCGACGACCGCGATCGTGTCCGCCAGCTCGTCGGCCTCCTCGAGGTACTGGGTCGTGAGAAGGAGGGTTGCCCCGCCACGGACCAGCTCGCGGATCACGTCCCACATCCCGATCCGGCTGCGTGGATCCAGGCCGGTCGTCGGTTCGTCGAGGATCAGCAGGCGGGGCCGGCCGATGAGGGCCGCGGCGAGATCGAGCCGTCGGCGCATGCCGCCCGAGTAGGTCTTCACGACGCGGTCGCCGGCGTCGGTCAGCTCGAACTGTTCGAGCAGCTCGCCGGCGCGTCGGTGCGATTCGGCCGAGGGCAGGCGGTAGAGCCGCCCGAAGAGCCACAGGTTTTCGCTGCCGGTCAGGTTCTCGTCGACCGCGGCGTACTGCCCGGACAGGCCGATCACCCGGCGGATCTCATCGGGCTGGCGAACGACGTCGTAGCCGGCAACCGTGGCGCGGCCGGCGTCGGGCTTGAGCAGCGTCGCGAGGATTCGGACGGCGGTCGTCTTGCCGGCGCCGTTCGGGCCGAGCAATCCGAGCACGGTTCCTTCGCCGACTTCGAGGTCGATGCCGTCGAGGGCGCGGACCTCGCTCTTGCGGGATTCTGTAGATCTTGACCAGGCCTTCGGCCATGATCGCGGGCACGGTCACGGGCATCACCGTAGCGACTGGATCGGGGCGGGCGGTCGATGGTACCAGCCGGACGTTTTCGGCCTCGGAGGGCGCATCGGGCGTAGGCGTTCTCATGTCACATCAGACTCGATTCGGTCAACGGATTCATCGGTCTCGGGACAATACAAGGCATTGCTTATATAAGTCAAGCCCGTGACTTGCACCCGCCGCGTGGCCGTTTCGCCACGCGAACGAAAGTCGCCCGGTTCCGCCGCGCGACGCACCAGGTCAGTCGGGGCGGCGCTCCCCGGCTGCCTCCACCTCCGACAGCCGACGCTCCAGGAAACGTCGCTCGGTCGCGTTCGTCGCGAGGGCGAGCGCGCGCCGGTACGCAGTAGCTGCCTCGGACCGGCGGTCGAGCCGGCGCAGCAGGTCGGCCCGTGTCGCATGCAGATAGACGTAGTCGTCGAGGCGGCCGTCGGCGACCAGGCCGTCGACCATCGCGAGGCCGACCGCCGGGCCGTCGCTCATCGCCACGGCGACGGCCAGGTTGAGCTCCACGACCGGCGAGGGCGCGAACGCCATCAACTCGCGGTAGAGCAGCGCGATCTGCGGCCAGTCCGTCGCCCCGGGGGTTTCGGCCTCGTCGTGGAGCGCGGCAATGGCGGCCTGCAGCTGATACGGACCTGGCCGACGGGCAAGGAGCGCACGCTCGACGAGTTCGCGGCCTTCGCCGATCATCGCGCGGTCCCAGCGCGACCGGTCCTGGTCGTCGAGGAGGACCAGGTCACCCTCCGTCGACGTGCGCGCCTCGCGCCGGGCGTCGTGGAGCAGCATCAGCGCGAGCAGCCCATGCGCCTCTGGCTCGTCGGGCATGAGCGTCGTCAGCAGCCTGGCCAGGCGGATCGCCTCGGCGCACAGCTCGCGACGGACGAGCTCGTCCCCGGAGGAGGCCGTGTGGCCCTCGTTGAACACGAGGTACAGGACCTGCAGGACGCCCTCGAGGCGCTCCGGGAGCAGCTCGGCCGGCGGAACGCGGTACGGGATGCCGGCGTCGCGGATCTTGCGCTTCGCGCGCACGAGCCGCTGGGCCAGGGTGGGTTCCGGGACCAGGAACGCCCGGGCGATCTCCGGTGTCGTGAGGCCGCCGAGCGTGCGCAGCGTCAGCGCGACCCGGGCGTCCATCGCGAGCGCCGGGTGACAGCAGGTGAAGATCAACCGGAGCCGGTCGTCGACCAGCGGCATCTCCTCGTCCCCTCCCATCGATTCGAGCGCGGCGTCCACCTCGGCGTCGCGGCGCAGCGCCTCGGTCTTCTCGAGCAGCGTCCGGCGGCGGCGGAGGCGGTCGATCGCCCGGTTCCGGGCGGTGGTCGTGATCCAGGCGCCCGGATTGCGCGGCACGCCCTGCGTCGGCCAGGTCTCGAGCGCGCGGACGAACGCCTCCTGGACCGCTTCCTCGGCGAGGTCGAAATCGCCGAGCACGCGGATGAGCGTCGCGACCGCCCGCCCCGACTCCTCGCGGAACAGGCGGTCGACGAGTTCGTGCGCCTCCGGCGAGGCGGCGGTCGCCTCGGTCAGCGGTCGCTCAGCTGGCTGCGGCGGAGCCGGCCCCGGCCAGAATGTCGTCCGGGATCTCCCAGATCGGCCGAACCTCGATCGAGCCGTTCTGGGCGCCCGGGATCCGGGCGGCGAAGTCGATCGCCTCGTCGAGATCCTTCGCCTCGACCAGGTAGTAGCCGCCGAGGGCCTCCTTCGTCTCGGCGAACGGCCCATCGGTGGTGAGCGTCTGGCCGTCGCGAACCCGGACCGTCGTGGCGGTGGCGGTCGGCTCGAGCGCTTCGCCCCCGAGGAACGCGTCCTTGGACCGCACGTACTCGCCGAAGGCGTTGTAGGCAGCCATGACCGCTCCCTGCTCCTCCGGCGTGGGGTCGGGGACGTCTTCGGACCCGTAGATCAGCAGCAGGTATCGCATCGTCTGCCTCCTTGGCGTCTCGGGCACCAGCCGTGCCCTTCACCCCCACGACGAACGGGGTCGGTTCGGATCGACAGACCCCGACTGTAGCGCCTCGCCGGAAGCCGGCGCTATCGTGTTGCCATGCCCGCTCGCAAGGAGCTGCTCGAGATCGGCGGCCGCGAGGTCTCGGTCAGCAATCCCGACAAGGTGTACTTCCCGAAGGCCGGCTACACGAAGCTCGACCTCGTCCGCTACTTCCTCGCCGTCGCCGACGGGGCGCTGGTCGGGGTCCGGGGCCGGCCGATGGCCCTCAAGCGCTTTGTCGATGGAGCCGAGAAGGAGCCGTTCTTCCAGAAGCGCGCCCCGGACAGCCGGCCCGACTGGATCCGGACGGCAACGCTGACGTTCCCCTCGGGGAGGACCGCCGATGAGGTCGTCGTCGACGACGCGGCCGGCCTCGCCTGGGTCGCCAACCTCGGCTGCATGGACCTCAACCCGCACCCGATCCGCGCGGACGACATGGAGCACCCCGACGAGCTGCGCGTCGACCTCGACCCCGTTCCCGGCGTGCCCTGGTCGCAGGTGCGCGACGTGGCGCTCGTGACGCGCGAGGCCCTCGAAGGGGTCGGGCTCGTTGGCTGGCCCAAGACGTCCGGCTCGCGCGGCATCCACGTCAATGTCCGGATCGAGCGGCGCTGGACGTACGGGCAGGTTCGCCGGGCCGCCCTCGCGCTCGCCCGGGACGTCGAACGGCGGGCGCCGTCGATCGCCACGTCGAAGTGGTGGAAGGAGGAGCGCCACGGCGTCTTCCTGGACTACAACCAGAACGCGAAGGACCGCACGGTCGCGTCGGTCTACTCGGTGCGGCCCCTGCCGGACGCACGTGTCTCGTTCCCGTTGCGCTGGGACGAGGTGGCCGACGTCGTGGCCGAGGACTTCACGCTCGCGACCGTTCCGAAGCTTTACGCCGAGCGCGGCGATGCCGGCGCCGGGATCGACGACGCGGTGGGCTCGCTCGACGCGTTGCTCGAGCTCAGCGAGCGGCACGAGGCCGAAGGCATGGGCGACGCGCCGTGGCCGCCCAACTACGCGAAGCAGGAGGGCGAGCCGCCGCGCGTCCAGCCATCGCGCAAGCGGAAGTCCGATGCGGCATACGAAGGCCGGGGCAAGGACGGTGGTCCCCCGCCCGAGGTTGCTGCGGAACGTGCGGCCGCCGTGGCAGCCGGTGACCCGAATGCCGGCCTGCCCACCGACTGGGTCGGCACGCGCCCCACACCCACCGGTCGCCGCAAGTCGAATATCCCGGTGATCGAGATCGCCCGGGCGGCGACCAAGGCCGAGGTCAACGAGGGGCTCGAGCGCTGGAAGGGGCGCCACCCGGAGGTCGTCGAGTACCTGCAGCCGGCCGACATCCTGACCGACGGGATGCGCGGTCGCGCGTACGTCTGGTACCGGCTCCGGGTCAACCTCATCCACGTCCCCGAGGAACTGCGGCCCGCGCAGGAGCCGCTCGATCCGGACTACGATCCATGGGAGGGCTACGAGTGGCCCGACCAGGCTGGCCAGCTGGAGCGGGCGCCGCGGAAGAAGCCGCAGGCGTAGCGTGGCCGCCCCGGCGCCCCGCTATCCGTTCGTGCCGAAGTCGAACCGGTTCCTCGAGCGCGGGCAGTACTGGGCGGTGCCGCTGTCGGACGGGCGGTTCGCGTGCGGCCGCGTTCTGGACGTCCCCCGCGAACCCGATCTGCACGTGCCAGTCGGCCGGATGCTGTTCCTTGCCGGGCTGCTCGACTGGGTCGGCGAGACGCCACCGACGAACCAGGCGATCGAGGGCGCGGTCCTGTCTGCACAGGGCTTCGCGCACATCAAGGCCATCACGACGACCGGGGCCGCGGTTCTCGGCCGCCGCGACCTCGCGGCGGATGCGATCGTGCCCGCGCTGTGGCGGTCGCACGAAGCCGGCGGCACCGTGTGGGTCTACGAAGGCGCCCGCCGCCTCCGCCCGGCGACCGACGACGACCGCGACCTGCCGGTGATGAGCACCTGGGGCTATTCGGTCATCTCGGTCCTCGCCGAGGACCACTTCGTTGGGCGCAGCTGAGGCGTCTGGCCGGGCCACGATCGGGGCGGCCGTGCTCGCTCCATGGTCGCTGTGACCATGTCGAAGTGACGTATCTCCGTCGCGACGCCTGGATCGCGTGACCGATGCCCACGCAGGAGGAATTCCGCTTCGAAACCTGCCGTCCCGGGACGACTCTTGCCGCCTATCCCGACCGCGCACGCACGGAGCGTCCATGCACCGAGCATGCATGACCCAATCCCGGCAACAGTTCATCTGCCGGCGATCCCGGCCGCGAGAACCCCGCCACAAGCGCAGGTCGCACTGGCATCGTCACCGGCCGAAGATCTGCTCGATCAGGTACGGCGGCGTCGTCTCGAGCTGGTCATAGCGGCAGGTTTCCGGCGACCGGTCGGGGCGCCAGCGCTTGAACGTCGTCGCGTGACGGAAGCGATCGCCCTGCAGGTGGTCGTAGGCCACCTCGACGACGCGCTCCGCTCGTAGCGGCTCCCACGACAGGTCCTTGCCGCGGTTCCAGCGGGACGTGGCGCCCGGCAGACGCTGGCCCGACGCGTCGGCCGAACCCATCTGCGCCCACTCGGCCCATTCGCCCCAGGGATGGCCTTCCAACGCGTTCTCGCGCAACGGCTCGAGCTCCTCGACGAGGGTCGCACGACGGTCCCACGAGAACGACGAGGTGATCCCGACGTGATGCAGGCTCCCGGCATCATCAAAGAGGCCGAGCAGCAACGACCCGACGTGCGTGCCCGGACCGTTCTTGTGCCAGCGGAACCCGGCCACGACGCAATCGGCTGTGCGCTGGTGCTTGATCTTGAGCATCGCCCGCTTGCCCGGCTGGTACGTCGCGTCGAGCCGCTTCGCCACGACCCCGTCGAGTCCGGCGCCTTCGAACCGGTCGAACCAGTCCGCCGCGAGATCGCGATCCGTGGTCGCCGGTGTGAGGTGCACGGGCGGTTCGGCCGCCCCCAGCACCGTTTCCAGCCGGGCGCGCCGCTCCCCTTGCGGCACCGCGCGCAGGTCCTCGTCGCCGAGCGCGAGGAGATCCCATGCGACGAACGAGGCGGGCGACTCGGCCGCGAGCATGTTCACGCGCGACGCAGCGGGATGGATGCGAAGGAGCAGGGCTTCGAAGGCCAGCGCCCCGTCGTGCGAGATCACGACCTCCCCGTCGACGACGCAGCGCTCCGGGAGCGCGGCACGAAGCGGGTCGGCGAGCTCTGGGAAGTAGCGGTCGAGCGGCTTCAGATCACGTGACTGGGTGAAGACCGCGTCACCATCGCGAAACACGATCGCCCGGAAGCCGTCCCACTTCGGCTCGAACAGCCAGCCGTCGTCGGACGGGAGGCCGTCGACGGCCTTCGCGAGCATGGGCGCGACCGGCGGTTCGAAGGGCAGGGGCATCGGCCGAAACGATACCAGCCGGGCCGTCAGGAACCGGTGGCGGGCGTCCAGCGTCTGGGAGTCGCCGCGGCGGCCACAGGCCGTCGCGAGACGTGGAGGACACCAACATGCGCACCATCCGACGAGCCGATCGGGCGATCCTGATCGTGCTGGTCCTGTTCATCGTTTCGATCGCGATCGCCGCGTGCGGTGGGAGTACCGGGGCAGGCGCTTCGGCCGCACCCGCGGGCGCGCCGGCCGCCGACGGCGACGGCTCCGGGCAGGGAGAGCGACCCGACGAGCAGGCGCTGCAGCCGGGTGCTTCGGCAGCGCCCGACCAACCCGAGGTCGGCGCCGCCGTCGACGCGAAGATCATCCGGACCGGGACGATGGACCTCGAGGTCAGCGACGTCCCCAGCGCCATCCATGAGGCCCGCGACGCGATCCGCAGGATGGGCGGTTACGTCGGGGCCTCACAGACGTCGAACATCGACGACCAGCCGTATGCCCAGATCACCTACCGCATCCCGGTCGACCGCTGGGAGGACGCGCTCGATGCACTGCGCGGCTTGAACGGGGACACGACGAAGGTCGTCTCCGAGCAGACCGAGTCCGTTGACGTGACCAGCCAGGTCGTCGACCTCGACGCGCGGATCCGGAACCTGCAGGCCAGCGAGACCGCCCTCGTAGCCATCGCCGAACAGGCGACGCGAACGCAGGACATCCTCGACATCCAGGCACAGATCACGAGCATCCGCGGCCAGATCGAGCAGCTCGAGGCGCAGCAGAACCAGCTCGCCGACCAGACGAGCTACGCGACGCTCACCGTGAGCTACCAGCTCCCGGCCGTCGCCGCGATCGAGGTCCAGGCCGAGGGCTGGGATGCCGGCGGGATCTTCGACGAGGCGACGGCCACGCTCGTCGGTCGTCCTCCAGGCGCTGGCCGGTGCCGGCATCTGGCTGCTGGTCGTGTGGGTCCCGATCCTCGTCATGTTCGCCGTGGCGGCCGGCATCGTCGCGTTCCTGCTCCGGCGGTTCGGCGTGCTGGATCGGGCCGTCCGCTCCTCGCCACCGGCGGCGGCGGGCGACTGACCGGCCATCCCGGTTCACCGGGGCGTGGCACCATGCCCCGGTGACCGACCAGGCCGAGCGCTACGACCGGATCGCGGAGGGCTACGCGCGCTGGTGGGCGCCGGTGATCGCGCCGAGTGCCCGGGCACTCCTCGACCGGTTCGAAGACGCGCTCGACGGCCGCAGCTTCCGGCTGCTGGACGTCGGGTCCGGAACCGGGACGCTGTCCCTCGACGCACTGCAGCGCTGGCCCGAAGCGCGAGGTGGACGCGATCGATGCGTCGCGCGAGATGGTTGCCGCCACGAAGACGGCCGCCGCCGCGTTCCCGGGCGCGGATCGTCGCTTCCAGGCGGTGACGGCCTTCGCGGACCAGCTCCCGTTCGCGGACGACACGTTCGATGCCGTGATGTCGTCGTTCGTGCTCCAGCTCGTGCCAAACCGCTTCCGCGCGTTGCGCGAGATCCGGCGCGTGCTGCGTCCGGGCGGCATGCTCGCATACGTGACGTGGGTCGCCGACAACCGCCGTTGGCGGGCGGACGAGATCCTGGACGACCTGCTCGATGAGCTCGGCGTCGAGGAGGGCGACGACGGCGACGAGCCGCCGCCGCAGCCGGGTGCCGGGGACCTGCGCTCGGTCGCGTCTGCGGCCGCCGGCCTGCGCCGGGCCGGGTTCCACTCGGTGACCGCCGAGGGCGGCCAGCTGCGCCACCAGTTCGATCCCGAGTCCTATACCGGCTTCATCACCGAGTTCGACGAGCAGGTGCTCGCGGACTCGCTCGAGCCCGACGTGCGTGACCGATTCGAGCGGGAGCTGATCGCGCGCCTTGGCCGCCTCGACCCGACGGAGCTGCTGCTCGAGTCGCCGATCGCGTACGCGACCGGGCAGAAGCCCGGGAGAAGCGGGACCTAGCTTTCCTCGCCGGACCCGTCGCCCGACGGGCCCTCTGTGCCCTCGCCGGCGCCCTCGCCCTCGGCGCCCTCGGCACCCTCGACGCCCTCTTCCTCCTCGACCTCCGGGACCTCCTCGACCTCGATCCGCGGACGCTGGACGGTGGCGATCACCTCGTCGAGCTCGGTCAGCAGCGTGACGTCGTCTGGGATCTCCAGGTCGGAGACCTTGATGGCGCCATCGAAGTCGGCGAGCGACTCGATCGAGTAGCTCAGCGACTGGGGCAGGTGGTCCGGGAGCGCCCTGACCTTCACGGTCTCGTTCGGGTGCAGGAGTGTCCCGCCCAGCTGGGTGACCGCCTGGGACTCGCCCGTCGCGACGAGGGGGACGTCGACGATGAGCTCCTCGGTCATGCGGACCGCGAACAGGTCGACGTGGAGCGGGCGCCGGTTGACCGGGTGGACCTGCACGTGCTGGACGAGCACGGGCACGGACTTCTCGCCGCCCACGGACAGGTCGATCAGCGCGTTCGGACCGACGTGCTTGCGGAGCTGCTCGAAGTCGTGCGTGTCGAGCGAGACGCTGGCGGAGTCGAGGCCATGTCCGAACACGACCGCCGGCAGGCGGCCTTCCTTGCGGAGGCGGTTGACGGCCTTGCCGGTGATCTCACGGTTCGCGGCGGCCAGCGTCGGGCGGGTGGCGGTTGCCATCTGGAGTTCGGACCTCGGTTCGGACTGACTCGGTCGGGCTGCGACAGTGGCCGGCGGAACGGCCGGCGGCGCCCGAATCGGCCCGTAGGGTACCACGAGGCGGCTTCGCGGCCCGCCAAACGCGGAGGTTCTTTCCGCGATGCGACTTCCCGGCATCAAGCAGTGGTGGTGGCGATGCCGTGAAGTTGCATCGCAACGAGAAGGAGCAATCGCCGGCGTCGACGGCCGGAGGGCGGCAAACCCGCATCGGTGTAGCATCGCGGCATGGCTGCCACGATCCTCATCGTCGAGGACGAACATGCGGTGGCGCGAGGAATCCAGTACGCGCTCCAGCAGGAGGGGTACCAGGTCGCGGTCGCGCGCTCGGGCGAAGAGGGCCTCGAGTTCGCGACGAACCAGGCACCCGACCTCGTCGTGCTCGACGTCCGGCTGCCCGGGATGGACGGGTTCGAGGTGCTGCGCCGTCTGCGCGCCACCGGCTCGAAGGCGCCGGTGCTCGTCCTGACGGCGCGCGACGACGAGGTCGACAAGGTCATCGGGCTCGAGCTCGGCGCGGACGACTACCTGACGAAGCCATTCGGCCTGCGCGAGCTGCTGAGCCGGATCAAGGCGCTCCTCCGACGCGCCTACGGCGATCTCGCCGACGCGGCCGGCGGTCGGGTGATCCGGCACGGCGACCTCCTGATCGATCTCGAGCGGCGCCGCGTCCAGCGCGGCGACCGGCGTATCTCGCTGACGCCCACCGAATTCGAGATCCTCCGCCACCTGGCGTCGCGACCCGGTCGCGTCTACACCCGCTCGGAGCTGCTCGAGCTGCTGCGTGACTACGAGGCCCTCGACCAGGACGAGAAGACGATCAACGTCCACGTCAGCCACCTTCGGGACAAGATCGAGGACGACCCCGCCACGCCGGCCTTCGTGATGACCGTCCGCGGTGTCGGCTACGCATTTGCTGAGCGCTGACGACGATCGACCGTCCTCGTCGTTCGGTCGCCGCATCCGGAACCTCGGTCCCAAGACCTTCCAGGCACGCCTGACCGTCACGCTGGTCCTGTTGATCGCCGTGACGCTGACGCTCGTCTCGGTGCTCGTCGTCAACCGACTCGACGACTACTTCACCCAGCAGCAGCGGGCGGACCTCGAGATCCGCTCGGAGACCGTGCTGCGCTCCGTCCGCACGCTCGCCGGCAACCAGATCTGTTCGACCTGCTTCGCGGTCCTCGACAACAAGCTGAACCCGGCGGTGGCCGAACTGTTCACGTCCGATGAGGCCCAGCGGCTGCTCGCGGACACGCTTGCCCAGGCCGACGTTCGCGTGCGCTTCGGGACGCTCGATCCGAGCACGGACATGGCGGTCTTCGTGCCGGCCGAGGACGGCGAGTTCAACATCCCGCTCCGCGCCGTCCCGAAGGAGGGGCAGACCCAGGAGCGGACGACCGTTGGACCGCTGTTCACGTCGGCCGGCCCCATCCTCCAGCCGTACGCGGTCGAGGTCACGCTCTCGAACCCGTACACGTTCCGTGCCACCGCCCTGTCCAATCTCACCGGCCTGCTTGCCGCGATCGCGCTGTTCGCATTGGGCCTGAGCGTCGTGGTCGCCTCGATCCTGACCCGCCGCTTCACGACACCGCTGCGCCGCCTGACCGAGGCGTCCCGGGCGCTTGCCGAGGGCGACCTCAGTCAGCGCGTGCCGGCGGCCGAGGTCGGAGCGGGCTCGATCGAGATGGCCGAGCTTGCGACGCAGTTCAACACGATGGCGGACAGGCTCGAGGAGAGCGTCGAGATGATCCGTCGCGATCGCGATCGAAGCCGCGACTTCCTGGCCGATGTCTCGCACGAGCTGCGTACCCCGATCGCCGCCCTGCGGACATTCAACGAGCTGCTCAAGGGCCAGGCCGGTGCGGACTCCGATGCCCGCTCAGAGTTCCTCGAGTCGGGTGGCCAGCAGCTCGAGCGGCTCGATTGGCTGGCGACGAACCTGCTCGAGCTGTCCAAGCTGGATTCAGGGCTCGTCCTGCTCGAGCTGCGGCCGGACGACCTTCGCGCCGCGGTCGAATCGGCCGTGGAACAGGCCGACGGTGCCGCACGCAAGCGAGGCGTCCGGCTCACCCACGAGCTCCCGGACCAACCGCTCCGGATCCGGCACGACCCCCAGCGCATCGGCCAGGTCGTCACGAACCTCGTGCTCAACGCAATCAAGTTCACGCCGAGGGGTGGCTCGGTCGAAGTCCGTCTCGCTCCAGCGGGGTCGGGCGCCCGGATCGACGTGATCGACACGGGTGTCGGCATCGACGCGGCCGAACTGCCGCACATCTTCGAGCGGTTCTATCGTGGCTCGCAGGCCAACGAGGCGCGCGGCAGCGGCAGCGGCCTCGGACTCGCGATCGTCCGCTCGATCGTCGACATGCATGGCGGCGCGATCAGCGTCGAGAGCCAGGTCGGCGCCGGGAGCCGCTTCACCGTGACCCTCCCTCCCGATCCGCGGATGATCGCCGGGACGCCCGCTGCACAGCAGGCCGCGGTCGAGCTCGAGACGGAGGGCGGATCGCCGTCGATCGTGGACGCGGCGCCAGGATTCGCGGTACGCGGCCCCGTCGCGGGCGCGAGCAACATTCGGGAAACTTCACCGACCGACGGCTCGTAGGTTCACCCGCGAGGGGCACCCTAGACCACCACAGCCCCCCAGGCGAGAGGCAAACCACCCCAGCGGTCGGGGGACCGCTCCGCTTCCGGAGATCATGACCACCCCATGAGTGATCCGCAGAACCCCAACCCCTACGAGTCGAACGACCCGGCGGACCAGACGCAGCGCCACGCGCTGCCAGCGGCCCCCGGCGAGTCCGGCCGCTACTCCCCGGCGCCCGAGTCCCGGCCCGATTGGGCCGAGCGCGCCACCTGGCCGAGCCAGACCCACCAGCCCACGCAGGAACGCTGGTACGAGCCTGCGACGCCGGCTCCGGCCACGACCGTGACCCCCGAGCGGCCACGCCACGGCAGTGGGGCGGGCTCGGTCGTCGGTGCGGCGCTGCTCGCCGCGGCCCTCGCGTCGGGCGGCACGGTCGTCGCGCTGAGCGCGACCGGCGCCTTCGAGCAATCGGCCCAGCCGGCGTCCTCGCCGATTGGAGCAACCGTCTCGGCGCGCCAGCCGGTCACCATCGACGAGGACTCGGCGATCATCGACGTCGCCGCCTTGGCCGGCCCGGCCGTCGTCAAGATCACGATCGGCGGCGACGCCGACGACCGAGTTCGGGAGCATCCCGGAGACCGGCGTCGGCTCGGGCGTCATCTACAACCCGAACGGCTGGATCCTCACCAACCGCCACGTCGTCGAGGGTGGCGACTCGCTTGTCGGTCGAGCTGAAGGACGGTCGCGCCTTCACGGGCGAGGTCTACGGGATCGACACGCTGACCGACCTCGCGATCGTGAAGATCGAAGGGACGGACCTGCCGACTGCCAACCTCGGCGACTCGGATTCGCTCGAAGTCGGCCAGCTGGTCATCGCGATCGGCAGCCCGCTCGGGACCTACTCGAACACGGTCACCAGCGGGATCGTGTCGGCCAAGGGCCGCTCGATCGCCGCCGAGGGCAGCACCGTGCCGCTCAACAACCTGATCCAGACCGATGCGGCGATCAACCCCGGCAACTCCGGCGGCCCGCTGCTCGACGCCGCCGGCAACGTGGTCGGCATCAACACCGCGATCGCCCGCGACAGCACGGGCATCGGGTTCTCGATCCCGATCAACATCGCCAAGCCGATCATGGACCAGGCTGTCGCCGGCGAGGAGCTCGCGCGGCCGTACCTCGGTGTCCGCTACGAGCCGGTCACCGTCCAGCTCGCCAAGCAGAACGACCTGCCGGTCGAGCACGGGGCGTTCCTTCGCCCGGGCACGGCGGCCGACGGATCGCAGCGGCCCGCGGTCGAGCCGAACGGCCCGGCCGACGAGGGCGGCCTGCAGGACGGCGACATCATCCTGAGCGTCGACGGCCAGGTGATCGACGAGGAGCACCCGCTCGACGCGACGCTCAGCCAGCACGCCCCGGGTCGCGCGGTGTCCGTCGAGGTCCAGCGCGGCAACCAGACGGTGACGCTCCAGGTCACGCTCGGAACGCGACCAGCCGACCTCTAGGACGTCGCCCCCCGCCACTTCCATTCGGCCCGCGGCCATTCATGCCGCGGGCCGTTTCCTTTACTGGCGCCGCCGCCAGATCTCGACGGCCGCGTAGTCGAGCGGCCCGCCGAGCTGCACGGCCGGCTTCCTGATCCGGACCCCCACCTCGAGCACGTCGAACACGGCCAGGATCTCGTGGCTGATCGCCTCGGCGAGCGCCTCGAGCAACCGGTAGGTCGTCGATTCCATGACGCGTTGCACGATCTCGTAGACGCGCCCGTAGTCGATCGTCCTGGTCAGGTCGTCGTCGATGCCGGCGGGCTGCAGGTTGAGGCGCAGCTCGATATCGACCTCGAACGGCTGCGCCACGTGCTGCTCGTGCTCGTGGTAGCCGTGGGTCGCCTGGAAGCGCATGTTCTGGAGAAGGATCGAGTCGGTCATCGCGCCCCCTCCTCGAGGCCGGCCGCGCGCCAGCCCCGAATGACCGCGTCGGTCATCCGCGCCGCGCGCACGTTGGCGCGAACGTCGTGGACGCGGATGATGTCCGCGCCATTCGCGATGCCCAGGGCGGTGGTGGCCAGGGTGGCCTCGAGCCGCTCCTCGACCGGCAGGTCGAGCACCAGCCCGAGCGTCGACTTGCGGGACGTGCCGAGCAGGATGGGCCGGCCGAGGACGCGCAGGGCACCGAGCTCGCGGAGCAGCGTCAGGTTGTGCTCGGGCGTCTTCCCGAACCCGAACCCGGGGTCCACGATGAGGCGCTCGGCGGGAATGCCGAGCCGGACCGCCCGGTCGAGCGCGACGCGCAGGTCCTCGACGACCTCCGCAACGAGGTCGTCGTAGCGCGGCTCGGCGCGGTTGTGCATCACCACCAGCGGGGCATCCTGCGCCGCGGCGACCCGGACCAGGCCATCGTCGGCACCCACGCCCCACACGTCGTTCACCAGGTCGGCGCCGGCCGCGAGGGCCGCATCCGCCACATCGGCCTTCGTCGTGTCGATGCTGATCGGGGTGTCGGGAAGGGCCGCGCGAAGGGCCGCGACCACGGGCAGCACGCGGCGCCGTTCCTCGGCCGCGTCGACGGTGGCGTGCCCCGGCCGCGTCGACTCGCCGCCGACATCGAGCAGGTCCGCGCCGTCGGCCACCATGCGGCGCCCTTGCGCGACGGCCGCGGCGACAGGGTCGGACGCCGCGTCATCGCCGAGAAGGCCGTCTCCGGAGAACGAATCCGGCGTGGCGTTGACGATGCCCATGACGAACGTGCGCTCGCCCCAGCGGAACTCGGCCGGGCCGATGCGGGTCGCGGGGAGCGTATCCGTCACGGCGCCATCATCCGTCGCGCAAGGCCGGGTCGTCCACGATTCGGGATCGAACCTCGCCGACGAGGTAGAGCGAGCCGGCGACGACCACCGGACCGGGTGGGTCGCCCAGCGCCCGTTCGAGCGCCTCATCGGGTGCCGCGATCGCCTCCGCAGCGCCACGAGGCACGAGGGCACGCCAGCGCTCGGCGAGCGTGGCGGCCGGCAACGCACGCGGAGCATCGACCGCGGTCGCGATCAGTCGGGCACTCGCCAGGGACGGTTCGCGCGCGAGCGCCGCGATGATCCCGTCCACGTCCTTGTCCGCCATCGCCCCAAGGATGAGGGTCACGCGGCCAGCCTCGAGGAACGGCCGCAGGTCGCCCACCGCCTGCGCGAGCGCGGCGGCGCCGGCCGGGTTGTGCGCCCCATCGAGGAGCACGTCGTGCCCAGCGGCACGGACGAGCTCGAGCCGACCCGGCCAGACCGCTCGGCCGTAGCCGGTCCGCCGGGCCGCCGGAGGCGTTGTCACGATCCCGGCGACCTCGAGCGCGTCGAGAACGAGCGTCGGCGACGGCGACGTTGGCGGCCTGGTGCCGCCCGCGGAGCCCGACCTGGGTCCGCCCCAGGCGGGGCAACTCCACGTCGATGCCGTTGCGGTCCCAGCCGAGCAGCGGCGCCGGCTCCGCGACCGTCAGCGGCACATCGAGCCGACTCGCCCGTCGCCGGACGATCGCGAGCGCCGGGCCGGTCGCACCGGTCACTGCCACGTCGCCGCGTTCGATGATCGCGGCCTTCTCGCGGGCGATCGCCTCGACCGTCGGGCCGAGCTGCTCCATGTGGTCCAGCGCGACGTTGGTGATCACCGCCACGCCGCCATCCCACGCGTGCGTCGCGTCCAGCCGGCCGCCGAGTCCGACCTCGACGAGCGCGACATCGGGCTGCTCCTCCGCGAACCAGCGGAAGACCACCGCGGTGAGCAGCTCGAACTCGGTCGGGTCGCCGTGCCGTCGAGCCACTCGGTCGGCAACCGGAAGGATCTCGTCGACGAGGCGCGCAAACGTCACGGGATCGACCGGCCGCCCGTCGATCTGCAGTCGTTCGCGGTAGCTCACGAGGTGCGGCTTGGGCGTCGTCGCCACACGGTATCCGGCAGCCTGCAGGGCGGCCCCGGCGAGGGCCAGCACGCTGCCCTTCCCGTTCGTGCCCGCGACAAGCGCGCCGCGCACGGAGCGCTGCGGATCGCCCAGTTCGCGCAGGAGCGCCCGCGTGCGCCCGAGCCCGAGCCGGATCCCGAACCGGCCGCGGTCGGCCAGCGCCTCGAGCGCCGCCTCGTACGTCAGCGCGGCCATCGACCCGTCACTCGCGGGTCAGCTCGTCCTCGTAGAACACGCACTGGTTGAAGCGCGGCGTCAGGCAGACGTCATTGACGTAGCCCTGCTCGAGGTGGACGCCGCCACGCAGCTGGCAACGCGAGACGTTCGTGTCCTGGCGGATGAGTGCCTTCAGCAGATGCGGCGCCTGGATCGGGATCGCCCCGCGCGTCCCGGTCATGTAGAAGTGCGGGCACACGTTGCGGCGGAGGTTCGGCAGCCCGAAGCCCGCGCGCTGGACCACCGGGAGGGTGGGCGCCTGCGCGGCGGCGCGAGCCGCGAGCGGCGACGGCACGACCCGGGAAATCGGGCCGACACCGAACGACGGACGGCCCGTCGGGCTGCCCGACGGTCGCGAGGCCGGGCGGCCCTGCTTCGGATCGCGAGCGTGCACGCACTCCCTCGGTTCACGGCGCGCGGGACCAGGCTGACCGCGCGCGCCAAGCGGGCCCAGAGTACAACGCTCCACAACGCTCCGGCTGTTTCCGCCCGCACGGCGCGGCAGCACGCGGCGCGCCTCCGTGGGCGGCGCCCCGTGCGACAATCCGCGCGATGACCTCTCGCCGCGGCGGTCGAACGACCCACGTCCGACCTCGACCGCCTTCCTCGGGCCGGCCGGCGCCTGCCGCCGTCCGGACCAGGGCCCCCGCCCCGGGCCGGCTGGCACGTCATCACCCGATCGATCGCGGCGGCGGCATGCCGATCGTCATCCGCTTGATGCTGGCCGTCGCAGTCGTCGCGCTTGGCGTCGGCGTGCTGTACGTCGGGGCCGGCGGGCTGGGCCGCGTCGCGGGGGCCGTCAGCTCGTCGTTCGGCGGATTCGTGGACAAGCTTGTCGCGACACCTGTGCCGAGCGCG
Source organism: uncultured Chloroflexia bacterium (assembly GCA_963824735.1). GTDB lineage: Bacteria > Chloroflexota > Limnocylindria > Limnocylindrales > CSP1-4 > DASTYU01. The sequence goes on from CAWGQH010000019.1 coordinate 54,090, forward strand.
ACCGACGTCCCGATCAGCGACGCACCACTCCTCGAGCCGCCCGCCGAGCCGTACACGCCCGAGGCGAAGGTCGACCTCCTGCTCACGGTTCCGGCCACGCTCGTCGGCGACGACGCCCATCGGATCCGCGTCTTCCAGCAGCTCAAGGACCAGTCGCGGGTTGCCATCGGGGAATGGCCGATCGGCGCCACGCAACGCATGGTCGTGCCGGTCGACCTCGAAAAGGGCATCAACGACTTCTCGGCGATGATCGTCGGCCCGTCCGGCAGCTCCGAGGCATCGGCAAGCGTCCGCTACGTCCTGGACAACTCGAAGCCGAAAGCCAGGATCACCTCACCGAAGGACAACGCGCAGGTCAATCGCAAGGCGGTCGAACTCAAGGGCACGACCCAGTCGCGGGCCACCCTCATCGCCCGCAATGCCACCAACGATGCCTCGGTGTCCGGCGTCGCCGAGGCTGATGGGACGTTCGCGCTCAGCATCCCGCTGGCCTCCGGAACGAACCACATCACGATCACCGCAACCGACCCGGCGGGGAACGTCGGCAACACCGAGTTCCGCGTCCGCCGCGGGTCGGGCAAGCTCAAGGTGGGGCTCGGGGCGAACGACTACCAGTTCCAGCGTCGTCGCCTGCCGGATCCGATCAGGCTGACCGCGTCCGTGACCGACCCGGATGGCAAGCCGCTCGAAGGCGCGCGCGTCACGTTCACGCTCAGCGTTCCGGGCATCGCGACGGTCGCCCGCAGCAAGACCACCGACGGAAACGGCAAGGCGTCGTTCGAGACGACGATCCCGAAGAGCGCCACGATCGGGCAGGGCCTGGCGACGGTCCTCGTCAAGACCGATGAGTTCGGCTCGGTCGACGACCGCGCCGTGATCACGGTCGTCAGGTAGCGGTCACGCATTCTCGGGTCGACAGGCGGCCGTCCGGCAGCTACGATTCGGATCGATGTCGATGTGGCGCTGCCCACACTGCGGGACCCCACAGGCAGAGTCGGCTCGGTGCTGGGTCTGCCGTCGTTCGAGCACCGCCTGCGGGACCTGCCGCCACTTCCGGCGCTCCGTCGCAGCGCAGCTCGGCTACTGCGGCCTCGATCGAAAGCGGCTGCCGCTGCGCGGTGACGAGATCCGCGCATGCTGGGAGGGCCGACCCGGCGTCCAGGTCGACGAGCGACCATCAGCTCCGGTGCCAGTCCACCGGCTGCGCGTGGGCCAGGCCGCGGATCAGGACCGAACGGCCGTTCGCCGTCTCGAGTTCGTGCCGGTCGGCGAGGACGCGAAGCCGGCCCGGCGCGCCCGGAAGTCGGCTCCGAACGACGCGGCGAACGCCAAGCATCCGAAGCCACCCCGCACGACCCGCACGCCGGTCACGACCGAGCCGGCCTGGAGCCTCTGGGGCGACCTCGAGCCGTAGGCCCTAGCCCAGCACCCGTCGCAGGATCGCCTCGGGTGACGCCGATGGCGGGGCGGACTGGAGGGGTCGGTGTGGGCGTTGGGGTCGGGTCCGGGGTCGGGGTGGGCGTTGGCGTCGGGTCCGGGGTCGGGGTGGGCGTTGGCGTCGGGGTTGGTGTCGGGGTCGGGGTTGGTGTCGGTTCGGGTCCCAACGACACGACGTAGTCCACGGCCGTTTCCTTGACGACGATCGAGCCCGGCGCCGGGGACTGCGAGATGATCGAGCCAGCCGGCACGAGCGGATCGAACGCCTCGGTCCGTGTGCCGCGCGTGAGGTCGTTCTCGCTGATCACGTCGACCGCGTCGAGCTCGGGGAGCTCACGGAGGTTCGGCACGGCGACCTGGCCCGGTCCGCCGGCCACCGTGATCCCCACCTCGCTCCCGACGGCCACCTCGGTGCCGGGCGCCGGATCCTGCGCGAGGATCGTGCCGACTTCCTCCTCCGACTCCTCGGACGTCTGGACGAGGTCGACTTCGAGTCGGTCGGCTTCCTCGGCTGCCTCGGCCACGCTCATCCGGGTGAAGTCGGGCAGGACCACGGTTTCGGCGCCGCGGTCGCCCGGCGACAGGATCTGGAAGACGAGGAAGCCGACGACCGCCAGCAGCACAATCGCCGCCACGCCGGCCACCCAGACCCACGGGCTGGTGCCCTCGTCACCGACCTCATCGATGGTGCCCGTGGGCGGTCCGGTCCCGCCGGCATATGCGGCAGGCGCGTACGGGATCGGGGCGGGGTTCGATTGCGCGACGCCCGCCACCGTCGTTCGATCGGCGGCGGCGCCCAGGGCGGCTGCTCCGACAACGGCCGCGCCCGCGGCACCCGCGGCGCCCGCCACGCCCGCGGCACCCGCGGCACCGGCGGTGGCCGGCGCCTGACCGGTGGCCAGCCAGGCGTCCAGCGCATCGGCGAACGACGCAGCCGAGCTCCAGCGGTTGGCCGGCTCGAGTGCCAGCGCACGCTGGACGATCGCGGCGAGCCCTTCGGGAACCGACGGCCGTAACGTCCGCGGGTCGGGGGTCGGGCCGCTGAGCCGCGCGATTGCCACGGAAGCGGCACTGTCGCCCTCCCACGGCCGCTGCCCGGTGAGCATCTCGAACAGGACGATGCCCAGCGAGAAGGTGTCGCCGGACGCGGTCGTTGCCTCGCCCCGCGCCTGCTCGGGGCTGAAGTAGTGGACGGACCCGAGCGCCGTCCCCGGCAGCGTCAGCGCCGACTCGGCGACGGCCCGGGCGATGCCGAAGTCGGTCACCTTGACCTGGCCGTCGCGGCCGATGACGACGTTCCCGGGCTTCACGTCGCGGTGGACGATCCCCTTGGCGTGGGCCGCGGCGAGTGCCCGGGCCACCGCGGACGCGATCCGCGCCGCCTGGCGTGGCGGGAGCGCGCCGTTCGCGCGCAGGATCGACGCAAGGTCCTCACCGTCGACGAGCTCCATGACGATGAACGGGCCGTCCGGGTCCTCGCCGTAGTCGTGGACCCCGACGATGTTGGGATGCGACAGGGACGCCGCCGAACGGGCCTCGAACCGGAAGCGCGACGAGAAATCCGGGTCGCGCAGGTACTCGGGACGGAGCAGCTTGACGGCGACGTCGCGGCCCAGCTGGGTGTCGGTGGCGCGGTAGACAGTCGCCATGCCGCCCTGTCCGAGCAGCTCGAGCAGCCGGTAGCGGCCGCCCAGCATCGTTCCGATCTCCGCCAAAACGTCAGTCCCTCGTGCGGCGCCGGACCCCTCCCGGCGCATCGGGCGGCATCGTACCGCAGGCCATCCGCGTCACCCGACTAGAGCGCGAGCTCCTTGAGGTACGACCGGAACTCAGCCTCCAGCTCCGGACGCTGGAGGGCCAGTTCCACGGACGCCTTCAGCCAGCCCATCGTCGTGCCCGCGTCGTAGCGAACCCCTTCGAACTCGTAGCCGTAGACCGCCTGCTCCTCCATCAGCTCCGCGATCGCATCGGTCAGCTGGATCTCGCCACCCGACCCGCGCGGCGTCTGCTCGAGCTTGTCGAAGATCTTGGGGGTCAGCACGTAGCGGCCGATGATCGCCAGGTTCGATGGCGCATCCTCGGGCGCCGGCTTCTCCACCAGCCGCGTGACCCTGTGGAGCCGGCCGTGGTCGAGCGGGTCGTCGGTCGGCTCGGCGGCGATCATGCCGTAGCGCTTCGTCTCGCTTGGCGGCACTTCCATGACTGCGACGACCGACCCGTGCGTCTGGTGGTAGGCGTGGATCAGCTGGCCGATGCACGGTCGGTCGCCGATCACCACGTCGTCGGGGAGAATGACCGCGAACGGCTCGTGGCCGATCAGGTCCTTGGCCATGAGCACCGCGTGCCCCAGCCCGAGCTGCTCCTTCTGGCGCACGTACGCCACCTGGGCGAGGTCGCTGATGTGGCGCACCTGCCGAAGCATCTCGATGTCGCCCTTCTCCTCGAGCAGGGCCTCGAGCTCGAACGACAGGTCGAAGTGGTCCTCGATCGCGCGCTTCTGGCTCGACGTGACGATGATGACCTGCTCGATGCCCGCCGCGACGGCCTCCTCGACCGCGTACTGGATGATCGGCTTGTCCACCAGCGGGAGCATTTCCTTCGGCTGCGCCTTGGTGGCTGGAAGGAACCGGGTGCCCCAGCCGGCGGCAGGGAAGACAGCCTTGCGGACGCGCATCGAACCTCGGACGTGTGAGGGGGCGGACGCTCGAAGTATACCCCGGGGGCCCGGGCCGACCGTCAGGAGCGGTGCCGCGGAGCCCGGGGAGCGTCGCCGTCGAGGCCCTGTTCCACCGCGTAGAGCGCGGCCTGGGTCCGGCTTGTCAGGCCCAGCTTGGCGAGGATGTTCGAGACGTGCGTCCGGGCGGTCCGCTCGGTGATGCCGAGGGCCTCGCCGATGGCGCGATTGGGGAGCCCCTCGGCGACCAGCCCGAGGACGTCGCGCTCGCGCGGGGTCAGCGCCGAGTCGTCGGCAGGCGGGAGGGGCCCGCCCGGCGCGCGCAGCTGACGGGCGACGACCCCGGCGACCGCGGGGGCGAGATACATCTCGCCGTTGCGCGCGGCGCGGATCGCTGCCGCGACGTCGTCGGGCTCAGCGTCCTTGAGCAGGAACCCGGCGGCGCCCGCCTCGATGGCCGCCATGACCCGCTCCTCCTCGACGGTGCCGGTCAGCGCAACGACCTCGACCTCCGGACGCGACGCGCGGAGCTCGCGGGTGGCCTCGATGCCGTCGAGCCGCGGCAGGTTGAGGTCCATGACCACGACGTCCGGGCGGAGCGACTCGGTCGCGCTGAGCGCCTCGCGGCCGTCCGCCGCCTCGCCAACCACCTCGATGTCCTCGAAGAGCGCCAGGAACTCGCGCAGGCCGCGACGGACCATGGCGTGGTCGTCGACGAGCAGCACGCGCGTTCGTGAAGGCACGCTCACCGCTGGGCGGATGCCCTGGGGCCCGGGTCAGGTGGGGCGGCGACCGGGCCGCTCGGTCACCTCCTCGCCGGCGTCGGCCAGGCTCGCGGGGGACTCGCGCCGCCGGGTGGCGAGGCGGATCCCGGTGAACGGAACCCGGATCTCGCGGAAGACCTCGATCGAGACGAGGAAGCCGATGAACAGGAACAGGACGCCGAGAAACTTCCCGAGGTGGAAGAGCTCGGTGGATCCGAAGCGGTTCAACGAGTCGGTGATGGCCGGGATGAACGCCCCGATCGCGATCAGGATCGTGGCCGGCACCCGGCTGTGGATCCGGCCCGTGAGGAGCGCGCGCGCCGTACCCGGGAGCGACGCGATGAGGTTCACCGTGATCGCGAACGGGGCGATCAGCAGGTTGAACAGGAACTCGTCGCCGGGCTGATTGGGGTCAAGCGAGTACGGCAGCACGCGTCGCTTCGGCATGAACACGTAGGTCGAGAACACGGCACCAAGGATGAGCGCAAACGAGCCCGTGATGTTCATGAACGGCGTCAGCAGCCGAAGCCGCGCCGGGATGATGTCGCCCACGGGCACGCCGGTCGCGGGATCCACCGCGTAGCCGGGCGGCGGCAGGGTGGCCGTGACCATCAGCACGAACGACAGCACCGTCGCTCCGACAACGGCGCCGGCCGCGAGGACCGGCCAGCGCTCGTTCTGGAAATACGTCTCGACGGCCACCGCGAGCGCGAGGATCGCGGCCGCGATGAAGTACAGCAGCGGAAGCGAGCCGGCGCCGGCGTACTCGGGGCGGTTGCGCACGAGGAACGTGAACAGGCCGGCCAGGAACAGGCACAGCGCGAAGGCATAGCCGAAGCGGGTCTTCCCGAGCAGGAACGCCGTGCCCAGGCCGAGCCAGCCGACCGTCCACGCGGCGCCCGTCAGGTACCACGTCCGGTACAGCGCCTCGCTCCACCCGCCGAAGGCGGCAATGGCCTCGGCGGCGGCCGCGATTCCGAAGAAGAGCATGCCGAGGGCCCATGCGAGCTGGAAGGCACCACGCCGCTCGCGCCATTGGTCGAACAGGGCCAGCGAGAAGACCAGGGCGAGTAGCGCGGTCGCGGTGGTCAGGACCTCGTCGGCGCTCATGCGGCCTCCGCTTCGTGGGCCGCGATGAAGCGGAGCAGGAGCCGGTCGAGGACGGCCGAGGCGTCCTCGTAGAGCGCGGCCAGATGGGCCGGATCGAGCGTGCGCCGGCGGCCGATCGCGGCGAGCTCCGTCAGGAACGGCCGGCGCGCGACGACGAACTGGCCCACGGCGTCGATCAGGCCGACGCCGCTCGCGGCGAGGCGCCGACCGAGGTCGTCGACGAGCTGGGCCGCGGCTGCCTCGCTGCTTGCACGGCGCCGCGCATCGGCCGGATCGGCGTCGAGGTGCGCGAGCAGCGCGGCGACGAGGCGGCGGCCGTCCTGGCGGTACGCCTCGCGGTCATCGACAGGTCCATCGCCGAGGCCGAGGGCCTGGCCCCGTGCTTCGTAGCTCCGCCGGTACGCGCGCGACAACCGTTCCGGGGTCGCGCCCAGACTGGACAGCGGCCGAAGGTGCGGCCGGCGGGCGTCGCGCATCCGCTCGAGCGCTCGCCGTTCGAACCGGCGGTGCCCTCCCGGCGTCGTGAACACGTCGACCTGGCCGGCATCCGCCCAGCGCCGCAGGGTGTCCGGGTCGACTCCTACCAGGCGCGCGGCCGGCCCCAGCGACAACCACGAGGCCGCCGGGTTCCTGCGCGATGCGAGGGCGGAAGCGGACGGCACGGCCGGTTGGATCCTCGGTCGGAAAACATGGGCAAATCTGGGTACGGAGATTTGCCTCAGGCCGGGCGAGGATAGGGTTGCGCGGCGAGGGCTGTCAAACGCCCTCGGCAATCAGGCGGGGACGAACTCGTGGTCGTCGCGATGAATGCCGTCACACAGGCCGAACCGGCCGTCCTGACCGGGGATCGGCACCGGGCGCATGATCTCGCGCACCTCGCTCCGGCGGCAGAACAGGTAGCCCTTGCGCGCCATCCAGGCGCGGACGTGGGCGGGATCGCCGTGGAACTGGAACGGGCCCGGGTTGACGAGCGGGGTCTCGGTCCAGTCGACGGGCGATTCGGTGGCCACGATGTCCAGCACGTTCACGCGCCACGGCGTGCCCTCGATGATCTCGTTGCAGCCGTCGCAGCGCGTCGCGACGTTGTCGCTGATGATCGTGCGGATGTCGACGCCCATGATCTCCATCGCGGGCGATGGTAGCAGGGGGCCTGACGAGTGGTGCCCCCAAGGGGATTCGAACCCCTGATCTCCACCTTGAAAGGGTGGCGTCCTAGGCCTCTAGACGATGGGGGCGGGGCCGGCCGAGTGTAGCAGGACGCGGCGTCAGGGCCGGCTCAGGTGGACCCGGCGAGCATGAACAGGATGATGGCCACGGCCAGGCACCCGGCGGCCACCATCGCCGCGACCCCGCCGACGATCCCGAGCAGGATCGCGCGGCCACCGCGACCGTCGGTGCCTGCCCGCCACACGGCCGACAACGAGTACAGCGCGAGCGCCCCGAACGCGATCCCGACGACGACCGCACCGGACGCGAGCAACGGGATCTGCGAGGTGTCGCGGACGGTCAGCGCATAGATCGCGTATACGACCGACAGCACGAGCGCGATCGCGAGGAACACGACGCCCGGCGACAGGCGGAAGCCCTCGGACGGGACGGTCTGGCCGGGCTGGCCACGCGGCGAGACCATGCTCTGGCGACCGGTTCGCGGATCTCGGCTGGACATCGGCGCGAAGCGTAGCAGGGCTCGGTGGCTCAGCCGTCCAGGCCGGTGCCCCCGAGCGTGCGGTGGTAGATCGCAACCTTGTACGACAGGCGTGGCCGGGTCAGCGCTTCGCCGAAGCCCCGGCCAGCCTCGCCGAACGCTTCGCCGAGGAACGCCCGCGCATCGTCGACCGAGTCGAACGTCCACCAGCAATGGACGACACGGATCTTGAAACCGTTGGCGAGGAACGGGCCATCGCGCCGGCTCCAGAGCCTGTACTCCGGGCGCTCCGCCCCACCCGCGTTGAGCCGGGACACGTCGTCGCGCCCGTAGTCATGCACGATCAGCAGGCGTCCGCCGGCCCGCACGATCCGGTCGGCCTCGGCCATCTCCCCGGGGTCGAAGCCGCGGAACGCCGACCAGGCGGCGACGAGTGCGTCGGCCCACGGCTTCGGCGTCCGGGTGTGGCTCGCCGTTTCACCGAGGGCGACGGGACGCACCCGGGCGCCAAGCGCGGTCAGCCGGTCGACAAGCTCCCCCGTCTCGTTGCCAACCCACGCGACATCGCGATCGCCGAGCGGTCCGAGCGCATCGAGCGCACGAGGGATCTTGCCCTCGAAGTCGAGGGCTGCGGCGAGACGCCGCGCGAGAGGGTCGGGCAGCGCGAGGGGCAGGTCTGACACGAACGGCGAGTATAGGAGGCGATGGATAGGTCCAGGCCTCCTGGTCCATTCCCGCTCAGGGGCACTGGTCGACGTCGCGCCACTTCTCGACGGCATCGGCGACATCAGCGGTCCCACCCTCGCCGAAGGCGACCGTGGTCGTGCGGTTTGCCAGCTCACCGCAGGCCGCGTCCTTCTCGACTTCCTCCCAGGTGCCCCGGGTGTACTTGTACTGCGGCGGCTCGCCCTCGGTGAATGGCAGCGTGATCGACCAGGTGGCGGCATCGACCCGGTCCATGGGCGTGCCGCCCGGATCCCAGCCCTGGAAGTCGCCCGCGATGTACACCGTGTCGTCTGCGGGCGTGTTCGGCGGGACCGTGACCGTGAACGTCACGTCGACCTCGCGAGCCTCCGCCGCCGCAGCCACCTCGGCCGACTCCTGCGAGCGGTTGAAGCTGGTGTCGACGGCCACGATGACGTAGACGTAGGAGCTGCCCTGGTCGACGCCGTCGTCGGTGAACGTGGGCTCGGTCGACGTGCCGATCCGCTCGTACGGGCCGCCCGCGGCCGTGCCCCGCAAGACCTCGTAGCGGTACAGGTCCGCCGCGTCGACCGGGGCCCATGCCAGCGTCAGGGACGCGGCCGAGACCGTGGCCACCTCGGTCCCGGCAGGCGCCGGAGGCGGATCCTGGTCGACGGCCGGCGTGGCCGCGATCGTGACCGCACTGTCGGCCCGGTAGGCCCACGGGTCGGGCATGATCCCGGAGCGATCCGCATAGACCCAGGTCGAACCGCCGTCGGGCGACACGCGGAGCAGGACATTCCACGAGCCCGCCGCGTCCGGCCGCACCGTCCCGACGAGCCGGTCCGCGCCGTCCACGTCCGAATCGAAGGCCATCGCGGACCACTCGTAGTCGGTCTCGGGGTCGCCGTCCGGAGACGGTCCGAAACCGAGCTCGGCGAGGACGCCAACCGTCGGGCCTGGCGCCTCGGTCGCGCCCTCGACCGCGACCCGTGCCGCGATCGGAACGCCGGGATCGACCGCGGACAGCGGCTGGTCGAGCGTGGCGGGCTCCTCGAGGCGCGCGTCGGCGAGCGCCAACATCGGCAGCGCCTCCGCTTCCCCGGAGCGAGCGCCCGGGTTCCCGGCGGCGTCGACGGCAACCACCACGTAGTGGTAGCGGGTGCCGTTGCGGGCCGTGTCGTCGACGAACGACGGCTCGGCCGTCGTACCGACGCGCTCGTAGCCGCCGCCGCGGACGAGCGAGCGGTGGACCTCGTAGGCCGCGGCCGCCTCGCCGGCCGATGGCTGCCAGGCAAGCGCGACCTGTCCGGCCGATGCCTCTGCCGTCAGGTCGGTGGGCGCGGCCGGTGGCGCGAGATCGGTCCCGGGCGCCGTCAGCAGCACGGCCGACCCCTGCGCGGGGACCTCGAGCGACAGCGTCCCTTCGGTGACGGTCGCCCCGGGCCCGCCGAGGCCGTCGGTCAGCCCTGCTCCCTCGGGCAGGCGCCCGGTCACGTCGATCTCCACGTTCTGCGGCTGCGCGGACAGGTTCAGCACGGTCACACCGGCCTCCGTGTCGGTCCGCCGCAGGAACGCGAGCGTGCCGACCTGGTCGTCGGCGTGGACGAACTGCAGATCGCCCTCGCGCAGCGCGACGTGGTCGCGCCGGAGCGATCCCAGCGTCCGGTACCACGCCCGGAGGTCGTCGTCGATCGTGTCCCACGGGTAGGGCCGGCGGTCGTCCGGGTCGTCGTGACCCGTCAGCCCGGCTTCGGTGCCGTAGTAGATCGAGGCCATGCCCGGCCAGGTGAGCTGGAGCGCGGCAAGCTGGCGGAGCTTGGCCTTGCCCGCCGCCAGGTTCTCCTCGGATTCCTTGAGCGCGGGGTCGTCCCGGCCGGGTGTCAGCGTCCACAGGATGCGCGTCGTGTCGTGGCTGTCGACGAGGTTCAGCAGGGCATCGAAGGCCGGCTTCGGGTAGTCCTCCATGAGGCCCGCCATGCGCGAGGCGAACTGGCTCGGCGAGAGCCCGACGATCGACCCGTCGAGGTCGGCCGTGTCGCCGTTGAGCAGCCCGATCACCGCTCGTCGGAAGCGGTAGTTCATCGTCGAGTCGGCCTCGTCCCCGAGCAGCCACGGGGAGGTGTCGTGCCACTGCTCGCCGAGCACCAGCGCGTTCGGATCGGTCGCCTTTACGGCTTCCCGGATCTGGCGCATGAAGCCGTGCGTCAGGTTGTCCATGACATCGAGGCGCCAGCCGGCCGTACCATCCGCGACCCAGCGCCGCGCGACCCCGTCCGGACCGGTGAACAGGTCGTAGACCTCGGGGCCCTCGATCACCTCGGGGATCGTGTCGAACCCGAACCAGCCCTGGTAGTAGGTGTCGGTCCCGTCCTCGGTCGACGGCGCGCAGGGCGTCGGCTCGTTTGCAGCCGGTGGGCGGAACGTGAACCAGCCGCGGTATGGCGAGTCGGCGGCCTCGCACGCCCCGGTGTCCGCAAAGCGCTCGAAACGGTCGAACCACGGCGAGTCGGACGAGACGTGGTTGAAGACGCCGTCCAGCAGGACCCGGATGCCGCGGGCGTCGGCCTCCCTGAGGAGCGTCTCGAAGTCCGCCTGGGTCCCGAGGTCCGGGTCGATCACGTCGTAGCTGCTGGTGTCGTAGCGGTGGTTCGATGGCGCGGCGAAGACCGGGTTGAGGTAGAGCACCGTGACGCCGAGCGCCTGCAGGTCGTCGAGCTTGGCCGTGATCCCGGCCAGGTCGCCGCCGAAGAAGTCGCGCCCGAGCGGCTCTTCGTCGCACGAGGCGCCCTGGTACGCGCGGCAGTAGCCCTCCGGCCGGTCGTCCCACTCCTTCGGCAGGACGTCGTTGCCGTACACGTCCCCGTAGCGGTAGAGCGCCGCGCCGTCCGCGCCCTGCTCCGCGTCCGGGCTGGGGTCGTTCGCCGGGTCGCCGTTGAAGAAGCGGTCCGGGAAGATCTGGTAGACGACGGCACCACGGGTCCAGGCCGGCGTCGTGAAGTCGGGCTCGTAGACGTCGATCTGCCACGACGAGTCCGGGCTGTTGGCGAGTGCGAGCCCGGGCCCGCCGTCGTTGCCCTCCGGAACGGCGCCACCGTCCGCCGCGAGGTCGTCCTCGATGTAGCGGGTCGTGGGCCCGTCGCGGACGATGAACCGGTAGTAGAGGACCGTCGGCTCGGCCGACGTCTGCAGCGTCGCCTCCCAGTAGTCGTAGCCGTGCTCGCCCTGCGTCGGGTCGGTCGCGACGACCTCCATCGGGACGAGCGCCTGCAGCTCCTCGAACGAGTCCCACACGCGGACCGTCGCCTCGGACAGGTCGCCGGCCGCGGCACGCAGCCGCAGCGTCACCTCGGTCCCGGCCGGCACGGCGCCGTAGGGCACGCGATACCGGTCGTCGCGGCTGTCGTGGGAGAGGTCGTCGTCGCTGATCTCGCCGTCGACCGCGAGCGGTGGCCGGTCCTCCGACGCGACCGGCGGTGGTGAGCCGCTCGGCTCGGGCGCCGGGGCGGGCTGGGTGGCCCCGAGCACGCCAACCCCGACGACGACGAGGGCCAGCGCCACCACGACGGCCGCGATGCCCGTTGCGCGCTGGCGCCCGGTCGCGGGGCCGCTCACTGCGCGACCCGGAGCACGACGCCGTCACGAGCCGGCACCGCCAGCCGAAGGCGCCCGTCATCGCCGACCGTGCGTGCGGTCGCCGCCGCCCCTTCTGTCCGCCACGGCTCCGCGACGAGGCGGCGGCTCGCCAGATCGGGCAGTGGCAGCTCCACCTCCGAGGCCGCGTCGCCGGCATTGACCGCGACCACGAACGTGGCCGCGTCGTCGTCCCGCCGCCAGGCGCACCACGGCCCCTCGGCGCCGACCAGTCCGAACGATCCGTGGCGGAGGGTTCGGTTGGCGCGCCGCAGCGCGATCGCCCCGGTCGTCGCGTCCAGCAGCTCGCGGTCCCACGTCGACTCATCCCAGCGCATCGGCGCCCGGCAGAACGGGTCCATCTCGCCGGGCATGCCGATCTCGTCGCCGTAGAAGATCGACGGCGCTCCGGGCAGCGTCATCAGGATGAACGTCGCAAGCGCGACGCTCCGCGTATCCCCACCGACCATCGACAACAGGCGCGGGGTGTCGTGGCTGTCGAGCAGGTTCAGCTGGACGGACGTGACGGCCGGCTCATAGGCGGTCATCGCGCGTTCGAGGCGTCCCGCGAACGCAGGGCCGTCTTCGGCCCGGATGTTCGCGGCGAGCTCGAAGTGTTGTCCGACCACGCGCCGGTCGATCCGCTCGCCGCCCACGAACGAGATCACCGCCTCCGCCAGCGGGTAGTGCATCAGGCCGTCGTACATGTCGCCCTGGAGGTATTCGGGCCGGTGCTGCCAGATCTCGGCCACGATGTACGCATCGGGGTCGAGCGCCTTGACGCGCTGCCGGAACTCGCGCCAGAACTCGTCCGGGACCTCGGTCGCCACGTCCAGGCGCCAGCCGTCGATCCCGAAGCGGATCCAGTGCTCCGCCACGCCGAGCAGGTACTCGCGGGCATGCGGGTTGTCGACGTTGATCTTGGGCAGCGCCGGCATGTCCCACCACGCCCGGTAGCCGAGGACCTGGAGCGACTGCGAGCCCCGGCGCTGCTCCTCGGGGACGTCCGACACGTCCACGGCGTGGGCCATGGTCTCGTTGGGATAGGCGCGGATCTGGCGCCCGCTGGCGAGGTCCTCCGCGTTGAAGTAGAACCAGTCGCGATACGGCGACCCGGCACCCGTCTCGAGGACGTGGTGGAACGGCCAGAAGCCTCGGCTGGCATGGTTGAACACGCCATCGAGGACGACCCGCATGCCACGCGCATGGCAGGCATCGAGGAGTTCGCGCAGCGCGGCATCCCCACCGAGGAGCGGATCGACCTCGAGGTAGTCATACGTGTGGTACCGGTGGTTCGACGCCGAGGCGAACACCGGATTGAAGTAGATCGCGTTGACGCCGAGCCGCTCGAGATGGTCGAGGTGCTCGACCACGCCGAGCAGGTCACCGCCCTTGAAGCCGTGGACCGTCGGCGGCGTGTCCCACGGCTCCAGCGGCCCGGGCTTGGGCACCCGGGCGCTGCGAGCGAAGCGGTCCGGGAAGATCTGGTAGAAGACCGCGTCCCGGACCCAGGCGGGCGAATCGATCACGATCGCGCGGTCAGCCCTTGACGCCGCCGGCCGTCACGCCCGACACCAGCCACTTCGACGAGTACAGGAAGAGCAGCACGACCGGGATCGAGATCAGGATCGATGCCGCCGCGAGCTCGTTCCATTGCGTCTGGAACTGCTGCTGGAAGCGCTGCAGCCCGAGCGGCCAGGTGAGCAGCTCCTCCTTGGACAGCAGGATGCGGGCCAGGAAGTAGTCGTTCCATGCCGTCAGGAAGTTGAACAGGAAGACCACGACCAGGGCCGGAACCGACAGCGGGAGGAGGATCCGCCAGAACGCCTCCAGCTGACTGCAGCCGTCGATCCGCGCCGCCTCCTCGAGCTCGATCGGGACCGTGTCGTAGTAGCCCTTGAGGATCCAGATGCTGAATGGAACCGCCGTGACCGACAGGCCGATGACCATGCCGATATAGCTGTTCGCGAGCTTGAACTGGACGGCGAGCAGGTAGAGCGGTACGAGCAGCATCGCCGCGGGGATCAGCTGGGTGGCGAGCAGCACCGTCAGGCCGAGGCCGCGGAACGGGAACTTGTAGCGGCTGAACGCATAGGCCGATGTCGCGGCGATGCCCACGCCGATGATCGAGGTTCCGACCGTGATGAGGATGCTGTTCATCAGCCAGAGCGGCAGGTCGGTCTCGGTCAGGACGGTGATGAACGACTCGAGGGTGGCGCCCTCCGGGATCAGCTGGAACTCGCTCTGAAGGAGCGTGTTCGACGGGCGCAGCGCGACGCTCAGCACGCGCAGGATCGGGAACGCCGCGATGACGCAGGCGAGGATCAGCAGCGCGTGGACCGCGATGTTCTTCCGCCGTGGGCCGCGGCGGCCACCCTCCGCACGGACTGCCGTGCGCGCCGCCTGCGCAACTGCAGGCGCGGGAACGGAAGTCGGGCCGCTCATTCGTACGCTCCTCTGAGGCTGCCGGTCCGCCGGACGTAGAAGACCGTGAAGACGAGCAGGATGACGAAGATGACGAACGCGAAGGCCGCGGCGTCACCGTAGCGGTTGTACTGGAAGGCCTGACGGAAGAGGGCCGTGACGAGGATGTCGCTCGTCTCCAGCTCGTTCTGGTTGATGAAGAACGGGACGTTGATGTTGTTGAACGTCCAGACCGTGCCGAGGATGATCGCCGGCGTCAGCACCGGCCGGAGCAGCGGCAGGGTGATGTTGCGGAACGACTGGCGACTGTTCGCGCCATCGATCTCGGCCGCTTCGTAGAAGTCGTTCGGGATGCTCTGCAGGCCGCCGAGGATGATCACCATCATGAACGGGACGCCAAGCCACACGTTCGCGAGGATCATCGCGACGAAGTTCCAGAACGGATCCGACAACCACGGGATCGGGCCGAGGCCGAGGAGGCCGAGCAGCTGGTTGGCCGCGCCGTACTCGTTGTTGTACTCGGTGCGCCAGATCAGCAGGGCGATGACCTGCGGGATGGCCCAGGGCAGGATGATCAGAGCGCGATAGATGCCCTTGCCCCGCATCGGCCGGTGGAGCAGCAGGGCGAGCGCCATACCGAGCGTCACGTGGAAGAAGACGTTGATGACGGTCCACAGCACGGTTTGCAGGAACAGCTGCCAGAACCCGGTTGTCTGCAGCACGGGCTGCGTGAACACCTGGATGTAGTTGTCGATCCCGACGAACAGGCCCGTCCCAAGGCCCAGCAAGCCTGGGTCGCGGAAATTCCGGAGGCTCATCCCGGTGAACGAGACATTGAGCTCCCAGAGGAGCGGCCAGAGGATGAGCACGAGCAGGCCGACCAGCGCAGGTGCCACGAGCATGATGGGCACCGCGGCGCGCCAGTTCAGGACTTGGCGAAGACAGATAGAGCACGCCCTCGAGCAGCTGCGATGCCGATGGCGACGGCGGCGAGGGTCAGCCCGACCTGTATGAACGCGCTGATGAAGGCGTCCAGGCTCAAGGCGTCCTCCTCCCCCACCTGGTTGATCGCGGCCCCGGCATGACGCCGGGGCCCGCTGGTTACACGATTACAGCTGGCTGATGCAGGTGTCTGCGGACGACTGCATCGCCGCCGACAGGGCGGCGAAATCGTTGCTGCCCGCGAACATGTCGCGGGTACCGGCAGTCATCGCATCGAACACGCAGCGCATCTCGAGCTGGACCGGCTGGGCCACGCCCTTGGCGGCCGCGTCAGCGGCCGCAGCCAGGAGCGGGTCGCTGGTCACGACATCCGAGCCGAATGCCTCGGCGTTGCCGGGGAGCCGCTTGAGCGCCTCCACCATGCCGGCCTGGTTCTCGGCATCCGTTGCGAACTTCATGAAGTCGGCCGCGATCGTGAGCTCGTCGCCCGCAAGCGGCTTCGGGACCATGAAGTAGGTGCCCGCGACGTACGGCTTCGGATCCTCGCCACCGGTCATCAGCGGCAGGGGGCCGACGCCCAGGTTGTCGCCCAGTCCGGGGGCCTCGGCATCCGGCGCCGCCGCGTAAGCGCCGAGCGTCCAGTCGCCGTTGATGATGTAGGCGGCCTTGCCCTCCTTGAAGAGGCCGTCAGCCACGTTGTAGTCGGCCTCGCTGGGCGTGACCTTGTCGGTGAACTTGAGGTTGTAGAGGAACTCGAGCGCGCTGCGCATCTCCTCCGTGTCGAGCGTCGGCGTCACGCCGTCCTCGGCGAAGACGGACCCACCGAACCCGCCAAGGAACGGGACGAGCCAGAACGACTCGGTCTGGTTGAAGGCGATGCCGACCTGGTCGCCGGTGGTCAGCGGCTTGGCCGCCGCGACCCAGGCGTCGCTGTCGGCGGGTGCGTCGGCGCCGGCCAGCTCCTTGTTCCAGTACAGCATCAGCTGGTTGCCGTAGCTGATCGGGACACCCCACGTCGCGTCCTCAAGCTGGAGCACGCTCAGGGCGTTCGGCACGTAGGCCGCCGGATCGATGAGGCTGTCGACGGGCTGGATCAGGTCAGCCGCATGGAACGGGCCCCAGTGGTCCGACACGGTCCACAGGAGATCGGGCGGATCGCCGGCCAGGCTCGAGGTCTGGAAGTCCTCGCGAAGCGCTTCGACGTCCTTGTTGACGACCTCGAACGTGACGTTCGGGTGCGCCGCGGTGTACGCGTCGGTCAGGCTCTTGACGTACTGGAAGCTGCCGTCGGCCTCGCCTTCCTTGGTCCACAAGGTGAGGGCGAAGTCGCCTTCCGGCAGGGCGGCCGCGGAAGCCGCCGGGGCGGCGCTGCCGCCGGGTGCCGCGCTGCCGGCGGGTGCCGCGCTTGTGGCGGGCTCGCTGCCCGCCGGGGCCGCCGTGCCGCCGCCGCCCGAACAGGCCACGGCCACGATGGCCAGGGCCGCCACGAGCGACGCGAGTCGCAATCCGGTCTTCATCGTCTGGGTGCTCCTCCTCAGTGGGGCGTGTGCCGCCCCGTTGCGATTGGATGCGTCGACCGCTTCGGCCGCCGCGTGCCGGTGCCGGGCCGTCGCCGGGATCTCGATCCCGGGGCAGGCGCCGGATCGACCTCAGGTGAAGGGCCCGTCCACCTCCTGCCGCTGGGCCGGCGCGGGGCCAGTCGAGCCGCGCACGATCAGGCGCGTCTCGAGCAGGCGGTGGTCGAGGTTGGTGAGATCCCGTCGTTGGACGACGGACAGAAGAAGCCGCACCGCCTCCTCGCCCTTGCGACGGATCGGCTGGTGGACCGTCGTGAGCGGCGGATGGGTATGCGGTGCGAGGTCGAGGTCGTCGAAGCCGACGACGCTCACGTCGCGCGGGACGTCGAGGCGCTGGTCGCGCAGCGCGCGCATGGCGCCGATCGCCATCGCGTCGCTCATGACAAGCAGCGCGGTGGGCCGGACGCCGTCCTCCCACGCCCGGTTGAGGGCGGCCTCCCCGCCCTCGATGCTCGCGGGACCGACGACGACGCGCTCGGCCGCCAGCTCGATCCCGACCGTCGCCAGGGCCTCCCGGTAGCCGCGCAGGCGGCGTCCGAGGACGCCTTCCGGTTCGGTCAGCGTCGTCGGCGGCGGCTCGACGCCGATCACCAGGAACTCGCGGTGCCCGAGCCCGATCAGGTGCTCCGCCGCTGCGCGCGCACCGCCCACGTCGTCGACGTCGATCGACGCGTACTCCGGTCGCGCATTCGAGTCGACGAACACGATCGGCAGGCCGGCCCGCCGAATCTGCTCGACCTCGGGATGGTCGTCAGTGAGGCCGACCGCGACGACGCCGTCGACGGTCGCGCGGCCGACCGCCCTCGCCAGCGAGCCATCGAGCGGCGAGATGAACGTGAGCCCGTACCCGGACTCCTCGGTGACAACCGCGACGCCTTCCGCGAAGGCACCGAAGAACGGGTTCGAGAAGATCACCGACAGGGGCTGCGGCGTGAGCACCCCGATCGACAGGGTCTGCCGCTGGGTGAGCATGCGCGCGACCGGGTGCGGGCGGTAGCCGAGCGACTCGGCGACGTCGCGGATGCGCTCGGCCGTCTCCGGCGCCAGCCGGGCCGGGCTGTTGAACGCGAAGGACACCGCCGTCTTCGAGACCCCCGCCTCGCGCGCGACGTCGGCAATGCGCGCCCGCTTTGTGTGTTGGTCCACCCGCGCTGGCTCCTCCTCCGACAGGGGCAATCTCTGCCGGAACCAGTGGAATTCGTCGTCGCGAAAACCGGTTTAGCAAACCGGTTTAGGGAATGTAGCATGGGCCGCTTCGAAGTCAAGACCCAATCGGCCCGGCTCGGGCGCTAGGATGTGCCCTCGATGCTCGAGCGCATACGCGAGATGCCCGGCGGCATCCGCCTCTTCCTTCTCTATGCCTTCGGCATCCTCTTCCTCATCGGCTCGGCGTTGCGCTTCATCGTCGACCAGGCCATCACCGCCCCGGTGAGCCTGCCCGGCCTCGTCGCGATGGTCCTCCTTGCCTACACGATCTTCACGACGACACTCGTCATTCAGCGCAAGCAGGCGGCCCGCCGGCTTGCCCTTGGGCTTGCCTCGCTGACGATCCCGCTCGTACCGCTGTTGGTCGTCAGCGGCCTCGCGATCGAAGCGATCTTTATCGCCGTCCTGGCCATCCTCCTGTTCCGTGGGCTGCTGCAACCGGAGGTCCGCACCTACCTGCGCGAGGTCTGAGCCCGCACGACGGCGGCTCTGACGGTACCCTCCACCTGACGCGGCCCTCGTCGCCGCCGGTCCGCGCCGTCCCGCGCGGCGCCGGCGACCCATCGACCGCACATGAGGCAGACCCAACGTGAGCAAACGATCCCGCCGGGCGCGGCCCGCGAATCAATCGGCCAGCCAGTCGGGAACCCGCCCGCCCATCAGCGGCACCGGCTCCCCATCCGGCGCGACCGCGGCGTCGAGCGCCAGCGCGGCGTCGGGGGTCACCAAGCCGGCGGGCACGCCAACACCGTCGAGCACCCGGCCCGCCAGCGCCCGTGCCGGGCGCCGGGAGCGCGCGCGTCCGCTCGCCAGGAAGTCGTTCTTCGAGCGCTATCGCCTGCTGATCGTGGGCGTCGTCGGCGTCGCGGCCCTCGCGCTCATCACGGTCTTCGCGTTCAACTCGGCCTCAGCGGCGACCTTCACCTGTTCCACCGAATGGGTGCCCGATCCGACGGCGTCGCCCGAGGCAGGTGCCTCCCCCCAGCCCGGTTACCACCAGGAGGGGATGGGCAACACGCACGTTGGGGCCGGGACGAGCAATCCCGGAAACGTTGCCTATACCTACTGCCCGCCGGCCAGCGGCAACCACTTCGTGCGCGGCGGTCCCATCACCCCGGGCTTCAACGGCCCGAGCGACGTCCCGCTGCCGCAGGGCTGGATCCACAACCTCGAGCACGGTGGCCTGGTGATCCTGTATCGCGGCGACCCGGGCGATCCGGGGCTGTCCGACGAGAGCCAGCAGCAGATGCAGGCCTTCTTCTCCGGACTCCCGCCCAGTCCGGTCTGCGGGCTCCCGCCGACGCAGGAGGGCGCCGGCGTGGTCGTCGCCCGCTTCGACCAGATGGCGACCCCGTTCGCGGCGCTCGTCTGGGAGCGCGTGCTCCCGCTCGAGACGTTCGACGAGGACGCGATCATGGAGTTCTGGACGACGTGGGGCGAGCGGACGAACCCCGAGCAGCTCTGCGCGCCGCCCTCGGCGGCACCGTCGAGCCCGGCCTCCCCGGCCCCGAGCTGATCCGGCCGTGCGCCGCTTCAGCTACAGGGACCCGGCGGCCGATGGGGGCATCGGGGTCGGAACGCTGGTCGATCCGGCGACCGTCGCCCTGGCCGACGGCACCACGCGAGCGCTGGCCGACCTGACGCCGGCGCCCGCGGCCGCGCGACCCGGCAAGGTCGTCTGCGTGGGGCTGAACTACAAGGACCACTGCAACGAGCAGGGCATCCCGTACCCGGACCGCCCGATGCTGTTCGCGAAGTTCGCCAACACGGTGGTCGCCAGCGGCGACCCGATCGTCCGTCCGCCCGGCACCCACGCGCTCGACCTCGAGGTCGAGCTCGGGGTCGTCATCGGCGAACGCGCAAGCCATGTTGCCCGTGCCGATGCGCTCGGGCACGTCGCCGGGTACGTCGTCGTCAATGACGTGACGGCGCGCGACTGGCAGGGCAGCAAGCCGGCGCTCGGCCCGGACGAGCGCGGCGACGGCCAGTGGCTGCGGGCCAAGGGCTCGGACACCTTCCTGCCCGTCGGCCCCGTGCTGGTGGCGACCGACGAGATCCCCGATCCGTCCGGCCTTCGCCTGCGCAGCTGGCGGATCCCCGGCAGCGGCGAGGACGCGGGGCGCGAGATCCCGATGCAGGACGGCACGACCGCGGACATGGTCTTCGACGTGCCGGCCCTCATCTCCTACATCTCCGCGTACATCGCGCTCGACCCCGGGGACCTCCTGATCACCGGGACGCCGTCGGGCGTTGGCGTCTTCCGGGAGCCGCCGGTGTTCCTCGACCCGGGCGACACGGTCCGCTGCGAGGTCGAAGGGATCGGCCGGGTGGAGAATCGGGTCATAGACAGCCCGCCAAGGGTCAGCTGATGCTCGCCCTCGTGAAGACCACCGCCGGGCCTGGCCTCAGCCTGGACATCGTGCCCGACCCGCAGTTCGGGATCAACGACGTGGTCGTGCGCGTTCGCAAGACCGGCATCTGCGGCACCGACCTGCACATCGAGGCGTGGGACCCGTGGGCCGCGAAGGCCATCACGCCGCCGCTCGTCGTCGGCCACGAGTTCGTCGGCGAGATCGTCGAAGTCGGCAGCAACGTGTACGACTTCCACCCCGGCGACCTGGTCTCCGGCGAGGGTCACGTCGTGTGCGGGCTGTGCCGTCATTGCCTCGCGGGGCGGCGCCATCTGTGCGCCCACAGCATCGGCCTCGGGGTTGGGCGCGACGGAGCCTTCGCCGAGTACGTGGCGATGCCGGTGACCAACATCTGGCACCACTGGTCGAGCGTCGACGAGGAGGTGGCCGCGATCTTCGACCCGTTCGGCAACGCGGTGCACACCGCGCTGTCGTTCCCGGTCCTCGGCGAGGACGTCCTCGTCTCCGGCGCCGGCCCGATCGGGCTGATGGCGACGGCAGTCGTCCGTCATGCGGGGGCACGCCACGTCGTCGTGTCCGAGCCCAACCCGTTCCGCCGGGAGCTCGCGATGCGCATGGGCGCGACGATCGCCGTCGACCCGCGGGAGCGCGACCTGGGCGACGTGATGCGCGAGCTCGGCATGGTGGAGGGCTATGACGTCGTGCTCGAGATGTCGGGCCACGCCCAGGCGCTGCGCGACGCGCTTGCTGTGATGGCCCACGGCGGAAACATGGCCGTCCTCGGCATCCCGACCGCGGAGGTCGCCCTCGACCTGAACGAGATCGTGTTCAAGATGCTGACCATCCGGGGGATCTATGGTCGCGAGATGTACGAGACCTGGTACAAGATGACGGTGATGCTCCAGTCGGGGCTCGACATCCGGCCGGCGATCACGCACCGCTTCGGTTTCAGGGACTTCGAGGCCGCGTTTGCCGCTGCTCGCTCGGGCGACTCAGGCAAGGTGATCATGGACTGGACGCAGTGATGGCGCGAAGCACCCGCGACCCCCTGTCCTTCCTCGGCGACGAGCTCGCGGCCCTCCGTGAGCGCAACCTGTACCGGCCCCTGCGCGTGATGAGCTCCGCACAGGGCCCGATCGCCTCCGTCGACGGGCAGCGGGTCATCAGCCTGTCCTCGAACGACTACCTGGGGTTGACCCACCACCCGCGGCTCCGGGAGGCCGCGCTGGCCGCCGTCCGTGACTTCGGCGTCGGGTCCGGCGCGGTGCGGACCATCGCCGGAACGATGTCGATGCACGAGGAGCTCGAAGCCGAGCTCGCCGCCTTCAAGGGCACCGAGGCGGTCCTGACCTTCCAGTCGGGCTTCACCGCAAACACCGGCGTCGTCCCGACGATCACCGGCGAGACGGACCTGATCGTGTCCGATGGGCTCAATCACGCCTCGATCATCGACGGCATGCGCCTTTCGAAGGCGCCTCGGAAGGTCTATGCGCACGCGGACGTCGGCGCCTTGCGGGAGGTGCTCCGGGAGGCGGTCTCGAGTGGTCGGGACGGGACGGGCGAGCCCTACCGCCTGATCCTCGTCGTGACCGATGGGGTCTTCAGCATGGACGGCGACATCGCCCCGCTCCCCGGGATCGTGGAGGCGGCCGAGGAGGTCGGGGCGGCCGTGTTCGTCGACGACGCCCACGCGTCGGGCGTGCTGGGGCGGAATGGGCGCGGCACCGTCGACCATTTCGGGCTGCACGGCCGGGTTGCCATCCAGGTCGGGACCCTGTCGAAGGCGGTCGGCTCCCTCGGCGGCTACGTCGCCGGCAGCCAGGACCTGCGCGACATCCTGATCCAGCGGGCCCGGCCGTTCCTGTTCTCGACCTCCCATCCGCCGGCCGTCGTGGCGGCCTGCCGCGCGGCGCTCAAGGTCATGCAGGAGGAGCCGGAGCTGATCGACCGGCTGTGGGCGAATACGCGACGCTTCAAGGCCGAGCTGACGAGGTTGGGGTTCAACACGGGGGTCTCGGAGACGCCGATCACCCCCGTGATCGTCGGCGACCCAGGCATTGCCGGACGCTTCAGCGAGCGCCTGTTCGCCGAGGGCGTCTTCGCCCAACCTGTCGTGTATCCGACAGTCGCGATGGACCAGGCCCGACTGCGCACGATCGTGACCGCAGCGCACGCTGACGAAGACCTCGACCGGGCATTGGAGGCCTTCGCCGCCGTCGGTCGTGAACTAGGGGTGACCTCGGGGTGAATCGCGCACCGGGGGGCGCATGGCTGGTTCTGGGAGCGTGCAGGTGATCGATCGCCAGGCGCGCAACCTTCCGCTTGACGCGCACCTTCATAGCAACCTCTCGCCGGACAGCGATGTCGAGATCGACGCGTACGCAAGACAGGCGCTCGAACGCGGGATCGACGAGCTGGCCATCACCGACCACGTCGATTTCGAACCGGGGACGCCGGCCTACGGCGCCACGACCTTTGCGGAGCGCGAGCGCGTCGTCCGAGAGGCGGCCGAGCGCTGGAGTCCGCGCGGGGTCGCGATCCGATTCGGCGTGGAGCTCACCTACGACCGGCGCTACGAGGCGGATGTGCGCGACCACCTGCGGCGGCACGCGTACGACTTCGTGATCGGGTCGGTCCACGTCTACCGTTCATCGCCGTACGCCAGTGACCGCGTGGGGACGTTCGTCTTCGGCAGGCGGCTGTCGGAGGTCGTGGCGCCCTATTTCGACGAGGTCGAGGCGGCGGCCCGCTCCGGCCTCTTCGACGCGCTCGGCCACCTGGACTTCGTGAAGCGCTATCTGCATCCGTTTGTGACGCCCGCTCAACTGGCGGCCGCACCGGAGCTGTACGACCCGATCCTGCGGGCGCTGGTCGATACCGGTACCGCCCTGGAAGTGAACACGAGCGGCCTGCGCCAGGTCGCCGGTGAGACGTACCCGTCTCCCGCGATCGTGTCGCGCTTCCGCGAGCTCGGCGGTGCGCGCGTGACGGTGGGTTCGGACGCGCATCGCGTGGACGCCTTCGCGTGGGGGCTCGCCGACGGCTACGACCACGTTTCGAACGCGGGCTTTGCCGCGCTCAGCATCCGGCGCGGCGGCGCACCGGTATCCGTTCCACTCGAGCGCCAACCTAACGCAGTGGGCGTTCGTTCGTTATGACTCTCGACGAAGCCGCTGTCGAGCGACTCGTGGGGGACGCCCAGGCTGGGGATCCGAGGGCGTTTGGTCGATTGTTCGACCATTACCACGCGTCGGTCTACCGCTACATCGTCAGCCGTGTCCATCGCCCGTCGGACGCGGAGGACCTGACGCAGCTGGTCTTCGTCAAGGCCCTGGAAGCGCTGCCGCGCTATGAGGCGCGGGGTGTTCCCTTCGGGGGCTGGCTTTTCCGGCTGGCCAGGAACGCAGTCATCGATCACGTCAGGACCCATCGCGATCACGTCGACCTCGAATCGGCCATCGAACGGCCGGGCCGCGACGCCGGCCCTGACGAAATCGTGGCCGTCCGCCAGGCACTCGACGAAGTGGCCGCGGCTTTGGAAGCCCTGACCGACGAACAACGCGAGGCCATCGCCCTCCGGTTCTTCGCCGGGCTCAGCGCCCGGGAGGCGGCGGCGGTGATGGGCAAGCAGGAAGGGACGGTGCGCGGGTTGCAGTTTCGAGCAATCGCCGCCATGCGCCGCTCGCTCGGGGTCGACGATCCCGAGGCGACGACGTTGGAACGTGCCTTCCGAACTGCCGGCGACGAACCGGTCGGACCTGCGAGGCTCGGATGATGGACGAGGACTTCGTGGAGCGCCGTCCCGCCGACCTGGAGATCTATCGGCGGCTGGACGCCTTCGCCACGGCACGCCTTGCGCCCGATGCCGCTGCCATGGCCCGGATCCGGACCGCCCTGATGGGCCAGGCGCTCGCGGCCGCCGACGCGCGCTCTGCTGCGCTGATGGGCCAGGCACCGCTCGCCGTCGCCCTCCCCGAGCGACCAGTGGTCGCGTTCCCGCGCCCGAAGCGCCGCGCCGCCGCCGCCATCCTCGCCGCATGTCTTGTTGTCGGTGTCGGCGCCACGAGCGTCGCCGCGTCACAGGCGGGCGGGCCGCTCTACGGGCCGCGCATGTGGATCGAGGCAGCGACCCTGCCCACAGATGCGGTGGCGCGCGCGGACGCCCAGTTCGCGCGGCTCGATGCGCGGCTCCAGGAGGTGCGCCTCGCTGTGCGCAGCGGCAATGCTGATGCTGCCGAAGCGGCGCTGAAGGCGTATGCCGTCATCGTGGCGGACCTCGACGCCGGCGCCGCCACGAACCGGGCGGTCGCGGCCTCGCTCGAGGACGACTTGGCGCGCCGCCAGGTCGTCCTGGTCGGACTGCTGGACAAGGTCCCCGCTCAGGCCCAGGACGCCATCCAGCACGCGCTCCAGCAAGGCGCGAAAACCATCGACAAGAGCGGCAACGATCCGCACCCCGGCGCTCCCGCTCGGCCCGGAGCCGGCGGCCAGGGCGGGCAGGGCCAGGGCGGGCAGGGCCAGGGCGGGTCAGGGCCAGGGTCAGGGTCAGGGCCAGAGCCAGGATGGAGGCAGTCAGGGTCAGGGCCCGGGCACAGGGCAGGGCGGGGACGCTGGTCAGGGCGCCGGTGAGGGCAACGGACCGGCCAGCGAACCGATGCCGGACCGGCCGCCGAAGCCCACGAAGCCCCCCAAGGAGCCGCGGCCGAGGAGCCGGCGGCCGAGGCGACGCCGGAACAGCAGCCAGCGGCGACGACTGACCCGGCCGGCGGCGCTGGAAATGAGAACAAGAACGGTGGCTCGAACCGCCACAACAAG
The DNA here is from genome assembly GCA_963824735.1 of uncultured Chloroflexia bacterium. Taxonomy (GTDB): domain Bacteria; phylum Chloroflexota; class Limnocylindria; order Limnocylindrales; family CSP1-4; genus DASTYU01. The sequence continues at coordinate 79,373 of CAWGQH010000019.1, forward strand.
CCGGGCGTTGGCGGGGGCGCCGAGGGCGGTCCGGGCAACGACCAGAGCGACGACTGATTCCTCGCTGCCGGTGCGCACAACCGAGACGCATCGCATCCTGGCCCAAGTACCCTTGACCCATGCACGCCCGCTCTGACGCGCTCGACCTCACCGTGATCGGTGCGGGACCGGCGTACACCGACCGAGCGGGCGCGGTGGGTGCGGCCTATCTGGTCACGCATGGCGACACCCGGCTCCTGCTCGATCTCGGACAAGGCACGTTCGCGAGGCTGGCCGGAACGGTCGATCCGAGCACGCTCGACGCGGTCGTGGTCAGCCACCTCCATCCGGACCACTTCGTCGACCTGGTCCCGATGCGGCATTTCCTCCGCTGGGAATTCGCGCCGCCCCGGCGGATGCGCCTCATCGGCCCGCGCGACCTTCCGCGGCGGCTCGATGCTCTGCATGCCGACGAGAACTTCAGCTCGGCAGCCTTCGACCCGGAGGCACTCGATGAGACGACGTTCGAAGTCGGGTCGCTGACAATTACCGCGGGGCGGGTCCACCACATCCCGGACAGCTTCGCGTTCCGGATCGCGCCCGCGGGCGATGGCCCAGGCCTCGTCTACACCGGTGACTGCGGCCGGGCAACGGACGTCGACCCGTTGGTTCGACGGGGCGACTCGCTCTTGTCCGAGGTTTCATTCGGGCCGGGCCCCGGCGACCCTGGCGCCGCCCACCTCGACGGTCCTTCGGTCGGCGCACTGGCAACGCGCACGGGCGTCAGTCGCGTGCTGCTGACCCACCTGGGAATGGGCCTGGAGAAGGATGCCACGATCGAATCGGTCTGCTCCGAGTTCAACGGTCAGGTTGAGCTTGTCGAGCCGGGCCTGGAGACCGTGCTCGGCTGACGACCCGGCGGTAGGGCGCCGCCGCACCACATGAAGAAGCCGGGATGCCGATTGGCATCCCGGCTGTCATTTCTGGGACGAGCGCCTACCGGCGGCGTCGCGTCCGGCTCGGCGTGAGGACCAGGACGCTCGCGAGGATCCCGGCCATCAGGGCCACGACCAGGCGCCAGCCCTCGTCAGTTGACGTTCCCAGATCAGAGACCGTGTCCGTTTCCGGGGGCGATCCCAATGGCGTTTGCTGGCCGGCGCCCACGCCGCCATCTGGCGTCGGAGTCGGATCAGGCGTCGGCGTCGGGATCGGCGTCGGCGTCGGCGTCGGCGTCGGCGTCGGCGTCGGCGTCGGCGTCGGTGTCGGCGTGGGGGTCGGCGTCGGCGTCGGGGTCGGCGTCGGCGTCGGGGTCGGCGTCGGCGTGGGGGTCGGTGTCGGCGTGGGGGTCGGCGTCGGCGTCGGCGTCGGTGTCGGCGTGGGGGTCGGCGTCGGCGTCGGCGTCGGTGTCGGGGTCGGCGTCGGCGTCGGCGTGGGGGTCGGCGTCGGCGTGGGGGTCGGCGTCGGCGTCGGGGTCGGCGTGGGGGTCGGCGTCGGCGTGGGGGTCGGCGTCGGCGTCGGGGTCGGCGTCGGCGTCGGGGTCGGCGTGGGCGTCGGCGTGGGGGTCGGCGTCGGCGTGGGCGTGGGCGTGGGGTCGACGATGCGAAGGGTGAGCGTGCTCGACGGGCCCGTCGAGTTCGGCCCCTGACATTGCCCCCCTGGCGGTGTGGTGTCCAGTCCTGAGATCGTGAAGGTGTACACGCCGACGGCCGCCGAACCGGTCGCGATCTGCAGCGTGCTCGTCGCCGAACTACCCGTGGTTACGACAGGATTGGTTCCGAAGATCGCCGACGCGCCGGCCGGGAGTCCGACCGCGCTCAGCGTCGTGTCACACGCTGAGGCATTGCCGCCTGCTGTGACGGTGAGAAGGCCGAAGGAAGCGGTCGCGCCCGGCGCTACCGTTACGTCGGTCGGCACCGCCACCGAGATGCCGCCAGGGTTCGAGCTCAAGGCGGGTCGGGCGCCCCAGGGAACGAGGGCGACGGCCAGCATCAGTGCGACGCCCAGCCAGCCGAGGCTCCGAGGGCTGATGGTTCGAGGCACAGCAGGCACGCGCGGGTTCGAATGCATTGAATAGAGCCCCCAGGCTACGGACGCTTTGACGGATGACGCGCCCGATCCACGAAGGAGACGCCACCTCGATCCATTCGGTCTGGGATCAGATCCCGACGCGATCGAAGCGTTCGTTCCCCCGCGCAACATGACTGCGGTGAGGTCAGGTTCGTGCCAGTCGTGGATGCGCGCAAGGCAGCGTCGGTACCACCCGCGCTCTGCCCATTCGGCCTAGAGACAAGAAATGAGCCGGGGTGCCCGTCGGGCACCCCGGCTCTCGTCCGCAGGGGACAGCGAACGCGTTACCGCCGGCGAGTCGCCGGGCTCGGGGTCAGGATCAGGAGGCTGGCGAGGATGCCGGCCATCAGGACCAGCAGGATCCGCCAGGAGTCGTTGGCCGGCGCCATCGGGCCGCTGCCGAAGGTGTCGGTCGGCGGGAGGGTGATCGCCGGGGTCTCCGTCTCGCCACCAATGCTGTCCTCGGGGACGAGGTGGTTGACGAAGACGCAGCCATAGGCGGTGTCGGGCTCGATGGTGAAGCTGACACTGTCGCCGTCGAGTTCAGCGACGAGGTCGCCCATGGCGGCCGCCTTGAAGCGGCTCACCCCGGTCTCCTCGTCCAGGCTCCCGAGGTCGACGCAGAACGCGTCGATCAGCTCGTAGCCGTCCTGGAGGTCCTCGGACATCGTCGCGTCGGTCGACTGCGACAGCTCGAGCACGAACCAGGCGAAGCCTTCCTCGCCGTCGCCCGTGACGGGCTCACTGTCGATGATCGTGGCGTCGGTATCGAGATTGAACTCCCAGCCCTCGGCGAAGTCCTGGTCCTCGAAGGTCGAGGGATCGCCGTCGGCGTCGATCAGCTTCCAGGCAAGGACGATGCTCTCGGGGGTGGGCGAAGGCGTCGGCGTGGGTGTGGGTGTCGGTGTGGGTGTCGGCGTCGGTGTCGGCGTCGGTGTCGGCGTGGGTGTGGGTGTGGGTGTGGGTGTCGGTGTCGGCGTCTCTTCCGGCGTCGGCGTCGGGGTCGGGGTCGGCGTGGGCGTCGGAGTCGGGGTCGGGGTTGGCGTCGGAGTCGGCGTCGGGGTGTCTTCCGGCGTCGGAGTCGGCGTCGGCGTGGGCGTCGGCGTGGGGGTCGGTGTCGGAGTCGGGGTCGGGGTCGGCGTGTCTTCCGGCGTCGGGGTTGGGCGTCGGGCGTCGGGGTTGGCGTCGGAGTCGGGGTCGGGGTCGGCGTCGGCGTCGGGGTCGGCGTCGGGGTCGACAGTGCCTCTCCGCAGTTGATCGAGTTGGTCTTGGTCGTCCAGGCCGACCCATCGATGTCGTTGGCGATCACGCCGAGCACGCCACCGCCGTCCAGGACGAACGAGTCCGTGACCGGGATCGAGAACGTGAGCGTGCCGGAGCCGCTCTTGCCTGCCATGTCGATCGATTTCTCATTCGACTCGACGGTCGCGATGTAGGCGGCCGCGTTGCCACCGGCGTTGTTGTTGATCGCGCCGTTGTTCGGCGACAGGTAGACGACAAGCGTCGACCCGGCCGGGAGGGCCGCGCCGCTGATCGAGTAGTCGAGCTTGATGTTGAACTGCTGGGCGGTGCTGTCGCCCGTGCAGTTGATCGTCATGTTCGTCTGGAAGTCGAACGAAACGTCGGCACCGCGGCCCTTGAGATCGGTCTTGTTGCCGCTGGTCGGCGTGCCGTTCTCACCCGCGTTGAACGCGGCGACGGCGCCGGTCCCGGGTCCGATCATGGCAAGGGCGAGCATCGAAGCGACGGCCAACCAGCCGAGCTTTCTGATGCCGAAGAGTCCACCAGGACGTGAGCGGTCTCGCGTGTACATCGACAGGGTCCCCTAACTTAGGCTTGTTGATCGCTGCGGTCCCCCGGGGGCCCCGTGACGGTGGGACCCTTTGCCTAGGACGGTAGGCGAATGGTCGGGGACGGGTACTACGGCCGTCTAGTACGGAAGTTGCCCTATTACCCCACCCAACCGCACCGAACGACGATGGCGGGCCGGGATTCGTTGCTTCGGGGCAACCGATGACCCAGTACCCCAGTACCGGTTACAGCCGCGCAGACGTGAAACGGCCGGGGTGCCAGTCAGGCATCCCGGCCGTCGTTTTGCGGCGAGTGGAGCTCCTTACGGGCTGGCCGGACGATGCTCGGCCAGCCCTTCAGGTGCCATTGGCCTACCGCCGCCGGCGGGACCGGTTAGGCGTCAGAACGAGCGCGCTGGCGACGATGCCGGTCAGGACGACCAGCAGCACAGCCCAGGACGAGTTGCCCGGCGCGGAGCTCTGGCCGCCGAACGTGTCGGTGGGCGGGAGCGTCGGGTCAGGCGTGTCGGTCGCGCCACCCACACTGTCCTCGGGGACGAGCGAGTTGACGAAGATGCACTCATAGAGCGTGTCGGGGTCGACATCGAAGGTGACGGTGTCGCCGTCAAGCTCGCCGACGAGCTCACCCGTGTCGGCTGCCTTGATGCGGCCCATTGGCTCGGGCTCTTCTTCGAGGCCGCCCAGCTTGATGCACCAGGCATCGATCAGCTCGTAGCCGTCCTGAAGATCCTCACCGATAGTCGCGTCTGTAGACTGCGCGAGCTCAAGCTCGAACCAGGCGACGCCTTCCTGGCCGTCACCCGTGACGGGCTCGCTGTCGGTGATGGCTGCCTCGGTGTCGAGGTTGAACTCCCAGCCTGCCGCGAAGTCCCGATCGTCGGTCGCCGGGTCGCCGTCCTCGTCGATCAGCTTCCAGACAAGGACGACGCTGTCGGGGGTCGGAGTCGGAGTCGGCGTGGTGTCCGGCGTCGGCGTGGGGGTCGGCGTCGGGGTCGGGGTCGGCGTGTCTTCAGGCGTCGGGGTCGGGGTCGGGGTCGGCGTGTCTTCAGGCGTCGGTGTTGGCGTCGGGGTCGGCGAATCTTCCGGGGTTGGAGTCGGGGTCGGGGTTGGGGTCGGCTCGCCAACGCAGACGAGGACGTGGCTATCGCCTTTCGCAGCGTCCTGGCCGGCCCGGGTCGTTCGCGAAGTTGCCGTTCGTTGTCCGCTCAGACGGCGTGCGGCCGACGATTGCCGAAGATCGTATTGGCAAACTCGCCGGAGCCAGCCTTGACGATGACCTGGTCGTACGTACCCGCTGGGAGAACGTATGGGTCGACGTCGCTGACGCCCACGTCCTCGCAGTTGTCGCCCCAGTAGCTTGGCTGGTTGGCCTCATTCGATGAAGCCTGATGGCCGTGACGGTGGCGTCGGCCGCGAGGGCGGTCCCAGCAGGCCAGCACGAGCACGACAGCAGCTACACCTGCGGTAATCCGCGTGGTCTTCATTCGATGTCTTCCCTCTCACGGTTGTCGCGACTCGATCTGGGCTCGATTGGCGGCCGGGTCGCGTCGGACGCCGATGTTCCTGATACAGGAGTGACGGACACATCTGGGCAGGGCACGTCGCCCGAACGGTTCGAACCCCTTCGTAACCCCCCAACGGGCGCCAAAGGTACTAGGACCCTCCACCCTTGACTAGCCCTAATTTGACAGTTCTCCACTCCGACTTTCGACAGTGGTGCCAGGTCGCACCCTGGCGAGGTGTGGTCCAGTGCGGTCCGGTACGGTTGGGTGCACTTCGCGAGTGCCGCTACAATTCGGCGGATCCGTTCAGGAGTCCACGTTGGCCGAACCAACTCGAGCCTCCATCGCAGCGCCGCTGCCCCTCCGGACGCAGGCCCGCGCCACCCTCGAACGTGCCCGCGACCGCGCCGTGGCGTCGGGTGCGCTGCCGGACGCCGCGATGGGCACGGATGCTCCAACGGTCGAGATCGAGCGACCGGCCGATCCTCGGCACGGCGACCTGGCCAGCAACCTGGCCATGAAGCTCGCCCGACCGTGCCGCATGGCGCCACTCGCGATCGCCACGGCGCTCAAGGAACAGCTCGATCGAGAGATCGAGACCGATTCCGCCGCCACGCCCCTCGCCGCCGTTGACGTGGCGCCGCCGGGCTTCATCAACCTGCGGCTCGCCGATCAGGCGCTCGAGGGGCTGCTCGATGCGGTGCTCGCCTCGCCCGAGGCCTGGGGCACGGTCGCGCCGGTTCGCCCACGCCGAGTCAATGTCGAATTCGTGTCGGCCAACCCGACCGGGCCTCTGCATATCGGCAACGCGCGCGGGGCATTCGTCGGTGACCTGCTCAGCCGGCTGCTCGAGGCCGGTGGGCAGACCGTCACGCGCGAGTACTACTTCAACGACTTCGGGATGCAGGTGCGCAATCTCGGGGCGAGCGTGCTCGCGATCCGCCACGGCGAACCCGTCCCGGAGGACGGGTACCACGGCGACTACGTGCACGACCTTGCGCGCGAGCTGCCGCCAGACATCGAGACCGAGGCGGCGGCAGGTGACGCAGCCGACGTGGTCGGGCGCTGGGCGTCCGAGCGGGTTCGGGGCGGGATCGAGGAGTCGCTCGCCGTGCTCGGGGTGCGCTTCGACGTGTGGACCAGCGAGAGCCGGCTGCACCGCGAAGGCTGGGTGGACCGCGCGATCGCCCTCCTGCGCGACCATGGCCACGTCTACGAGCAGGACGGCGCCGTCTGGTTCCGCTCGACGACGTTCGGCGACGACAAGGACCGCCCGCTGATCCGCTCGACCGGCGAGCCAACGTATCTCGCGGCCGACGTCGGCTACCTCCTCGACAAGTTCAGCCGCGGGTTCGATCACCTCCTCTACATCTGGGGTGCCGATCACCACGGCTACATCGCGCGAACCCGCGGTGCCGCGGAGGGAATGGGCTTCGACCCGGACCGCTTCCAGGTGCTCCTCACCGGCTGGGTGTCGATCCTGCGCGGCGGCCGGGTGGTCGCCATGTCGAAGCGGGCGGGCGACATCTACCTGCTCGACACGCTCCTGGAGGAGATCGGCAACGACGCGGCGCGCTGGTTCTTCGCCTCACGTGGCGCCAATCTCGACATCGAGGTCGACGTCGAGCTGGCGAAGCGGCAGTCGAACGAGAACCCGGTCTATTACGTGCAGTACGCGCACGCGCGGATCGCCTCGATCCTGCGCAAGGCGGCCGAGGCCGGCCTGTCACCCGCTCCGTCGGTGGCGGGGTCGCTGGCCGGTGCCCCCGAGGCCGCACTCGCCCGCGCCGTAGCCCGCCTGCCCGAGGTGATCGAGGACGCGGTGCTCGCCGAGGAGACGCATTCGATCACGGCGTACGCGACCGAGCTGGCCACGACCTTCCACTCGTTCTATCGCGACGCACGGGTGGTCGACCCGGCCGAGCCCGAGCGCTCCGCCCGGCGGCTGGCGCTCGCGGACGCGACGAGGGTCACGCTCGCCAACGCCCTGGGGTTGCTCGGGATTTCCGCCCCGGACTCGATGTAGGGTCGGGGGCCGGGCGACCTAACCCGCCAGGCCGAGCGCTCCCGCGACTGCCTCGAGCACGTCATCGTCGCTCCCGACCACGACCCAGCGGCCGGTGTCCGTCCCACCCGGGAGCAGGGCGGCCGGATCGTCCAGCGCCTCGACTGCGGGACCAGCCGATGCCTCGAACTCCGCGGCATCCGCCGCGCTATCCCATTCCGTGGCCAGCACGGTCGCCCACGCATCACCCGGGCCGTCGAGCACGAGCACCCGGTCTCCGCCCCAGCCCGCGGCCGCTTCGGTTGCGTTCGCCGCGTCCGCGTCGCGCAGCCAGACACCCGTCTGGAACTCGCCGAAGGTGTCATCGAGCGCAAGGTTCCAGTCGGGGCCGATCCGCGCCGCCAGGTCATCGGGGACGTCGATCACGACCGGGCTCTCGCCGGCCTGGTACTTCTCCGGATGGAGGATCTGCTCGGTGGTCTCCGGGAGGTCGGCGTACAGCGCGTCGACCCCGGCCCAGCCGCCGCCACTGATGAACTGGCCCTGGGCGAACGACAGCCCCGTCGTGTACGGATAGAGCAACGTCTCGCGCAGGATCGCCGGCATCCGCTCGAGCATCTGCGAGGACGGATCGTTGAGGCCCTGTGCCAGCAGGTCCGTGAACTCCTGGGGCGTGAAGTTCTCCGAGGCCCACAGCGTCATCAGCAGCGAGGAATCGCCCTCGTAGACGGCCTGACGGGCGAGCAGCCAGTCGCTCCGGTTGGTGACGTCCTCCTGGTCCTTGAAGATCGTGAAGTGCTGGTCCTGGAGCGCGTGGTTGAACTCGTGGGCGAATGTGATCTTCTCGTTCGCGCCGACCTCGCCGGAGCGTGACACGACGTACAGCGTCTCCTGGTCGTCGCGGTAGTACCCCGCGACCCCGCCGCTCAGCATCTCGACCGTGAGATCCCCGAGGCTCGCGTCCGGCGGGAGCAGCCCGAGGGCCTTGTAGAAGCGCTCGTTCGCGGCGACCAGCTCGGGCGGCGACTCCTCCTGGTAGAGCTTCTCCATCTCCGCGGCGAGCTGCGCCTCGTCGAGCGTCGTGCGCGCCACGTCACCAGTGGGCTGCAGGCCACGGAGTGCGGCGACCTCCTGCTCGATCTCGTCGTAGATCGGGTCGGCCGCCGCGGGTTCGCTGCTTGGCGCGGCGGACGGCGCCTCGGAGGGCGGCGAGCTTGCTGCGGCGCTCGAGGGCGCGGCGGTCGGCGACGGCTCGGCCGACGGTGTCGGATTGGCCGAATTGCAGGCCGCGACGAGCACGGCGACGAGAAGGAAGGAGGCCAGGACCGTCAGGCGGTCGTGACGGACGCGGGGGACGGTCATGGTCGGCGGATTCTCTCATGGGCAAAGAAAGACCGGAGGCGCCTGCCCAATCAGCGCCCCCGGTCGAGGGAGGGAGGATGGAACCTCTAAAGGTTCGGTCCGATCTCTACGCTATTCGCGTCTGGTTGCGGACCAAGACGGCATCCGGTTAAGAAATTGACACTCTCGTGAGCTGGGGGACGACGGGCCGGTCGCGAGGTAAGCGACGGGCAACGCCGCTGTGTCAGAATCGCCGGGATGGAAGTCACCTGGTACGGGCGGTCGTGCATCCGCCTGCGCGGTCGCGACGCGGTCGTCGTCAACGATCCGTACCAATCGATCGTCGGACCCACCGGCCGCGGGATCACCGGCGACGTCGTCACCTTCAGCCACCCCGACGACGCCCCGCTGAAGAAGGCGAAGGGCAAACCGTCCCGGGACGGGAAGACGCTCCTCCCGTCCAGCCTGGACACCGCCTTCACGCTTGACGGGCCCGGCGAGTACGAGGTCAAGGAGGTTCTCCTGACGGGCGTCCGGACCTACCGTGACGACGCCCGGGGGGCGGACCGCGGCAAGCAGATCGCGTTCGTCATCGAGCTCGACGGGGTGCACACGATCCACCTCGGCGACATCGGCCATCTCCTGACCGAGGAGAAGCTCGGCGATATCGGGTCGATCGACATCGTGTGCGTACCGGTTGGCGGCGCCCTGAACGCCACGAAGGCCGCCGAGCTGGTGGCCCAGCTCGACCCCCGCATCGTCGTCCCGATGCCGATGTGCGAGGAGGAGGCCGATTGCGCCGAGGCGCTGGCCACGTTCTTCCATGAGATGAGTGCCGAGCCCGTCGTGCAGTCGAAGCTGTCGGTGACGGCCTCGAGCCTCCCGGCCGAAACCGTCACGGTCCACCTGGAGCCTCGCGGCAAGACCTGATGCCCGCTCGCGAGGGAGACCCGGCGCCCCGCGTCCGTCTGCGCGACGTCACGCTCGCGGACGCGGACCTGCTCGATGCGTGGGCGGCGGACCCCGTGCTGCAGGGCGGCTTCAACGATTTCGGGGTGCCCATCCAGCCAACCCCGCGCGAGGTGCTCGAGAAGGGACCGCTGCGCAACGAGCGCAACGGGCTGCTCATGGTGGAACGGGTCGCTGACGGCGTCGCGATCGGGTCCGTCGGCTGGCATCGCGTGTCGTATGGACCCAACCCGGAGTCTGCCGCATGGAACTTCGGGATCGACATCATCCCCGAAGCACGTGGCCAGGGCTTCGGCAGCGAGGCGCAGCGCCTCCTCGCGGCCTGGCTGTTCGAGCACACCGACGCGCACCGGGTCGAGGCGTCGACCGACATCGAGAACGTGGCCGAGCAACGCGCGCTCGAGAAGGCGGGCTTCACCCGGGAGGGGATCGCGCGTGGCGCGCAGTTCCGGGCCGGCCGCCATCGGGACCTCGTCACGTACGCCCGGTTGCGCGACGACCCCGACTGACCGGGAACCCTGATCCGGGCCTTCGGCGCTCAGGAACGGTCGAGGACGACGCGCCCGCGCTTGATCACGGTCTGCACCAGCGATGCGGCCGGCCAGTACGGGATCTGGGTCGTCGTCGGGACGCGCCAGACGACGAGGTCGGCCTGCTTGCCCGCCTCGATCGACCCGATCTCTTCGTCAAGCCCGAGCGCGTGCGCGGCATTGATCGTTACCGCGCTCAGCGCCTCATCCGGCGTCAGACCCAGTGCGAGGCAGGCCACGCTCATGACCAGGGGCAGGCTCGCGGTCGGCGATGTCCCCGGGTTGAAGTCGGTCGCGAGGGCGATCGGGACGCCCCGCTCGACGAGCGTTCGCGCGGGTGCGTAGTGGTCGCTCATCAGGAACCAGGTCGTCGCCGGCAGCAGCGTCGCGACGACAGGCTGGTCGCCCCTGGCCGCCTCGGCGAGGGCATCCACGCCGGCCTCGGAGGGTGCCGCGAGGTGGTCGGCCGAGGTGGCACCCAGCTCCGCGGCAAGCTCCGCGCCGCCGGACGGTGCCAGCTCGTCCGCGTGCAGCCGCGGCGCCATCCCGTAGGCGGCCGCGGCCTCGAGGATGCGCCGCGACTGGTCGGCGCTGAAGACGCCCTCCTCGCAGAACACGTCGCAGAACCGGGCGCGTCCGTGGGCGGCGATGCCTGGCAGCTGCTCATCGATGATCGAGCGGACGTAGGCTTCGGTACCTTCCGGGCGGGCACGGAACTCGACGGGGACCGCGTGGGCGCCGAGGTACGTCGGGACGACCTCCACCGGGCCCTCGAGCCCGAGTCGGTAGGCGAGCTCGACCAGGCGAAGCTCGGTCTGGAGGTCGAGGCCGTAGCCCGACTTGGCCTCGATCGTCGTCACGCCATGCCCGAGCATCTCGTCGAGCCAGCGCCGGCCATGGGCCGCGAGCACCTCGTCGCTCGACGCCCGCGTCGCGGCGACGGTCGACAGGATCCCGCCGCCCGCCTCGAGGATCTCGAGGTAGCCCGCACCCTGCTGGCGGAGGAGCAGCTCCCCTTCGCGAGTCCCGCCGAACAGGAGGTGGGTATGGGGATCGACGAGGCCCGGCGTGACCGCCCCGCCGGCCGCATCGAGCCGGGCGAACCGGCCGAGGTTCAGACCCTCGGCCTCCAGCGTCGTCTCGACCGCCGTCCGCGGCCCGACGGCCACGATCCGGCCTTCCCAGACGGCGACGACGGGATCGTCGGCGCCTCGTGATGCGCGCGCACTCCCGGCGCGCACGAGACGGGCAACGTCGCCCTGGCTCGGGCCGGCGCGAAGCCCGCCCGCCAGCGTCACGATCTCGGCCGCGCCGTGGATCAGGAGCCCTGGCGATGGCTCGTCGCCGCGGCCGCCCTCGATGATCCGGAACGGGCCACCCGTCATCGCGGCGCCGTTCTCGCGGCCTCGAGACGAAGCTCGAGCGCCTGCAGCGGCGAGAAGTCGCGCAGCTTGAGGTATCCGGCGGCAGCAGCGAGCCGCTCCTCCACCGGGTCGCTGGCAGCGGCTCCGGCCCGGTCGGCCACACCGAGCAGGGCGGCCAGGGGAGCCAGACCGATGAGCTCCGACTCCGCCAGCTCGACCCCATCTTCCGCGGCGAGCTCCCGGACCGTGTCCCAGACCAGCGACATTGACGTGACCGCGAAGTCGAGCAGGTTCATCGAGACCTGGGCCCGCCCGAGCTCCTCGATCCAGAACCCGGATGCCTGGACCTTCGGGAGGCCGCCGCTGGACTCGCGGACGCGCCGGGCGATGCGCTTCGCGAGCTCGAGGTCGTCCGAGTCGAGGTTGATGTTGTAGGCGATGAGGAAGGGCCGGGCAGACACAGCGAGCGCCCCGAACGTCGGGTGCGTGCGCGCCGGCCCGTAGTCGGGCTCCCGGCCCTGGGAGCCGATCTCGTCGCGCAGGCCTTCGTACTGCCCGCGGCGCACGTCGGCGAGGCGGACCCGATCCGACCGGCGAGCGGCGTTGGCATAGAGGAACACCGGGATGTCGTGGCGTTCCGCGATGCCCGTCGCGAATCCGTTCGCGAGCTCGATGCAGTCGTCCATCGTCGTGCTGCCGAGCGGCACGATCGGCACGACGTCCACGGCACCGATCCGCGGGTGCTCGCCCTGGTGCGCGTTCAGGTCGATCAGCGGGATCGCCTCGGCGACCAACCGGTCGAGGGCCGCGAGGACCGGCGCATGCTCGCCGGCCAGCGTGAAGACCGAGCGGTTGTGGCTGGCGTCGCTCGTCCGATCCAGCAGGTACACGCCGTCGACCGCGTCGAGGGCGGCCGCCAACCGGTCCACGACCTCGAGCCGACGGCCCTCGGACACGTTCGGGACGGACTCGATGAGCACGCGTCGATGCTAGCGCCCCGCCCCGGCCTCGATGACCGGGACGCGACGCACCGCGCTACTTGGTGAAGTGGATGAACGCGGTCCAGTACGAGCCGTCGTCGAGCGTGAGCTCGAACGTCCGGCATGTGTGTGCCCACGACTTCGACGTCTTCCAGTCGTAGGTGTAGGTCCCCTGGGCGAAGCTCAGCCCGGACCCGGCTGCGGTCGGCTCCCACGAACCGAGTGGTGCGCGGGTCGTGCAGTCCACCTGCCGGCTGCGCGGGTTCCCGAACAGGACGCCAAGCCCTGTCGCATCGTCCAGCGTGAACTTGATGGGCATGCCCGCACCGGCCTTCCGGTCCGCGGTGTTGCCCGGACCCATGGGCGACAGGAAGCCGTCGAAGCCGAACTCGAGCAGGTCGAGCCCGACGACGAGCGGATCGTGGTCCGACGACCGATAGGGCGTCGGCGCGTACAGGCTGTTGACGTGGTTGGGCGACTTGAAGTCGTCGTTGTAGTCGAGGACCGGTGGCTCGTCGGCATTGATATGCCACTCGGCGGCACCGGTGACCTGGGCCGCGAGGGTCGGGCTCGCGAGGCCGTGATCGAGGTAGCCGGACTGGCCCTGGAACACGAAGCTGTACGCGTCGCTCCCGAGGCTCGCCGCCAGCGTGTCGGTGTAACCCGCGGCCTTGAAGACGTCGATCGGCGCCTCCTGGGCGTACGAGTTCAGGTCGCCGATCACGAGCACGTCGCGGTCGCCGCTGCCCGTCGGATCGGTCGCGATCCAGTCAACGAGCGCCTCGGCGGCGCGCGTCCGTGTCAGGTTGCAGTTACCGGCGCCGCCGGGGCTGAGATCGTCGTCGGGCGCACCGCCGCAGGCCGACCCCTTCGACTTGAGGTGGTTGACGACGACCGTGAAGCGACCGCCGCCGTCCACGTCGAACGTCTGGGCGAGCGCCGGGCGGTTGCGCGTGTCGTCGAAGCGCGAGTCGACGCTCGAGGTAAGGACCTTGTGTGCCCCGACCGGAGTCACCTCGGCGGGCCGGTAGATGAGCCCGACCTTGATCGCGTCCGTGCCCATCGTGCCGGTGTCGATGTACGCCCACGTGCCCGGCGCCGTCTCAGCGTTGAGGCCGTCGACGAGGTCCTGGACCGACGCGCTGGCATTGTTCTCGATCTCCATCAGGCCGACGACCGATGCATCGAGCCCGAGGATCGCCTCGATGACCTTGGTCCGCTGCCGCTGGAACTCGAAGTCCGTGTTGGCGCCACGGCATTCGAGCAGCGACGGGCCGCAGATGTTCGGCCCGTTGCCGCTGCCACGGATCGTGTCGAAGGTCGTGAAGTAGTTGAGGACGTTCATCGCCGCGACGCGCAGGCCGCCGCCGACATCGGGCGACGTCGCCGGCCGCGGGTTCGTGGCAATGAAGTCCGGGCGGTCGCTCGTCGGCTGCAGCCGGTAGGCGCCGAAGCGCTGCTCCAGGACGTACGAACCGCCGGCCAGGGTGTCCCCGACGCGGATCGTGTTCGAAGCGGACAGCCCGCCATCCGGGAAGACCGTTGGATCGATGTTCTGGTCGTTGCGGCCGTCATCGAGGATGATCCGGTCGAGATCGTTTTCGGCCTGCATCGCCGTCGCGGCCGCACCCGGATCGACCAGGTGGGTCGGGGTCCAGAGCCGCTCGTCGGTGGTCACGACGATCTCGCCGAACCTGCCGAAGTTGAAGAGCTCGGTGACGACCAGGTCGTGGTCGGTCGGCGCCTCGACGAGCATGCCCTCGTAGCGCTCGGCGAACGTCCCGCGTGTCGAACGGCATCTCGATCGGCGTTGCGGTCACCGACTGGCCCATGGCGCAGGTGGCGACATTGGTGAGATCGGTCAGCTCGGTCAGGGTCTGGCCGCTCGAGGCGAACTCGATGACGCGACCACGGACGCGGACGAGGTCGCCCGCTTCGTAGTCCGCCCCGCCGTTGGCGTCGAAGACGAAGATCCCGTCGGACGTTGCCGGGTTGCCGTCCTGGTCGCCGTCCTCCTCCTGGACGAAGAAGCCGCGGAACCCGGCCGTGCCGGGGTACGCGCCGACGACCACGCCCTCGATCTCCACGACGCTGTTCACCATCGGCGACGTCGCGCCCGTGCCCTGGATGGACCCGATCGGCGTGTCCGCGCTGAAGCAGACGACATCGCTGGCGACCGTGAAGGAGATCGTCGCGTCCGCCTCCATCACGTCAGGCGGATCCGCGGCATCGACGTCCGAGACGTTGGCTGCCACCACTGTCAGCGTGCAGCTCTCACCGGCCGCGAACGTTCCGTCCGGGTTGATCGTGTAGGAGGTTGGCCCGCCTGCAACGACGGCGGTGTGGGTCCCACTCGTCCCGCAGGTGAGGTCGAACCACGACCCGGTCGCGACGACGGGCTCCGTGAAGGTCACGGAAAGCGTGGTGAATGCCGCCACGTTGGTGGCGCCGTTGGCCGGGAACGAGGAGTCCAGGGCTGGTGCCGCCTCACTGGACGCCCGCGGCGCCGGGCTGCCCACGACGAAGTCGGCGGCATTGTTGTTGGTGTCCTGGGCACCGTCGGCTCGCCTCAGCGCGGCCGTCGTGTTCGAGAGCGTCGTGGTCGGCAACACTTCCGCGCAGGTCGCTGCTGTGCCGTACCCGACGAAGTCGACGATCGCCGCGCCGGTCGGACAGGCGCCCGCCAGCGCGGTCGCTGACGACACGAGCGCAACCTTGCCGCTCGTTGCGGACATCGCGATGCCACCGGTCGCGTCCGGTGTCGGCAGGTCGACCGTTCCGCCAGCGCCGGCGGCCTCCTGGATCAGGTAGTACCTGCCGGGGGCGATGGAACCGGTCAGCGGCGTCACCTGCCAGGTCGTCCCAGCCGAGGACGTGTACTGGACCGACCAGCCCGTGAGCGAGACCGATGCGTCAGTCGGGTTGTACAGCTCGATGAAGTCGTTCTTCAGCGTGGCGCCCGAGTTGCCGCCGCCGCCGTAGATCTGGCTGATGTTCACGTGGGTCGTTGGCGGGATCGGCGTCGGGGTCGGGCTGGGCGTGGGCGTGGGCGTGGGTGTGGGGGTCGGAGTTGGTGTCGGGGTGGGAGTCGGGGTCGGCTCGACAACCGGAGTCGGAGTCGGCGTGGGGGTCGGTTCGGGCGTCGGTGTCGGTGTCGGCTCGGGGTCCGGTCCCACGACGACGGAGATGTCGTCGACGCCGACCCACTCGTCGCTGCCCGTCGCGTTCGTGGTCATCACCCGGACCTGAACGAGCGACTGGTTGTTTGCGTCGGGCGGCAGGACGGCGCTGACCGGCGTGACCTGCGTGGCCGAGCCACCGGTTGTCGCATCGGCGACGTAACCGGCCGGGACGTTGGTGAAGTTGCCAGTCGCGCCGACGCGGTACTGAAGCGCGACCTGCTGGGTGGCGTCGTCCCCGGTCGGGTCGATGTCGCGCAAGTTGTAGGAAATGGTGATGTTCGAAGCGCCGGTCGTGTCGAGGTGGAACAGGAGGTGCGGCGCATCCGCGGTCCCCGAACCCTGCAGCGCGACCACAGGGTCGGCCAATTCGAATTCCGCAACCCCGCCGTTCGTGATGGCCGTGTTCGTCTGGTTCGGGATCACGTCCACATCCGTCGCGGACGCGGAGACGCCCAGCAGGGTCTGTGGATCCGTGTCGATCGCGGTGGTGATGTCCTGGCCAAGGAATCCGATCACGCCTTGAACGCCGGGTGTGTTGGGTGCGGGCCCACCGGTGGTCCAGTTGTCGGGGGAGTTGATCTGACTCGTGTTCGACCAGTTCTGGGAGAACGGCAGCGTCTGGGCCGTGTTGTTCGCGGCCGCGGGGACGATCGTGATGAGGCCGAGCAGGAACGCAGCGATGAGTGCTGGGACCGTAAGCCGGTGGTGGCGGACCATCAAGGAATTACCTCGGGGCATGACGCGATTGCTTGGCGACGACCCTAGCGGAATGAATCGGCTGTGGTCAGGCGCTTTCGGTCAACATGGCGTTTGCACGCACATAACTGATGTGCCATGGACGGCTATGCGGCCGGACACCACTTCGTGGCGTGCCGTCACCATTCGTGTTCGAGCATGGGTACCCGTACGCCGCGCTCACGGGCAACGTCGATCGCACGCTCGTAGCCCGCGTCGACATGCCGGATCACGCCCATTCCCGGATCCGTCGTGAGCACCCGGTCGAGCTTCTCGGCGGCGAGCGGGGTGCCGTCTGCCACGACCACCATCCCGGCGTGCTGGCTGTAGCCGATCCCGACGCCGCCGCCATGGTGGATCGAGACCCACGTGGCACCGGCCGCCGTGTTCACGAGGGCGTTGAGAAGCGGCCAGTCGGCAACGGCGTCGGTGCCGTCGCGCATCGCCTCCGTTTCGCGGTTCGGTGACGCCACCGAACCCGAGTCGAGGTGGTCGCGCCCGATCACGATCGGCGCGGACACCTCGCCCGACGCGACGAGCTCGTTGAAGACGGCCCCGGCCCTGCTCCGCTCCCCGTACCCGAGCCAGCAGATCCGGGCGGGCAGGCCCTGGAACGGCACGCGGGCTTCGGCCATCTCGATCCAGCGGCGCAGTCCGGCGTCGTCGGGGAAGAGCTCGAGGATCGCCCTGTCCGTGCGCAGGATGTCGGCCGGATCGCCGGACAGTGCAGCCCAGCGGAACGGGCCTCGACCCTCGCAGAACTGCGGCCGGATGAAGGCCGGTACGAAGCCCGGGTAGTCGAAGGCATCCGCGACGCCCGCCTCGAGCGCCTGAGCGCGCAGGTTGTTGCCGTAGTCGAACGCGATCGCGCCCGCCGCCCGGAACGCGAGGATGGCCCGGACGTGGTCCGCCATCGAGCGCATCGAGCGCCGGACGTATTCGTCGGGCTGCCCGGCCCGCAACGCGAGGGCATCGTCCAGCGCGATCTCCGCGGGAACGTAGCCGGCCAGCGCATCGTGCGCGGAGGTCTGGTCGGTGACGACGTCGAACCGCTCGCCGGCAGCCGCCCAGGCAGGCTCGATCTCCGCGGCATTGCCGACCAGCGCGATGGACACGGCGTCGCCGGCCGCGGCGGCGGCACGCGTCCACGCCAATGCCTCGCCGGGATCGCTCGTGAGGCGGTCGACGTACCCGATCTCCAGGCGTCGGCGGGCCCGATCGGCGTCCACCTCGATCGCGAGGCACACGCCCTGGTTCATCGTGACGGCAAGGGGCTGCGCGCCGCCCATCCCCCCGAGCCCGGCGGTGAGCACGACCCGGCCCCGGAGGGTCCCGCCGAAATGCTGGCGGGCCAGCTCGGCGAACGTCTCGTACGTGCCCTGCAGGATGCCCTGGGTCCCGATGTAGATCCACGACCCGGCGGTCATCTGGCCGTACATCATCAGGCCTTCCCGTTCGAGCTCGCGGAAGTGCTCCCACGTCGCCCAGCGACCGACCAGGTTCGAATTGGCGATCAGCACGCGCGGTGCCCAGGGGTGCGTCCGGAAGACGCCCACGGGCTTGCCGCTCTGGATGAGCAACGTCTCGTCGTCTGCGAGGCGGCGCAGCTCGCGGACGATCGCCTCGTACGCCTCCCAGCTCCGCGCCGCGCGACCCGTGCCGCCATACACCACGAGGCGGTCCGGGTCCTCGGCGACATCCGGGTCCAGGTTGTTCATGAGCATCCGGAGGGCCGCCTCCTGGCCCCACCCACGACAGGACAGCTCCGACCCGCGCGGGGCGCGAACCACGGCGTGCGTTCCGGTCACTCGGCGCGTGCCTCCGGATCGGCGTCGGGCCGGATGTAGGCCGACTCGTAGAGCTGGAGCGGGTTGCCCTCCAGATCCCAGCAGAACGCGAACTGGCCCCAGGCCGTTCGAACGACCGGCTCGTGGCGGACGCCGGCCGCCGCCAGCCGGCGCATCGCCAGGTCGAGATCGTCGACGATCAACTCCGGGACGACGCCATGCCGGCGATAGTCCTTCGGCGCGTCGCTTGCGACCCCGCCCGCGATCAGCGACAGGCTGGTTCCCTGCGTCGCGTCGAAGCGGACGAACTTCGGAGTCCGATACAGCAGCCGGAGGCCGATCACGTCCCGATAGAACCGGGCCGCAGCCTCGATGTCCTCCACGAAGATCAGCGCGCCCCGGACCTTGGTGACGTTCCCGAGCGCACGGATCGTTGCCATCGCTCCTCGAACCCCGCTCAGACCAGCTCGCGGCGCATGACCGGGAACCGCTCGTCGGCGGCGGCCATCACGAACCCGGCGCGCTCCCAGAACGCGGGTGTCGCGGCGCTTGTCGCGTCAAGCGGCGCCCCGACCTGCGGATACGCCTCGACCGCAGTGAAGCCCCGACCGGCCAGGTCGTCGCACGTGGCGGCGACGAGGCGCAGACCGTGGCCCTCGCGGCGGGCAGTGGCGGTCGTCGCGATACAGGTGATGACGGCGGGGAGCGGCGAGTCCGGGAGCTGCGGGTAGAGATCGCGCACGCGCTGGGCCCGGGGATAGGCCGTCAGCGGCCCGAACTGCGCGTACGCCAGCGCGACGTCATCGTCGAGCAGGACCTTCGCGTAGCTGCCAACCACGCCCAGACCGCGGGCGAGCAGCCGGAGCTTTGGCGGGGCATCGTCGTCGACCGTCGGGCGCGTCGCACGCTGCGGCGCGAACGGGTTGTCGTTCACCGTGGTGTCATCCAGCGCGAACGGGTTCGCGCCGGCACCGAGGTCGGGCGCGAACGGGTTGGAGCCCTTCGACGCCTCGAGATCGGCGAGGAACGGGTTGGCGACCGCGCGCGCGGGCTCCGGTGCAGCCGCCGGGCGATCGGTTTCGAGCCATGACAGTCGGGCGGCCTTGCTGCCACGGTCTGCGTCCTCCCAGTAGTCGCAGGTGCGGTGGTCGAAGCCCGGGTCGGCGCACGGCGGGATGCGCTCGAAGGCGACGCGGTCGGTGACGTCCACGATCCGGATCGGCGCCATGCGCCGAGTCTACGACCCGCCGACGCAGCGGACGACCCCTTGGTAGAGTTGCCCTCGACGACGCCGAGGGGCCGTCGCCGGGTAGAGGCCGGGGGATGACCAAGGATCGTCCAGACTTGAGCACTGACAACGCATATTCCGTCCTCGGCGTCCGTCACGACGCCCACGACGCAGACATCACATCCGCCTACCGCGCGTTGGCGAGGGTGTACCACCCCGACGTCGTGGGAGACGGCGGCAATGCCCGGATGTCCCGCATCAACGCGGCGTGGGACCGCGTCCGCACCCCACGGAAGCGCGACGCATACGACCGCGAGCTCGGCATCTTCCCGGTCCATCGCGCGCCGCGCCGCTCGGAGCCGAGGCGCGCGTCCGGAGGTGTGGGGTCGGATCAGCCGATCGAGGGAACGCGCGCAGGAACCAGTCGCCACCGCAAGCGCGACGGTACGGGTGCCGCCGGACCGCCTCCCGGCCGGCCGTCGGGCAGCGTGTTGCAGTTCGGGCGCCACATCGGCTGGTCGATCGGCGAGGTCGCTCGCGTCGATCCGGGGTACCTCGAGTGGCTCGAGGCGCATCGCGAAGGCGCCGCTGTACCTCGACGAGATCGACGAGGCGCTCGTGAGGGCCGGGTTCCGGAGCTCCCACCGCCGGCCGACGCGCCAGCAGCACCAGACGAAGCGCCGCTTCCGTCGCGGCTGACGGGCGCCAGCGTCAGGCAGCCGCGGCCGGGACGATGACGGCGCGCTCGACGCGCACCTGGTGGAGCTTCGAGCCGTCCGAGGCGATCAACGGTGTGTGCGGCGCGGCAGCCAGCCACGCGAGGCAGTCCTCGTACGGCAGCGGGCTCGTGTCGTGCTCCCCGGGCGTGCCGTCCGGCCAGTGGAACCACGCCCGCACGACGAATTCGCCGTCGTACAGCCGCGACGCCTCACTTCCCCCGTACAGGATCGGGTTCATCGTGCCACCCAGTGCGCGTATGCCTCGCCTGGCCCGTGACGATGCCGCCGGAGGCCGGTTCGAGTTCAGCGCATGGTGTCGCGCTGGAACCCCCGACGCTGTAGTACGTAAGTCGCGCCTGGGTCGCTAATCGGCGACGAGGCGGCTCAACGACCCTCCCTTGACGATCGTCAGCGCCGCGGCCAGATCCGGCGCCGGCTCCCGATCGGCGTCGAGGTGGTCCACACGCTCACGCACGAGCCGATGCGCCTCGCGCACGCCGATGCCCGGCTCTGGCGGGTCACCGCCACCGGCCAGGGCCGCGAGCCGCAGGTCCAGCGCCTGCGCGGCGACGAGCAGCTCGATCGACAGGATCCGTTCGACATGCTCGAGCACCTGGCGGGCATGCCGCGCCGCGATCGAGCCCATCGAGACGTGGTCCTCCTGGTTCGCGCTCGTCGGGATGGAGTCGGCGCTTGCCGGATGGGCGAGCACCTTGTTCTCCGACACGAGCGCCGCGGCGGTGTACTGGTAGACCATCATCCCCGAGTCGATTCCGGATGAGGTCACGAGGAAGGCGGGCAACCCGCCGTTGAGCCGCGGGTCGACGAGCAGGGCGGTCCGCCGCTCGCTGATCGAACCCAGCTCGGCCAGGGCAAGCTTGGCGAAATCGAGCGCGAGGGCGATCGGCTCGCCATGGAAGTTGCCCCCGGAGATCACCCGGCCGCCGCCGGTGGCCACGGTATCCGCCTCGGCCACGCCGCCGCCCGGGAAGACGAGCGGGTTGTCGGTGGCCGAGTTGAGCTCGATGTCGAGCACGCGCCGGAGGTGGTCGAGCGCATCGCGCACCGCCCCGTGGACCTGCGGCACGCAACGGAGCGAGTAGGGGTCCTGGACCTTGTGCTCGGAGCCGTGGTGGCTCTCCTGGAGCGCGGACTCGCGCAGGAGGTGGCGCAGCTCCCCGGCGACCGCCACCTGTCCGGGGTGCGGTCGTGCCAGCTGGTAGGCCGCCGCATAGGCGACGTCGGTGCCGAGCAGTGCCTCCACGCTCATCGCGGCGACGACGCTTGCCGTGCGGACGAGGCGGTCGGCGTCGGCGAGCAGCAGCGCCCCGATGGCGCCCATCATCTGCGTCCCGTTGAGCAGCGCGAGGCCCTCCTTTGCCTCCAGTCGCAGCGGTTCGACACCGGCCTCGCGCAAGGCGAGCAGCGCGGGGAGCACCTGGCCGCCGAGCTCGACCTGGCCGCGACCGATCAGCGGCAGCGCGAGGTGGGCGAGCGGCGCGAGGTCGCCCGACGCACCGACGCTCCCCTGCGCGGGGACGACCGGGTGGAGGCCGCGTTCGAGGAAGGCAAGCAACCTATCCACGACGACCGGGCGGCAGCCGCTGTGGCCGAGCGCCAGGGTGTTGGCGCGGAGCAGGAGCATCGCCCGGACGATCTCGCGCGGGAATGGCTCGCCGACGCCGACCGCATGGCTCATCAGCAGGTGCTCCTGCAACTCTGCCGAGCGGGCCGGTTCGACGAATGTCGTCGCCAGGTCGCCGAAGCCGGTGGTGACGCCGTAGACGACCGCACCCTCGGCGACGAGGGCCTCGATAACCGCACGTGCCTCGTCCATGCGCTCGCGGGCGTGGATGTCGAGGGCAGCCGAAGCGCCATGGCGGGCCACGGCCTCGACATCGTCGACGGTCAGGTCGGCTCCGGTGAGGACGACCGGACCCGGGGCACCGTCGCCGCGCGGCGCTCGCGGATCGAGGTGCGGCCCGCTCGGAGGGTGGTCGCCGGGCGTCGAATCCGGTCCGGTCACCCGCCGAGGATAGTCGGCTATGCTGCCGCCCGTGTTCGACTTCCTCAACGGTCCCGTGCGGGACCTCGTTACCCAGATCTACACGTCGGTCGGCTACCTCGGCGTCGCCCTGTGGGTCGCCATCGAGAGCGTCATCATCCCGATCCCATCGGAGCTCGTGCTGCCGTTCGCGGGCTTCCTCGTCGGCCAGGGAACGGAGATCGAGCCACTGACGGGCCAGCCGTGGAACGTGATCCTTGTCACGCTCTTCGGCACGGTCGGGGCGACGCTCGGCGCGCTCGTGGCATACGCGATCGGGATGTACGGCGGCCGCCCGGTCATCGAACGCTGGGGCCGCTACCTCGGCATCACGCCTGCGGACCTCGACCGCGCCGACGACTTCTTCGCCCGCCACGGCAACGCGGCGGCATTCTTCGGACGGATGGTGCCGGTGATCCGGTCGCTCGTGTCGTTCGCTGCCGGCATCGCGCACATGCCGCTGGGGCGGTTCGTCGTGTTCACGTTCCTGGGCTCGCTGCCGTGGACGCTGCTGCTCGTCGTCAGCGGCGTCGTGATGGGGGCGAACTGGGAAGAGATCGGCGGGATCCTGAAGCGGTTCGAATATCTGGTCCTCGCGATCCTCGCCGTCATCGCGCTGCTCTGGATCTGGTTCCGGATCGTCAAGCCACGGCGGCTCGGCAGGGCGGCCTGACCGCAGCCAGCGGAACCTCGATCGGCGGCGCACCGTCATGGCGCCCATGACCCGCTTCATCGCAACGCGTCAGCTCGTTCGTCCTCGTCCTGGTCGCCTACCTCGCGATGGCGCTGCCGGTCGCGGCCTGCGACTGCATGGCCCTCGAGCCGATGTCGGCGTACGTCGGATCCCCCGAGCGGGTCATCTTCAGCGGCACCGTCCAGGCGCCCGAACCAAACGGGACGCCGGTGCTCGTCACCCGCTGGTTCCAGGGCGAGGGTGCCGCCGGCATCGTCCGGATCCGGGGCGAGTGGGGCCAGGGCGGCGCCTCGTGCGAGACGCCGCTGCCGCCGGCCGGCACCGAATGGATCTTCGTCGCCTCCCGCTTCGAGGGCGAGCTCGCGGTCAACCTCTGCACACCGCACGCCGCCGTCGGGTCGGACGCCGGCACGACCATGCTCGCCGATGCGATCGCGACGTTTGGGGACGGGGGTGGGGCGCCGCCTGGCGAACCCGCTGCGCCACCGCAGGGCGCGGGCGGGGCGGCCGCGGCAGCGGATCTGCTGCCGGTGGTGCTGGTCGTCGGGTCGGTCGCGATCGTCGGGTTGATCGCCGGCGCGCTCCTCGTCGTGCGCAGCCGCCGCAGCGAGGGTCCCGCCGCCTGACCTCCGTCCCTGGCAGCGTGCGAGAATGCCGGGGATGAGCGACCAGGAGGACGCACCCGCCGCTCCAGCGCACGAAGACGAGCACGCCCCGGCCGGGCACGGCGAGCACGGCCACGACGAGGAGCCGCTCGGTCCGCCCGATGTCGGGCTGTGGGCGGCGGCGATCGGTGGCATCGGCGTCGCGATCGTGATCGCCGCCTGCTTCGCGTTCTCGACGGGCGCCATCTAACGCCGTCCCTCGCGCCTAGAACAGCCCGACCACGTTCCCGTCGGCGTCGATGTCGATCTTCTCGCCACCCGGGCGCGACGGCAGCCCTGGCATCGTCCGCATCTCGCCGACCAGCGGCGTGATGAACCCGGCGCCCGCGGACAGGCGCACCTCCCGGATGGGGACACGGAAGCCGCTCGGACGTCCTTTCAGCGCTGCGTCGTGGCTGAGCGAGTACTGCGTCTTGGCCATGCAGACGGGCAGGCTGCCGAAGCCGAGCTCCTCGTAGAGCGTCAGCGCCTTGCGCGCGGCCGGCAGGACGTCGATCCCGTCCGCACCGTAGACCTTCTCGGCGATCGTCTCGATCTTCTCGATCAGCGGCATGCTGTCCGGGTAGAGCAGCTGGAACGCCGGGGCGCCCTCCTCGGCTGCATCCCACACGGCCTCCGCAAGCGCCGTCGCGCCGCTGCCGCCCTCCGTGAAGTGCGTCGCGACGACCGCGTCGCGGGCGCCTGCCGCCAGCGACACCTCCCTGATCGCCTCGACCTCCGCCGCCGTGTCGGTGGGAAACGAGTTGATCGCCACGACGACCGGGACGTTGAACAGGCGGACGTTCTCGATCTGCTTGGCGAGGTTCGCGCCACCGGCCCGCACCGCCGCAACGTTCTCCTCGAGCAGTGCCGGGTCGAGCGGCTTGCCGGCCACGATCCGGCCGACGCCGCCATGCATCTTCAACGCGCGGATGGTTGCCACGACGACCGCCGCGTCCGGCCGTAACCCCGACGCCCGGCACTTGATGTCGAAGAACTTCTCGGCGCCCATGTCGGCCCCGAATCCGGCCTCGGTGCAGACGATCTCGTTCGTCGCGAGGGCCAGGCGATCCGCGATGATCGAGTTGTTGCCGTGCGCGATGTTCGCAAACGGCCCGCAGTGGACGAACGCCGGGCCGCCCTCGAGGGTCTGCAGCAGGTTCGGCTTGATCGCATCGATGAGCAGCACGGTCATCGACCCGGCGACGCCGAGGTCCTCGCACGTCACCGGCGTGCCAGCGGTCGTCGTGGCCATGACGATCCGCCCGAGACGGGCGCGCAGGTCCTGCAGGTCGGTTGCCAGCGCGAGCACCGCCATGACCTCCGACGCGACCGTGATGACCCACTCGGTCTCGCGCGGCACCCCGTTCTCGCGGCCACCGAGTCCGATCACGGCCCTCCGGACGGCTCGGTCGCTGATGTCGACGACCCGCGGCCAGAGGATCGCGTGCTGGTCGATGCCCAGCGCGTTCTTGTGGTGGAGGTGGTTGTCGAGGAACGCCGCGGCCAGGTTGTGGGCCGCCCCGATCGCATGGACATCGCCGGTCAGGTGGAGGTTGAAGTCCTCCATGGGAATGACCTGGCTGTAGCCGCCGCCAGCCGCCCCTCCCTTGATCCCGAACACCGGCCCGAGCGACGGCTGGCGGATGCACACCGCGGCCTTGCGCCCGATCGCATTCAGGCCCTGCGCCAGGCCAACGGTCGTCGTGCTCTTGCCCTCGCCCAGCGGGGTCGGCGTGATCGCGGTCACGACGACGTACTTGCCCTTTGGTCGCTCCGTCTCCAGCCGCCGGATGGCGTCGAGCGTGACCTTCGCCTTGCTCGGTCCGTACAGCTCGAGCTCCTCGTCGCGGATCCCGAGGTCTGCCGCCACGTCGACGATCGGTCGCGGGCGGACAGACCGGGCGATCTCGAGGTCGGACGGGAAGGCAGTGGCGGTCATGCAGTCCCTCGGCTGACGGGTTCGGGCACAGATGGCGCGCCTCGGCCCGGGCCTGGGCCTCGGCGGCGCGGACGAGATGGCTGAGGAGCAGCGCGTTCGTCAGCGGGCCGACGCCACCGGGGACGGGCGTGATCGCCGAGGCGACCCGGCTCGCCGATTCGAAGTCGACGTCGCCTACGAGCTTGCCGTCGACGACGTTGATGCCGACGTCGACCACGACCGCACCGGGCTTGAGCATGTCCCCGGTGACGAGGCCGGGGTGGCCGGCAGCGACGACGACGATGTCGGCCGCCCGGACGTGCGCCGCGAGGTCGGCCGTCCGTGAGTGGCACACGGTGACCGTGGCATCCTCCCGCAGGAGCAGGAACGCCGCCGGCATGCCCGACGACAGCGGACCGGCCGATCACGACCGCGTCGCGGCCCTCGATCTCGATGCCGGAGCGGCGCAGGATCTCGACCGCGGCATGTGCCGTCGCGGGCAGGAAGCCGTCGTACCCAAGGCGCAACAGCCCCGCGTTGAGTGGATGGATCCCGTCGACGTCCTTGGCGGGATCGATCGCGTCGACGACGGCGCGGAGCCGGATGGTCGGTGGCAGCGGCATCTGGACGATGATCCCGGCGACAGTCGGATCCGCATTGAGATCCGCGAGCGCATCGATGACCGCTCGCTCGGTCACCTCGCCGTCGAGTCTCGACGTGCGTCGTCGATGCCGACCAGGTCGCAGACTCTGCAGGATCTGCTGGAGGTAGACCATCGACGGGGCGTCCCGGCCGACGATCAGGATCGCCAACGCCGGAGTCCGGCCCATGCGTTCCCGATACGCCGCGATGCTCTCGCGCCACCGCCAGGCGGATCTCGTTGGCGATCGGTCCACCGAGCAGCAGGCGGGCGCCCGAGTCGGGCACGATCAGGCTCCGAGCGGTGCGATGGGGTCGCGCGACTCGCCGCCCATGACCGTTTCGCGCGTCTCGAGGACGAGTCGCTCGATCTCGTCGAGCAGCTCCTGCACCCTCGCCGTGGTCGCGCCCTCGAACTCGCCGTCCCCGACCGACGGGAGATTGACCATGACGTTGGCCGCTGCCCCGCGCGCCGCGGCCTCACCGAGGAGGGCAGCCACGTTCAGGTCGCTCGACGCGTTGACGTTGCTGCGCCCGGCGAGCGCCTCTGCCGCGCCGACGAGCTCGAGACATGCCTCGACGCACGTCAGCGGAACCTCGGACGCGGCACGCGCCGCCGCGCGCATCTCCACCGACCGCGCCGCGCGCTCCGCATCACTGTCCTTGGGGAGCTTGAGCGCGGCCGAGAACCCGGCATAGGCCGCCGCGTCCTCATCGGCCAGCTCGAGGAAACGACGGTTCAGGCGACGACCGGTCGCTGCGGCCCAGGCGTGCAGCTCCGCGTGCTCCGCGTAGCGCGGGCGTCCTTCGGACAGCGCCGCGACCATCGCGACGAGCGACGCGCCGAGACTGGCGGCGACCGCCGATGCGCTGCCACCGCCGGGGACGGGCTCGGACGAGGCGAGGCGATCGACGAAGGCGCCCAGGGTCAGGTCGGCGAACGACGATCCCGAGGGTTCGTGCACCTGCTGATTGTAGGTTGCGGTCGTCGGCCGGGAACAGCGGGTGTCATGCCACGGCCCGAGCGATCGTCGGCGACGGGAGCGGGCACGGTACCGGCGCGCCCGCTCCCGCGGTCCGACGTGGCCGGCGTCGCGGGGGAGAGGCCCGCCGCCGGTCGGAACATGCGATCCAGGAGGCGCCGCGTCAGGCGGCCCGGGCGTGATCCTCGTCCAGGCCGGTGATCGTCCAGCGGCGCGAGCGGTGGAGATAGGTGAGGCTGACCCGCGCCTGCGGCGTGTCGACCACGAACAGGGTTCGCGGTCCGGTGATCACGGGATAGGCGGCCGCTTCCTCGCGGACCGACGCAAGGGCGACGACCGGCAGGCGTTCGTGACCCCAGCGGATCTCGCGCGGGGTTCCGTCGAACCAATCGGTTCGGACGTGGACCTCGACCGGCTCGACTCTGGTGAATGCCATCGAGATGGCTCCTTCCCGGGGGCAGGTGGCGGATCGGTC
Source organism: uncultured Chloroflexia bacterium (assembly GCA_963824735.1). GTDB lineage: Bacteria > Chloroflexota > Limnocylindria > Limnocylindrales > CSP1-4 > DASTYU01. The sequence goes on from CAWGQH010000019.1 coordinate 106,972, forward strand.
GTGTCGGCCGGGGCACGCTGGCGACAGAACGGATGTTCAGTTACGACGCCGACTCTAAGGTGAACACCTGTTCGATGTCAAGCGTCGTTGGCCCGAATCTCGATGCCTCCCGTGACAGCTACGGTGTCACGACCGAGGACGGGCGCCGAGTCGCTCACGTGTCCTCCGCGGGCACCTCGTCGACGTCCGGATCGGGAGCTTCGCGCTCGTCGGGCCGCGGCGACCGCGTCCGCGCCTCGCCTTCCGCCGCGCCATGCACGCCCCGCTGCTCGGACGACGATCGTGGGTCCCGCTCGAACGGCGCCGGCAAGCCCGTCCCCAGCAACCGCGCGCGCGTGACCGCCCGTTCGCCGTACCGGCGCCGCAGCCGGTCTGCCGCCTCGATCGCGCTCCGTCGGCGCGGGTCGTCGGACGGGAAGAGCCCGAGCTGCTCCCGTTCGCCGAGGTGCGACGCGCTCACCCCGAGCAGCCGGATCCGCAGCCCGCGGACCTCCGGCCTGGCCAGGTCCAGCGCCACCCGGTAGATCGGCTCGGTCTGGTCGGTCGGCTCGGGCAGCGTCCGCTGGCGAGTGATTGTCCGGAACGATGAGTCGCGGATCTTGACGGTCACCGTCGACGCCCGCACGCCGGATGCCCGCAGCCGCCCGGAAACGCCGTCGGCCATGGCCAGCAGCGTCCGTTCGATCGTCTCGCGGTCGGATGTGTCCACGTCGAACGTGTGCTCGTGCCCGACCGACTTCGCCGCCTCGCCCTCGCCGACCACCCGATCGGCGTCGAGTCCGCGCGCCCGGTCGGCCAGCGTCGACCCGTGCTTGCCGAAGCGCCGCTCCAGGAGGTCCACGGGCAGTCCGGCGAGGTCGCCCATCGTGCGCACCCCGTACTCGCGCAGCGCGGTCGCCGTCTTCTCGCCAACGCCCCACAACCGGCCGATGTCGAGTGGCGCCATGAAGGCCGCCTCCTCGCCGGGCGCCACGACGACCAGCCCATCGGGCTTCTCGAGGTCCGACGCGATCTTGGCCACGAGCTTGGTCGTCGCCACGCCGACCGAGATCGTGAGCTGGACCTCGTCCCGAACCGCGTCCTTGATCGCTCGCGCAATCGTCGGCCCGTCACCGAACAGCTCGCGCGAGCCGGTGACATCGAGGAACGCCTCGTCGATCGAGATGGGCTCGACGAGGGGCGTGAAGCGCCGCAGGATCGCCATGACCTCGCGGCTGACGCGCAGGTACTTGCGCCCGTCCACCGGGAGGAAGATCGCATTGGGACAGCGCCGGCCGGCCTCGCGCAGCGGCATCGCGGAGTGGATGCCGAACTTCCGCGCCTCGTAGCTCGCGGTCGACACCACGCCGCGCTGGTTCGGCCCGCCCCCACCCACGACCACCGGCTTGCCGCGCAGCTCGGGTCGATCGCGCTGCTCGACCGCTGCGAAGAACGCGTCGAGGTCGACGTGGAGGATGGTCCGGGGCTGCATCGTCGGCACATCATCGCGCCGCGGTCACGCCGGCGACCGGGTCAGGGGTCGAGCTGCGTCACCATCGAGATACGGCCCGGGGTGCGGTTCACGACGAACAGCGCGTTCCCCGGCGCCGAGACGATCCCCGCCGGATCGTCGATCGGCGGATCCTGCACGGGAAGGGTCCCGACCGAGGCGCCGTCGCGGTACACGAGGATCGCGTCGCCGGCCGGGTTCGTCAGCCAGGACCGGCCGGAACTGTCACCGGCCAGGTCGGCCGTGCGTTCGGTCGCCCCCGCCCATTCGGGGACCGCGTACGTGGTTCGCGGCACGCCATCCTCGTCGAAGACGACGACCCGCGCGTTGCCGGTGTCGGCCACGTGGATCGAGGCGCTGAATGCCGCGATGCCGGTCGGCTCGCGGAGCTGATCCGGTCCGTCGCCGACGCTGCCGAACGAGATCGGCGTGCCGTTCTCGTCGATCCGCACCACGCGGCCGTTGTCGGGATCGAGCACGAAGACGCGGTTCCCCGCGGCGGCGATGTCGGCGAGCGGACCGAAGCCGGGCGCCGGGCCTCGGGTCTCGCCGAGGTGCGTGCCGTCGGCGTCGTATGCGTGGACCCGCCCGTCGCCGGTCGCGACGTGGACGTGACCGTCGGTGGTGACGGCCACCCCGGCGGGCCGGTCCAGCTGACCCTCGCCGGTTCCCGCCTCGCCGATCGTCTTGACCAGGCTGCCGTCCGACGAGAATTCCTGGATCCGACCGTTGCCGGTGTCCGCCACGTAGACGTGCTTGAACTTGTCGAGCGCGATGCCGCGCGGCTCGGCGAACTGCCCCGGCGCCGAGCCCGTGCCGCCGGTGTACATGTCCTCGGCCGGGGCATCAGGCAGGTCGAGCGTCGCCGCAGGCTCGGTCGGAACGCGATAGATCGTCGTGTTGTTGTAGCGGTTGTCGGGATCGGTGAACACCGGCTCCAGGTAGCGGTCGAAGACTTCCTGGTTCATGCGCTGGGCAAAGCCCCGCTCGCGCAACCCGTCATCGAACGCGACGTAGTCGATGCCTTCGGCCTGGAGCCGATCGACCACGTCACGCGGACTGCGGTCCGCGAACAGCTCGCGGTACCAGCCCTCCCGTTGGCCGACGTCGTAGCCGGCCGACCACGCGTAGTACGGCCAGCCGAAGTAGATTCGCCGGCCCGCGAGCAGGATGCGATGGACGACGTGGAGGTCGGTCAGGAAGACCGCGTTGCGGTCGGTCTCGTTGCGCACCCAATCGAAGAGGCGGTCGCCCTGCATGCCGACGCGGATGACGAACTGGTTCTTGACCGGCATCAGGTCGATCACGCCGCCCGCGACGATGATCACGACAAGGCCCAGCGCGACGATCCGCGCCGGCACCACGACCACCGACCTCGCCTGCCACAGCCGGATGAGCCCGTAGGCGACGAACAGGTTCGCCACGATGAGCCAGGCATTGATGAACTTGTGGTTGGCGAGCACCTCGACGCTGAGCTGGAGGAGGAATGCCACCGTGCCGAGCGCGACGAAGGCGATCAGCACGCGCCGCTCCCGCCACGTCACGAGGAAGAAGGCGAAGGCCACCAGCAGGAGCTTCGGACCGAACGTGAACGCCAGGTAGCGCGCGACGTTGAAGAGGTTGGGGTCGTCGATGATGTAGCCCCAGTAGAACGACGGGTAGGTCTGGGCGCCGGCCATCGTTCCGGGGCGGACCCACAGGAGCTGCGGGATCGCCACGGCGCTGGCCACCAGCGCGAGGACGAGCATCGACGGACGGCGTGGGAAGACGACCAGCCACACCGCCAGGAACGCGGCAGCGCCAATGAACATGGCGCCGTTCCACAGCGGCAACATGCCGGCGAGAACGCCGCACAGCACGTAGCCGCCCAGCCACGGGTCGGCGAGGGTCTCGCGGACGACGGCCACGGGATGACGGATCGTGAATGCCGCGGCTTCGAGTTGGCCGGCGACGGCGAGTCGGGTGCGCTCCAGGCGTCCGGGCGCGGGCGCCGGCTCGGCCGGCGGCTCGTCGGCTGCGGGTTCGACGTCCGCCGCCACGGCGGGCTCGGCGTCCGCCGCGAGAGCTCGGCGGCTCGGCGGTCGGCCGCGACGCGCTCGTCGCGATCGATCCGGTCGAGCAGGAAGATCACGATGATCAGGAGGATCCCGATCGCACTCGCCAGGTGGCGCTGGTTGAGGAACACGATCTGCGACCAGATCCCCCACTCCTCACCGCGGTACGGGAACCCGGACGACAGGAACGCGCTGAGGTTCGGGACCTCATTGAAGATCCGGTCGATCGAGCCCAGCCCGGCCAGGTACGGGATGAACGACAGCGCCCCGTGGAAGAAGAACAGCGCGGCGCCGATCCGCCCGACCGCGGCGTTCCGGAACAGCCGCTCGCCCAGCGCGGTCACGAGCACGAGCATCGCCAGCATCGAACCGATGCTCAGGACGTTGTTGGCCGTCGCCGGGTCGAGCCCGAGGTAGGTCAGGTTGCCGACCTGGAAGTAGAACAGGAAGTGGTAGCGGATCGCCTCGCCGGCGTAGTGCGGGTACTCGGTCGGGAAGTTGTCGCCGAGCGCGAAGTTCTGGGCGATCGCGGTCGTCGGACCGAAGTCGCTCCACAGCCCAGTCGCGACGCCCAGCTCACCGTTCGAATACGAAAAGGTGGAGGTCATCATCCAGGTCACGAGCAGCCCGATCGCGACGAGCGTGATGACGTCCCACACTCGGATCGGGCGTCGCGGGCGGCCGGCATCCGGGCGGCGCGGGACCCAGCGATAGATGGCGATCGCAGCGAGCGCCATCGCCCATCCGGAGGCGAGGTTGCCGACGAGCAGCGCGTCCTCGGTCCTGCCGTCGAACAGCAGCGACGTGAGGTACGTGACCCAGGTCGCGAGGATCAGCCCGATGAGGAAGGCAGCGGCCAGCCGGTGGAACCACGTCACCGGTCGGAACCAGCGCGAGGCGAGGGCATCGCCGAGCAACACGGCGACGGCGAGGTAGGCCAGGGCGATCACGGGGCGGGTCGGTCGGCGGGGTCGGCGGGTGCGGACTGGCCGGCGGCGAGCCGCGCCGCGGCGCCTTCGACGTCCTCGTGGAGCTCGGCCTGGAGGAGGGCGATGAGCGCCGATGAGCGGTAGCGACCGCGCGCCCAGTTGAAGCGGATCGTCGCGATGTCGCCGAACGCCTGGAGCGAATCGCGGACCACGCGCACGGAGCTCGGCGCGTTGCGCTCGAGCTGGACCGGGATCCGCTTGAGGTCGAGCCGGTACTTGAGGAGCAGGTAGATCAACTCGACGTCGATCGCGAAGCCCTTGATCGCCGTGAGCCGGAAGACCTCGGCGGCGACGTCACCGCGGAACACCTTGAAGCCGCACTGGGTGTCGTAGATGCCACCGGTCACGAGCGTCCGGAAGGCGAAGCTGGCCAGCTCCGAGACGAACGTGCGCAGCAGGCCCGTGCTCTCGTAGGCAGAGCCGGGCAGCGTCCGGTCGCCGATCACCGCGTGGTAGCGGCGCTCCTGGATGTACGCGATCGCCAGCGGTAGCGGTTCCATGCCATAGGGAAGATCGCCGTCGGTGAAGGCACGGATGTCCCCGGTCGCTGCGGCCATGCCCGCCCGGACGGCGGCGCCCTTCCCGGCGTGCTCGAGGCGCAGCACGCGGACGCGGTCCTCGCTGCGGACCGCGTCGGCCGTGCCGTCGGTGCTCCCGTCGTCGGCCACGACGACCTCGCCGTCGATCCCGGCACGGTCGAAGAACTCCAGGACGCGGCCCACGTTGGCATCGATGTAGCGCGCGCTGTTGTACGCGGGCATGACCAGCGAAACCGCGGGCGGCGTCATCGGGCGGGGTCGACGGCAGGCGCCGGTTCCTCGGCAGCGTGGACGAGCTCGCCGGGTCGGATCTGGAGGATGAACAGCGACACGAGCCCGGCCAGCGCCGGCGGGAACGTCGTGATGACCCGCATCAGCAGGATCGCCGCAAGTCCCTGTTCGGCCGTGTAGCCAAGGCTCGTGATGATGGCCACGCCGACGAACTCGTACGTGCCCAGCGCGCCGGGCGCCGCCGGGATTGCCAGCGACAGCGCGATCCCGCTCATGAACAGCACGAGCTGGACTGGCGTGAGCTGCAGCCCGACCGAATTGGTGACGGCCCAGGCCACGAGGATCGCAGTGAATGCGACGGTCCAGGTCAGGCCGACCACGATCGCGGCGCCGCGGACCGATGTCATGGCACCGGCGCCGGCTGCGACCCGTTCGAGCAGCCCGAAGACCAACCCACCGAAGCGCGTGGCGCGGACGCGCGGCCGCGACAGGATCACGATCATGATCGCCAGCGCGATGACGCCGGCGATACCTGCCCCGATGGCGAAGACCGCCAGGTCGCGCAGCTCGGCGATCCCCGAAGCGACGACGATGCTCGAGATCAGCGCCAGCAGGAGCATCGTCAGCCCGTCACCGAGGCGCTCGATCAGGATCGTCCCGAACACCGCCAGCCGCGGGATCCGGAATGCGTCTCCGGCCAGGATGGCCCGCGCGATGTCCCCGAGGCGTGCCGGGAGGATCGCGTTCGCCGTGAAGCCGATCATCAGGTAGCCCACGGCGAGCCGGTAGGGCGGCTTCGTCCCTGCGCCCGGGACACCGTGGAGCAGGAACTGCCAGCGCAGCGCGCGCAGCAGGACGTCCACGATCACGATCCCGAGCGCCACGAGCAGCCACGCCGGCGACGCAGCGGCGATGGCCGCGCCCACCTCGGCAAGATTGACCCGCGACAGGGTGAGTGCCAGGAAGACGGCGCTGATCGCGAGGCCGATCAGCAGGCGAAGGATGGCCGAGCGGCGGGTCACGACGCTGCCCCGTCCGTGGCGACGTAGACGTCGAGGTCGACCCCCGGTCGCAGCTTGTACGTGCCGGCCTGCTCGAAGCGGCCGGCGATGAGCGGCGCGAGCTGCTCCCGCTGATTGGTGTTCGCGATGATGATCGGCTGGTCGAGCGTGACGTCCTCGAGCCGGCCCCAGAACCCCGCCTTCGGGTAGTCACGCAGGTACCACGGCAGCGGCCAGTAATCAGGGCTGACGATCGTGATCCCGGTGTCCGTGCCGGTTCCCTGTTCCGTGGCGATGTCCTCGACCTCGTCGAGCATGGTCAACATCTCGCGGGTCGAGTGGACGTAGACGTATGGGTAGCGCGAGCCGTCGTCAGTGTCGTAGTTGACGAAGTTCAGGTCGTAGGCGAGGAACACGCTCGCTGCCGTGGCCAGCACGACGGCCCCGACGGCCACCGGGCGCCAGCGCGGCAAGAGCGCGACCTCGCGAATGGCAAGACCGCCCAGCAGCGCGAGCGGCACCAGCATGTTGAGCACGATCCAGGGCGTCTTGTACGAAATGAAGGAGTAGGACAGCGTGATGCCGAGCGCCCACAGGCCGATGAACACCCACAGCCGGTCGCGACCCTGGACGGCGGCGATGAGGCCGCCAATCGTTCCCAGGATCAGGATCGGAGCGTCCGCGGTGGCCATCCAGACGAGGTACTGCTGGAACGGCGCGACCTGCGTCTCGGCACCGGTCTGGGTCCAGATCGTGAACGTCGCGAGCGAGTCGACGACACCCTTCGGGAAGTTGGTGAAGAACGAGGAGAAGAACAGGACGTAGACGCACAGGAACACGATCGTCGACGCCACGACGTGGTCCGCCGGAGATGCCACCCGGGACGACGCCGTCAAGCAGCGACCGGCCCGAGCGATCGGGCACGGCCCGGTATTCGACGCCATCGATCCGGACGGTCTTCGCGGGCTTCGACGTGCGCGACCCGCCGGGCGCTCGCCGAGCCCCGCGGCCGGCGGTGTCCACCGGTGCGCCAGTTCACGTAGATCCCGCTCACGACCGCGGCGATCGCGAGGACCACGACCGTGATCACGCCGGTCTCCTTGGTCGCGAAGATCAGCGCGGCCGACGCGCCGACCCCGAGCGCCCAGACCGGGTTCCGCGAGCGCAGGTACAGCAGCGCCGAAGCGACGAGCGTCATCGTGAACGCCACGAGGAGCGCCTCGTGGATGAAGTAGCGCGAGACGTAGACGGCGCCCGGGGACAGGGCGAGCAACAGCCCCGCGACGAGCACCGGGATCGAGCCGAGGACCGGCCGGAGCGCGAGGACCGCACCGACCGTCACGAGGCCGAAGACGACCGGCACCAGCCGCATCGCCTCGTTCGTGAGTCCGAACAGGATCTCCGACAGCAGGGCGAAGTAATAGAGCGTCGGGCCGTGGTAGTTCGCCGGGTCGTACTGGTACGAGCCGCTTCGCGCGAGCGTCGTGGTGAACCAGCCGTTCACGCCCTCGTCGTGGTGGAACGGGTTGATCCCGAGCTCCGGAAGCCGGATCAGGGCGGCAACGACGAAGACGACGAGGGCCGCGATCCAGAACCAGCGATCCGTGATCGGGTCCTCGGTCGCGGGCTCGGGCGCGACGACGGCCTGCGCAGGGCGGGAGCCCGCCGACGCGGCAGGCGCAGCGGTCGTCGTGGGACCCGCGGCGGCGGCGGGCGGCGGCGTGACCGGCTGCGCCGTTGCGGCGCGCCGGTTAGCCCTGCGCCTTCGGGACTTCATAGAGCGTGTAGTCTCCCGAGCGCCCGAAGACCGGGAACTGATCGAGGAAGCTGTCGTTGACCGCGAGCTGGGTGCGCTCCATCGGGCTTACCACGATGAAGTCGACGTTGTAGCGCTTGAGCAGGTCCATCGCATCGGATTCGCCCGCGTAGATCCTCCGAATGTCCGCTTCGCGCTCGAAGTAGTCGACGCCGGATGACCAGAGGTGGCCGGCATAGCCCATCAGCGAGCGGCGCCCCGTGAGGTACACGGGAGCGTTGAAGGTGGGCGCGTGGAGGATCGTGGCACGCGGCTCGGTCTCGTCGCGAATGAGCGTCGCTACGCGGAGCGCGTCACCGTCGAACTCGCCGAACTGGGTCTGGTGGGAGACGACTCGCCAGACGTCGAGACCCCCGGCGAGCGTCATCACGAGCAGCGCGGCAACGGCCCCCGTCCGCCACGCCGTTCCGCGCCGGAAGGCCGCAGCGAGGCCCAGCGCCACGAGCGGCGTCAGCCCGACGAACCAGTAGATCAGGACCTTGATGTTGTCCCAGATCCAGGGGGCGAGCTTGAACACGTTGGGAACGATGAACCAGACGACGAATACCGCGCTGAACAGCAGGAGGTCCAGGGCCCGCGGACCGCGCTCGCGCCACAGCCACACCGCGCTCCCGATGGCGATGGGGATGAACAGCCCGGTGTTGGCGATCCAGAACCAGATCGGGTTCGAGTTGCCGTGGTCCCAGCCGAGCTCGACGCCGAAGAAGGTCCCGGTGTTCGAGACGCTACCGCTGGACGACCACCAGATCTGTGGGAGGGCGAGGAGCAGCGTTCACCACCACGTAGACGGCCCACGGGACCCAGCGGCCCTCGCGCCAGCCGCGGAAGGCGAGGCCGATGAAGAACGCCGACCCGAGCACGACGCCGAAGGTGTGGACGTGGACCAGCGGCAGCAGACCGGTCAGGACCGCCGCTGCCAGTGGCTGGCGGTAGCGCATCACGAACCGTCCCAGGCCGTCTGCCCCGCGGACCTGCGGGACGCCCCACGGGCCCGGGTCGTGGACGAACTGCCACAGCACGACGAACACGATCAGGGCGACCGGCAGGCCGAGCGCGAGACTCCGCTGCGTGACGATCAGCGTGGTGATCGCGTTGCCGAAGCGGAGCGGCCCCTCGCCGATCAGCGTGTAGTCCTGCGGCAGGTTGCCGATGACGCTCAGCAGGCCCTGCTCCCCGACGCGTGCCTGGTCGATCAGGAGCAGCCAGCCAAGGCCTCCGCTGAACAGGACGATCACCGGCGCGATGAACGAGGCGAGCCGGTCGCCGGTCAGCACCGCGGCGAACCGCTGGAGGAGCCCGACGAGCGCAAGCCCGAGGATCAGGTTCTGGACGAAGAACGCCTCGCGCATGGTCGCGCCGAGCTGGACGAACTGGGCCGTCACCACGTCCGCGATGTACGGATACGAGAACCCGCTGCCGGCGAAGATCGGGTTCTCCGGTGGGTAGTTCTGGCCGTACACGAAGCCGGACACGACGCCCAGGTGGAACGGCAGGTCGCCGAGGTTGTTCACGAAGCCGGTGGCGAGCGTCCCGTCGTTCTCGACGATCACCCGGTCGAACGCGATCCACAACAGCGCGACGATCGCCGCCCAGAAGACAAGCGGGCCGGTCGTCGACAGGCCCGGGTGGCGGATGCCGTCCGCAATCCTGGCGCCGGCGGCACGGGCGTCAACGCCGAAGCGCGTGCGGACGTCGCTCCGCGCGAAGGCAAGGAGCGGCAGCGCCGCAACGGCCGCGGCGGCATACGGCCCGCTCAGTGGCCCGCTCAGCGTGGCCGCGATGAACCCGGCGAATCCGAGGGCGAGGAACCCGGTCGTGGCACCGTAGGCGAGGCGTGCGCCCAGCGGGGCGTCGTCGTCATATGAATAGCTCGCGACTGCGCCGCCGATCGTGGCAACGAGTGCGAGCGCCAGCGCGATCGGCAAGCAGCACCCTCGTACGTCCCCTGCGACCGTCGGAACGCAGGCGAGACGCTACCACAGGGCCTCGGCACGGGTGATGGGTCGAATGGGCCATTGCGCCCCGGGGGCGCGGCCGTCTCCGACGGCAGCCTTCGACCGCCCGCGTCAGCCCTTCGGCTCGACGACGATCGTGACCTCCGGCGTCATGCCCTGGAAGACCTTGATCGCGACCTTGTAGGTGCCCAGGGACTTGAGCGGCTCCTCGAGGTCGATCTTGTGGCGGTCGACGTCGATGCCGCGTCGGGCAAGCGCGTCGGCGATGTCCTTGGACGTGATCGAGCCGTAGAGCTTGCCGGCCTCGCCGACCTTGACGCCCATCGTCAGCGTGGTGCTCGAGATGCGGGTAGAGGCGATCTCGGCTTCCTCACGCTCGCGTGCGCGCTTGTCCTCGCGATTGGCGATGTCGTGCTGCCACGCGCGGTAGGCGCCGCCGGCCGCCGGCACGGCCAGCTGCTGCGGGATGAGGAAATTCGTGGCGTAACCGTCCGCCACCTGCTTCATCTCCCCGCTCTTGCCGAGCTTGGGAACGTCCCTGGTCAGGATCACCTTCACGCGATCGATTCCTCCTTGGAGATCCAGGCCCGGAGCCGTGGCCCCACGCCGGTCTGGTTGACTGCGTTGCCGGCCGCCGCGATGAGCTCGGGCATCCGGCGAATGGTTCGGCGAACCGGCCCGGGCGTCAGGCGCCGGATCTGGGCCATGTCCTCGTAGAACGCGGCCCGCTCGATGCCCAGCGCGTCGAGCTTCTCGTCGAGGAGGTCCTGCGGAACGCCCTCGAGGAAGACGTCCACGGACAGGACCACGACGAGCAGGTCGTCCAGACCGCCGAGCAACGGGATGTCGTCGGGCACGAGGTCGCGGCCGACGAAGATGTAGCCGAGGCCGCCGGCGAGCAGGGCCTTGCGCGATGCGGGCATCCGCCCGTCCACGATCAGGGCCATGATCAGCTGGGCGTAGGCCGGGGCGCGGCTGGCGACGGGCAGGAACGCCAGGAGCGTGAGCACCCGCCCCATCGACAGGGCGCGGCGCTTGCGGGATTGACGCTTCTTCGCGTTGTCGGCTCGGTCGCTGGCCATCGACTGCCGTCTCCTCGGGTTCCGGGCGTCGCGTCGCCGGCATGATGGCGCGCGCTCCGGGAGCGCCGAGTGTAGCGCAGGTCGGGCACCGACCCGAATAGCGCCCTCTGACGTGGCCGCCGCCTCGCCTACCGTGGCTCGCCCAGCTTCGCGCGACATTCGCCGAGCGAATGCGAACGAAGGGCCGATGCCGCCGGTCGCTGCCGAGCTGCTTGCTGGGCATTCAGCCATGGAGGGCACCCGGTAGGGCACTCCCCGAATTCGAGCGGCCAATCTGCCCCCGTCGCGCGCTGCTTCGCATTCGCTCCATGAATCAATTCCGACAAGGACGCCCGGACCAGGACGTTCCGGGCGCGGGCTGCCCCGAACTTGACATCGAACGTCCGTTCGGTATGATGCTCCTCAAGGAGGCGCGAGTGACGAAGCACGACGCCGAACGGAAGCTCAAGATCCTCGATTTCATCGCCGCGACGCTGCGTGCGCGCGGCTATCCGCCGTCCGTTCGGGAGATCGCCAAGGCTGTCGGCCTTGCATCGACCTCGGCCGTCCACCATCACCTCCAGATCCTCGAGCGGGAGGGCTACCTCGAGCGGGGCGCCGCGCAGTCGCGGGCGATCCGTCTCACGCCGACGGCCGCGATGCGCCTCGGCCTGACCAGCGAGCTCGTCCCCCAGTCGGCGATGTCGGAGGCGCACGTCCTGCCGGTCATCGGCGAGATCGCGGCCGGCGGCCCGATCGAGGCATACGCTGACGCGTCAGAGTCGATCGCGGTGCCGGATCTCCTGGCACCCAGCGGCGACGCCTACGTCCTCAAGGTCCGCGGCAACTCGATGATCGAGGCACACATCGCGGACGGCGACTTCGTCCTGATCCGGCCGCAGACCACGGCCCGCAACGGCGACATCGTGGTCGCCCAGGTCGAGGAGAACGCGGTCACCCTCAAGCGCTTCTTCAAGGAGAAGGACAAGATCCGGCTCCAGCCGGCCAACCCGGAATACCCGCCCCAGTTCTACGACGATGTCCGCATTCAGGGCAAGCTCATCGGGGTCATTCGCCGGCTGGATTAGGGCTGGTCGTCTGATGCGGCCCGATGGCGGCGGGGGTTTCCCACAGGCCTTCAACAGCGGGCGGCGGGATATCCATGGGCCCGCGGGCAATCGCGTGACAAGTCGTTCATAAGGGCCTTTCGCCGAGGGCCGTTGCGGGCTGACAGTGAAGCTGTCACGTCCCGCCGCCATCGTCGGAGCCAATGATCGACCGCCTTCCGCCCCAGTCTCTCGAGGCCGAGCAGTCCGTGCTCGGCGCCATCCTCATCGACCACGACGCCGTCATCGAGGTCGCCGAGATCCTCCGTCCCGAGGACTTCTATCGGCAGGCGAACGGGCGGATCTACCGGGCAATGATCGAGCTGTTCGAGCGGCGCGAGCCGGTCGACGTGGTCACCGTCGCCGAGGCGCTCGAACGGTCCGAGGAGCTCGAGGCGATCGGCGGGCGCGCGTACCTCTCGAGCCTCTCCAACCAGACCCCGACCGCGGTCCACGTCGAGCAGTACGCCCGGATCGTGGAGCGCAAGGCCGTGCTGCGGAACCTGATCGGCGCCGCGGGGCGGATCGCGGGGATCGGCTACGAGGACCCGGCCGAGATCCAGGAGGCCGTCGACCGGGCGGAGGCCGAGCTGTTCGCGGTCAGCCAGAAGCGCGTCGCGACCGGCTTCAGCCCACTGAAGACGCTCCTCCACGAGGCGTATGACCGGCTCGACTACCTGCACGCCCATCGCGGCGAGATCAGCGGGGTGCGCACGGGCTTCAACGACCTCGACTCGCTCACGACCGGGCTCCAGAAAAGCGACCTGATCGTCCTCGCGGCTCGCCCATCGGTCGGCAAGACGAGCTTCGCGCTCAACATCGCGGAACACGCCGCGGTCAAGGAGCGCAAGAGCGTCGGGGTGTTCAGCCTCGAGATGAGCAAGGAGCAGCTGGTCGTTCGCCTGCTGTCGAGCGTCGCGAACATCGACTCGCACCGGCTGCGGACCGGCTTCCTCGAGGAGCTCGACTTCGCCCGCATCGCCCCGGCGATGAACGCCCTCTCCGAGGCACCGATGTACATCGACGACACGCCCAACATCTCGGCGATGGAGCTTCGAACGAAGGCTCGCCGGCTCCAGGCGGAGTCAGGGCTGGACCTCGTGATCGTCGACTACCTGCAGCTCATGCAGGCCACCACGACGAACCGGGACGCGAACCGGGTCCAGGAAGTGTCGGAGATCTCGCGCGGGCTCAAGGCGCTCGCCCGCGAGCTGTCCGTCCCGGTCATCGCCCTGTCGCAGCTGTCGCGTCAGCCGGAGATGCGCGAGTCCAAGGAGCCGCGCCTGTCGGACCTTCGGGAGTCGGGCGCGATCGAGCAGGACGCGGACCTGGTCATGTTCCTGTGGCGCGACAAGGAGCGCGGCAACGACGAGGGCGACCACGACGGCGAGGTGGTCAACCTCAAGCTCGCCAAGCACCGCAACGGCCCCACCGGCGAGATCCAGCTCTGGTTCAAGAAGGCGCAGACCCGCTTCGTGGGCTATGCCGGGGAGCGCTTCGCCGAAACGGTTTAGGCCGGCTCGTCGGGGAGCAGCGGTCGCACGCCAAAGCTGTAGGTCTTGGCCGGGTCGTCCGGGTCGACGAGGGTCATGCCCTGGAACCCGCCTTCGACGCCCTCGATCCCGAGGACAGCGAGCTCCTCGGCGGTCATGACGCGGGTCGGAAGCACGCCGGTCGCCTCGTCGCCGATGAAGTCGGTGGGCTTGATGTCGGCCCACGGCCACTCGATGGGCGCTTCGCCCGGGAACCCGCCCGTGTCGATCAGGATGCCCCGATACCCACTCGGGACGTAGACGTCCGTCGCGAACGTGCCGTCCTGGTCGAAGTTCGTCAGCCGCTCGGACAGCGTCGTGAATGCGGCGCGTGCCGGCCGGTCCGGGACGTTCGGATCGTCGAGTCCGAGCGCGTAGACGTTCACGGTCTTGTCGAGCCCACCCGCCCGGATCGTGAAGATCGCCGTCCCGGCGTCCGCGATCAGCGGGTTGTCGTACTGCAGCTTCGCGACGCCGAGGCCGCCCTCGGTCAGGGCGAAGTTGAGGAGGTCCTGGATCTGGTCCTCGTCGAGCCTGGCCGTTCGCATGGGGTTCCCGACCATGACCGGCCCGATCGCCGGCGGCGGCTCCAGCGTCGGGTTGCGGAAGACGACCGTGCCGTCGCCGTACAGCGTGAACGGCGGGACGAGCGTCGCGCCACCGCCGCGGATCATGAACCCCCCGCCCTCGTCGAGGCGGAGGACGACGTCGGTCGCGCCGGTCGCGTGCTCGATGGCTCCGGTCGCAGGCTCCTCCGCCGACGCGGAGGGCGCCGGAGTTCCCGGTGACCCCGAGCCGGCGGGATTGACGGGTGAGGACGCGGCCCCGCTGCACGCCGCAAGCAGCGCGATCAGGCCGACCAGAAGCAGGGCACGCGACATTTTCGACATGGTCTCCACAACGTCCCAAATAGCCTGTTGGTTCCCTCTGTCACCGCATGGTTGCCGATCGGGAATCAGAACGCCCGTTTCGGTACGAATTTCGCCCGTTACTAACCCTTGACGGCACGCGTATCTTCTCCGCTATGAGTCCCGGCGACCCAGTAGCCGGGCTTCCGAGACGAGCGCCCATTCCCCCACGGCGCGCCCACCGGATGCCCCAGCCAAACCGAACCGGAACTTGACCGTCACAGGCGACCGAGCGAGGAGGATCAAGATCGGGTGTATGAGGATCGAACACTGACCTGTCGCGACTGCGGAGAGGAGTTCACCTTCTCCTCCGGCGAGCAGGCCTTCTATGCGAGCAAGGGCTTGCTGAACGACCCGCAGCGATGCGCGTCGTGCCGGGCGGCAGCCAAGCGCGCTCGTTCCTCAGAGGGGCCACGCGAGTTCCATGCCGCGATCTGCGGCGCCTGCGGGGGGCAGGCCGTCGTGCCGTTTGCCCCGCGCAACGATCGACCCGTCTACTGCAGCTCATGCTTCGACAAGGTGCGCGACGGCACGCTGAACGTTTCGGCGCCCGTCTAGCACGTTCCGCGCGAATTCGAGCGCCTGGGAGGAGGCGCGGGAGGCCGGTCCCGAAAGGGGCCGGCCTCTTGATTCCGGCGCCCGCCGCGGGCCTAGACTTGGTCCCACCCCGCAACACGGCGAGCGGCGCATTCGCACGCGGGCAGGAGGTGTTCGAATGGGCGTCATCATCATCCGCGAGATGGTCGGGACCAGCCCGCAATCGTGGAGCGACGCGGCACGCCAGGCGGTTGCCACGGCCTCGAAGACGGTCCGCAACATCCAGACGATCGAGGTCGTGAAGTCGAGCGCCCAGGTCAGCGACGGCGAGATCGTCGAGTACCGGGTCGAGCTGAAGATCGGCTTCGAGTACGAGGATTAGCAGCCCTTCGTTCGCCCGGCACAGCCGGAGGGCTCGCAGCTAACGGCCGGTTGAGCCCGGCACGTCACCATGCCGCCATGTCCGGACCGGACCCCGCCGTTGACATGGCTCGGCAGCGATCCCTATCGTTCGCGGCCTCCGGGGAGCCCAAGCCCGACCCACGTCGCCCCGACCACCAGCGCGTCGATGCGACCCAAGGCTCGGGTCGGTCGGCTGGTGCCGCAACGCGCAAGAGAGGCGCCAGACGAGGTGAACGCCTTCCCGGTCCAGGCGGCGAAGGTCCAGGCGCCGCCGCTTCGCGACGACATCCTGGCGCGCGATCGCCTGCTTGACTGGCTGCACGCCAAGATCCACCAGCGCCTGGTGCTCGTCCTGGCGGAGGCGGGCTACGGCAAGACGACGCTGCTGGCTGATTTCGCGGCACGAACGCGCCTTCGAACCCTGTGGTACCGGCTCGACGAGGACGATCGCGATTGGGTGACGGTCATGCACCACCTCGTCGCCGCGGGGCGGGAACACGACCCTGACTTCGCGCCCCGGACGGCCAGCCTGCTCGCCGACACCGGCGTCGCGGGACCGGCCCGAGACGCCGTTCTGGACGCCTACCTCCGCGAGCTCCCGGCGATCGCCGAGTACGGCGTGGTCCTCATCCTCGACGACTTTCACCTCGTCGATGAGGCACCGGACGCCAAGGCAATCGTGCGTGAGTTGGTGTCCAGGGCTCCTGAACGCGTTTCCATCGTGATCGCGAGCCGCCGGCCGCCTTCGGTCCCGATTGCCCGCCTCCGGGCTGCCGGCGAGGTCGCCGAGCTCCGCACCGACGACCTCCGGTTTGACGCGGACGAGACCGCCCGACTGTTCAGCGAGACATACGGCCGATCGCTCGAACCCGATGTCCTGCGCGACCTCTCCGCGCGTACCGAGGGCTGGGCCGCCTCGCTCCAGCTCGTGCAGGCAGCGCTTCGCGACCGGTCGCCGATCGAGATCCGCCGGTTCGTGCGGAATCTCAGCGGCGCGGACCAGGAGCTGTACGACTACCTGGCCGAGGAGGTGATCGGGGACCTGCCGGACGACCTCCAGCAGTTCCTGATGCGCACCTCGATCCTCCAGGTCGTGACGCCGGAGCTCGCCGGGATCGTGACGGGCCTCCCCGCGCCCGAGGTACGGAGGCTGACGACGCTAGCCGAGCGCTACAGCCTGCTGAGCCGAAGAGGCAGCGTGCAGCGCGACCACCTGCGCTACCACCCGCTGGTGCGGGACTTCCTCGAGGATCGCCTCGAGCGCGAGTCCGGCGGTCGCGCCGCGATCAACGCGCTCCACCGAACGGTCGCGGAAGCCGCCGAGACGAGCGACTGGCGAACGGCCTGCTACCACTACTCCGTCATCGGCGACACGGCCGCTATCGGCCGCACGATCGACGGCGCGGTCGAGGAGATCATCGCCCGCGGCGATGTCGGGATCGCGGAAGGATTCGTAGCCGGCATTGCCGAAGCGAGCCACCTCACAAGCGTTGAGGCCATCCGGTCGAGGTCCGAATTCCGACGTGGTCAGCCAGTTCAGGCTCTCGCTCGGGCCGTTGCGGCGCGGGATGCGGATCCGATGTCTCCGGTCGCACTCACGACGCTCGCCGCGGCCGCATTCACCGCCGGCGACTTCAGCCTGGCTGAGGCGACGGCAAGAGAGCTTGCTGAGATAGGTCCGGACGAAGAGAGCAGGGCTCTCGCATCTGGGTTTATCGCACTTGTGAACGTTTCGGTAGACGCGCACCTACCGAGCGCGATTGCCGACCTCGAGCGACTTCGACGTTCACAGCAAGCGCGAGGCGATTCACACTTCGAGGCGACCACCCTCCTAAACTTGGCAGTGATTCACAGGGTGCAGGGCAACGCTGTCGAGGTTCTTTCGACTGCCGACGCTGCGCTACCTCTTGCAGGCTCCGATCCCCATGGGTCGGTACATGCGGCGATTCGAGTAGTTAGGGCTTGGGCGCTCGCACATCTAGGTGACGTTGCCGATGCCAGGAGAGCGTACCGAGAGGCGATCCGGGACGTAGACGAACTCGCCCGTGCCGAGCCACTTCTTGAGGCATGCGAACTCGAGATCTGGTATGGGAGCGAGGATCGGGCCGCTGAACTTCTGGCTCAGGCGGAGACATCCGGCGCAGCGTCTCCTAGCCTCGCGGCCCTTTACCTCAATTGTGCAGCCCAGTTGGCCGTACGCCGGCGTGACATCGACGCCGCAACGAAGCTCACCAGTCGCTTCGAAATCGGGAAACCCAGCCTGGTCATGGGGGGCATGGCCCAGCAACTCTCGATAGCAGCTCAGGCCGCATTGCTCCGTAAGGATCCGAAGGCCGAGGACTCCATCGAGCGTGCGACGAAGCATGCTGCTGCGCAGGCTGCGACGTTCTGGACCCAGCTGAACAGGGTCTGGGTCGAGACGGAGCCAGGTTCCGTCGGTTTGAACCCCTTGATTCGACGGCTCGGCGAAGAAGCTCCGGCCTTTCTTAGCGTTGCGGCCGAGCGCATCATCGACCGCATAGAAGCGGTCGGCGATGCCGAACTGGACGTCGTCCAGATGGAGATAGCTGTGCGACCTGACCGCTGGCTCCCCTCGCTACGTGCGACTGTCGACGAAGGTCGGGATGCGGCGATAGTTGCATCTCGTCTCTTGGACGTTGTCGGCGAGAGCGAGGACGTGCTGCGGCTTAGGCGCTTCAGCCGACGATCGAAACCACGCATCGATCCCATGCTCGGAAGGCAGCTGGCGCGACGATTGGCTCTCCGGGTCCGAATCGAGGACCAGGGCCGCGTGGCGATTCGGATCGGCGACCGAAACGTCGAGGGCACCTCTATTCGTCGGAAAGTGCTTACCCTGCTGTGCTACCTGATCACGCGCTCGCGCTTTGCCGCGACCCGCGACGAGGTTTTGGAGACCCTATGGCCAGACTCCGAGCCGACCGTCGCATTGAACTCATTGAACCAGACCGTGTACTTCCTCAGGCGAGTATTCGAGCCTGCTTACCGTGAGGACACGTCCCCTGGATACGTTCGGCACGAATCAGATGTGATCTGGCTTGATCGACAGCTTGTTAGTTCACGAAGCCAGATCTGCCTCGACTACCTGAAGGGCTTGCCCGCCGAGCCTAGCCCTGACTCTGTCGGGGAGCTTGCTTCGAAGTATCAGGGACCATTCGCATTGGACTTTGCATACGAAGATTGGGCTGTCTCGTACCGAGAGGCGCTCCATTCCGCGTTCTTGCAAGTGGTCGAGGACGCGATCGGGCGCGATGCTGCCACAGGGCACTTCGAGCGCGGAATTTCGCTCGCGCGCCGAGTTCTCGCGATCGACCCGTCGGCTGAGCAAGTCGAAGTCTCGCTTCTTCGGATGTTGCGACTGTCTGGCTCACATGCTGCCGCTGCCGAGCAGTACGCGCACTATTCTCACGTGCTCCGGGAGAGCCTCGGGATCGAGCCGCCTCCTCTGGATGCACTATGAGGAATAGGTAAGGTGCCGTATTGACCGTGCTGGTTAGGCATCCCTATAGTCCCGTTCACTTGCTAGTACCCCAGTACTGGTAGGTAGGAAAACCGTCACTCGGACGCGCGGACGCCCCGCCTGAAATGGGCACTTAGGGTGGGGCTGAGCGAGTAGTGCAACCGACCGACTATTAGTCAGGTCGGTTTTCGTGTCTTCAGGGACACGAAGGCCGTCAAGGAGGACGAAAGTGGCCCCCGAAACGATTCAGAAGCCCTGGTAGGTCGAGAAGGACTTAGACCGATGAAGGTCAAGATCTCGCGGTTGCTGCTCACCCTCACTAGCGTGGGCATGATCGCTATGGCAGGGGGCGCATCTCTAAGAGGCTTCTAGTACGTTCGGACTATCACCACTGGGACCTGGAGAGATTAGAGTTCCAACGGTGATCCGGACAGCGGGACGAAAATGTCAAGGTCCCTGAAGCTTCTTCTCGTTGGAGTCGTGGCAGGGAGTGCTGTTGCACTCGTTGCCGCGACTCTTGTATTTGGCGCGTACAGCGCGATCGCACTGCCTCCCCATGAGGGCACCTGGGCCGGCGCCGCCCGGAACCATCCTGCTCGGAATGGCGTTCTGGACGGTGCTGACACTCGTCTCCTCGGCGTTGCCGGTACAGATGCCGCGCGGCACCCAACAGGCCGTCTCGTTCGCGCCGATCCTTGCTTCGACATTCTTAGGCGGCCCGGCAGTCGGAGGTTGGGTCGCAGCCATAGGCACTACAGAGGTCCGCGAACTACGTGGGCGGGTGCCTTGGTATGGAACGCTTGCGAACCATGCAGCCGCCGTCATTCCCGCCGTGGGAGCCGGATTGGCATACGAAGCGGTGTTGCTGCCCGGCCGGTCTCCGGAGTCGTTCCTTTTCTTCGTCGCTGCGATGGTCGGAGGGGCGGTCTACTACGGCCTGAACGAGCTAATCACTTCCGCCTTCGTTGCGGTACGAACCGGGCGGTCCTTCCTGGTCGTAGTCGTCGACGGTTGGCGCTCGAGTGGGGTCAACAACCTCGCGCTCGTGCCACTGGCTTGGCTCATGGCGCTCGTCTTCGAGCTGACGGCGTGGGCGACGCTGTTGTTCGCCGTACCTCTCTACATCACACGGATCGGTTACCAACGCTTCATAGAGATGCGTCTCATGTTCACGCAGACCATCGGCGCGCTCGCCGAGGCCGTGGACAAGCGCGATCCGTTCACGGCGCAGCACTCTCAGAACGTGAAGAGCATCGGCGTCGAGATCGGGCGGGCGATGCGGCTCGGCGATTCGGAGCTGGAAGCGCTCGAGTGGGGCGGCCTGCTCCATGACGTCGGCAAGATCGGCGTTCCCGATGCCGTGCTGCTCAAGGCCGAGCGGCTGAGCAAGGAGGAGCGGATGGTGATGAACTCGCATCCGGTCCTCGGCGCCGAGATCATCGCGCCGGTCCAGCGGCTCGCGCCGGAACTCCCGATCATTCGCCACCACCACGAGTGGTTCAACGGCTCCGGGTATCCGGACCGGCTGATGGGCGACGAGATCCCGCTTATGGCGCGCATCCTCCACGTCGCCGACGCCTTCGAGGCGATGACCGCCGCCCGCCCCTACCGGATGACGCCGCTGACCGCGGAGCAGGCCCTCAGCGAGCTGCGCAAGTTCGCCGGCATCCAGTTCGACCCGGTCGTCGTCGACGCGTTCGTAAAGACCCACTACGTCGAGGACGTACCCGACGCCGGGCGCCATGCTCAGCTCCGCCCGATCCCGCTTCTCGGCCAGGCCGCGGCGCACATGGCTGCCGGCCCACGGCCCGAAGGTCCCGCACCGGTCGAGCAGGCCTGATCCGTTCGGACGGGGGCATCTCTCATCTGACCTCCGCGCAACGTCCTTCCCGGCCGCCTACCGTGAAGGCACGATGAACGCCTCGTGCTGACTCTCGGCATCTTCGTCGGCCTGCTCCTCGGCGTGGCAGCCGGTGGCTCGCTGTCGAACCTCGCCTCGATTCGCCTCCGCTGGATCTGGGCCCTCTCGCTGGCGGTGATCGTCCGCTTCCTGACCGAAGCGGCGCTGGCGGCCGGCGTCGACATCGTCGAGGCGCTGCGGGTCCCGCTGCTCGCCGCCGCGTTCGGGACCCTGCTGGCCGGCCTGTGGGCCAACCGCTCGTACCCGGGTCTCAGCATCGCGTTCGTCGGCATCCTGTCGAACGCCGTCGTGATCCTGGTGAACGGCGGCTACATGCCGATCTGGCAGCCGAGCCTCGAGATGGCCGGCTTCGAACCGTCCGACGTCCAATCGGCGATCCACATCATCCTGCCGCCGCAGCTCGACGCCAACTTCCTGCTCCACCTCGGGCCCTTCGGCGACATCATCCCGATCCCGCTCCCAGTGATCCGGAACGTCGCGTCGGTGGGCGATGTATTCCTGACAGCGGGCCTGGCCTTCTTCCTGTTCGCGGCGACGCTCCGACCTCGGGCAGAGCTCGAAGCGCCATTGCGCGTTCGGCCAGGACCCGCCCAGACGGGGCTCCCGCCGGCCTTCGCCGAGAGTGCGGCCCTCGAACGGCCGCTGATGCTCGGCGGGCCGACCCCGGGAACTGCGGCGCCCGCCCTCGCGCCGGCCCTCGCGCCGCTCGCGCCGCTCGCGCTGGAGTCCATCCCGGACGCCATCCCGGTTCCGCCTGCCCTTCCACGGCCGGCACCGGAGCTCGCGGAGCGGGTTCGCCAGCACCCGTACGTCCGGCTCGCCCTCAACAGCTCCTTTGCTGCGCTGTGGACCGGCCAGCTCGTCTCGCTGTTCGGCGACCGCCTCCACCAGGTCGCCCTGGCGGTGCTGGTGCTGGTCACGACGGGGTCTGCGCTCGCGGCCGGCTTCGTGTTCCTGGTGGCAACGCTCCCGAACGTCCTGTTCGGACCCTTCGCCGGCACGCTCGTGGATCGCTGGGAGCACAAGGAGGTCATGATCGTCAGCGACCTCATGCGCGCGGCGGTGATCCTCTTGATCCCGATCGCGGTCACGATCAACGTGCTGCTGGTCTACCCGCTCGTGTTCACGGTCACGACGATCTCGATCTTCTTCCGCCCCGCGCGTGTCGCGATCCTGCCGCGCATCGTCGACGACGAGGACCTGCTCACAGCGAACTCGGCGCTGTGGATCGCCGAGGTGACGGCGGACGTCGTGGGGTATCCCGTGGCGGCCGTGTTCGTGGCGGCCCTCGGCACGGCCCTGCCGCTCGCGTTCTGGATCGATGCCGCCACGTACGTTGGCTCCGCGGCGCTCCTGACGGCCGTGATCGTGCCGCCGCGCGTTCGTGAGCAGCGCGTCGGGGCGCCCCGCAACTTCCGCGGCGAGCTGAACGACGGCTGGCGCTTCCTGCGCAACGAGCAGACGCTCTTCGCCAACACGATCCAGGCGACAATCGGCCAGATCACGATCGGCGGCACGATCGCGCTGTCGGTGGTCTACGCGGAACGCGTGCTCAACGGCAGCTTCGGCTTCGACTTCAGTGCGATCTACGGCTTCCTCGAAACCGGCATCGGGCTGGGGAACCTGATCGGCGGGTTCGTGATCGGACTCGTCGGCGCCCGTTTCGCGAAGGGCCGGATGATCATCATCGGGTACGCGGCGATGGGCCTGTGCGTGCTCCTGCTCGGGTTCGCCTCGGAGTTGCCGGCCGCCGTTGGGCTGATGTTCGGCATCGGCGCCGCGAACATGGTGTTCGTGATCCCCAGCCAGACGCTCTTCCAGGAGCGGACGCCCAACAACATGCTGGGCCGGGTGGTGAGCTTCCGCTACGCGCTCGTGGCGGGGGCCATGACGCTGGCGATGGGCGGGGCGGGCCTGTTCGCCGAGCTGGTGCCGGTGCAGGTCGTCCTGGGCGCCTTGGGGCTGGTGACGATCGGCGCCGGGCTGGGAGGGCTCCTCGTGCCGGCCCTCCGCGACGCCTGACCACGAGCCGTCGGGCGCTTCGGTACACTGGCGCCCGCGCCGTGGCGCCTGCGGGCAGCCCGCGTGGCATGCAGGAGACCATCACCAGATGACCGATCGACAGCCGGGCACGCCCGACGAGCCGTTGCCCGACGCGACCGAACCCGACGCGCCCGAGCCCGACGCCCTTGAGGCGGACGTCGACGAGGAGATCATCGAGTCCGAAACCGAAGACGTGGCGGCCGATGAGGACGCGGGCGACCTCGAGGACGAGGGCGTCCAGGAGGCCGCGGCCGAGGAGGACTCCGAGGCCGAAGCGGCTGACGCGACCGAAGCTGCCGCCGCTCCAGCCGTCGCCGCGACGGCGGCCGGCACGAAAGCCACCCCGGCGAAGCGGGCAGCAACGCCGTCCGAGCTGGCTGTCCACGATCGCGACAACATTTCGAGGTGGTTCGTGATCGCGGTCGTGGTGGTCTTCGCCCTGATCCTGGTGAACGGCATCATCGCCGGGCGCGGCGGCATCCTGACGCCGGTCGGCACGGAAACGCCGATCGCGTCCGAGAGCCCGGCGGTCAGCCCGTCTGCCGCCTCGTCCGAGAGCCCCGCAATCAGCCCGTCGGCACCCGCGTCCGAGAGCCCGGCGGTCAGCCCGTCTGCTGCCGCGTCCGCGGCACCGTCCGAGAGCGCGGCACCGTCCGCCGCCCCCTCTGCGCCGGGGAGCGCTTCTCCCGCACCGTCCTGATCGACAGGCGCCGCGCAACGAGCGGCGCTCGCAGGGATGCTGAGGCGTATCGTTCGAGCCATGACCGGCGAGCCGGTGGACCCCGCGGAGGCCCGAGCCGCGATGGTCGCCAGGCAGCTCCGCGCGCGCGGGATCGAGGACGAGCGCGTGCTCGGCGCCATGGCCAGCGTGCCGCGCGAAGCGTTCCTGGACGAGCGGCAGCGGGACTTCGCCTACGCCGACGAGGCGCTCCCGATCGAGTCGGGGCAGACGATCAGTCAGCCGTTCGTCGTGGCCCGGATGAGCGAGCTGCTCGCGACGCGGCCGGGCGACCGGATCCTCGAGATCGGGACGGGCTCCGGGTACCAGGCAGCGATCCTCGCCGCAATGGGCTGCGAGGTGACGTCCATCGAGCGCCACCCGGGCCTGGCAAGGCAGGCGAGCGAACGGCTTGCCCGGGTACTCCCCGACGCAACGGTCGACGTGCGCGTCGGCGACGGGACGCTCGGAGCGCCCGATGGCGCCCCCTGGGACGGGATCATCGTGACGGCCGCGGCACCCGGCATCCCGCAGGCCCTCCGGGAGCAGCTCGCCGACGGGACGCGTCTGGTGATCCCGGTTGGCACCCGCTCGCGGCAAGAGCTGCTCGTAGTGACCCGCCACGGCGACGACTGGGTGGAACAGCCCGACGGCGCCGTGGTGTTCGTCCCGCTCATCGGCGACGAGGGCTTCGAGGGCCCCTGACGCAGCCCCGGCCCGACCGTCCCGCTCGGTATACTCGGCCGGCCATGACCCACGTGTTCGTCGCGCCCCACCCCGACGATGTGGCGCTCTCCTGCGGCGGCCTGATCGCGAGCCTGCGCGAGCTCGGCCAGTCCATCACGATCCTGACCGTCTACTCGGGGACGGGCGACAGCGACGGGGACTCCACCGAGTACCAGCGCGAGGCGCTCGGCTTCGGGACGAAGGCGCTCTGGCCGAACACCGAGGCATTCAACCGCTCGTCGATCCTCGCCGACTGGCCCAGTGCGGCGCTCGTGCCGACGTGGGCGGCCGACGACGACCAGCTCGAGGCGACCCAGACCGACGCCGACGCCGCGGCCAAGCGCTTCTGGCAGCGCTCATCGTGGTACCGCCGGGCGAGCATCCGCAACGAGTCGCTCGCCGGCCAGATGGTGATCGACGACCTGTCGACCCAGGGCGCCGTCTTCACCGACAGCGTCGCCGAGGCGGCCGTCGCGGGCGACCTGATGGCGCGCCGCCGCGTCGAGGACGAGCGCTTCGCGTACTTCGCCGAGGCAGCGATCGTGTTCCTCGACCTGCCCGACGCGGTCTTCCGCGGATACCAATCCGACGACCAGCTGCTGGGTGAGCCCTCGCCCGACGACGAGCCGCCGTTCGACGTCCTCCGTCGCGAGATCGAACGCCTCGAACCGCAGCGCGTCTACTTCCCGCTCGGGATCGGCGGCCACGTGGACCACCAGCTGTCACGGTCCGTCGGCATGCAGCTCCTCGGCCTGAACCGCGACTGGATCATGCCCGGTCCGGACTACGCGGGTTCGGTCGTCTTCTACGAGGATTTCCCGTACGCCTGGTGGGAGGATTTCCGGCGCATCGAGGACCTCCCGGCCCAGGTGCTCGCCCATCTCCCGCCGGACATCGCGCTCGCGCCGCAGTTCGCCGACGTGACCGACCAGATCGAGAAGAAGATCACCGGCATCACGATCTATGAGAGCCAGCTCGAGCGCTTGTTCGACGGACCGCGTGAGATGGCTGACGCCGTGCGGAGCCACGCCAGGATCGTCGCCGAGATGGGCGCCATCGACGGCCTCGCGGAGCGCTACTGGGTCGCCGAGCGGATCTGAGCCGGGCGCCTACTCGTAGGCGCGGACAAGTCCATCGAACATCGGAAAGTGCCGCACGTTCTGCGTCAGCAGCGCGGCTCCAAGTCGACGGACTCCCGCCGCGATCAGGCAGTCCGCAAGCTGAAGACCCGGGTGGGACGCTCGGTACAGACGGACCATCGAAGCCGCGTCGTCGGCCATGTCGACATCGATGTCGAGCCAGGACATCACGTCGAGCAAGCGCATCGTCGCCGTCGCGCTCGGCCGGCCACATACCCGCCAGGACCTCCGCCCGCGTGATCACGATCCCCCACAGTTGATCGCCGCTGCGGACGCGGTCCTCGAATCAGCGCCGGTCGCGCCGGGGTTCCCGCGGAGCTGATCGATCAGCAACGGAGGAGTCAAGAACCAACCTCACTCGTTGCTGGTCCGTCCGCGTCCAGCGATCGCCCCAGAGCTCCGACAGCCGGTCACCGGACCGAATCCGGTCGACATACTCCTCGCCCGACTCGGGGCGATCAGCCCACGCCCCGAACGAAGCCTCGAGCGCAGCGAGGACGTCGTCCTGCGGAGGGTTCGCTGAGATAGCCCGATCGATCGCCTCGCGGATAAGGTGGGACCGGGTCTGCCCGCGGCGCTTGCGCCTCGCGGTCCAGTGCCGTGGTCTCTTCACGACTCAGGTAGATCTGTGTCCGTTCCACGATGTACATATACATCGCCGCGTCCCGCGGCGTCAATGAGTCCCCGACCATCGGCGGTTGATCCGACGGCGCGGAGCGAGCGCACTCTGGCACTGCACATGACCATGACCGGTACTCGGCTGGCGCTCACCGCGCTCTCGCTGATCGGGCTGATCGTTGCGGTTCTCGTGGCGATCTACTACGCATCGGACGCCTTCGTGTACGACGCCCACGCCTACTGGCTGTCCGACGGGTACGGCCGTGCCTCGCAGGAGACGGACGCCTTCTCGTACAGCCCGCCGATCCTGCTGCTCTTCCAGGCCATCCGCGCCGTCTTGCCCTGGGAGGTCTTCGCGTACGTCTACTCGATCGCGATCGCGCTCGGCATCTGGGTCCTGGCCGGGCCGTTCACGCTGCTCGTCCTCTTCCTGCCCCACGTCGCAACCGAGATCTCGCTCGGCAACATCCACATCTTCCTGGCGCTCGTCACCGTGTTCGGACTGCGCTGGCCGTGGCTCTGGTCGTTCGTGCTCCTGACGAAGGTGACGCCGGGCGTCGGGCTGGTGTGGTTCGCCGTGCGCCGCGAGTGGCGGAGCCTGTGGATCGCGCTCGGCGTGACCGCGCTGATCGCGTTGCCGACCGTCGTCCTCTACCCGCAGCTGTGGGCAGACTGGATCCGGGTGGTCACCGACGCCGGCCCGGGTGCAGGGAACTTGTTGGCGCTGCGGGTCGGGCTCGGGGCGGCGATCGTGGCGGTCGGGGCCTGGCGCAACTGGCCGTGGCTCGTCCCCGTCGGCTCGATGCTGGCGCTCCGATCCTGTGGAGCCTGCACGGGCTCTCGATGCTCGTCGCCGTGCTGTGGTACGTCCGGAAGGCCGTGCTTCCACTGCCGCAGCGGGAGGACGCCCCGGTCCCAGTCCACGAAGCGACCATCGCTGCGAACAACCGCGCATGATCGATGGCGTGGCCCGGCTCGTATCCCAGCCGACGGGGGTGTCCCAGACGACCCGCCGTGTGATCGCGTTGACGATCGCCGTGATCGTGGCGGTCGTCATCCGCGCCCTGTTGCTGCCGGCGGCGGGCCTGCCGGGCGACTTGGACGCCTTCGCCCAATGGGTTGGCCACATCGCAAACAACGGGCTGCCGAACGCCTACGACGAGGAGCTCACGTTCGGGCCTGTGATGACCTACATCTGGTGGCTGCTGGGCCTCATCGAGCCGGGCTTCAGGACGGCGGTTGACTCATCCGACCCGGGACTCCGGATCCTCCTGAAGCTGCCGTCGACGCTCGCCGACTTCGGACTCGCTGCGTGCGTCGCCTGGATCCTGCGATCGACGCCGGGGTGGGCGGTCGTTGGCGCGGTGGTCGTCCTGCTCCATCCGGCGACCTGGTATGTGAGCGCGTGGTGGGGCCAGTACGAATCGATCTACGTCCTGATGGCGCTGCTCGCGGTGCTCTTCGCGGTCTCGGGCCGCGACGGTCTCGCGGCAGCCGCACTGGCCCTCGCGGTCCTGACAAAACCACAAGCCGTGCCGTTCCTGATCCCATTCGCGGCATGGTTCCTTGCCCGGGGTGGCGGTCGCGGGCTGCTGCGAGCGGCCGCCATCGGCGCCGGCGTCGCGTTCGTGCTGTGGCTCCCATTCCTGACATCCGGCGGGCTGCAGCAGCTACATCGGCAATCTCGGCGCGTACCAGAACGACGTGTACTCGGTCCTGTCTCTGCGCGCCTGGAACTTCTGGTGGATCGTCCAGGAATTGGCGCCGGTCGACGAGTTCGTGTCGGACCGAGTGCCGATCGTCGGGCCCGTGACGTTCCGACTGGCTTCCTTCGCGTGACCGGCGTGCTCGCGCTGTATCGTCGCGTCCGGGTCTGGCGCGATCCGCAACCGCGGACGCTCGTGCTCGGCCTCGCGGCAATGACGCTCGTCGCGTTCACGTTCCTGACCACCATGCACGAGCGCTACGCCTACGGGGCGCTGATCTTCCTCATGCTGCTGATCCCCGAGGCCCGGATGCGCTGGCTGGGCGCGGTCGCTGGGCGTCGTGTTCACGCTGAATCTCGTCGCGGCCGTCCCCGCGACGTCGGAGCTCGGGCGGCTTGCTGCCGGTTTGGGGACCGCTCGGGCTGGTCGCGCTCGGTGGCGATGGTGGCGCTGGCTGTCATCCTGCTGCTCGAGCTCTGGCGCGATCCTGGCCCGGGCGAGGCGACTCAGACAGGCGCCGAGCCTTCCCTGAGCTGAGGGATCCGCCAGCCGCGCCGCTCGAGCAACGCGGCACCGCGACGGCGCCAACAGCCAGCGCGATGACCACCAGCGGCGTCAGGAGCGGGACCGGCAGCGCCAGCAGTGCGGCGATGGCGGGGCGGCCGACGAGCGCCGGGAGCGCGGTCGACACGTAGTAGAACTGCGTCGCCGGGAAGACGGCGGGGATGCTGAACCACTCGCCCCCGCGCCGCCGCAGGACCCACAGCGCGAGCAGCGTCGGCGGGAGCAGCAACGGGATGCGCCAGGCGCTGCCGTTCCAGGCAGTCGTGAGGCGCAGTCCCGACGCTGTACCCGTCGTCGAGGTAGGGCTGCCATGGCAGGAGTGGCAACGTGATGGCCAGCGCGATCAGCGCGACGACCAGCCGCCGCGGGTGGAAGGCGAGCGGCAGGACGGCGTACAGCTTGACCGCCGCCGCGAGGGCGCGCCGCGGCGGCCGTTCCGGCGACGAGCAGCGCGAGCATGAAGGTCTGCGGGTTGCCGTTCCAGATCGCGTGCGTGAGCGGCGGGAACAGCACCCACCACAGCGGCAGCTCGAGACGGCGGACGAGCCAGACCGAGGCAGCCAGTCCGATCGCCATCCACAGCGTGGTGGACGGCGGCGATGGGAAGCCATGCAGTCGGGGCATAGAACAGGAGCGTGTGCGGACCGGCGGCGTATGGAATGCCGCCCTCGGTGACGGCCCAGGGGTTGCCACCGGCCAGCCACACCGAGGCCGCGCGCTGGTAGTGCCGTGCATCCACCCCGAGCACGTCGGGCTTGGCGACCCACAGCAGGTCGATTGCGACGAACCAGGCCGGCAGGCCAATTCGTGCGACCGCCGCCCGGAGCCCGGCGATGCTCATCGTCGCTCGCTCAGCCGGTTCGGCGGCGTCGGCTCATCTCGGACGGTCGACCGCGACCGAACCATCGAGCGGCGAATGCCACGCGGTACCAGTGCAGGTAGTGCGGAAGCCATTTGCGCAGCTTGAAGTTGCTCTGGCCGGCGGTCCGATCGCGCCATGTGGTCGGCACCTCGGCGACGCGTCGGCCGGCGAGCGTCGCCTTGACGGTGAGCTCGAGCGCGAGCTCGAAGCCGGCGCGTGCTCTCGATCGGCGTGGCGTCGAGGAAGCGCCGGCGGTAGAGCTTGAAGTTGTTCGTCGGGTCGTGCGTCGGCACGCCCGCGAACCAGTGGAGCGTCAGACCCGCCGCGCGGCTCAGCAGCGCTTGAGGAGCGGCCCGCCGATCTGCCGGCCGCCGCGCATGTAGCGCGATGCGGCCACGACGTCGGCGCCGTCGCGTGCCAGCGCGACCATCGGGTCGACGACGTGGGCTCGTCCGAGCCATCCGCCATCGAGATGAGGACGTACGGCGCCGATGTCCCGGCGATGCCCGCCTTCATCGCGTTCAGGACGCCGCGCCCGAGGTCGTTCCGAAGGCCGCGCAGGCCGGCGATCTCGTCGCGAGCCGTCGACGACCGGCACGGTCGTGTCGCCATCGAAGTCGTAGACGACCACCAGCTCGTGGGTCGTCGTGACGCCGGCGGACAGGGCGCGGAGGACTGGCTCGACGGCCTCCCCTTCGTTGTAGACGGGCAGGACGATCGCGAGCTCCGGTGCCGCTGTCGGCGCCGGTTCGCTCACGCCGGCGTTCCCACGTACAGCGTCTGGCGGCCCATCAACCACCACGCCGGCCTGAAACGGAGATAGGTTCTGACGAGGGCTGGCGCCGTCGGCAGATGCCCCTTCGTTGAGTACGGAAGAAAGCGCGGGATGAGCTCCACAGTCCGCAAGTGAGCGAGCTCGGCGGCTTCCAACAGGCTCCGCTCCGTCAGGGCGACACGATGGTCGATGAAGTCCCAGTAGCGCGGCCCGACGAGCCGCACGTTCGGCTGCAGCACGATGAGATGACCGCCCGGTCGAAGGAGCTTCGCCGCGACCCTCAGCTGCTCGATCACTGCGTCCCCTGATTCGAGGTGCTCCAGGTAATTGCTCATGAACACCGTACCGAAGTAGCTCGACGGCACGTGGTCGGCGAGCTCAAGCCCCGATGCACAGACGAATTGAACGTCAGGCGGCAGATCGGAGGACACGTCTCGAATATCCGTGGCCCAGCGCTCCGCTCCCGAGCTCCACCGCACGAAGTGGCCACGATCGCAGGCGACATCGAGGACGGGCTGCGCCGGGTCGATCCAGCGTTCGAGATAGCGGACGATCTCACGCCAGACGCATCCTTCGCGCTGATCTCGCGCTCGTTGAAGCGTGCGTCGTAGAGGTCGGGCTGCGCGCGGGTCACAACCGCCCCGCCTCGAGCTCTTCGCGGATCCAGGGGATGACCTCGTCGAGCATCGCGTCGAGCGAGGTCGTCGCCTCGAAGCCGAGGACCTCGCGCGCCTTGTGCACGTCGGGCACGCGGAGCTGCACGTCGTGCTCGAACGGCTGGTCGGACACGTAGCGGAACGGCGGTCGGGGCCGTGGATCTTCGCCAGATCAGCTCGGCCAGCTCGAGCACCGTGGTCGACTCCGCCGGTCGAGAGGTTGAAGTCCTCGTTGAGCGCCGCCGGGTGCTCCATCGCAGTCGCGATGCCCCGGGCCAGGTCGCCGCCGTAGGTGTAGTGCCGGACCTGGTTGCCGTCGCCGAGGATGTGCAGCGGGTCCTGGCCCTTGAGCACCTTCTGCACGAGGTCGGGCACGACGTGGCTCATGGCCAGCTTGACGTTGCCGCTCAGGACCTCGACGTCGCCGAGCGCCCGGCGCTCGCCGATGCCGACGCAGTTGAACGGCCGCACGATCGTGTACGGCAGCTCGTACTGCTCCCAGGCGCCCTGGGCGAAGTACTCGACGGCGAGCTTCTGGAAGCCGTAGGACGAGAGCGGCGGCGGCGATCGTCAGCTGCGCGCCCTCGGGCGACGGCCAGACGGTCGGCCGACTCGAACACCATCGACGAGCTGAGGACGTGATCTTCTCAGCCGGCCGCTCTCGTGGGCCGCGATCGCGGCGTCGAAGGTCGCGGCGATGATCCGCTCGTTCTCGGCGAGCAGGTCGTAGGCGTAAGTCGTGGAAGTAGCGAGATGCCGCCGATCATCGCCGCGCCGGCGACGAAGTGGTCGCAGTCGGCGAGCAGCTCGGTCAGCAGCGTCGACGTCCGGGCGTCGCCCTCGACGAGCCGGTAGCGCGGGATGGTCGTCGTACGACTTGCGCGACCCGGCCGTACTTCGAGAAGTTGTCGAGGCCGACGACCTCGTGGCCGCGCGTCGAGCAGCTCCTGCACGACGTAGCCGCCGATGAACCCGGCCGAGCCGGTGACGAGGACCTTGCTCATGTCGATCCTCCGTCGGAGCCTGCGTCATGCGGACCAGCCGACGGGCTCGGGCAGCCGGCGGTCAACATGGGACTCGAGACGGACAGCGCGACCGAAGCGCAGTTACGCGGTCCAGCCAGGATCCGCTTGAAGTTCGACTGCCCGACGGTCCGGTCGAGCCAGATGCGTCG
Source organism: uncultured Chloroflexia bacterium (assembly GCA_963824735.1). GTDB lineage: Bacteria > Chloroflexota > Limnocylindria > Limnocylindrales > CSP1-4 > DASTYU01. The sequence goes on from CAWGQH010000019.1 coordinate 138,972, forward strand.
GCGAGCTCGGCCACCGGCAGCCGATCGCCGAGCGGCGGCCTTGGCCGCCAGCTCGATGCACGAGCTCGAACGCACGCCTCGAACGATCCGACCTCGCGCCTGCCGTACCGGCGCGTTGAACGAGTCGGCGCGTCGTGGGTGCCCGACGCCGGCGAACCAGTGGAGCGACAGCCGGCCACCGAGACGACAGCGCTTGACGACGGGCCGCCGACCTGCTGGCCGCCGTGCATGTAGCGGCGAGGCGGCGGCGACCACCACGCCGCGCTCGACGAGGCGGGCGAGCTGGTCGATCTGCTGGGGGTCGTCGCTGCCGTCGGCCATCGTGACGACGACGACCGGCGCGGTCGGCTGGTCGATGCCGAAGCGGATCGCGCGGCCGGGCCGCGGCCGTAGCGTGTTGAGCGGTCGGCACACCGCGGGTCGTCGCCGCGCGTACTTCTCGAGGTCGGGACGCGTCGTGTCGTCGGGCGTGTCGTACGACGACGAGCACCTCGCAGGGCAGCGTGACCGCGTCGAAGAGCCGGTCGAGGCACGCGACGATGCGCTCGCCCTCGTTGTAGACGCGGGATGACGACGCGAGACGCGCGGGCGTCACACCCGGACGCCCGTCGCCCAGCGTTCCAGATGTCGACGACGCCGTGCCGCCGACGTCGCAGGTCGCGGTACGCCTTGTGCGGCGCCCGACGACCAGCAGGTCGCTCTCGCTCCAGCACCTCGTCGAGCGGCGACGAGGTCGGTCGTCGCGTGCACGTAGGGGTCGGTGCAGAGCACCCGCGCTCCGGCCTTGAAGCGCAGGAGCTTGCAGCTTGTAGCTGAGGCTCGAGCGGATGTCGTCGGACTCGGCCTTGAACGCCATGCCGAGGATGCCGACGGTCATGCCCGGCAGGTCCGAACCGCTGCTCGAGCGCGGCGACCAGGTACAGCGGCAGGCCCTCGTTGATCATCATGCTGGCGTGGCCGAGCGTGAAGTTGTTGTTGTTGAACGCCGCGAGCTGCATCGTGTCCTTGAACAGGCACGGTCCGGCGGCGAAGCCCGGGCCCGGGCAGGTCGGCGGCGCGCGGGTAGTCCTCGCGGATCGCCGCGGAGGACGTTCGAAGTCGAGGCCGAAGTCGTTCGCGATCATGAAGAACTGGTTGGCGGCCGCGAACTTGATGTAGCGCCAGGTGTTGGTGAACAGCTTCGCGAGCTCGGCCTCCTTGGTCGTCGAGCGGACCGTCTTCGACGGCGAGGACGCCGGAAGAGCGCGTCGGCGCGGTCGCCGGCGCGCGTCGTCGTCGGCGCCGACGATCTGCGGGCAGCTGTACAGCTCCTCGAGCGCCTGGCCCTCGGCGATCCGCTCGGGGCAGAACGCCACGTCGACGCTGCAGCCGCGCGTCGGCGAGACGCTGGCGAACGTAGCCGGTCGTGCCCGGGTAGACCGTGCTGCGCAGCACGACGAGCTGGCCGTCGCGCAGGTGCGGCGCGATCTGGTCGACCGTCCGCTCGAAGACGTCATCGACGGCCGAGGAACTCGTCGACCGGCGTGCCGATGACGACGACGAGCTGCTCGGTCCGCGCGATCACTCGGCGTCGGCGCTGAGCTCGAGGCGGCCGGTCGGCAGCACCTCGCGGAGCAGCTCGTCGGCGCCGGTCTCCAGGAACGGCATCTCGCCCGCGGCGATCCGGTCCAGCGTGGCGCGGTTGGTGTCGTAGAGCCCACGCGCAGGCCGGCGTCCGCGAACGCGAGGCTGAGCGGCAGGCCGACGTGTCCGCCTCCACCGAGAACGACGACGTCGAGTTGCGGGTCGGTCATCGCGCCGAATCTAGCAGGACCCGCGCGGGGCTCACGCTCCCCGAAGGTCCTAATGCGTTTGGTTGAAGCACCGATCCGTCGGCGTCGACATAGGTTTCCGTCCAGCCGGAGGTGATCAGGCGTTCGCGCAGCCCAGTGTCCGCGGCCGCAACCACGGCGACGCGTCACGCCCCAGCGGTCGAGGATGCTCTCCCATCCCTCGACGCCGGCGGTGACCCGCACATAGTCGTCCCAGACCTGCGTCGGGAACAGCTCGATCGGGAGTCGATCGCGACGCCGCCTCCGGGACCGCGAACTCGAACCACGAGCCCCACGGCTGCGGGTTGAGGATCCGGTCGCCGGGCTGGACCGGCCATCCAGGGCCCAGTGATCCCGGACGGTGCGTACGAAAACGATGCCCTCCGGGGCACCAGTGCCGGGATCGACCGGGCGCCAGAACGGAAGCGCCACGACGCAGGCAACGCACATGGGCACCGGCGACGCCGACATTGACGATCCGGAACGTCCGAGCCTCGGCCGCGAGTGATGACGCGGACGCCGGCTCGAGCAGCACGGCGACGGCAGCCACGGCGCCGAGCGGCCACCACGCGATGCCGCGCACTGCGTATGCGCCGATCACGAAGAAGAAGGCCAGCCAAACGAGCGCGGCCACGGCGCGGCCCTGCCGCGACGGGCGAGAAACGCGGCGACGACAAGGGCAGAGCCGAAGAACAGCAGCCCTGGACATCCTGCAGCGTCGGTCGGCTGCCACTCGCTGATCCGCCGGGTTACGTCCGGGTTCGCGCCGAGGCCGGCGGCATAGGCCCAGACGGCGGGCCGAACGGCGTGATGCAGCAGGCGAGCGGCAGTCGCGACGGCCACGAGGAGCGGTGATCCGGCGCGGCTGGGCGCCCGGTCATGCGAGGTCCTGCCAGCCAGGCAAGACCGAGGACGGCCGGCGCGAGGAAGAAGCTGCCGTGCACGTTCGCCCAGACGACCGCGATGAGCGGCACGAACCAGAGCCGCCGAGGATGCTCATGACGTTCCGACGACGAGCAGGAGCGTCACGGCGAACAGCGCCATCGCGATGAGCTGGGGCCGCAGCGCCAGCGCGGGCGCGGCCACGATGAATGCGCCGAGCGCGAGCCAGGCGGCACGACGCGCCTCCAGGCCTCGGCGGTAGCAAAGGAGGAAGACGATCCCGAATACGATCCCGACCAGGGCCGCTCGCAGGACGGCAAGCCCAGCCCACCCGCCGACCTGGTACATGGCTTCCAGGAGAACCTGGGCGCCCCATTGCTGGTCGAACCACGGGAGCCCGGCGGCCGTGAAGGTCCAGCTAGTCGACGGAAGGGATCGCCCGCGTTGAGAGGATCTCGGAGCCGGCCCGGAGGTGGTACGCAAGGTCCGTCGCAGGCAGGCTCGCCACGAGGGAGGCAAGGACCGGCAACGCGACCGCGAGGAATGCCCACAGGCCGCTGAGACTCACGGCGGGATGCTAGTTGGTGGCGGTGACTGCGTGCACCGCCCCGTTAGTCCTCCCGGTGCACGCGACTAGGACGAGCGGCCCTCGTCTGCGGCAACCGGGCAGCGATGCGCGGCGACAGCCTCAATCCCAGCTGCTCGGCTGGACGCGAGCCAGGCGACGACCGGCAGCGTGATGAGCGGGAGGTTGGCCAGGGAGTATTCGGCGGTGACCGTTGAATTGCGGATCACCGAAATCCACTGAAGCCACAACGGAATCAACGGCACGTTGAGCGGCGCGAACACTGCGGCGGCAACCCACCATGATCGGCGCGTGATGCCGATCGCGGCGAGGAACACGAGCGACGGCTTGATCGTGATCAGGATCGCGGGCCATGCCCAGAGCACAGCGCCAGCCACGAACGCGGTGAGCCACATGTCCGTGTTCCCGTAGAACAGGACGACCCAGGTCTTGGGCAGCGCAAGGACCAGCGCGAGAAGCGGCCAGCGCCCACAAACGTGGTCGCAAACGCCAGACCGTCCAGATGACGAAGGCGATCGGGAGAGATCCACCAGAGTGCCGGTGGCAGCACGGTGAATGGCACGAACAGGTAGAGCGCGCTCGGGGGATACAGGTTGTCGACGAGGGTGACCGTCGTATAGGGACCGGACAGCTGCCGCTCCGTGTAGAACGACCCGTATCCAGCCAGCGCTGCGCAATGGAGCGAAAGAAGACGGGATCGGCGCCGATAGCATCCTGGGCGTCGATGATCCTGTAGAGAAGTATCGCCTCTGCCGCGCCGATCCCCAGAAAGACGACGGTCAGGCCGACGTAAATGAGCCGCCTGTTCCACTCTGAGAGTGCGGGCGCGTGCACCGCGCGCATCCTACACGCCTTCGAATGGGCCGTTCGGCCGCTTCACGATCGAGCGGGAGCCAGTTCGCCAGAGCGCGTGCGCAGCAACCACGCAACCACCGGGGCGAGGACGAGGGGCAGTGAGCCCACGGAGTAGTCCGCGTCGATCGTCATGTTCCGCATGGCCTGTACGATAGTCCATCCAGAGCGCGGCCATCGGGATCGACACAATGGCCACAGCGCCAGCGCGATCCAGAATTCGCGACGGCGCACGCCGACGAGTGCAAACGGGAGGAAGGTCGGCTTGATCACAAGCAGGGCTGCCGGCCAACTCCAACGAAACCCGCCGGCGACGGCCGCCGCCATCCAGAGATCGGTGTTGCCGAACAGGAACGCTGTCTGCGTGCGCGGTGAGACCAGGACGAGCGCGAGGAGGGGCCACGCGAGCGGTCCCGGCCGACACCACGCGAGGAACGCGCCCAGGACGGCAACGGGCACGAGCCACCACAGGATGGCCGGCAGAACGAGGAACGGAACGAACAGGAGCAGAGCCGGCGGCGGGTATAGCGTGTCGACCATCAGCGTCGCCGTGTATGGGCCGCTCAGCTGGTGCGGGAGATAGAAGACGCCTGTCTCGAGCCAACGGGCTGCGATTTCCCGGTAAAAGGAGAGGTCCATTCCCAGGAACGAGTCACCTGGAGGAAGCACGTACGAGAGAGCCACGGCGAATTCGGCCGCTGCGATGACGAAGAAGACGAGAGCGAGCCCGGCGCAAACAGGCTTGGCCCAGCGTGTCGTCACGCTGGGCTCGGTGCGTGTGTCCGCGGCTAGAGCAGCCCCCGACATGGCCGGATCGTAGCCGCCTGTGGCGCGGACGCAACCCCTCTTTGGTCCTCTCGCCAACAAGACGGAGGCTGAATGCCGTTTTGACGCGATTACGCCGTATGCTAGTACCGCCGGTACTGGTTGTACGGCGCGCGTCGGTACCACATGCCGGGCGTCGAGAGGCCCGACATGTCGGCACGGCTCCCGCGAGCGTCAACCGACCCGAGTGACCGAGGTAGTCCGTTGAGCGAACTCGCGGTTCAGACACCGATTCGAGGGTGGCCTCGAATCAACGCGCCGGCACTCATCGCTGCTGCGCTGCTTGGGTTGCTCGCGACTGAGGCCCTGATCCTCGCCCAGGTGATCGATAGCCCCGGCTCCAAGCAATGGCTGTGGATGGACTATTACTACTATCGCGATCTCGGAGCGCGGTGGCTCGCCGACGGCCAGTGGTATCTGCCCCATCAACTCGAGGGCGCGTTCGTCTTCCAGCAGATGGTCGACAATCTCTATCCGCCTATTGCCCTGCTCCTGTTCGTCCCGACCGCTCTCCTGCCTGCCGTACTGTGGTGGGCTGTGCCGATCGGGGTCCTCGCGTATGCCCTCTATCGCTGGCGACCCTCGCCATCGGCCTGGCCGCCATTGCGATCCTGATGATTGGCCACGCTCGATCGCCGCATTCCTGTATGGGAACTCCGATATCTGGGCAATGACGGCGGTCACGGGTGGTCTCCTCGTTGGCTGGCCGCTCGTCCTTGTACTGCTTAAACCGTCATTCGCACCGCTGCTTCTCCTTCGCGCCCGAAATCGCTCTCTGTGGATCGCGGCGGGTGTCCTCGCGATCATCTCAATCCCAATGCTCCCCCTCTGGTTTGACTACGCCAAATCGCTCGGGAACAGAGGATAGCCTGGCACTACTCGGTCCTGAGCCTGCCACTGACGCTCGTCCCGGTCGTGGCCTGGGTGGGACGAACCGCAAGGAGCCGTGAGCTAAGCAACGATCACGGCCCACTCTGCGGCCGACGACTGGTGCACCGACGCTCCACCTCGGAACGCATACGGTGCCACTGGGGGATGCGCTCCGGAATAGACTGGTGCGATGACGTCGGGTCTGCGTCCCTCCGTCCTGGCGCCCCGTTCCGTCGAACGATTCCTGGCGATCTGCGTCGGCATGCTCGCGGTCATCTGGCTCACAGTCGCGTTTGTCGAACTGGCCGTTCGATGGGACGAGGCTCTCCCGACGCTCGGTGCGGACTACTGGGTGGTCCGCAACGCGGCTGAGCGCTGGCTCGACCAAGGGGTCTTCTACCTGCCTGAGCAGCTGGCGGGCAAATACACCTGGCCCGGGCCGTGGGTCCTCTATCCTCCGACCGCGCTGATCCTGTTGGTACCGTTTGTCTACCTCCCGCCACTTATCTGGTGGCTCATCCCGATCGCGATCACGGCCTGGGCGGTGGCGCGTCACCATCCGCGACCCTTGGCGTGGGCGGCCATCCTCCTCTGCCTCGCCAATCCAACGACGCAGTCGGCTGTGTTCTGGGGAAACCCGGCATTGTGGCTCGTCGCCGGGCTCGGCCTCGGCACTCACTGGGGCTGGCCGTCAGTCATCGTCCTGTTCAAGCCGACCCTGTTCCCGTTTGCATTCGTCGGTGCAGACCGACGCTCGTGGTGGGTTGCCCTGGCTATTTCGGCCGCGGTGAGCGCTGTCTTCCTGCCGATGTGGCTCGACTACCTCCACGTACTCGGAAACGCTGTGGGGCCATCGGGCTGGTTCGGCTACTCAACAGCCCAGATCCCGCTGATGCTCATCCCGATCGCAGCGTGGTTGGGCGGCCGATCACGGACCTTGGCAGCGACGCGCTTCGCGATCTACCCGGCCGCGATCTTCGGCACCCGAACGAAACGAGCACCTTCGCATGCCGGTGAATGACTCGTGGATTGCCGCAACCGCCATCGCGCTCGGCCTTCCCGTCGTAACGCAGGACGACGACTACTCAGTCGACATTCCCGAGCTCGAGGTCATTCGGGTCTAGGAGGCCATCCCTCAGCCGGCGATCACTGCCGGTCGGCGCAGCGTTCGGGCGCCTTCGTCGTAGATCGCCTCGACCGCCTCGACCATCAGCTCGATGCAGAACCGGTCGTGGACGAGGTCGTGCCCCTGGCGTGCGAGGGTGTCGGCGTAGGGATGGTCGGTCAGCAACCGGCTGATCGCTCGGGCCAGGCCCTCTGCGTCATGCGGCTCGACGAGCAGGCCCGTCACGCCGTCTTCGATCATCTCGGGGATCCCGCCGACCTTCGAGGCGACGACCGGCCGAGCGAGCGCCAGTGCTTCGAGGATCGACAGCCCCTGCGCCTCGCGGTAGGACGGCAGCACCGCGACGTCGAGCGCGGCGGTCACCGCGGGCACGTCGTCCCGTCGGCCCGTGAACACGACGCGATGGGCGATCCGCAACTCGCGCGCCTTCGCTTCGAGCGCATCTCGCTGGCTGCCTTCGCCGATCACGAGCAGGTACGCGTCGGGGACGGCGCGCAGCACCGCCGGCCACGCCTCGAAGAGTGTCGGGTGGCCCTTCTCCGGCTCGAGACGGGCGACGACGCCCACGATCTGCGAGCCGGGCTCCATCCCGTACTCGTCGCGCAGCGTGCAGCACGGCTCCTGGTGGTCGTAGCGCTGGAGGTCGACGCCGTTGTAGATCAGGTCGACCGGGGTGCCGAGGCCGGTCCGGCCCTCGTCCTCGAGCTTCGCCTCGATCGCCCGGGAGACCGCGATGAGCCGGTCCATGTCCGGCGTGAGGCGGCGCAGCTGCTCGCGATCCTCGGCGGATCGGACACGGCTCGAGTGGACCGTCGACACGACGTACGGCCGGCGCAGGCCGACCTCACCGAGCGCGATGGCCGCGCGCGTCCCGACGAGCTCGGCGCGGTACATGTGGTTGTGGACGACGTCTGGTCGGAAGGACGCGAGATGGGCCGCCAGGGCGCCGACCGCGATGGCGTCGTCCGGTTCGTCGATGACGAGCACCGGGATGCCGGCACGCTGGAGCTTGCGGACCGCGCTCCCCGGACTGAGCGCCACCACCGAGGTCTCGAAGCGCGACCGGTCCATGCGCGTGAGCAGCGAGTAGAGATGCTCCTGCGCGCCACCATTCGAGCCGGTGGCGAGGACCTCGACGACCCGGATCCGGTCGGCCGAAGGCAGCCCGGCCGGCTCGACCGGCGCGAGGCTCTTCTCGTGGTGCGCGTGCTTGTGCGGTTCGTGCGGTGCAGGCGTCATCCGCTGTTCCTTCGTCGAACGAGGATGCGCTGGATTGGCTCGTCGACCGCGCCCCACTCGTACTTGTACGGCTCGTCGCCGCGCAGCAGGTCCAGCCGGTTGCAGCCCTGCTCGATCGCGCGCTCCAGGAACTTGGCGAGCAGCACGACCCCCGGCGAGAGGTCCCGGGCGTCGGGGTCCACGCCGGCGTTGTAGTAGAGGTAGCCGTCACGGGCGTGGATGCCGATCCCGGCCGCGATCCGTCGGCCTCCGACGGTGAGGAAGGCCAGCCTGATCGGGCCGTCCGGGCCGAACAGCTCGAACAGCCGGCTGACGAGCACCCGGCTCTGGCGCCCGCCCTCGGTGTCGGGAAAGAGCCCGCGGTCGCCCCACCGGCGCTGGTGCAGGTCGATGAACGCCTCGAGATCGTCGAGCGGCCGCGCGGATTCGTCGAGCCGCACCTCGCCGGCGTTCTCGGCGCGGCGCAGCTTGCGCCGGATCTCGTGGCGGGTCTTCTTGCTCAGCCCGGCGAGGTAGTCCTCGAACGTCGCCCCGGGCGGCACCCGTACGACCGGGCAGACGTCCTCGCGCTCCACGTTGAGGGTCCAGCCCTCGGAGATCTCGCGAGCACCGAACGCCGCAGCGAGGGCGTCGGCCGCCGGGTCGCCGCAGCGCAGGCGGCGCAGGTCGATCACGTCCCATGTGGCAGGGTGCGGATCGTCGGGAGCCGGCGGAGCGGCGAGGTGATCGGCGAGGGCATCGGCGACTGCCGGCAGGTCGCGCGGGTCGGCGAGCACGGTCGCGTAGTCGGCGTGGTAGGAGGCCCCGAAGAAGATGGCCTTCGCCGTTGGCTCGACCGGGGTGAGCTCGAGTCCGGCTCCCGGCCGCATCGTCGTGCGGGTCAGCGCGTCGCGCGTCTCGACCTCGTGACGGTGCATGAGCGGCACGATCGCGATGGGCTCGGCGCCGGGCGGCTCACTGGCATCGACGACGACCAGCGTCTGCTCGTGGGCGTTCTCGCCGTACGCGTCCCACCACGCCCGGTGGAAGGCCCACTGCGAGAAGGGCGTCGCCCACGGGTTCCGTTCGGCGAGGCCGTCCCAGGTGGCCTCGGGGATGGTGTCGAACGAGCGGTGCTCGGCGCGCAGCGCGCGAGCCGAGGTGGATTCGGTGGTCGGAGCGTCCGCGGGACCCGGACAGGCGGGCTCCGCTTCGAGCGTGGGGGCGGTCACTTTGGGCGAGGATAGCACCGGAGACTGATTGCAGCCGCAATCAGTTCCAAGGTGGGCATGTCTCGGGTCATCGGCCCAAGCCGAACAGTCTCCTGAGCAGGAAATACTCCGGCAGCGGCCGGTCGTCGGTGACCAGCGGGCCTTCGCCAGCACGGGAGGCCACATCCGCCCCGGACAGCGTGACGAGACCCGGGATGAACGCCGCCCAGCCCTCCAGCGGTGGTCTCGGGGCTGTCGTAGGCGGAGGAGATGTCCTCGACGACACCCGGCCGCTCGAGCACGTCGCGGATCCCGGCGTCGGTCAGCTCGATCGGCGTCATGGATCCGAGGAAGAAGTTCCCGTAGCCGCCCGGCCCGCGCGCGACGAGCACCTCGGGGAAGACCGACGCAAACGTTCGCAGATGGCGTTCGAACTCGCCCTGATCCGTTCCGTGGGGCGCCCATTGCATCATGATCCCGCCCGGCTTGAGGTGGTCGCGACCGGCCTCGTAGTACTCGTGCGACGAGATCACCGAGGCACCCGAGCTCTCGATCGGCGGCGGCGGATCGGTGACGATGATGTCGTAGTCCTTGCCGCTCAACTCGAGGTGGTTGCGGCCGTCGGCGACCACGATGTGGCCGTTCGGATGCGCCGCGAACGTGTCGGCGTCCGGGTAGTAGTAGCCGAACATGTCGACGACTGACGGGACGAGCTCGACGGCCTCGACGTCCAGGCCCGCGATCAGCGCCGATCGATAGCTCGACCCCATCCCGAACGCCACGATCAGCGCCTCCTTCGCGTCTGGGTTCGCCATCAGCGGCAGGATCGGCATGAGCTTGGCGTCGATCGTCAGCAGCGTCATCGACGTCCCGGCCACCCACAGCTGGGGCGTGCTTCGGACCTGTCCCGCCTGGACCGAGGCGATCTCGTCCTCGGCGGACGCGAACAGCCGGCCGTTCGCCTGCTGGATCCAGCGCTCGTTCGGCTGCGCCAGCGTGCCGGGCACCAGCGAGACCACCACGATCGCCAGCACGACGATCGCGCCGGACAGGGCCGTCACCGTCGCCCGCGGTGCGGCAATCAGCGCCAGCGCGATCCCGACCAGCGCATTGGTCAATGCAAGCAGCGCGACGACGGCCGGCGAGCCAAGGAGCGGCATGAGCAGGAACGGGAGGACCAGGCTGCCCACGATCGCCCCCGTGGTGTTCACGCCGAGCAGGGCCCCGGAGCTGGTCCCGGCGCGTTCGGCTCCGTCGGGGAGGAGGGCGGACGCAGCCGGGAAGGCGATCCCGAGGACGACCGTGACGGGGAGGACGACGAGGATCACCGCCCCGACCAGCGCGGCGACGGTGTCGAGCGGCCGGCTCGGGACGAAGGTGTTCGGGTTGTCGAGCAGCCACAGCAGCGACGCAAACGCAAGCGCGGCGACCGTCAGCTGTGCTCCGGCCAGGAACCGCAGTGGGTCGCCGATCCGCGACCGAACCAGGTTGAAGATGATGGCCCCGAGGGCGATCCCGATCAGGAAGACCCCGAGGATCATCGTGAACACGTAGGTCGTGTTGCCGGTGCCGGACGCCAGCAAGCGGGTCCACGTGACCTGGTAACCAAGCGACGTCATGCCCGAGATG